>NZ_JACYUS010000001.1:0-1963240 GCF_014841895.1 Sphingomonas sp. CFBP 13728 | reverse complement strand
TGGAGCAGCCCGGTAGCTCGTCAGGCTCATAACCTGAAGGTCACAGGTTCAAATCCTGTCCCCGCAACCATACACCACGAAAGCCCCAGGCCCACCAGCCCGGGGCTTTCGTGCGTTTGGACTGCACGCCGCCGCGCCGCTGGAAATTCAGCGGCGGTCTCGGCGTTCAACATGGTATCAAAACGCCTGCGGACCGTGCTGGCAACACTCCCGCCAGCGTCGCCAGTCGCGACCTCGAGTAAGTTCAATTCGCCACCACTCGAGACTACGGAATGACTTGCCAGGATTTGATCCAGCAGGGTTGTCCCGGATCTCGGGAGACCGGTGACGAAGATCGGGTCGGTTGGTCCTAGGTCGGGCAGCGCGGCCTCGTCCAGCCATGACCGATCCAATTCATTCACCAACGCGAGCGCCGCCGCCTCGTCGCCATCGGCATCCCATGGACGTTCGCCCCGAATCAACGTCGCACCCACGTCGAACGCGTCGAACGCGCGATCATATTCGCCGAGATCGTCCCACGCCTTGCCCATTGCATACAGGTACGCCGCTCGTGCAGTCGGGGCGGCAAGCGCCGTATCCCGGTCTGCGGCCAGCAATGCCGCGAACGCCGTAGATCCGGATGCATAGCGTTGCGCACTGGCGATCGCGAGCCAGGTCATGCCGGAGGCAGGCCAGATCCGAGCCGCCGCGTTGAGGTGGTCGAGTCCCGACGCAGCGTTACCGACCTGGATATATGCCGTGCCCAGCAAGTGGTGCAATCGCGCATCGCCTGGTGCGCGCTGAGCCAAGGGCGCGATCAACGCGATTGCGTCGTCGAGACGTCCGGCGCTGGCGAAAATGTCTGCAAGTTGAAGCGTCCGATCGAGATCGCCTGGCTTGCGCGTGACAAAGCGACGCATCGCATCGATCGCGAGGGGCCATTCCGCGACGCGAACGGCGAACCGAGCGATCGCCTGCCATTGATCGCCAAGCATGGCATTGTTCGCAACCAGGCGGTTGGCTGCATCGACGGCAGCGGACCGATCACGACGATTGAGTGCGGCGATGAAATCAGCGGCGGTGGCCATCGATGTATAGCTTCCCGAAATGACATCGAACGCGGAAAGGGAGCCGACGATCGTCGATTCCCTTTCCGCGTTGCGCAGGTCTTCGCCTAGAAGTCGAAGCCCAGCTGGAAGCGAATGTAGCGGGGAGCCTGATAGCTGACCGGCGTACCGAAATCGACGCGAGGCGCGCCGTTGGCCTGCGTGCCGAGTTTGCGCACGTCCAGCACGGCCTTCTCATTGAAGACGTTGAACACGTCGATCCGGAACGTGCCGCTGAACAGGTCGGATGGCACCTTGATCGCCGCCGTGATGTTCGTGGTCGTTTGCCAATCCGACTTTATGACCGAACCGCGTGGCGTCAACTGACGCTCGGGAACGGCCTCGCCCGCTGCGAACGGGGTCGTCCTGATCGAGCCGTCGGTATTGACGTTACAGTAGAAGCCGGCGGCGCCGTATACGCCGGCGAACGAGTCGACAGAGTCCGGAACGCGTCCAAGGCACCCGAAGCGGCGGGGCGACTGAGCCGAGAAGTTCGCTCCCAGGGTTAGCCAGTTGGTGGGCGCGTACGATCCATACAGCTTGAACTTGTGGCGGTTGTCGGTTGGGAGATACCCGTAAGCGCCGTTCGTCAACCCAGGCTGATCGAATGCCGTGGTCAGGCCGGAGTCGGTCTGACCGTTGTCGGACCGGACACCGCCCTCGATGTTGCCCTTGTTCTTCGAGTAGGGGTACGAACCGTTGAGGCTCCAGACGCCGTCGAAATCGCGGTCGAAGGTGACCGTCACCGCCTTGTAGGTACGCCGTGCCTTGGGATAGCCGAGCTGCTCGCCGGTAAAGTCGATCGTCCGGATGGTGGTCTCTCCAGGGAGTACGTCCGACAACTGGATCTTCCTGCGCGGCGGCCAGAGAGGCCAAGAAAGTAGAGGCAATGATTCATACGGTCGCGAATTATGCCGCAGCGCACAATAATCGGGCACGCGAACGCGCAGGACTCAGAATTGCCCGCCGACATTGAAGGTGATCAGCTTGCTGTCGTCACCTGGTGCCTTCAGCAGCGCCTTGGCAAGGTCGATCCGCAGCGGACCGAATGGCGAGGTCCAGTTGACGCCGATGCCGACCGAAAGGCGCGGGCTCGCGGTGTTCCCCGAATAGGTCTCCTTATAGGTGCCGAGCGCGTAGGTGTACGGCGTGCCGGTGTTGGTGGTCGTGCTGGCACCCGCGGCATCGAGATACAGGAGGTTGCCGGAGCCGTCGGTATATTGGCGCGTGCCGGCGACGCACGCGACCGAGGCTGCGTTGGCGGTAGCGCAGGTGTCGGCGAGCGTCGGCGTTTTGCCACCGAATACCGCGCCGACGTCCATGTAGATCGACGGACGCAGGCCGAGTTCGCGTGCGCCGGCACCCATCGGCAGTTCGAGTTCGAGACGTGCCTGATAATACGCGGTGCCGCCGAGCGCGGTCTGCGTTGTCGTGCCGCTGGTGTTCGACAGCGTCGCGGGCACCGTCGTCGTGTCGTAATAGGTGCGCGTCACGCGGGGCCCCACGCCGCGGATGTCGAAGCCGCGCATCTGCGGATCGCCCAGATAGAAGCGATCGGTCAGCCGCACGTCCTGGCCAAGCCCCTTGATATAGCCACCCTCCGCATGCGCCGAGAGGATGAAGCTTGATCCCAGATCCATGTACTTGGTGTAGTTCGCGGTGCTGCGGATATATTTGGTGTCGCCGCCCAGTCCCGCGAAATCCTGGCTGACGGAGAACTTGCTGCCCTTGCTCGGTCGGGTACGGCTGTTCGTGCTGTCGAACACCAGCGAATAGCCGATCGACGAGGTCCAGCGATTGCCGACCGCGTCGCACAGATACGTGCCGGCGATCCCGGGATCGCAGACGCCGTTGGTGTAATAGGTATCGGCATCGAGCGTGACTTGGTCGTAGGACAATCCGTAGCGCGCGGTGGCGGACCAATATTCGGTGAGCGGGACCGCGGCGCGGATCTGGAAGCCGGTCGAGACCTGTTCGTAGGTCGTGTCGTTGCTGTCGCCGGTCGTGCTGTACGAGCTGTAGTCGCGGCGGAAGAGATCGCCGCCGAGCGCGACGTTGGTGTCGAACAGATACGGTTCGGTGAAGCCTAGATTGACCGACTTGGAATACGCCGAATAGCTGACCCCGGCACGTAGCTCCTGGCCCATGCCGCGGAAATTGCGCTGCGTGATGTTCGCGGTAGCGATGAAGCTTTCGAGGCTGGAATAGCCCGCCGAGAGCTGCAGCTCGCCGCTCGATTTCTCCTCGAGATCGGTCTCCAGCACGACGCGGTCGGGGGCCGAGCCGGGAAGCTGCTTGATGGCCATCTTGTCCTGGAAATAGCCCAGCGAATTGATCCGGTCTTCGGAGCGCTTCACCTGGAAGCTGTTGAACGCGTCGCCCTCCGCCAGACGAATCTCGCGCCGGACGACCTTGTCCTTGGTCTGCGTGTTGCCGTTGATCTCGATCCGCTCGACATAGGTCCGCTTGGCTTCGGCGATATTGAAGTTCACGCCCATCGTCAGCGTGTCGGCGTCCTTCTGGAACTCCGGGTTCACCTCGGTGAACGCGTACCCGAACAGGCCTGCGGTCTGGCTGATATTGTCGACCGAATCCTCGACCAGCTTGGCATTGTACCAGTCGCCTTTCTTGAGCGGCAGCGTGGCCGCGAGCTTCTTGCCGTCGAACTCGCGGATCTGGCTGTCGACGCTCACGTCGCCGAATTTGTAGCGTTTCCCTTCCTCCACCACGTAGGTGATGATGAAGTCCTTCTTGTCCGGCGTCAGCTCTGCAACGGCCGAGGTCACGCGGAAATCCGCATAGCCTTGCGTCAGGTAGAACTGGCGGAGCTTCTGCTGGTCGTACGACAGGCGATCTTGGTCGTAGCTGGTGGCCGATGACAGCAGGCGGCTTAACCGGGCCTGCTTGGTCGCCATCTGCGCGCGGATCTGCGTATCGGAGAATACGGTATTGCCCAGGATGTTGATCTGGCGGACCTTCGACTTGGGTCCTTCGCTGACCACGAAGACGACGTCGACGCGATTCTGGTCCAGCGTCACCATCTTGGGGTCGATCACCGCCGCAAACCGGCCTTGGCGGCGATAGAGTTCGATGATCCGCGCAACATCCTGGCGGACCGCGGTGCGCGTGAAGATCTGGCGCGGCGCGAGCTTGATCTCTTTCGTGATCTTGTCGCTTTTCAGCGCCTTGTTGCCCTCGATGATGACCCGGTTGATGATCGGGTTCTCGCGTACGCGCAGGACGATGTTGCCATCCGCGACGCCGGCGATCGAATAGTCCGCGAACAGGTCGCTCGCCTGCAGGTCCTTCAGCGCCTGGTCGAGCGTCTCCGTGGTGTAGGGGACGCCGACCCGCAGCTTGGTGTAGCTCAGCACCGTTTCCGCTTCGATACGCTGTGCACCCTCGACGCGGAGGGTCTTGATCGTCCGGGTCGTGGCGGGGACGGTGCCCGTGGTCGGCTGGGCGGGTTTGCCGGGCAGGCTGGGAGCCTGCGGCGGCGTGGTGCCGGACGCGGTGGCCAGTGTTCCTGCGATGGCCCAGGCCATGGAACCGGCGCCCAAATCGAAAATCATGCATGCATCTCCGGGGTGAGCCGGGCGCATCGACGGAGGATGTTTCCTCGGGATGTTCCAAGGTGTCCGATCGGCGACAGTGCTGCAACATCCGCCAACCGCTCGCTGGCAGTCGCACCGGGATGTGTCGCGGAGATGTCGCGAGGGAAATGCCGCGGACATTCGGGCGGCTTAGGCACGCGGCGGGCGCTCGTTCAGCCCCCGCCAATTGCAAGGAGCAGCATCATGCGTGTCGCCATCAAGGGCGTTCCGTCGGAACCCCAACCGTCGCCCCCTCAGTCAGCGGCGTTGCCCGCGTTGATCGACAATCCCTTCGCCCCCGAGGTCTTCGCGACCGGGCTATCGGGATTCGCGAACCTGAACGGCGTCATCGTGCTGACGCTGGAGAGCGCACGCTGCGATCACGCGCGCCAGCCGCCATCGGTGGACCGCGTCGTCGTCGGTCGCGTCGCGTTGACCAGTGGCGCCGCGCAGGATCTCGTCGCGGGGCTCAACCAGTTCCTCGAGCAGCAGGGGCTCAGCCCGAGCAAGGCGATGGCGAGCGGAGCGACGTTTCAATGACGCGCGCACCTGTCTCCGCCGCGCCGATTCCCGCCGCGCCGATTCCCGCCGCGCCGATTCCCGCCGCGCCGATTCCCGCCGCGCCGATCACCGCCTGGCCGATTACCGGCGCGACATCATCCTATGGTGCCATTCGCGGCACGGGGAGGATCGTGTTCGCCGGAGTGGCGCGCACCGCTCCGACCATGGTGTCGCACGCGCCGTTCGAACTGGCACCGAGAGAGATGACGGGTTGAGCCGGTGTGTCTCCGCCGTCATCGCGCGTCGTGCGAAGCCGTAATCCTGCAATAGAACGTAGCAAACCGTGCCGACCGTACAACACATCCCGTCGATGACGTTTCGATGACCAAATAGGCATTGTCGATCCCCGATTACGGCCGCAGACCGAAGCCGCGGAACCAATCCGTAATTGCACAAAATTGCCGCAATACATGGGATTGCGGTTCAGGGAGTACCGACATGCGTCTGGATTTTCGCAAGCGCCTTCTGGTGTCTACGCTTCTGCTTGGGGTCGCTACTCCGGTCTATGCACAGACCGTGGCACCCGTGGAAACGCCCGCCGATCCGGCAGCGCCCGCAGATGGGGATACGATCGTCGTGACGGGCTCGCGCCTGGGTGGCGACAGCCTGAAGCAGGCGTCGCCGATCTCGGTGGTGAGCGCGAAGGAGATCGCACTGTCCGGCCAGATCAACGTTGAAAGCGTCCTGAAGGACCTGCCGCAGCTCATCCCGAGCACCACCGGCGCATCGAACAATCCCGGCGGCGGCGTCGCTACGGCTGATCTGCGCGGGCTCGGCTCGACGCGTACGCTCGTGCTCGTCAACAACCGCCGCTACGTCGCTTATGACGCGAACCAGATCGTCGATCTGAACACCATCCCGGCCGCGTTGATCGAGCGCGTCGACATCGTCACCGGCGGCCGTTCGGCAGTCTATGGTTCGGATGCGATCGCGGGCGTCGTCAACTTCGTGATGAAGAAGGACTTCAGCGGCGTCCAGGCGAACGCGAACTACCGCATCAACGAAGCGGGCGATGGCGGCAACTTCAACGGCAACCTGTTGCTGGGCGGCAATTTCGAAGATGGCCGCGGCAATGCGACGATCTATTTCGATTATACCAAGCGCAACGGCATCCTCCAGTCGGCCCGCGACTATTCGAAGCAGGCGCAGGTCGACGACGGGGAGGGCGGCCTGATCGCCGGCGGCTCGGGTTCGATCGAAGGCACGCGGTTCGCGATCGGCGGCGTCAATCGCAAGTTCGAGACCGACGGCAGTTACACCCCGTATGATTCGACGACCGACGCGTACAATTACGCGCCGTCGAATTACCTCCAGGTCCCGCAGGAGCGGTTCCTGATGAGCGCGCAGACGCATTACGAGGTCAGCCCCGCGCTGAACGTCTATGCCGAAGGCCAGTTCATCAACAACCGCGTCAAGAACAAGCTGGCGCCGACGCCGTACACCGGATCGGTGGAGATCGATGCGGATTCATCGTTCCTGTCGCCCGCATCGCAGGCTTTGCTCAAGGGGCTCGACACCGACGGCGACGGCTATGTCACCTCGACCATCTATCGCCGCCTGACCGAAGTCGGCGATCGCGTATCGAGCCTCGACAACACGGCCTATCGTGCGGTGCTGGGCGCCAATGGCGACATCGGCGGCGGCTGGAACTACGACGCCTATTACAGCTATTCGCGCACGAAATCGATCGAGACGCAGATCGGCAACGTCTCCAACAGCCGCGTGCTGCAGGCACTGCGCACCAGCTATGATGCCAGTGGCAACCTGGTCTGCTCGGATACCAGCAACGGCTGCGTCCCACTGAATATCTACGGTGCGGGCAACATCAGTGCGGCGGCGGCGGCGTTCATCACCATCCCGGTGCAGAACACCAGCACGATCAGCGAGCAGGTCGCCAGCGCGTCGATCTCGAACCGCAACCTGTTCGATCTCGGCGCGGGCCCGGTCGGCATCGTGTTCGGCACCGAATATCGCCGCGAGCACGGCAGCTACAATCCCGACTTCGCGCTGTCGTCGGGCGACGTCGTCGGCTTCAACGCGGGCGAAGGCCTGAGCGGCGGCTATGACGTGAAGGAGGCCTATACCGAAGTCGCGGTGCCGCTGCTGGCGAACATCCCGTTCATCAAGAAGCTCGAAGTGAATGGCGCCTATCGCTATTCCTATTATTCGACCGCGGCGAAATCGGTGAACACCTATTCGGGTGGCGTGGTCTGGTCGCTGATCGACGACATCTCGCTGCGCGGCCAATATTCGCGGGCGGTTCGCGCACCGACCGTGTCCGATCTCTACAGCGGTTCGGCGCAGGACTTCCCGGCGGCGACCGATCCCTGCACTACCGCGATCGCGCTCACCAACACCAACCTGAACGCGAGCTGCGTCGCGACCGGTGTTCCGGCCGCGTTGATCGGCACCGCCTATGACGGCGGCAGCACGCAGATCCAGACGGTCAATGGCGGCAACCCCGCGCTCCGCGAGGAAACCTCCGACACGTATACGGCGGGCATCGTCCTCCAGCCGCGCTTTCTGCCCGGCTTCTCGTTCACCGCCGATTACTACAAGATCAAGATCGCCAACTATATCTCGACGGTCGGCACGACGAACCTGATCCGCGCCTGCTACGGCGATGCGGACAATGGGTATACGCCGTATGACTCGAGCTATTGCGCATCGCTGCCGCGCGATTCGAACAGCTATGCGATCACCGATGCCGCCAACACGCTGGCGAACACCGGTGGCGTGACGACCCGGGGCGTCGATTTCGAGGCTCGCTACGGCATGCCGCTGAACTTCGGTGCATTCGGCAGCGCGACCAGCAAGGTCGATTTCCGGATCAGCGGCACGCGCCTGATCGCCTTCGACTACAACCCGCTGGCGGCGATCCCCGATCTGACGATCAACTGCGCGGGCAAGTTCGGCCAGACGTGCGGCAACCCCTATGCGAAATGGCGCCTGTCGGCTCGTACGACCTACTCGACCGGCCCCGTGACGGTGTCGGTGCTGTATCGCTACCTGTCGCCGGTCAAGGACGACGACAGCGGCACCGTCTATGCGGTCGAGAAGATCAAGGCCTACAACTACTTCGACCTCACCACGTCGTTCGACGTCAAGCCGGGCTTCACCTGGACGGTCGGCGTCAACAACATCTTCAACAAGCAGCCGCCGATCCTGGGCGACAACCAGGAGCAGGCGAACACCTACCCGTCGACCTACGACCCTTATGGTCGTGCGTTCTTCGTCAGCACGAACATCAAGTTCTAGGACCGGACCATGGCGCTCATCCCCTCAGCGGGGGAGGAGCGCGGGCAACCGCCCTCGTCGTATGAGACAGCCGGATACCCCGCCATCGGCCACGATCGCGGGGTATTCGTGCGTCAGCGGAGCATCGATTGCCCGGTCCGCCCCGGTATCACCCCGGTATCGGGCGTCATGCATGCGCGATGGACCGCACAGCGTGTCCGGTTCGTCGCAGACGTCGGCACCGTGTCGCAACCCGTAACGATACTGTCTCGAACGCTTCGCAAAATTGACCCGAACCGGACGTAATGGCGCCGGGAGTGGCAGCGTCGCCACGGGGGACTTTCTACAATGCGTATGGTCAAGGGCCTGCTTCGGGCATCGGTTTCACTCATCCTGCTGACGGGGGCGGCGACCGCGCAGGCTCAGGCGCAGGTGCAGGCGGACGCTCCGAAGCGCGCCGACCAGCCGGCTCCCGGCGACGACGGCACCGACGAAAACGGCGAGATCGTCGTCACCGGCAGCTACGCGCGCAGCCTTCGCGCGGCGACCGAGACGAAGCGCCGCGCCGACTACGGCGTCGACTCGATCAGTTCGACCGACATCGGCAAGTTCCCGACGCAGAACGTCGCCGAAGCGCTCCAGATGATCCCGGGCGTCACCATCACCCGCCCGCGCGGCGAGGGGCTGTACGTCAGCGTCCGCGGGCTCGGGCCGCAGTTCCAGAGCACGCTGCTCAACGGCAGCACGGTCGCCTTGAACGACATGATCGAGAATGGCGGCGCCAACGGTCGCCAGTTCCGTTTCGAGATGCTGCCCGCCGAATTCACCTCGAGCATCGACGTCGTGAAGACGCCGACCGCGAACATGACCGAAGGCGCGCTCGGCGGTAACATCGACGTGAAGACGTTCCACCCACTCGACGTCAGCAACAAGACAACGGTCAACCTGCGCGGCACCTATACGAGCCAGACCGACAAGGTGAAACCGAACGCGACGGTCATCACGAGCGCGACCAACGCCAGCGGCACGTTCGGCATATTGGCCGGGGCGCAATATTGGGAAAAGGCGGTCCGCAACGATCGCTTCCTCAATTTCGGGTGGAACCTCAACAGGTTCACGGCGCCCGCCGCGGGTGGTCTCGCGACCGGTCTCTATACGCCGACGCGCACGCGCCCGACGATCGAGACCGAGAACCGCAAGCGTATCTCGGGCATGGTCTCCGCGCAGTGGAAGCCGAATGCCGAATTCGAGACGACGCTCGACATTCTCGCGACCCGGCTCGACGTGGCCTATGACGAGTTCGGCCTCGACATCTATCCCGACGACGCGAGCGTCGCGGGGCATCGCCCGGTGATCGTGCCCGGCAGCGTCAGGCTCGACGGCGATACGGTGGTCGGCGCGACGATCAACGACGTGCGTTTCATGGCGTCGCGCGAATACAGCCTCAACCGGCACGACCTGCTCAATATCGGCCTGCGCCAGACCTGGAACTCGGACCGCTGGCACGCGTCGGGCAACGTCAACTGGTCGAGCGCGCACAGCTATCACCCCGATTACAACGAGGGCACGGTACGCAGCCGCGCGATCTTCTTCGCGCCGCTGACCTATGATGCATCGGCGGGATACAAGACTATCCCGACCTTCACGACGACGGTCGATCCGACCAATCCAGCCAATTACCAGCTCTACCAGTTCAACATCGCGCCCAAGAACAGCAAGGACTGGGACTTCTACACGCGCGCCGATCTCGCCTATGATTTCGACGGGTTCCTGACCAAGCTGGCCGTCGGTGGCGAATATCACTGGCGCAAGCGCGACTATTTCCGCCGCGATTTCAACGTCAATCCAGCAGCCAACACGCCTCTGTCGAGTCTTGGAACGGGTGCGTACGAGCAACTGCCGTACGACGATTTCCTGAAGGGCGTCTCGGGCAACACGCTGCGTACATTCCTGGTGCCCGTCACGCAGGCCTATCTCGACGCGCTCTTCACCCCCGCGGTGCAGGCGTCGGCGCTGACCGCAGGCGATCTGCGCTCGTCGTTCGTCGTGAAGGAAAAGATCTGGGGCGCGTATGCCCGCGCCGATTACGGCTTCGATGTCGGCGCAGTGCCGGTCACCGGGAATGTCGGCGTGCGCTATGTCCACACCGATCAGGTCGCGAGCGGTACGCTGACCACGGGCAATGTCGCGACGCCGGCAAGTTTCCCCAAGACGTTCAACAACTGGTTGCCGAGCTTCAACCTGCGTGCCGAACTGACGCATGACCTCATCGGCCGTCTCGCCGCGAGCCGCGTGCTGACGCGCCCGAACGTCACCGACAGCGCGCCGCGGATCACCGTGTCGACCGACGCGCCGACCGCGAGCGGCGGTAATCCGCAGCTGGTGCCGTTCCTCGCCACGCAGTTCGACGGATCGCTCGAATGGTATTTCAATCGCGCGGGTTCGCTGACGGGCGCGGTGTTCTACAAGGCGATGGACGACTATATCACGCAGCAGAACGTCAACATCGAGATCCCCGGCCGCGGCACGGTGCTGCTCTCGACGCAGGTCAATGGCGGCGATGCCAAGGTGTACGGTGTCGAGGCGGCGTACAACCAGGTCTTCACCTTCCTGCCCGCGCCGTTCGACGGTCTCGGCGTGCAGGCGTCCTATACGCACACCTCGGTCAAGGCGAGCTACACCGCGGGCGCGCGGCCGATCCGCGACGAGCTGATCGGGCTGTCGAAGAACAGCGCCAACATCACCGGCTTCTACGAGAAGGGGCCGATCTCGACCCGGCTCTCCTATGTCTGGCGCGACCGGTATCTGTCGGGCACCGGCAGCACGACGCAAGCGCCGGTCTATACCGCGCCGTTCGGATCGCTCGACGGCAATATCTCGCTCAAGGCGACCGACCGGGTGACGTTCAGCCTCGAGGCGATCAACCTGTCGGGCGCGCATCTCTACACGTATAACGACAAGGACGTGCGGTTCGGCGAGATCAACTACTGGGGCCGGACCGTGCTGTTCGGTGTGCGAGCCGAATTCTGACCCGCAGGCCGGCGCGGCAGGGGGGAAGGCCCTTACTCCGCGCCGGCCTCCGTCAGGCATCGTGCCGGGTTCGGTGCGGTGCCGGCGGCGCCGGCGAGTTCGGTGCGCGCAGCATCCATGTCGCGTCGGAAGCCGGCGGAGGTGTGCAGCATCGCGACCAAGACCGAGCCTGCCATATACCCCGCCTCGACCGCACTTTTGCTGTGCGATCCACAGATATACCGGCTTTCGCCATATTGGCGTCCGCGGCGCAGGATCTGCGTCGCGCGGGACGGCATCAGTTCGGCAAGGATCAGTGCCGCGGACCAGCCCGACGTCGTATGCCCCGACGGGTAATCGCCGTTACCCGCCAGATGCGCGGTCTTGGGTTCGCAGATCGGCAGGTCGTCGTTGAGGTACGGGCGTCGCACCGCAAAGCCGTCCTTGGCGCGCCCGACCATGCCCTGGTCACCCATCTGAGCGAAGATGCGGGTGAGGGCAGGCGATGACGTCGCGTCCAGCTTGCGGCCGATCGCACAGGCGAAGACGGTAAGGCGATCGTCGGTCACGTCGCGCGTCGCCATGTCGCCGCGCGGCGTACCGAGCAGCGCGCGCGTCTGGCGGAATGTCGCGCGATCGGCGACGTTCTGCGGCGAGCCTGACTTGGGCGGGGCGGGGAGGACTTTCATCAGGTCCGGCATCGGCTGGTCGAGGAGATAGTCGGTCGATGCGGTCGCGCCGGTGGCCAGCGTCAACACGGCCAGGAGAGCGAGCGTCCGCATCACTTGATACCCTTGTCGAGATCGCCGCAGCCCTTGGGACGGCGCACGGGATTACAGCGCGCGATCAGCCCACCGGGCAGCGCGACGTGATAGCCACCGGCGAGGCGCGGATCAGGCCAGAGATAGTCGGTGGAGACATATTGCGCGCCGCCCGCCAGCGCGGTGTCGCGCGGGACGGTGTCGTTGGCGCGGGCCTCGCGCGTATTGGCGTCGGCGCGTGTGCGGACGATGAAGCCGGCAGCGACGTCGCGGCGGATGCGCGCTGCGTCACGAACCGGATCGTTGAGCGTCAGATAGGCGGCCGCGGGCGAGGCTTCGTCGGTGTTGATGAAGAACACGCGCCCTTCGAGCGAGCGCCGCTTGCCGCGATACACCGCGACCTTGGCCGGCGGTTCGTCCAGCGCGAACAGGAATTTCCCGCGCGATGCCTCCAGCAACGGCCAGTTGTCCGCCAGCACCGCCTCCCGGAGCGTCGGATAGCGGCCCTGAACGTCATCGGGCACGATCAACTTGCCGGGCGCCATCACCGAACGGATTTCCGCATCGAGCGCATCATATGCCGCCTCGTCGAACGGCAGCGCGTCGATCCCGCCCCGCGCGGCGTTCTGCTCGTCCTTCGCGTTGAACATCAGCAGGATCGGTACGTGACGCGGATGCTTTGCCGACCAGTCGCGGACGATCGTCAGGCATTCGGTCAGCAGCACGCAGCTCGATGCGTTGTCGATGCCGGGGATGTGCAGCACCTTGAAGCCCGGCCGCTTGAGCTTCGGATCGTTGGAGCCTCGCGCGTAATGCCCACCCTGCGGATCGTAGTTCACGTCGATCTCGAGTTGCCGCGCGCCGGCATCGAGCTGCTCGATCAGGCTGCGGTGCGAGTAATCGAGCGCATCGGCCATCGCCGGGTCGACCGCACGGACCTTTGCCATCGTCGCGGCAGGCATCGGCTGCTTGTAGCTGTTGTGCGTACCAATCACCGCGACGTCGTTGACCCGGAGCGGCATCGGCCTGTCGCGTGCGCCCGCCGACTGGGTAAGGAGTGCGATGGCGAGTCCCGCCACGATCGATCGCGTCATGTCCGTAGTCCCCGATCTCAATTCGAACGACGCCGCGCCCAGTACCGCACGATCGAAGATCGGTCGTGCAGGCCGACGTCGTCCGGCGCTATGGGGTCGGGTCGTGACAGTGACGGGACGGTTTCATGACGTCGCCGTGACCATGCGAGGCAGAACGTGTCACGATGTCCGCCGCGCGGTGGCCTGGCCGCACGGCGGGTCTTCGCGTTATCTGGTCAGATCGGTGAACAGCGAGCGGTAATAGGTGACCGCGAGCGGGATGTTGTCGATCGGGGTGCGTTCGTTGAGGCCGTGGCTGAAATCGTCCGACTGCTTGATGAAGATCGGGCTGACGCCGTAGCTCGGCACGCCGACCGAGCGGTACCACATCGAATCGCTCGCACCCGCCGACATGCTCGGGAAGACCGGCACGCCGGGGCGGATCTTGCCCATCGCCGCCTTGACCGCGCCGGTCAGGTCCGCGCGCAGTGGCGAGGCGTCGGTCGGGTTCGAGCCTTCGGTGACGTCGCTGAACTTCACGCCGGGATCGGCCGCGACCTTCGCCAGTTCGGCCATGACGGTCGCGGGCTTCACGCCAGGGAAGATGCGACAGTTGATGTTCGCGGTCGCGCGCTGGGGAAGCGCGTTCAGCGCGTGGCCGCCATTGACCATCGTCGTGACGCAGGTCGTGCCGATCTGCCCGACATACCCCGTGTTGGCGGCGAGCGTCTCGATCGCCTTCTGGTCGGCGGGATTGGCGACGAACGCGCGCATCGCGGCGCCGAGTTCGGGCGTTTGGCGTGGCGCGACGCCCTCGAAATAGCCCTTGGTGATCGGCGACAGCTGCGGCGTGAAGCGATAGGCTCCGATCTTTACCAATGCCGCCAACAACTCGTTGATCGCGTTGACTTTCCGCGGCGCGGACGAGTGACCGCCGGGGTTTGTCACCTCGAGCTGGAAGTCGGCATAGGTCTTTTCGGCGGCGCCGATCGTGAAATACTCGGCCTTGCCGTTTTCCGCGTACAGCCCGCCGCCGCCGTCGATGTTGAGCGCCATCTCGCTGGCCTTCAAACGGTCGGCGATCAGCGACGACGTCTTCATCACGGTTTCCTCGTCACCGGACAGCGCGAGGACGATGCCGCGCTTGGGGGTGTAGCCGGCCTTCTTCATGTCGAGCAGCGTCGCGATCGCGAGCGCGGCGTCGAGCTTCATGTCGGTCGCGCCGCGGCCATAGAGATAGCCGTTCTCGACCACTGCGGTGAACGGATCACGCTGCCAGTCGGCGGGCTTGGCCTCGACCACGTCGATATGGCCGGAGACGACGATCGGCTTCAGCGCCGGATCGCTGCCCTTCCATGTCGCGATCAGATACGCGGTGTCGTCGACCGGCGTGATCGTCACGTCGCTTGCCGGAAAGCCGCCCGCGACCAGCGTCGCCTTCAGATACGCTGCGAGTTGCGGAGTCTGGTTGCCGGGACCGCGCACGCTGCGAAACGCAATCATCTTCTTGGCGATTTCGAGGCCGTTGGTGGCGGCAGCCTGCGTCTGTGCCGTTGCGGGCAGCGCGGTCATCACGGCAGTGCAGGCCAGAAGAAGCTTGATCTTGGACGTCATCGTCATCGTTCCTCGAAGAAAACTCATCCTCCCCCGCGCAGGGGAGGATCGCAACCGTCGCCGCGCGTCTACCCTAGAATTTCGCGCCTGCACGCAGGCCGATCGTGCGCGGCGTACTGCTCACGATGTAGGTGCGTTGCGAACACGTCCCGCATTGCTGGAACCGCGACAACTGCGCGCGTTCGTCCCACAAATTCTGGACGAACAGCTCGAGCGTGTAGCCGGACAGCTCTGCGCCGATCGACGCGTTCGCCGTCGTATAGGCCTTGAGCCGGCCGAAACTCGCAGCCTGCTCCAGTCGGATGTCCGCGGCTGCCGAACTCTGGTGCGCGACCAGCCCCTGGATATACGCCTTTGCCGTGCCGACCGGGACGCTGTAGCGCGCCGTCCCGCTCGCCTTGAAGCGCGGCGTGATCGGCAGGCGTGTGCCCTTCGGCGCAAGCACGTCGAGACCCGTGCCGCTACAGGTCTGTGTTGCGCACAGATCGTTGCGCGTCTTCGCGTCGGTGTAGGAGGCCGCCGCGGTCAGCGACAGGCCGCCGGTCGAGAAGTTCGCATCCGCCTCCGCGCCCCTGATCCGCGCATTCGGGCCGTTCTGGATGATCGTGAAGCTGTTGAGCCCCAGGAACGAGAACTGGAACTTGTCCCAGGCCTGTTGATAGATCGACGCGTTGAACCGGAGACGATCGAACAGCGTCGTCTTCAAACCAAGCTCGTAATTGGTCAGGAAATCCGCGTCGTACGGTGCCACGTCGCCGCGGCGGTTGATCCCGCCCGGTCGGAAGCCGCGCGAGAACGTGGCATAGGCGAGCACCTTGTCGCTCGGCTTGAACGTCAGGTTGAAGCGATAGGTCGCGCCTTGCCCCTGCGTCCGCTTCGGGATCAGCCCGGTCGTCGTGTACGTCGCGAGGTTGGTACAGGGCGAGCCCGATACCGCTGCGGGCAGCAGGGCGGAGGTGTCGCCGCCGTTCAGATAGGCTTCGCGCAGGGTCTGGCCGTTCGCCAGATAGCAGCCTGCGACGCCCGTCTGGCTACTGCCCGCGGCATTGAACGGCGTCGCCGTGAAGGGCCGTCCATCGTCCGGATCGACCGCCGGATTGCGCCCGAACCCGTAGAAGCCGATCAGCGAATTGTCGTAGATGTACGCGCGGCCACCCGCGGTCGCGGTCAGGTTCGGCAGGATGTCGAAGCTTGCCTCGCCGAACATCGCGTAATCCTTGTCTACGCGCTTTTGCTTGGTCAGCCACAAGGTGCCGGGCGAGCCGTTGACCGACACCGCGGTGCCGAGATTGGCGATCTGGTAATCCTGGAAGATCGCGTTGGTCTGGCGCTGATAGAACGCGCCTGCGACGATCCGGAACCGGTCCTCGACGGGCGACGCGACGCGCAGTTCCTGGCTCGTCTTCTTGAAGTGATCGGTGCCGATGATCTTCTGGCGCGGATCGATCGTCCGGCCGGCATTGTCCTGGTAATAGAAATAGCCGGCAAGCCCGCCGACCGAGGAATAGGCCGAGTCATACGCTTCGGCGTAATCGGTATAGTCGCTCGACGTGTACGTCTTCCGGTCGAGATACGCGCCGGCATAGGTGACGTCCCAGTTGCCGACCTTGCCCTCGATCGTCAGCGCGCCCTGGATGAAGCGATCGCGGCGGAATTCGGGGAAGAAATGCTGGACCTGGAGATCGCCGACCTTCGGGTCGTAGCCATAGGTGCCGTGGTTGCGCTGTTCCTGGTACAGAACGGTCGGCGTCACGGTCCAGTTGCTGTCGAGATCGACCTTGAGCGCCGCGCGGCCACCATAGGTCTCGGTATCGTTGTAGTTCTTCTTCACGAATGCGGCGTTGTCGACGACCACGCCGCCATTCGCCGACGTGCACGAGGTCGGAGTCGGCTCGGGTAGATAGCTGCGGCACCCGGCCACATTGTCGATATAGCCTGCGTCGCGCTGGTAGAACCCGACCACGCGCAGCGCTGCGGACTGCGACAGCGGCATGTTGAGCATGCCCTCGATCTTGCTGCCGATGCCGCCCGACTTGACGCTGTTCACCTCGCCATCGACGCGGCCGTAGAAGCCGCTGGTGTCGGGCTTGTTGGTGATGATGCGGATCGTGCCGGCTTCGGACGAGGCGCCGTAGAGCGTCCCCTGTGGCCCGGCGAGGCTCTCGATCCGGGCGATGTCGTAGATGTGGACGTCGAGCGTACCGCCGATGGTCGTCACCGGCTGCTCGTCGAGATACGTGCCGACCGAGGGGAGCGGCCCCGAATGGTTGCCGTCGCCACCCGATGCGACGCCGCGCATGTAGACGACCGTCGAGCCGGGCTGCGTCGTCTGGAACGACACCGACGGCAGCAACTGCGTATACTGGTTGAAGTTCGAGATGTTCAGATCGTCGAGCCGCTTGGTGCCGATCGCCTGGATGCTGATCGGGACGTTCTGGATGTTCTGGTCGCGCTTCTGCGCGGTGACAACGATGTCGCCCTCATATTCGCCCGCCTGAGGCGCGGCGGCGTCCGGGGTCGGCACAGCGGTGGTCGCGGTCTGCGCAATGGCTGGCGAAACGATGGCAGATGACGCCAGGAGCGACGCGATGACTACGCGACGATCGATTATGTGCATGCCCGTTGCCCCCACGACGATTTGTGTCCGCAACCTGTGTTGCGGCGCAACAAACGTCAAACGAAGCTTCGCGGGGAGAAACTTTTTATGACGCATCCGTGACGTTTTCGCCACTGGTCAGGTCGTCGCGGCGAGTCCCAGTGCCGATCGCAGCGGCCCGAGCCACTGGTCATAGGGTCGCCAGGCATCGACGCCGTCGCGGTTGATCGGCCGGCGGACCTGTTCGGAACTCGCGGTGCGAACCGCACGCTCGGTCTCGTGGAAGGCGAGGCAGGCGGGTTCGAACGCCAAGCCGCAAGCGGCCAGCAGCGCGCGGACTTCGGCCTCGGTGTTCTCCAGCAGCGCTTCGTGATCGACGCGGTGGACGCGACCCGGCAACACTGCGTCGACATGCGTCATCAGCCGGACATAGTCGCGGTAATAGCGACCGAGATCGTCGAGCGCGTAGCTGAACGTCTGCCCCCGCGCGTAATGCTGCTTGAAGTTCGAGAAGCAGCAGTCGAGCGGATCGCGGCGTGCGTCGATGATCCGCGCATTGGGCAGCGCGAGGTGGATCAGTGCGACATGCGCCCAGTTGTTGGGCAGCTTATCGATGAAGAACGGACGATCGGTGCGCCGCTGGATCGCGGCACGACGCAGATAGTCCTCACCGATCTCACGCAGCGCATCGGCGGAGAGGGTGGCGAGGCCGTCGGGATAGTCGGCGATGCGGCGGGCGAGCGCGGGCATGTCCGGGAGTTCGGTGGTGCCCTCGACGAGACTGTGGCTGGCGAGGATCTGTTCGATCAGCGTCGAGCCTGCGCGCGGCATGCCCAGGACGAAGATCGGGTCGGGCGCATCGCAACCCTGGCCGCGGCGTGCGTCGAGGAACGCAGGCGTCAGCACCGCGATGCTGCGATCGACGAACGTGCTCGTTTCGTCGGCGTCGTACACGATCCGGGTCCGGCGCAGCGCGTTGCCGGCGTCGTAATGCGCGAACGAGCGCACCGGATCGCGCCGATCCTCGAACGCCTTGCCTAGCGCGAAATCGAGGTGGAAGCGGTCTTCGACGTCCAGGTCTTCCCGCGCGAGCGCGGCCTCCATCGCTGCGATGTCGGCATCGTCGAACCGCACCGTCTTGAGGTTGGCGAGGCTCCACCACGCATCGCCGAGCGTCGGCAACAGCGACAACGCGCGGCGATACGCGGCGATACCGTCGTCGCGGCGGCCGACGGTCTTCAGCATATGGCCATAGCTCAACCACACGCGCGGCCGGCCCGGCGCATAGTTAAGCACCTTCTCGTACAGCGCGATCGCGTCCTCGAACCCGCCCAGCCGGCCCAGCGCTGCGGCCTTCAGATTGGCATGTCCGGGATTGTCGGGTTCGTCGGCGATCACGGCGTCGAGCAGCGTCAATGCCTCGGGTGCACGATTCTGACGGTACAGCACGAGCGCAAGGTTCGCGCGCGCCGCGGTGAAGCCGGGTGCCAGCTCGACTGCACGACGCAGCAGCGTCTCGGCATCCTTGTACCGCCCGATCCGACCCGCCAGTTCGGCCAGCATCCGGATCGCGCGTGCATCGAACGGATCGCTCTTGAGATACGCTTTCAGCAGCGGCTCGGCGACGTGAAGCTGGTTGTCGTGGAGTGCGAGCGCGGCCTGCATGAGGTCGCTCGGCCAGCGGGGTTTCGGAGCGGGCACCATCGCATGACACTCGGGCTGAACCACGAGATCGTCAAGCGGTCGACGACCCGCTCGCCCACGCTCGATCCGGTCCGCTGGATCATCGACGGACCGGACATCGATACGGGATTAGCCGCCGCGTCGCGCGCGCTCGGCCATCTCGTTGAACTGCGCCACGGCCTCCGGAAAACGGTGATCGGCTTCGGCGTTGCGTAAAGGGCGGACGCGTTCGACGAGGATTTCGCTCGGCGTGGGCTGCTGCGTCCATAGCGCCATGACCTCGTCCGCAAATGCCTCCAGCGGCATGTAGCCGGGTCGCGTCTCCTGCCCGGGCGTCAGGCCGGTCTGGACGCCGGGGGGGACGATCTCGATCACCTCGACCTTGCCGTCCAGGGCGCGACGCAAGGAGACGGTGTAGGAATGGATCGCCGCCTTGGTCGCCGAATAGGTCGGCGCTGCGGTCAACGGGACATAAGCCAGTCCCGACGTCAGGTTGACGATCGTGCCGCCGGACTGCGCCGCGAGGTGGTCGACCAGTGCATTGGTCAACCGGATCGGCCCCAGCAGATTGGTGACGATCGTCGCCTCCGCATCCGCCAGATCGCGCCGCGCCGAGATGTCCTCCAATTTCATGATGCCGGCATTGTTGACCAGCACGTTGAGCGCGGGATGGTCGGCGACGAGGCGCCGCGCGAAGTCCTCGATCGCGGCGGGATCGTCGATGTCGAGCGTCATCGCGCGCATGTTTTCACGTCCCGCGATCGTCTCGTCGAGCGCCTCCTGGCGCCGGCCGGCAACGATCACCGCGTTGCCGGCATCGTGAAGACGCTGCGCCAGCGCGGCGCCGATACCCGACCCACCGCCGGTGATGAGGATGGTGTTGCCAGTCGGGTTCATGACGCATCTCCTGATGATAGCGGCCGTACAACGCAGGCGATGCGTGTTCGGTCCCCGTCCATCGCGGGTCGGCTTCTACATAGCCTCGACCGTATCCGCCGAAGCCGGATGGCGCTGACTATGCGCGATATTCCTGCGAACGCTGACGATGACCGCGATCAGCCCCAGCGCCGACGCGACGGCTCCTGCCACGGCGACGGCCGGATAGCCGAACCCTGCTGCGATCACGCCGCCGCCGACCGCTGCGCCGATCGCGTTGCCGAGATTGAACGCACCGATGTTCATCGCGGAAGCGAGGTTAGGCGCGTCTGCCGCGGCGTGCATCACGCGGATCTGGAGTGGCGGGACGAGCGCAAAGCTGGCGATGCCCCAGAGGAATATCAGGATCGCCGTCGGTACCTTGAACGGCATCACCACCGCGAACGCGAGGAGGATTGCCGTGAGCGAGGCGAGCGTGACGATCAACGTGCGGTCGACCGAGCGATCGGCGAACCGTCCGCCCAGCCAGTTGCCGAGCGTCAGCCCCAGCCCGTACGTCACCAGCATTGCGGTGACGTAGCCGAGCGAGGCGTGCGTGACCTCGCGCAGGATCGGCGTGATGTAGGTGAAGACGGTGAACATCGCGCTCGCACCGACGACGGTCAGGCCGAGCGCGCCCAGCACCGGCCCGCGGGTCAGCACGCGCAGTTCCGCCATCGCGTCGCTGCCCTTGGGGGCGGGCAGAGCCGGCAACGTCAGCCGCAATGCCGCCATCGTCGCCACGCCGAGTGCCGAAACACCCCAGAATGACGCGCGCCAGCCGAGATGATCGCCCGCCCAGGTCGCGAGCGGCACGCCAACGACGTTGGCGATCGTCAGCCCCATGAACATCGCCGCCACCGCGCCCGCGCGTCGCTCCGCCGGCACGAGGCTGGCCGCGACGACCGAACCGACGCCGAAGAACGCGCCGTGGTTGAACGAGGTCAGGATCCGCGCTGCCATCAACATGCCGTAACCGGTCGACACCGCCGCGAGCAGGTTGCCGATCGTGAAGATGCCGGCGAGTGCGATCAGCAGCGTCCGCCGCGGCACGCGTCCGGTGGTCAACGTCATCAGCGGCGCACCGATGACGACGCCGAGCGCATAGGCACTGATCAGCAGCCCCGCGGTCGGGATCGAGACGCCGAGGTCCTGCGCGATGACGGGCAGCAGCCCCATCGGTGCGAATTCGGTCACGCCGATGCCGAACGCACCGACGGACAGGGCCAGCAGGCCGGGATTGAACTTCATGATGTCGTTCCTCAAACCAGCGAAGGGTTCAGGCGGGCGAACCCCTCCTGCTGGCGGTACGGGGTGTGTGGATAAGCCGGCAGAACGTCGCTCGCCGCATCGAGCGCGGCGACCTGTTCCACCGACAATTCCCAGCCGACTGCGCCCAGATTGTCGCGCAACTGCGCCTCGTTGCGC
Organism: Sphingomonas sp. CFBP 13728; assembly: GCF_014841895.1. Lineage (NCBI taxonomy): Bacteria > Pseudomonadati > Pseudomonadota > Alphaproteobacteria > Sphingomonadales > Sphingomonadaceae > Sphingomonas > Sphingomonas sp. CFBP 13728. Next base: position 1,941,685 of record NZ_JACYUS010000001.1, on the reverse strand, counting down.
GCGCCGATGATCACCGACGCGACCGTCGGGCGGCGCAGCAGCCAGTTGATCGCGACCTGCGGCACGCTCTTGCCCGTCTCCGCCGCAACTGCCTCCAGCGCGTCGATCACGCGGTACAGATGCTCGGTCTCGACCGGCGGCGCGAACTGTTCGGTGTCGTGCAGGCGGCTGCCCGCCGGGATCGGCCGGTCGCGTCCGATCTTGCCGGTCAGGCGGCCCCAGCCCAGCGGACTCCACACCAGCGCACCGACGCCTTGGTCGATACCCATCGGCATGAGGTCCGCCTCATAGGCGCGGCCGATCAGCGAGTAATAGACCTGATGCGCGACGAGCCGCGGCCAGCCGTGACGATCGGCGATGCCCTGCGCCTTCGTCACCTGCCAGCCCGGATAGTTCGACACGCCCGCATACCGCACCTTCCCCGCGCCGATCAGCAGGTCGAGCGTACCCATCACTTCCTCTGCGGGGGTCGACGCATCGAACGCATGAAGCTGGAGCAGGTCGATGTAATCGGTCCCCAGCCGCCGCAAGGAATCCTCGACCGCGCGGATCAAGCGGGCACGCGATGCACCCCAATCCTGCGGGCCATCGCCCATCGGCAGACCGGTCTTGGTCGAAATCAGGACCTGATCGCGGCGGCCCTCGATCGCCGCGCCGAGTACGGACTCCGAGGCGCCGTTCGAATAGACGTCGGCGGTATCGAACAGCGTCACGCCCGCTTCCAGGCAGACATCGACCAGCCGCCGTGCCTCGACGTCGTCGCTGCGGCCCCACGCGCCGAACAAGGGGCCGGTGCCGCCGAAGGTCGCAGTGCCGAAGCTCAGCGCCGGTACGCGCAGGCCCGAAGATCCCAATTGCCGATAGTCCATGTGCGTATCCCAATCTATGCGTCGAGGCATAGATGGCCCGTCGCGCTACCGCGTATTAGACCGCATGACAGCGAAGGATTTTTGACATGGACGCAAAGATGCCGATGGGCACCGATCGTGCCCGCGCGTTGGAAATCTTCGCGGCGGTCATGCGCGCGGGCAGTTTTTCGGGGGCGGGACGCGCGCTCGGGCTGACCCCGTCGGCGGTCGCGCGCTCGATCGACCGGATCGAAGCGCGGCTCGGCGTCCGGCTGTTGCTGCGCTCGACGCGCGCGCTGACACCGACTGCGGAGGGCCAGGTCTATCTCCAGACCGCGCGGCGTATCCTTGCCGACCTCGACGACGCCGAACAGCAGATCGCCGATCAGGGCTCGCCCCGCGGACGGCTGCGGATCAGCGCCGCGCTGTCGCACGGGCGGCTCTGCATCGTCCCGCTGCTCGGCGAATTCGTCCGCCTCCACCCGCATATCGTGCTTGATTTCGCGCTGACCGACGCCATCGTCGATATCGCCGCGGGGCAGGCGGACGTCGCGATCCGCTTCGGTCCGCTCGCCGACAGCCTGCTGACGGCTCGCAAGATCGGCGAGAGCGGCCGCGTGATCGTCGCGTCGCCGGACTACCTGGCACGCTGGGGAACGCCGACGCAGCCCGAAGACCTGCACCGTCACAATTGCCTCAACTTCAACTTCCGCCGGGTCGAACCGGTCTGGCCGTTCCGCCGCGACGGACAGGCGATCGCGCTGTCGGTGCGGGGCAATATCGAAGCGAACAACGGCGAGACGCTCGGCCAGCTCGCCGCCGCCGGCGTCGGCCTGGCGCGCGTCGGCGCCTTCAGCGTGGTCGACGATATCGCCGCGGGCCGATTGGTGGCGGTGCTCGAAGCGTATAATCCGGGCGACGTCGAGCAGATCCACGCAGTCTTCGTCGGCGGCACGAACGTCCCCGCTCGCGTCCGCGCCTTCGTCGATTTCCTCGCCGCGCAGCCCGGCCTGAGCGCGTGAATTTTCGGCGCCTGCCGTCGTCATGACGAACGAGGCGGCAACTGGCTGCGCGAACGCTCCCCGGTTCCGCGTCAGTCCTTGAACGGATCGATCTGCTGGATCGTGCCGTCGGCGTTGAACGACAATTCGGTCATCTTGGCGGAGCGGAGGTGGTTCTTATTCGACAGTTGCGTGTCGTGATAGAACAGCCACCAGCGGTTCTTGAACGCGATGATCGAGTGGTGCGTGGTCCAGCCCTGCACCGGCGTCATGATATGACCGGTATAGCGGAACGGACCATAGGGATTGTCGCCGACCGCGTAGGCGATGAAGTGCGTGTCGCCGGTCGAGTAGGTGAAGTAGTATTTGCCGCCGCGCTTGAACATCCATGACGCCTCGAAGAAGCGCCGGTCGTGGTCGCCGCCGAGGATCGGCTTGCCGGCTTCGTCGACGATCCGAACGTCGCGTGGCGCTTCGGCGAACTGTTTCATGTCCGCGGACATCCGTGCGACCTTGGGGGCGAGGGCAGGCTTGTCGTCCTGCTTCAGGTCGGTATCGCCGCCGTTCGGGTCGAACTTGCCGGTTGTCCAGCGCTGGAGCTGGCCGCCCCAGATGCCGCCGAAATACATGTAGCTCTCGCCGGTCGTATCGCTGAACACCGCCGGATCGATCGAGAAGCTGCCGCGGATCGGCAGCGCTTCCGACTTGAACGGGCCGGTCGGCGATTTCGAGGTGGCGACGCCGATCCGGAACACGCCCTGTTTGTCGCGCGCGGGCATGTAGAGATAATAAATGCCGTTCTTGTACGCGGCGTCGGGTGCCCAGGTCTGCTTCGAAGCCCAAGGGATCTGCTTCACGTCGATGCCGACCGGATGGATCGTCACCGGGCCGCCGGGGCGATCCATGCTCAGCACGCGGTAATCGTGCATCGCATATTGGTTGCCGAGATCGTCGTCGGGGATCCCCGCATCGACGTCGTGGCTGGGATAGACGTAGATCCTGCCGTTGAAGACATGCGCGGACGGATCCGCCGCGAAGATCTTGGCGACCAGGGGCTGCGCCAGATAGCGCTTGCCGTCGGGACTGCGCGGTTCGGCCTTGGCGGCACGCGCTGTTGCGGCGGGCGTCTTGGCGGGCGCCTTGGCAGTCTGGGCGATCGCGATGCCCGAGGCGATCATCACGGGCAACGCGACGACGAGGGCGGGGATATGGCCGGGTATACAGAGGCGCATGGCCTTTCGATCCTTCCTGATAAACGATCTTCTATGAGATCTGTGGTCCACGGATGTGGAGAGATAGCGCTATCATATCACGGCCGCGGACACCGGCAAGCGCTGATCGGCGCCGTCGGTCCGGGTGGTCAGAGGCAGAGGTCGGCGGGCGGTCCGGCAAGGGCGGGCGCGGATGGCGGTCCGGCCAGCGCGGGTGTCGGTCCCGGTCGCGACAGGTCAGTTGCGCTGGCGTAATAAGGATCGGCTTCGGCTTCCTGCAACGTCACGAACCGGAAGCCCATGTCGCGGTAGAGTGCGAGCAGGCGAGGCAGCATGCGTGCGTCGAACGCACCGACATGCATCAGCAGGACATAGGGGATGTCGCGTCCGACCTGCGTGTGCGCTCGCGCGCGTGCGGTCAGCGCGGCGGCGCGGGCGTCGGCGAGGAAGCTGGCCTCCAGCGCCTCGATGGCGGCGGCTTCGCGCTTGACCGCGCAGGCGGCGTAAACCGGGTTCCATTTGAAGTCGTTGAAACTCACCGTCACCGCGGCGGCACGGTAGCCGCGTTCGTGCAACGCCGTCCGTGCAGCGTCGCGTAGTGCAGGCGTGCTGCCCTCCGCGAGGAACGGATACCGGAACCAGTGCCAGTCGGTGCCTTTGGCTGCGGCGGCCAGCGCGGCTTCGTTGCGCGTCACCTCGGCGGCGAAGGCGGGGGCACCGACCTGATCGAGATTGACGTGCGAATAGGTGTGGTTGCCGAGCGGCAGTCCGGCGGCGCGCCACGCGGCGATCGCGCGTGCGGCATCGTCGGGCGTGTGGAGCCCGAACCCGGCGTTGAGGAAACCGAACGCGGGTGCCTTCGCCTTGGCCAATGCAGCGGCGATGTCGCGGATCACGCCGACGCGCGTCTGGCCGGGCGCGAGCGGTCCGTGCGCCGGGATGTCGTCGAAGGTCAGCGCGATCGCAGGACGCCGATCGCCGGCCGGTGCGACCGCCACGCGACCCGCAGCCCCGATCACCGCGCGCGAAGTCGACGCGGTACTGTCGAACAACGCCAACGGTACGGCCTCCCCCATGATTCGATATCCGGCCTCGGACGGGTGGAGATGATCGCTGGAATCATAAGGGGGGGCGAGCCGGTCGGGATGCGCGGGATCGCGCATCAGCCGGTCGAAGTCGATCACCGAGTCGAACACGCCCGACGTGCGGATGAAGCGGTTGACCGCCTGACGGTCGGCCTCGTTCGCGGCGCCCGGATGATAATAGTCGTTGCCGCCGAACGGCATCACCGTGCCGCCGATGACCTTGATCCCGTGAGCGTGCGCGCGCGCGACGATCTGCGCGTAGCCTGCCGTCATCTGCGCGACGATCGCGGCGTGCTGCGCAGGGGTGGCGGGGGCGTCGCGGGTGAGGACGCCGAGATCGTTGACGCCCTCCAGCACGATCGCCCAGCGCACGCCGCTGCGCGCGATCACGTCGCGATCGAAGCGGGCGAGCAAATTGGGGCCGAGCCCGTCGAGCAGCATGCGATTGCCCCCGATCCCGGCATTGACGACGCCGATCGCCTGCGTTGCCGGTCGCGCGCGCAGTCTCTGCGCCAACACGTCGGGCCAGCGGCTGTTGCGCTCGGGCTTCACGCCGTAGCCGTCGGTGATCGAATCGCCGATCGCGACGATCGTCCCGGCATTCGCGGTGCCCGAGACCTCGACATCCGCCAGCGCATACCAGCGCGTCGTCGACGTCGCGTCGGCCAGCGTCGCGGCGTCGACATGATCGCCGGCGAGCGTGAAGCTCGTCGCGCGCGCACCGGGATGGCCGGTCTGCGGGCTGGCGGCGTCCGGCAGGTACAGGCTCACGGCGAGGTCTGCGCCGGGTGCAACGGGGAACGCGATCGGATCCGAATAGACCTCCGCCCCCGCCGGGATCATCGCATCGGCGCGTCCCGAAAAGGTCAGCCGTGCGCCTCGCTCGATCTGCGGCGTGCCGGGCGCGACCGACCGCGCGACGTGCGCGCCGCCGATCGCGAGCGGGCGCGTGCCGAACGCGTTGGACAGGCGAACGCGGATGCGCGCGCCGCCCGCGGACAGCCGCACCACCTGCCGCAAGGTGATCGCGCCCGCACGGTCGGCGGGGAGCGCATTCTCGCCCTCGGCGATCATCTGCGACGAGCCCCAACTCGCGATCCACGGCGTATGGGGATGCGCGGGAACGACGTCGCGTGCGCCTGCGCCCGTCACGATCATCGCGCCCAGGATGAGCACTATTGGCCACCGCTTAGGCCGCAATGGGCTCGATCCGCCGATCATTGCGGATTGCCCGGTGCGTACGGAAAGTTCTGCGCCTTGTACCAGGCCAGATCGTGTTCGGGTGCGCGCGTACCCACCGGAAGCGGCAGGCGGTTGACCGACATCCAATAGGACAGGCTCGCATCGCGCCACCATCGCGCCTCGCGTTCCTGGATCGCCAGATACGTCGCGGTCTTGTCCCAGCGTCCCGCGTCGATCTGCGTCTTCAGGCCATCCCATTGTCTACGCATGTCGCCGACATAGCCGACGCCGGCATCATAATCATGGACCATTTCCGCCCACAGGATCCGCCCCGACGCCATCCGCCGATCCCACGGCACATGGTGGAACCACAGCAGTTCACGCTCGGGTGTCGTCGCTGGATCGGCGAGCCGGCGGGCGAGATCGGGTGCGTATTGCGCGACCGCGTTGCTCCCCGTTTTCGTCCGGTCGAAGCCGATCCCCGCCCTGTCGGCGCGGTGGTAATAGACCGGGTTCCATTCGGGGCGCTTGAGGTCCGCGATCCACGGGCCGGGGCCGTAGTGATGCCCCGTCGCCATGACGTGCGCGAGACCGAGCGGGGTCATGTAATCGACCACCGCCTCGCGCGATCCCATCATCATGCGCGTGACGGGATCGACGACGGCGGGCGAAGGGGCGAATGTCATCGCCGCCCATTCGCGCGCAACGGGGGCGGCGCCGAGCGTCGGATCCCATGCCATCCGTCCGAACGCATACCAGTTCGCCTGGTTGAAGGTGGAGCCCGCCCAGTCGCGATCGCGCCCGATATTTGCGACGCCGGCCATCCCGGTCAGTTTATGCCCCTCGACAGACCCGTCGACGACCTTCGCGACAGTCTCGCCGGGCGATCGCATCGTCTCGCTCGCCAGCGTCTCCGCGAACAGCGGCCCGAGATAGGCGAGGTGAGTCGCGAAGCCGAGATACTCCTTGGTGATCTGGAATTCGATCATCAGCGGCGTCTTCGGCATCGCGCCGAACAGCGGATGGAACGGCTCGCGCGGCTGGAAATCGATCGCGCCGTTCTTCACCTGGACGATGACATTGGCCGCGAACTTGCCGTCGAGCGGCTTGAACTCGGTGTACGCCTGTTTCGCGCGGTCGTCGGGGTCGGTCTCGGCATAGACGAACGCGCGCCACATCACGATCCCGCCATGCGGCGCGACCGCAGCGGCGAGCATGTTGGCACCGTCGGCATGGCTGCGGTGATAGTCGCGCGGACCCGGCTGGCCCTCGCTGTTCGCCTTCACAAGGAAGCCGCCGAAATCGGGGATCGCACGGTAGATCTCGTCGGTCTTCGCCCTCCACCATGCCGCGACCTGTGGATCGAGCGGGTCGGCGGTCTTGAGGCCACCGAGTTCGATCGGTGCCGAAAACCGCGCCGACAAGTACACCTTGATCCCGTACGGCCGGAACACGTCCGCCAGCGCCGCCGCCTTGGCGATATAGCGCGGCGTCAGGCTTTCGGCCTTCGCGTTGACGTTGTTGAGGACGGTGCCGTTGATGCCGATCGAGGCATTGGCGCGCGCGTAATCGGTGTAGCGCGGATCGCGGAGATTGGGGAGCGTCCACCAGTCCCACAGCGACACGCCGGCATAGCCGCGCTCGACGACGCCATCCAGATTGTCCCAATGGTTCAGCACGCGCAGTTTCACGCTGGGCGCGGACGTCAGGTCGATGCGGTCGAGACTGCCGCCGGTCTGGACGTACCGCAGCAGCGCGAAGCTGCCGTACAGCACGCCGCGATCGGTGTTCGCCGTCACCAGCGTCGCGCGCTTGCCGCCGATCGTCGTCGTGCGAACGATATAGCCTTCGTCGCCCAGCGTCGTGAGCGGCAGGCGGAGTGCGGCGACGTCGCGGTCCGTTGCGGTCGCCAGCACGATCGGATGCGCGCTCGCGCCGTCGGCGACCGCGTGCCCGGACAGCCCGGCGATCCCGCGGCGGACTTCGTCGGCGGCAACGCGGAGCGTCAGCGTGTCGCCCCTGCGTTCGATCGATTGCACGCTTCGGTTCAGCGCGCCGGCCTGCGTCGCCGCGAGCGGGCGATAGCGCATCCAGAGGTCGTACCCGTCCTCCGCCTGCGCCGCGGTGGTCCCCGTGACGATCATCGTGATCGCGACGACGAGCTTGCCGAATAGCGTCATTCTTTCCTCTCCCGCCGACCGACCGCGCATTGACAACGGTTCTGTTTGTCGGACATGTTATCGCTATCACGACGACGGCATCGACAGCAATGCCGCGTTTCAAAACAGGAGAACAGGGTGTCCGGCAACACAATCGCCTCGATCGCGACCAACCGCCGCAGCGTGCTCGGCTGGCTGGGAACCGCCTCGGTCGCAGCCCTGACACCCGGTATCGCGTGCGCCGCGGCGGCACCCGCGATTTACAAGGACGCGCGTGCGCCGGTCGATCTGCGGGTGCGCGATCTGCTGTCCCGCATGACGCTCGACGAGAAGGTCGCACAGTTGATCACGCTGTCGACCACCAAGCGGCAGGTGATGGATGCGGCGCTGAAATTCGATCCCGCGCGCGCCGATACCGCCTATCCGAACGGCATCGGCCAGATCGCGCGGCCGTCCGATCGCGGGGGTGCCGCGACCGCCGCGAACACGGGCACCGACGTCACCGGTCGCTGGCGCGCGCCCGCCGATACGATCGCCTTCGTCAACGCGGCGCAGCGCTGGGCGACGACTCGCAGCCGGCTCGGTATCCCGATCCTGTTCCATGAGGAGGCGCTGCACGGCTTCATGGCGCCCGAAGCGACGAGCTTTCCGCAGGCGATCGCGCTGGCGGGTTCGTTCGACCGCGAGCTCGTCCGCCGCGTGAACGCGGTGATCGCGCGCGAGGTTCGCGCACACGGCACCGTGCTGGCGCTGTCGCCGGTCGTCGACATCGCGCGCGATCCGCGCTGGGGCCGGATCGAGGAGACGTTCGGCGAAGACCCGTATCTGTGTGGGGAAATGGGTGTCGCCGCGGTGATCGGCCTGCAGGGCGAGGGCAAGACGCTGGCGCCGGGCAAGGTCTTCGCTACGCTGAAGCACATGACCGGGCACGGCCAGCCCGAAAGCGGCGAGAACGTCGCGCCCGCGCCGATCGCCGAACGCGAACTGCGCGAGAATTTCTTCCCGCCGTTCCGTTCCGTCGTCGCACGCACCGGGATCGGCGCGGTGATGCCGTCGTACAACGAGATCGACGGCGTCCCCAGCCACGCCAATCGCTGGTTGCTGCACGACGTGTTGCGCGGCGAATGGGGCTTCGATGGCGCGATCGTCAGCGATTATGCGGCGATCGGCGAGCTTGCCTCGCTGCACCACATCGCGGTCGATCGCGACGCCGCGGCCCGCCTCGCGATGGCGGCGGGCGTCGATTCCGACCTGCCCGACGGCGAGGCCTATCGCTCGCTCGCGGATCAGGTGCGCGCCGGCAAAGTGTCGGTCGAGGCGGTCGACGAGGCGTGCCGGCGGATGCTGACGATGAAGGTCCGGTCGGGCATGTTCGAACAGCCGATCGTCGATCCGAAGGCCGCCGCGCGGCTGACCGGCAATGCCGAGGCGCGCGCACTGGCGCTGGAGGCGGCGCGACGCTCGATCGCGCTGCTCGTCAACGACGGCACGCTGCCGCTGACGGCGGGTGCGCACAAGACGGTCGCGGTGATCGGCCCCAATGCGGCGATCGCGCGGCTCGGTGGCTATTCGTCGATCCCCAAGGCGACCGTCTCGCTGCTCGACGGCGTGCGCGCGCGGCTAAAGGGCAAGGCGGAGATGGTCCATGCGCAGGGCGTGTTCATCACCCAGAACGAGGATCGCTCTGCCAACGAAGTGCTGCTCGCCGACCCTGCGAAGAACCGCCAGCTGATCGCCGAGGCGGTCGAGGTGGCGAAGAGCGCCGACGTCATCCTGCTCGCGATCGGCGATACCGAACAGACCAGCCGCGAGGGCTATGCCAAGACGCATCTCGGCGATCGCACCAGCCTGGACCTGCTCGGCGAACAGAATGCGCTGTTCGCGGCGATGAAGGCGACCGGCAAGCCCGTCGTGGTCGTCGCGATCAACGGCCGCCCGCCATCCTGGCCGACCGCGGTCGAGAGCGCAAACGCGTTGCTCGAATGCTGGTATGTCGGACAGGAAGGCGGCACCGCGATCGCCGAGGCGGTGTTCGGCGACATCAATCCGGGCGCCAAGCTGCCCGTGACGGTCGCGCGGTCGACGGGGCAATTGCCGGTGTTCTATGACGCCAAGCCGTCCGCGCGCCGCGGTTATCTGTTCGACACCACCGCGCCGCTGTTCCCGTTCGGGTTCGGGCTCAGCTACACCAGGTTCGAGATCGGCACGCCGCGCCTGTCTGCGCCGAAGATCGGGATCGCCGGGACCGTCACGGTCGCGGTCGACGTGACGAATACCGGGCAGCGCGCCGGCGACGAAGTGGTGCAGCTCTACGTGCGCGACCAGGTCTCGTCGGTCGCGCGACCGGTCATCGAACTGAAGGGGTTCGAGCGCGTCACGCTGGCGCCCGGCGAGCGCAAGACCGTGCAGTTCGCGCTCGGCCCCGACGCATTCCGGTTCTTCGACCTCAACATGCGCGAGGTCGTCGAGCCCGGCCTGTTCGACATCTCGGTCGGACCCGATTCCGCACATCTCAAGACCGCCATTCTCGAAATCGCCTGAGGGACTGCCCATGCCCAAGATCGTCTCCGCCCGCGTCATCGTCACCTCCCCCGGGCGCAATTTCGTCACGCTGAAGATCGAATGCGACGATGGTACCACCGGGCTCGGCGACGCGACGCTCAATGGCCGTGAACTCAGCGTCGCTAGCTACCTCACCGACCACGTCGTACCGTGCCTGATCGGCCGCGACGCACACCGGATCGAGGACGTCTGGCAGTACCTCTACAAGGGCGCGTACTGGCGCCGAGGGCCGGTGACGATGGCGGCGATCGCGGCCGTCGATACCGCGTTGTGGGACATCAAGGGCAAGCTCGCGGGGATGCCGGTGTACCAGCTGCTCGGCGGCGCGGCGCGCGATGCGTGCATGGTCTACGCGCATGCCAACGGCACGACGATCGAGGACACGATCGCGGTCGCCAAGGCCGAGCAGGCTAAGGGCTACAAGGCGATCCGGCTGCAATGCGGCGTGCCGGGGCTCGCCTCGACCTACGGCGTCGCCAAGCACGGCGCGCGCTACGAACCCGCCGATGCCGACCTGCCGAGCGAGAGCGTCTGGTCGACTGAGAAATACCTGCGCGTGGTGCCCGAACTGTTCAAGGCAGCGCGCGAGGCGATGGGCTGGGACGTGCATCTGCTCCACGATATCCACCACCGCCTGACGCCGATCGAGGCGGGGCGGCTCGGCAAGGCGCTCGAGCCGTACAATCTGTTCTGGATCGAGGACCCCACGCCGGCCGAGAACCAGGAGGCGTTCAAGCTGATCCGCCAGCACACGACGACGCCGATCGCGGTGGGCGAGGTGTTCAATTCGATCTGGGACGCGAAGGACCTGATCCAGAACCAGCTGATCGACTATATCCGCGCGACCGTCGTGCATGCCGGCGGTATCACGCATCTGCGCCGGATCGCGTCGCTCGCCGACCTGTACCAGGTGCGGACCGGCTGTCACGGCGCGACCGACCTGTCGCCGGTGGCGATGGCGGCGGCGCTGCATTTCGGGCTGTCGGTGCCCAATTTCGGCGTGCAGGAGCATATGCCGCACACCGACGAGACCGATGCGGTCTTCCCGCACGCATACAGCTTCGACGACGGCATGATGCATCCGGGCGAGGCACCGGGGCTGGGCGTCGACATCGACGAGGATCTCGCGGCGACCTACGAGTATAAACGTGCTTATCTTCCGGTCGCGCGACTGGAAGACGGCACGTTGTGCAACTGGTGAGCGGCGACGTGACGGCCGCTCGCGTGATCGACAAGCCGCGCGGTCGGATCCGCTGGATCGTCTGCGCGCTGCTGTTTGCAGCCGTGGTGCTGAGCTATATCGACCGGCTCGTCCTGCCGACGCTCAAGCCCGATCTCCAGGTCCGCTACGGCTGGAGCGAGACGGGCTATGCCGATCTCGCCATCTGGTTCCAGGCTGCCTACGGCCTCAGCTACGTCATGTTCGGCCGGCTGATCGACCGGGTCGGCGCGCGCGTCGGCTATGCGCTGGCGGTGACGTTGTGGACGCTCGGCCATGTCGCGCACGTGTTCTTCACCTCGACCGGCGGCATGATCCTCGCGCGGATCCCGCTCGCGCTGGGGGAGGCGGGGACGTTCCCGGCGGCGATCGCGGCGACCAACGAATGGTTTCCCCGACGCGAGCGCGCGCTGGCGATCGGCATCTTCAACGCAGGCTCGAACGTCGGCGCGATCCTGACGCCGCTGGTGGTGCCGATCATCGCGGTGACGATGGGCTGGCGCTGGGCGTTCATCCTGACCGGGCTGCTGACCGTCATCTGGCTGGTCGCATGGCTCGGCTTCTATCGCCGCCCGCGCGAGCATCCCAGGGTCACGCCGGAGGAACTCGCCTATATCGAGAGCGAACCGGTCGAGCCCGGTCGGCCGGTGGCGTGGAAGACGTTGCTGCGCCAGCGCCAGACCTGGGCCTACATGCTCGGCCGGTTCCTGATCGATCCGGTGTGGTGGACCTTCCTGTTCTGGCTGCCCGACTTCTTCAACAAGCAATACGGCATCACGATGCTGGCATTCGGCCCGCCGCTGATCGCCGTGTATCTGCTCGCCGACGTCGGTTCGGTCGCCGGCGGCTGGTTCTCGTCGCGGCTGATCGGCCGGGGGCAGAGCGTCAACCGGGCGCGGAAAACCGCGATGTTCGTCTGTGCGCTGTGTGCGGTGCCGATCGCGTTCGCGACGCAGGTGCCGAACATGTGGTGGGCGGTGCTGATGATCGGCCTCGCCTGCGCCGGGCACCAGGGGTTCTCGGCCAATCTCTACGCGTTGCCGGGCGACCTGTTGCCACGCTGGGCGACGGGCTCGGTCGTCGGCCTCGGCGGGCTGTCTGGCGCGGTCGGCGGGATGCTGATGGCGAAGTTCGCCGGCTCCATCCTCGAGACCGTCGGCAGCTACCAGCCGATCTTCATCGTCGCGGCCTGCGCCTATCTCGTCGCGCTCGCCGTCATCCACCTCATCGTGCCGCGCTATGCACAGGTGCCTCCGGAACGCCTCCTATGACCAAGCCTTTGCGCCTTCATCCCGATCGCCTGTTCCCCGACGAACCGCGCACCCGCGACATCGCGCGCGCGCTGCATGCGGGCGTGAAGGACCTGCCGATCGTCAGCCCGCACGGCCATACCGATCCGGCATGGTTCGCAAGGAACGAGGCGTTCAGCGATCCCGCCTCGCTGCTGATCGTGCCCGATCATTATGTGTTCCGCATGCTCTACAGCCAGGGCGTGCCCCTCGACGCACTCGGCGTCCCGACGGTGGATGGCAGCGCGACGGAAACCGATCCGCGGAAAATCTGGCGCATCTTCGCAGGCCACTACCCCCTGTTCCGCGGCACGCCGTCGCGGATGTGGCTCGACTGGGTGTTCGCCGAGGCGTTCGGGATCAACGTCCGCCTCGAACCTGCGACCGCGGACCTGTATTTCGACACGATCGATGCTGCGCTGAAGACGCCCGAGTTCCGCCCCCGCGCGCTGTTCGACCGGTTCGGGATCGAGCTGATCGCGACCACGGAGAGTCCGCTAGACCCGCTGGAGCATCACGCCGCGATCCGCGCCAGCGACTGGAATGGCCGCGTCGTCACCGCCTATCGCCCCGACCCGGTCGTTGATCCCGACACGCCAGGTTTCGCCGCCAACGTCCGCCGCTTCGGCGAGACTGCGAACGCCGATGTCGGCAGCTATGCGGGCTATCTCGCCGCGCACCGCTTCCACCGCGCACGCTTCCGCGCGGCGGGTGCGACCTCGACCGATCACGGCCACCCATCGGCGGCGACGGCGGACCTGACGCCTACCGAAGCGGACGCGCTCTACGCCCGCGTCATGGCCCAGCCGACCGCCGCGGACGCGGAACTCTTCCGCGCACAGATGCTGACAGAGATGGCGGCGATGTCGGTCGAGGACGGGATGGTGATGCAGCTCCACCCCGCCGTCTCGCGCAGTCACAACGCGTCGGTGCTGGCGCGCTTCGGTCGCGACAAGGGCGGCGACATCCCGCTGCCCGGCGAGTTCGTCCGTGCGCTGAAACCGCTGCTCGACCGGTTCGGCAACGATCCCCGGCTCACGCTGATCCTCTTCACGCTCGACGAGGACACCTACGCGCGTGAACTCGCGCCGCTCGCCGGGCATTATCCGTCGCTGCGGCTCGGCCCGCCCTGGTGGTTCCACGATAGCCCGGAGGGGATGCGCCGCTTTCGCGAACGCGCGACCGAGACCGCCGGCTTCTACAACACGGTCGGCTTCAACGACGACACGCGCGCCTTCCTGGCGATCCCCGCGCGCCACGATGTCGCGCGCCGGATGGACTGCGCGTTCCTCGCCAAACTCGTCGCCGAACACCGGCTCGAAGAGGACGAGGCGCATGAGGTCGCCCGCGCGCTTGCCTATGACCTGGTCAAGGATGCCTACAAGCTGTGACACACATGATGACATTGCGCACTTCGATCCTGGCGCTGACCGCGCTCTCGGTCGCGACGCCCGCGCTTGCCGACGCACCCTCGCTGCGCAAACAGGGTAGCGCGACGCAGTTGATCGTCGGCGGCAAGCCGATGCTGATCATCGGGGGCGAGCTGAGCAATTCGGCGGCGTCCAGCGCGGCGTACATGGCGCCGCACTGGAAGAAACTGCGCGCGATGCACCTCAACACGGTTCTCGCGCCGGTCGCGTGGGAACTGATCGAGCCGCGCGAAGGCCAGTTCGACTGGACCTCGGTGGATACCATGCTGCGCGATGCGCGCGCCGCCGACCTGAAGCTCGTGATCCTCTGGTTCGGCGCGTGGAAGAATTCGATGTCGACCTATGTGCCTGCCTGGGTGAAGCGCGACCAGACGCGGTTTCCGCGCGCGCAGGGCCCGAACGGGCAGGGCGTCGACATCCTCTCGGCATTCGCGCCCGAGACGCTGAAGGCGGACCAGCGCGCCTATGCCGCGCTGATGGCGCATCTGAAGGCGGTCGACGGCACGCAGAACACCGTCGTGATGATGCAGGTCGAGAACGAGATCGGGATGCTGCCGGTCGCCCGCGATTACGGCCCGCTCGCCGAAGCCGCGTACCGCCAGCCGGTGCCGACCGAACTCGTCCGGTATCTGACCGCGCACAAGGCGAACCTCGTTCCCGAGATGCACGCGATGTGGGTCGAGCGTGGCGCGAAGACGCAAGGCTCCTGGGAGGACCTGTTCGGCGCGGGCGATGCGGCCGCGGAAGTGTTCACCGCCTGGTATTATGCGCGTTTCGCCGATCAGCTGACCGCGGCGGGCAAGGCGGCGTATCCGATGCCGATGTACGTCAACGTCGCGCTCAACCGTCCCGGCCGTGCACCCGGCGAATATCCGAGCGGCGGTCCGTTGCCGCATCTGATCGACGTGTGGAAGGCCGGTGCGCCGACGATCGATTTCCTCGCGCCCGACATCTATTTTCCGAACTATGTCGACCTGGTCGGCCGCTACAAACGCCCGGACAACCCGCTGTTCATTCCCGAAGCCAACAATGCGGACAATGCGGCTGTCCCGGCCAACGCATTCTATGCCTATGGCGAGCATGACGCGATCGGCTTCGGCCCGTTTTCGATCGACTCCGCCGACGATGCGCCGGGCGATCTGGCCAAGGCCTATGACGTGATCGCGCAGCTTTCGCCGCAGATCCTCGCCGCGCAGGGCTCGAACCGGATGGCGGGGTTCAAGCCGCGCGTTCTGTATGACGAGACCGTGATCTACGAACCGCAGACGCGCGACATCGGCGGATACCGGTTCACGATCGCCTATGCCGATATCCAGCGGCCGGTCGCGAAACCCGACATGGCGAGCTATGGCGGGATGATCGTCCAGACCGGACCGGAAGAGTTT
Source organism: Sphingomonas sp. CFBP 13728 (assembly GCF_014841895.1). NCBI lineage: Bacteria > Pseudomonadati > Pseudomonadota > Alphaproteobacteria > Sphingomonadales > Sphingomonadaceae > Sphingomonas > Sphingomonas sp. CFBP 13728. The sequence goes on along the minus strand of NZ_JACYUS010000001.1, from coordinate 1,926,314 downwards.
CTGGTCGCGGGGCAGGGCATCACCGTCACCTTCAAGCCGATCGGCGACGGCCCCGGGCTTGCCGGTATCGACAGCGCGTACGAGGGGCGTTTCGACACTACGGGACGCTGGGTGGCGGGTCGGCTGCTCAACGGCGATCAGACTCATCAGGGCCGTCACATCAGCCTGCCGGCCGGCGAATGGCAGATTCAGCGGGTCAAACTGTACCGCTACCGCTGAAACTATTGACACCGATCGGTCAGACAATTACTCATAATATGATAGCGCTATCATAAATTGCGCAAGATTTAACGTATCCCGACATCGAAGCGGGGACATCACACGGAGGGGATATCCCATGAACTTCACCGCACGCCGTCACCACGTCCGCGCCACATTGCTGGCCGCTGCTGCCGGTAACATCCTGATCGTCGCGGCGCCTGTCGCCGCACAGGTCGCGCAGGCCGATGCGGCGACCAGCACGACCGCACCGGCAACCCCCGACCAGCAGGGCATCACCGGCACGACCACCCAGGCGGCGCCGTCGCAGGCCGATGCCACCGGGCAGAGCGCCACCGCCGCCGACAATGGTCTCGGCGCGACCGACGAGATCATCGTCACCGGCATCCGCGGCAGCCTGCAGAGCACGACCAACGCGAAGCGCAACGCGGTCGCGTTCGGCGACTCGATCTTCGCCGAGGACATCGGCAAGCTGCCCGCGACCAACCTCGCCGAGACGCTCAACCGCATTCCCGGCGTGCGCCTGAACCGCGATATCACCGGCGAAGGCGTCCAGGTCGCGATCCGCGGCCTCGGCCCGAGCTTTTCGAAGGTGCTGCTCAACAACACGCAGATCGCGATCGCGTCGGATGGCGGCACCAACGGCACCGGCGGCGGCAACCGCGAAGTCGATCTCGATTTCTTCCCGTCCGAACTGTTCACCCGCCTCGACGTGCTGAAGTCGCCGGTCGCATCCACGCTGGAGGGTGGGATCGCCGGTACGGTCAATCTGCGCAATGCACGCCCGTTCGACAATCCGGGCACGCACCTGACCGTCGTCGGGCAGGGCCAGTATAACGATACCAACAACCGCTTCGGCCCGCGCGGCGCGATCGTCGCGAGCAAGACCTGGGACAAGTTCGGCATCCTGATCGGCTTGCAGGGCGTCGATCAGAAAACCCGCGTCGATGGTTTCGAGACGGTCGGCTACACCGACGGCAACGTCCCGACCGGGCGGCCGGGCGTCGGCGACATCGGCGGCAACGGCTTCGCCTATGCGCCGGTCGTACCGCGCAACACCGGCTTCGGCCTGACGCCGGGTGCGCCCGTCAATCTCGCGGCGACGTCGGGGCTGACCGATACGCAGATCCGCAGCGCGCTGATCCCGCGTCTCGGCCGCAACAACGTGACGCAAGGGACCCGCTCGCGGTATTCGGCATTGCTCGCGCTCGAGTTCCGCCCGACCGACACGCTCAGCTTCGCGTTCGACGGCATCTACGCCAAGTCGAAGCGCGATTACGTCAAGTCGAACATGAACTGGTACGTCCGCAATTCGGGCCCCGGCACCGATCCGACGTCGACCGGCGGCATGGTGCCGATCGGCCTGACGGTGGACGCGAACAACGTCGTCACCAGCGGTACGTTCGCCAACTCGGTGTTCTTCCTCGAAGAGAGCATCTTCCGCCAGACCACCGAATTCTACAATGTGAACCCGAGCGTCACCTGGGCGCCGAGCGACACGTTCAAGGTCGAGGCGCAGGTCAATTACGGCAAGAGCACGTTCTATCGCGAACAGCCGAGCTTCCTGATCCAGACCCCGCGCGAGACCGGGATCAACGCGTTCTACGACAATACCGACAGCAACAATCCGCAGCCGATCATCACCTCGAACGTCGATCTCGGCGATCCGAACCTCGGCTGGAAATGGTACCGCCAGAACGTCCAGAGCGTACGCCGCAAGACCGAGACCAAGGGCGCGCATGTCGATTTCACGCTCGGCGATGCGAATATGAACCTGAAGTTTGGCGGCGCGTACGACAGCGCGCTGCGCAACGTCCGCGCCTACGACAATTCGACCGCGTACCAGACGTCGGTGTGCGGCGCGACGTGCGACGGCACCACCGGCAGCGTCACCAACGCGCAATTGTCACAGTATCTGCAACGCCTCAACGTCACCGATATCGGCAAGCTGTCCAAGGGCAATGTCGGCTATACGAGCATCATCTCGACCAAGCTGAAGGAGCTGCAGGCGGCGACCAACTACCAGTCGTTCCTCGACAACGCGCCCGAAGCGCGCGGTTCGGTGACCGGCGGCACGACCGGCGACATCCTCGAGAAGACGTTCGGCTTCTACATGGAGGGCAACGGCGTCACCGAGATCTTCGGTCGCGAACTGCGCGCCAATGCCGGCGTCCGCTATGTCCATACCGACCAGCACGTCGCCGGCCCGGTCCAGGTCGCGGCAGGCCTCGTCGACGTGATCCAGGACTCGTCCTACGAGAAGGTCCTGCCGTCGCTCAACCTGACCTACGACGTGGCGACCCGCCTCAAGCTGCGGTTTGCGACCTCGATCAGCATGACGCGCGCCGATGCCGGGTCGCTGCTGCCCGGCCTGACCTTCTCCGATCAGGGCGCTCAGGTCGCGACCGCGGGCAACCCCAACCTGAAGCCCTACACGTCGGAGAACATCGATCTGGGCGGCGAATATTATACCGGCGGGATCGGCTATGTCGGCGTGTCGTACTTCCGCAAGAACATCGACGGGTTCACCGCCAACATCCAGTCGACGGTGCCGTTCTCCGCGCTGAACCTCGCGTTCAGCACGCTCACCACGACGCAGCAGCAGGCGATCAATGGTCGCGGTGGTCCGGACGTTGCGCAGATCGTCGTGACGCAGCCGGTCAACCTGAACCAGCTCAAGATTCAGGGCGTCGAGGCGACCTGGGTCCAGCCGCTCGATTTCCTCGTCCGCGGGCTCGGCTTCTCGGCGAACGGCACGCGGATCACGCAGAAGTCGGATACCGGGCTGGTCGCGTCGGGCATCGCGCCGTGGAGCTACAACCTCCAAGGCTTTTATGAAGGCCACGGCGTGTCGCTCAGCCTGAACTATGTCTGGAACGACGAATCGATCGCCGCGAACGGTCCGCAGAACAACATCCCCGTGCCGCTGCGTGCCGATGCGCGCGGCCAGTTCGATATCTCCGCCGGATATCAGCTGCCGTTCTTCGACAACCGCGTGCGCCTGACGCTCGACGTACTCAACATCACCAACGAGCCGCTGCGGACCACCTTCGGCTACGACAATGCAGCCTATAGCGTCTATTATCCGGGTCGCCAGTTCCTCGCCGGCATCCGCGCCAAGTTCTAAGTCTCCTCTCCCGAGGACCCTGTGGGGCCGGTCCGAAAGGATCGGCCCCTTTTTTGTACATCCGCCGCCAATTCCCCGGGTCGTGCGCAACCTGCGTTGCTTGTCTATCCTGTGACGAGGGCGTGGTGGTGCTAATTTGTCACGGCCACGAGCGATGCTCCATTAGCTTTCTGCCGACTTATCAACCGATTGCAGATTAAATCCAATTTGGATCAATGTTTATCGCGGTGTGTGTAACAATAGAGAGATATTCGGTCGCAAAGATGCTTGCCACTGTCTCTGTAAGGTCTATGTTAGCGCTCGCACAGCCGGCGTACGATCGGCGTGGGAGTATCCGCGGTCACAAGATTGCGACCAAGAGGGGATGATCATGAAGGCTAATAGTCTTTCGTCGGCGCTCGCGCGTTCGGCATCCGTTATAGCGGTGGCGTACTGTCTTACGGTATCAGGCGTTGCTTCTGCACAAGCTCAGGCGCAGGCCGGCGCCGACGCCACGAATGCGCAGCCGACGACGGCACCGGGCACGACGGCAGACCCCACGGCCGCGGCCGGTCAGCTCACGCAACCACAGACCGCGCCGTCGTCCGAATCTTCTCTTGCTGCCCAGGCGCCCGCGAGCGACGAGATCGTCGTCACCGGCGTTCGTGCCAGCCTCGAACGGTCGATCGCGATCAAGCGCAATTCGACCGGCATCGTCGACGCGATCTCGGCGGAAGATATCGGCAAGTTCCCCGACACCAACCTCGCCGAGTCGCTGCAGCGGATCACGGGCGTCTCGATCAATCGTACCAACGGCGAAGGCGCGCTGGTCACCGTTCGCGGCTTCGGCCCGAGCTACAATCTGGTCACGCTGAACGGCCGCCAGCTTGCGACCGCTAACGTGCAGGTCGTCGGCGGCGATCAGAATTCCGATGGCGCGCAGGGTGCGAGCCGGTCGTTCGACTTCTCGAACCTCGCCTCCGAAGGCGTCCGTACGCTGGAGGTCTACAAGACCGGACGCGCATCCGTGCCGACCGGCGGCATCGGCGCGACCATCAACGTGGTCACGCGCCGTCCGCTTGACGGCAAGGGCGGCCTGACCGGCAGCATCGGCGCGAAGGGCGTGTACGACACCAGCACCGATGGCTGCCTGGATTGCGGATCGAAGGTCACGCCGGAGCTTTCGGGCGTGCTCAGCTGGGCCGATCCGACCGACCGGTTCGGCGTGTCGCTGTTCGGCAGCTACCAGAAGCGCAACTTCACCTCGATCGCGGCGACGTCCAACAACTGGAACATCATGCCGTACAGCACCTTCCTGTCGGGAGGGTTCGTCAAATCGGATGGCAGCACGAAGATCACGGGTGGGCCGAGCGACCCGAACCAGCTCGTCGCGATCCCCAACGACAGCCGCTATCACTATGCGGAAGGCAGCCGCGAGCGCATCAACGGCCAGGCGGTGGTCCAGTTCAAGCCGATCGAGACGCTGACGCTGACCGCCGACGCGCTGTTCGCGCAGAACACGCAGAAGGAAGTCCGTTCGGATCTGTCCAACTGGTTCAGCCGGCCGTTCGACGAGGTGCGGTTCGACGCCAACCCGACGGTCGCCACCGCGACGTATCTGCACGAAACGATCAACGGCGCGAAGGACGAAGGCTTCGAGGCGCAGAACCGCGGTCAGAAAAGCCGGATCCAGGATTTCGGCCTGAACGGCAAATGGGACATCACCGACAACTTCACGTTCAATCTCGATGGCCATTACAGCAAGGCATCGAGCCGGCCGGACAATCCCAACGGCAACAGCTCGACGCTGGTCGGCATGGCGGCCAACGTCGTTTCCTCGCATTCGGTGGATTTTTCCGGCGGTATTCCCGTGCAGGACATCACGCTCTCGGGTCCGCTGACGGTTACCCAGGTGGGGTCGCAGATCGGTCGCACGTTCGCGTCTGCGCAGGATCAGCGCGTGAAGGAACTGCGCGGCGATTTCGGCTGGGATCTCGGGGGCGGCAGTCGCTTCGATTTCGGCGGCAACCTTCGCAACACCAACATGCACCAGACGCGAACCACGACGCAGCAGGTTCTCGGCGACTGGGGCATCACCAACCCCGGCGACGTGGAACGGCTCGCGCCGGGCGCGCTGCAGGCGTTCTGCCTCGTCTGCAAATTCAAGCATTACGATCCCGGCAACGATCCGGAATCGCAGACGGCATTCCGCGGTGATGCGGCGTCCATCTACTCGGTCCTGTCGCCGTTCTACAGCAAGGCCGGCAATCTCGTCGGTACCACCGCCACCGAAGACAATCGGGTTCGCGAGAAGATCTGGTCGGCATATGGCCAGGTCACGTGGAAGGGTGAGCTCGGGCCATTACCCGCGACGCTCGTCGCCGGCGTGCGCTACGAACACACGAAGTCCACGTCGCGATCGCTGGTGGCCGTTCCTGCCGCGATCAACTGGGTTTCGGACAACGACTACACCCTCGTGATCTCGAACCAGAGCAGCTTCCTGACGGACGGCGGGTCCTATAATAATTTCCTCCCCTCAATGGATTTCCAGGTCGAGTTGAAGACCAATCTGATCGGGCGCCTGTCGTTCAGCAAGACGATCGCACGGCCGGAATATGGTAATCTGTTCACCTCGACCAGCGCCAACGGGCCATCGCGACCGGTCGCCAATGGCGGTATCCCGAGCGGGACGACGGGAAATGCGCGGTTGATCCCGCTCGAATCGGACAATCTCGATGCCTCGATCGAGTGGTATTACAAACCGGACAGCTACGTCTCGTTCGGGGTGTTCGACAAGCGGGTACGCAACTTCATCGGCAACGGCCAGTTCACCACCGAACTGTTCGGACTGCGCGATCCGAGCTCGGGCGCGCCGGGAACGCGATCGGGCCAGGCCAAGGCGGCGTTGCAGGCGCTGGGTGCCGATCAGAGCGACGTGAACCTGTTCGTGCTGACGGCATTGCTGGACCAGACCGGCTCGATCGGCGCGGCCACCACAGTGTTCCAGGCGAACTATAATGGCGCCACCGGCTCGCTGAACGACGATTTCGTCAAGCAGATCAACAGCAGCCGTGACGTGATCGCGAACGGGACGGACGTCCTGTATCAGTTCCAGCTCACCAGGCCGGTCAACAACAAGGACGCGGAGATCTACGGCTTCGAAGTCGCAGGCCAGCATTTCTTCGGATCGACCGGTTTCGGCGTCAGTGCCGCCTATACGCTGGTGCGGGGCGATGTCGGGTTCAACATCGGCGGGCTTCCGTCGGAGAACCAGTTCGCGCTGCTGGGCCTGTCGGACACGTTCAACGCGACGCTGATCTTCGACAAATACGGACTGTCCGCCCGGCTCGCGTACAACTGGCGCGACAAGTTCCTGTCGGGCATCAACCGCCAGGACTCGCGCAATCCGGAGTTCACCAAGCCGTTCGGACAGCTCGATGCGAACATCAGCTACGACATCACGCCGCGCTTCGCGGTGTCGATCGAAGGCATCAACCTGACCGAGCAGAAACTCCGGACCTATGCGCGCGACCAGAGCGAGCTCTGGTTCGGACAGGAACTGCGCCGCCGCTTCCTGCTGGGCGGGCGCTTCCGCTTCTGAACGGATGCGGGGGATCGACGGGCAACGATGTTCCCCTTCCAAGCCGGGGAGGGGGACATCGCTTGTCGGGATACCAGCGTGCGGCAATCCCACTTTCCACGTCATGCTTACGGTGGGGCTGGGTACGTCTCGGGAAACATGCACTGCCTGGAGAAATCCCCACCACCCTGAGGGCCGGAGCCCAATGGGAAGGCGCTTCTGGAACAGTGGTGGCGCGTTATTCTCGCGACCTAACGAACCTGCAAGGCTTATGGACAAGGCCCTGAATGCGCGCACGAGCAAACGACCTGATGTCTACGAAGCGCTCAGCGGCCCGCGCTGGATTGCGTGCCGCAACCGTGCTCTGCATGATGCCGCGCGTACCAGGCCCGTGGTTTGCGAAAGGCGCATCGTGACGAATATTGTCCTTCTGAATAACGTCGATCACCAGGATCTGACGGTCGCGACGGGCCATGGTCCCGAGTTCGGCGACGCCGTGAACCAGGTTCTGGTCTTCCCGACCGAATGGCAGGATCTGCAACGCGAATACCCGATCCTGTTCCGACGTTCGGAAGAGGGGCGGTTCCAGTCGGTCGCACTCGTCGGGCTCGATCGGGACGAAAATCTGTTTCTCGGCGATGGCGTCTGGCACGCGCGCTATGTCCCGGCGCTGCATCAGCGGGGCCCCTTCTCGATCGGCCTGACCCGCGCCGAGGACGGCAGCGAAGCCGAGCCGATGGTCCACGTCGACCTCGATTCCCCCCGTATCACCGCGCGGGGCGAGGGCGTTCCCGGGCAGATCGTCTTCCTGCCGCATGGTGGCAACAGTCCGTATCTCGATGCCGTGTCGGACGTGCTGGGGCGCATTCATGACGGGGTGATCGCGAACGACCCGATGTTCGACGCCTTCCAGGTCGAAGGCCTGATAGAGCCGGTCGCGCTCGAGATATTCCTCGACGAGACGAACAAATACACGCTCGACGATCTCTACACGATCTCGGCCGAACGGCTTGCCGCGCTCGATGGCGAAGCCCTGGCGCGCCTCCATGCCCCCGGATTTCTCCAACTCGCCTTCTTCGCGATCGCGTCGCTCGGGACCGTCTCGCGCCTGATCGAGCTCAAGACCAGTCGGCTCGCGGCGCGGTGACCGCTTCCGTTGCCTTGCCGGCCGTTCGCAAGATCGAAGGGGCGAAACGGGGCGAGATCGACTTCGCCGCGCTGATCGAAGCTGGCGAACCGGTCGTGCTGAAGGCGGTGGCGACCGACCTGCCGCTGGTCGAGACCGGGCGGGAGGGTGCGGACGCGGCGATGGCGTATCTGTTGCGGTTCGATGCCGGACGTCTGGTGGTCGGCTTCGTCGGCGAACCGAAGATCGGCGGCCGCTTCTTCTACAATGACGACGTCACCGGCATGAACTACGCGGCGAGCCGCGCGCCGCTGGCCGATTATCTCGACCGGATCCGCGCGGGTATCGCCGGAGCCGAGGCGCCATCGGTCTATCTCGGCTCGACCGACGTCGACACGTTCTTCCCCGGTTTGCGCGCCGAGAACCCCGTCGTGGCCAAGGGCGACCTGCCCGGTGCCGGCACGCCGCTCGCCAGCCTCTGGATCGGCAACCGCACGACCGCGGCGGCGCACTGGGACATGTCGAACAACATCGCCTGCCCGCTGGTCGGCCGGCGTCGTTTCACGCTGTTCCCGCCCGATCAGGTCGCGAACCTGTATCCCGGCCCGCTCGAACCGACGCCCGGCGGGCAGGTCGTCAGCATGGTCGATTTCGTCGCGCCCGATTTCGACCGCCATCCGGGCTATCGCGACGCGCTGAGCAGCGCTCGCGTCGCCGAGCTCGAACCGGGTGACATCCTCGTCTACCCAGCCTTGTGGTGGCACCGGGTCGAGGCGCTCGACGACTTCAACGTCATGGTCAATTATTGGTGGAACGACGTGCCGGGGTTCGTCGATACGCCGATGACGACGATGCTGCACGCGATGCTCAGCCTGCGCGATCGGCCCGAAGGCGAGAAGCGGGCGTGGCGCGAACTGTTCGACTATTACGTTTTCGGCCCCGCCGAGCGCGCGGGCGAGCACCTGCCGTCGCACGCCCGCGGTGCGCTCGCGCCGCTCGACGACACCGCCGCACGGCGATTGCGCGCACAAGTCCTGCAGCGTCTCAACAGATAGGATGGCCATGACGGACACACAGCGGAGCCGCGTCGTGATCGCGGGCGGCGGCACCACCGGCTGGCTCGCCGCCGCCGCAATCGCGCAACAGCTCGGCGCGCTGGTCGACGTCACGCTGGTCGAATCCGAGGAGATCGGCACGATCGGCGTCGGCGAATCGACCATCCCGACGGCACGCGCGTTCCACCGGCTGATCGGGATCGACGAGCAGCGGTTCATGGCCGAGACCGGCGCCACCTTCAAACTCGGCATATCGTTCGAGAACTGGGCTCGGATCGGCGATCGCTACATCCACGCGTTCGGCGAAACCGGCCAGTCGACCTGGATGGGTGCGTTCCACCATTTCTGGCTCCAGGCGCGCGAAGACGGTTTCGGCGGCGACCTCGGCGACTATTGCCTCGAACTCCAGGCGGCGCAGGCGGAGCGGTTCGCGATCGGCGGCAACGCGCCCGAGCTGAGCTATGCCTATCACCTCGACGCGGGCCGCTATGCGCGACACCTGCGCACGCTGGCCGAGGGTGCAGGAGCGCGCCGCATCGAAGGGTTCATCGACCGCGTCGAACAGGATGGCGAGAGCGGTGACATCGCCGCGCTCGTGCTGCGCTCGGGGGAGCGGATCGAGGGCGATCTGTTCATCGACTGCACCGGGTTCCGCGCGATGCTGATCGGCCAGACTTTGGGATCGCCGTTCGAGAATTGGCGGCATTGGTTGCCGACCGACAGCGCGGTCGTCACGCAGACGCGCTCGGTGGGGCCGGCGGTGCCGTACACGCGCGCGATCGCGCACGGTGCGGGGTGGCGCTGGCAGATTCCTCTCCAGCACCGCGTCGGCAACGGGCTCGTCTATGACAGCCGCCATCTCTCCGCGGACGAGGCGCACGCGCAATTGCTCGCCGAGGTCGAAGGCGAAGTCCTGTTCGATCCACGCCTGATCCGTTTCCAGCCCGGCCGCCGCCAGGACGTGTGGCGCGGCAATTGCGTGGCATTGGGGCTAGCGGGTGGGTTCGTCGAACCGCTCGAATCCACCGCGATCCACCTCGCGATGATCGGCATCACGCGCTTGCTCCAGGTGTTCCCGTTCGGCGGCAATCATGCGGCGACGGCCAAGCGCTTCAACGAACAGGCGGCGGCCGATATCGAACGGATCCGCGACTTCATCGTACTGCATTACGTGCTGACCGAGCGTGACGACACGGCGTTCTGGAATGCATGCCGGACGATGGATATCCCCGAGACTCTGAGTGACCGGATCGCGCTGTTTCGCGAAAGCGGCATGGCGTATCAGGACGGCGAGGAGATATTCCGCGTCGCTTCCTGGGCGCAGGTGATGACCGGCCAGCGACTGTCTCCGCGTCAGCATCACCGGATGGGCCGGATCATGGGAGAGCCGCGGTTGCGACAGATCCTGGGGGACATGAAGACGACTATCGCCAGACAGGTTGCGGTCCTGCCGACGCATCAGGACTTCCTGCGTAGCTATTGCCCCGCCGATGTTTGAGCGGACCGCCAACGATGCGTTCCGGCCGGGACGTCGCGACATCCTGCTTGGTGCGGTGGCGATGGTCGCCGCGCCTGCTTTTGGTGCGGGCCCCGCTGCCGAACCGCGCATCCAGCGGATGTCACCCGCGTTCGATCGGATGGTCGCGCCCGGCACGCGGGTCGAGACGATCGCGACCGGCATCCGCTGGGCGGAGGGCCCGGTATGGGTCGACGCCGGACAGTATCTGCTGTTCTCCGACCCACCCGCCAACATCGTTCGTCGCTGGCGCAAGGGTGGCCGCGCCGTGCCGTTCCTCGATCCGTCGGGGGCAGGGGGCACCGATCCCAAGCTTATCCGCGAGCCGGGTGCGAACGGACTGACGCTCGACCGTGAAGGCCGGCTGTTGATCGCGAACAGCGGCGGTCGGTCGATCGATCGGGTAAACCTGGTCACGCGGCGGCGCGAGACGGTCGTCGATCGCTACCAGGGAAAGCGGTTCAACAGCCCGAACGACATGCACGTCGCGCGCGACGGGACGCTCTACTTCACCGATCCGCCGTACGGCCTGACCGAAGGCGATACGTCGCCGCTCAAGGAACTGGCGGTGAACGGCGTCTATCGGCTGCGGCCGGGCGGCATGGTCGAACTGCTGGAGGGGAGCCTGACTCGACCGAACGGCATTGCGCTGTCGCCCGACGAAACGCGGCTCTACGTGTCGGTGTCGGACGAAAGCGCGCCGCGGATCATGGTCTATGATCTCGATGCGAAGGGCGTGCGCAATGCCAGGGTGCTGCTCGATGCCACGGCGATGAAGGCGCGGGGCGGGGCAGGGTTGCCCGACGGCATGAAGGTCGCGCGCGACGGGACGCTGGTGTGCTCGGTGCCCGGCGGCATGATGGTCATGACGCCCGACGCGGAGCCGCTCGCGCTCGTCACGACTGGCGCGCCGATCGCCAACTGCGCGTTCGGGGAACGAGGGCGGGCGCTATACATGACCGCCAACGACCGCGTCCTGCGCCTGCCGCTGCGTGGCGGTTGGCAAGGCGAGGGCTGATCGATCTTCGTTCGACACGGACCGTTCAGCCCTTCGGCGTGTGGGGTCTTATGACCGACACGAGTTGAATATTCGCGATTTTAAATGGTCTTGGAACGGTGCGCTCCCCCGGCAGCGGCCGCTGCCGGGGAAAGGCCGCTCAGAACCTGGCGCGAACGCCTACGCGGTAGATGCGGCCGAGCGTGTCGTACAGCGCAGGGTTCACGTCGAGACCGGTGTTGGTCTGTGGCGCGGGCGCCGGGTCGTGATCGAACAGATTGTCGACCTTGAAGAACATGCTGACCTGCTTGGTGAAGTTCACCGACCCGCCCAGGTCGACGTAGAACGCACCCTTCATCTTGTTATAGTCGATGGTCGGGTGGTTGGCGGTCGAGACTGGGCAGCCGGTGGTGCAGACCACATATTGGTTGCCGAAGACGCCGTCCGAGAACCATCGTTCTTGCAGGTTGATGCTGAAGACGTCGTTGTCGTAGCTTTGCGTCGCCAGCCACTTCCAGTCCGGCGTGTTGCCGTTGTTGGCCCCGGCCTGGTCGACCACGTCAACGCCGGCGATCCCGGCGTCGACGAGGAACTCCTTCACATGCGTGCCCAGTATGCGGAGCGTGAAGTTGCCGGGAATGCCGAGCGGCTTCTTCCATTGATAGCTCGCCTCGATGTCGAACCCACTGGTCTTCCACGACGCGAGATTGAACGGCTGGACGTTGATGAAATTGCCGCCTTGGGTCGGACTGTTCAGCACGAAGCCGCCGCAGAACGCCTGATTGCCCTCGAAGCAGAAGCGGACGATCTGGTCGGGCGACAATGTCGAGACGACGCCGTCGAGCTTGATCTTGTAATAGTCGAACGACAGGCCGAGACCCGGCGCCCATGACGGATGCGACAGGACGATACCGACCTCGGTGTTGCGCGCAATTTCCGGCTTCAGATCGGGGTTGCCGACGGTGTTCTGGAACGCCTGCACGCCGCTGCCGGAAAAGGGATTGGTGAAGTTCGGCAGCGTGGTGACGGTTGGTGCGGCGAAAAGTTCGGACAGGTTCGGCGCGCGGACGTCGCGCGACGTGACGGCGCGCAACCGGATGCCGTCCAGCGGCGTATTCCAGGTACCGCCGGCCTTCCAAGCCCAGACCGTGCCCGACGTGCTGTAATGCGTCACGCGGCCCGCGCCGTTGAGGTTGGCGCGGCCGATCGCCTCGCTGTTGAACAGGGGCAGGTTTAGCTCGAGAAAGCCCTCGTACACCTCGTACTTGCCGCGACCGTTCTTGTAGTTGCCGGCTGCCCAGTTGCTGCCCAACGCGGAATTCAACAGCGGATCGGCGGGATAGGCTGTGCTGTTGGGGCTGAGTGCGGCGACGCCCGCGCCATAGGGATCGCCGTGGACGCGGTAGAATTCACGACGATACTCGCCACCGAAGGCAACCGACAACGGCCCGGCCCACAGGTTGAGCGGCTCGCCGGAGAAGTTGAGGCTGGCGACGTCCTGCGTCAGCTTGGTGCGCTGGAGCGGGCCGTTGGCAGGCGTGACATAGGCGAGCGCCGCTGCCGACGGTACCGCGCCGCCGAAGATGTTGATCGGCTGGCACCCGGCGGCGCGCGCGGCAGGATCGGCGCAGACGATCGCGCCGTTCAGCGTGATCGCATTGGTCGCCGCGACATAGCGGGGCTGCAACACGGTGTTGTCGACGTCGATCGCCGCCTTCGTGATGCCGTGCTCGTAATAGGCATCATAGGTCCACGGCGTGCCGCCGATGTCGAACTTGCCCTTCAGGCCACCGACGAAGCGGTATTGGCGACGATCCGTCTGGACCAGCGGATCGGGGAAGTTGCCGTTGCTGGTACCGAAATTGAACTGCGTGATGTTGGCGGTCGCGCAGCGATCGCGGACCAGTTGCGGCAGGAAGGGGTTCGCGCACTGCACGGTCAGGTTCGGGCGGCCATACCCTGGGCTCGGCTGGTTGCTGGTCTTCACCTGCGCGATGTTGACGGTGACGTAGGCCTCGTTGTTCTCGGCGAAATCGAAGCCGATCCGCCCAAACCCGTTGAGCCGCTCCAGCGAGGATTTCAGCGATGCGCCCGAACCCGGCGCACCCGACAGGTCGCCGCCGACGCAGAAGCTGTTGGCGGGGAAGCAGTTGGTGACGCCGCCGGTGCCGGTCGGACGACCGTTCGAGCCATAGTTGAAATTATACGGCGCGCCGTTCTGGTCGAACGCGATGCCCTGCAACGGGCCGTTGTTGATCAGGCCGAAGCGCGCATATTGATACGGTTGCGCATAGTCGCGGTAGTTGAACTGCGGCAGGCCGTTGTTCGTTTGTCCGGTGTTGACGAGCGTCGTGGCGCGGTACCAGTCGCGACCTTTGGCGAGGTCGGTGCCGAAATCGCCTGGGCCGACGCCGTCTTCGTCGTCATATTCACCGCTGACGATCAAGTGCAGCTTATCGCCGAACAGCGACGTGCCGAACGCGGCCTGGACCAGCCCCTGCTTGTCGTCGCCATAATTGGTGATGCCGCCCTGGACGTTCGCCTTGAAGCCCTTGAAGCGCGTGTCGGTGATGAAGTTGACCACGCCGCCTACCGCGTCCGAACCATAGGAGGCGGACGCGCCTCCCGTCACGACGTCCACGCGCTTGACCAGCAACTGTGGGAACATGCTGATATCGGGCACGCCGGAGACGTTCGCGCCGACGACGCGCTGGCCGTCCAACAGGGTCAGCGTACGGATGGGGCCAAGGCCACGCAGCGAGAAGGAACTAAGCCCCTGCGTGCCGCTCGACGTGCTGAACGTGCCGGTGGAGGCGCCGGTCGAGCCCTGCAGCGACGGCAGCTGCGCGATCGCGTTGAAGATGTTGGGTTGCGCGTTCTTGAGGATCTGGTCCTCGCCGATCACGGTCGTCGGCGTCGGCGCATTGAAGCCGCTCGACGTGATGCGCGTGCCGGTGACGACGATGTCGTTCGAGGTGGTCGTCGCGCGGTCTTCGGCTTGCGCGGCCGGTTGCGGCGCGAGAAGCTGGTCGGGCGCGGCCGGGTCTGCGGACTGTGTCGAGGCCGGCAGGCTCGCATCCGGAGCCGCGGTCTGGCCAAGGGCGGGCGAGCAGAGCAGCGCAGTCGCGAGTACGGCTAAGCTGGTAGCGGTACCACGGAAATTCCGAACGGAGTACCGATCGCGCATATGCCTGTGCATCATTCCATCCCCATGTTGCACGACGCGCATACCGTGTGTCCGGCTTGGCGACGTGTCGTGTCCCGACGCTCTTTATCGGAAGCCGGTCGCGGTATCATCTACGACCATGGTCGCAGGGGCGGCGGTCGCAGGGGGCGGTCGCAGGGGGAGCGCATGCAGACCGCGCGCCAGTCAGGGCATCAACCGTTTGCGCCCCTGCGAGAGATGCCAGCGCATCGCCAGCGCGGCGCCGTCCGCATCCTGCGCGCGGATCGCCTCGACGATCGCGTCATGCTCGTCCATCATCGCCTTGATGACCTCGGGCGCCCGCGACCGCGATATGTCGACGCCGGCGCGCAGGATCTGCATCACCTGTTCCTGGAGGTGATCGAAGACGGGCAGGAATGCGGCGTTGGAGGTCGCTTCGGCGATCGCACGGTGCAGCACCCAGTCCTCGTCATGCGCCGGCGCATTGGACAGCAGCGCGGCGCGCAACGCCTCCAGCGCCTTCTCGATCGCATCGAGCTGGTGGTTCGACCGTCGCTGCGCCGCCAGCCTCGCGGCCTCGGCTTCCAGCACGAAGCGAACTTCGTACGTCCCCAGCGTCGTCGCCAGAGCGTCCATCGGCATGTGCGATCCAAGCCGTTCGGACGGCCGGCGCTTGACGAACGATCCCGCGCCGAGCCGCGCCTGCGTGATACCGTCGGACGCCAGCCGCGCCAGCGCCTCGCGCACGATCGTCCGCGACATCCCGAAGGTCGCCGCCAGCCGCAATTCCGAGGGTAGCCGGTCGCCGATCGCGAGCCGTTCGTCGAGGATGATCTGGACGATGCCGGCATAGGCGCGATCGGCCAGCCGTCCCTCGTTCGCCGCTGTCTTTTCCGGGGCGGCGCCGAACGGGTCAGATGACATGGCTGAGCGCCATGACCAGCGCGAGGCCGACCACCGAGATCGCCGTTTCGAGCAGCGACCAGGTCCGGAACGTGTCGGCGGTGCTGGTGCCGACATAGCTTTTCACCAGCCAGAAACCGGGATCGTTGACGTGGCTGAAGAACACCGATCCCGCGCCGATCGCCAGCACGACCAGCTCCGGCGACACGCCCGAACTCGCGACCACGCCCGGCATGATCCCGACCGCGGTGATCGTCGCGACCGTGGCGGAGCCCGCGGCGAGGCGGATCGCCACCGCGACCAGCCAGCCGAGCAGCAGCGGCGAGATCGCGTGCATCAGCACCGTGCGCGCGAGCAGATCGGACAGCCCGGCGGTCACCAGCACCTGCTTCAGCGCGCCTCCCGCGCCGATCGCGAGCAGGATCGCGCCCGCCGCACCCATCGTCTCGTGCCACACCGCATCCTGGATCGCCGCCTCGCGCAGCCGCCGCCCGAACAGCAACGGCAGTGCGAGGAGGTTGGTGATCAGCAACGCGATCACCGGATTGCTCGCCGCGACCAGCCACGCGGTGCCCTTCATCCCCGGTACGATCTGGCCCAGTTCGCCGGTCGCGATCATCAGCACGGGGAGCAGCACGATCAGCAGCGACAGCATCCGATGCGGCGGCGCGATCGAGAGTCCCTTGTCGGTCACGATCGGCGATGCGAGCCGCACGCCGCGCGTCGTCACCATCGCCAGCAACGGCCCGGCGATGATCGCGGTCGGGATCGCGATCAGGATGCCGTAGAACATCGTCAGCCCGAGGTTCGCGCCAAGCGCCTCGACTGCGAGCAGCGGCCCCGGATGCGGTGGCACGAGCGCGTGGACCACGCCCAGCCCGGCGAGCGCGGGCATGATGAGCCGCAACTTGGCCGCATCGCGATCGGCGCCGTCCTTGCCCGTCATCTCCTCCGCCGCCGCGACGACGATCGGCAGCAGCAGGACGAGACCGGTTTCGAAGAACAGCGGCAGTCCGACGACGATCGCGATTCCCAAGGTCGCCCAGGGTGCGGCGCGCACGCCGGTAAGCTGCAACGCGCCCTTCGCCAGCGACGCGGCAGCACCCGAAAGATGCAGCATCGCACCCAGCGACAGGCCGAGCGCAACGACGAGGCCGGTGCCGCCGATGATATCGCCGACGCCCTTCTGCACCGCCTTGGCGACGTCGGGCAGCGGCAGTCCGGCGAGCAGTCCGACGGTGAACGCGCCGCACAACAGCCCGATAAAGGGGTGAAGCCGCCCGCGGACGATCATCAGCACGGCGAGGAGGATCCCTGCCAGCGCGGCGATCACCAGCCGCATGTCGCTGCCGATCATCGGCGTGCGGCTCGCGATCGTCCGGAACGATCCAGTGCTCGTGGCATAAACGCCCCTCCTATCGGTCCCGCGGCGCCTTCGCCTGCTGGTACAATCGCATATCTGTACGACAGGTCTTTTCGAACTACCAACAGAAAAGGCTTGATTGCGCCCAAAGCTGCGGCCCATACATCGGACCTGTCCAACCGAATCCGCACAACCGGATCAGTGGATCAACAGCTCGAACCATGCCGTCGCGGTCCCGATCCGCTGCACACATGGCCGAAGCAGAGGAGGATGACCATGGAAGGACCTGGACACGAAACGCGCCAACCCACGGCCGCCGCAACGGTGACCGAGACCCGCGCCGCGCTGACGCCGACCCAGTTGAGGGTGCTTCGCGGCGTCCATTCGGGGTTGCTCAACAAGCAGATCGCCTTCGACCTCGGCATCGCCGAAGCCACGGTAAAGGTCCACATGACTGCGCTCATGCGCAAGCTCAACGTCCGCAACCGCACCCAGGCGGCGATCCTCGCGCAATCCCTGGCGATCTGACGCCCCTTTTATGGGGAGGGTTCGACGGCGCCCCAGCTACGACCATCGTCGCAGGTGAAGCATCCGCTCCCGAACGGTAGGACTGCTGTCCTGATAATTGGAGACGGATGATGGTTGCGCACTGGCTGCTCTGCGGAACGGCGCTGCTCGTCGCCGCGCCTGCGATCGCGAAGACCGCACCGCCTGCGAAGTCCGTCTCGGTCTATCTCAGCCAGCCCGACGATCCGCGTGCGATCACCGTCAAGGGCGTCGGCGACGGTCGCGCGGACGACAGCGCCGCGCTCCAGCAGGCGATCGACGCGGCGGCAGCCGGCGGTCATGGCGGCGTCGTGTTCCTGCCCTCGGGGCGCTACCGGATCAGCCGGACGATCTTCGTCCGCTCCGCCGTCCGCATCTTCGGCATCGGCCCGACCCGTCCTGAGATCGTGCTCGGCGACAACAGCGCGGGCTACGCCTCGGGCGTCGCGGCGATGGTCAGCTTCACTGGCGAGGATCAGTACCGCGTCGGCAAGGCGCCGGTCCCGCCGCGCACAAGCGTGCCTTTCGACCCCGCGATCTTCGACGCGACCTCCAGCACCTTCTATTCGGCGCTGTCCAACGTCGATTTCCGGATCGGCGAGGGCAATGCCGGCGCGGTCGCGGTGCGCTTCCGCGTCGCGCAGCATGGCTATCTGCGGCACGTCGACTTCCACATCGGCTCGGGGCTCGCCGGCGTCTATCAGGCGGGCAACGAGTTCGAAAACCTGCGCTTTTTCGGCGGTCGCTACGGCATCATGTCCGAAAAAACTTCGCCCGCATGGCAGTTCACGCTGATCGACTCCGAATTCCAGGGCCAGCGCGACGCCGCGATCCGCGAACACGAGGTCGACCTGACGCTGGTCAACGTCGCGATCCGCGACACGCCGGTCGGAATCGAGATCGACCGCGGCTATTCCGACTCGCTCTGGGGCAAGGACGTCCGGTTCGAGAACGTGTCGCAGGCAGGCGTGATCGTGTCGGCGGAGAACAGCGTCTTCACGCAGATCGGCTTCGACAATGCGGTGGCGTCGAACACCCCGACCTTCGTCCGCTTCCGAGACAGCGGCAAGACCGTGGCAGGGGCGGGGCTACGCTACCGCGTCAGCGATTTCTCCTACGGGCTGAAGCTGGCCGGGTTGGGCGCGATCGGCGAGTATGCGACCGACATCCAGATGGCGCCGCTCGCGCGCCTGCCGGCACGGCGTGCGCCGGCGATCCGCCCGATGCCGCCGGTCCGCGAATGGGCGAACGTCCACGATCTCGGCGTGAAGGGCGACGACACGACCGACGACACCGCGGCGTTGCAACGCGCGATCGACACGCACCGCGTGCTGTACCTCCCGGTCGGTCGCTACCGCGTCACCGACACGATCAAATTGCGTGCCGACAGCGTCCTGATTGCGCTGCACCCCAGCCTCACGCACCTCTATCTGCCCGACGAGACACCGGCGTACATGGGTGTCGGCGGACCAAAGGCGCTGTTGCAGAGCGCGAAGGGCGGCAATGCGGTCGTCTCCGGGCTTGGCCTGTGGACCGGCGGCGTAAATCCCCGCGCGACCGCGCTTCTTTGGAAGGCGGGCGAGGCGTCGATGGTCAACGACGTCAAGATCCAGGGCGGCGGCGGCACCGTGCTGACCAAGGGCAGCCCGATCGGCTTCGGCGATCCGCGCGCGCGCTTCGACGGCCAATATCCGAGCATCTGGGTCACCGACGGCGGCGGCGGCACGTTCGCGGCGATCTGGTCGCCGAACACGCTGGCGTCGGCCGGTTTCCACGTCTCGAACACCAAGACCCCCGGCCACGTCTACGAGCTGTCGGCCGAGCACCATTATCGCGCCGAGATCGTCCTCGATACCGTCGAGAACTGGGAATTCCTCGCGCCACAGACCGAGCAGGAGGTGCGCGACGGCGTCGACGCGATCTCCACCGAGATCCGCAATTCGCGCAACATCCTGTTCGCCAATTACCACGGCTACCGCGTGACGCGCTCGATCAAGCCGATGGACGCCGCGGTGAAGCTCTACAACTCGGGCGACATCCGTTTCCGCAACGTCCACGTGAACGCCGAAAGCGGATTTGCCAGCTGTGATACCAAGGGCTGCGGCACGTATCTGCGCGCGAGCAAATTCCCGTTCGAAAACGCCATCAAGGATATGACGGGAGGCCAGGAGGTCCGCGAGCTCGAGTTCGCCAGGCTCGACGTGCCGCCCGCACCCGCGACGGCAGTCCGAACCCTGATACCGGCATCGCCCGGTGTTAAGAAACTGGCCGACGGCTTCTACTCGATCGCCGGCGGCGCGGTCGATGCCCAGGGCAAGCTGTACTTCATCGATCGCCGTTTTCAGCGGATCCACGGCTGGTCGAAGACCGAGGGCCTGTCGATCGTCTCTGAGGCACCGCTCGATGCGGTCAACCTCGCCGTCGACCGGTCGGGCGATCTCCTCGTGCTGTCGTCGGCGGGACGCGACGGCACCGTCTACAGCATCGATCCGGCCAAGCCGACCGACGTCAAGGTCATCGCGCCGACCCCCGCCAAGCCGCGGCCCGGATCGGCAACCGTGCTTCCGGTCAACGTCTGGGCGAACGGCGAGTTCGCCGACCGGATCGATCCCGCGACGTACCAATATCCCCCGCTCGCAGATTTCTTCACGAGCAAGATGGGCGAGGCCAAGCCGCAGGACTATGTCTCGCCCGACGGGTCGCTGGTGCTGCCGGCGTTTCGCGTCTGGAACCAGGGTTCGGACGATCATCAGGGCTGGCGCTGGTCCGATACGCTCGATGCCAACGGCTTCGTTTCCGCCGCACCGGGCGAACGCATCGTCCTGACCAACGGATCGGAGAACCGCACGTATAGCGGGCTGGTCGGTGGCAACGGCAAGGTGACCGACCTCAAGATCGTCGCCGATCGCGGCGGCGAGAGCGTCGCGCGCGATGCTGCGGGCAACCTCTACGTCGCGAACGGCCAAGTGTTCGTCTACGCGGCCGACGGCACGCTCGCGCGCCGCATCGACGTACCCGAACGCCCGCTGCAACTCGTGATCGGCGGCGCCGACCACCGCACGCTTTACATCCTCACGCACCACGCCTTGTACGCGACGGGGATCTGAGGCGCAGCGGAATCAGACGTTGCCGTCGCCCTGTTCGAGCACCTCGACGTTGTCGCCCACGGCGATCGTGCCGAAGCGTTCGGGCACCGCGTTCTGCCCGAACATGATGCCGCCCGCATTGGCGTGACCCATCGCGCGCAGCGTGCCGAGCGGTTCGTTGCCGTCGAGCCGCTCTCCGGTCAGCGGTTGCTGCGTGACTATGATGCACCGCGAACAGGGCCGCGCGATCCGCAACACGGTCGTCCCGATGCGTATCCGCCGCCAGCGATCCTCCGCCCAGGGCTCCGCCCCCGCGATGACGATATTGGGGCGAAACCGCGCCATCGTCACGCCGTTCGCGAGCCGATCGTTCAGCGCGACGAGCGACGCTTCGGTGGTGACGAGCAACGGAAAGCCATCCGCGAGGCTCACCTGCTCGCCAGGCATGGACCAGTCCGGATGGATCGCCCGAACGCTCTCGTCATAGTGATACGCCAGCCGCACCGGACGGCCGAGCGCCTTGCTCAGGAACGCATCCGCCTCGGGGTTGCCGAAGCGGACCATCACGGTATCGCGCCACACCGTCGCAGCGACGCCTGCCACGCTGTCGTCGGGGACGGCGGCTTCGCACGTTCCCAGTTCGGCATGGTGGAACAGGATATGGCTGCCCTCTACCGTCACGCCGATACGCGCCATGTCCGGCACTTGGCGGCGCGTGATGAACCGGTCGGCGTCGTCGACCAGCATCCACCGCCGGTCGCCCGCGATACCCCGGGCTTCGAGGTCGGCATGCTCCAGCGCATGCCCACCCAGGCTCTTCACGGGATAGCGGAACAGGCTCGACACGATCATCATCGGGCGTGTCTAGCAAGGTTTCCGGGTCAGGATAGCGCAGGCTCGTGCAACATGCCGTGTCGACCGACGTCGAGAAATGCAGCCGAGCATGGTCGCGGCATCAATGCGTTGACCGAGCCCGGATCGATAGGCTCACGGCGATCCACTTCGTCGAGTGGCGGCCTGTTCGTTAGTCCAGCGCGGCGCGGATCGCTGCCGCCGCAAGGAACGGCGCGCCCGCGACCAGCACCAGGCTGACCGCGGCGAGCAGCTTGATCGCGCCCCCGCCGCCGGCCGGGTCGAGCGATCCCGCGCCGAAGATCAGCAACGGGACCGCGAGCGGCAGCATGACGAGGCCCGTCACCGCGCCGCCGCCGCGAACGCCCGCGACCAGCGCGCTCGTCGCGACCGCGAGTGCGGCGAGGCCGGGCGTACCGATCAGCAGGCCGATCTCGACTCGGAGCAGCGTGTCGGCCGACAGGTTGAGCAGGCCGGCGGCGATCACCGCGGCGAGCATCAGCGGGGGGCCGAAGCTCAGCCAGTGCGCGATCGTCTTCGCCAAGGCGACCAGCGCAAGCGACATCCCGCGGACGACGAACTGGTCGAACACCCCCGCCTCCAGATCGGGACCTACGAGGCGCTCGACCGGCAACAAGGCCGCAAGCAATGCCGCGGTCCAGATCACGCCCCCGCCGATCCGCGCAAGCAACGCCGCGTCGGGGCCGATCGCGAACGGGAACAGCGTCGCGACCAGCAGGAAGAACGCGACCACCAATGTCGCGCCGCCACTCGACACGCTGCGCCGCAGATCGCGGCGAATGAGCGCGATCACAACGCGATCTCCTGCGCGTGGGGAATCTCCAGCGCCAGATGCGTTGCGACCAGTGCGATACCCCCGGTGGCGCGGTGCTCGGCGATCAGCGTTTCCAGTCGAGCGATCGACACCGTGTCGAGCCCGTTGGCGGGTTCGTCGAGCAGCCACACCGGCGCTCCGCTGGCGGCAACGCGCACGATCGACGCGCGGCGGCGTTGCCCGGTCGACAGCAGGCGGACCGGAATGTCCGCGAGCGCGTCCAGATCGAGGGCGGACAGCGCTTGGGCGATCCGGGTATCGGGGGCGTGCGCATTGTCCAACGCAGCCCAGAAATGGAGCGCGGCGATCAGCGTGCGGTCGGGGTCGAGCGCGCTCGCCTCGGTCAGCAACGCCTGCGCCGCATCGCACGCCACGCTGCCCTCGAACGGCGCGAGCAGGCCGGCGGCGATGCGGATCAGGCTCGATTTGCCGACGCCATTGGGGCCGGTGACGATCGCCGCATCGCCCGGCCCGAGGTCGAACAACACGCCCGAGAACAGCAATCTTCCGCCCCGCACGCACGCCACGTCGCGAAACGCGAAGCTCACGTCGCGCTATCCTCCAGCGCATGCATATCGTCGTCGCTCAGGCCGAAATGATGGCCGATCTCGTGGATCGTCACGTGCGCGACGAGATCGTCGAGGCGCACCCCAGTCTCGATCCATTCCTCCAGGATCGCGCGCCGGTACAGGACGATGCGGTCGGGCATCGGCGCGACGTCCATCGACGATTTCTCGCCGAGCGGGCGGCCGTGATACAGTCCTGACAGGTCGAGCGGATGTTCGAGGCCCAGCGCGGCCAGCGTATCGTCGTCGGCAAACTCCTCGACCGCGAAGACGATGTCGCCGAGATGCTCCGCGAACTGCTGCGGCAGCCTGGCGATCGTCGCCCGCCCGATCGCCTCGATCGTGTCGGCGTCGGGGGCTTCCCCGGATATTGTCGCTTGCCCGCTCATGCCGCCAGCCATACGCGTCGGCGAACTGTTGCGGCAAGGGAGAGCCCGATGATCGAAGCGCTGAACGATACCGAGCGGGCCGAGGCGCTCGATGGGCTCGACGAGTGGGATTACGACGATGCGCGCGACGCGATCACGCGGACGATCGTGTTCGCCGATTTCGTCGAGGCGTTCGGCTTCATGACGCAGGTCGCGCTGATCGCCGAACGCGCGAACCACCACCCGGAGTGGAAGAACGTCTGGAACCGCGTCGAAATCCTGCTGACGACGCACGACGCGGGTGGCCTCTCACCGCGTGATATCGAGATGGCCGAAGCGATCGACGCGATCGTCGGCGACGCCTGAGCTGAAGGTATTTTGAGCACCACCCCGGCCTTCGCCGGGGTGGTGCTCAAATAAATTCCGCAACTTCTACTTCCGCATATCCCGCCGCATACGCTTGCGCAGCGCACCCGGCATCCACCGCGCGGCGAACGCCATCCGGTGCGCGGTCTTGCCCACGAAAGTGTGCACCTTGTCGCCGTGCACCGCCGCCCAGGCCGCCTCCGCGACCTTGTCCACGCCGGTCAGCTCCAGCCCCGCACCCGTCACCGTCTCGCGGATCGAGTGGTTCGTGTTCCCCGCCGCGGAATCGAGCAGCGGCGTGTCGATGAAGCTCGGCACGATCGAGCGCACCTTGATGCCGTCCGCCGCCCATTCGCCGTCGAGCGCCTCGGTGATCGCGCGCACCCCGAACTTGGTCGCGGAATAGGGCGCGAGCCCAGCCGAGCCGTAGATCGCCGACGCCGACGCGGTGTTGAGCAGGCACGATCCCGGCGTCCGCTTCAGATACGCATGGCCGATCCGCGCCCCGTTCAGCGCGCCGACCAGGTTGATCGCGATCACTCGATCGATCTCGGCGAAGTCCGTCTCCGCGAGCGGTCCGCCCGATCCGATCCCGGCATTGTTGAACAGCACGTCGAGCCGCCCGCCGGTGGTCGCGACGAACGCATCGAGCGACGCCACCCACGCATCGCGGTCGCGCACGTCCATCTGGTAGGTACTGACCATCCCCGCAGGCAGCAGCGCGGCGGTCTCGGCTAGCCCGGCGACGTTGACGTCGGCGAGCCCGACCCGCCAGCCTTTCCGCGCGAACAGTATCGCGGTCGCGCGGCCGATCCCCGATCCGCCGCCGGTGATGAAAATGCCCTGCTGGCTCATACCCTCTCCATTTGATTTTCCGGTATGTTTCCCGCATCCTGCGCGCAGATGCCAGACAATTCCCCAGCGCTCGCTTTCGAACGCGTCACCAAACGGTACCCTGGTTCTGGGGGGACGACGATCGCCGTCGATACGGTCTCGCTGGAGATCGCGCGCGGCAGTTTCGTCGCGCTCGTCGGCACGTCCGGTTCGGGCAAGTCGACGCTGCTGAAGACGCTCAACCGCTTGGTCGAGCCAAGCGAAGGCCGCGTCACGATCGACGGTGCCGACGTCGCCGCCGAGCCCGCGCCCGAACTGCGCCGCCGGATCGGCTACGTCTTCCAGAATATCGGCCTGTTCCCGCACATGACGATCGCCGAGAACATCGCGATCGGCCTGCGCATCGCCGGGCGCACGGACGAGGCGAAGGTCGGCGAACTGCTCGACCTCGTCGACCTGCCCCGCGACATCGCGAGCCGCATGCCCGACGCGCTCTCGGGCGGCCAGCGCCAGCGTGTCGGGATCGCGCGTGCGCTCGCACCCGGCGCGAAACTGCTGCTGCTCGACGAGGCGTTCGGCGCGCTCGACCCGGTCACGCGCGATGCGCTCGGCACGCGGATCCGCGAACTTCACGACCGGCTCGGGCTGACCACCATCCTCGTCACGCACGACATGGCGGAGGCGCTGCTGCTCGCCGACCGCGTACTGGTGATGAAGGCGGGGCGGATCGTCGCCGACGCCACGCCTGCCGACCTCGTCGCCGGCAAGGGTGGCGACGACGCGCAGGCACTGGTGCAGGTGCCGCGCGCGCAGGCCGAACGCCTCCAGGCGCTGGTCGCATGAGCGCGTTCCTCGACGCGCTCGGCCGCGTGCCGCCGCTGCTCGCCAATCACGTCCTGCTCTCCGCGGCGGCGTTGCTGCTCGGCATCGCGATCAGTCTGCCGCTCGGCATCTGGTCCGCGCGCAACGCGACCGTGGCGCGCGTGTCGCTTGGTTTCGCGAGCCTCGTCCAGACCATCCCGAGCCTCGCGCTGCTCGCCTTGTTCTATCCGCTGCTGCTCAGCCTCTCCGCGCTGGTCGGCGGCGGCATCCCCGCGCTCGGCTTCCTCCCGTCGCTGATTGCGCTGACGCTGTACGCGCTGCTGCCGATCCTGCGGAATGCGGTCGCGGGGTTGCACGGCATCGATCCAGCCGTGATCCAGGCGGCGGATGCGGTCGGCATGACGCCCGCGCAGAAACTGCGGCTGGTCGAGGCACCTCTGGTCGCGCCCGTGCTGATCGCCGGTATCCGCACCGCGGCGGTCTGGACGATCGGTGCCGCGACGCTGTCGACGACGGTCGGCCAGCCGAGCCTCGGCGACATGATCTTCGCCGGGCTCCAGACGCAGAACTGGGCGCTGGTGCTCGCAGGTTGCGTCTCGGCAGCCGCGCTCGCGCTGGCGGTCGACGCACTGATTGGGGGAATCGAATACGGCATCCGCTCGCGCCGCCGTTGGCTCTGGATCGCGAGCGCCGCGGTGCTGCTCGTCGGAACCGCAACGGCGACCGCCCCGCTATGGCCGAAGAGTGGCGCCGACCGCACCGTCGTGGTCGGCGCGAAGAACTTCTCCGAGCAATATATCCTCGCGCGGCTCATCGGCGACCGGCTCGAACATGCCGGCTACACCGTCGAATATCGCGACGGCCTCGGCTCGGCGGTGGTGTTCGGCGCACTCTCCGGCGGGGATATCGACGTCTATGTCGATTATGCCGGGACGATCTGGGCGAACGAGATGAAGCGCAACGACGTCCCTGAACGCCCGGCGATGGTCGCCGCGATCGCCGACTGGGCGAGGCGCGAGCATCATGTCGGCCTGGTCGGATCGCTCGGGTTCGAGAACGCCTATGCCTTCGCGATGAAGGGCGACGCGGCAAAGTCCAAGGGCATCGCCAGCCTCGACGATCTGGTGAAGGCCGCGCCCGGGATGACGCTCGGCAGCGATCTCGAATTCCTCGAACGTCCCGAATGGGCCGCGGTGAAGCGCGCCTATCCGCTCCGCTTCGCCAAGACGACGCCGTACAGCCCGACCTTCATGTACCGCGCGCTGGAGAGCGGCAATGTCGACGTCATCTCCGCCTTCTCGTCGGATGGCCGGATCGCCGCGGATGGCCTCACCGTGCTGACCGACCCGCGGCGTGCAATCCCCGGCTACGACGCGATCCTGATGGTCGCGCCGAAGCGGGCAGGGGACGCCAAGTTCCTCGCCGCGCTGAAGCCGATGGTCGGCCGAATTCCGGTCGAGGCGATGCGCGCCGCGAACTACCGGGTCGACCGCGATACCGACAAGCAGACGCCCGAGGCCGCGGCGAAATGGCTCGTCGCGAAGACCGGGCTTCAGGAATAGGCGCGGTAGAAGAACACGATCGTCGTCGTCGCGGTCACGAACAGCGTCCAGGCGCGGATCACACCGTCGGGCAGCTTCCGTCCGAATCGCGCGCCGAAATACCCGCCGACCACGCCGCCCGCCATCATCGGCAGGCACAGCGCCCACGCCACCATCCCCGTTGCCGCGAACACGATCGTCGCGGCGGCATTCGCGGTCGCCAGCATCAGCGTGCGCGGCGCGGCGAGCTTGGCGGGCGACGCGCCGGCCAACAATCCCCATGCCGCCGTCAGCATCATCCCGACGCCGCCACCGAAATAGCCGCCATAGATCCCCAGCAACGTCTGCGCGGCGATCAGCGAGCGCGACCCGATCGCGACGCGTGCGTGCAGCCAGGTCGACGCGGGCTTGCCGAACGCGATCGCCAGCGTCGCCATCAGCAACAGCCACGGCACGATCACGTCGAATGCGGTCGCCGGGGTGAAGAACAGCAGCAGGCTGCCGACCAGCCCGCCGACGAACGTGATTCCCGCCAGCGTCCGGATACCGACGCCGCCGACCGGCCCCAGATCGCTGCGATACGCCCATGCGCTAGCCATCGCCGCGGGCTGCACCGCGACGTTGCTGGTCGCGTTGGCGATCGGCGAGGGCAGGCCGAGCGCGATCAGCGACGGCATCGTCGCGAAGCTGCCACCGCCCGCCAGCGCGTTCATCGCGCCGCCCAGCATCCCCGCACCCGCCGCCAATCCCAGCGAACCCAGATCAGACAAGAGCATCCGCTTCGGCTGCAGCTTCGCGATCTACCTGCGCGCGGCTCTTCTTCTCCGACGCGGTCTTCAGCTGCCCGCACGCCGCATCGATGTCGCGCCCGCGCGGCGTCCGCACCGGTGCCGAGATCCCCGCGCCGAACACGATGCTGGAGAATGACTTGATCCGCTCGGGCGTCGAACACTCGTACTGAGCGCCCGGCCACGGGTTGAACGGAATGAGGTTCACCTTCGCCGGCAGCTCGTACTTCCGCAGCAACCGCACGAGCTCGCGCGCGTCGTCGTCGGAGTCGTTCTTGTCCTTCAGCATCACATATTCGAACGTGATGCGGCGTGCGTTGTTAGTGCCCGGATAATCCGCGCAGGCCTGCAACAATTCCTCGATGCCGTATTTCCGGTTGAGCGGCACGATCTCGTCGCGCACTTCCTTGGTCACCGCGTGCAGCGATACGGCGAGATTCACGCCGATTTCGGCCCCCGCCCGCGCCATCATCGGCACCACGCCCGACGTCGACAACGTGATCCGGCGGCGGCTGAGCGCGAGGCCCGCGCCGTCCATCACCAGCTTCAACGCATCGCGGACGTTCTCGAAATTATACAGCGGCTCGCCCATTCCCATCATCACGATGTTGGTGAGCATGCGGCCCTCGGGCTGGCTCGGCCATTCACCCAACGAGTCGCGCGCGAGCATCACCTGGCCGACGATCTCGGCCGGCGTCAGGTTGCGCACCAGCCGCATCGTCCCGGTGTGGCAGAAGGTGCAGTTGAGCGTGCAGCCGACCTGGCTCGACACGCACAACGTGCCGCGATCCGCGTCGGGGATGAACACCATTTCGTAATCCTGCGCGTCGTCCGACCGCAGCAGCCATTTCCGCGTGCCGTCGGTCGACACCTGCGCCTCGACGACGTTGGGCCGGCTGATCACGAAGCGCTGCTCGAGCCAAGGATGCATCGTCTTCGAGATGTCGGTCATCGCCGAGAACTCGGTCGCGCCGCGATTGTAGATCCAGTGCCACAGCTGTTTCGCGCGCAGCTTGGCCTGCTTCTCCTCGAGCTGCGACGTCTCCAGCGCCATCCGCAGATCGGCGAGCGACAGCCCGAGCAGGTCGATCCGCCCATCGCTACGCGGCACGAAGCTGCGGGGAACGGGCACGGGATCGATGTGCCCAGGGATGGGCATGAGGTTCGCGGCGGTCTGCATGCGCGAGCCCGTAGCGGAATTTTCGTGATTTTTCTACTGGCTGCGAGAAGGGGGTGGAGTCAGCGCAATCAGGCAGGACGTAGCTTAAAACAACCACCACCCCGGCGGAGGCCGGGGCCCAATTGGAAAGGTCGTTGTAACGGAGAACTGAGTGTCGTCATTCCCGTCCCCCAATTGGGCCCCGGCCTTCGCCGGGGTGGTGCCGGTGGGCGGGGCTCGCCCGAAGTTTCACCCCCCGCTGCACGCCAACACGGCCGCATCGATCGCCGTCGCCCCCCCAGACAGCGCATACACATCGACGAACGGCCGCCCGCCGACGCCGACCGCCTCGACACTCATGCTCCGTCCCGACCGCATCGCCGCCACGATCGCGCGATCGCTCGGCGCATCGCTCGCCCACGCATCCAGCCCATTCGCCACCAACGCGAATCGCCGCTCGCCGACCGTAAGCGTCACCCCCGCCGACCGATCCCGTTCCCGACTGAGCCGCACATACAAGGACGCCCGCAAACCCCGCTTCGGCCACGTCGCGACGCTGGCAAACCCGGACGAACGCCCCCCCGCCATCACCGGCCGCGCGATCGCGTAACACCGCGCCGGGCTCGCATCGCGAAACGCACCCCAACCCTTGTAGATGCCGATCGTCTCACGCGCCGCCGCCGGAGCAGCGATCGCCAACGCCAGCAGGACTGCGAATTTCACGCCGGAGCGAACCCCGTGCCGAGGTGTGGCACCGTCGCGCGTCCGTTCTCCACCAGCGTGACCGACCCCTGCGGCAATCCCTTCGCAACCGGCGCGCCGAGCGCAGGATCGATCGCCGCACCGGTCATTACGCCGAGCATTACCCGACTCGAGATGCCGTGCATGATCACCAGCCGGTCGCCCGGATCCTCCGCGGTATCCGCCAGCCACCCGCCGACTCGTGCCGCGATCTCCGCATAGGTCTCGCCGTCCGGCGCAGGCTTCAGCGTGCCCCCCGGCAGCATCACAGGCCCGACCTCATCGACGACGTCCGCATAATAGCGCCCGCCCCACGACCCCATGTCGATCTCGACCAACCGGGCATCGGTCCGGGCATCGTGCCAATCGAGCTCCAGATGTTCGCAGATCACCGCGAGCGTCTGCAACGCCCGCCCGGTCGGCGACGCCCACAAGGTCAGCCCCGGCTTCACCCCAAGCACCTCACGCAATGCACGGCCAAGCTCGTCCGCCTGCGCGAACCCAGCGCGGGTCAACGGCGTGTGCGCCGCATCCCCCTGCAACCGATGCGCCGCATTGAACACGGTTTCGCCGTGCCGCGCGACGAAATCGCGACCCTGGCGCAGGGGCGGCGTATCGATTGATCGGGCGTCTGCTTCACCCTGCCGTCGGCTTGGAATCATGGCCCGCGTTTCAACCCCCTGTGGCGCAAAAGCAACGGATTTCCCTGTTTATCTGGGGTTCATGCAACGCACGCCCGGCTAGTCCATTGGGGCTGTCCATCCCGCGTTTGCCCGTCGCGGCAGGGGTGTGACGAAGACATTATGGAGTATCCCAATGCGTAAGCTTATCGCCGTCTCGCTGCTCGCTACCACCGCGGTTGCAGCACCCGCCTTCGCGCAGACCGATCCGACCTTCACCGGCCCCCGCATCGAGGGCACGCTCGGCTACGACCACACCGGCGCCGGCAGCAGCGTGTCCAACAACAATGGACGCGACGACCAGAAGATCGACGGCCTGCTGTTCGGTGGCGGCATCGGCTATGACATCGCGACCGGTGGCGGCCTGGTGCTCGGCGCCGAAGCCGAACTGACCGGCTCGACCGCGAAGAGCGATCGCTACGACTACACCAGCGATTTCGGCTTCGGTCGCGTCAAGCAGGGCCGTGACATCTACGTCGGCGGTCGCGTCGGTTACGTCGTCGCGCCGACGACGATGTTGTACGTCAAGGGCGGCTACACCAATTCGAAGCTGAAGGTGCTCGCCGGCGACACCAACCAGACGACCGACAACAAGTTCAACCTCGACGGCTGGCGCATCGGTGCGGGTGCCGAGCACGCGATGGGTCCGAACACCTATGCCAAGCTCGAATATCGCTATTCGAACTACGAGCGCAGCAACATCGACTATGCGACCGGCGGCACCAGCGGCCGATTCGACGTCGACACGGATCGCCACCAGGTGGTCGCCAGCTACGGCTTCCGCTTCTGATCGAGACGGCTCGCGCGTTTTAACGCGACGTTTACCGTGATCAAAGAAGGGTCGGGGCGCTTGCTCCGACCCTTTGTTGTTGGGTAAGCCATCTGCGGATTGCCCCCAGCCCCGATTCTGGCTGTGGTGGCGGGGGGAATTACGATGAAGGCGACGATCGAACGCGCAACGCTCCTCAAGGGGCTGAGCCATGTCCAGTCCGTGGTGGAGCGGCGCAACACCATCCCCATCCTGTCGAACGTGCTGATCGAGGCGACCGCCGAGGGCACGCTCAAGCTGATGGCGACCGACCTTGATCTCCAGATCAACGAATCGATTGCAGCCGCAGTCGACCAGCCCGGCGCGACCACGGTGTCCGCGCACACGCTGTTCGACATCGCGCGCAAGCTGCCGGAAGGCTCGCAGGTCCAGCTCGCCGCGTCGGAAGGCCGGATGAGCATCGTCGCGGGCCGCGCGCGCTTCTCGCTCGGCACGCTGCCGCGCGACGATTTCCCGGTGATCGCCGAGGGCGAACTGCCGACCCAGTTCGAGCTGCCTGCCGAGACGCTCAAGCAGATCATCGACAAGACGCGCTTCGCGATCTCGACCGAAGAGACGCGCTATTATCTCAACGGTATCTTCCTGCACGTGGCGGACGGCGACAGTTCGAACCCGGTGCTGAAGGCCGCCGCGACCGACGGCCATCGCCTCGCGCGCGTCACGCTGCCGCGTCCCGAGGGTGCCGAATCGATGCCCGACGTGATCGTCCCGCGCAAATGCATCGGTGAGCTCCGGAAACTGCTCGACGAGGTCGACGGTTCGGTCGGTGTGTCGCTGTCGCCGACCAAAATCCGCTTCGACCTCGGCCAGGCGATCCTGACCTCGAAGCTGATCGACGGCACCTTCCCCGATTACAGCCGCGTGATCCCGACCGGCAACGACAAGATCCTCAAGATCGACCCGAAGAGCTTCATGGAAGGCGTCGACCGAGTCTCCACCATCGCCACCGAAAAGACACGCGCCGTGAAGATGGCGCTCGATCGCGACAAGATCACGCTGTCGGTGACCTCGCCCGAAAACGGCACCGCCGCGGAGGAAGTCCCCGGCGATTACGTCGCGCTCCCGTTCGAGATCGGCTTCAACAGCCGCTATCTGATGGACATCCTCGCGCAGATCGACGGCGACATGGTCGAGGTGCACCTGGCGGATGCCGCCGCCCCAACGCTGATCCGCGAGAACGACAAGTCGCCCGCGCTGTACGTGCTGATGCCGATGCGCGTGTGATTCGGTCTGCCTGTCGCGCCGTGGTATAGCGGCGCGACAGGCAGGAGCCGGATCATGGACTCGATCAACATCGCGGATCTGAAAGACGAACTGGGTACGCTCATCGACCGGCTCGAAGCTGGCGAGGCCGTGCAGATCACGCGCAATGGCCAACCCTTTGCCCGCGTGACCCCCGAGGCACCGCCGCTCCCGCGCCGCAAGCCCATCGATGTCGACGCGCTCGAAGCGCTTGCGAAGCGCCTACCGTTTCAAGAACAAGGCGCGGGCGACTTCGTGCGGATGATGCGAGACGGCGATCGGTATTGACCGTCTATTGCGACACGTCGCTGATCATCGCCTCGCTGACGTACGAGGCGCATAGTCCCGCGGTGTGGCGATGGCTTCGGACGCAATCTGACCGACGTTTGTATGTCAGCGACTGGACCGATACCGAAGTTTC
Source organism: Sphingomonas sp. CFBP 13728 (assembly GCF_014841895.1). Lineage (NCBI taxonomy): Bacteria > Pseudomonadati > Pseudomonadota > Alphaproteobacteria > Sphingomonadales > Sphingomonadaceae > Sphingomonas > Sphingomonas sp. CFBP 13728. The sequence continues at coordinate 1,893,607 of NZ_JACYUS010000001.1, read as the reverse complement.
CAGCGCGCTCTCCCTCAAAGTTCGTACCGGGCAGATTTCTGCCGTGGACCGAATTGATCTGCTGGAAACATGGCGCGCATCGATCGGCACGAACTATGAGCGCGTCGGGGTATCGGCAGAGAATTTCGCGACGGCCGCAGGCTTCGTCGAGCGCTATGAACTCGGATTACGCGCTGCCGATTCGCTTCATCTTGCGATCGCGCAAGCGCACGGATTGGCGATGGCGACGCTCGATACGCGCCTCCGACATGCAGCAATCGAATACGGAATCGTCGTCGAGAGCGTTTGATTATCCGCACTTGAATGCACCGTCGAACCTGATACTAACAGCAATGTCAGTAAGGAGTCGACTCGATGGCGAAGCTTCCTCCGTTTCCCGGTACGACCGGTCGTCGCGATTGGCGTACGGCGTTCGATGCGATCAAGAAACTGCTCGCGAATGGCGACGACACGACGCAGGTGTTCCGGATCATGCGCGCGCTGAACGTCGGCAATGCGCCGATGAACTACGCGCGGTTGATCGCCACCGAGCAGGGTGGGCGGATCGCCTATGACCGCGTCGAACTGGCGCAGCGTTTCTCCGACCCCGCGTTCGTCGCGAGCTTCGCGCCCGGCACGGTCGGGGCGGCGTATCGCCATTTCCTCGAGACGACGGGCTATTCCGCGGACGGGCTGGTCGAGGTCTCGCGGCTCGTGCCATCCGAGGACGATCTGGCGCACCCTTACGCGTGGTTCGGCCGGCGGGTGCGCGACACGCACGATATCTGGCACGTGCTGACCGGCTACAAGGCGGACGAAAGCATGGGCGAGGCGGCGCTCGTCGCGTTCAGCTATGCGCAGGTCGGCGGGCTCGGCTGGGCGCTGATCGGCTCGGCCGCGGCGCTGAAGAGCATGCGCGTCACCGGCAGCAAGCTGTTCGCCAACGCGGTCTGGGAAGGCTATCGCAACGGACGCAAAGCGAAATGGGTATCGGGCGAGGATTATCTCGAACTGCTCCACGAGCCACTGGAGGCCGCGCGCGAACGGCTCGGCATCGTCACGCCGGTCGCGTATCTGCACGCGCAGCGCGAATTAGGACCGGCGCTCGCATCGTATCTCAGCACGCAGAAGGCCGCGACCGCAGCAGCCGCACCGGCAAGCGCGCCGGAGCGGATCGCCGCCTGACGCGATGCTCGATAGCGACCGGGCGTGTCGCTAGCGCGGTTGTGATCGGATCGGTCCCCCCGTTCGTGCTGAGCGAAGTCGAAGCACCATAGCTTTTGCCACGCCTTTCGACTTCGCTCGGGGCGAACGGAAAAGGGCGATGCAATCGGCTTCGAAAGTCCTTTAAGGCGGGTGCAATGCTCTCGCGCCTCGTCCTTACCGATTTTCGCAATCATGCCGACCTGACGCTGACGCCGGGACCAGGGTTCGTCGTGCTGACTGGTGAGAACGGCGCGGGCAAGACGAATATCCTGGAGGCGGTGTCACTGCTCGCGCCCGGCCGCGGGCTGCGGAGGGCGGCACTAGGCGAGATGGCGCGACAAGGTGGGGCAGGCGGCTTCGGTGTCGCGGCCACACTCTTCCCCTCCCGCTTGCGGGAGGGGTTAGGGGAGGGCGCGACGTACGTACTGGCGTCCGCTCCCGAGGAAAGCGCGCCCCTCCCCCGACCCCTCCCGCAAGCGGAAGGGGAGTCAGAAGCACAGAGGCTGATACAGGCTCCGGCCGAAGTCGACGTCGCGACCGGCACACTCGCCTCCGCCCCCGAGCGCCGCATCGTCCGCATCCAGGGTGCGACCACCACCGCCAACGCGCTCGCCGAGTGGCTCACGATCCTGTGGCTCACCCCAGCAATGGACCGCCTGTTCGTCGCCCCCGCCGGCGAACGCCGCAGCTTCCTCGACCGCCTCACGCTAGCGCTCGCCCCGAGTCACGCCCACCACGCCGCCCGCTACGACGCCGCGATGCGCGCGCGAAATCGCCTGCTCGCCGACGAAGGCAGTCCCGACGGCGACTGGCTCTCCGCACTCGAAGCGCAGATGGCCGAGCACGGCGCCGCGGTCGATGCCGCCCGGCGCGAGACGGTGACGTTGCTCGGAACACGACTGGCGGAACAAGGCGACGGCCCATTCCCCCGCGCCGGCCTGACGCTTGAAGGCTGGAGCGGAGACACCACTCGCCTGCAAGCCGACCTCGCCCAGGGCCGCGCGCGCGACGCCGCTGCCGGGCGCACGCTCAGCGGCCCCCACCGAGTCGACCTCATCGTCACGCATCTCGACAAGGCGCGTGCCGCCTCGCTCGCCTCGACCGGCGAACAGAAGGCGCTCCTCCTCGGCATCGTCCTGGCGCATGCCGATCTCGTCGCCGAGCGAACCGGCCAGCCCCCCGTCCTTCTCCTCGACGAAGTCGCCGCGCACCTCGATCCCGCTCGCCGCGCGGCGCTGTTCGCCCGGCTCGCAGGCCGCGGCCAGGTGTGGATGACCGGTACCGAAGACGCGCTGTTCGACGCGATCGGCCCCCAGGCAACGCGCATCGCGGTCGGGCGTTAGGCTGAACGCGCGCTGTCGAGCAGGCTCACCGCGCGTTCAAGCGGGCGCGGGCAAAGCTCCGTCCATCGAAGATACGGAGAGACGATGATGACCCGGAAATTCACGCGCGCAGCCCTTGGCGTCCTGATGGTCGCAGCGACCACCGCCCCCGTTTTCGCGCAAGTCCGCGACGGCGGACGGCCCGAGGGGCGTTACGACATGAGCCGTGCCCCCTGGTCGCGTCCCGGCTATCGTCTGCAAGGCGCCGGCGTTCCGGTGCTCTTCCCCGAGCTGCGCAATACGCGGCGCGGCATCGCATTCGTGATGCCGAACTTCGACGCGAACGGCGACGGCCGGATCAGCCGCCAGGAAGCCGACGACGCCAACCGCGAATTCGCGCGCATCGCCGGCCCCCGCCGCGACCGCTTCGACTGGGATGCATACGGCCGTGACCCGCGCGGCTATCGCGGCGACCGCGGTGGTACGACGATCGTCGAGACTACCACGACCTGGGATCGCGGTGCGATGCGCAACTACGGCTTCCGCCAAACCCCGCGCGGCGCGACGCTGACGCTGCAGGAGGACGTGCTGTTCCGCACCGACAGCGCCGTGCTGCGTCCCGGCGCGATCGAGAAGCTGCGGCCGCTCGCGCGCTACCTGCGCGGCAACCCCGGCGTCCGCGTGGCGATCGACGGCTTCACGGACTCGCGCGGGACGGATACGCATAACCAGGACCTGTCCGAACGTCGCGCGGCCAGCGTCCGCCAGGCGTTTGACGACATGGACGTCGTCCGCGCGCGATTCAGCGTCGTCGGCCACGGCGAGAACCAGCCCGTCGCAACCAACGCGACTCCGGCCGGCATGCGCCTGAACCGCCGCGTTGAAGTGACCCTGCTAGGCCAGCGCGCCGACCGCTTCTGAAGCCGGTCTCCCTCGCCCCTCCGGGGAGAGGGAAGGGGCCCGCCGCGCTTGCGGTGGGAAGGGAGAGGGGAGTGGGGCTCGGGAGGTTGATCCCAACTCTCCCTCACCCTCCCGTCGCCTCCGGCTCCTCCTTCCCTCTCCCCAAGGGGAGAGGGAAGGAGGAGCCATGCGGCTTTAGTCGGTCACCACCCCGGCGAAGGCCGGGGCCTAATTGGGGGACATTGCTGACGAAGCGCAGTTCGTCGTTACTGAGACCTTTCCAATTGGACCCCGGCCTTCGCCGGGGCGGTACTAGAGCAAGCCGCTGTCCTACACAGCCAGACCCTGTCACCATCCCCGCATGGCGCTCCGAACCTCTTCGAAACCAACCCGCCCGGCACCCGAAGTGCACACTCGCCGCAAAACGCTCCCAGCGTCTGCACTTCCTATACTTCACTCGCCGACGCCCCGACCCCCGCAGGCCATTTCGCTTCCGTTTCGGCCCCCGAATGCCTATATACTCGGCATGGCATCCAACCCCGAAACCAACAATCCCAACCTCCCGAACATGGGCGACTATGGCGCGGACTCGATCAAGGTCCTGAAGGGCCTCGACGCGGTCCGCAAACGCCCCGGCATGTACATTGGCGATACCGACGACGGTTCCGGCCTCCACCACATGGTGTTCGAGGTCAGCGACAACGCGATCGACGAGGCGCTGGCGGGGCATTGCGACCGGATCGACATCGTCCTCAACGCCGACGGCTCGGTCTCCGTCACCGACAACGGCCGCGGCATCCCGACCGGCATCCACACCGAGGAAGGCGTGTCCGCAGCCGAGGTCATCATGACCCAGCTCCACGCCGGCGGTAAGTTCGAGAACACTTCGGACGAGAACGCGTACAAGGTCTCGGGCGGCCTCCACGGCGTCGGCGTCTCGGTCGTCAATGCGCTCAGCGAATGGCTCGACCTGACGATCTGGCGCAACGGCGAGGAGCATTACATGCGCTTCGCGTTCGGCGATGCGGTCGCGCCGCTGAAGGTCGTCGGCCCCGCCACCGAAGGCCAGAAGGGAACGCGCGTCACCTTCTTCCCGTCGCCCGCCACCTTCAAGATCACCGATTTCGACTTCGACAAGCTCGAACATCGCTACCGTGAGCTCGCCTTCCTCAATTCGGGCGTCCGCCTGTTCCTGAGCGATGCGCGCAGCGAAGAGCGCAAGACCGTCGAGCTCTATTACGAGGGCGGGATCGCCGCGTTCGTGAAGTATCTCGATCGCGCCAAGCTCCCGTTGATGCCAGAGCCCGTCGCGATCAGCGGCACGCGCGACGACGTCACGATGGACGTCGCGCTCCAGTGGAACGACTCGTATTACGAGAACGTCCTCGCCTTCACGAACAACATCCCGCAGCGCGACGGCGGCACGCACATGGCCGCATTCCGCGCCGCGCTGACCCGCACGCTCAACAACTACGCCGAGAAATCGGGGATGTTGAAGAAGGAGAAGGTCCAGCTCACCGGCGAGGATATGCGCGAAGGCCTGACCGCGATCGTCTCGGTCAAGCTGCCCGATCCGAAGTTCAGCAGCCAGACCAAGGACAAGCTCGTCTCGTCCGAGGTCCGTCAGCCGCTGGAAAGCCTCATGGCCGACAAGATGGCGGAGTGGCTGGAAGAGAACCCCGCGCATGGGAAAGCGATCGTTGCGAAAATCATCGATGCCGCCGCCGCCCGCGAAGCTGCCAAGCGCGCCCGCGAACTGACGCGCCGGAAAGGCGTGATGGACATCGCCTCGCTGCCCGGCAAGCTCGCCGACTGCCAGGAGCGCGATCCCGCCAAGTCCGAACTGTTCCTGGTCGAGGGTGACTCGGCAGGCGGCTCGGCAAAGCAGGGCCGCGATCGCCATTTCCAGGCGATCCTCCCGTTGCGCGGCAAGATCCTCAACACTGAGCGCGCGCGCGAGGACCGGATGCTGTCGAGCCGCGAGATCGGCACGCTCATCACCGCGATGGGCACCGGCATCCGCGACGACTTCAACGCGGACAAGCTGCGTTACCACAAGATCGTCATCATGACCGACGCAGACGTCGACGGCGCGCACATCCGCACGCTGCTGCTGACGCTGTTCTACCGGCACATGCCCAAGATCATCGAGGGCGGCTATCTCTACATCGCCCAGCCGCCGCTCTACAAAGCGACCAAGGGCCGGTCCGAGGTATACCTCAAGGACGACGCGGCACTGGACGAGTATCTGGTCGATGCCGGCGTCAATACGATGGTGCTCGACGGTCCCGGCGGCGGTCGTTCGGGGCGCGACCTGAAGGATCTGGTCGATCACGCGCGCCGGATGCGCACGCTGATGCGCTACGTTCCCAAGCGCTACGACGCCGGCATGATCGAGGCGCTGGCGTTGGGCGGCGTGTTCGATCCGGAAGTGTCGGTCGAGGACCGGACGTCGCGTCTCGAGATCGTCACGCGTCGTCTCGAACTCGACGACGGCGATGCCCGCTGGACCGCGGTACTAACCGAAGACGGCGGCATCCACTTCCAGCGCGCCTGGCGCGGCGTCACCGACCACCACATCATCGAAGCGAGCTTCTTGGTGTCGGCCGAGGCGCGCAAGCTGCACGCACTGTCGGGCGAACAGTCCGAGAGCTACGCCCACACCTCGAACCTCGTCCCCGCGAGCAAGGCCTCGCACGCCGAAGAGCCCGAGGCCGAAGAGGGCGCGGAAACCGGTGCCGGCGTGATCGGCTCCGCGACCGTCGTCGCGACGCGCGGTTCGACCCAGGTCTCGCGTCCGAGCCACCTGCTCGACGCGATCCTGACCGCGGGGCGCAAAGGTCTCGCGATCCAGCGCTACAAGGGGCTCGGCGAGATGAACGCGGAGCAGCTCTGGGAAACCACGCTCGACCCTTCGGTCCGCTCGATGCTCCGCGTCACCGCGGTCAACGCCGAGAGCGCGAACGAGATCTTCACGCAGCTGATGGGCGAAGTCGTCGAACCCCGCCGCGAGTTCATCCAGGACAACGCACTCAACGTTGCCAACCTAGACGTCTGAGACGACCCGGCGCGGACCGTCGCGAGTCGGTCCGCGCGCGGGGTGGGACACGCGCTGGTCGCGGATCGCTCTAACCCCGTCATCCTGACGAAAGCCGGGATCCAGGGCCAGGAACGTATCCGCCCGCTATTCGAAATCTCGACTTTCGTCAGTCTGACGGGGGCGGATGGGAATTCTATTCCACGACAAGCAACCGCCGAACGCGAACGGCGGTGCCCGGCAAAACGCTCTTAGTTGAGCGTCGTCATCTCCACGGGCTTGCCCTTGGTGGTCGGGTTCGACGCATTCGCCTTGGGGGCTTTTTCGGCCTTGGGTTTGCGAACTTCCTTGCTCGATTTCTTCTGGCTCTTGGCCATGACCACACCTCATGGGGCGGAAGGCCCCACGGCGATGCTACACCTTTCGCCGGCGATACACCCGTCTTATCGCGGGCCCGACGCAAGCAGGTCGAGCGTCGCCCGGTCGTCTTCGCCCCCAAAGAACCGGTCGAGCGCCGCGCGAAACGGCGAAGGGTCCTTGGCAACGGCAGCGAACAGCGTCATCGACGACCGTAACTTCACCGCGTCGATACCGCCCAGGATCGCGTCGGCGGATCCCGTCGCAGCCGTAACCACCTGCGCAACCTCGATCAGTCGCGGCCCGAGCACGGGATGCGCGAGATACGCCCGAGCCTCGTCCGCCCCGGCAATCGCATAGGTCCGCGCCATCTCGCTCTGCCCCAGCCCGGCGATCTGCGGGAAGATGAACCACATCCAGTGACTCCGTTTGCGGCCCGCGCGCAATTCGGCAAGCGCCTGCGGATACACGCCGTCCTGCGCGGCGACGAAGCGGTCGAGATCATGCGTCATCCTCGTCACATGGTCGGGCCATTGGGCTCCCGCAACCCTAATGCCCGCCGGTACGTTGCACCCGTAACGATCGAGGAAATGCCATGAAGACGATGATCACCGTTGCGCTTCTCGCTGCACCCTTGTTGCTCGGTGCGTGCGGGAAGAAGGACGATCCTACGAACACCGCCGCCCCAAGCGGGTTCACGCCCCCCGAAACGCGCGCGCCGACGCCGATCGCTGGACAGGCGCAGACCACGCCGATCACCGCCTATGTCGGCAAATATCCGCATGATGCGGTCGGCGGGGTCGATTTCTTCGACCGCACCGATGTCGCTACCGGCCTGGTCCATGCGGTTGGCGATGCGAAGCTGCGCGAGATGATCCGCGGGCGTACGGGGCCGGAGACGCCGATCTTCACGCTGGGCAACCGCGTCGCCGCATGGGGCTGCGAACAGCATAATTGCGGCGATCACAACTGGGCCGTGCTCGTCGATCCGAAGGGCGGCAAGACCGAAGTCTGCTACCACGACGCGGCGACGATGGGCACGCGGAGCGATTGGTACGACGGTGCCGCGCCCGCCCGCCGCGACGCCGCCTGCCCCTCGCAAGGATAAGCCATGCTCGAACACATCCCCGCCTGGCTCGGCGCCGCGATGAGCGGTCTGCGTGCCGGTGCCGACAAACTTGCTATCGCCCAGTTGGGCAGCGATTTCGAAACGCTCGACCTGTCCAGTCCCGCCTTCGCGCAAGAAAGCCGTCTGCCGCCGCGCTTCACCGCGGATGCGGAAGCCGGCGAGGGCGTATCGCCGCCATTGGTCTGGAGCACGCCACCGACTGGAACCCAGCGCATGGTGCTCGTCGTGGAGGATCCCGATGCCCCGGCACCGCAACCTCTTGTCCATGCGATCGTCTGGGGTCTCGAAGCCGATGCGGGACGGCTGGCGGAGGGTGCGATCGTCGCGGACGGCGCTGGCGCCGATACCGGCGGCCGTGATGTCGGACGCAACTCCTATCTGCGCGAAGGCTGGCTGCCGCCCGATCCACCGCGTGGGCATGGCGAGCACCGCTATGCATTCCAGCTTTTCGCGATCGGCGCGGGGGCAGGGGATCCCGGTACGACACCGGGTCGTTCTGCGGTTATCGACGCCATTACCGGTCATGTCCTGGCGGCGGGGCTGTTGATCGGGACCTATTCGCGCGAAGAAGATGCGCCGGTCGGACCGGTTGGGATCGGCGCGCCGGCCTGATCCAGCAGTGAAGCCCGGTCCGTCATTGGGCCACGGCCCGGATCGTCAGGCCAGCGCGCTGCCGGCATGTGACACGATCAACAGGATCGTGGTCGAGAAGGCGGCGAGGGCGATGATGATGCTGCGGTTCATGGTGATGCTCCTTGGCGCAGCGGTCAGGCGATCGGGATGATTGGGGTGGCGGCGCTGACGGCGATCGCGGCAAAGAAGAGCGCACCGACGAACGAGAGAGCGATACGCTGGGCGGTTTCGAAACGGAGCGACATGGGAAATTCCTTCGACTGGTGGGTGCCGGACCATCCAGCCTCCCATGTCGAATGAATTGCATGCGCCGTGCCAGTTTTTTAACGCTTTGATCTAGCTGGCATTTCTAGATCGCCTGCCAAGGAGTTGGGAAAACGCGCCACGCCAGCGCGGTAAATTGCACCAACTTCCAGGATCAGGCCGCGCAAACCTGATCGCGACCGCGTTCCTTGGCGGTGTACAGCAGCCGATCGGCACGCTCGAACGCGGTTTCGGCGGGTTCATCGGCGTGAATCGCGGTGATGCCCGCCGAAAACGTGATCGTCCCCAGCGCCGTATCCGTCTCGCGATTGCGATACCGTTTTTGCGCGACTGTCTGGCGAACCGTATCGAGCAGCTCGGCAGCATGGGACAGGCTCACGCCGCTTAGCAGCACCGCGAACTCCTCGCCGCCATGACGGACGACGAGATGTGGCGCGCATTCGGTCGCCATCGCCTGGCCGATCGCGATCAGCACGCGGTCGCCGACGCCGTGGCCGTGCAGGTCGTTGACGTGCTTGAAGCGATCGATGTCGCATACCGCGAGACAGTAAGGTCCGGCGCTCGGATCGCGCCCGGCAAAGGCTTCCTCGAACGCGCGGCGATTGGGCAGGCCGGTCAGGACGTCGCGCCGTGCCGTATCGCGCGCTTCGGCGAGTTTGGCGCGTAACGCATCGGTCTCCGCGGTCGCCTCGGCCAGTCGGACTTCGCTGTCGTGGATGCGCGCGATCATCGAGCTGGTGATCCGGGTGATTTCGTCGATCTCCGCCATCTGCGTGATCGAGGCCGCGCTTCTGGCCAGATCGCGCCCGAATCCGGACGTTTCGGCCTGCATCGTCCGCATCATCTGCGCGAAGTCGTCGACCTGTTGCTGTGTCTCGATGACCAGCGCGTCGGCCGTATCGGTATCGGCGTCGGACGTCGCCGCGCGGCGTTTTCGGACGGTTGGCGGGCCGTCCGCGACACGCCCCGCGAGTCGTTCGATGTCATGCGCCCTCAACCGAACACCGTGAGCGGTCAGCCGCGACACCGTCTTGGCCAACGGTCCGGTGGGGGCGGACAGCACTGCAAACGCGAACGCGTAATGCGCGGGATCGGGGCTAAGCCCATGTTCGGCCAGGAAACTACCGATGCGCTCGAACAGCATGCTGTCCGGCGATGATTCGATCACTGGCTTGGCCGCCCGCGCATTCCGCATGTCACTCTCCGCCTCTCGATCTAAATCAATAGACCCAAAAGCGTTAGGATAGCGTCACTGACCGGCAATTATTTGCCGGCCGTTGTAATTATCTACCGATTTACCGCCCCGCGAGCTTCTGAACGGCAGCGAGAGTCGTCGCGACATGCTCGGCGGGGTTCATGTCGTCGTGCACGAATGCGACTCGGCCGTCCTTGGCGATGACGTAGCTGGTGCGCTTGGTGATATCGCGGCCCGCGATCTGCTTGCCGAGCGCGACGTCGTAGCCCTTGACCACGTTCGGTCCGGCGCTGGCGACCGCGAACTTGCCCGCGCACTTCTCGGCCGAGAACTTGCTGAGCGTCTCGACGTTGTCGGCCGACATGCCGATCACCGTGCCGCCTGCCTTGGTGAACGCCGGGATCGCTTCGGCAAACGCGTGCGCCTCGGCGTTGCAGCCGCCGGTGTACGCCGCCGGGAAGAAATAGAGCACGACCGGACCCTTCTTCAGCTGCTCGGCGAGGTGGACGGTGAACACCTTGCCGGCGATCGCGCCGCGTGTGGTGAAATCCGGAGCTTTGGCACCAGGAGCCAGTGCCGCCAGCGCAGGCGCCGCGACGAGGAGGGCGGCGGCGGTAGCAAGTGTCGAGACGAGGCGCATGGATGATACTCCGTTTAGATCGCAATGACCTACGCCTGCACGAACGATCCGTCCATTGCCCGTGACGCCCGCGCTCGATAGGCTGGAAATATGCCAGTAACCCAAGCCGATATCGATCTCGCGCACCGCCTCGCGGATGCTGCGGGCAACGTCATCCGACCGTATTTCCGCCATGAGCACGGCGTCGAGATCAAGGATGACCAATCCCCCGTCACCCGCGCCGACCGCGAGGCCGAATCGGCGATGCGCCGGCTGCTCGACGCCGAACGCTCGGGCGACGGCATCGTCGGCGAGGAATATGGCGAGAAGACGGGTGTCACCAATCGCAAATGGGTGCTCGACCCGATCGACGGCACGCGCAGCTTCACCGTCGGGCGCGCGATCTTCGGCACGTTGATCGCGCTTGTCGAGGATGGCTGGCCGGTGCTCGGGATCATCGACCAGCCGATCCAGCGCGAACGCTGGGTCGGTGTCGCAGGGCGTCCGACGACGCTGAACGGCGTACCGGTCCGCACGCGTACCTGCCGCGAACTCGTTGGCGCGACGATCGCCACCACCAGCCCGCATCTCTTCGACGAGGTCGACGTCCCGCACTACTTGGCGCTGGTCGCGGCAATCTCGGGCGGCAACCCACGGCAGGGGCCGGTGTATGGCGGCGACTGCTACAATTACGGTCTGCTCGCGAGCGGGCATCTCGACGTGGTTTGCGAGTCTGGCCTCAAGCTCTACGACTTCGCAGCGCTGGTACCGGTGGTCGAAGGGGCGGGCGGCCGCATGTGCGACTGGAACGGTGACCCGCTGACCGCGGACAGCGAAGGCCACGTGCTGGCGATCGGCGATCCGGCGAGAATGGACGACGTGCTCGAGGCGATGCACCGGTTGCAAGATGACGGGCACGCCCATGACGGCCATAACCACTGAGAAAGATGCCCCTGCCGCCTGCGGGAGGGGCTAGGGGAGGGCGCGACGTACGTACCGGCGACCGGCATGCGTTCAGCCCTACTCAACTCCGCGGGCGGGAGGGGGAACCAAAGGGCTGCATCGCAAACCGCAACAGACCCATCTCACCACCCACATCCGTCATCCCGGCGGACGCCGGGACCCACGGACACGCAACGCTGGCCGTCTACGCGCGCCCAACCGCTGGCGCCGGCGCCGCCTGACCCCAGAACGGGCGAGGTAGGGAAGGGAGCGTATTTACTCGCCCCCGCCGCGTTAGAAGATTCCCAGGAACTTCTTCTTCTGCCCCTTCTTCTCCGCGTCAGACGTCTTCCCGTCCTCGGCCTTGGCGGTCGTCCCATGCCCCACGTCATCGCGCGGCTGGCCCTTGGTAGTCCGCTGCGCCGCCGCCGTAGCCCCGGAGAGGACCGGCCCACACGCAGTGGACTTCGCATCCCCGACATCGACGAACGCCAGGATCCCCGCAACCGGCGTTGCGACCAGCGCCAGCCCAAGCCCGCTGCCGACCCGCGCAAGCAGATCCTTCGAAATTACGTTGAGCTTAGGCGCGGCGAACATTCCGCCAACCCCAACCGGCGATTGCCCCGCAAATAGGCTGAACTTCTTTGAATCTGCTCGGAACGCCAGGTCCACCGCCTCATTCCGGAAGCTGAACCCACCGCGGCCGACGATCACGTTCTTGCGCGTATCGATCAGGATCGGGTCCGCAGCGGCGACCCCGCCGCGCACGGTGAATCCGATCAGCCCGCAATTGATCTGTACCGGCTCGTCGAGCTTTCCTTGGAACATCCGCTGCGCAAACGTGCCGATGTCGAGTTCTGCGAGTTGCACGTTGCGCACCGATAGCGCTCCCGACGGCAGCACGAACGCAATCCGCCCCCGCGACGACGCGAGCGAATCGTGGATTGAGTCGCCACGCCCGTCGAGCTTGATGCGACCCTTGACGGTCCCGGTCGTCCCGGCCTCGGTCAACCCATAGCCCTTAAGCAGTCGACCCAGTGGCGTCGGCGCAAGGCGAATGTCGTAGGACACCGCACTCGGCCGCGCGCGCGTGTCGAAGATGACGTCTGAGGCCACGTTGCCGCGCGCCATCGAGAAGGTCAGCGGCGACAGCGCCAGCCGCCCACGCTCCAGGTCGAGCGTCAGGTCGATGTTGGAAATCGGCAGGTTGCGCGACTTCACCACCCCGATCGTCCATTTCAGGTCGGCATCGAAGATCTGCATCGTCGCGACCGGCAGGTTCCCGTCGGGGAGCAGGCGTTGCGGAGCGGCGCCCGTGGCGGCGGCGGCTGCCACCGCGCCCTTCGACTCAACGATGTCGGGATTGAAGCCGATGAACGGCGCCGCATCGATGATGTCGAGGCTCTTGGTCGTGAGCACCGAATCGAGATGGATGCGCTCGCCGTTGACGATCGTCAGCTTCCCCGCGAGATCGGTCCGACCCGCGAAACCGCGCAGATGCGTGAAGGCGTATTCGTCGCCCTGCTTGATCAGCTGCGCGCGCAGTTTGTAGGTCCGCGTGTTCGGGATCGCGACGTCGATCACGCCCAGCAACGTCGAGAGATTGGCACCGCGCGCGGTGACGGCGAGCGGCACGTTCTCGACATCGGCGATGCTCGGCAGCGTGCCTGCGACGTCGATGATGTTCCCTGCCGCCCGCGCCCGCGCGACCAGCTTGTTCTGTCCGCGATTGGCGGTCGCGTCCGGCGACAGCAACTGCGCGGTCACGGTGAACGGCGTCTCGCGCAACCGCCCCTTGCCGGTCAGCCCGACCGCGCGACCGATCGTCGCATCGACCGATCGGATGTCGGCGACCTTCAGGTCCGCCAGCACGCGCATCCGCGGATCGAGATAGCGCACCGTCGTGCCCGTGACCGTCGCGACGTCGATCCGCGGGAACTCGAGCGGCTTGCCACCCTTCTTGTTCGAGAACGTCCAGGTGTTGGCCGAGTGCGCCGCGTTCCACTCGAGATCGACCGCGCCGTTGACGAGATCGAGCCAGTAGAGCCGCCGCTTGCCGAACAGCAGCGACAGCGGCGCGATCCGCGTGTCGAGCTTGTCCGCCTGGAACAGATTCGGCCTGCTCGCCCAATCGGGGTTCGAGAGCGTGAAGTTCTCCGCGTACAGCTTGATGCGGAACGGCGCGAAATAAAGCTGGAAATCGCCGCGCACGGTCAGCGTACGGTGCGTGAGCGAGCCGACGACGCGCTCGAACGGATGCTTCAGGAAGCGCCCCTTGGTGATGTACAGCACCAGCCAGATCGCGACGAGGACCGCGACGATCCCGAGCAGGATGTTGCGCAGTATCCGCCGCTTGCGACGTTTTTGCGCAGAGGCTGCTTCCGGGGCCGCGGAAGGGGTCTCGATCGGCTGCGTCGGGCTGTCGTCCATGCTTGGCCTATCGCACGACAGCCGCGTCAGTTCCACAGCGGTTGATATGCCGCATTAATGCGTCTATGCGGCCCGCTTCCTCGAAGGGAACGCGTTCTACGAATCGCCCGGCCAGTGTGGGCTGCCGCGGCGATTTCAGCGTCCTCCTTCGTAACCGAAAGGATAAAAATGCCCAAGCTGAAGACCAAGAGCGGCGTCAAGAAACGCTTCAAGCTCACCGCCACCGGCCTGCTCAAGCACGGCGTCGCCGGCAAGCGTCACCGTCTGGCGCATCACAACGGCAAGTACATCCGTCAGAACCGCGGCACCAAGCTGCTGTCGAAGGCCGATACCGCAGCAGTGAAGGCCTGGGCGCCTTACGGCCTGCGTTGAGCTGAGAAGGAATTAGACAATGGCACGCGTAAAACGGGGTGTTACCACCCGCGCCAAGCACAAGCGTATTTTGGTTCAGGCGAAGGGCTATTATGGCCGTCGCAAGAACACCATCCGCATCGCCCGTCAGGCCGTCGAGAAGGCCGGACAGTACGCTTACCGCGACCGCAAGGTTAAGAAGCGCACGTTCCGTGGCCTCTGGATCCAGCGCATCAACGCCGGCGTCCGCGCCGAGGGTCTGACGTATTCGCAGTTCATGCACGGCGTGAAGCTTGCAGGGATCGAACTCGACCGGAAGGTCCTGGCCGACATCGCCATGCACGAGGGCGCTGCATTCAGCGCGATCGTCGCCCAGGTGAAGGCGGCTCTCCCCCAGGCCGCGTAATCCGCGACTGAGGTTGGGTTTCGGGAGGGCGTCGGTGGGAGACCACCGGCGCCTTTTCTGCGTTCTGGCGGGGGGGGGGGCGCTGGAAGGAACGCGTAGTTTCTCAGGCTCAAGCTTCGATACCGATCCCCAACTATGATCACCCCTCGCCCCTCCTCCGTCATCCCGGCGAACGCCGGGGACCCATGGTTACGGCGGACCCGGCGATAACGTGCTACCATCACCCGCCCGCTACCGTGGGTCCCGGCGTCCGCCGGGATGACGGGGTGTTGATGGACGGAACTGCGAAGCACTTCGCTTTACAGATCAAGCGGACGAACAAGGGGAGTACGAAATGCGCGAAACCTTCCAGCCGTGCGTCTACATCCTCCACTCCCGCCGCCACGGCACGCTCTACATCGGCGTCACCTCAAACCTCCTCGCAAGGCTGGTTCAGCACCGAGAGGGGTTGATCCCCGGCTTCACTCGCCGGTACGGCATCAAGCGTCTCGCCTATTACGAGATGTTCGACACGATGGAGGCCGCGATCGTTCGCGAGAAGCGGCTGAATGAATGGCGAAGAGCGTGGAAGATCGAGCTGATCGAAGCGCGTAACGAAAATTGGGACGATCTGGGTATCGGCCTCGGGCTGCCCCGCCTAACCGAACCCGCCCTGGGAGTATGACGTGACGCAAGACCTGAACCAGATGCGCGACCACATGCTGACGGCGATCGCCGCCGCATCCGGGCTCGACGCGCTTGATGCGTGCCGGGTCGAGGCGCTCGGCAAGCAGGGCACGATCACCGCGCTGCTGAAGACGCTCGGCAAGATGACCCCCGACGAGCGCCTCGTGCAGGGCCCGCTGATCCAGGGCCTGCGCGAAGCCGTCGCCAACGGTATCGCCGAGCGCAAAGCCACGCTCGAACGCGCCGCGCTCGACGCGCGCCTCGCCAGCGAAACGCTCGACATGACGCTCCCTGCCGACGCGACGCCCGCCGGCACGATCCATCCGGTCAGCCAGGTCATGGACGAACTCGCCGAGATCTTCGCCGACCTCGGTTTCGCGGTCGCGACCGGTCCCGAGATCGAGACCGACTGGCACAATTTCACCGCGCTCAATATTCCCGAGACGCACCCCGCGCGGGCGATGCACGACACCTTCTATCTCCAGCAGGGGATCGACGCTAAGACCGCCGGCACCGCCGACGAGAAGACGACCTTCTCGCTGCTCCGCACGCACACCTCGCCGGTCCAGATCCGCACGATGTTGTCGCAGAAACCCCCGATCCGCATCATCGCCCCCGGCCGCACCTACCGCTCGGATTCCGACGCGACGCACACGCCGATGTTCCACCAGGTCGAGGGCCTCGTGATCGACAAGGGCATCACGCTCGGCCACCTGAAGTGGACGCTCGAGACGTTCGTGAAGGCGTTCTTCGAGCGCGACGACATCGTGCTCCGCCTGCGCCCGAGCTACTTCCCGTTCACCGAGCCGTCGGTCGAGATCGACGTCGGCTACACGCTGGTCAAGGGCAAGCGCGTCGTCGGCGGCGCCGAGCCCGATGGCTGGCTCGAGATCCTCGGCTCGGGCATGGTCCACCGCAAGGTCATCGAAGCATGCGGCCTCGACCCCGACGAATGGCAGGGCTTCGCGTTCGGCTGCGGCATCGACCGGCTGGCTATGCTCAAATACGGCATGGACGACCTCCGCCCGTTCTTCGACGGCGATATCCGCTGGCTCAAGCATTACGGCTTTTCGAGCCTCGACGTCCCCACTTTGTCCGGCGGAGTCTGCGCATGAAGTTCACCCTCAGCTGGCTCAAGCAGCACCTCGAAACCAGCGCCACACTCGACCAGATCGTCGAGGCGCTGACCCGCATCGGCCTCGAAGTCGAAGGCGTCGAGAACCCCGGCGAGAAGCTCGCCGCGTTCAAGATCGCCAAGGTGCTCAGCGCCGAACGCCATCCACAGGCCGACAAGCTCCAGATCCTGTCGGTCGACGCCGGTAACGGCCCGCTGCAGGTCGTCTGCGGCGCCCCCAACGCCCGCGCCGGCCTCGTCGGCGTGTTCGGCGCACCCGGTGCGTACGTCCCCGGCCTCGACGTGACGCTGAAGCTCGCCAGCATCCGCGGCGTCGAATCCAACGGAATGATGTGCTCGACGCGTGAGCTCGAACTCGGCGAAGATCACGACGGCATCATCGAACTGCCCGAAGACGCCCCGATCGGCACCGCGTACCCGGACTATGCCGGCCTGACCGACCCGGTCATCGACGTGGCGATCACGCCCAACCGCCAGGACTGCATGGGCGTCCGCGGTATCGCGCGCGACCTCGCCGCCGCCGGCCTCGGCACGCTCACGCCACTGACGTTCGACACGTTCACGAGCGAGGGCGCAGGCCCGGACGTCCGCACCGACGATACCGCCGGCTGCCCCGCCTTCTTCGCGCAGACCGTCACCGGCGTGACCAACGGCGAATCCCCCGAGTGGATGCGCCGCAGCCTCATCGCGATCGGCCAGAAGCCAATCTCCGCGCTCGTCGACATTACCAACTACCTGATGATCGATCTCGGTCGCCCGCTGCACGTCTACGACCGCGCAAAACTCTCCGGCGGCCTCGTCGCGCGCAAGGCAAGCGACGGCGAGCAGGTCGTCGCGCTCAACGGCAAGACCTACACGCTCGACGCGACCATGACCGTCATCGCCGACGACGCGGCCGTGCACGACATCGGCGGCATCATGGGCGGCGAGCATTCGGGCGTTTCCGCGGACACCACCGACGTGCTGATCGAATGCGCGTATTTCGATCCCGACCACATCGCGCGCACCGGCCAGAAGCTGACGCTGACCTCCGACGCGCGCAGCCGCTTCGAACGCGGCGTCGACCCGGCGTTCCTCGACGACGGCCTCGCGATCGCCACTGCGCTCGTACTCCACATCTGCGGCGGCACAGCCAACGACGTCACCCGCTCGGGCGAGCCCCCGCTCGAACCGCGCGT
This sequence comes from Sphingomonas sp. CFBP 13728, assembly GCF_014841895.1. Classification (NCBI taxonomy): domain Bacteria; kingdom Pseudomonadati; phylum Pseudomonadota; class Alphaproteobacteria; order Sphingomonadales; family Sphingomonadaceae; genus Sphingomonas; species Sphingomonas sp. CFBP 13728. The sequence continues at coordinate 1,875,858 of NZ_JACYUS010000001.1, read as the reverse complement.
AATCCACTACGACCCGCGCCTCAGCGCCGACCTCGGTGGCCTCCACGTCGCCCCCGAACGCCAGGCGCGGACCTTGTTGTCGCTCGGCTTCACGATCGGCGCGATCACGTCCGCCGACGCGTTCAGCGACGCGCTGTTCTCGACGATCGAGGGCAAATGGCCGGTCACGATCCCGACCTGGCGGCGCGACGTCGACGGCCCCGCCGATCTCGTCGAGGAGGTCGTCCGCATTGAGGGCATCGACAATATCCCTTCGACGCCGCTCCCCCGCATGCCCGGCGTCGCCAAGCCGACCGCCACGCCCGAGCAGAAGCTCGAACGTAGGGCGCGCAGGGCCGCCGCTGCCCGTGGCCTCGACGAGGCGGTAACCTGGAGCTTCCTCTCCGAAGCCGAAGCCGCACCGTTCGGCGGCGGCGCGTGGACGCTCGCCAACCCGATCAGCGAAGACCTCAAGGTCATGCGCCCCTCGCTACTCCCCGGCCTGCTCGCCGCGACGGGGCGCAACCTGAAGCGCGGGGCACAGAGCGTCCGCCTGTTCGAGATCGGCCGTCGCTATCTGGCCGAAGCCGAACGCGCGACGCTTGGCGTGGTCCTCGCGGGCGACCGCCGCCCGCGCGGTTGGCGTGAAGGCAAGGCGGCGAGCTTCGACGCGTATGACGCAAAGGCCGAGGTGATCGCACTTCTTGCCGCCTCGGGCGCGCCGGTCGACAACCTGCAAGTGATGGGCGAAGCCGGTGACGCATGGCACCCCGGCCAGTCCGGCACGCTTCGCCTCGGCCCGAAGACGGTGCTGGCAAGTTTCGGCATGCTCCACCCATCCGTGCTGAAGGCGTTCGATCTCGACGGCGCCGTCGCCGCGGTGGAAGTCTACCTCGACGCGATTCCGCCCAAGCGTGCGACAGGCTTCTCCCGCCCAGCCTACACGCCGCCGGCGCTGCAAGCCGTCCGCCGAGACTTCGCGTTCCTCGTACCGGCGGCGCTTGCCACCGACACACTGGTCCGCGCGGTGAAGGGAGCGGACAAGGGCGCGATCGTCTCGGCCCGCGTGTTCGACGTGTTCACCGGGGCAGGGGTCGAGGATGGCCACAAGTCGGTCGCGGTCGAGATCGTCCTGCAACCGACCGCCAAGAGCTTCACCGACGAAGAGATCAAGGCGATCGCCGACAAGGTGGTCGCAGCGGCCGCAAAACAGGGCGCGACCCTGCGCGTTTAACCGTGCCCTCACCCTTCCCACGGCCAAGCAGCCGCGGGGCCCTTCCCTCTCCCCAAGGGGAGAGGAAGAAACGCCAAAGGCGGCGAGGGTGAGGGCACGCGCTGGCGTCCTCCTCAAAGAATCACCCTTCATGTCATCCCCGCGGAGGCGGGGATCCAGACGGGCTAACCAAGCGATTCCATCGACAGCGTCGCCACTCTGGATCCCCGCCTCCGCGGGGATGACATGAAGGGCATAGACCGTTCGACCGTCACGGAGACAGAGATGACCGACCTGATCACGATCGCCAACGACCACCTCACCGCGCAGATCAACCCGCACGGTGCCGAGCTCACCCACCTCCACGACGCAGCCGGCCGCGAGCTTATGACCAACGCCGACCCGGCCTTCTGGACCGGCCACGCGCCGATCCTCTTCCCCGTCGTCGGCGTCGTCAACGAAGGCGTCATCCGCCTCGACGGCCAGGCCTACCCGATGCAGAAGCACGGCTTCGCGCGCCATTCGACGTTCGACGCCGTCGCGCAGACCGAAACCTCCGCCATCTTCCGCCTCACCGACAGCGAGGAAACCCGGAAGGCCTACCCGTTCGCGTTCGCACTCGACATCGTCTTCACGTTAGAGGGCGCGACGCTTGGGATCGAGGCGCACATCCACAACCGCACCGACGCGGCGATGCCGGCAAGCTTCGGCTTCCACCCCGCCTTCGCCTGGCCGCTCCCGTACGGCGAAGCCCGCGCAGACCACCGCATCACGTTCGACGCCGACGAACCCGGCAAACTGAAGGTGATCAGCCCCGACGGCCAGATCGCCGTCGATGAGCGCCCCTCGCCGGTCGAGGACCGCGTGATCGCCCTGCGCGACGAGCTGTTCGCCAAGGACGCGCTGGTCTGGGACCCGATCCACTCCGACGCCGTCACCTATGGCGCCAAGACAGGCCCGCAGTTGAAGATCGCCTTCCCCGACACGCCGAAGCTCGGCATCTGGACAAAGCCCGGCGCGGCCTATGTCTGCGTCGAGCCGTGGCACGGCATCGCCGACCCCGAAGGCTATACCGGCGATTATCGCGCCAAACCCGGTGTGTTCGAGATCGCTGCGGGCGGCACGAAGACTATCACGATGAGCGTAACGCTGGTGGCTACCGCCCGCTGACGTACTTACGTCGCTGAAGTGCACACATTGTTCTCCCGCGAAAGCGGGAGCCTAGGGTCTCAGGTGTGACGTCCGCGACCCTGGCCCCCCGCTTCCGCGGGGGAACGGACAAGGTCAGGACTAGACGCGAACCCGCGCTGTTGAAGCGCCTCTGTCCTCCACGCCCTACATCTGCCAAGAGCGCGCATCCTCTTTTCCCGAGCCGGCCACCCGCGCTCACCGGACCCACGCCATGACCCAATTTCCCCGCCGCACCTTCGCGATCATCTCGCATCCCGATGCCGGCAAGACCACGCTGACCGAGAAGCTCCTGTATTTCGGCGGCGCGATCCATCTCGCCGGCGAGGTGAAGGCGCGCGGCCAGACCCGCCGCGCCCGCTCCGACTGGATGAAGATCGAGCAACAGCGCGGGATCTCGGTCACCTCGTCGGTGATGACGTTCGAACGACAGGGGATCACCTTCAACCTGCTCGACACGCCGGGCCACGAAGACTTCTCCGAAGACACGTATCGCACGCTTACGGCGGTCGACTCGGCGGTCATGGTGATCGACGCCGCGAAGGGCATCGAGCCGCAGACGCGAAAACTGTTCGAGGTCTGTCGCTTGCGCAACGTGCCGATCATCACCTTCGTCAACAAGGTCGACCGCGAGGGCCGCGATCCGTTCTCGCTGCTCGACGAGGTGGCGGAGATGCTCCAGCTCGACGTGTGCCCGATGAGTTGGCCGGTCGGCATGGGCGGCGAGTTCGAGGGCGTCTACGATCTCTACGCCAACACGCTGAGCCGTCCCGAAGGCGACAGCCGCGAGTTCATGGGCAAAGCGATCCCGTTCACCGGCATCGATGATCCCGAACTCGCCAAGATCCTCAGCCCGGAAGCGATGATCCGCCTGAACGACGAGGCCGAACTGGCACAGGGCGGCTATTCGAGCTTCGACCCCGAGGCCTATCGCGCGGGCAATTTGACCCCGGTCTATTTCGGTTCGGCGCTGAAGGACTTCGGCGTCGCCGAACTGATCGCCGCGCTCGCCGACTACGCCCCGCCACCGCGCGCGCAGCCCGCCGAGCCTGCGCCCGTCTCGCCGGACGAGCCCGAAGTCACCGGCTTCGTGTTCAAGGTGCAGGCGAACATGGACCCCAACCACCGCGACCGCATCGCGTTCATGCGGCTGTGCTCGGGCGTGTTCAAGCGCGGCATGAAGCTTACGCCCACCGGCCACGGCAAGCCGATCGCAGTCCATTCGCCGATCCTGTTCTTCGCGCAAAACCGCGAGCTGGCGGACGAGGCGTTCCCCGGCGACATCATCGGCATCCCCAACCACGGCACGCTGCGGGTCGGCGACACGCTCAGCGAGAAGGCCACGATCCGCTTCACCGGCCTGCCGAACTTCGCGCCCGAGATCCTGCGCCGCGTCGTACTGAAGGACTTCACCAAGACAAAACAGTTGCGCAAGGCACTCGACGACATGGCCGAGGAGGGGGTGACGCAGGTGTTCTATCCCGACATCGGCTCGAACTGGATCATCGGCGTGGTCGGGCAGCTCCAGCTCGAGGTGCTGCTGTCGCGATTGGATGCGGAGTATAAGGTCGCGGCCGGGCTCGAACCCGCCCCCTACGAGACCGCGCGCTGGATCACGGCGGAAGACCCGCTGGAACTGAAGACCTTCGCCGAGATCAACCGCGGCGCGATGGCCAAGGACCGCGACGGCAACCCCGTCTTCCTCGCCAAAAGCGCCTGGGAAGTGAACTACATCGCCGAGCGCTACGCCAAGATCCGCTTTGCCGCCACGCGCGAGCGGTAACCGGATCGGCAAGGCATCGGGGCGGCCAACGCCACCCCGATGCTTCGTGATTACCGTTTTGGGGCGGCCGCAAACGCCGTCTTCAGGCGCGCGATCGCCAGCGTGTTCGCGTCCTGCGCGCCGCGTACGACCATGCCCATCCCGAAGAACTCGTGCGTCACGCCTGGAAACGTGCGCTGCTCGACCTTGTCGCCGGCCGCACGCATCGCCGCCGCGAGCGTCTCGCCGTCGGAGCGTAGCGGATCGATCTGCGCATTGATGATCGTCGTCGGTGGCAGGCCGCGCAGGTTCGCCTTGACGAGGTTCAGGCGCGGGTCCTGCGCATCGGCTGGCGTGGTCTGGTAATAATACCCGAACCACTTCAGCATCGCGCCGTTGAGCGGCTTCGCATTGGCCGAATCCATCCGCGAGGGCAGCGTCATGCTGCTGTTGGCGATCGGGTAGACCGACAGGATATGCAGCGGCGTGGTCAGGCGATTGTCGCGCGCATAGATCGCGGTCGCGACGGCCAGATTGCCGCCTGCGCTCTCACCGGCGACCGCGATCTTGCGCGGATCGCCGCCCCAGGATGCAGCGTTCTGCAGCGTCCAGCGATAGGCTGCGGCAGCGTCGTCGTGCTGTGCAGGAAACTTGAATTCCGGTGCGTGGCGGTATTCGACCGATACGACGATCGCGCCAAGCTGCTTGGCGAGCAGGCGCGGGGCGGCATCATAAGTGTCGACCGTCGCGATTACCCAGCCACCACCGTGATAGTACACGATCACCGGGAGGTTTCTTGCGTTCGCCAGCGACGCGGGCTTGTAGATCCGCGCGAACTGGTTGGCATCGCTGCCATAAGGAACGTCCCGCGTCATCACTGTGGAGTCGGGCGTCGCCGACAGGCCGTGCTTGACCATCACCGCCTTGACGGCGTCGGCTGCGGACGGCTGGGTACGCGCGACGGCGGGCGTCAGCGTCTCGATCGGCTTGCCACCAAGCGCCGCCAGCTGGTCGAGCACGACCTGCATGTCCGGCGCGGCCTTGGCCGGCTTCGTCGCGGCCACGGGCGGTGGGGGCGGGGGAGCGGCATCGACCGATCGTGCCGACTGCGCGACCGCGTGGGTCGTCAGCGCGAGCCCGGAAGTCGTGATCAGCGCTGCGGCGGCCAGCGCCGTCATGGCGCGCGACGAACGATTGGTCATATGATGGAATATCCTGTTCGAGTGCCCCCACTCGCCGGCTTAAACCTCAATCGTACCGACTTCGTTCCGGTGATCGGACCGTAAGTCACGCATATAAAACGTATTTCAGAAGGCGGTCGGCCGTCCAGCTACCCAGGTCTCGACGACCTTGTCGGCATCGTCGATCGATCGCGCCGGATCGCCGTCGAGTACGAGCAGGTCGGCGCGCAGTCCCGGCGCGATGATACCGCGGTCGCGCAACGCCAGCAGGCCCGCAGCGTTCGCGGTGGCCACCTGCAACGCCTGTACCGGGGGCAGTCCGGCCTGCACCATCAGTGCGAGTTCGCGATGTTCGGCGATGCCGGGAACGCGAACCGCACTTGCGCCACTGTCGGTGCCGAAACCGATCTTCACGCCCGCATCGTAGAGCGTCTTCAGGTTGCGCAGGTTCATCGCCAGCGACGTGCGTGCGTCGGCGGTCTTTGGATCTGCCAGGATCTTGGCGCGCCACGCCGGATTGTCGATCTGCCGGGCAAGCGCCGGTGACAGCGCCGCCCGTGCGAACGGGGTCAGCGTCCACGGCGCGCGATCGGCCCAAGCGAACGTCGCTTCGTCGAGCTGGAGCGTGGCGATGTACCATACCCCCTTCGCCTTCAGCGTCGCAACGAAGCTTGGTGGCACAGGCTTGTCGCGAACGCCGTGCGCGATGATGTCCGCACCTGCCGCGACGATCGCCTCGGCATCCGCCAGATCGTGGATATGCGCGGCGACGCGAAGCCCGCGCGCATGCGCCTCGGCGATCACGGCGTTGTAGATCGCCGGGCTCATCTTCACCGGTACGCTGCCGCCGAAATCGTCGAGCCACAGCTTTACCAGGTCGGTCTTCTCGGCGGCCATCATCGCCACCGCCTTGCGTGCCTCGTCGGGCGTCGACGGACGGAAGAGCTGGTCAGGGCCGACCTTGAGCATCGCCTGGGGCGGCGCGCCGTTGGGAACGCCGATGCCCTGCATCACCCCGAACAGGTCTGCGCCAGCGATCCGCCCGGCATGGGCGTCGGCACGGATGGCGGCGAACGACGGCGCGTTGTTGCCCAGTGCGGTCACCGTGGTGACGCCGTAGCGGCGGAACTGCGCGAGCTGCGCGACGATGTTGGCGCGTGTGTAGTTCTGCGCGCCGGTCTCGGTGCCGCTCACCTGCCCGACATGGCTATGGTCGGAGATCAGCCCCGGTATCACGCTGCGCCCGTGATAGTCGCGTCGCTCGGCCCCGGCCGGAACCGCGACCTTGCCCGCCGCGACGATCCGCCCTTCGGTAATCACGATCGTCGCATCCTCGACCGGTGCGCCGCCGCGCCCGTCGATCAGCCGGACCCCGGTGATCGCCACGGTCTGCGCGAGCGCGGGCGTCGCGAGGGCACTGGCGGCCAGCAAGCCCGAAACCAGGTAGCGCATCATCGTTCATCCTCGATCGGTGCCGTCATCACGACGCGCAGCCCGGGCATGTTGTCGTCCTGCTCGATCGTCCCCGACAGTCCGGCGACCACCGCGTTCATCATCCGGCTGCCGAACCCGACTCGTCCATCCGTCGCTGTCGCAGCCTTGCCGACGCCCTTGTCCGCGACGATCAGCCGCAACCGGCTACGATGCTGTTCGAGCGCGATCAGGATCGGCCCTGGCTTGCCGGCATAGGCATATTTGCTGGCGTTGATGATCAGTTCGGTCAGCACCAGTCCGATGTTCACCGCACGGTCTGTGGGTACCAGCACCGGCGCCAGATCCAGGCTGATGTGCGCCGACCAGTCCTCGCCGAGCGACGTCTTCATGTCGTCCGCGAGTTCTTCCAGATACCGCGACAGGTCGACCGATTCGACCTGGTCGTCGCGGTACAGCCGGCGGTGGACCAGCGCGACCGCCGCGAGCCGCGCCTGTGCCTCGGCCAGATGCGCCTTCACCTTCGCATCGTCGGACGACTTCGCCTGCAACGACAGGAACGCGGCAACCAGTTGCAGGCTGTTCTGCACGCGGTGATTGACCTCCTTCATCAGGACGTCCTTCTGCGCGATCAGCGCATCCTTGTCGGCGAGCGTCCGCTGGAGGTCGGCGTTCAGCAACCGCAGTCTTTGGTTGACGTACGCATCGTGGAACGCCCGACGCAGCCGGTGCGCGGCCTCGATCTCCTCGCGCGTCCAGCGTCGCGAGCGACCGCTGACCGCCTGCGTCCAGGATTCGAACGAGGTACGCGGCGTCAGCATCGCATTCGGATCGAGCGAAACCGCCTTGTGAGGATTGCCCGCCCACTCGACCTCTTCGATCTGCTCGGCACGAAACCACAGCAGCACCGCTCCCTCGTCGACCAGCGACAGCGCGAGCAGACCGCTTGCCTGCGCACGGTATGCTTCGGCGCGGGGAAACAGCGACGGCAGCTCGTGTGTCGTGAACGGCTCGATCACACCGCGCGTGCGTGCCCATGCCGCGAGATCGAGAATGTCGTCCTTGCTCGGACACGGCCCGTCGGTGTCGACGATCGTGCCCTCGACATAGGCGAAACCGTCGCCGCCGAGCATCCGCCGAAGATCGTCGCGCAACGCGGCGACGATGCTGCGCGGGGCCGGTTCGGTCGCGAGCTTGGGGATGACCGCATCCTCCGCCGCGCGCAGCCGCAGCCGCTCGCGGTACGTCTCCGCCTCTTCCTTCGCGCGGATCTGGCGCGCCAGTCCGCTGGCCAGCGTCGCCGACGCCGCACGAATGTCGGGGGTCAGGCCCTTAGGCGTACCGTGATGGCAGGCGATCAGACCCCAGAGCAGCCCGTCCTTGACGATCGAGATCGACGCCGACGCCGCCACGCCCATGTTGGCGAGATAGCGCAGATGGATCGGCGACACGCTGCGCAGCGCGACGTCGCTCAGGTCGAGCGTCTCGAACCCGGCCGGGCGCAGCACCGCGGGCACGTAATCGATCGCCGGGATCGTCCGCGTCCGGTTGCGCACGTACAGCGCGCGCGCCTGTTTCGGAATGTCCGACGCGGGGAAATGGTGATTGAGGAACGTGCCGAGCCCTGTCGCCTTGTCCTCCGCCATTACGCGGCCCGCCTTGTCGTCGAGGAAGCGATAGACCATGACGCGGTCGAAACCGGTCAACTGCCGGAACGCGGTCGCGGCGCGCTCGCACAACGTCTGGAGGTTGCTCGCGCGCTCGAACGTCATCGCCATCGCATTGAGCCGGCCGAGCATGCCAGCCGCAGTGACCGGCTCACCTTCGACGGGTTCGAGTTCGACCAGCACGTGTTCAGAGGTACGGTGGAGGGTGATATCGAACCGCTCGGTCGGGCCCGCTACCGGCAGTCCGGCCAGCGCGACGCCGGCGACCGTGTCATTGGCTATGAGTGTCGCAGCGATATCCTGCGCCAACAGCGCCGACAGGTCGCGGCCGAGCCAGTCGGGGGTCAGGCGGGTCTCGAGATCGCCCGCGCCTGCCACGACCGTCAGACTGGTCGCGTCGGCGACGAGCAGCAGGCCATGCGGCTGGATCGCACCTGGAATGTGGATCGGCTCGCGGTCGCACGCATTGAGGTCCAGCCCCACGCCATCGGTGGAACCGGCAATATCGCTCGACGCGTTCATCTACCCGAAACTCTCCTATCGAGCCCCGATCATGCAACCCCCGGCGGAACAAAGCAAATACCCGCAGCGGGTTACGATATTAATCTGAAGCAATATCGCGCGGTGCGGACTCGGCATAGCGGCGCGCGATCACGGCGCAGGCGATCAACTGCAACTGGTGGAACAGCATGACGGGCAGCAGGATCACGCCGACCTGCGCGGGCGGGAACAGCACGCCGGCCATCGGCACGCCCGACGCGAGGCTCTTCTTCGAGCCACAGAATTGCAGCACGATCGCATCCTCGCGGGGCAGCTTCATCAGCCGCGCAACGGCAAACGTTAGCCCAAGCACGAAGGCGAGCAGCGCGGCGCACAGCAGTCCGATCAGGATCAGGTCGCCGATCGACAATTTGGTCCACAGCCCTTCCACCACGGCGGCACCGAACGCGCTGTAGACGACCAGCAGGATCGAACCCCGATCGACCACCGTCAGCAGGCCTTTGTTGCGCGTCACCCACGCACCGATCCACGGGCGCAACAGATGTCCTGCGACGAACGGCACCAGCAGTTGCAGCACGATCGCCTCGATACTCTCGATCGAGATCCCGCCGCTGCCCGAAGTGTTCATCAGCAGCGCGACCAGCGCCGGCGTCACGAGGATGCCGAGCAGGTTGGAGAAGGACGCGCTGCACACCGCCGCCGCGACATTGCCGCGCGCGATCGCGGTGAAGGCGATCGACGACTGCACGGTCGAGGGGAGCAGCGTCAGGAACAGCAACCCGGCGGCGAGCGGCCCGGTCACGAACGGCAATGCGGTCAGCCCAAGCCCGAACAGCGGGAACGCGACGAAGGTGATGGCCAGCACCGCCAGATGCAGCTTCCAGTTGCGCAGCCCCGCCCAGATCGCATCGCGCGACAGCTTCGCGCCGTGCAGGAAGAACAGCAGGACGATGCCAATATCGGCGGCGTAACCGACGATCGTCGCCATCTCGCCACGTGCCGGCAGCAGGCTCGCCAGCACCACGGTGCCGAGCAGCATCAAGATGAACGGCTCGAAGACCGCCAGGAACCGCCCGATCACGGATGCGCCTTCACATAGGCGTCGAGCGTCGCGAGGTGGCCGCTGAGCGCGTCGTCGTCCAGGAAACTGCCGAGGAAGCTGTTGCGCGCGAGCGTCACGACCTGCTCGCGAGACAAGTTCTTGGCCCACGCTGTCTGGCGGAAATTCTCGCCGATATAGCCACCGAAATACGCCGGATCGTCCGAATGGATCGTCGCGCGCAGGCCGAGATCGAGCATCCGGTCGATCGGATGGTTCTCCAGCCGGTCGACGTTGCGCAGCGCGACGTTCGACAACGGGCACACGGTGAGCGTCATCGCATCGCGTGCGAGGCGCGCGACCAGCGCCGGATCCTCCAGCGCGCGGTTGCCGTGGTCTATGCGGTCCACCTGAAGGATATCGAGCGCCTCGTGGATATAGGCGGGCGGGCCCTCCTCGCCGGCATGCGCGCACAGCATCAGTCCGGCATCCGCCGACGCCGCGAACACGCGTGCGAACTTCGACGGCGGATGGCCGACCTCGGACGAATCGAGCCCGACGCCGATGAACTGGTCGAGCCACGGCTCCGCCTGCGCGAACGTCTTGAACGCGTCCTCCTCGTCAAGGTGGCGCAGGAAGCTCATGATCAGCCCGACCGACATGCCGTGCTTGGCCTGCGCCTCGTCGATCCCCGCGAACAGCCCGCGCGCGACGACGTCGAACGGGATGCCGCGATGCGTGTGCGTCTGCGGATCGAAGAAGATCTCGGCGTGGACGACGCCGTCCTGCGCGACGCGGTCGAAATAGGCGACCGCCAGATCGCGGAAATCCTCTTCGGTCTGAAGCACTGCTGCGCCGGCGTAATAGATGTCGAGGAAGGTCTGGAGATTGGTGAAGCTGTACGCGGCGCGGACGTCTTCTACGCTCTTGAACGGGATTGCGACCTTGTTGCGCTCGGCCAGCGCGAACATCAGCTCGGGCTCGAGGCTGCCCTCGATATGGAGGTGGAGTTCCGCCTTGGGCAGGTTCGTGATGAAGTCGTCGGTCATAGCTCGTCCTGTCGCTTGGGTCGCGTCGGCTGCAACCATTCCGCCCGCCACGCACTACCGCAAGTGCGAAAGCCGTTGCATGACAATCCTGTCACGTTACCGAGCGGCGATACTTACGCGAAGGACACCATCGATGCCGACAGGATTGGTCGCACTGCTCGACGACATTGCCGGGATCACCAAGCTCGCCGCCGCCAGCCTCGACGATATCGCCGCGACCACCGGCAAGGCGGGCAGCAAGGCGATCGGCGTGGTGGTCGACGATGCCGCCGTCACGCCGCGCTACATGGTCGGGTTCGAGCCGAAGCGCGAACTGCCGATGATCGGGAAGATCGCGCTGGGATCGTTCCGCAACAAACTGGTCTTCATCCTGCCGGCAGCGCTGGCACTCAGCGCGTTCGCACCGTGGCTGCTGACGCCGTTGCTGATGATCGGCGGCACCTATTTGTGCTTCGAGGGCGCGGAGAAGATTCTCGAGGCATTCGGCGGCGGTCATGCCGAGGAGGTCGTCGCCGAGCCGGTCGATGCAGCGACGCTTGAGGCACAGAAGGTCTCGGGCGCGATCCGCACCGACTTCATCCTGTCCGCCGAGATCATGGTCATCGCGCTGTCCGATGTCGCGACCAAGCCGATCTGGGAGCAGGCGATCGTGCTGGCGCTGGTCGGGATCGTCATCACCATCGGCGTCTACGGCGTGGTCGCGCTGATCGTGAAGATGGACGATATCGGGCTGCATCTGGCGCAGCGCAGCAGCGCGGTCGTGCAGACGATCGGGCGTGGGCTAGTGAAGGGCATGCCGATCGTGATGTCGGCGCTGTCGGTGATCGGGACGGCGGCGATGGTGTGGGTCGGCGGGCAGATCATCGTTCACGGGATCGAGGAGTTCGGGTTTACCACGCTGCCGCACTGGATCCATGACACTGCGGAAGCCGCCTCGCATGCGGTGCCGTTCGCCAAGGGCGCGGTGAATTGGGTGATGAATGCGTTCTTCTCGGGGATCGTCGGTCTGATCCTTGGCGGCGCGATCGCGCTGGGGCTCCATGCGGTGAAGAAGCCGAAGGCGCACTGACCGGGAGAGCGTTGTCCGCCCTACCTTGTTCTCCCGCGAAGGCGGGAGCCCAGTCTGGGTCCCCGCCTTCGCGGGGAAACACGTCGCGCTTGGTTATGAGGCGCTACCACCACCATCAAACACCACCCCGGCGAAGGCCGGGGCCCAATTGGGGAACAGAGGTAACGGCGGATAGTCCCCCGTTACTGCGACCTTTCCAATTGGGCCCCGGCCTTCGCCGGGGTGGTGCTTCTGTTGGGAAGGAGACGCCCCCTACTTAGCCGTCCACTTCCCCATCCAGCCCAGCACTTCCCCATACCATTGCCGCGAGTTCTTCGGCTTCAGCACCCAGTGGTTCTCCCCCGGGTTCACCAGCAACCGCGACGGGATCCCTCGCCGCTGCAACGCAGTGAACGTCGCCAGCCCCTGCGTGTACGGAATCCGGAAGTCCTTCTCGCCGGTGATCACCAGCATCGGCGTCTTCCACTTGGCCACGTAATTGACCGGGTTCCATTTCTCGAACGCCTGCGGGTCCTCGTAATAGGCCTTCCCGCCATGCTCCCATTCGTCGAACCAGAGTTCTTCCGTCTCGTAGGCCATCGCGCGCGCGTCGAACACGCCGTCATGCTGGACGATGCACTTGAAGCGATCGGGCCACTGCCCCTCGATCCAGTTCATCATATAGCCGCCGTACGACGCACCGAGCGCGCACGCATTGTCGGCATCGAGCCACGCGAACTTGTCGGTCGCGGCAGCCAGCCCCTTCTTCAGATCCTCGAGCGGCCAGCCGCCCCAGTTGTTGCTGATCGCGTCGGTGAAGCCCTGTCCGTACCCGGTCGACCCATGGAAATCGACCGCGACCAAGCCGTAGCCAGCGCCGGCGAACACCGCCGGGTTCCAGCGATACGACCAGCTGTTGTTGCTCGATCCCTGCGGGCCGCCGTGGACCATGTAGGCAACCGGGACCTTCCCCGTGGAGCCGTACGGCTTCACCGCATAGCCCCAGACGGTGTCCGCGTTCGCGCCCTTGAAGTTGAACCGCGTGACCGTCGGCATGTCGATCCCGGCAAGCTTCGTCGCGTTGACCTGCGTCAGCCGCTGCGGTGTGCCGGTGCCCGCGATACGGTAGAAATCGGCGGGTGCGGTGAGGCTGTCGATCGCCACCACAGGCCCCCGCGGCGTGATCGCGACCGCGCTGACGTGACCCTCCTGCGTCAGCCGCGCGACCGCACCGCTGGTCGCATCGACACGGAACAGCGGCGTCTCCTGCGTGTCGTCCGCCGTCACGTAGAGCGACTTCGAGTCGGGCGCCCACGCGATCGAGCCGACCGACCGGTCCCAGCGCTCGGTCAGCGACACCGTCTTGCCGCTGGCGATATCGCGCAACGTCAGTACCTGGCGATCCGCCTCGAACCCCGGCCGGCGCATCGCGAAGTATGCAAGCGTGCGGCCATCGGGCGACACGGTTGGGAGGTTGTCGGTCGCCTTGTTCGTCGCGGTCAGGTTCACCGGCGCCGCCGAGCCGTCCGCGGGCACCGAGAAGATGTCGAGATTGGTCGACAGCGCTTCGATCCGGCCGGCCTCGCGCAGCGCAAAATAGACGGTGCGGCCGTCCGGGCTCCACGAGATTTCCTCGCCGCCGCCATTCGGCTTGGACGGAGTATCACCGACCAACGCGCCGACTAGCGGAACACCGTTTCCGGTCGCACCTGCGGCGGTCAGCGGCAACACGAACAGTTGCGAGCGCGTGCCGTCCGCCCACGTATCCCAATGCCGCACGAACAGCTGGTCGTACGTCCGGCCGGCCCCCGCGTTGGGATCCTTCTTCACCATCGCTGGCTCGAGGCTCGGCGCACCCGGCTTGCGATCCGCCCAGACGAGCAGTTTGTCGCCCGTCGGCGCGACCTTGAAGCCGCTGAACCCGCCCTTGAAGCTGGTGACGCGCCGCGACGCGCCGCCCGTGACCGGCACCGACCAGACCGCATCCTCGCCGCCCTTGTCGGACGTGAAGTACACGGTGTTGCCGACGATCTGCGGGTCGTTCTCGTTGACCTGCGGATCGGCGAGCAGCTTCACCGGCGCCGCGCCCGGCTTGCTCAGGTCGAGCCGCCAGAGATCGTAGCGCCCCTTGTCCGCCGCGAGATCGGTCTCGCGCTGTGCCCAGACGAGCCAATGCCCGTCCTGCGACGCGGTCGGCGCACCGACGCGGCTGAGCATCGTCACGTCGTCGATGGTGAGTTGCCGGGCGGCGGCAGGGGCACTCGCGAAGGCGAGCACGGCGAGGCTGGCGGAGAGCATGATCTTCATGGGCCGCTTGATAGGACGCATGCGGGAGCGCGCGCAATCACCAGGGTTTGCTTGCCTTGGACGTTTCAGGTCGCTTGCAAGACAGCGCCCGTTCAGATCATGGCGGTATCAGGCCACAATCGCCCAACGCCTCCAGGATCGCCGTGTATGTTGATGACCTTGATCCGCGCGACGGCGAGCGCGCTGCTGGTGATTGCCATGGCGACCGCGTCCGTGGCGCAGGTCGTTCCTCCGCCCACAAGCGGAGCGGCGCGTGTCCAATTGCCGGTCGATGCGTTGATGCAGGATGCAGCCGAATATGCGCAGCGGTTCGGCGTGCCGTTCGACGAGGCGATGCGGCGCATGCGTGCGCAGGGCGACAGCGTACCGGCAACCGACGCGCTGCGCGAAACCTTCAAGGATCGCTGGGCCGGAATAGCGATCGAGCATCTGCCGACCTACCGGATCGTCGTGCTGCTGACCGGCACCGATCCGGTCGCGGAGCAGTCGGTGATGGCAGGCGGCATGACCGTGCCGATCGTCTTCCGCACCGGCGCTGCCGCGACGCGCGAGGCCGTGCTCGCGGCGATCACCCGCTACCAGGCGAAGATCCGCGATTCCCTGCCGCATCCGCCTGGACTCGGCGTGGACCAGAGGACCGGCGAGCTCGTCGTGATGACCGCCAGTGCGGACTCCGATCTTGACCGGAACGGCGAATTGCGCGCGCGGATCACGGCGATGACGGGCGTACCGGTGCGGATCGATGTCGTAGATCGGCCGCCGGTCGACATGGCGCAGGACCAGGTCGTTCCGGTCCCCACGCTCATACCCGCCCCGGTCGACAGCGGCGCGATCGAGGGCGGGGCGCGCGTCGTCGGGACGGTCGATGGCAAGCGCTATGCCTGCACGACCGGCTTCGTCGTGTCCGACGGTTTGCGCAACGGCGTGGTCACCGCGGCGCATTGCCCGGACACGCTTTCCTATGTCGGCAAGCGCCCTTCGGACGGCAGCCGCGAGGAATGGCCGCTGGCGTTCGTCGGGCAATGGGGCTGGGGGTATCAGGACGTACAGGTCAACGTCGCGACCGCCCCAGGCGTCGGCTACGCACCGCTGTTCTACGCCGACACCGCCAAGACGCTCGCGCGGCCCGTCGCCACGTGGCGCTACCGGACGAGCACGCGCGCGGGCGACTTCGTGTGCCATCGCGGCGAGCGTACCGGCTATAGCTGTGCGGTGATCGCGATGGTCGATTTTGCGCCGGCGGGCGATCTGTGCGGGGGCGCGTGCCTGCCGACCTGGGTCGCGGTCGAGGGGCCGACGTGCAAGGCCGGCGACAGCGGCGCGCCGGTGTTCGAGGGCAGCACCGCGCTGGGCCTCGTCAAGGGCGGCACCTATCGCCGCGACGGGACGTGCCTGTTCTATTATTACATGTCGACCGACTATCTACCGCAGGGCTGGACGCTGCTGCACCAGTAACACGGCGTCGGGCGCGCTGATTGTGTCTCCCCGCCAAGCGCTGTACGTCCCGCCGGGAACACGGTGCCGCCGAGCGCCGATCGGCGGCCTATCGACACGGGCATGACATGGACTCCTCGGGCCTTGAGGCCGTTTTCCTGGCTAATCGCGATACGCTGCTGCGGTTTATCCGCTCGCTCGGCGCGAGCGATGCGGAGGATCTTGTGCAAGAACTATGGGTGAGGATCCAGACAGCCCCAACCGGCCCGATCGCGTCGCCGCTATCGTACCTCTACCGGATGGCGAACAACCTGATGCTCGATCGCCACCGCGCGGTGCGGCAGGCGGAGAAGCGCGATCGCGAATGGACCGAGGTGACCGGGGGACCGTCGCTAGACCGCTCCGAGGAGCCCTCCGCCGAACGCGTCGTGATCGCGCGCGAGCAGGCGGCGCTGGCGGAGTCGGCGTTGCAGTCGGTCGGCGATCGGGCGGCGCGGATTTTCCGACGTCACCGGATCGATGGGGTCGAGCAACGTGTGGTTGCAGCGGAGTTCGGGGTGAGCCTCAGCACGATCGAGGGTGATCTGCGCAAAGCCTATCGTGCGATGATCGATGCGAAGCGACGTTACGATGAGGCTTGATCGCAACGTCTCCGTCTTCGGCTATAGGAGGCCATGATGGCGGAGCATGACGATATCGAAGCACGCACGCTGAACGAGACCGCGCTGGATTGGGTGGTCCGCACCGGCAGCGATGCGTTCGACGACTGGCCGGCGTTCCACGCCTGGCTGGAGGCGGACCCGCGTCATGCGGCGGCGTATCATGCGATGTCGATGGATATCGAGGAGATGGCTGCGACTGTGCCGCCCGTGCAGGCCGCGCCGATCGTCATGCAGCCTCCGCGGAGACGGTGGCCGGTATGGGCCGGTGGAGCGATCGCCGCGTCGCTCGCGCTGTTCGTCGGGTATGAGTCGATCGAGACGCGCGCGCATCCTTATGCCGTCGAAACCGCGGCGGGGACGATGCGAACGGTTCGGCTTGCCGATGGCAGCACGATCGCGATGGGCGGCGCGACGCGGCTGATGCTCGATCGCAACGACCCGCGGATCGCGACGCTGGAGCGCGGCGAGGCGATGTTCGTAGTCCGGCACGACGACAGCGATCCGTTCGAGGTGAGCGTCGGTGGCGCGCGGCTGGTCGATGTCGGCACCGCGTTCGACGTGAAGCACGCGCGCGGCGAAACCCGCGTCGCCGTGTCGGAAGGTGCAGTCGACTACAACCCGGGACAGGGCGGCATCCGGCTCGTGAAGGGACAGGGGCTGGTCGTGCGCGACGGCAAGGCGACTGTGACCGCAGTGGATGTGGCGAGCGTCGGATCGTGGCGCGACAGCGTGCTGGCGTATGAAGGCGCGACGCTGGCGGAAGTCGCGGACGACCTGTCGCGTGCGCTCGGCGTCGATCTGCGCGCCGATCCGGGCGTCGCGAAACGCGCGTTCAGCGGCAGCATCGCGACCGCCAAGCTGTCGGGCGATCCCCGCCTCGCCGCGCCGCTGCTGGGTGTCGCGATCCGCAAGCGTGGCGGTCACTGGGTGATGTCCTCGCGCTCGTGAGGATGCGCGGATGTCTGGTCGTCGCGGCGCTAGCCGTCGCCGCTCCCGCGCAGGCGGGGCAGGGGGCGGTCGACTTGTCGGCGGGGCGTCTTGGGGATGCGGTGCTGGCGCTCGGGCGGCAGTCGGGGACGAGCATCGTCGTCGGCGATCCGGGACTGTGGGCGCGTCGCGTGCCGGCAGTGCGTGGGCGGATGACCGCGCGCGAGGCGCTCGACCGACTGGCGACTGCCGCGAATGCCGATGTCGTCGCAGCGGGTGCGGTCGGATGGCGGCTGACCGCTCGCGCACCGCGCGTCGTTCGGGTGAAGCGTCCGAAGGTCGTTCCGATCGCCGCGCCATCCGCGGTCCAGGGTGCGGACATCGTCGTCACCGGCAGCAAGCGCGACGTGCGACTGCGCGATTTCGCAGGGCAGGTCGCGTTGCTCGATGGCGTCGACCTCGCGCTCGGCGGTGCGGGCGGGACCGAGGCGATCCTCGCGCGGCTGGCCGGCGTATCGTCGACGCATCTGGGAGCGGGCCGCAACAAGCTGTTCATCCGCGGGATCGCCGATTCCAGCTTCACCGGACCGACCCAGACCACCGTCGGCCAGTATTTCGGCGACCTGCGGCTGAGCTATAACGCGCCCGATCCCGACCTGCGGCTCTACGATATCGCCTCGGTCGAGGTGCTCGAAGGACCACAGGGGACGCTGTACGGCGCAGGCTCGCTCGGCGGCATCATCCGCACCGTGCCGAACGCGCCGGAACTGGGCGCGGTGTCGGCGTCGATCGCAGGCGGCCTCTCCGCGACGTGGCACGGTGATCCGGGCGCGGATCTGGGCGCGACGCTGAACGTGCCGCTCGGCGAGCGCGTGGCGCTGCGCGTCGTCGGCTACGGCGTGAGCGAAGGCGGATATATCGACAATCCGGTGCTCGACCGGCGCGACGTGAACCGGACGCGGATCGGCGGTGGCCGCGCGGCGCTGTGGCTCGATGCGGGGAATGGCTGGACGGTCGATCTCGGCGGGATCGGGCAATGGACCAAGGGCGACGACAGCCAGTACGCGGACCGCAACGCGCCGCCGCTGACCCGGTCGAGCGCGATCGTGCAGGGGTTCTCGGCGGACTACACGATGGGGCAGCTCGTCGTGTCGGGCGCGATCGGCGGGCTGAAGGTGAAGTCCTCGACCGGGATCGTCAGCCAGACGCTGACCGAACGGTACGACGCGACCCTGCCGGCCGTCGATCCGACGCTACCGATCACCAATTGGCCTGCATTCGGCAGCCCCCTGACGACAGCCGCGGGCAGCCCGCGCGTGTTCGCGCAGCGCAACGCGACCGGCATGATCGCAAACGAGACGCGGGTATGGCGGCCGATGCGCAACGGGTTCGGCTGGGTGGTCGGCGGCAGTTTTACGCATAATCGCACGCGGTTGTCGCGCTCGCTCGGCCCGGTCGATGCGCCCGCGCCGGTGACGGGCGTGACCAACAGCATCGACGAGGCGACGCTGTACGGCGAGGGCAGCGTGCAACTGGTTCGCGGATTGACCGCCACCGCCGGCGCGCGGGTCACGCGGGCATCGCTAGCGGGGACCGGCGAGGATATCGCACCGGCGCGGCTTGAAACGGTCGCGCTGGCCCGTGCGCGCGTGACGGCGGACCGGATCGAGACGAGCGTGCTGCCGTCCGCCTCGCTGATCGCGGCGGTGTTGCCGAAAGTGTCGCTGTACGGCCGCTACCAGCAGGGGTTTCGACCTGGCGGGCTGGCAATCGAGAGTGATTTCGTCCGACGGTTCGAGAATGATCGTGTGCGGACGCTGGAGACCGGCATGCGCTTCGGGCTCGCCGGTGTCGATCGCGCGTACCTGACGGCGAGCGTGTCGCACACGATCTGGCAGGATATCCAGGCGGACTTCATCGACGCCACCGGCTTGCCAAGCACCGCCAACATCGGCGACGGGCGGATCTGGACGTTCAGCGCGGCGGGCGGGTGGAAGCCGCTCGCCGGGCTGACGCTCGACGCCGGCTTCACCTACAACGACAGCCGCGTCACCGAACCGAGCGCGGCGCTGTTCATGGCGCTGGCGCGGATGAGCCAGGTGCCGAACATCGCGCGCTATGCCGGGCGGCTCGGGGCGGACTACCGGCGTGATATCGGGCGGGACCTGGAACTGCGGGTCTATGGCTGGGCGCGCTATGTAGGGCGGTCGCGCTTGGGCGTCGGGCCGGTGCTGGGCGAGGAGCAGGGGGACTATCTCGACACGGCGCTTACTGCGCGGATCGGGCGGCCGTCGTTGGGCGTGACGCTTGGGGTGACGAACCTGACGGATAGTGTGGGCAACCGGTTCGCGCTCGGTACGCCGTTCCAGGTAGGCAGCGGGCAGATCACCCCGCAACGTCCGAGGACAATCCGCATCGGCTTGGACGCCGCCTTCTAACTTCCCCCCTCCCTGGAAGGGAGGGGTCGGGGGTGGGTCGGCTTCCGCATATTCGAATGGTGGTGGCTCAAACGGGCCGACCCACCCCCAGCCCCTCCCTTCAGGGAGGGGAGCTAGAAGGTCCCGACGCTTACTCCTTCGCGTTCACCAGTGCTCGCTGATCGGCCGGCAGCAATGCCAGCGCGGTTTTGTAGCAGTCGTCCACGTGTGAATTACCGACAAGTTTCATGGCGCCGAAGCTGATCGTTGCCGCTACCGCCGAGCCCGCGAACGGGATGAACTTCGCCATCGATCCCACGGCGATGCGGGCGCCGACGCGGCGGAGGAGGGCGGCGACGATGCGTTTGGTCACCATCCGGCCGATCATCGTGTTGCCCAGACTCGACGCCATTACGAGCGCCTGCTGCGCGAGCTGTGGCTCCATCGTCTTGACCTGCTCATGATCGAGCCCGAAGCGCTTGCTGATCTCGGGCAGCAGCTTGGTGAGCAGGCCGATGTCCGCGACGATGTCCGCGCCGGGGATCGGCACGACCGCCGCGCCCGCCGACATCACCGAGCGCGTCGTGACGAGGCGCTTGCTGTCGTCGCGGATGCGGTCGAGTTCGGCGATGGTGGTGATCATGCTGGCATTTCCCTGAAGATATCCGCCGCACAACGCGCCGCCTCCGCCATTGTGCCGCACGATAATAGAGCGCGCTTCAAGGTTCGCGAGCCGCGGCTCCGTCCTCTTCTCGAAAACACATCGAAAAGGGTTCCGTATGCGTCGTCTCCTGCTGACCACCACCTGCCTGTTCGCGGTAACGACGGGCGCCCAGGCGCAGACCGTGATCGACACCAAGCGGACCGACGCGGTGCGGACCTCGACGATCAAGGCCGGTGCGCCCGACAATATCCGCATCGCCGCCGCCGGTTCGGTGACGCCGACCACCGGCACCGTAGTCACCGTCGACAGCGTCAATTCGGTCGCCAACGAAGGCACGATCCAGATCACCAACGCCGACGGATCGACCGGCATCCTCGCCAACGCAGGCACCGGCGGCGGAATCACTAACGCGGCGACCGGCAAGATCATCATCGACGAAAGCTATGTCGCGACTGACACCGACAAGGACGGCGACCTCGACGGTCCGTTCGCGGCGGGCACCGGACGGACCGGAATCCGCACCGCAGGCGCGTACACCGGCGCGATCGTCAACAGCGGCGCGATCACCGTGAAGGGCAACAACTCCGCCGGCATCTGGCTCGGCGGACCGCTGACCGGCGCCTTCACGCATAACGGCCAGACATCGGTCACCGGCAACGGATCGACCGGCGTGCGGATCGCCGACGTCACCGGCAACGTCCGGCTCGCCGGTACGATCGCGGCGATCGGGCAGGGCGCGGTCGCCGCGCGCGTCGATGGCGACATCGCGGGTGCGCTGGTGGTGCAGGGCGCGCTCGGCTCGACCGGCTATCGCTATGCGACGGCGCCGGCCGATACGACCAAGCTCGACGCCGACGACCTGTTGCAGGGCGGATCCGCGCTGGTCGTCGCGGGCAACGTGTCGGGCGGTATCATCTTCGCGATCCCGCCGAAGGACGCGAGCACGACCGATGCCGACGAGGACAAGGACGGTCTTCCCGACGCCACCGAAGGCTCGGCCGCGATCACCTCCTACGGCGCGGCGCCTGCCGTACAGATCGGCTCGGCCACGCGGACGGTCGCGATCGGTGCGGTGGCGGGGACGGGGACCGGCTACGGCCTGATCGTCGATGGCGGCATCGCGGGCAACGGTGTCTATGGCGGGGTCGAGGGCAACGGCCTGGCGATCGGTGGGCTTGGCGGCGCGGTGACGATCGCGGGCGGGATCGGCATCAACGGCACCGTAGCGGCAACCGCGAACGGCGCGAGTGCGACTGCGTTGAAGCTTGGCGTGGGTGCATCCACGCCCGAGATCCGTAATGCCGGCACGATCTCCGCGGCAGGCGGCGGCACGACCGCATCGCGTTCGACGGCGGTCCTGGTCGACACCGGCGCATCCGTCGCCACGATCCGCAACAGCGGCACGATCAAGGCGACCGCACAGGCCGCCGACGGCACCGCGATCGCCATCCTCGATCGGTCGGGCACCGTCACATTGGTCGAGAACAGCGGCGGGATCGGTGCGTCGGGGGCGCTTGCGACGTCCGAGCGCAACGTCGCGATCGACCTTTCGGCGAACACGACCGGCACGATCGTTCGCCAGACCGCAGTCGCGACCGGCATCGCGGCACCAGCGATCGTCGGCGACGTGCGCTTCGGCAGCGGCAACGACGTGTTCGACGTCGCGGACGGCACCGTCGCCGGTACTGCGCGCTTCGGCACCGGCAACAACCGCCTGGCGCTGTCGGGTGACGCGAATTTCACCGGCGGCGCAGTGTTCGGCGCGGGCAACGACGCGCTCACGCTCGCGGGGACCTCGGTGTTCAGCGGCGCGGCGGACTTTGGCGGCGGTGCCGACACGCTGACGCTCGGCGGCACGTCGCGCTTCTCCGGCACGCTCGCCAATGCCGGCGGCCTTGCGGTCGCGGTCAACGGCGGTACGCTGGACATCACCAAGACGGCATCGATCGCGTCCTTGTCGGTTGGCGGTGGCGGCGTGTTGGCGGTAACGCTCGACAAGACCGGCGGCACCGGCACGATGATCCAGGTCGCCGGCACGGCTGCGTTCGACAAGGATTCGAAGCTCGCATTGAAGCTCACCAGTGTCGTCGATGCGGAGGGCCGCTACACCGTCCTGCGCGCCGGCACGCTGACGGGCGCTGCAAACCTTACCGCGACCACGACGTTGCTCCCGTTCCTCTACAAGGGCAGCATTGCGACCGGGACGGGCAACGACCTCGCGGTGGACGTCGCGCGCAAATCGTCGACCGAACTCGGGCTCAACCGCTCTCAGGCGTCGGCCTATGATGCGATCTACAAGGCGCTCGGCAGCGACGCCAAGATCGGCGGCGCGTTTCTCAATATCACCGACGGCGACGCGTTCCGCGGTTCGGTCCGCCAGATGTTGCCCGACCATGCCGGCGGCACGTTCGAGGCGGTCACGATGGGCTCGCGCGCGACGGCCCGCGTGCTCGCCGACCCGCACGGCCCGTTCAAGGACGAGGGCAAATGGGGCTATTGGGTGACGCAGGTCGCGTGGGGAACGTCGAAGAGCGTCGCGGATACCGCAGGCTACGACATCAGCGGCTGGGGCGTTTCGGCAGGCGCGGAGTACAAGACCGGCGTCGGCAACTTCGGCACCTCGATCGCCTATCTCCACGGACAGGACGCGGACGACGGCACGGACAATGAAGTGAATTCGGACCAGTATGAACTGGCCGGATACTGGCGCGGGCGTTGGGGCAGGCTGCAGGCCAACGCGCGGGCGTCGGGGGCGAAGGTGAAGTTCGACGGTATCCGGCAGTTCACCGGTGCTATCGGCAGCGAGGCGGTTGCCCGGACCGCGAAGGGCGAGTGGGACGGTACGCTCTACGCCGCATCCGGCGGGCTGTCGTATGAGGCAGGCAAGGGCATGCTGATCTTCCGCCCGGTGCTCGCGATCGATTACTACAAGTTGAAGGAAGACGGCTATGGCGAGACCGGCGGCGGCAAGGCGATCGACCTCGTCGTCAGGTCACGCACGAGCGACGAGCTGGCGGTTACGGGCAGCGGCGCGCTCGGGCTGAACTTTGGTGGTCCCGAGTATCAGGACGGCTGGTTCCGCGTCGAAGCCGAGGGCGGGCGCCGGCAGCTCGTTGGTGGCGGGCTCGGCGCGACCACCGCATCGTTCGAGGGCGGCCAGTCGTTCACGCTGACTCCCGACAAGCGCACCAGCGGCTGGGTCGGCAAGCTGCGCGGCGTCGGTGGCAACGGCATCTTCCGCATGGGCGGCGAGTTCAACGCCGAGCAGCAGCAGGGCCGCGTCGCGCTGTCGCTGCGCGCGAGCTTGCAGATCGGGCTCTGAGGCGACAGCTTTTCGGGGGCGGGGATGGCTCGATTCCGCCCCCGGACTGTTGTCCGCGCATAAGCGAGGAGTGAACATATGGCCGACGACCGTCTGAACATCGATACCAAGACTCTCGAGGACAACAGCGACCTGCGTCAGGTCGAGTTCGAGGCCGAGGTGAGCGAAGAGCGCTATCAGTTCGCGGTGCAATATGATGTGCTCGAAGCGCTCAGCACGGTATCGCCCGAGGGCGATGCGGTGGCGATCTTTCGACAGCATGCCGACGAGATCGCCGACCTCGGTGTCGTGGCCCTCGCGCGGGATCCGGATCAGGAGATCGTCGTGATCAGCGAGAACGATCTGGACTAGCGTCGTCTTCGGGACGATCCTCCCCATCGAATCCGGCACTATCGTCCGGACCGGTGGGAGACGGATGATGAAATCGATCTGGATGGGCGCCACGATGGCGGTGGCAATTGCCGGCGGTGCGGTGCCCGCAGGCGCGCAGAAGGCCAGCCCGGCGATAGCCAAGGCGCTGGCCGACCCTGCACGGACGGACCAACAGGGCGACGACGCGCGGCGCAAGGCGGCCGAGGTGCTGGCCTTCTCGGGGGTCCGGTCCGGTAACGTCGTCGTCGATTACCTTCCGGGTGCCGGGTATTGGACGCGGATCTTCTCGGGTGTGGTCGGTCCCAAGGGTCGCGTTTATGCGGTATGGACCGCATCCGGGGCCAAGTACGCCGAGAAGTCGCTACCGGCGTTGCAGGCGCGTGGCCTCGCCAACGTTACTGCGGAGGTACAGACGACCAACCTGCCGACCTCGCCGGTGCCGGTCGACCTGGTCTGGACCGCGCAGAACTACCACGACCTTCCGAACAAGGGCGCGGGCGAACCGGCGTTGCGCGCGTTCGACGGCGCGGTGTTCCGGATGCTCAAGCGCGGCGGCACGTATATCGTCATCGATCACGCCGATGCCGCTGGGACGGGCATGAGCGGCACCGAGACGCGTCACCGGATCGATCCGGCGGCGGTGAAGGCGCAGGTCCAGGCGGCGGGCTTCAAGTTCGTCGGCGAATCTACCGTGCTGCGCAATCCGGCGGACGACCACAGCAAGGCGGTGTTCGACCCGGAGATCCGCGGCAAGACCGACCAGTTCGTCTACAAGTTCAGGAAGCCGTAAGCGGCGCTGTTTGGGTGGTCCGCGCTGGTCGACGTCGCTTTGGATCGTCGACCAGCCGGGAAATACTGGTGCTGCCGGTGAGGATTGAACTCACGACCTCAGCCTTACCAAGGATGCGCTCTACCACTGAGCTACGGCAGCACTCGCTGGCATCGCTGCCGGCGGAGTGGGGCTAAGAGACGAGGGCGGGGCGGTTGTCAAGGCATCGCGGCCCGATATAGGGCGTATTTATGGACGATCGGGATCGGAAGGCGGCGGAGAAGGCCGAGCGCATGGCGGCTGCGCTGCGCGAGAACCTGCGGCGGCGGAAGGCGCAGGCGCGTGCCGTCGGGGCTGCGCCTGCGATCAAGGACGAGCCTTCTAGCTGAGGGGGGCGCATTTGGCGGTGAGCCAGGCGCGATCCTCCGCGTCGGTCATTTCGGGGGTCAGGACCGCCAGCACCTGCGCGTGATAGTCGTCGACCCATTGGCGCTCTGCCGCGGTCAGCAGCGTCGGCTCGATTAGCGTTCGCTCGATCGGGCAGAAGGTGAGCGTCTCGAAGCCGAGCATTGCGCGGTCGGCGCCGGGGATATCGCGCGGTTCGATCAGGATCAGGTTCTCGATGCGGATGCCGTATTCGCCGGCCTTGTAATAGCCGGGCTCGTTGGAGAGCATCATGCCGGCGCGCAACGGCTCCATCGCCGCGCCGCCGGGGTAGTTGGGCGCGGCGATCCGCTGTGGGCCTTCGTGGACCGCGAGATACGCACCGACGCCGTGGCCGGTGCCGTGGCCGAAATCGAGGCCGGCGTCCCAGAGCGGCCGGCGCGCGAACGCGTCGATCTGGCCGCCCATCGTACCGTCGGGGAAGACCGCGGTGGCGATGCCGATATGGCCCTTCAGGACGCGGGTGAAGCGGTCGCGCATCTCTTCGGTCGGTTCGCCGATCGGCATGACGCGGGTGACGTCGGTGGTGCCGTCCGCATATTGGCCGCCGGAGTCGATCAAATAGAGCTGGCCGGGTTCGATCGGCGCGCTCGATTCCTCGGTGACGTGGTAGTGCGGGATCGCGCCGTGTGGGCCGGTGGCGGAGATCGTGTCGAACGAGGTGTCCTTGAGGACGCCGGTCTGTTCGCGGAAGGCGAGCAGCTTGGCGGCGGCGCTGAGTTCGGTTTGCCCCCCCTTCACGCATTCGGTTTCGACCCAGCGCAGGAAGCGCGCGAGCGCGGCGCCGTCGCGGGCGGAGGCGGCGCGGTGGCCGGCGATCTCGACCGGGTTCTTGATGGCCTTGGCGAGGACGACTGGGTCGCGGAGGGGGAGGATCTTCGCGCCGCCTGCCTGGAGTGCTTGCGTGATTGCAGCGACGGCGCGTTCGGGGTCGGCGGCGACGCGTTTGCCGGCATAGGTCGCGAGGGTTGCGGCGAACGCGCTGCGGTCGTGGAGGCGGATGGCGTTGCCGAGATGCTGGCGTACCGCGTCGTCGAGCTTGTCGGGGGCGACGAACAGGTCGGTCGTGCCGTCCGCGCTCACGATCGCGTAGGACAGCGCGACGGGGGTGTGATCGACGTCGCCGCCACGGACGTTGAGTGCCCAGGCGATGGAGTCGAGTGCGGTGAGGACGACCGCGTCGGCGTTCTGCTCGGAGAGCCAGTCGGCAATGCGCGCGCGCTTTTCGGCGGAGGAGGCGCCGGTGAACTGGTCGGGCTGGACGGTGAGCTTGGCGGGCGAGGGGGCGGGGCGGTCGGTCCAGATTGCGTCGATGGGGTTGGTGTCGACCGCTACCAGCGTCGCGCCGCGTTCGGCGAGCGCTATGGTGGCTTCCGCGACCCAAATTCCGGTGTGGAGCCACGGGTCGTAGCCGATACGGCCGCCTTCGGGGGCGTGCCTGGCGAGCCAGGCGGCGGGGCTGGTCTGGGGGACGTCGGCATAGTCCCACTGCGCGCCGTCGACCTGTTCGCGGACCTGGATGGTGTAGCGACCGTCGGTGAAGATCGCGGCGCGATCTGCGAGGACGACCGCGGTGCCGGCCGAGCCGCCGAAGCCGGTGAGCCAAGCGAGGCGCTGTGCGTAGCCGCCGACATATTCGCTCATGTGCTCGTCGGTGAGCGGGATGACGAAACCGTCGAGAGTATCGGCAGTTAGCTGGGCGCGGAGGGCCGCGAGGCGGTCGGCTGAGCGGGCGGTCGGGGTCATCGGTTCGGTCTCTCGTCAAAAGTGAAGTATAGAAAGTGCAGACGCTGGCGAGGTTTCAATACTTGCATCCGGCGGGCGTGGGGGACGGGCGCGACGGCATCAATATGGGCGCGGATCGGGCGGTCACGGTCATGCCGGGGGTTGTGACAGAAAGCAGATGCGTAGGACAGCGGGTGCGGGCGGGGGAGCTTTGTCGGGTTGCTTTCTCGCGAGGCTGACGGACCACACCTGCCACTACCTTGTTCTCCCGCGAAGGCGGGAGCCCAGTCTGGGTCCCCGCCTTCGCGGGGAAACACGTTTGGGTCACGGTCGCTTACACCAATCGTTACCACCCCGGCGGAGGCCGGGGCCCAATTGGGGGGGCGATGGTAACGAGGGATTGCGCGCGGTTACTGCGACCTTTCCAATTGGGCCCCGGCCTTCGCCGGGGTGGTGGGGTGGGATGGTGGGCGGTCTTTATCGATCGCTCGCAAACGCCGCAGCGTTTGGCATCCACACCGGGCGCGGCTAACACCGCTGCATGACCACGCCCCCCATCGCCGAACAGCGCCCGCACAGCTTCACCACGCATGGCGTGACGATCGAGGATCCCTATGCGTGGCTGAAGGATCCGAACTATCCGGAGGTCGATGACGCCGACGTGCTGGCGTATCTCGCCGCCGAGAATGTGTATTTCGAAGAGCAGATGGCGCCGCACAAAGCGCTCACCGATACGATCTACGAAGAGATGAAGGCGCGCATCAAGGAGGACGAATCCTCGGTGCCGCAGAAGGATGGCGATTGGCTCTATTGGACCGCGTACGAGACCGGCGGGCAGTATAAGAAATGGTGGCGCAAGCCCGTTGCGGGGGGTGACGACGAGCTGTTGCTCGACGAGCCGGCGCTGGCGGCGGGGCATGAGTATTTCCGGCTCGGGGCGTTCTCGATCAGCAATGACGGGCGCTATCTCGCTTATGCGATCGACGACAATGGGAGCGAGCGGTTCGAGGTTCGGGTCAAGGACCTGGATACCGGCGAGCATCTGCCCGACGTGATCCCGGGGATGCTCAGCGAGATCGTCTGGACTGCGGACGATGCGGGCTTCCTGTACGGTCTGGCGAACGAGCAGTGGCGGACTGACAATGCGCGGTTCCACCGGTTGGGGACGCCGGTCTCCGAGGACGTCGTGCTGTTCCACGAGGAAGACGAGGGCTTTCGCGTCGGCGTCGGCGAGACGAGTTCGCGCAAGTGGATCGTGATCGCGACCAGCGATCATGTGACGAGCGAGCTGTATCTGCTGCCGGCGCATGAGCCTCTGGCGGTGCCGATCCTCGTTTCGGCGCGGAAAGTCGGCCGCGAATATGACGTGGACGAACATGACGGGACGCTGTTCATCCATACCAACGACGTCGATCCGAACTTCCGGCTGTGTACCGCGCTGGTCGAGGAGCCGGATGCGTGGACCGAACTGATCCCGGCAAGCCCGACGTTCTATATGACGGGCGTGGAGTGCTATCAGGACTTCTTCGTCGTCGATGGGCGCGAGGACGGCTTGGATCAGATCGCGATCCATCGGTACGAGACGCCGACCGAGGGCAAGCGGATCGACTTTCCGGAGGCGAGCTATGTCGCAGGGCTGGGGGACAATCCCGAGTACGACATGACGGTGCTGCGGCTTGGGTATGAGTCGATGGTCACGCCGGGGACGGTGTACGACTATGACGTCGATACCGGTGAGCGGACGATGCTCAAGGTGCAGGAAATCCCGAGCGGGTATGACGCGGCGAAATATGCGACCGAGCGGCTGAAGATCGTTGCGCGGGACGGGACCGAGATTCCGGTTTCGATCGTGTATCCGGCGGGGTTCGTGCGCGATGGGTCCGCGCCTTTGTTCCTCTATGCTTATGGGGCTTATGGCTATGCGATTCCGCCAGGCTTCTCGACTGGGCGGATGAGCCTGCTCGATCGCGGGTTCGCCTATGCGATCGCGCATATCCGCGGCGGCGACGACCTAGGCCAGCAATGGTATCTGGACGGCAAGCTGGAGAAGCGGGCGAACACGTTCAACGATTTCGTCGATGTGGCGAAGGCGCTGGTCGACGCTAAGTGGACGTCCGCGGGCAAGATCGCGATCGCGGGGCGGTCTGCTGGCGGCGAGCTGATGGGGGCGGTGGTCAATTCGGATCCCGAGCTGTGGGGCGCGGTGATCGCGGACGTGCCGTTCGTCGACGTGCTCAACACGATGCTCGACGAGAGCCTGCCGCTGACGCCGGGCGAGTGGCCGGAGTGGGGCAATCCGATCGAGGACGAGGCGGCGTTCGCGCTGATCCGGTCGTATTCGCCGTACGACAACGTGAAGGCGCAGGCTTATCCGCCGATGTTCATCAGCGGCGGGTTGAACGATCCGCGCGTGACCTATTGGGAGCCGGCGAAGTGGGCGGCCAAGCTGCGGTTGATGAAGACCGACGACAATGTGCTGCTGCTCAAGACCAACATGGGCGCCGGGCATGGCGGCAAGTCGGGGCGGTTCGAGTCGTTGCGCGAGGGCGCGGAGGAACACGCGTTCGTGCTGTGGCAGCTGGGCGTCGCGGGGTGAGCCGGTTCACGCTCTCGATCACGGCGCAGGACGCGGATATCGACGAGCTTGGGCATGTGAACAATGCGGTCTGGGTGCAGTGGATCCAGGCGATCGCGACCGCGCATTGGGAGGCTGTGGCGCCGGCCGAGCATAAGCTGGCGTATGTGTGGGTCGTGACGCGGCATGAGATCGATTACCGCGGGAGTGTCGTTTCGGGGAAGACGGTCGTTGGCGAGACGTGGGTCGAGGGCGCGCCGAAGGGGGCTCGGTTCGATCGGCATGTTCGGTTTGTTGGTGACGATGGGCGGGTGAAGCTTGAGGCGGTTACGACCTGGGCTTTGCTGGATCGGGCGACGGGGCGGTTGATGCGGGTGCGCGAGGATGTTGCTGCGCCGTTTTATTCCTAGTCCCTCTCCCCTTCGGGGAGAGGGAGGGAGCGACGCAGGAGCGGAAGGGTGAGGGGCGTGAGGCTCGGGACGTCCATCCCAACGCCCCTCTCCCTTCCCACCGCAAGTGCGGCGGGCCCCTTCCCTCTCCCCGGAGGGGCGAGGGAGTTTTTAGCCGCTGTTTCTTAGGGCGGTGGCGATGGCGTTGATGGATAGGAGGATGCCTTCGCCGATGCGGGGGTCGTCTTCGCCTGCTCGGCGGCGTTTGATCAGCTCGATTTGAAGGAGGTTGAGGGGCTCGATATAGGGGAGGCGGAGGCGGATCGAGGCGTCTAGGGCGGGGTGCTTTTCGAGCAGGCGGGACTGGCCTGTTACTGTGAGAAGCCCGTCGTGGGTCTGGTGCCAGCCGTCGCGGATCGTGGTGAAGATCTCGCGGAGTTTGTCGTCCTCGACTAGCCCGGCATAGCGTTCGGCGATGCCGATGTCGGACTTGGCGAGCACCATCTCCAGATTGGCCAGTGCGGAGGCGAACAGCGGCCAGCCTTGCGCCATGTCCTTCAGCAGCGCCTTGTCCTCGAAATCGGCGATCGCGCGGCCGACCCCGTACCAGCCGGGGAGCATGACGCGCGCCTGCGCCCAGCTGAACACCCAGGGGATCGCGCGGAGGTCTTCGATGCGGTCGGATTTGGTGCGGCTGGCGGGGCGGCTGCCGATCTTGAGGCCGGCGATCTCGGCGATCGGCGTCATCTGGCGGAAGAAGGTGCGGAAGCCTTCGGTACCATAGACCAGGTCGCGGTAGCTGTGGAAGGCGGTGTCGCTGAGCGTGTCCATTGCGGCGGAAAAGCTGGCGTTGTCGGCGTTGGAGAGGCGTTCGGGTTCGAGGCTGGCGAGCAGCGTGGCCGACGCGATCGCCTCGAGATTGGTCATCGCGGCGTCGCGCGTGCCGTATTTGGCGGCGATGACTTCGCCTTGCTCGGTGATGCGGATGCGGCCCTGGACGGTGCCCGAGGGCTGCGCGCGGATCGCGCGGAACGCCGAACCGCCGCCGCGCCCGACTGCGCCGCCGCGGCCGTGGAACAACTGCATGCCGACGCCGGCGGCTGCGAAGACGGGTTTGAGTGCGGTCGAGGCTTTCGAGAGCTGCCAGGTGGAGGTGAGGTAGCCGCCGTCCTTATTGCTGTCCGAATAGCCGATCATCACTTCCTGATGGCCGCGCGCCGTGGAGATCGTCGCGATCTCGGGGAGTGCGAACCAGGCGGTCATGACGGCGGGGGCGGCTTCGAGATCGCCGATCGTCTCGAACAGCGGGACCGCCATGATCGCTGCGGTCGGGGTTTCACCGGGGCGGTAGAGGCCTACTTCCTTGAGCAGGAGGTTCACTTCGAGCAGGTCGCTGACCGACTGCGCCATCGAGACGATGTAGTTGGTGATGCACGCGGGGCCGTAGGCGGCGTGCGCGTCGGCGGCGGCCTGGACGATCGCGAGTTCGCCGGCGGTTTCTTCGGAATATTCGGCGAAGCGCGAGGTGAGCGGGCGGGCGTTGGCGAGTTCGCGGCGGAGCAGCGCTACGCGGGCGTCTTCGCCGAGCGCGAGGTAATCGTCTTCTACGCCGGCGACTTTCAGCAGTTCGGCGACGACGCGTTCGTGGACGGCGCTGTTCTGGCGGAGATCCAAGGTGGCGAGGTGGAAGCCGAACGTCTCGACCGCGCGGATCAACCGGCCGAGCGCGCCGCCGGTCTTCAGCGCTATGCCGAGGCCGTGCGCGAGCGTGACGAGGTCGGCGCGGAAGTCGGCGGGGTTGGCATAGGGCTCGCCGACGAGACGGCCGGGGCGGGGGGCGTGCTTCCCCGTGAGTGCGTCGTGCGTCGCGGACAGGCGGGCGTAGATGCCGGAGAGTGCGCGGCGATAGGGCTCGTCGCTGCGACTGGCGGCATCGTCGCCGCTGGCGTCGGCGAGCGCCTGCACCGCGGCGTCGGCGGGGGCGTGTTCGGTCGAGATCGAGAGCTCGGCGCCGAGTGCGTGCACTGCGTCGCAGTAGTAGCCGAGCACGGCTTCGCTTGCCTTAGACAGCGCGGTCTTGAGCGACTCGGCGGTGACGTACGGGTTGCCGTCGCGGTCGCCGCCGATCCAGCTGCCGGGGCGCAGGAAACTAGGGGTGCGTTCGCCGAGTGCGCGGTCCCAGCGCTGGTAGAGCGCGGGGAGCGCGGGGAGGAACACGTCGCGCAGGTAGCTGAGCGCGGTGTCGACTTCGTCGGTGACGTAGAGGCGGTCGCGGCGCAGGACGCGGGTTTGCCAGAGCAGCGCGATCTGGCGGAGGATCGCGTCGTCGACGCTGTCGCCATCCGGCGTGGTATCGCGGCCGAGATCGCGCAGGCCCATCAGCTCGGCGATGCGGTTGCGGTGGTCGATCATGCTCTTGCGGCGGACTTCGGTCGGGTGCGCGGTGAGCACGGGGGCGATCAGCGCGTGGTCGAGCAGCGTACGGATCTGCGCTCGGTCGATGCCTTCGGATTCGAGCTGGGCGATCGCGGAGGCGAGGTCGGCGCCGTCTTCCGCGGCGATGCCCTGGCGGTCCTCGGCGAGGTTGGCGAGCATCGAGAACAGCATGAAGCCGCGAACGAAATCGAGCGTTTCGTCGAGGCTGAGCTTTTCAAGGCTGAGATCGACCGCGCGATCGTCGCCGGGCTTGCCTTCGGAGGCATCGCGGTGGCGCTCGACCGACGCCTTGCGGATCGTCTCGGTGGCTTCGAACAGGCGCTCGCCGCCATAGGCGCGGATGACGTCGCCGAGCAGTTTGCCGAGGAAGCGGATGTCGGAATTGTTCGCGATTGCGGGGAGGCTTGCCATGATTCCCTGCTGCGCTGCGGCAGGGATCAGGTCAACAACGAACACCGCGCGACACGGTTAAATAGTCGCTTGTTTAGTGCTTTAGGCGACAGATTATTGCACAGATCAGCGCTTGCGCGACTCCGCGCGCTCTTCCGACGTGACGGTGCCGTCGTGGTTCAGGTCCATCCTGTCGAACCAGGCGAGCGTGCCTTCGCTCCACTCGATCGCGGTAATGACGCCGTCCTTGTTGCGGTCGAATGCCTTGATGCGCGTGTTGGGCGAGGGGAGCTCGTCCTTGGTGACGCGATCGTCGCCGTTGCGGTCGAGCGTGCGGAAGCGGCGTTCCATGCTGGCGCCGAAATCGAGCCGCGAGGTTACCGAGGGCGGCACGAAGCCGACCGCGTTGGCGTCGGCCTGCGCGCGCTGCTCGTCCTTGTCGCCGCACGCGGACACCAGAATTCCCGTCGCGGCGAGCGCCGCTACCAGTTTCACCTGCATAGAATCTCCCGTCGTATCGATGCCGTCAGGCCTCGAGTTCGATGTCCCAATAGAGCCAGTCGTGCCACGTGTCGTGCAGGTAGTTGGGCGGGAAGCTGCGGCCGTGTTCCTGAAGGTGCCAGTTGGTCGGGCGGATCGCCTCGATATGCAGCGGCATCGCCGCCTGTTTCGGCGTGCGCCCGCCCTTTTTGAGGTTGCAGGGCGAGCAGGCGGTGACGACGTTCTCCCACGTGGTACGACCGCCTTGCGCGCGGGGGACGACATGGTCGAAGGTGAGATCGCGCAGCTTGCCGCAATATTGGCAGGTGAACTTGTCGCGCAGGAACAGGTTGAAGCGGGTGAAGGCGGGAAATTGCGACGGTCGGACGAACTGCTTGAGCGCGATCACCGAGGGCAGCTTCAGCGCGAAATTGGCGCTGCGGACTTCGCGTTCATAGGTGGCGACGATGTCGACACGGTCGAGGAACACCGCCTTGACCGCGGTTTGCCACGGCCAGACGCTGAGCGGATAGTAGGAAAGCGGCGTGTAATCGGCATTGAGCACGAGCGCCGGACAACCATCCGGGTGACGCATCAGATCGGGGTGAAACACGGCTCCTCCCACTCAGGCTTCGCAGAGCGCCCTATGGACCACAGCGATGACACCGACATGACAGCACGCCGCGTAGCGGTCGGTCAAGCATGCTGAGCGACGGACCGGTCGTAACGCGGTTCGCGCCGAGCCCGACCGGGCGGTTGCATCTGGGCCACGCGGTGTCGGCGATCCGCGCTCACGATTACGCGCGCGAGCGGGGCGGGCGGTTCCTGCTGCGGATCGAGGACATCGATGGGACGCGGAGTCGGCCTGAATTCGTCGCGGGGATTTTGGAGGACCTGGGGTGGCTTGGGTTGCGGTGGGACTCGTTGGTGTTCCAGTCGGAGCGGTTGGCTACGTATGATGTCGCGCTGGAGGCTTTGAGGGCGCGCGGGCTGGTTTACCCCTGTTTCTGTACGCGGGCGGAGATCGCGGCGAGCGCGTCGGCGCCGCAGGGGGATGTCGGGCCGGTCTATCCGGGGATTTGTCGCGGTCTGAGCGCGGCGGAGGTCGCTGCGCGGGGTGATGTGGCGCATTGCTGGCGGCTCGACATGGCGAAGGCTGTGGCGATTACCGGCGTGCTCGTTTGGCATGATGCGATTGCCGGGACGGTTGTCGCCGATCCGTTGGCGCAGGGGGACGTCGTGCTGGCGCGGAAGGACGCGCCGGCGAGCTATCATCTGGCGGTGACTTTGGATGATGCGGCGCAGGGCGTGACGGACGTGGTGCGCGGGGTGGACCTGTTCGCGGCGACGGACGTGCACCGGGTGTTGCAGGCTTTGCTAAGGTTGCCGGTGCCGGCGTATCATCATCATCCGCTGGTGGTGGATGCGGCGGGGCGGCGGTTGGCCAAGCGGGAAGGGGCTTTGTCGCTGGCGGAGATGCGGGCGGCGGGGGAGGATGGGGTGGCGTTGGCGGCTCGGGTGCGGAGTGGGGTCATCGCGGCCGTCTCGCGCTGCTGATCGTCAACGTCCGAGTCAGCGGCAAGGTGTGCTGAGAAACGGATGGCAGCCCATGCCTCCTTGTTCTCCCGCGAAGGCGCGAGCCCAGTCTGGGTCCCCGCCTTCGCGGGGAAACAGTGTTGGTTCACGGTAGCTCAACCCAACCACCACCCCGGCGAAGGCCGGGGCCCATTTGGGGCACGTTGCCAACTAAACGCTGCGCTTCGTTACTGCGACCTTTCCAATTGGGCCCCGGCCTTCGCCGGGGTGGTGCTACGTACGGGTGGCGCTGATTTACATCTGATGAGGGCGCTGCTGCTACAGCTCGATCCCTAGCCTTGGCGCCGCCCACGTCATCGCCGCGTACAGCGCGATCGTCAGCACGCACCCCGCCACCAGCGACACCCAGAACGGCGCACCATGTCGCAACAGCGCCGGGATCAGCAGGAACATCGGCAGCGACGGCAGCACGTACCAGAAGGTCGCGCCGGCATGTGCGGCCATCGTCCGAGGGTCGGGCTTGTCGCGCCATAGCCAGATCATGCCGAGCACCGACACCAACGGCAGCGACGCCACGAGTGCGCCGAAGCCGGGATAGCGCTTGGCGATCTCCGACGCGGCGGCGATAAGAATGCCCGAGATCAGAGCTTTCAGCGTCAAGTATAACATGTAGCATTTGCGCGCATCACGGGGGGATCCGCAACACTGTTCCAGCCATTGCTAGCGACAGCCGGTGCGCTTACATTCCTTGTATGAACACATTCCTCGTCATCCTCCTGATCGCGGCGATGATCGCGACCGTCGTGGCTCTGGTGCGGGGCGTCGTGTCGTTCCTGCAGGAGGGCACGGCGCAGGTCCGCGACGGAAACGGGCCGAGCGCGGCATCGCTTAAGTCGAATCGGATGATGCAGCAGCGGATCTTCTTCCAGGCGCTGGCGATCCTGATTGTCGTCGTGATCCTTTTCGCGGCGGGACGGAACTAGGGTCTAACGCGCTTTCCTAACCACCGTCATCCCAGCGCAAGCTGGGATGACGGTGGTTAGGCGGATGTCGCGAGCCACGAGGGATACCCCAGCTTTCGCTGGGGTGACGGGTTTGTGGCACAGCATGGTCGGACAGAAGGAATCGACCGATGGTCAAGCTCAACAAGATCTACACGCGAACGGGTGACGACGGCACGACGGGGCTGGTCGACGGCTCGCGCGTGTCGAAGGCGAGCGCGCTTATGCAGGCGATCGGCGATGTCGACGAGGCGAACTCGGCGATCGGCGTGGCGGTCGTGGCGCTTGGCAACGATCCGCTTGCCGCCGCGCTGGAGCGTATTCAGAACGACCTGTTCGATCTTGGTGCCGACCTTGCGACGCCTGCAGGCGATGACGGGTTCGCGCCTTCCGAGATGGTGCTGCGGATCGTGCCGGCGCAGGTCGAGCGACTCGAGCGTGAGATCGATGCGATGAACGTACACCTCGCGCCGTTGCGGAGCTTCATCCTGCCGGGCGGATCGCCGCAGGCCGCAGCGCTGCATCTGGCGCG
Organism: Sphingomonas sp. CFBP 13728; assembly: GCF_014841895.1. Lineage (NCBI taxonomy): Bacteria > Pseudomonadati > Pseudomonadota > Alphaproteobacteria > Sphingomonadales > Sphingomonadaceae > Sphingomonas > Sphingomonas sp. CFBP 13728. The sequence continues at coordinate 1,839,418 of NZ_JACYUS010000001.1, read as the reverse complement.
GGCGATTTCGCGGCGTGCGGAGCGATCCGCGGTCGCGGCGACGCATGATATGCCGCTGAATCCGGCGGCATTAGCGTATGTTAACCGGCTATCCGATTTCCTGTTCGTGGCGTCGCGCGCAGTGAACCAAAACGGGGCCGGCGACGTTCTATGGCGACCGGGGGCTACGCGCGCGCAGGCGTGATCGGCGTTCGAGCGTTGCGGTACCGGGCGACGCATTGAAGGATAATCGATGCCGCAGCCTGTTCGTCCAGATATCACTCCCGGTCATTCGTCGGATTTGAGTGAGCGTTTTTCGGCCGTACGCGCGCTGACGCTGGCGCTCGCCGCGCCGCTGTCGGATGCAGATGCGACGGTGCAGTCGATGGACGATGCGTCGCCGACCAAGTGGCATCTGGCGCATACGACGTGGTTCTTCGAGACTTTCGTGTTGCGCGATCACGTCGCCGGTTATGCGCTCCACGACGAGCGTTTTCCGTTTCTGTTCAACAGCTATTACGAGGCCGAGGGGCGGCGCCATGCGCGCGATCGGCGGGGGATGGTGACGCGGCCGTCGCTCGACGAAGTGCGGGCGTATCGTGCGCATGTCGATGCGGCGTTGCTTGATGCGCTGCCTGGGTTGTCGTCGGATGCGCAGGCTTTGGTGGCGCTCGGGTGTCATCACGAGGAGCAGCACCAGGAATTGCTGGTGACGGACATCCTCCACATGTTTTCCGAAAACCCGCTGGAGCCCGCGATGTGGCCGGCGCCGCGGAAAGTGCCGGTCGAGATGCCGGGGCCGATCGGCTGGATCGCGCGCGAGAGCGGGATCGTCGAGGTCGGGCATGACGGCGACGGGTTCGCGTTCGATTGCGAGGGACCGCGTCACGCCGCCCTGCTGGTGCCGCATGCCATCGCGGACCGCACCGTGACGAATGGCGAATGGGCGGCGTTCATTGCCGATGGCGGCTATACCGAAGCGCGGCATTGGCTGGCGGATGGCTGGGCTTGGGTGAAGGCGGAGGGCATCGTCGCGCCGCTCTATTGGGAACAGGGCGAGGCGGGCTGGACGCGGTTCGGGCTCGACGGGCGGCGCGCGATCGATCCGGCGGCGCCGGTGACGCATGTGAGCTTCTTCGAGGCGGATGCGTATGCGAGTTGGGCCGGCGCCCGGTTGCCGACCGAGTTCGAATGGGAGGCGGCTGCGGCCTCCTACGACTCCACTGGCGGCAACCAGATGGATGTCGCGGGGCCGGTCGAACCTCGACCCGCGGCGAATGGCCCAGGGTTTTTCGGCGATGTCTGGGAATGGACCGGCAGCGCCTATCGGCCCTACCCTGGTTTCGTGACCGCGGCCGGCGCCGTCGGCGAATATAACGGCAAGTTCATGAGTTCGCAGTTCATCCTGCGCGGTGGCAGCTGTGCGACGCCGCGCGGCCATGCACGCGCGAGCTACCGCAATTTCTTCTATCCGCACCAACGGTGGCAGTTCACCGGCGTGCGTCTCGCGAAAGATATCTGATGTTGAAGCCTGAGATCGAGGACGGCCAGCAGACGCTCGCCGATCCGCAATTCCGCGCGGACGTGCTGGACGGGCTCGCGCGGCGCCCGCGGGCGATCCCGGCGCGGTGGTTCTACGACCGGCGCGGTTCGGAGTTGTTCGAGAAGATCACGGATCTGCCCGAATATTATCCGACGCGGACCGAGCGGTCGATTTTGGAGACGGCATGTCCCGAGGTGGCGACGCTTGCCGGCGCAGGGCGTGCGGTCGTCGAGTTCGGCTCGGGATCGTCGACCAAGACGCCGATCTTGCTCGAGGCCGTGGCGCCGTCGGTCTATGTGCCGATCGATATCTCAGGGGATTTCCTGCGCGAGTCATCGAAGGTGCTGGGCGAGCAGTTCCCGGACCTGCTGGTGCTGCCGTTCGAGGCGGACTTCATGCGGCCGTTGAGCTTGCCGAAGACGATCGCGGATACGCCCAAGCTCGGCTTCTTTCCGGGATCGACTATCGGCAACATGATCCCGCTGATGGCGGTCGATCTGCTGCGCGCGATGCGGTCGTCGCTTGGCGTCGGCGCGATGCTGTTGATCGGGATGGACCGGATCAAGGGCGAGGACGTGCTGGTCCCCGCGTATGACGATGCGCAGGGCGTGACGGCGGCGTTCAACCTGAACCTGCTCGAGCGGATCAACCGCGAACTGGACGGCGATATCCCGGTCGACGCGTTCCGGCACAAGGCGGTTTGGAACGACGATCGCGCTCGGATCGAGATGCATCTGGAGGCGGTGCGCGACGTCGCGTTCGCCGTCGACGGACGATCGTTCGAAATGACTGCGGGCGAGACGATACACACCGAAAATTCGCATAAATATGGCGCGCGCGATGCGCGGATCTTGCTGCGGTCGGGCGGGTGGACGCCGGTGGCGGCGTGGACCGATCCCGAAGGGCTGTTCGGCGTGTATCTGGCCGAGGCGCAGGTGGAGCGGCCGGCGCCCTGATTAGGGGGCGACGGCTTGATGCAGTATCGCCCAAACATGGACGTAGCGAGCCGGAGTTGGCGAGCCAGCAAGCGGCCGTTTGTTAATGCCGAAACCGGAACTCCAGTCAGAGGGTTTCGGCTGTCAGCTCAAACCCGATGTAGGATCGCTTATTGGTGACCACGAGCAAGACGCGGGTGATAGCTCCGCGCCACCCGAGCAGATCTGTCCGCTCTCAAGCACGCCAGAAACTGTGGTAGCCTTACCGGAATCAACAGAAACAAGACGTTGTCCGCTTCCGTCCTTGACCGCGAACCGACATGTTCCACTACTACTTTTCACGCAGCGCATAGACAGAACGTGACTATTGCCGTCGTAGTCGACCGCAGTTGAGATGATAGTCGCGGTTCGGACGGTTGCGGCCGGGTGATAACTATACCAGAAATTTAGTTTGGGCGACGGCAGAGCGGCTACCGCTAACGCACCTACTCCAATGACAGCAGCGACCGCTAAAGTTCGGCGTTTGGATATCATGATATGCCCCCGTTTTCCTGATCAAACTTGGTGGAGACTTGGTGGAATGTCGAGGTTTAAAACCATCAATTTTGGCCTTCAAGCGGCCGTTCCGCTTTCCTGCCCAACCCAGACATTCCCGAATTCGATTGGTTGTGGGAACGCTCGCGCGAAGATCGACAATCCCGCGATCTGATCGCTACGAAGGGCTATGTCCGTGCCCAGCCACTATAGGAGGCAGCGCCCGTCGTCATATCGATCACAAAGGTGTCACCGCCGATCCGGCTTGCATAAAATCGTCCTTCGATATTGCTGATGGCGGAGAAGGTGTCGGTCGCGGGGCGGGTCGCATCGAACTTCCGGTGCATGTCGTCCGTCGCGCCTGGTTCCGGTGCGATCTGCCAAACGGGCCGGTTGCCGGCGTCGAACAAGAACACCTCTCGCCCCCAGATTTCGCGGTGAATGACATCCCTCGTCGGATACGCTTCGAATAGAACCAGACGCCCCGAGCCGGGCACCGGTAAGATCATGCCGATAGGGTAAGACTGCACAGCCTGATCCGATATTCTTGTTCCACACACCACAATACGAGGCAGCGGTTAATTCCTCAAACTCGATCCTTTTCGGGAAAAGCTGAGCCCCGCAATGTCGGCTAATGCCACCTGCCTTCCCGAAAGCTGCCGTTCCGCTCCCCTCGCCTAACCAGCTATCTAGCTACTGTTGGATATGTCCCACCCCGACCTTCCCCTTAAGGGGAGGGAGCAAATCAGGGGCGCACGACTTTCGCGCGCCACGTCGTGATGTAATCGATGTTGCCGCGGCATTCGCTCATGTCGGCTTGTTCAGAGAGGCGGAAGCGGGTGGCGTCCCAGACGAAGCTCTGGTGCGAGCCGCAGTCGCCGAGACCTCGGCCCTTGGCGTAGCTGGTCAGGATGCCGTTCTTGAAGTCGCCGTTGATGATGCTCTTTACGGGGGTACCGGCGTCCGCGCCGGTCGCTTCGAAACCTGCGGGGGCGTCGAGTTGGGCTGGGGTAATGCTGGCGCCGTCGACGATGAAGAGCGCGCTGATCAGGTTATAGGCGCCGGTCGAGCAGGGGAAGATCACCAGCGACTTGCCGCCGCCGAGCGCGTGCGTTTCGGGGGTGAAGCCTTCGAGGTCGCAGGTGGCGCGTTTGCGGAGTGCTGCGACCTGGGTGGCGGTAAGCTTTGCGGGGGTGCCCGATGGCGCGATCGCGGCTATGACCGGGAGCGGCGGTGTGGGGGCGGTCGACGTGGCGGGGCCCTTGGCGACGATCGCGTCGGTGCTGCCGGCGCGGCCTTGTTGCGCGTCGATGTAGCGGAGTGCGGCGGCGGCGCCTTTCAGCGAGAGCGTGGCGAGCGTGCCGCCGTCTGCGTCGAGGATTTTGAGCGACTGGGCGTTGGCGATGGCGGCGGCGAGCGCGGTGGCGTTGCGCAGGGCTATGGCCTTGCCGTCGACCGCGAAGCTGGCGGGCGGGCGCTTGGTGGCGGCCTGGTCGTTGCGGGTTTCCAGCGCCAGCGAGATCTTGCCGCCGCCGTGCGATGCCGCGCCGGGCTCGCGCGTGAGGTTGAGCGTGATCATGTCGCCGCCGCCCGTCTCGGGGAGGAGCGAGGCTAGCGTGCAGCGGAGCGTATTGTCGCAGCCGACGGTCCAGTCGGTGAAGGTCTTCAGTTCGCCGGGTTTCGGTAGCGTGTGCGAGTCGGTGGCGGGGGTTGGCTGAGGTGCCGTCGGCGCGGCGGGGGCTGGCTCGGTCGTTGGCGCCGCCTCTGCTTTGGGCTGGGGTGCGGGCTGGCTCGGCGAACAGGCTGCGAGCGGCAGCGCGACGAGGGGGCCGAGGGCGGAAAAGATCGGTTTGCACAGCATTGTTGCCGTCTAGCGCTCTGGCTGCGCGGGGAAAAGCGGCTAGGGAGGGGGCAACAAATCAGGAGAGTGATGTGCAGACGATCGGCGTGATTGGTGCAGGGCAGATGGGCGCGGGGATCGCGCAGGTTTCGGCGCAGGCGGGGTACCGCGTGCTGCTGGCGGACGTGTCGCTGGAGGCTGCGACTAAGGGCAAGGCGGGGATCGCCAAGGCGCTTGGCCGGCTCGTCGAGAAGGAAAAGATCGCGGGCGAGGCGCGTGATGCGGCGCTCGCGCTGATCGAGCCGGTCGCGAGCGTGGCGGACATGGGCGACTGTGCGATCGTGGTCGAGGCGGCGACCGAGCGCGAGGCGGTGAAGCGAGCGATCTTCGCCGAGGTCGGCAAGGTGCTCGGGCCGGATGCGATCCTGGCGTCGAACACGTCGTCGATCCCGATCACGCGCCTCGCACAGGCGGCACCCGATGCGGCGCGGTTCATGGGGGTGCATTTCTTCAACCCAGTGCCGGTGATGCGGCCGATCGAGCTGATCCGGGGCCTCGCGACGTCGGACGCGACGGTGGCGGCGGTCGAGGCGTTTGCGGAAAAGCTCGGCAAGCAGGTGGTGCACGCGAACGACGCGCCGGGCTTTATCGTCAACCGGGTGCTGATGCCGATGATCAACGAGGCGTGCTTCGCGCTCGGCGAGGGCGTGGCGAGCGTGCGCGATATCGACCTGGCGTGCCAGTTGGGGCTGAACCATCCGATGGGGCCGCTGACGCTGGCGGACTTTATCGGGCTGGATACGTGCCTGGAGATTACGCGCGTGCTGTTCGAGGGGACGGGCGATCCGAAGTTCCGGCCGGCGCCGGTGCTGGTGAAGTATGTCGACGCTGGGTGGTTTGGGCGGAAGACGGGGCGCGGGTTCTATGATTATTCGGGCGCGGAGCCTGTGCCTACTCGGTGAAGGGAGCGCGGTTCGATGTGATCTGATCGGGCGTGCTTCACCATCTGAAGGGACCGCCGCAGCAATTGCCTGTCTTGCGATAGTCCATTGCGGGCCTTCGCAATGTGTGAGCATTTGACTGTCACAGGGGCGAATGCGCGGCGACCGACGGGCGAATTGAAATGACAGCGGCACAGTATGGAATCGGGGCCTACACGATCCCTGAAGCCGCACGCCTGATCGGGATGACGGCGGCGCGGCTGCGGCGTTGGCTGTACGGTTACGAATATGATGGTGGCCATGACGGCGAAAGGGGCACGCAACCGGCCCTCTGGCAGCCTCAGTACGACGTCGAGGCGGATGGCCAGCTTCTCGGTTTTCGCGACCTGGTCGAAGCGCGGATCGTCGCCGCGCTGACCAAGGCGCATTTTGGTTTGCCGACCATCCGCGCCTGCATCACGGCAGCGCGAGATCTGCTTGGCGACGAACGGCCGTTCTCGACACGTGCGTTCAAGACCGATGGGCGCAGGCTGTTTCTGGATATCACGGACGGGGTTCAAGACCCTGCGATGTACGACCTCAAGGCGAGACAACGGGTGTTCCGCGACGTTGTGATGCCGTCGCTGTCCGACCTGGATTTTGGGCCCAATGCCGCCGAGCGGTGGTGGCTGGTACCGGGCAAGCGGACGATCGTTGCCGATCCCGAGCGTTCCTTCGGGCAGCCGATCGTGGCGGCATCCGGGCTGCTGACGGCACGCGTCGTGCAGGAACTGAAGGCCGAGGGGTCGGTAGAGCGAGTTGCCAAGCTGTACGATCTACCCGTTCGTGCAATCCGCGATGCGCTCAAGTTCGAAAGCGATCTCCAACTGCGTAAGGCGGCTTGAAACTTTTCATCGACAACAACCTTCCACCGCGACTCGCGCGGGGGCTGGCAGCGTTGTTCGAGGGGGATCACGAGGTCGTCTGCCACCGTGACAAATACGGCGATACGCACCTACTCGACGAAGAATGGATACCCGCTCTCGGTGCCGAAGGAGATTGGGTGGTGCTGTCCGGCGATCTCAACATCGCGCGACGGCGTCCCCAGCGGGAGTTGTTCTTCCGGTCCCGTCTGGTCGGTTTCTTTCCGCGTGCGGCGGTGATGGAGTTGCCGTTACCGAAGAAGGCAGCGCGGATCTTGAGCGTGTGGGACCGAATGGTCGGTCTGGCCCGCGACGTACGGCCTGGGGCGTTCGAGCTTCAGCAGCGCGGCGAGCAATTTCGAGCTTTGTGAGCAGCCAAGGCGCTGGTGGTTAGGCTGGCTATTTGTCGTTCTCCCGCGAAGGCGGGAGCCCAGACTGGGTCCCCGCCTTCGCGGGGAAACATGCTCGCTGCTTGGTGTAGGCCGCGCGATCGCGAACCATATCGGTTAAACCGCTTGACATCGTCACGCTCGTTTGGTACATAACGGGAACGCTGAAGAATTGCGGGTCGGGCTGGTGGCTCGGGCGGAGAGAGGCCGGGACGGTCGGGGTGGGAGCCTCGGGTGTCGCCGGCCTTTTCGCGTTCTGGCGGACCTTGTTGTCGGGAGAGCGGGGATGGTGCGGTTGGTGGCGGCGGATAATCGGATCGTGCAGTGCGCCGCGGTGCGCAAGGATGGGTGGACCAAGGCACGGCGCGAGGGGTTTTTCGCGATGCTGAGCGCGACGTGCAACGTGCGGGCTTCGGCGGCGGCGATGGGGATGACCGATTGTGGCGCCTATCACGTGCGACGGCGCGATCCGGTGTTTGCGGCGCAGTGGCGGGAGGCGCTGGCGGAGGGCTATGGTCGGCTCGAACAGGCGTTGATGGCGCTGGCGCTGGAGGGGATCGACCCGGCGCCGGCGATCGAGGCGGGGATCGAGCAGGCGCGGGCGGCGACGTGCGGCGAGGCGAAGACCGAAGGCTTCGGGGCCGAGCGGCGGCGCGCGGAAGCGGCGGCTCGGGCGGCGGACGGTGGCGGGGATGCGGTGGTTCCGGGTGTCGGGCGCGAGGTTGGCGCTGGTGCGGGAGGTGGCAGTGGCGTGATCATGGGCTCGCCGGGTGGTACGCCGACCATAACGAGTGTCGACCTGGCGCTGCGGTTGCTGGCGCGGAATACGGATCGGGTTGCGGGTACGGCAGGGGGTCGCGGGCGCAAGGCGCGGGCTTCGGCGGAGGAGACCGATGCGGCGTTGATCAAGCAGCTCGATGCGCTGGCGCGGCGGATCGCGGCGAAGGAGGTCAAGCGGATCGAAGGCAAGGTGGTCGAAGGCAAGGTGGTCGAAGGCGGGGTGGTCGAAGGCGGGGTGGTCGAAGGCACGGTGGTCGAGCAGCGCGCCGTCGAAAATGATGGAGCCGAGCGGGCCGGCGTGCCCGGAACGCCTTCGGAATGAGTGCGGACGAGGGGGCTCCGGTGCGCGATCCGGTGGCGGAGCTGGCGATGTTGCCGCGGACGCGGGCGGATTGGGTGCTGGGTGCGCTGACCACGGCGCAGCGGCGGGAACTGCATGATCGGTGGGAGGTGTGGGCGCATCCGGGGCAGCATCTCGGCGCGCGCACGCGGGCTGGTACCGCGGCGGACGACTGGCGGATCTGGGTGATCCTGGCGGGGCGGGGGTTCGGGAAGACTCGGGCTGGGGCGGAGTGGGTCAGCCAGGTGGCGCGGGACAATCCTGGGGCTCGGATCGCGCTGGTCGGGGCGACCGTCGATGATGTGCGGCGGGTGATGATCGAGGGGGAGAGCGGGTTGCTCGCCGTCGCGCGCGATGACGAGGATCCGGTTTGGCGGGCTGGCTTGGGAGAGCCGCGGTTTGCCAATGGGACGTTGGCTTCGGCGTATTCTGCTGAGGCGCCGGAGGGGTTGCGCGGGCCCGAGCATCATGTGGCGTGGTGCGACGAGGTGGCCAAGTGGCGCAACGGGAATGCGACGTGGGACAATCTGATGATGGGGCTTCGGCTGGGGACGCTGCCGCGAATCGTGGTGACGACGACGCCTAAGCCGGTGGCGTTGCTGCGGCGGATATTGGCGCTGCCGGGGGTGGTGCGGTCGCAGGGGCGGACGCGCGATAATGTGCATCTGCCGGTGAGCTTCGTCGAGGCGGTGACTGCGTCGTATGCGGGGACTCGGTTGGGACGGCAGGAGCTGGATGGCGAGCTGATCGAGGATGTCGTGGGGGCGCTTTGGACGCGGGAACTGGTGGAGTCCCGGCGGGTGGCTTTTGCGCCTGCCGTCGTGCGGGTTGTCGTTGGGGTGGATCCTCCGGCGGGGAGTGTTTCCGGGGGGCCTGGGGATGCTTGCGGGATCGTGGTGGTGGCGCTGGGGGATAACGGGTTTGCGTATGTGCTGGAGGACGCCAGCGTATCTGGGGCCAGTCCTGAGGGGTGGGCTCGGGCTGTTGCCGAGTGCGCGGCGCGGCATGGGGCGGACCGGGTGATCGCGGAGGCCAACCAGGGGGGGACTATGGTGGGGAGCGTTCTTTCCGGCGCTGACCGGGCGATGCCGGTGAAGCTGGTGCATGCGTCGCTTGGGAAGGTGGCGCGGGCTGAGCCAGTGGCGGCTTTGTATGAGTCCGGGCGGGCCTGGCATGTGGGGGCTTTTCCGGACCTGGAGGATGAGCTTTGCGGGCTGATCGCGGGCGGGGGGTATGAGGGGCCGGGGCGGTCGCCGGATCGGGCTGATGCTCTTGTTTGGGCGATGACCGAGGTGATGCTGGGGCCGCGGGCGCGGGTTTCTGTGCGGGTGCTTTAGGTTTTCCCTCTCCCTTTCGGGGAGAGGGAAGGAGGAGCTCTTGCGACGGGAGGGTGAGGGGTGGTTGGGATTGCTGGTCCTTAGCCTCACTCCCCTCTCCCTCCCACGCGCAAGGGCGCGCGGTCCCCTCCCTCTCCCCGGAGGGGCGAGGGAATTTAGAGGAGATCGGCATGAAATTGTTCGGGTGGAAATCCGGGCGCGATGAGTCGCGGCCGGTGTTGTCTCGGTCTTCGGCGGGCGCGGTCGGGGGCTCCGCGTCTGGCGAGTGGCCGCGGAGTTACGAGGCTCAGGTGCGCGAGGCGTATCTCGACAATCCGATTGCGCAACGGGCGGTGAAGCTGGTGGTGGAGGGGCTGGGGAGCGCGCCGATCGTTGCGTCGGATCCGGCGTTGCTGGCGCTGGCGACGGTGCGGTCGGGTGGGCAGACGCTGATCGAGACGGTGGCGGCGCACCTGATGCTGCACGGCAATGCGTATGTGCAGGTGCTGCGCGACGTCGAGGGCGGGGCGGCCGAGCTTTATGCGCTGCGGCCGGAGCGGGTGACCGTCGAGCCGGATGCTAGCGGGTGGCCGGCGGCATATCGGTACCGGGTCGGGGAGCGGGTTTCGCGGTTGCACGCGGATCCGGTTCGGCCCGAGGTGATCCACCTGAAGAGCTTCAATCCGGTCGATGACCATTATGGGTTGGGGTGCCTGGGGGCGGCTTCGGGGGCGGTGGCGATCCACAATGCGGCGGCGCGGTGGAACAAGGCTTTGCTCGACAATGCGGCGCGGCCTTCGGGGGCGTTGATGTACGATCCCAAGGACGGCGCGACGTTGTCGACCGAGCAGTTCGAGCGGTTGCGGGGCGAGCTGGAGGCGTCGTTCTCGGGGGCGGGGAATGCGGGGCGGCCGATGCTGCTGGAGGGGGGGCTCAGGTGGCAGGCGTTGAGCTTGTCGCCGGCGGATATGGATTTCGTGGGCACGAAGGCGGCGGCTGCGCGGGAGATCGCGCTGGCGTTCGGGGTGCCGCCGATGCTGCTCGGGCTGCCGGGGGACAATTCCTATGCGAATTACCGGGAGGCGAACCGGGCGCTGTGGCGGCTGGCGATCTTGCCGCTGGCGACCGCGGTGCTGGGCGGGATCGCGCAGGGGCTGGCCGGGTGGTTCGACGGGGCGGCGATTTCGGTCGATCTCGACCGGGTGCCGGCGCTGGCGGAGGATCGCGAGCGGCTTTGGGGGATGGTGAGCGGGGCTTCGTTTCTTAGCGATGCGGAGAAGCGGGCTCTGCTGGAAATTCAGGAGGTGGTCTGATGGATGGGGCGGTTTTGGCGCAGTTGATGCGGCAGGGGGCTGAGCGGGGTGTGGACCTGGTGACGCTTCGGGCGATCGTGGAGGAGGCTGGGGAGTTGGGGGCGGCTCGGGCTTTGGCGCGGGTGGCGTTGAGTGACGAGCGGGCTCGGGAGGATGTGGCGGAGTTGCGCGAGCTGTTGGCGGCCTGGCGGGATGCGAAGCGGTCGGTTTGGAAGGCGGTGGTGGGGTGGATCGCTCGGCTGGCGATGGCGCTGATGCTGGCGGGGTTGGCGGTGAAACTGGGGTTTGCTGCGTGGTTGAAGTGACGGGCGCGGGGACGGTGGCTTTCGCGGGGTATGCGGCGGTGTTCGATGTTGTCGATCGGGCTGGGGATGTGATGCGGCGGGGGGCTTTTGCTGGGGCTGGGGTGGTGCCTTTGTTGTGGCAGCATCGTGGTGTGGCGGTTGGCTTGCTGGCCTCGGTTCGGGAGGATGCGCGGGGGTTGCGGGTCGAGGGGGTGGTTTCGGATGTTGAGCTGGCTCGGCTGGTGCGGTCTGGGGCGGTGGCTGGGTTGTCGGTTGGGTATCGGGCGACGTCCGTGCGGCAGGGGGTTCGGCGGGAGTTGCTGTCGGTCGAGCTGGCGGAGGTTAGTTTGGTGGCGGTGCCGATGCAGGCTTTGGCTCGGGTTGAGGTGGTGGACATCGTGGCGTGATCGTTTTCCTGCGGACGCAGGAATCCAGGGTCGAGGGGTGAGACGCGTGTGACCCTAGGCTCCTGCGTTCGCAGGAGAACGGTGATTGGCGCGGGCGTTCCGTGCCTCACGCCCCTCTCCCTCCCACGCGCAAGGGCGCGCGGGCCCCTCCCTCTCCCCGGAGGGGCGAGGGAATTTTGAGTTTCATGAGGCGTCCTGCGGGGCGCCTTTTTTCGTTTCATGCGAGGAGATGGACATGAGTGTTGTTGACCGGCCGGTTTTGGCGGGAGCTTCCCCCTTGGCGCAGAATGCGGCGTTTGCGGGGTTCGTTCGGACGGGCGCTACGCTGGAGATGAAGGCTTTTACCGGGGTTACGGGGGATGCCGGCGGGTTTGCGGTGCCGCGGGAGATCGATGCTCAGATCGATACGCTGCTGAAGGCGGTGTCGCCGATCCGGTCGATCGCCAATGTCGTGAAGGTTGGCTCGGCCGGGTATCGCAAGCTCGTGACCACGGGCGGTACGCCTTCCGGTTGGGCGGCGGAGAATGCGGCTCGGCCGGAGACCGCTTCGCCGGTGTTCGTCGAGATCGCGCCGCCTACGGGGGAGTTGTATGCCAATCCTTCGGCTAGCCAGGCGATGCTGGATGATGCCGCGTTCGATGTCGAGGAGTGGCTGGCGGGCGAGATCGCGATGGAGTTTGCTAAGGCCGAGGGGGCGGCTTTCGTGTCGGGTTCCGGTGTGTCGCGGCCTAAGGGGTTTCTGACGTCGGCTACTGCGGCGACTGCGGATGGCGTGCGGGCTTTCGGGACTTTGCAGTATCTCGCGAGCGGGACTGCGGGGGACTTTTCGGCGAACCCGCAGGAGCGGTTGATCGATCTGGTTCAGTCGTTGCGCGGGCCTTATCGGCAGGGGGCCAGCTTTGTCATGAATGCGGCGACGCTGGCGCGGATCCGGAAGTTCAAGACCACCGACGGCGCGTTCGTCTGGGCACCTTCGCTGGCGGCTGGGGTGCCGGCTACGCTGCTGGGGTATCCGGTGGTGGAGGCCGAGGACATGCCGGATATTGCCGCCAATGCGCTGGCGATCGCGTTCGGGAATTTCCGCGCGGGGTATATTATCGCCGAGCGGACCGAGACGGGGATCCTGCGCGATCCGTATTCGAACAAGCCTTTCGTGAATTTCTACGCGACCAAGCGGGTCGGTGGGTGCGTGACGAACTCCGAGGCTATCAAGTTGCTGAAGTTCTCGGTGGCTTGAGCTGTCCCTCTCCCCGTCGGGGAGAGGGAAGGAGGAGCACCTGCGACGGGAGGGTGAGGGGGAGTTGGGATTCACGTCCCGAGCCTCACTCCCCTCTCCCTCCCACGTGCAAGGGCACGCGGGCCCCTCCCTCTCCCCGGAGGGGCGAGGGAAGTTTTGGAGACATCGTTATGACGGGGTCGGCGATTTCTGCCGGGGTGATCGCTGAGGTGGTCGTCGCGGCTAGGGCTTTGTTGCGGGTGGAGACGGGGGAGGACGTCGTGCTGGCGCGGTTGGCGCAGACGGCGTTGCTGCTGGGGGAGGCTTTTCTGGGGGCGGCGGTGATTGTGCGGCCGTTCGAGGATGTGGTGACCAGTGCGGCGGGGTGGCGGCGGTTGTTGGTCGCGCCCGTCACCGTGATTTCCGGGCTGACCGGGTTGCCTGGCGAGGGGGCGCCGTTCGTGTTGGCGGTCGGGGCGTATGCTGTCGATATCGATGCGGATGGGGTCGGGTGGGTTCGGGTTCTTGCCGCGGGATCGGCCGGGCGGGTGGCTGTGGCGTATTCGGCGGGGCTGGCCTTGAGTTTCGAGGCGGTGCCGGCGCCGATCGCGCAGGGGGTGGCGATGCTGGTGGCGCATCTGTTCGATCACCGGGAGAGCGATGTCGCGCCGCCGGCTGCGGTGGCGGCTTTGTGGCGGCCTTATCGGCGGATGCGGTTGTCCGCTGCGGTGCATTCGTGAGTGGGCGGGTGGTCTTGCAGGCGGCGATCGTGGCTCGGCTGAATGCGGTGCTGGATGTCAGCGTGTTCGATGCGCCGCCGGTGCGCGGGGGGCTACCGTATGCGGTGGTCGACGAGCCGGTGTTGTCGGACTGGAGCACGAAGACCTGGGTCGGGCGGGAAGGGCGCGTTCTGCTGACGCTGTTCGATGGGGGGGGGCGGCCGGTTCGGTTGCGGGCTCTGCTGGCAGTGGCGGAGGAGGGGTTGGAGGCGCTGCCGCCCGATCTTGGCGAGGGGTGGCGGGTGGTTCGGTTGGCGCTGGTTCGGTCTCGGGTGCTGCGGGTCGGAGATCGGTGGCGGGGGACGTCGGAGTTTCTGGTGCGGATGTACCGCGAGAGCTGAAGGAGATCGACATGGCGGTGGAGAAGGGAAGTGCGTTCCTGCTGAAGGTGGGGAACGGGGCGGTGCCGGTGGTCTACGCGACGGTGGCCGGGCTGCGGACGACGCAGATGTCGGTGAATGGGGAGGCTATCGTTGTCACGACGAAGGATTCCGGCGGGTGGCGGCAGTTGCTGTCGGGGGCTGGGGTTCGGAGTGTGTCCGTTTCGGGGGCTGGGGTTTTTACCGGGTCGGTGGCGGAGTTGCGGGTGAAGGCTAGCGCGCTGACCGGCGTGCTCGATGATTATCGGCTGGCGTTCGAGGGGGGCGATACGATGACGGGTAAGTTCCTGGTGTCTCGGCTGGATTACGTCGGGGATTTCAATGGGGAGCGGTCTTATACGCTTAGCCTGGAGAGTTCCGGGGCTGTTGTTGTTGCTTAACTTTCCCTCTCCCCGTCGGGGAGAGGGAGGGAGGAGCTCTTGCGACGGGAGGGTGAGGGGTTTTGGGACTGGCGTCCTTAGCCTCACTCCCCTCTTCCTCCCACGCGCAAGGGCGCGCGGGCCCCTCCCTCTCCCCGGAGGGGCGAGGGGGTTTTTGGAGAATTCTCATGGGTGATTTGGCGAATCCGGTTCGGGGGGAGGGGTCTCTTCGGGTCGGGGGGGAGGTGCTTGTGCTTCGGCCTAGCTTTGCTGCGCTTGTGGCGGCTGAGGGGGAGTTGGGGCCTTTGTTTGCGCTCGTCGAGCGCGCGGCGGAGGGGAAGCTTGGGATCGGGGAGATGGTGGGGCTGTTCTGGCATTGCCTGCGCGAGTGTCCCGAGGGGGTTACGCGGGAGCGGTTGGGGGAGGCGGTCGTCGAGGCGGGGCTGGCGGCGGTGACGCCGGTGTTGCGGGGGCTGTTGCGGCAGATCCTGGCGGGGAAGTGACGTTTTCCGACAATGCGGCGCGGTTGGCCGGCTTTGCTGGCGCGGTGTTGGGGTGGGCGCCGGAGGTGTTCTGGCGGGCTACGCCGGCGGAATTGGCGGGGGTCGTGGGGGCTTTGGTGGGCGATGTGACGGCGCCGCCCGATGCTTCGACGATCGCGCGGTTGAGGGGGGCTTTTCCTGATGGATGATCTTGATGCTGCGCTGGTGAGCGTGCGGGCGGATACGACCGGGTTCTCGCGTGACGTCGAGGCGATGCGGGGGGAGCTGGAGGGGGTGCTTGGGGCTGGAGCCGAGCGGGCTGCGTTGCGGTTGGAGGCGGGGCTGTTGCGCGCGGTTCGGTCTGGGAAGCTGGGGTTCGAGGAGTTGAAGGGGGTCGCTCTGTCGGCGCTGGATGCGATCGCCTCGGCGGCTTTGAAGGCTGGGGTGCAGTCTGTGTTGCGTGGTGGGGGTTTGAGTGGGGCGCTTGCCGGGCTGGTTGGTGGGTTGCCGGGGCGGGCGACTGGTGGGCCGGTGTCGCCGGGGCGGGCTTATGTTGTTGGCGAGCGGGGGGCGGAGGTTTTCGTGCCTACTTCTAGCGGGCGGGTCGAGGTTGGCGCGTCGGGGGGCGTGCGCGAGGTGAGGGTGGCTATCACGGTGAATGCTGCCGGGGGGAGTGCGCCTGGGGTACGGCTCAGTCGAGCCGGCAGGTGGCTCGGGCTGTGAAGGCGGCTTTGGCCGTGGAGTGACCTTGTCCCTCTCCCTTTCGGGGAGAGGGAAGGAGGAGCTCTTGCGACGGGAGGGTGAGGGGTGGTTGGGATTTGGGTTCCTAGCCTCACGCCCCTCTCCCTCGCACGCGCAAGGGCGCGCGGGCCCCTCCCTCTCCCCGTAGGGGCGAGGGAATAGTGAGGAGATCCTTATGGCGCATTGGCTTTGCTCTGCTCGGACTGTGCAGGTCGAGGGGCTTGTGTCTCGGTTCGATCCTCGGTTCTGGACGGTGGATTTTCCGCGGCCGATGATGGCTTCGGTGGTGACTACCGGCCCCGCTTCGCTGCGGGTGGATGCGGTTTTCTATAAGGCGGACGATCTGGCCGGGGTGATCTGGGAGGCGGTGGACCGCTTCGATCATCCTTTGCTGAAGTATGAGACTTCGCGCGATTTTCGGGACTGTCGGTTGCGGTTTCGGTGGCGGTCTTCGGGGGTGATGGCGTTGGATGCCATTAACGGCCCGACCTTGACGATCGAGGGGCGGGATGCGGCTGGGGTGGCGCGGTCCTGGTATGTGCGGTTGTGGAATTATGCGGTGGGGACGCCGGAGGATGCGGTCGTTTCGCTCGATTTCGGGGCGATGGTGGGCGGGTATGAGCTGCCCGAGGATAGCGATCCGGTGTGGGCGGGGGATATCGACCGGATGTTCGTGTCGGTGGTGCCGCCGGACTATACCGAGGTCGATGTTCCGCTGGCTGCGCCGCGCGAGGGGTGGGTCGAGTGGACCGATCTCGTTTGCGAGGGGCCGGGGGCCGTGCTGGCGATCGGCGATGCCGTCGTGCCCGAGCACGGGGTTCGGATCGCGGGCGGATATGACGACAGTTATAATCTGACGCCGGCGCGGTTGCTGCGGAATGCGCTGCATCTGGGGTACCGGGGGAGCATCACGCATTATATCGGGATGAGCCATTATTTCCGGCTCGAGGCGCTTGGCGGCGGGTTCTACGTTTCGGCGGCGGGGGGCGTGCTGAACGTTGCGTGTGCCGCGTGGCACCGGGATTTTGCGGCGCGGGCGAAGGCGCTTGGCTATGACGTGATCTGGTCGCTGAGTTACGAGCTGTTCGATGCGCATTGCTGGAACGACTGGAAGCAGCGGGCGGCCGATGGCGCGCCCGCGCTGACGGGGTGGGAGCCGCCTTCGACGCTGCTGTCGCCGGCGCATGGCGGGGCGATGGGGTATCTCCAGGCGGTCGCGCGGGCTTTTCTGGGTATCGCGGTTGCGGCGGGGTTGGCGGCGAAGTTCCAGGTCGGCGAGCCGTGGTGGTGGGTGATGCCGGATGGGCGGCCTTGCCTGTACGACGCGAGCGCGGTGGCGGCGTTTGCGCCGGTGGCGATGGGGAGCATTCTGGGGCCCAAGACGCCGGCGCGGATCGCGACGCTGGATGCGGCCGGGGTGTGTCTGGCGGCGTCTACCGCTGCGCTTGTCGCGGCGGTGCGGGCGGAGGCGCCGGGGTGTGTGACGCATCTGCTGACGTATCTGCCGACCGTGCTGGATGCGGCGGCGCCGGAGGCGAAGCGCGCGAACATGCCGGTGGGGTGGGCGAGCCCTGCGTTCGATGTGCTGCAGCTGGAGGATTACGACTGGGTGACGGCGGGGGATTCGGCGTCGTCCGCGGAGGGCGTGGCGGTGGCGTTCGCGCGGCTGGGGTATCCGGTCGAGAGGCAGCATTATCTGTCCGGATTCGTGTTGCGGCCTGACCAGGCCGTGCAGTGGGGGCTGATCGAAGCCGCTGCCGAGGTGGCGCGGGCGCGGGGGGTGGCGGAGACGTTTCTGTGGGCGCTGCCGCAGGTGATGCGGGATGGGTTCGTGCATTTCGATACGGAACAGGAGGATGCCGTGGACGCGTTCGATGAGGTGCTGTTTCCGTTGGCGCTGGGGCGTGAGGCGGAGGTGGCGCCTGGGTTTTCTACGGCGATTTTGACGAGTGCCGGGGGGCGGGAGGCGCGCAACGCGGCCTGGGCGGAGGCTCGGACGTCGTATGATGTCGGGCCGGGGTTGCGGAGCGAGGCGGATATCGCGGTGCTGCTGGCGTTCTTTCGGGCGCGGATGGGGGCGGCGCGGGGGTTTCGGTTGCGTGATCCTTTCGACTTCGACGCGGTGGGAGAGGTCGTTGGGGTTGGCGATGGGGTGGCTCGGCGGTTTGCCTTGATGAAGTGTTACGGTGCGGCTGAGCGGCGGATTACTCGGCCGGTTGCTGGTAGTGTCTCGGTGGCTGTGGGGGGCGTTGGGACTTTGGCGTTTTCCGTGGAGGCTGGGGGGTGGGTGGTGCTGGATGTGGCGCCTGCTTCTGGGGCGGTGGTGACGGCGGGGTTTGCGTTCGATGTGCCGGTTCGGTTTGCCGAGGATCGGTTGAGCGTGGCTCGGGCTACGTTCCTGGCTGGGGTGGCGGCGAGTGTGCCGTTGGTCGAGGTGCGGGAGGCTTAGTTTCCCTCTCCCCTGCGGGGAGAGGGAAGGAGGAGCCGCTTGGCGACGGAAGGGTGAGGGGTGGTTGGGATTTGTGTCCCGTGCCTCACGCCCCTCACCCTCCCACGCGCAAGGGCACGCGGGCCCCTCCCTCTCCCCGGAGGGGAGAGGGTATGCTTTCGGAGGAGGCTTTCATGTTTCTGGATGCTGAGCTGGCGACGATCGCGTTGTGCTGGCGGATCGAGCGGCGGGATGGGGTGGCGGTGGGCTTGACCGCGCATGACCGGGACCTGGTGGTGGACGGGCTGGTGCACCGGGCTGCGCCGGGGATGACTCCTTCGGCGATCCAGCGAAGTGACGGGCTGGAGGCGGATACGATGGATGTGGCGGGGGCTTTGACGAGCGCCGCGATTGGCGAGCGGGATCTGCTGAGCGGGCGCTGGGATGGGGCTCGGGTGGTGCTGTTTGCGGTGGACTGGACCGATCCGACCTCGCGGGTGGAGTTGGGCGAGGGGGTGATCGGGGCGGTCGAGCTGGGGGATGCGGGGTTCACCGCGGAGTTGCGGGGGGCGAGTGCTGCGCTGGATCGGGCTGTGGTGGAAGAGACTTCGCCGGAATGTCGCGCGGAGCTGGGCGATCGGCGGTGTCGGGTGGCGATGGCGGGGCGGCGTAGGTTCGGCCGGGTTGTTGCTTGCGAGGGGGCGGTGGTGACGCTGGACTCGAGCGCCGAGGGGCTTGGGGGTGGGCTGCTGCGCTGGTTCGGCGGCGAGAATTGCGGGTTGGAGAGCGCGATCGCGCGGGGTGTCGGGGTGGCGGTTACTTTGCGGGCGGTGCCGGCTTTCGTGGTTGAAATCGGTGCTCTCGTCGAGGTGATGGAGGGGTGTGACAAGAGTCTCGCCACCTGTGCGGGACGGTTCGGGAATGCGGTGAACTTTCGGGGGGAGCCGCATTTGCCGGGGATCGATTTGCTCACGCGGTATCCTGGGGCTTGAGCGCGGTTGCGGCGGCTGCCGTTGCGGCGGTGGGGACGCGGTTTCGGTTGCATGGGCGAGGCGCAGACGGGCTCGATTGCGTCGGGCTGGTGGCGCTGGCGCTTCGGGCTGGCGGTTATCTCGGTGAGGTTCCGAGAGGGTATGCGCTGCGGGGGAACGATTGGGGTTTGCTTGATCGGGTTCTGGTGCGGGTTGCCGAGGCGGAGGCGGGCGACGTGCTGTTGATGGCGGCGGGGCCGGGGCAGCTTCATCTCGGGATCAGGACGGCGGCGGGGTTCGTGCATGCGGACGCGGGGTTGCGGCGCGTGGTGGAGCGGCCGGGGATGCCGCCCTGGCCGGTGCTCGGTGTTTGGCGGATGGGGGTGTGACATGGCGACCTTGGTATTGACGGCCGTGGGGAGCGCGGTGGGCGGGCCGATCGGGGGCGCGATCGGCGCCTTGATCGGGCAGTCGGTCGATCATGCGCTGTTCGGGCCGAAGCGGCGGGAGGGGCCGCGGCTGGTCGAGCTGGCGGTGCAGACTTCGTCTTATGGGGCGCAGATCCCGAAGCTGTTCGGGACGATGCGCGTGGCGGGGACGGTGATCTGGGCGACCGACCTGATCGAGAGTCGGGTTTCGTCCAGGAGCGGCAAGGGGCAGCCCAGCGTCTCGACCTATTCCTATGCGGCGTCGTTCGCGGTGCTGTTGTCGGCTCGGGCTATTCTGGGCGTTGGGCGGATCTGGGCCGAGGGGAAGTTGCTGCGGGGGGCGGCTGGGGACTTCAAGACAGCGACCGGATTTCGGTTGCATCTTGGTGGTGAGGACCAGGCGGTGGATTCTTTGATCGCATCTGCGGAGGGGCTGGCGACGCCGGCGCATCGCGGGTGCGCATATGCCTTGTTCGAGATGTTGCAGCTGGCGGATTTCGGGAATCGGATTCCTTCGCTGACGTTCGAGGTGATTGCGGACGAGGGGCCGGTGCTCGTGTCGACGATCGCGAAGGCGCTCGCGGGGGAGGTTTCGGGGACGGCGGCGCTGGCGGTCGGCGGGTTTGCAGCATCGGGCGGGAGTGTTCGGGCGGTGCTGGAGATGTTGGGGCAGGCTGGTGGGGCCTGGTTTGCGCCTTCCGGAGCCGGGTTGGTGATGCGTGATGTCGCGGGAGCGATCGTCGTCGTGGCCGACGAGGGGTTTGCGGTTGAGGGGAAGGGCGTGCGGCGGGCTCGGGCTGTGGCGGCGATCGAGACCGTGCCGCGGACAGTGACCGTCGGGTACTATGACGCGGCGCGCGATTATCAGGCGGGTGTGCAGCGGGCGCGGCGGCCGGGGGCTGGGGTGCGTGACGACCGCGTCGAGGTGCCGGCGGTGTTGGAGGCGGGCGCGGCGAAGACCGTGGCGGAGGCAATGCTCGCTCGGGCCGAGGCTGGGCGAGTGCGGCGAACGATCGCGGCCGGGTTCGGGGCGATGGCGATTGCGCCGGGGGCTTGCGTGACGGTTTCCGGCGAGGGTGGCGTCTGGCGGGTGGCTGACGTCAGTATCGAGGGCATGGTGACGACGCTTGGGCTGGTGCCGCTGGTGGCGGC
The DNA here is from genome assembly GCF_014841895.1 of Sphingomonas sp. CFBP 13728. Classification (NCBI taxonomy): domain Bacteria; kingdom Pseudomonadati; phylum Pseudomonadota; class Alphaproteobacteria; order Sphingomonadales; family Sphingomonadaceae; genus Sphingomonas; species Sphingomonas sp. CFBP 13728. Next base: position 1,818,979 of record NZ_JACYUS010000001.1, on the reverse strand, counting down.
TTCGCTGTCGACGACTGCGACGAGCGGGCGGGTCTCGGGGGCGGTGGATGCGATCGTCGGGGCGACGATCATGCGCGCGTTCGAGGTTCATGGGTTGGACGAGGCTCCGTTGAGCGCGCCGCGAATGACGGTGGTTGCGAGCGGCATGGGCGCGGCGTGGCGGCAGGCGGCTCTGCTCTACAGTGTGGATGACGGGGTGAGTTGGGTGGCGGCCGGGGCGACGGCTGCGCCTGGCGTGCTGGGAACGATCGCAGTGGTGGCACCGGGCGCTCCGGCGACGTTGGTCGATCTGCGCGGGACGTTCGAGGTGGTCCTCGCCCATTCGGACATGGAACTGGGCGATGCGGATGCGGCGGGGCTCGACCGGGGTGGCAATCTGGCTTTGCTGGGCGACGAGCTGGTGCAGTTCGGGCGCGCGGAACCGCTGGGCGGCGCGCGCTGGCGGTTGAGTGGATTGCTGCGCGGGCGGCGGGGCACCGAGGCGGCCGGCCTTCAAGCCGTGGGAGATCGGTTCGTGCTGTTGGCGGCGGAGGCCGCGCGGGCGTTCGACTTGCCACCCTCCGTGCTGGGACGCGAGGTGCGCGTGATGGCGTCGGGCGTCGGCGACGAGACACCGGTCGAGACGCGGTGCGTGATGCGGGGGGCGTCCGTCGTTCCGCCATCGCCGGTGCATCTTGGCTATCGCGACGAGGCTGATGGAAGTGCGACGGTGCGCTGGACGCGGCGGAGCAGGGCGGGGTGGCGATGGATCGACGGCGTCGATGCACCGCTTGCCGAGGAGCGCGAGGCGTACCGCGTGACGATCGCAACTGCTCTGGGCGTGCGCGACGTCGATGTGGCGGTGCCGTCGGTTTCGATCACCGCGGCCGAGCGTACGGGGGTGGTCAGCGTCGTGGTGCGGCAACGCGGGGTGTTCGGCGAATCTTCGGCGGCGGAATTGAACGTACCGGCATGATTTCGGAACGGGGGAACGAATTATGAGCGACGACATCACACCGCGACTGGCATTGCCGTTGTTGCAGCCGGGACAGGCGCAGAAGGAAACGACTCACAACGAGGCGCTCGTGCTGCTCGACCTGGCGGTGCAGGCGAGCGTGCTGGCCGTGGGAACGAACGTGCCGCCGGTCGCTCCGGCGGCGGGACAGGCCTGGATCGTCGGTGCCGCGCCGACGGGGGGCTGGCTGGGGCAGCCGGGCACGATCGCGGGGTGGACGAGCGGCGGCTGGCGATTCCTCGTGCCACGCGAGGGTATGGCAGTCTGGAGCGTCGCGGACGGGCAGGTCGCGCGGTTCGGTGACGGCGTGTGGACGCTGGGTGTCATCGCCGGGAGCCGCATCGCGATCGGTGGCCACGACGTCATCGGCGCACGCCGCGCGGCGGTTCCGGAACCGATCGGCGGAAGCATCGTCGATATCGAGGCCAGGGCGGCGATCGCGGCGATATTGGGTGGTTTGCGGGGTCACGGACTGATTGCTGGCTAAAACACCCCAAAAACTGTGTCGTTCCGGCAACACCCCCAACTTTTGTTAGCTTGCGTGGAAACAAGGCCGAGGATAGGGAGTTTGCGATGTCCGTGTGACACTCATGAAAGGGGATTTATATGCGGAAGCTTGCCGTCGTTCTGGCACTCGCCTCCACCGCTCTTGCTACTCCCGCCCTCGCCCGCGACAAGTCGTGGTACGTTGGCGTCGAAGGCGGTGCGATGATCGTTGAAGACATCGACTATGATATTGGCGCATTGAACAATGCCGGTTCGGTCGATCATGACTATGGTTACGATGTCGACGCCGTAATGGGCTACGACTTTGGCGGTTTCCGCCTCGAAACCGAAGTCGGCTACCGCAAGGCAACCGTGGACGGCTACTCGTCGACCACGACCACGCCAACGTTCGGTGCAACCGGCGTTCGCGGTAACGCGGCAACCGGCAACTACGACTATGCCGGTGGCTCGTCGTCGGCTCTAAGCTTCATGCTGAACGGGCTTCTGGACTTCGGTCCGGACGATGGCATCCAGGGCTTCGTCGGCGGTGGTGTCGGTGTTGCTCGCGTCAAGGCGCAGTACGCTCTCAACAACAACGGCGACTTCCTGAACGACTCGGACACCGTGTTCGCGTATCAGGGCCTGGCCGGTATCCGTGCACCGCTGACCGACCACATCGACGCGACGCTGAAGTATCGTTTCTTCAACGCCGAGAACGTCAAGCTGGTCGACGTTTCGAACCGCGTGTTCGACGGTCGCTATCGTTCGCACAGCATCCTTGGTGGTGTGACGTACAACTTCGGCGAGCCAGCAGCTCCGCCGCCGCCGCCGCCGGCACCTGCGCCTGAGCCAGTTCCGGCTCCGCCGGCACCTGTTCCGGAAGCAGTGGTCTGCTCGCCTGGTCCGTTCATCGTGTTCTTCGAATGGGACAAGTCGGACATCACGCCTGAGGCAGCGTCGATCCTCGACAACGCCGTCACGCAGTACCAGTCGTGCGGCAACGCACAGGTCATGCTGGCAGGTCACGCCGATAAGTCGGGTTCGGCATCGTACAACGTCGGTCTGTCGCAGCGCCGCGCAGATGGCGTGAAGGCATACCTGTCTTCGCATGCCATCCCGGACAGCGTCATCTCGACGGAAGCATTCGGCGAGAGCCGTCCGCGCGTCGAGACCGCCGATGGCGTTCGCGAAGTGCAGAACCGTCGCGTGGAAGTCACCTACGGTCCGGGTTCGGGCCAGTAAGACTTTCGCCAACCGGCTCTCGGGTCGGTTACGGAATGAAGATCGGGGAGGTCGGCGAAAGCCGGCCTCCCTTTTCTTTTGTCGAGCGTGCGGACCGTGGCTCGGTGAGTTTGCTGAAGAGGGTTGGAGACTGGGCTGTCTGTAGCATCCGTGATGGCGGCAGCGACGCTCCGGATCCCGCACACCTATGCGAACGCCCTCACCTGTTTACGAAGCCGACAAGTGATTATGCAGTCGATCGGGCGCGATCAGCGCCGCGCCCAGATCCTTCGCACGACGATCCACAGCACTACCGAAATTACGACTGCGAGGATCAGCGCGCCTGCAACGGCCCCGGCAACCCGGAAGATCCCCCAGAACAGCGCTTCAACGAAGCGGCCGACCGCGACCGAAAGGCCGATCATGCGAGAGGGTCCGAACGCGCCACTCCCTCGACCCTAGCCGGTGAAGGCTTGCGCGCCAAACCCCGTCTTCCTACGCCTCCGCCATGCATACCAAGCCGAGCCACGCGGAAATCGTCCCCGACAGCGAACACAAGGGCTTGGTCGGTCGCCTCCCGCCAACCCTCCGCGGCCTCGCGCTGCTCGCCCGCTTCGACAGGCCGATCGGCTGGTGGCTGCTGTTCTGGCCCGGCGCCTGGGGCGTCGCGCTCGCCGGTGGCGCAATCGAGCGCTGGGACCTGATCCTGTGGCTCCTCCTCGGCAGCATCGCGATGCGCGGCGCGGGGTGCGTGTTCAACGACATCGTCGACCGCGACCTCGATGCGCAGGTCGCGCGCACCCGTGCCCGACCGATCCCGAGCGGGCTCGTGTCGATCACGCTCGCCTGGGTCTGGCTCGTCGCGCTCTGCCTGATCGGGTTCGTCGTCCTGCTGCAACTGACCTTCTTCGCCGCGATCGTCGCGCTCGCCAGCCTCGCGCCCGTCGCGGCCTACCCGTTCATGAAGCGCATCACCTGGTGGCCGCAGGCGTGGCTCGGCATCGTCTTCTCCTGGGCATTGCTGGTCGGCTGGAGCGACATCGCCGGCGCGCTCGATATGCCGATGTGGCTGCTTTACACCGGCTCGATCGCGTGGGTGATCGGCTACGACACGATCTACGCGCTGCAGGACCGCGAGGACGACGCGATGATCGGCATCCGCTCCTCCGCGCTCCGGATGGGCAGCCACGTTAAGGCCGGCGTCGGCATCTTCTACGTCGCCGCCGTCGCGTTATGGGCCGCAGCCTTCTGGCAAGTCCGCCCGGATCCGCTCGCGATCGCCGCGCTCGTGCCCATTGCGCTCCACCTCGCATGGCAGGTCGTCACACTCAAACCCGACACGCACGAGGGCGCGGGCACCGCAGCGCTGGCCCGCTTTCGCGCGAACCGTTTCGCCGGACTGTTGATGTTCCTCGCCTGCGTGGTTGTCGGCACGAGCCTGCATCCCTAACTCGCTGATATGCTGACCCCAGACCAAGCCCGCGACCGCGCCCACGACATCGTCCAGCGCGCGAGGGCGGCGGGCGCCGACGCCGCCGACGCGGTCTTTGCCGCCGATGCCGCGCTCGACGTGTCGATCCGCCTCGGCAAGCTCGAGGATATCGGCCGCTCCGAGAGCGAGGATCTCGGCCTGCGCGTGTTCGTCGGCCAGCGTTCCGCCAGCGTCTCCACCTCCGACCTGTCGACCGCCGCGATGGACGCGCTGGTCGAACGTGCGGTCGCGATGGCGCGTGAAGCCCCCGAGGACCCCTGGGCCGGCCTCGCCCCTGCCGAGCGCCTGCTTCACGGCATCACCCCGATGCTCGGCCTCGACGACGGCGGCGAGGTCAGCCCCGAGCAACTCCGCGACGCCGCGCTAGAAGCCGAAGACGCCGCCCGCGCCGTCCCCGGCGTCTCGAACAGCGAAGGCGGCGGCGCCAGCGCCTCGCGCAGCGTCTGGGCGTTGGCGACCAGCCACGGTTTCGCCGGCGCCTATGCCGCGACCGGCTACGGCGTGTCGGCCAGCGTCTTGGCAGGCGAGGGCGGCAACATGCAGCGCGATTATGCGCACAGCAGCGCCCGGCTCCGCGCGCATCTCGAAGCCCCCGAAGCGATCGGCCGCCGCGCCGGCGAACAGGCGGTCGCGCGCCTCAACCCCGGCCGTCTCGTCAGCGGCCCCACCACGATCGTCTACGATCGCCGCGTCGGCGGATCGCTCGTCGGTCACATGCTCGGCGCGATCTCCGGCCAGGCGATCACGCGGAAGACCAGCTTCCTGCTCGACTCGCTCGGCAGCCAAGTGTTCGCGCACGGCATCACCATCCGCGACGATCCGCACCGCCCGCACGGCTTGCGCTCGCGTCCGTTCGATGGCGAAGGCCTGCCAGTGTCGCCGAGCGACATCATCGAGAACGGGATGCTCGAACGCTGGCTGCTCGATTCCGCCTCGGCGCGCCAGCTCGGCCTCGAACCGACCGGCCATGCCGCGCGCGGTGTCGGCGGCGGCCCCGGCGTATCGACCAGCAACGTGTTCATGGAACCGGGCCACGTGCCGCTCGAAACGCTGATCGCGGACATCGAGTCGGGCGTCTACGTCACCGAACTGATGGGCGGCGGGGCGAACGGCGTGACCGGCGACTACAGCCGTGGCGCGGCGGGCTTCAGAATCGAGAACGGGCAGATCACCACGCCGGTCGCGGAGTTCACGATTGCGGGCAACGTCAAGGACATGTTCCTCGCGATGACCCCGGCCAACGATCTCGAATTCCGCTACGGCGTCAACGTACCTACGCTGCGCGTGGAGGGCATGACGGTGGCCAGTGGCTGACCGGCGGCGCGGGGCCGAGCGGTCGCCGGCATGGCTGCGCGCTATGGCGGACGCGGTAGCGAGCATCGCCGCAGAGGCCGGCGCAATGGCGCTCGATCGCTTCGACACCGACTTCCAGCGCTGGGAGAAGACCCCCGGCAGCCCGGTCTGCGAACTCGACATCGCGATCGACCGGATGCTCAAGGCGCGGCTGTCGACGCTTCTCCCCGAGGCCGGCTGGCTCTCCGAGGAAACCGCCGACAACGCGGACCGCCTCGCACACGACCTGCTCTGGGTCGTCGACCCGATCGACGGAACGCGAGACTATATTCGCGCCCGTCCCGGCTGGTGCGTCTCGGTCGCTTTGGTCGATCGCGGCAAGCCGGTGATCGGCATCCTCGAAGCGCCGTCCCGCGACGAACGCTGGCACGCGGTCGCAGGGCAGGGGGCCACCCGCAACGGCATCCCGCTGAAGGCTGGCGACCGAACCGACTTCCCCGGTAGCCGAACCCCGGTGGACGCCCTCCCCAAAGCCGACCGAGACCTCGTCATGGTCCACAAACCCAACTCGATCGCCCTACGCATAGCGATGGTCGCCGCCGACGAAGCCGACCTCGTCGCCACCCTCCGCTGGGGCAACGAATGGGACATCGCCGCCGCTATCCTCGTCGCAAGCGAAGCGGGCGCGGTGGTGACCGATGCGCTGGGTGTGCCGCTGGTGTTTAACAAGCCGCGGCCGCAAGCGTTCGGCGTGTTGACCAGCGTACCGGGCATTCATGCCGCCGCGGTGGCGCGGCTCGCCGACCGGGCACGCGTGGGTACCGACTAAATACCCAACGATCAGCGGTGAGCGGTCACCGATTTTTCAGGCTCGGTCAGATCGAGAACCTCCAATTCGGCGGGGCCCGCCCGCCTACGGACCAAGCTGCCGGTTGGGACGAGATAAGTACCGCGCAAGGTGAACCGCTCGATCAGATATGTGCCGGGATCGCCTGCGGTTGCGGCATTTCCCGTGTAGCGACGGTCGGATATCTGGCTCAACAGATCCTTCGCCCACGCCGTCGATCGCGATCCACGCAAGATCTCCGGCTCACTGGTCCTGCCGTCGGGTCTGATCCAGAATCCGATATCGACCCATTGGATCTGGCCATAGTCGGACGGCCGGGTGGGAATTGGATCGATGACATCGAACTTTGCGGTGTTGATCTTGGCCGCCATCTCCGCGGTCGGCTTGTAGGGAGGCGCCCAGATCAGCACGGGGCGAGTCGAGGCGTCATGACCGATCGCGCGTACCAGCCGATCGACCTGCCCGTCATCGGCACGCTTGGCGGCCAGCCGTAACCTCACCACCTGCATCGCCGTGCGGAGCGTTGGATCCGACGCGTCGGGTCGCGCTTCGGCTTCGGCCATCAATCGCGCGGCGCCTGCGGTATCGCCGCGTGCGTTCGCGAGGCCGACGCGTCGCAGAACCGCCTGCAACGCCAATATCGTATTACCGTGTTGCAGCGCTTGCCGCTCGACCGCGTGGTACGAAAGCTCGGCCGATCTCGCATTCCCCAGCTGGGCCCACATGTCGCCCGTCGCGAACGCCGCGGCGAGCACCGCCGGATCGTCGGGCGGGAGGTTGTCGCGCAAGACCCGTACCTGTCGACCGACCGCCGTTCTGAAGGCATCCATGTCGCCGTCGTGTCGCGAAACCGTCGCATAGGCCTCATAGATCGCCGCGAGCGGTTTCGGTGCGGTCGCGGCGTTTCGCTTGTTGCGCGATGCCGCCGCGGCCAAGGTGTTGCGCGCCTTGACGTACGCCCCTTCGCGAAACTGGCGTTCGGCATATGCTATCGAAACCTGCGCATCGCGGAGCGGCGGACAGGCTTGCTGGATGCATTCCCGATAGGCATCGTCCAGCCGCTTCCCGGCAACGACGATTTCGGGAGCGACCTGTGTCGTCAGCAACAGCAACAGCGCGATCATGGCCTGGTCTCCGAATGCGTGCGCCCAGGCGATCATGGCCTGGTCTTCGAATACGTGCGCCCAGTCTAAGCGAATCGTCCGGGCTGCAAAGTCGAGATACGATCGAGTTTGAACCTAATGCTCGTGATGCCGGTGCTCGATCTCCCGTCGATCAAAGACCCGCCGGCGTTCCGGATACGCACTTGCCCTTCGTCCGGCTGGTCAGGTGAAAGTGCAGACACCGATCGCAGCGATAGGCCCTCAGCGGTACGCGTCCGGTCTGCGCCACGACGAGCGCGTCGGCTTCGGAGACAAAGCGCGCCTTGCGACGGCAGACGCTGAGCCGGGTGCGCTTCACCGCCTCAGTCCTTGTACTTCATCTCCAGGAAGCGGCCGCGGGTCGACAAATTGTCGAGGTCGCTTTGCGCCAGTCGCGCAGTCATCTCGCCAATCTCCTGTTCGATCAGCTTCAGGCCGTCGACCAGCTCGGCGTCGGGCGAGCGACCGTTGCGCGGAGTGGTGCGGAGCGACGCCGGCACTTTCTCGTAATCCTTGACGAAGGCAGGGAGCTGTTCGCCGATCAGTTTCCGGACGTCGACCGCTTCCTGCGTGTTCGCGTCGAGCGTCGCGAGTTGCGGCGTCAGCGTTTCGAGGCGCAGGCCGATCCGGTCGACCAAGGTCATCGCGGGTGCGGGGAGGGCCGGGCGCTGCGCTTCCAGCCAGCGTTCGGTCTGTGCGGGGAGGGCGCGGATATCGACCGCCGCGAGGCGCTCGGGCGTCGGCGCGCGTTCCGCCGGCCAGACCGCGAACAGCACCGTCGCGGCGACCAGCAGCGCCATCACCAGCATCGCGCCGCCGATCCCGAGCGGCACGATCCAGCCGATCACCATCGCCGCGATCAGGATCGACACGTCCGCGACCGCGATCCGGGTCAGCCGCTTGCCGATCGCCTGCGTCTGCCGCGCCCGTCCCCGCGATGGCGCGCGCGCGATCAAGGTGCCCGTCCGGTCGTCCGAAATGCGCGACCAGGAGGCGCGGGCGCTGGCGATGGCGTCGTCGACTTCGCTCACGAGGGTTACATCGCCTCCAGCTTGAACGGGCTGGCGGAAGGTCCGCCCAACTGCCCCTGCGTCGCACCTTCAGCACGCGCGATATAGCCACGGGATTTGTCGACCTCGTTCGACAGCGCGCCGACGGTGACCTTCATCGAATCGAGCGCCTTCAGCTTGAACACGTCAATCGCGTCCATCGTGTCGTAGATATTCTGGAACGCGCGTTGCAGCGTCTCCAGCGGGATCGTCGCCGATGCCGCCTGCTCATGGATCTGCGCGGTCTGCGATTTGAGCAGCTTGCCGGTCGAATCGATGATGTTCGCGGTCGTCGTGTTGAGCGCGGTGATCTGCTCCAGCACCAGCTTCTGGTTGGTCAGCGCCTGCGCCACCGTCACTGCGGTCCGCAGCGCCGACACGGTCGTGGTCGAGGCGCGATCGACGCCCTTCACGAGCTCGACATTGTTCTTCTTGACCAGATCGAGCGCGAGATAGCCCTGCACGGTGACCGCCATCTGCGTCAGCAAATCCTGCGTCCGCTGGCGCGTGTAGAACAGCGCCGTCTCGCGGATCGCCTTCGCCTTGGCGGGATCGGTGTGGTCGAGATCGTTGGCGACGTCCTCCAGCTTGGCGTCCATCGTCTTCGACAGATGGATCATCTGCTCGAGCCGACCCATCGCCGCCCACAGGTTCGCGCGCTCGGTATCGATCGCGGCATTGTCCATCAGCAGCTCGTCCTTGCCCGAGCCGAGGCTCTTCAGGATCTGCGCGATGTGCGTCTGCGACGACTTATAGCCGTCGAAATAATTGCGCATCTTGCCACCGAACGGGATGATCCCGAACAGCTTCTGCGGCGCGGTCAGATTGCCCTTCTTGCCGGGATCGAGATCCTCGACGACGCGGCGCAGCTCGGCGAGGTCCTTGCCGACACCGGTCTCCTGATCCATCGCCTTGACCGGGCGATCGAGGAAGCGGTTCGACTGGCCAGCGGCCTCGCGGATTTCCTTCGCGCCCATCGCGGTGATCGCGTCGACGCGCTTGCCGAATTCGGGCGAATTGACGTCCTGCGCGACGAGATCGGTGACGAACCCCGACACGCGCTCCTCCAGCTGCGACTTCACGCCGGCATCGACGGGGACCAGCCCGGACGCCTTCGCAGCCGCGACCGTGGGCACCGGATCGGGCGGGGTCAGCACCAGGCCAGGCTCTTCCGTCAGCGTGTTCGGGGTCGTCGCCATGCTCGTGTCTCCGTTCAGTGGGGCATCGTGGCTGCAACCCGCCCCGCGTTCAAGTGGCGTATATAGATAATACACTCAGGCTTGCCAACAGCTCTCCTTGAAACCGGGCGGCCGCGTGGACAGCTTGTCGGCAACATCACAGGAGTTCCAGCATGCGCGCCATCGGCTATACCAAGTCGCTCCCGATCAACGATCCGCAGTCGCTCGTCGACCTCGACCTCCCCAAGCCCGAGGCTATTGGCCGCGACCTGCTGGTCGAGGTGAAGGCGGTGTCGGTCAATCCGGTCGACACCAAGATCCGCCAGCGTCGCGAAGATCCCGACGGCAAGCCACAGGTGCTCGGCTGGGACGCATCGGGCGTCGTCGTCGCGGTCGGTCCAGACGTGACCGGGTTCAAGGTCGGCGATGACGTGTTCTACGCAGGCGCGATCGACCGGCCCGGTACCAATTCCGAATATCACCTCGTCGACGAGCGCATCGTCGGCCACAAGCCGGCATCGCTAGACTGGGCGCAGGCGGCGGCGCTGCCGCTGACCTCGGTCACCGCGTGGGAGACGCTGTTCGACCGGCTCGACGTGCGCAAACCCGTCCCCGGCGCCGCGAACGCGATCCTGATCATCGGCGGGGCAGGCGGGGTCGGCTCGATCACGATCCAGCTCGCGCGGCAGCTCACCGACCTGACCGTGATCGCCACCGCGTCGCGCGACGAGACGCGTGGCTGGGTCGAGGAGCTCGGCGCGCATCACGTGATCGACCACCGCAAGCCGCTCGCTGCGCAGGTCGAGGCGCTGGGGATCGGCGCACCGGGGTTCGTGTTCTCGACGACGCATACCGACGAACACATCGCCGAGATCGGCGAACTGCTGGCGCCGCAGGGCCGGCTGGCGCTGATCGACGATCCGAAGACGCTCGACATCGTGCCGCTCAAGCAGAAGTCGATCTCGGTGCACTGGGAGCTGATGTACACGCGCTCGCTGTTCCAGACCGCGGACATGGGCGAGCAGGGCAAGTTGCTCGACGAGGTCGCGCGGCTGGTCGATGCGGGGACGATCCGGACGACGCTCGCGGAGAATTTCGGGACGATCGATGCGGCGAATTTGCGGCGGGCGCATGAGCGGATCGAGAGCCACACGGCCAAGGGGAAGATCGTGCTGGAGGGGTTCTGACACCGCCCTAGTCATCCCTGCGCAGGCGGGGATCCATACTGGCAAGCCTTGAGACAGCGTCGCAAGCCTCCTGACAATATGGGCCCCGGCCTCGGCGGAGAAGACTTGCAAGGGTGTGCACCACCCCGGCGGAGGCCGGGGCCCAGTTGGGGAACGTTGCTAACGGATCGCGGCACGTCATTATTGCTGCCTTTCCAACTGGGCCCCGGCCTCCGCCGGGGTGGATAAAGTGGAGGGCGGGGCACTCCTTCTTGTTCCCTCGCGAACGCGGGGGCCCAGGAGCCAAGGACGTCATCGCTCGTAACCCTGGGCCCCCGCTTTCGCGAGGGAACGGCATTGGTTCGGCGGAAGGCGCATCTCCCGCCGAATGAGACTGGCGGCGGCGCAAATACACGATACTCTGCACCATGCTCCGCCCGCTGATCCTTGCGCTCGCCCTCCTCCCAGCGGCCGCCACGAATCGTCCCCCGCCAGCCGACCCACTCACCGCAACGATTCACACCGAAGACGCCGACCGCTTCGCCGCGCTGTTCGCCAAGACCAAGGGCAAACCCACCGCCGCGCAACTGAAACGCGAGTATCTCGACAAGGGCAGTTTCGGGATCGGCGTCTTCACCCCCGGCCGGATCGTCGACGCGGACACGCTCGCGCGCGCCATCGCTACCAACCCCACCCGCTACGCACAGGCGATCAAGACCTGCCTCCCCGCCGCCAAGACTGCGATCGGCGATCTCCGCGCGATCTATCTCGGCCTCCACGGCGCACTCCCCGACGTGAAGCTTCCGCAAGTCTATATAGTCTTCGGCGCGAACACCTCCGGCGGCACCGCCAAGCCCGGCGCGCAGGTGCTCGGCCTCGAAGTCCTCTGCCGCATGTCACCCACGCCCGAGAAACTCCGCCAGACGCTCCGCCACTTTTTCGCGCACGAGACGGTGCATTCCTTCCAGCAGGACGCCGGGATGACGCTCGCCCGCGATCCGCTGCTCACCGCGATCCTCGTCGAGGGCGCCGCCGACTTCATCGCGCAACTCGTCACCGGCGAGGAGCCGGACGCCGCCCGCGCCGCCTGGGCCGCCCCACGCGAAGCCGAACTCTGGCGCCAGATGCAGGCCGACATCGCGCTCACCCGCAAGCTTACCGACAAGGACGACCCGGAGGAAGGCTCGCCCGAAGCCAAGGCTTACGCGCGCTGGATTGGCAACTACTCCACGCCGCCCGCCGGCTGGCCGCCCGAACTCGGCTATTGGATGGGCCTGCGGATCTGGCAGCGTTACTACGCCGCCGCGCCCGACAAACGCGCCGCGCTGAGGGCAATGCTGGCGGTCCGCGATCCCCGTGCTATTCTCGCCGCCGGAACATATAAGCGCCGCGGAGGTTCCCTCTAAAGGCGACGAAATGCCGCTGCGTCTTCCCGCGGCGCAACAATTACGCTATGGCGCGCGCCAACCCCGTTCCTCGATCAAGAGAATACATTCATGAGCCTCCGCAACGTGGCGATCATTGCGCACGTCGATCACGGCAAGACGACGCTGGTCGACCAGCTCTTCCGCCAGTCCGGCACCTTCCGCGACAACCAGCGCGTCGAAGAGCGCGCAATGGATTCGAACGACCTCGAAAAAGAGCGTGGCATCACCATTCTCGCCAAGCCGACCTCGGTCGACTGGACCCCTCCCGGCGAGTCCGAGAGCATCCGCATCAACATCGTCGACACGCCCGGCCACGCCGATTTCGGTGGCGAAGTCGAGCGCATCCTGTCGATGGTCGACGGCGTCGTCCTGCTGGTCGATTCGTCGGAAGGCGCGATGCCGCAGACCAAGTTCGTCACCGGCAAGGCGCTGGCACTCGGCTTGAAGCCGATCGTCGTCGTCAACAAGGTCGATCGCAACGACGCGCGCATCCAGGAAGTGCTCGACGAAGTGTTCGACCTGTTCGTGTCGCTCGACGCGAACGACGACCAGCTCGACTTCCCCGTGCTCTACGCATCGGGTCGCAACGGCTATGCCTCGACCGACATGGACGCGCGCGAAGGCACGCTGATCCCGATGTTCGAGACGATCGTGAAGCACGTGCCCCCGCCCGCCGTGGAAGTCGCCGGCGTGCCGTTCACCTTCCTCGTCACGCTGCTCGACCGCGATCCGTTCCTCGGCCGCGTCCTCACCGGCCGCGTCAATTCGGGTACCGTGAAGACCAACCAGGCGATCCACGCACTCGATAACGACGGCAAGATCATCGAGACCGGTCGCGCGTCCAAGATCATGTCGTTCCGTGGTCTCGAGCGTGTTCCCGTCGACGAAGCCAAGGCCGGCGACATCATCTCGCTGGCAGGTCTCTCGGTCGCTACGGTTGCCGACACGATCGCCGACATCACGGTGACCGAGCCGCTGCACGCGCAGCCGATCGATCCCCCCACGCTGTCGATGCGTTTTGCCGTGAACGATTCGCCGATGGCGGGCCGTGAGGGCTCCAAGGTGACGTCGCGCATGATCCGCGAGCGCCTGTTCCGCGAAGCCGAGTCGAACGTCGCCGTGAAGGTGACCGAGGCGGCCGACAAGGACAGCTTCGAAGTCGCCGGCCGCGGCGAGCTTCAGCTGGGCGTGCTGATCGAGACGATGCGCCGCGAAGGTTTCGAGCTCGGCATCTCGCGTCCGCGCGTGCTGTTCGGCGAGGACGAGAACGGCAAGAAGACCGAGCCGTACGAGACCGTCATCATCGACGTCGACGAGGAGCATTCGGGTACCGTCGTCGAGAAGATGAACACGCGTAAAGCCGAGCTGACCGACATGCGTCCGTCGACCGGCGGCAAGACCCGCATCACCTTCTCGGCGCCGAGCCGCGGGATGATCGGCTATCATGGCGAATTCCTGTCCGACACGCGCGGCACGGGTATCATGAACCGGCTGTTCGAGAAGTACGGTCCGCACAAGGGCGCGATCGAAGGCCGCAAGAACGGCGTGCTGATCTCGAACGGTTCGGGCGAGGCGAACAACTACGCACTGGGTCCGCTCGAAGAGCGCGGCATCCTGTTCGTGGGCCACGGCGAGGCGCTCTATGAGGGCATGATCGTCGGCGAGAACGCCAAGCCGGACGACCTCGAGGTCAACCCGATGAAGACCAAGGCGCTGACCAACTTCCGCGCGAGCGGCGGCAAGGACGACCAGGTCCGCCTGTCGCCACCGAAGCGCGCGACGCTGGAGCAGGCGATCGCGTACATCGACGATGACGAGATGGTCGAAGTCACGCCGAAGTCGATTCGCCTGCGCAAGCGCTTCCTCGATGCGAACGAGCGCAAGCGCGCTAGCCGGGCTAAGCAGAGCGCCTGAGGCCAGCAAAGGCGGAGCCGGCTGAGCATCAGGCGCTCGGCCGGCCTCGCTCAAACGAGGTCCGACGACGCGGCTTTGCCGTGGCGCGCTGGCTAGGAATTGAAGAAGGGCCGGGGGGAAACCTCCGGCCTTTTTCTTTGTGCGAGAAAGTCCGAAGGCAGCACTCACGCTGACGGCAACGCGAGCGCTCAGGACTCAATTGGTGCATCTCCCCGGCGAAGGCCGGGGCCCAGGTGGAAAGGTCGCAGTAACTGGGCGCTGACCTTGGTTAGCGACGTCCCCCAACTGGACCCCGGCCTCCGCCGGGGAGGTGCCGATTTTCAGGATATGAAGGCGTTTCCAAATTCCTCTCCCGCGGGGAGAGGAAGAGACGCCGAAGGCGTCGAAAGGTGAGGGCACGGTGCGCTACCGCTCACTACACCCGCCCTCAAGCAGCAGTAATCCGCCCACCCCGCGCCAACATCTCCCCACTCGTAACGATCACCCGATCCCCAAGCTTAACCTGCTCGAAGATCAGCTTCGCAAACGCAGTCGGCACCCCAACGCACCCATGCGTAGCGTACTTCCCATCCATCAGCTTACTGCCATGGATCGAAACCCCATCATTGGTCAGCCGCATCATGTACGGCATCGGCGCCCCGTACAGGTTCGACACATGATGCGCGTCCTTCTGCGTGATCTTGAACACGCCGAGCGGGGTAGGCTTCTCATCCGCGCCATAGATCACGGCCGCCGTCCCGATCTCGTACCCGGCGCGGAAGATCGACAAGGTCTGCGCCACCAGATCGACCGTGATCACGATCGGCCCCTCCGGCACGCCCTCCGTATCCCAGTAATACGCCCCGTGCCGCAAAGGCTCGGGCACATTCAGCACCCGCTTCACGACATACGCGTCGACCGCTTCCTCGGCAGCGACCGCAACCGGCTTCGGCGCCGCGTTCGCAATCGGTCCAGCGACCTTCGCCACCCGAGCAGGTGCTTCGACCGCCCGCACCTTCACCGGCGACCCGGACAGCGCCAGCCCACCGATCAGCACCGCACTCCCGCCGAGCACGGCAAAGGCGATCGCTCGCGTCGTCATCATCCTGTGCATCGCGGCACCCTAACCGATATTCGTAAACATTGCCCAGCCGTGCCGCGCCGCCCGTGTCCCCGCACGGGACCACCTTCGCCAGCTATACAGTGGGTTAACAAGCCGTTCCGAACCAGTTCAGACCGAATCGCCTAAATGCTGAAACACGGTCGGACACTTATGCGTTTGTCCCAAGCGGACCGGGCGTAACTAGTAACGGAGTTCGGAAGAGATGAACGGATTTTTGAAGAAGGCAGGCTTGGGCGTAGCACTCGCCGCAACCGCGTTGACCGCGGCGGCACCGGCCGATGCGCAGCGTTGGGGCCGTGGGGGCTATGGGCGTGGCTATGGCGGCGGCTGGCACGGTCATCGTGGTGGCGGCAACGCGGCGGGCGCAGCGGTGCTCGGCGGCATCCTGGGTCTCGGCGTGGGCGCAGTGATCGCCAGCAACAACAACCGCAACCGCGGCTATTACGACGACGGCTATTACCGCGGTCCCCCACCGCGCGCGTATTACGCCGAGCCGGTACGCACCTACTACCGCGAGGATTACCGTCCGCGGTGCTGGAACGAGTGGCGCGTCGACCCCTATTACGGCGACCGGGTATCGGTTCAGGTCTGCAGCTGATCCGATCATAAGGTTGCGGAGAGGCGTCGGGAGCAATCCCGGCG
Organism: Sphingomonas sp. CFBP 13728; assembly: GCF_014841895.1. Classification (NCBI taxonomy): domain Bacteria; kingdom Pseudomonadati; phylum Pseudomonadota; class Alphaproteobacteria; order Sphingomonadales; family Sphingomonadaceae; genus Sphingomonas; species Sphingomonas sp. CFBP 13728. Next base: position 1,803,026 of record NZ_JACYUS010000001.1, on the reverse strand, counting down.
CTTCTTTTGCGTCCGGTGCCTTTTTTCTGGCGCGCCCCCGGTGCTTGCCGCTAGACGCGCGACCATGACCGACACGCCAAACACCCCCGAGACCGAAGCCGCCGCCACCCCGGCCGCAACCGGCGACACGCCCCCCGATCGCCTGTCGATCAACCAGCGCAGCCCGTTCTTCCAGCAGGACCTGCTCGAACGCGGCATCGGCATCCGCTTCAAGGACAAGGTGCGCCACGACGTCGAGGAATATTGCATCTCGGAAGGCTGGATCCGAGTCGCGCTCGGCAAGAAGGTGGACCGCAACGGCAACGCGCTGACGCTCAAGCTGGTCGGGCCGGTCGAGGCGTGGTTCGAGCGGCCTGCATCAGGCGCGGACACCGACGAGGGCTGAGCCCAACGAGCTCGGAGCCTGCCTCCGAACCAAGGCAAGCATGTTTCCCCGCGAAGGCGGGGACCCAGACTGGGCTCCCGCCTTCGCGGGAGAACATGGAAGCGCGGAACGTCGCGGCAATACAGCCGCAACCGAAAGTCCGTCACCCCAGCGAAAGCTGGGGTATCCCGCTTGGCGGACGCTGCGACCCTAATGGGGAGATCCCAACTTTCGCTGGGATGACGGCGAGGGGCGAGGGACGTTACGCGGGGCGGGGGGCCTTAAGCCTCCACGCCCTCCAGCGCCTCGCTAGCCTCGAGCCACTTCGCCTCGCTAGCCTCGAGCTTCGCATGCACCTCGGCGCGACGCTTGCTCAAATCCCCCATCGACATCCGCGAGAACCGCGGCTCCGCGTTCGCCGGATCGACCATCGCGCGGTCCAGAGCATTCCGCTCCTTGGTGAACTTGGCCGTCTGCTCCTCGATCTCGCGCAGGGCCTTCCGCAACGCCGCGTCGTTGCTCTTCGCCTCGGCCGCAGCCTTCTTCCCGGCCTTCTTGTCGGCCTTCGACGCCGCATCGCCCTTGCCGCCATCGCCCTTCAGGACGAATGCGATGTAATCGTCGAGGCTGCCGTCGAACTCCTTCGCCGTCCCGTCATCGACCAGCACGAGCCGATCCGCGGTCAGCTCCAGCATATGCCGGTCATGGCTGACCAGCACCACGGCGCCGGTATAGGCGTTGAGCGCCTGCACGAGCGCCTCACGCGCATCGACGTCCAGATGGTTGGTAGGCTCATCGAGGATTAGCAGGTGCGGCGCATCGCGCGTGATCAGCGCCAGCGCCAGACGCGCCCGCTCGCCACCCGACAGCTTGCCGACCCGGGTCGTCGCCTTGTCGCCGGAGAACCCGAACCGCCCCAATTGCGCGCGCACCGCGGCCGGCGTCGCGCCCTTCATCAGGTGCGACATATGCTCAATCGGCGAATCGGTCGGATCGAGTTCCTCGACCTGATACTGGGTGAAGTATCCCACCTTCATCTTGCCCGACGACGACATCTCGCCGTCCATAGGCGTCAGCTGCGCCGCCAGCAGCCGCGCGAGCGTGGTCTTGCCGTTGCCGTTGCGCCCGAGCAGCGCGACCCGGTCGTCGGGGTCGAGCCGCATGTTGAGCCGCTTCAGGATCGGCACGTCGGCATAGCCTACCGTCGCCATGTCGAGCGTGATCAGCGGCGGCCGCAGTTCGGTCGGGTTGGGGAAGCCGAACGACAGCGTCGGATCGTTATAGCTCTCGGCGATCGGCTGCATCTTCGACAGCATCTTCTGTCGCGACTGCGCCTGCTTCGCGGTCGAGGCCCGCGCGGAATTCTTGGCGATATATTCCTGCAGCTTCTCGCGCTGGACCGCCTGGTTGGCGCGCGCCGCCTCGATCTGCGCGAGCCGCTCGGCACGCTGCCGCTCGAACGCGTCGTAGCCGCCCGGATACAGCGTGATCTTGCCGCCCTGCAGATGCAAAATGTGATCGACCACGTTGTTAAGGAAATCGCGCTCGTGGCTGACCACCACGATCGTCGCCTTGTAACCCTTGAGGAAGTCCTCCAGCCACATCACCGCCTCGAGATCGAGATGGTTCGAAGGCTCGTCGAGCAGCAGCAGGTCCGGCTGCGAGAACAGCAGAGCGGCAAGCGCGACGCGCATCTTCCAGCCACCCGAGAAGCTGTCGAGCGTGCGCGCCTGCATGTCCTCGTCGAAGCCTAGACCCAGCAGGATCTGCGCGGCGCGGGCGGGCGCGGTGTACGCGTCGATCGCGATCAGTCGCTCGTACACGTCGCCGAGCCGGTCGGGATCCTCGCTCGTCTCGCTCTCGATCATCAGCGCGGCGCGCTCCAGATCGGCTTCCAGCACGGTCTCGAACGGAGTCTTCACGCCGTGCGGTGCCTCCTGCGCGAGGTAGCCGATGCGGGCGCCCTTCGGCATGTCGGCGGACCCGTCGTCGGGCTCGAGCTGCCCTGCGATCACGCGCACCATCGTCGACTTGCCCGCGCCGTTGCGCCCGATCAGCCCGACGCGCGAGCCCGGCGGCAACGCGGCCGTGGCGCCATCGAGGATAACGCGTCCGCCCAGGCGCACCGTGATATTGTTCAGGTTCAGCATGCGCGTGCCGTTAGCAGATGCAGCATGGTTTTGCGAGGGTCGGGGTTTGGGCGTTTCGGGAGCCGAAGCCTCCGATCGAGCGGGGCTAGTTCCCCCGCGAAGGCGGGGGCCCAGGATCACAAACGCCACCGCCCGAGACCCTGGACCCCCGCCTCCGCGGGGGAACAATAGGGAGCAGTCTCGCCACCAAAACTATCCCGCATTACTCCCACCCCGGCGAAGGCCGGGGCCCAATTGGAAAGGTGGTCGTAACGGAGCGCCATCCGCCGTTAGCAACTTTCCCCAATTGGACCCCGGCCTCCGCCGGGGTGGTGTCCTTAGAGTGGTTAGGTTTCGTCCGACACTACCGCGTCGTCTGCGGTACCACTGCCGATCATCGCAGCCGCCCGCCCACGAACGTGAACCCGGACCCCAGAAACCAACCGGGTCTGCACAACTGCCGCGCCCGCCATCGCCGAGACAGAACGCAACACCCCCCGGTGCACCGTCACCCCGTGCAGCACATCGCCCGGCTCCGCACCCGATTCCGCAACGTCGTCCCGATTACCATAATGCACCGAAACGCCAGCAACCTGCGCCGCGACCGCCGCCACGCCACCATCGCTCGCGAAACCACCACCCCGAACCCCGGGCTCGACCCCGGCATAAGCCTGCCGAAACGTCAGCGCTCGCTCCAACGCCCCCTGCCAGCGATAGAACACATGCGCCCCGACCGTCGTGATCCGCGCCAGGCTCGACGCCCACCAAGGCAAAATGCTCGTCGTATGAAACGACGTCGCCGCCCCAACCGGTGCATAAACGCTCCCGCCAAGCGCCGCGCTCGCCACCGCCCGCGCGCGATCCCAAGCCCCCGGCTCGCGCGCACGGTTCATCGAGCCATCGCAGGTAAAGCTGAACTGGCACCCGGTCCGCCGCTCGGCCCCCTGGTACACGACCCCGCAAACGCTGTTCGGAAAAGCCCGGTCGCGCACCCGATTCAACACCACCTGCGCCACCGCGCGTTGGCCGTCTTCGGACTGCGACCGCGCCTCGTAATACACCGCCGCAGTCAGGCAGTCGGCTGCACGACTAGCGTCATCGACGGAATGCGACGTCAAAAACGGCGGAGCAACGAACGGCGCCGCAGCCGCAAACGGCGCATCAGGCGCGGCCGTCGCAATCTTCGCCGAAATATCATCGGGCACGTGCAACGCCATCCGGCTCAGCAAGGCTCGCGAGTTCCGCTCCGGCTGGACCCGAGCGATCGCCGCCGGCCGATCCGCCGGCACGCACGACGTCGCCATCACCAGAGCGGGCAGGCTGATCAGCGCGTGGCGGTAAAGGCCGTAACCCGACGTCTTCATCCCCCCGCTCTACGCCGCGGGGTTTAGGGACTGGTTAATCGCCACGGGAAGCGGGGGAAGCGCCCGCTAAGAGAGCGCACCCCCGTCATCCCGACGAAAGTCGGGACCTCGTACGGCAAGGGCACCCTTGGAACGGCGAGGTCCCGGCTTTCGCCGGGATGACGGGTGGCCCTAACTTATCGCGAGCTTGAGATCGTGACGTTCAAACTCAGTGAACGAACCGCGCCACCACATCGCGATACGACCGCGAAACCTTCACGCTCGCACCCGAATTCAGCACCAGGAAACATTCGCCGTTAGTATGCGGTTTAACCTGCTTCACCAGATCCAGGTTCACGATCGTCGACCGATGCACCCGCTGGAACCTGCGCGGATCGAGCCGCTTCTCCAGATCCTTCATAGTCTCGCGCAGGATCAGCGTATTATCGCCGGTATAAATGCACATGTAATCGCCCGCCGCATCGATCCGCTCGATCGTATCCACATCGACGCGGAAGATCTGCCCGCGATCCTTGATGTTGATGAGCTTCTCGAACCGGTTCGCCGACACGGCATCCCCATCCGGCATGTCCGCCGCCGCATCCGGCGCGACATCGGCGAGCACTTCGCGCAACCGATCGACCTCCTCGACGCCGCGCTTCTCCGACAGACGCTGCCGAACCCGCTCGATCGTATCGGCCAGCCGCGATTCCTCGACCGGCTTCATCAGATAATCGACCGCTTGAGCCTCGAACGCGCGCAACGCATGGTCCGAATACGCGGTGACGAACACGAACAGCGGCGGCTCGACCTCCATCAGGCCCTGCACGACGGAGAACCCGTCGAACCCCGGCATCTGGATATCGAGGAAGACCAGGTCGGGCTTGTGCGTCTTGATCGCGCGAATCGCCTCGCGGCCGTTCGAGCATTTTTCGATGATCTCGACGTCTTCATGGGCCTGGAGTCGGAGTTCCAGCCCCTGGATCGCCAGCGGCTCGTCGTCGACGAGAATGGTACGGATGGTCATGAGGCCTCTCTGTTCACGTCTTCAAGCTGATACGGAATCTCGATTTCCACCGAGAAGCCGCCAGCGGGCGTGGAGCGGGTTTCGAAACGGTGGTCGGGCCCATATGCCTGAGCCAACCTGTCTCTAATATTAGCGAGCCCCACGCCTGTGGATTGGCTTGAACCGATCCTGCCCTCGATCAAGCCCGGACCGGTATCGGATACGGCGATCTGCACGCGTTCCCCGGCGAGCCGCACTTCGACGCAGATTTCGGCGCCTTCCTCCTGCGGCGTGACGGCATATTTGATCGCGTTTTCGACCAGCGGCTGCAGCAGCAGCGACGGCAGCCGCGCGCGTTCGGCGCGCGGATCGATGTCGAACTTCGGCCGCATGCGGTCCTCGAAGCGCATCTTCTCGATCTCCAGATACAGCTTCAGCTGGTCCACCTCCTGCGCGACGGTGACGTGCGCGGTCGGCTCGTTCGCCAGCGTATAGCGCAGAAACGACGACAGTCGGCTCAGCATCGCATTCGCCCGCTCGGTCTGTTTCAGCAGCACCAGCGTCGAGATCGAGTTCAGCGTGTTGAACAGGAAATGCGGATTGAGCTGATAGCGCAGCATCGCCAGCTGCGCCGACGACGCCTGGTTCTCGAGATGCTCCATCTGGTCGATCTGCTGCTCGACGATCAGGTAGAAGTTGATCCCGAAATACAGCGCCGACCATCCGAACAGCACGGTGAAGGTAACGTACACCGACCCCAGCAGCCGCGTGAGAGTCACCCCCGGCGTCGCGGTCGCGATGAACGAGAAGGTGAACGCGTCGAGCACCGCATACAGGAACGTCGCCGCGGCGAGCGTCGCGATCGTCAGGAACATCCCGACCAGCCGGTTCATCCGCCGATACTGGCCGTACATCGTCGAGAGCAGCAGCGTGATGCAATATCCGACGATCGCCTCGACGATCACCGGGATCACCCCGTCGAGCGACAGCCCGTTCGAGATCGACACCACCCCGCGCAGCAGCAGATACCCGCTCCACCCGACCGCCTGGAGGATCCAGAACGCGCGCGCCTTGTTCTCGAAGAACGGTCGCGCGGTGAAGGGCAGACGCCGGGCGGAGTTCAAGGCGGACGAGCCGGGAGGCGGGGCGGGAGAGGTAGCCATTATGGCCTGCGCTCTTACACGGCGAAACTAGACCGCGCAAAACCTGGAGCGCGTAGTCCTACGCTTGCTCGATATCGAAGGACAAAGTTCGTAGCGGCCTGCCAGCCTGCCAAGGCATAACGCCCGCGGCATATCCGTCGCTACGAAGCGCGCGTTGCCCGTGTGGCGCCGACATAAAAATCGCCGCCCCGAACCCGGGACGGCGATTCTTCTCGTCACGATGTCGAAGGCTCAGAAGCCGACGATGAGCGATCCGCTGATCGCACGCGGCGAACCGAAGTTCACGAATGCGCCGGTGCCGAGCTGCGACAGGCTGCCGCTGAAGGAGCCAACATAGAACTCGTCGAACAGGTTGCTGACGTTGAGCTGCAAATACGTCTTCGCGAGCCCTGCACTCGCCAGCGAGTAACGGATGTCGAGGTCGACGACCGTGTAGCCGCCAAACTTTACCGTGTTGATATCGTTCAGGAAGCGACGACCCGTGTACTTGACCTGTGCGCCAAGATCGAGATCGCCGATGGTGCCCTGAAGACGTCCGCCGGCGAGCCAGTTCGGTGCGGCACGCTCGTAGTTACCCGCGGTGGCGGCGAACGTCGTTGCCCCGGTGGCGACGTTGTCCTGGATTTCCGACTTGATGTACGAACCGAAGACATAGGCGAGAACCTGCGGAACCGGACGAACCGATACGCTGGCATCAAAGCCGTACTTCTTCACTTCGCCCAGATTGGTGTCGACCGAGCAATCGCAGTCGAGGTCATAAGCCGATACGATGCGGTTCTTGTAGGTCGAGTACCAACCGGTCAGCGCTGCCTGGACGATGCTGCGCTGGTAACGCAGGCTCAGATCATAGCTGTTCGACGTTTCGGGCCGAGGCCGGGCTGCAGAGTTGGTCGCAGGCACGTACAGCGAGTTGTACAGCGTGTCCGTGCCGGGAACCGAGAGGTTCTGGGCAAAGCTCGCTGCGACGCTGACCGCCGGGGTCAGGCGGAACGTCGCGCCGACGTTCGGCAGGATCTTGTCGTACTTGTACGTCCGCGACTGCGGCGGCGCTGCACCCCGTGGTGCACCGGTTGCCGTCGTCGTGTACGGATTGGCGGCCTGGAAGGCAGCGGCGTTGCCGCCGGCAACGCAGTTAACGTTGCCGCTGAGCGACGTCGTGTAGCAATACTGGTTGAGATCGCGCTTGTAGAACGGTGCGCTCACGCCGAGCAGCAACGTCAGCTTCTCGTCAATGAACTGCCCGCGATATTCGGCGGCGACCTTGTTCAGCGTCGCGAACGACTTGCGGTCGCGCTTTTGCACTACGTTGCCGGCGCCATCGGTCAGCGGATTGTTGACCGGGAACACGTCGGACGGCTCGCCACCGATATCCAGCGCACCGGTTTCACCGGTCTGGCGATGGCGGGCGCGGTCATACGTATACGACAGGCGGACACGGTTGTTCGGGTCCAGATCGTACGCGAGGTTGGCAACGCCGGTATAGCGGTTGGTCTGCGTCTGGCTTGGCTGAAGGACGGTTACCCGACCGGTGGGGCTGATGATGCCGTCGCCGTTAAGATCCGCGTTATAGTACGGGATCGGTGCGCCGGTGTTGCCGATCGCCGACGGGAAATAGCCGGTGAAGCTCTGGCCGTTCTGCGTGAAGGCGCTCTCGCGGGCCGACACTGTGCCGCCGCCGTTTGCCTTCACATACTGATACGCGCCGTCGAGCGACAGGATCAGGCCTTCTGCCAGCGTGTAGCGCGAGTTGATGCGCGCATTGCCGTTATTCGACGGGTTGTAGCGACGCTCGAACGAGGTGCCGCACGTGTTCGGCGTGCCGTTCAAGCTGACGTTGCAGGGAATGCCGCCGGGAATGTCGTAGAACCGCACCGACTTGTCGTTGCCGAACGACGCAGCGTTCAGCGGCGAGCCACCGAAGTTGTTGCGGTTAACGTTATAGTTGCCTGCCAGCGAGATGAAGTCGCCGTTGCTGCCGATGTCCTGGCGGATCTTGGCGTTGTACTGCGACTTCTGGACGACGCCGTAGTTCGCGAACGCTGCCTCGTTGTGCGCATTCGATGCCGCGAACCAGGCCTTGGTGCCGTGGCCGGTAATGTCGCCGGTCTGGATCAGGCCGAAAACGCGCGTGTAGGGGCGGTCGCCTGCGCCGTCGGCGACGATGTTGCCATAGCTGGCGACAGCCATGCCGCTCAGTACTTCGCTCGGGTTCAGCGTATTGATGTTGACGGTGCCACCGACTGCCGAGGCGGTCGGGCTGTCGACGTCGGTCGCGCCCAGGTTGACGTTGACGTTAGAAATCAGTTCGGGGTCGACTTGCTGATTGGTATAGATGGCATAGTTGCCCGAGTCATTCAGCGGGATGCCGTCGAACGTCTGCGAGATGCGCGACGAATCGAAACCGCGGATCGTGAACGAACCGCCCGACGAACCCCAAGGATCGTTGTTCGTGAAGCTGACACCGGGGACGAGGTTGATGATCTCGTTGACCGACTGGCCAGGGCGCTGACGCTGGATCAACTCGCTGGTGATGACGACCTTGGGCTTCGGCGAGTCGGGAATCTCGACACCGCCGACGGCCTTGTCCTTCTTGCCGCTGACGACGATTTCGCCCGTTTCGTCGAACGACTGTGATCCGGTCGACTGAGCGAAGGCCGCGGCCGGAAGCATGAGCGCGGCTAATGCAACGCCGCAAGCAAGCATGGTACGCATCTGAATAATGTCCCCTTAGAGCTCGTAGCTCTGGATGTCGGCTTTCCACCGCACATCCGTGCCCCTGCACTCGGGATATTTCGGTTATGTTACATTGGCGAGTCGGGAATTGTCATAGAGTCACTCGGTGATGTTGCGTTGCAAAAAAGCCACGCAATCGAACCGATTCCGGGGGACTGGAACCAACCCCGGCGGGGGCATGATAGCGCCTAGCTGGCGGCGACGATCTCCGCCCATTCGGCTTCGGTGATCACCCGTATCCCCAGGTCGGTGGCTTTCTTGAGCTTCGATCCTGCACCCGGCCCGGCGATGACGAGGCCGGTCTTGCTCGACACCGATGCCGCGACGCGGGCGCCGAGGGCTTCGGCCTGCGCCTTGGCTTCGTCGCGGCTGAGTGTCTCCAGGCTGCCGGTAAATACCAGAATTTGCCCGGTTACCGGCGACTCGCGGGTCTCGTGGACGACGTCCGCGGGCTTCACTTCGCGCAACAGGTCGAACACGACGCGGCGATTGTGCGGCTCGGCGCAGAAGCCGACCAGTGCGCTGGCGACCTCGGGGCCGATCCCCGCGGTTTCGATCGCGCCGACCAGCAGCTTGTCGCGGCGGAGGACGAATTTGCGCTCGGGTTCGCCGATCACCGGTTCGATCTGGCCGCGGAGGAACACCGCGTGGCGGAGCACCGTGCCGAGCGCGCGCGCGGATACATAGCGTCGCGCAAGGTCGCGCGCGGTAATCTCGCCGACGTGGCGGATGCCGAGCGAGAACAGGAACCGGTCGAGCGGAATCGTCCGCTTGGTCTCGATCGCCGCGATGACCTTCGCCGCCCACACCCGCCCGTCCTTTTTCCGCGCGGCGAGCTGTTCCTCGGTCAGGCGGAAGATGTCGGCGGGCGATTCGATCAGTCCGTCGCGGAAGAACGCCTCGATCAGCGTCTGGCCGAGCCCGCCGATGTCGAACGCGTGGCGCGAGGCGAAGTGGATCAGCCGCTCGACGCGTTGCGCCGGGCAGATCAGCCCGCCGGTGCAGCGATAGACGACCTCGCCTTCCTCGCGCTCGGCAGCGGACCCGCATTCGGGGCAGACATGCGGGAAGACATACGCCTCGCGCTCGGCCTCGGGCGTGAGGTTCTCGACGATCTGCGGGATCACGTCACCGGCGCGTTGGACCAGCACGCGGTCGCCGGGGCGCACGCCGAGCCGCTCGATCTCGTCGGCATTGTGCAGCGTCGCGTTGGTTACGACGACGCCACCGACGGTCACGGGCGACAACCGCGCGACCGGAGTCATCGCGCCAGTCCGTCCGACCTGGATGTCGATCTTTTCGAGCAAAGTCTGCGCCCGCTCGGCAGGGAATTTGTGCGCGATCGCCCAGCGTGGCGCCTTGGCGACCTGACCGAGTCGGGCCTGCCAGTCGAGCCGATCGACCTTGTAGACCACGCCGTCGATGTCGAACGGCAGGTCGGCGCGTTCGGCTTCGATCTTACGGTACACGTCGAGCGCCGCGGCCGTTCCTTCGACCCGCGCGAACCCTTCGGCGATCGGAAAACCCCAGCCGCGCAACGTGTCGACGACTTCGGCCTGCGTCTCTCCCGGCACGACGCTCGCCTCGCCCCAGCCATGCGCGAGGAACCGGAGCGTGCGGCTCGCGGTGACGCTCGCGTCCTTCTGGCGCAGCGACCCGGCGGCGGCGTTGCGAGGATTGGCGAACTGCCGTGCGTCCTTGCCGGTCTCCTCGGCCTCGGCGAGCAACCGCGCGTTCAAGGCGGCGAAGTCGTCCTTCGCCATATAGACCTCGCCACGAACCTCGAAGACTGCCGGCGCTTCGCCGTGCAATTGCTGGGGAATATCGCCGATCGTGCGGACGTTCGCCGTCACGTCCTCGCCGACCTGCCCATCGCCGCGGGTCAACGCCTGGACCAGCCGCCCATCCTCATACCGCAGCGAACACGACAGCCCGTCGATCTTCGGCTCCGCGGTCAGCGCCACCGGCGCGTCGTCCGCCAGCTTCAGGAACCGGCGCACACGCGCGACGAACTCCTCGACCTCCTCGTCCGCAAACGCGTTGTCGAGGCTCATCATCGCCTTGGCATGCGCGACCTTCGCGAGATGCCCAGCAGGCGCCGCACCCACCGTCCGGCTCGGCGAATCAGTCCGCACCGCAGCCGGATACGCCGCTTCGACCGCCGCATTGCGCCGCACCAGCGCATCATAGTCGGCATCGCTGATCTCGGGCGCGTCGTCGGTATGATAGCGCGCGTTATGATACGCGATCTGCGCGGCGAGCGTCTCCAGCTCGGCAGCGGCTTCGGTCTCGGTCGCGGGAAGGTCGGTCATCGCGTCGGGTTAGGGGAGGGGGGCGTCTTTCGACAAGACCTGGATCAACTCTCGGTGAACATTCGTCCGACTTGCGCGCTGACATCCCAAGAGAATTTTTCCCAAGGACACGCCATCATGACCGACACCAGCCGCCGAGACCTGTTCAAGGGCGCCGCCGTCACTGGCCTCGCCGCCGCCGCCGCGCCTGCCTTCGCGCAAGGCGCCGCGCCGCTGGCCGACCCGCAGACTCGTTTCGTCTCGACGCCGTTCCCCGAACAGCGCCAGAAATGGCCGGCGCTCCAGCGCGACATGCGCCCGGTCCCCGATTGCGGCGAGGCAAGCTATCGCGGTTCGGGACGGCTCGCCGGTCGCAAGGCGCTGGTAACGGGCGGCGATTCGGGGATCGGCCGCGCGGCGGTGATCGCGTTCTCGCGCGAAGGCGCCGACGTCGCGATCAACTATTACCCGACCGAGGAACCCGACGCGCAGGACGTCGCCAAGCTGCTCCGTGCCGAGGGGCGGAAGGTCGTGCTGATCCCCGGCGACCTGACCGACGCGAAATTCTGCAACGACCTGATCGCGCGCGCCAACCGCGAACTCGGCGGGCTCGATATCCTCGTCAACAACGCCGCGTACCAGCAGTCGAAGGCGTCGATCGCCGAGATCAGCTTCGAGCAGTTCGACCGGACGATGAAGACCAACGTCTATGCGATGTTCCACCTCTGCAAGGCGGCGATCCCGCTGATGAAACCGGGTGCGTCGATCATCAACACGGGGTCGGTGAACTCGGTCGATCCGGGCGAGGAATTGCTCGACTATGCCACCACCAAGGGCGCGATCCTGATCTTCACCAAGGGGCTGGCGAAGCAGCTCGGCAAGAAGGGCATCCGCGTCAACATGATCGCACCAGGCCCGGTGTGGACGCCGCTGCAGGTCGCGGGCGGACAGCTGCCGGGCAAGATGGGCGAGTTCGGGCAGGACACGCCGCTCGGCCGCGCGGGTCAGCCGGCGGAACTGGCGTCGCTGTTCGTGACGCTGGCCGAGACGGGGACGAGCTTTACGAGCGGGAGTGCCTTCGCGGCGACCGGCGGCAGCGGGGTTCTCTAACTCTCCCCCAACACCACCCAGCGAAGGCCGGGGCCCAGTTGGCAAGGTCGTTGTATCGAGGCGCCGCGTTCACCAACTATCGTTTCCCAACTGGGCACCGGCCTTCACGGGGGTGGACGTGGGGAGGGTGCGATGAAAATAGCAGCTCTAGTGGCAGTCCTACTCTGCACGGCGCCAGCCGCAGCACAGCAGACGCACGTCACGCCTGAGCCCGCCCCGGCGATCGGCTACGACTGGAACGACGACTCCTCCGCCGACGACCGGGTCCAGCAGCCCCTATGGCCACGGTCGGATGCCAGCGCGGCGGGCCTCGACGACATGATTCACGCCGAGCAGGCGCCGGTCCGTGCCGCGATCCACGAAGACGGCGCGTTCGGCAGTCGCGCGCTCCACGGTCTGCGCAAAGTCGGCGGCGATTACATCGTCGTGCCGGTGCTGAAGATTCACCTGGGGCACCCGCGGCAGGCGATGCCCTGAAGTCAGCCCTTCGCGGCATCGTTCTCCCGCGAACGCGGGAGTCCAGGGTTAAAGGCGCTGCGGGTGATACCCTGGGCCCCCGCCTTCGCGGGGGAACAAGACCGGTGGTAAGTCCATCTGAACCTGAGTGCGTCAAGCCCGCTCGAGCAACCGCTCCGCCTGAGCCCGCGCTTCATCCGTAATCTGTGCCCCCGACAGCATCCGCGCGATCTCCTCCCGCCGCTCGTCCTCGCTCAAGGCCCGCACGCCGGTCCGCGTGACCGTACCGTCGCTGCTCTTGGCAATCAGCAGATGCTTCGCCCCCCGCGCCGCAACCTGCGGGCTGTGCGTCACCACCAGCAGCTGCGTGCTCAGCGCCAGTCGCGCGAGTCGCTCGCCGATCGCGCTGGCCACCGCACCGCCAACGCCGCGATCGATCTCGTCGAACACCATCGTCGACGCGCCGCCTTCCTCCGCCAGCGCCACCTTCAGCGCGAGGATGAAGCGCGACAATTCGCCGCCCGATGCGATCTTGGTAAGGGCGGCGAACGGCGCACCCGGATTGGTCGAGATCTCGAACTCGACGCGGTCCTTGCCCGCCGCCGACCAGCCCTCTTCACCCAGCGGCGCGACGACGGTCTGGAACCGCGCGGCGTCGAGCTTCAACGGCGCCAACTCGCCCGCCACCGCCACGTCGAGGCGTTTCGCTGCCGCCAACCGCCGCTTCGTCAACGCATCCGCCGCCGCATCGAAAGCCTTCCGCGCCGACGCCACGCGTGCCTCGATCTTCGCGATCCCGCCTTCGCCCGCATCGAGCCGCTCCAGCCGCGCGCGCATCTCGTCCGCCAGCGCCGCCAGATCGTCCGGCTGCACGCGGTGCTTGCGCGCCATCGCCCGAAGCTCGAACAGCCGCGCCTCGTCATCCTCCAGCGCGCGCGGATCATACGCCATCTCTGCCCGCGCATCCCGCAGGCTCTCCTCGGCGACCGAAGCCTCGATCACCGCGCGATCGACCGCCGCCAGCGCATTGCCGAGCGCAACATGATCCTCCGCGATCCGCTCGAGCACGCGCGCGGCCTGGCGCAACTTCGCCATCCCGCCGTCCTTGCCCTCGAGAAAATCGTCGATCGCGGCGAGATCGTCCGCGATCTTCTCCGCGCGCTGCATCGACCGCCGCGTATCCGCCAGCGTCTCCTCTTCGCCCGCGACAGGCGCCAGCGCGGTCAGTTCGGCAACCGTATGCTCGAGCCACTCGCGATCCCGCGCCGCCGTCTCGATGTCCGCGCGCGCCGCAGCAAGTTCGGCCTCGGCCGCACGAAACGCCGTGTAAGCCTTGCCCGTCGCACCCGGCTCGGTCCGCCCGAAGATGTCGAGCAACGCCCGATGCCCCCGCGCATTCAGCAGTCCGCGCTCGTCATGCTGCCCGTGGATCTCCACGAGATGCGGTGCCATCTCGCGCAACAGCCCCGCCGACGCGGGCTGGTCGTTGACGAACCCGCGACTGCCACCATCCGCCTTGACGATCCGCTTCACGATCAGCGGTTCGCCGCGCTCGATCTCCACCCCGTTCTCGTCGAACAGCAGCGCGAGCGGCGACTCGGGGGCAGGAGCATCGAACGTCGCGGTGACCACGGCCTGCGCGGCACCATGCCGCACCAGGCCACTGTCGCCACGCCCACCCAGCGCGAGGCCGAGCGCATCGAGCAGGATCGACTTGCCCGCACCGGTCTCGCCGGTCAGCACGCCGAGCCCTTCGCCGAATCCCAGATCCAGCGCTTCGATCAGCACCACGTCGCGAATGGAAAGTTCGGTCAGCATAGGATGTCCGCCATAGACGAACGGGCGCGCAATGCGATCCCCCTATGTTCCAACCGAACGATCTGGACTCGCGTCAGCTGCCGGTGTTGGACGGCTGGCCTGCCGAGCGCGGCTTCTCGGGCGTACGGATCGAGGGACCGGTCGGTGTCGAACCCGGCTCGTCCAGCTCGACCATCACCGAGGGCGTACCCTTGGTTCCGACCGGAACGACCTGCTCACCCGCGGGCAGCGGAGGCACAGCGGGGACCTGGTTCTTCTTCAGCAGGTCGTACGCATGCTGATACCAGTCGGTGCCGGGATAGTTGCGCCCGAGCACCGCGCCGGCCTTCTCGGCCTCGACGGGCACGCCGAGCGCCAGATACGTCTCGGTCAGCCGCATCAGCGCTTCCGGCGTGTGCGTGGTCTGCTGGAACTTGTCGATCACGGTGCGGAACCGGCCGTTGGCCGCGAGCCACTGGCCGCGCGTCTCGTAGAACCGCCCGATCTCCATCTCCTTGCCCGCGAGATGGTCGTTGACCAGATCGATCTTGAGGCGCGCATCCGACGCATAGCGCGTGTTCGGATAGCGGCGCATCAGTTCGCCCAGGGAATCGAGCGCCTGTCGCGTGATCTTCTGGTCGCGCGTGACGTCGGTGATCTGCTCGTAATAGCCGAGCGCGATCAGGTAATAGGCGTAGGGCGCGTCGCGGTTGCCCGGATGGACCGCGAGGAAGCGCTGCGCCGAGCTGATCGAGGCGGTGTAATCGCGTGCGAGGTAATAGCTGAACGCCGACATGATCTGCGCGCGGCGCGCCCAGATCGAATAGGGATGCTGGCGCTCGACCTCGTCGAACAGCTGCGCGGCTTCCTTGTAGCGGCCCTGGTCGAGCCGCGCCTTGGCGGTCGAATACAGCGTACCCACGTCGCGCGCGACATAGGGGAGGTCGCCCTTCGCGGCACGACCGCTCGCACAACCGGCAATGGGGAGCGCAAGCGCGGCGATGAGCGTGACCGCGAGGGCACGAGACTGGGTGATACGCATCGGCGTGATCCTTAGCGTAAGCGGATAGCCGCGAACAATCCTTTTCGCCGGACCGCGCTTGCCCCTTCACGTGCGCCGGATCGCACGGCAATAGTCATGCGTTCGCGTTACGCCATTCAGTCGAGGATCATGTCATGCCGGCCACATTGTTGCACACCCACCGCGTCGAAAAGCCATGGGGTCGCGACACGCTCTGGCCCGGTTTCGAGGACCCTGCCGCCGGCACGCCGCCGATCGGCGAAGTCTGGTTCCAGGAGCCCGGCAACACCACGCCCGACCTGCTGATCAAGTATCTGTTCACGAGCGAGAAACTGTCGGTGCAGGTCCATCCGAACGACGAGCAGGCGCACGCGCGCGGCCTGCCGCGCGGCAAGGACGAATGCTGGACGATCCTGGCGGCCGAACCCGATTCGACGATCGCGGTCGGCACCAAGGCACCGATCTCGAAGGACGAACTTCGCCAGTCGGCGATCGACGGCACGATCGAGGACAAGCTCGACTGGAAGCCGGTCAAGCCCGGCGACTTCATGTACTGCGCGTCGGACACGATCCACGCGATCGGCGGCGGCGTGACGGTGATCGAGGTCCAGCAGAACTCCGAGACGACTTATCGCCTGTACGATTACGGCAGCGATCGTGAGTTGCATCTGAAGGACGGGATCGAAGTCGCGGATCCCACGCCGTACGTGCCGGTCGCACCCCCGATCGAGATCGAGACGGGCCGGACGATCATGGTCGAGGGGCCGAAGTTCGTGCTAGAGCGCTGGAAGGGCGGCGACCACCTCGTCAACCTGCCCGAAGGCACGACCGGCTGGGTGATCCCGATCGCCGGCTCGGGCGAAGTCGCCGGCGTCGCGTTCAAGGCGGGCGAATGCGCGACGATGACGGGCAGCGAGACCGTGTCCACCAGCGCGGATGCGGACCTGCTGTTCGCGTATCCATTGGCGAAGCGGATCTGATCAAGCTGGGCGGGAAGAGCGCTTTCCGCCCTTGTTCTCCCACGAAGGCGGGAGCCCAGCCTGGGTCCCCGCCTTCGCGGGGAAACAGGGTAATCGAAGGTCGTTACCAGCCCAAATCACCACCACCCCGGCGAAGGCCGGGGCCCAATTGGGGAACGTTGCTAACGAAACGTGGCACGCTGTTATTGCCACCTCTCCAATTGGGCCCCGGCCTCCGCCGGGGTGGAGTAACGGGTAACCGCCGCTTCGCACTCACCACCCATTAACTGCGGCGCTATATCCCCGCGCAATGCTCCACGTTCTCACTCTCTCCACCCTGTTCCCCGACGCCACCCGCCCGAACTTCGGCGGCTTCGTCGAGCGGCAGACGCTGAGCCTGGCGGCGCATCCCGACGTCGACCTGAAAGTGGTCGCGCCGATCGGCCTCCCACCCGGCATTCTCGGCAATTTCCGCCACTACGCGCCGCTTGCGAAACTACCGCATCGCGAAAGCTGGAAGGGCGTCGACGTCCACCGGCCCCGCTTTACCGCGCTCCCGTTCACGAAAGGGCGCTACCATGCCGCTGCCCTGGAACGTGCCCTCGTCCCCGTGCTCGACGCGATCCGCACGGACTTCGCGTTCGACGTGATCGACGTGTCGTATTTCTTCCCCGAAGGCCCCGCCGCAGTCGCGCTCGGCAAGCGCTATGGCGTCCCCGTCTCGATCAAGGCGCGCGGCTCCGACATCCACTATTGGGGCGAAGCGCCCGCGACCGCAGCGCAGGTGCGCAAAGCCGGGCAGGGAGCAGCCGGACTGCTGGCGGTCAGCGCGGCGATGAAGACGGACATGGTGACGCTCGGCATGCCGGCCGACCGCATCTCGGTGCATCACACCGGGGTCGATCAGGACCGCTTCCGCCCCATCGACGATCGCGCATCGGCCAAGGCGAAACTCGGCGTGCAAGGTCCGCTCGTCATCGCGATCGGCGGGCTATTGCCGCGCAAGGGGCATGATGTCGTTATCGAAGCGGTTGCGGCGCTGCCCGGAGTCTCGCTGCTGATCGCCGGGCATGGCCCCGCTCGCGCCGACCTGGAGGCGTTGATCGCCCGGCTCGGCGTCGGCGACCGCGTTCGCCTGCTCGGCGCGTTGCCGCATGCCGACCTGCCCGCGCTGATCGCTGCCGCCGATGTCAGCGCGTTGGCGTCGGAGTCCGAAGGGCTTGCCAACGTCTGGGTCGAGTCGCTCGCCTGCGGCACGCCCGTCGTCATTACCGACGCCGGCAGCGCGCGCGAGGTGGTCACATCGTCCGAGGCCGGTCGCGTGACGATCGGCGATCCGCTGGCGTTTGCGGCGGCGATCAAGGATCTGCTGGGCAGTCCGCCCGCTCGGTCCGCGACGCGCGCGATGGCCGCCGGCTTCACTTGGGAAAGAAATACCGCAACGCTGTACGCGCACTTTGTGGCGCTCGTCGCGGGTTACCCCTCGAGAGGGTAGAGCGCCGCCACGATCCAGCGACCTTCGCCGCGAAGGACCGCCCACGCCCGAGCGGCGGCGCGACTGTCCATAGCCTCGATGCCGAACCCCCGCGCCTCAACCGCCTTCTTGAACGCAAGCGGCGGCTGGCGAAGCGCGGAACCGGTCCCCAGCAACAGGAACTCCGGCGGCGGATCGAGCGCCAGCAACGCCGCCACATCCGCCTCGCCGAGCGCTTCGAACGCCGGCGGCTCCCAGCCATCCGCGCGTTCGGGACTGATCGACAGTGCGGTATAATAGCCGTCGTCGACCTTGAACCCGGCCCGACCGATCGCCGAGATCATCGGTCCATCGGTCTTCTCGCGGTCCATCCTCATGACAAAACCCCGTCATCCCCGCAAAGGCGGGGACCCATATTGGCAACCGCCAGCGACTCGATCGCGACGCCAGCCACTATGGGTTCCCGCCTCCGCGGGAATGACGGAAGCATGTAAATCAACGCTCGACCTTCGGACCAACCCGCTCAGCTCCGTCCTGCACGCCGCCCTTGCGCGGTGCAGGATCGGCCCGCAGACCCAGCGTGATCAGCAGCGACGACGACACGTAGATCGACGAATACGTCCCCACGACGATACCCAGGATCATCGCCGCAGTGAACCCGCGCAGCACATGGCCGCCGAGCACCAGCATCGCGACCAGCGCGAGCAGGATCGTCACCGACGTCATCACGGTGCGCGGCAGCGTCTCGTTCACCGACAGGTCGATGATCTCGCGCATGTCCATCTTCCGATACCGGCGCATGTTCTCGCGGATACGGTCGTCGATCACGATCTTGTCGTTGATCGAGTACGAGATGATCGTCAGCACCGCCGCGACGATGTTGAGATCGACCTCGAAATAATTCCGCATCAGCGCGAAGAAGCCGACGGTCATCAGCAGATCGTGGACGATCGCGACGATCGTCGACACGCCGAACTGCCATTCGAACCGCACGACCGCGAACAGCGCGATGCCGAGGATCGAGAGCACCACCGCGAGCAGGCCCTTAGTAATCAGCTCGTCGGACACCTTACCGGTAATCGTATCGTATTTCGAGAAGGTCGAGCCGGGGAACTTGACCGCGAGATCGTCCGACACCTTCTTGACGAGTCGGTTGGTGGCACCCTCGTCGCCGTTCTCCGGCAGGGGAAGACGAATCGACAGCGTCTTGGGATCGCTGAACGACTGGATTGCCGCTTCGCCTACGCCGAGTCGATCGACCTCGGTCCGCACCGCCTCGATCGACGGCGCAGTCGCGAAGTTCTGCTCCATCAGGACGCCCCCGACGAAATCGACGCCCATGTTCAGGCCGCGGAATGCGACAAGGCCCACCGCGAGAAGCGAGAGGATCAGGGTCAGCCCGAACGCCCATTTACGGAGCGACACGAACTTCAGGTTGGTGTTGTCGGGTACGAGTTTCAGCAGGCGCATGGTTATCTCCCGCCTCAAATATTGATCGTGGTGGGGCGGTTCTTCCGCAGCCACAACGCGACCATCATCCGCGTGAACGTGACGGCGGTGAACACCGACGTACAGATCCCGATCAGCAGAACGACCGCAAAGCCCTTCACCGGACCCGAGCCGAGCAGCAGCATGATCACGCCGGTGATGGCGTGCGTCACGTTGGCCTCGAAGATCGTCCGCGATGCTTCCTTGTAGCCGAGCTCGACCGACTGGATCACGCTACGCCCGCGTCGCCGCTCCTCGCGGATACGCTCGTTGATCAGCACGTTGGCATCCACCGCGGTACCGATCGTCAGCACGAATCCGGCGATACCGGGCAGCGTCAGCGTCGCGTTCAGCATCGCCATCACCGCGACGATGACCAGGATGTTTATGACCACCGCAAGGTTCGCATAGACACCGAACCGGCCATAGGTGACGAACATGAACACGATCACCGCGAGTGCCGCGATGATCGAGGCCAGCACGCCGGCCCGGATCGAATCCTTGCCAAGATCGGGGCTGACGGTGCTCTCGGCAATGATCTTCAGGTTGACCGGCAACTTGCCCGAGCGGAGCGAGATCGCGAGCGCGTTCGCGGACTCGACCGTGAAATTGCCCGAGATCGACGCGCGACCGCCGAGGATCGGCTCGTTGATGTTCGGGGCCGAGATTACCGAATTGTCGAGGATGATCGCGAACGGCTTGTTCGTGTTCTCCGTCGTCACCTTGGCGAAGCGACGGCCGCCGACCGCGTCGAACGTGATCGCGACTTGCGGCGCGTTCGACTGCTGCTCGAACTCCTGGCGTGCATCGGCGAGCTGGTCGCCCGAGATGATCACCGAGCGCTTGACCGCGATGAACGGCACGCCCTGCGGGTTGCCGGGGTAGGGGAGGACCTGGCTGCCGACCGGGGCGATGCCCTTGACCAGGTCTGTCGGGTTGGCGGTCTGGTCGACCAGCTTGAATTCGAGCTTGGCGGTCTTGCCGAGCAGGCTTTTCAGCGCCTGCGGGTTCTGCAGCCCTGGCACCTGGACGACGATCCGGGTCGCGCCCTGGCGAACGATCGTAGGCTCCTTGGTGCCGAGTTCGTCGATGCGGCGGCGGACGACTTCGGTCGCGTCCTTCATCGCGGTGTCGATCGCCTGGGTCAGGCCGGCCTCGGTCGGCTTGAGCACGAACCGGCTCGTGTCGACGACGTTGATGTCCCACTCGCGCTGGCCACTCATCCCGGCGCCACCGCCGGTGATCGCCAGCAGGCGCTCACGCGCCGCATCGACCTGGCTCGGATCACGCAGCAGGAAAGTCAGCTGGCCGCCGCGCGTCGAAATGTCGCCGATCTCGATCCGCGGCGTCCCGTTGCGCATCGTCCCCGCGACGCTGTCGCGCATCGCCTCGATCCGCGTCGCGGCGAGGTCGGCAGTATCCGCCTCGAGCAGCAGGTAGCTGCCGCCGGCGAGATCGAGCCCGAGGTTGATGTGCGGATGCGGAATCCGCCCCCATTGGCTCGTGGTGCTCTCGGGGAGGAAACTCGGGATCGCCAGCAGGCACAATGCCGCCAGCAACCCGATGATCGACCCGACCTTCCAGCGCGGAAAATCCAACATCAGTCGTTGGCCGGCTTCGTGTTCGGGCTGGTGATGTCGGTCAGCGTCGCCTTGACGACGCGCACCCGGACATTCGGCGCGATCTCGACCTCGACGACATTATCCTCGACCTTGGTCACCTTGCCGAGGATCCCGCCCGAGGTGACGACGCTGTCGTTCTTCTTCACCGCGGCGACCGACGCCTGCAGCGCCTTCATGCGCTTTTGCTGCGGACGGATCATCAGGAAATAGAACACGACGAACACGAGGAAGAGCGGCGCGAGGCTCAGGAACGAGGCGATCCCGCCTCCGGCCGTGGCGGCGCCGTCTGCGGCCTGGGCGTATGCTGGTGAGATGAACATGGAGTTCCGTATCTGTGAAGGGTGGCTCGGTTCGCGCGCCGCGCGGCCGGTCGCAATGGTCCGCCCGCTATCATCGCTTGGGGTCCCGTGCAACTGACGCGGGCGTAGACGGTTCGTGTAGAGACCACGATGAAGTCGCGGCGAAACCGGGGCGAAACAGGAGAGACGCGATGATTCTGGTGATGGGACATATCAAGCTTGCCGCCGGCGAAGGCGCGAAGATCGCCGACACGCTGGTCGCGCACATGGCCGCCTGCGCCGCGGAAGACGGCTGCGAATTCTACAATCTCGCGCTCGACCTGGTCGATCCCGACCTGATCCGGATCTCCGAGCGCTGGGCGAGTCCCGAGGCGATCGCCGCGCACGGTCAGGCCGATCACCAGAAGGCATTCGGTCGCGCGCTCGGCGGGTACACCATCGAGCAGATCAGCGTGAAGGCGTACGACGGCAGCTTCTGGCGCACGCTGATGGGTGAGTGAGGTAATCTTTGCGGCCAAGCGGCGTTGCGACTTGCATCGCACGCCGACCCTGCGTAGAGCGCGCGGCTCGGGCTGCTCTGCGGCCCGTTCGGTCGGAGCGTAGCGCAGCCTGGTAGCGCACCACACTGGGGGTGTGGGGGTCGCAGGTTCGAATCCTGTCGCTCCGACCATTTTCTTACATCGACGAACGGTGAACTCGTGCAGCTCTTGTGCGAGCGCATTCCGTTACACTCGTCGTCATCCCCGCGGAGGCGGGGACCCATAAACTCGAACGTTGCCCGTCACCAGCAACGCCAGCCCGTATGGATCCCCGCCTGCGCGGGGATGACGGAACTTGGAATGGGGCCGACTCTGATGCCGGCCCCGTCCGGTGATCTTACGCCGTCTCGCTCACCGTCGCTGCATGACCCACGGCCACCGCGCTGAGGTTCACGATTCCCCGCGCGGTCACGCTCGGCACCATCATCTGCAACGGCTTGGCGAGCCCCAGCAGCATCGGCCCCAGCGGCAGCGACTCGGTCGACGCCGACAACAGCGACACCGCGATGTTCGCCGCATCGATGTTCGGCATCACCAGCAAATTCGCCGAACCGGTCAAAGGGCTGTCCGCGACCAACCGCCGCCGCAACGCCTCCGACAACGCCGCATCGCCGTGCATCTCGCCGTCGAACTCGAACTCCGGCGCCGCTGCCTTCAGCAACGCATGCCCCGCGCGCATCTTCTGCGCCGAGGGCGACCGCGACGCGCCGAAGCTCGAATGCGACAGCAACGCCGCCTTCGGCTCGATCGCGAACGCGCGCACGGCTTCGGCCGCCAGCAGCGTCATCTCGGCGATCTGCTCGGCGGTCGGATCGACCGTCACATGCGTATCGCAGAAGAACAGGCTCCCGGTGCGCAGGATCACCGCCGACATCGCATACAGCCGCGAGACGCCCGGCATCCGCGGAATCAGCGGCATGACGTACGTCATCTGCGTCCACCAGTCGCCGATCCCGCCACACAAGGCTGCATCGACGCGACCCTCGCGCAGCAGCATCGCCGCCGCCACGCTCGGCCGAGTCCGTAGCGCGCGCTCCGCGCTGTCGGGCGGCGATCCACGACGGCCGACCAACGCGTTATACCCGGCGAGCAGCGGATCGAACACTTCGCGGTCCGTACCCGGATCGAGCACCTCGACATCGGTGCCGATCGCCATCCGCAACCCGCTTGACTGGATCTTCTCGGCGATCACCTCGCGCCGGCCGATCAGCACCGGCCGCCCGATCCCTTCGTCGATCACCGTCTGCACCGCGCGCAGCGTGCGGTCGTCCTCGCCCTCGCCATACGCGATCGAGCGCCCCGCCTGCTTGGCGCGTGCGAAGATCGGCCGCATCAGCTGGCCCGAGCGGTACACGAACACTTCGAGGTCACGCAGATACGCGTCGAAATCCTCGATCGGCCGCGTCGCCACGCCCGAATCCATCGCCGCCTTCGCCACGGCGGGCGCGACGTGGAGGATCAGCCGCGGATCAAACGGCTTGGGAATGATGTAGGTCGGCCCGAACACCGGCGTCGCGCCGCCGTAAGCGGTAACGACCACATCGGAAGCCGTAGCACGTGCAAGCGCCGCGATCGCATCGACGGCAGCGACCTTCATCGCCTCGTTGATCTCGGTCGCGCCGACGTCGAGCGCACCGCGGAAGATGAACGGGAAGCACAGCACGTTGTTGACCTGGTTCGGAAAATCCGAGCGGCCAGTGGCGATGATCGCGTCGGGCCGCGTCGCATGCACCAGCGCCGGCTGGATCTCCGGCTCAGGGTTCGCCAGCGCCAGGATCAGCGGATCGGGTGCGAGCAGATGCAGCCATTCCTGCTTCAGCACGCGCGGCGCCGACAGCCCGAGGAAGATGTCCGCCCCCTCCAGCACGTCCGGCAGCGTCCGCGCGTTGGTCGTGCGCGCGTACCGCGCCATGTTCGGCGGCATCACGTCGCCGCGATCCTTGTGCACCACGCCCGCGATATCGGTCAGCGTCACGTTCTCGGGATTGAGCCCCATCGACACGAGCAGATCGACCGTCGCCAGCGCCGCCGCGCCTGCACCCGACGTCACCAGCTTCATCTGGTCGAGCCGCTTGCCGCGCAGTTCGAGCACGTTGCGGACCGCGGCGGCACACACGATCGCGGTGCCGTGCTGGTCGTCATGGAACACCGGGATGTTCATGACCTCGCGCAGCTTCGTCTCGATCTCGAAGCATTCGGGCGCCTTGATATCCTCGAGATTGATCCCGCCGAAGGTCGGCTCGAGCACGCGGACCGCCTCGATGAACGCCTGTGGATCGAGCTGGTCGATCTCGATGTCGAAGCAGTCGATCCCGGCGAATTTCTTGAAGAGCACCGCCTTGCCCTCCATCACCGGCTTCGACGCGAGCGCACCGATCGCACCGAGCCCGAGCACCGCGGTCCCGTTGGTGATGACCGCAACGAGATTGCCGCGCGCCGTGTAATCGCGCGCCTTGTCCGGATCCGCGGCAATTTCCTCGCACGCGGCAGCCACGCCCGGCGAGTAAGCAAGCGCGAGATCGCGCTGCGTCGCCATCCGCTTGGTCGCCTCGACCGAGAGTTTGCCCGGCTTTGGATAGCGATGATAATCGAGCGCGGCTTTGCGGAAATCGTCTTCCATGGTCTTCCTAACCTGTCGGCCGCGGCGGCGACCGGGTGGGCGCGGGCAAGGCCCGCGGCGAATGTTCAAGGGAGCGCATAGCCTTAGGGGAGGCAGTCCGCCAACCCCGCGCGGACGTAGCGTCGGTTTGGGTGGGGGGTAGGGCGGCGGTCGCGACCCGGCACCCCACACCACAGCACTACCCCGCCATAGCACCACCCCGGCGAAGGCCGGGGCCCAATTGGAACGTCCGACGTAACGAAGCGCCGTCCTCCGTTACAACCGTCCCCCAATTGGACCCCGGCCTCCGCCGGGGCGGTTCGATCTAATCGGATGGGCCGGGCTCCCTTTTCCGTTCTCCCGCGAAAGCGGGAGCCCAGGAATCACGAGCGGCGTCCGCCGTAACCCTGGCCCCCCGCCTCCGCGGGGGAACAGTAGAGAGCGGAAGTGAGGGAACGATGCAGGGCATGACCCGCCAAATTTCCCTGTCCTACAGCGAACCAATATGGTTCGCTCCCGCCAACAAAATCGGGAGCCAGCCATGACCATCGACCACCTCATCGAAGCAGTCATCGACCGCGAAGGCGGCTACTCCAACCACCCCGCAGACCGAGGCGGCCCCACCAGATACGGCATCACCCAACAAGTAGCCCGCACCAACGGCTACCCCGGAGACATGCGAACCTTCCCCCGCGACCAGGCAGAAACGATCTACCGCCGCCTCTACTGGACCCGCCCCGCCTTCGATCAGATCGCCGAGCGAGCCCCCAAGATCGCCGAAGAACTCTTCGACACCGGCGTCAACATGGGCCCCGCAGTCGCCGCCACCTTCCTCCAACGCGCGCTCAACGCACTCAACCGAGGCGCCACCGACTACCCCGACATGACCCTGGACGGCCGCATCGGCCCCGCGACGCTGACCGCGCTCGACGCGTTCCTCGCCCGCCGCAAACCCGGCGGAGAAACCGTGCTCCTGAAAGCGATCGAGGCGCTCCAGGGCGAACGCTACGTCGCGCTCGCCGAGACCCGCCCGGCAAACGAAGCCTTTCTCTACGGCTGGCTCGCCAACCGCACCTGACGCCCGCCGCCAAAACGCTCCCAGCGTCTACACTTCCTATACTTCACTTTTGCCGGAGGCAGCCAATGACCCCGCAACCCCTTGATCCAGCACCAGATCCCTGGATCACCCGAGCCCGCCCGACGTTCCTCTACGTGATGTACACTTTGCTGCTCGGTGCGATCCCCGCAGGCCTGATCGCCGCCGTCCGCCCGCAAACGGCACAGGCGATCGCGGCAGGGATGGCGGCGTATTTGAACGCAATCCCCGAACCCCTCTACGCGCTCTTCGGCACCGGCTATCTCGGTTACACGGTCGCCCGCGAATGGGGGAAGGGGCGGTAACCACCCGAGCCTCCTTCGTCATTCCCGCGGAGGCGGGAACCCATACTGGCAAACCTCAGTGATGAACGGGTGAGGTCCGAGGGTCTGGATCCCCGCCTGCGCGGGGATGACGGATGATGGGAGAGGGGGGATGGGAGGGGCAGGGGCGTTGCACCCCCAAAACCAAACCCTACATCGCTGCCATGAGCAACGACCCCCACGCCATGCCGACATGGCACGGCACCACGATCCTCTCGGTCCGCCGCGGCGGCAAGGTCGTCGTGATCGGCGACGGCCAGGTCTCGATGGGCCAGACCGTCATGAAACCCAACGCGCGCAAGGTCCGCCGCCTAGGCGACGGCAGCGTCATCGGCGGATTCGCCGGCGCCACCGCCGACGCCTTCACGCTGTTCGAACGCCTCGAACGCAAACTCGAAGCGCACCAGGGCCAGCTCCTGCGCGCCGCGGTCGAGCTCGCCAAGGACTGGCGCACCGACAAGTTCCTCCGCAACCTCGAGGCGATGATGATCGTCGCCGACAAGGACGTGACCCTGATCCTCACCGGCAACGGCGACGTCCTCGAACCTGAGAACGGCGTCGCCGCGATCGGCTCCGGCGGCAACTACGCGTTGGCGGCAGCCCGAGCGCTGGTAGAATACGAGACCGACGCCGAAGTCCTCTGCCGCAAGGCAATGGGCATAGCGTCCGAGCTCTGCGTCTACACCAACGACCGCCTTACCGTCGAAACGATGGACTCGACCACGTAACTCCTTCTCCCCCTCCCGCAAGCGGGAGGGGGCAGGGGGTGGGCGCCCGCTCACCTCCAGCGCAACCTTCGAGGGAAGCGCGAGCCCACCCCCAACCCCTCCCGCAAGCGGGCGGGGAGCGAGATCAGAATGAACGACCAGCTCACCCCCAAGGCCATCGTCGCCGCGCTCGACGCCCACATCATTGGCCAAGCCGCCGCCAAGCGCGCGGTCGCCGTCGCGATGCGCAACCGCTGGCGCCGCCAGCAACTCAGCGAAGACCTCCGCGACGAGGTCACGCCGAAGAACATCCTGATGATCGGGCCGACCGGCTGCGGCAAGACCGAGATCAGCCGCCGTCTGGCAAAGCTCGCCGACGCGCCGTTCGTAAAGGTCGAGGCGACCAAGTTCACCGAGGTCGGCTATGTCGGCCGCGACGTCGAACAGATCGCCCGCGACCTCGTCGAGGAAGCTATCCGCCTCGAAAAGGAACGCCGTCGCGTCGCCGTCAAGGACAAGGCGGAAGAGGCTGCGATGTCGCGCCTGCTCGACGCGCTCACCGGCAAGAACGCGAGTGAAGCGACGCGCGAGAGCTTCAAGCAGCGCTTCCTCGACGGCCATCTCAATAACGCCGAAGTCGAAATCGAGGTCGAGCAGGCGCCAACCACGCCGTTCGAAATTCCCGGCGGTGCGCCGCAGATGATCAATCTCGGCGAGATGATGAAGTCGTTCGGCGGCGGTCAGCAATTGAAGCGCCGTAAGCTGACCGTCCACGCGGCGTGGGACAAGCTCGTCGAGGAAGAGGCCGACAAGCGCCTCGACCAGGACGAGGTCAGCCGCGCAGCGCTCGCCGACGCGGAAGCCAACGGCATCGTCTTCCTCGACGAGATCGACAAGATCGCGGTCTCCGACGGCCGCGGCGGTTCCATCAGCCGCGAAGGCGTCCAGCGCGACCTGCTGCCCTTAATCGAAGGCACCACCGTCGCGACCAAATACGGCCCGATGAAGACCGACCACATCCTTTTCATCGCGTCCGGCGCATTCCACGTCGCCAAGCCGAGCGACCTACTTCCTGAACTCCAGGGCCGCCTGCCGATCCGCGTCGAGTTGAAAGGCCTCACCGAAGCCGATTTCGTCGCGATCCTGTCGGACACCAAGGCGTCGCTGCCGCTGCAATACAAGGCGCTGATCGCCACCGAAGGCGTCGGCATCGAGTTCACCGAAGACGGCATCGCCGCAATCGCGCGCATCGCCGCCGAGGTGAATTCCGAGATCGAAAACATCGGCGCCCGGCGGCTCCAAACGGTGATGGAAAAGCTGCTCGAGGAGGTAAGCTACAACGCCGAAGACCGCGGCGGCTCGAACCTCGTCATCGACGGCGCCTACGTCGACAGCCAGTTGAAGGAAATCGCCCGCAACACCGACCTGAGCCGCTTCGTGCTGTAACTAATGGGAGAAGGCAAACCTTCCCCCATCCGTTCGTGCTGAGCGAAGTCGAAGCACCCTGAGTCTCATTCCTTTCGACTTCGCTCAGGGCGAACGGAGTGGAAGTGTTTAGGAGAAACCATGGACGTAGCCGAAGCCATAGCCGCTCGCCGATCCGTCCGAGGCTTCCTCGACACCCCCGTCGATCTCGCACTCCTCCGCGACCTCACGATAAAAGCGTCCCGAGCCGCAACCGGCGGCAGCCTCCAACCGTGGCACATCGCCATCGTCCAGGGCGACGCCATGACCCGGCTGAAGGCCATAATGGCCGAAAAACTCGCGACCGGCGCCACCGAAACCCCAGCCTACGACGTCTACCCGCGCGACCTCGCCGCCCCCTACCGAGACCGCCGCTACGCCGTCGGCGAGGCGATGTACGCGCACCTCGGCATCCCCCGCGACGACAAGCCCGCACGCCAAAAATGGTTCGCCCAAAACTTCCAGTTCTTCGGCGCCCCCGCCGCCTATTTCTGCACGGTCGATCGCCGCATGGGTCCGCCGCAATGGTCGGACCTCGGCATGTACCTGCAAAACCTGATGCTGCTCGCGGTCGACGCCGGCCTCGCCACCTGCCCGCAGGAATGCTGGGCGATGTATCCTGAAACGGTCGGAAGGTTCCTGGACATGCCCGAAGACCGCATGCTCTTCTGCGGCATGGCGATCGGTTATGAGGACATAGGCGCGCCTGCCAACGCTTTGCGCACGGAGCGCGCGAACGAAGCGGAATGGCTGACTACGATCAGCTGATTTAGGCCATCCACGCTAACCAAAAACCACCCCGGCGAAGGCCGGGGCCCAATTGGGCGACGCTTTTGATATAGCGCGAACGCGGTTACGCTAGCCTTGCCAATTGGGCCCCGGCCTTCGCCGGGGTGGTGGTGGATACGGCAATGTTCACCCGCGAAGGCCGGGTGCCCAGACTTGGTCCCCGCCTTCGCGGGGAAACAAGTTTCTAGAGGATTACCGTCACCGGCTTCGCGCCCTTGATCCCCGCGAGGATCATCGCTTCCCAGACCGCCGGATCACCCGCCGCGGCCATCGCCTTGTCAGGCTCGCGCAACGTCTTCAGCACCGCCAGCGCATCGGGCAGATAGTCCGCCCACGCATCGTCGATCAGCCGCGAAGCCGACTCGGCATCGCCGCCGGCATTCGCGCTGATCCGCTGTCCGGCCAGCACGCGTGCGACGCGTTCGGCAACAGGTGTAGTGGAAACGTCCATGAGCATTCTCCTCGCGGGACCGGTCTACACCAAACCCGCGAGGCGAACGAATGCTCCTTAGCGTGCCGAACTCGGACCCGCGCCGCGGCTCGGACCACGACCACCGCCGCCGCCGCCAGCCGGACGACCACCGCCCTGACCACCGGGACGACCACCGCCCTGCGGACGACCGCCGCCGCCGCCCTGACCGCCGCCGCCACCCTGGCCACCACGGCTCGCACCCGCATAATTGCGCCCAGTCGTACCGGTAGCCCGCGGCGAATGCGTCGCGCGCGGCCGTGCCGGATCGCGCGGACGATCGATCCGAACCTCGGGATCGGCACCCATCGTCTTCACGCGCGTCTGCTTGATCTGGTTCGACAGGTTGACGAAATCGTCCGGCAGCGACCGGACCTGGACCTTCTGGCGCGTGATCCGCTCGATGTCGCGCAAATAGGCCTTCTCGTCATCCGCGCAGAACGCGACGGCGATGCCGCTGGCGCCCGCACGCGCGGTACGGCCGATGCGGTGGACATACTGCTCGGCGACGTTCGGCAGCTCGAAGTTGATGACGTGGCTGACGCCCGAGACGTCGATGCCGCGTGCGGCGATGTCGGTCGCGATCAGGACCTTGACCTTGCCCTGCTTGAACTCGCCGAGTGCCCGCTCGCGCTGGCCCTGGCTCTTGTTGCCGTGGATCGCGTTCGAGGCGATGCCGTTGCCCGCGAGCAGCTTCACGACGCGGTCGGCGCCATGCTTGGTGCGCGTGAACACGAGCGCACGGTCGATCGCCGGATCGGCCAGCGTGATCGTCAGCAGCGCCTGCTTCTCCGACTGGTTGCAGAAGGTGACATACTGGTCGACGCGCTCGGCGGTCGTCGCAGCGGGCTTCACCGACACCGTCTTAGGGTCGAGCAGGAACTGCGACGCCAGCTCGCGGATCGCGACCGGCATCGTCGCCGAGAAGAACAGCGTCTGGCGCTTCTTCGGCAGCATGCGGACGATCTTCTTCAGCGCGTGGATGAAGCCGAGATCCATCATCTGGTCGGCTTCGTCGAGCACGAGGATCTCGATCATCGACAGGTTCACGAAGCCCTGCTCGATCAGGTCGATCAGGCGGCCCGGCGTGGCGACGAGGATGTCGACGCCGCGGCTCATGTCCTGGCGGTTCTTGTTGATGCTGGTGCCGCCGAACACGGTCGTCACCGACATCTTGCTGAACTGGCCGTACGCGCGGGCGCTGTCTGCAATCTGGCTCGCTAGCTCACGGGTGGGTGCAAGCACCAGCATGCGGCAGTGCGTGGGCAGGACGCGCTTCTGGTTTTCGGTCAGGCGCTGGATCGACGGCAGCACGAATGCGGCAGTCTTGCCGGTGCCGGTCTGCGCGATGCCGAGCAGATCGCCGCCCTCGAGCAGGATCGGGATCGACTGCGCCTGGATCGGCGTCGGCTCGGTATAGCCCTTGGCTTCGAGCGCACGGACGAGCGGCTCGGCGAGGCCGAGGTTTGCAAATGACATGAATAGTCTCTCAAATAGATGCCGGGCTCGCGAATCCACACAAGGACGCGCGAGGGGCGGTGGTGTTTTGACACCCCGCGTGAAAAGGGAAGCCCGTTGGAAACGACCGAGGCGGAGCTAAGACCGGCTAGGGTCCAATCACGCTGCATTACGCCTCGATATGCCGCAGGTGCAGCAAACCACGCGAAAAGTCAAGCTTTGCCGTTCGGACGGCAAGCGTAGCCCCCTGCGGATCGCGGTGCGGATCGCGGTTTAGCCGATGACCTGCCCAAGGTGCAGATAGCGTTCGTTAAATTCCGCGACGTCGCGCAATCGCGACCAATCCACCACGCTGACCTGGCGCTTCTTGCGGACGATCAACTGGTCGGTCTCCAGCGATTTCAGCACGCGGTTTACATGAACGGGGGTCAGCCCGAGCGCATCCCCGAGCTGTTCCTGCGTCATCGGCAGCTCATAGGCGATGTCGCCGCCCGAGGTCGATTTGTTGAACCGGACGGAAAACTCGCACAGCAGATGCGCGAGCCTGCTGCGGGCGTTGCGACGACCGATGTTGAGCAGCCATTCGCGGTGTATCGACGATTCGACCAGCGCATCGATCCACAGCGCATGACCCGCCGCCGGACATGCCGCAATAAGCTGTCGCAACGCGGTGATGGGGATTTCCGCGAGCGTGACGCGGGTCAATGCCTGGATGTCGTGATCGGATTCATCGAGAAACAGGTTTTGAAGATCGACGAATTCGCCGGGCGTCAGGATCGATACGATCTCGCGTTCGCCGTTGGGCGTCAGCTTTTGACGGTAGGCAAGGCCTTCGACGATGAACGCGCATCGGGTCGGTCGCTGCCCCTCGCGCAGGACATACGTCGACGCGTCGATCGTCCGGACCTTGAAGGGCAATGTCGCTACGTGCGCACGATCGGCCGCACTCATCGCGACTCGCGATGCGAACTTTCGAATCAACTGTTCAGTCACGGTGGAATTATCCACGTGCACGCTCCGCATCAAAGGCAGGAGCACTGGTTTCTCGCTCTCCCCTTCATAAGGATAGCGCGTTGCGGACGTGCTCACCTTATCCCAGGATTGAGCCGAATGGTAAAACCCATGTTAAACTATATGACGGCGTCTCGCATCGATGCGCGGGCCGAAAGGCCTCGTGCCGCGAGTCAGGCGCGTGGCATCATTCGCCTGGTTCGCGGGGGTCTTCGACCGTGACGACGACGGTCAACAGGGTCGAATCTCGTGCATCGCGGACCGACACGCTGAAGCGGTTGCCTGCGCTGACGATCCCGGGATGATCACGCAGGTAATCGCCGGCGAAAATAATCGCCTGGACGCGCGCTTCGTCGTCGTTCGCGAGGTCCGTGCCCTCGTTGTCGCCATCGTGCGTATGGTTGTCGGTATCGAAGAAGTATCTGGGCATGCTCGACTTCCTCTACCGTTACGCAAGCCCGATCCTAACAGGCTGGAAATTGCACCGCTTTCACCAAAATCAGGTTTGGCACCAGCGGCATACTCGACTTGAACTGCCTCAGGGGCGTAGGACGTTGCAAACAAATAGAGGATCCGCTGCATGAAACTGGCCAGCCTGAAGCATCCCGATGCCACCCGCGGGCGAGACGGCAAGCTCGTCGTCGTTTCCAACGACCTCGCCTGGTATGCCGATGCGAGCCATATCGCGCCGACGCTGCAGGCGGCGCTCGACGACTGGGACCGATTGTCGCTGGACCTCAAGAACCTGGCGACCGATCTCGAGCATGAGATGATCCCGATGCGGCGCTTCCACGAGCATGACGCCGAGTCGCCCTTGCCGCGTGCGTATCAATGGGCGGATGGCTCGGCATACGTGAACCACGTCGCCCTCGTGCGACAGGCGCGGGCGGCGGACATGCCGGACAGTTTCTGGCACGACCCGCTGATGTACCAGGGCGGCTCAGACGGATTTCTGGGCCCACGCGATCCGATCCCGCTCGCCGACGAGTCCTGGGGTTGCGATATGGAGGGCGAGGTCGTCGTCGTTACCGGCGACGTCCCGCTCGGCGCGAGTCGCGACGAGGCGCTGGCGGCGATCCTGCTGGTTGGGCTCACCAACGACGTGTCCTTGCGCAACCTGATCCCCGGCGAACTCGGCAAGGGCTTCGGCTTTTTCCAGTCGAAGCCGGCCAGCGCATTCTCGCCGGTCTTCGTCACCCCTGACTCGCTCGGCGACTGGTGGAAGGACGGCAAGCTGCACCGCAAGCTGATGGTCGACCTCAACGGCCAGCCGCTCGGACGCGCCGAGGCCGGCGAGGACATGACGTTCGATTTCGGCACGCTCGTCGCCCACGCCGCCAAGACCCGGAAGCTCGGCGCGGGGACGATCGTCGGCTCGGGCACCGTCTCGAACCGCGGTGCCGATGGCGGCCCCGGCAAGTCGGTTGCGGAGGGTGGCGTCGGCTATTCCTGCCTCGCCGAAGTGCGGACGATCGAGACGATCCAGGGCGGCAAGCCCGTCACGCCTTTCCTCAAGCAGGGCGACGTCGTCCGGATATGGGCGGAGGACGACAAGCGCCATCCGATCTTCGGCGTGATCGAACAGACCGTCGGCGGCTGAATTCCTGCCGGGGGGGAGAAAAATCCGCGCGGCACATCGTGAATGCGCAACTCCCCCTCGCAATCTGCGTTGAAATTTAATAACAAGCCTCGGTAAGAGTGTTCCGCGGTCACAGCGGCCTCATGGAGATGGAATGACGATGGCAAGCGAGCAT
The DNA here is from genome assembly GCF_014841895.1 of Sphingomonas sp. CFBP 13728. Taxonomy (NCBI): domain Bacteria; kingdom Pseudomonadati; phylum Pseudomonadota; class Alphaproteobacteria; order Sphingomonadales; family Sphingomonadaceae; genus Sphingomonas; species Sphingomonas sp. CFBP 13728. The sequence continues at coordinate 1,769,562 of NZ_JACYUS010000001.1, read as the reverse complement.
CCGCGCGCCAATTTGCAGCCACTTACGCTGCATATCCCCGAGCCGAAGTTCCGCCCCGGCGACGCGGTGGACTTCGCCGAAGTCGACGTGCCGCCCGCCGGCGAGGCGCGCCGCCCCGACACCGCGGACAAGGCGTCCGACTTCATCGATCTCGCCTATACGCTGGTCCGCGTCCTCGACGACGACGGCAACGCGGTCGGTCCTTGGGATCCCAAGCTTTCGCCCGACGTGATGCGCCGCATGCTGCGCAGCATGGCACTGCTCCGCGCGTTCGACGAGCGCATGTTCCGCGCCCAGCGGCAGGGAAAGACCAGCTTCTACATGAAGGCGCTCGGCGAGGAGGCGGTCGCGGTCGCGGCGGCCTATGCGCTCGATTACGAGGACATGTGCTTCCCCTCGTATCGTCAGCAGGGCCTGCTGATCGCACGGGGCTGGAGCCTCGTCGACATGATGAACCAGATCTATTCGAACACGGCGGACCGGCTTGGCGGCAAGCAGCTCCCGATCATGTATTCGGTCAAGGAAGCCGGCTTCTTCTCGATCTCCGGCAACCTCACCACGCAATATCCGCAAGCGGTCGGCTGGGCGATGGCGTCGGCGGCCAAGGGTGACACGCGGATCGCCGCGACGTGGTGCGGCGAGGGCTCTACCGCCGAGGGCGATTTCCACTCGGCGTGCACGTTTGCTGCGGTCTACCGTGCGCCGGTGATCTTCAACGTCGTCAACAACCAGTGGGCGATCTCCAGCTTCTCCGGGTTCGCCGGCGCCGAGGCGACGACGTTCGCGGCGCGCGCGGTCGGCTACGGCATCGCCGGGCTCCGGGTCGACGGCAACGATGCGCTGGCAGTCTACGCCGCGACCGAATGGGCCGCTGAACGCGCCCGGACCAACCAGGGCCCGACGCTGATCGAGCACTTCACCTACCGCGCGGAAGGTCACTCGACCTCCGACGATCCCGGCCAGTATCGCAGCGAGGGCGAACCCAACGCCTGGCCGCTCGGCGACCCGATCAAGCGCCTCAAGGACCATCTCATCGCGATCGGCGAATGGGACGAGGAGCGCCACGCCGCGCAGGACAAGGAACTCGCCGAGCAGGTCAAGGCCGCGCAGAAGGAAGCCGAGAAGAACGGCATCCTCGGCCACGGCCTGCACCAGCCGCTCGAGTCGCTGTTCGACGGCGTGTTCGAGGAACTGCCGTGGCATCTGAAGGAGCAGCGTCAGCAGATGCTCGACGAGGAAACGGCGTCAGGCCGCCCGTGGGATCGCAAGGCATGAGCGACATGATCGAAGCACCCGGGTCCGAGGCCACGGACGCCGAACCCACCACGCGCATGAACATGATCCAGGCGATCAACTCCGCCATGGACATCATGATGGAGCGCGACCCCGACGTGATCGTCATGGGCGAGGACGTCGGCTATTTCGGCGGCGTCTTCCGCGCGACCGCCGGACTCCAGGCCAAGCACGGCAAGACCCGCGTGTTCGACACCCCCATCACCGAATGCGGCATCATCGGCGTCGCTGTCGGGATGGGCGCGTACGGCCTGCGCCCCGTCCCCGAGATCCAGTTCGCGGATTACATCTACCCCGCGCTCGACCAGCTCGTCTCCGAAGCCGCGCGTCTGCGCTACCGCTCGGCGGGCGAGTTCACCTCGCCGATCACGGTCCGCTCGCCGTTCGGCGGCGGCATCTTCGGCGGCCAGACGCACAGCCAGTCGCCGGAGGGGCTGTTCACCCACATGTCTGGCATCAAGACGGTGATCCCGTCGACGCCCTACGATGCCAAGGGCCTGCTGATCGCCGCGATCGAGGACAATGATCCTACGCTCTTCTTCGAGCCCAAGCGCATCTACAACGGCCCGTTCGACGGCTATTGGGATCGCCCGTCGCAGAACTGGTCGAAGCATCCGGCCGGCGAAGTCCCCACCGGCTATTACAAGATCGAGCTCGGCAAGGCGAAGATCGTCCGCGCGGGCGAGGCGCTCACGATCCTCGCCTACGGCACGATGGTCCATGTCTGCGCGGCGGTCGTCGGCGAGGCCGGGATCGACGCCGAGATCGTCGACCTGCGGACGCTCGTGCCGCTCGACATCGAGACGATCGAGGCGTCGGTGAAGAAGACCGGTCGCTGCATGATCGTCCACGAGGCGACTCGCACGAGCGGGTTCGGCGCGGAGCTGTCGGCGATCGTCCAGGAACGCTGTTTCTACCATCTCGAGGCACCGATCGAGCGCGTGACCGGGTTCGACACGCCGTACCCGCACAGCCTCGAATGGGCGTATTTCCCGGGGCCGGTCCGCATCGGCGAAGCCCTGAAAAAGATCATGAAGGACGCATAATGGCCCGCTTCACCTTCAAACTGCCGGACATCGGCGAAGGCATCTCCGAGGCCGAGATCGTCGCATGGCACGTCGCCATCGGCGACCGCGTCGAGGAGGATTCCCCGATCGCCGACATGATGACCGACAAGGCCACAGTCGAGATGGAATCGCCGGTGACCGGCGTCGTCGTCGAACTCGCGGGCGAAGTCGGAGACCAGGTGTCGATCGGCGCTGCGCTGGTGGTTATCGAGACGGATGCGGTCGATGCCGCAGACGAAGTCGTCGCCGCGCCGCTGACGTCGGCCCAGGCCGAGACCGCCGAACAATACGAAGCCGAAAACCCCGGCGTCGAAGAGGTGGTCGAGACACCTCCCTCTCCCCTCCGGGGAGATGATCGGGGTGAGGGGCAGCCCCAGGCGCAAACGCCGGCAACTGCCCCGACCCCTCACCCTAGCCCTCTCCCCGCCGGGGAGAGGGAGCAGAAGGCGCACGCCGTCCCTGCGGCTGAGGCGGAGCAGAAAGCCCACGCCCTCGCATCCCCCGCAGTCCGCGCCCGCGCACGCGATCTCGGCATCGACCTCGCCTCGGTAAAGACCGACTCCGACCGAGTCCGCCACGCCGACCTCGACGCCTATCTCCGCTACGGCTCGGGCGAAGGCTATCATCCCCCGCACGCATCGCGCGCCCGCGAAGACCAACCCATCAAGGTCATCGGCATGCGTCGCCGCATCGCCGAGAACATGGCCGCGTCGAAGCGCGCGATCCCGCACTTCACCTATGTCGACGAGATCGACGTCACCGCTTTGGAAGCGATGCGCGCCGACCTAAACGCCAACCGCGGCGGTCGCCCCAAGCTGACGATGCTGCCGCTGATGATCGTCGCGATCTGCAAGACGATCCCCGACTTCCCGATGATGAACGCGCGCTACGACGACGAAGCGGGCGTGGTCACGCGCCACGGCGCCATCCATCTCGGCATGGCCGCGCAGACCGACGCGGGGCTCACCGTCCCCGTGATCCGCGACGCGCAGGACCGCAACGTCTGGCAGCTCGCCACCGAGATCACCCGCCTCGCCGAAGCCGCCCGCGCCGGCAAGCTCGCGCCCAGTGAAATGGGCGGCGGCACGATCACGGTGACCTCGCTCGGCCCGCTCGGCGGCATCGCCACGACCCCGGTAATCAACCGCCCCGAAGTCGCGATCATCGGCCCCAACAAGATCGTCGAACGCCCAATTTTCAAGGGCGACGATGTAGTACGCGCAAAACTGATGAACCTCTCGATCAGCTGCGACCACCGCGTCGTCGACGGCTGGGACGCAGCGAGCTTCGTGCAAGGCCTCAAGAAGTACCTCGAAACCCCCGTCCTGCTTTTCGCCGACTGAGCGAGCATGAAGGGCATGCACCGCGGCGACCTGACGATCGAGGGTAAGTTCGACGGCATGCTCGACGGCACCGCGATCGTCCCGGCCGGCGCCACCGCCGAGATCGCCGGGATGATCGACGGTACGCTGATCGTCGAACCCGGCGCGACGGTGCTCGTCAGCGGCATGATCGACGGCGACATCGTCGATCGCGGCGGTCAGATCACCATAACCGGCATGGTCAGCCGCCAACCGTCGCGCGCCTACGCCTTACCATGTGAAGTGCCAAAACAATCCTCCCCCGCCAGGGGGAGGTGGCAGGCAACGCCTGACGTAGGGGGCGGCAAGCGGGGCCCCTGCTTAGGATCCCCTCTACCCAGTCACCCCCGAGCCTTCTGCAAAGACCCCGCGATCCGCCGCGCAAGACTCCGCGGCGTAAACCGTATCCCCTCGGCCATCGCGAAGTTCAGCGCACCGGACACCTTCACCGCCCGGTTTGCCGCCAGCGCCGCCAACCCGTCGCGCACCACTGCCGCCGGATCACTCGCCAGTCGTTCGAACAGCGCGGTATCGCCAAGCCCCGCCACATCGGCGAACTCGGTCCGCGTCGGCCCGGGGCACAGCGCCGCCACACGCACGCCCTTGCCCTTCACCTCCTCGTGCAACGCTTCGGAAAAGCTCAGCACGAACGCCTTGCTCGCGTAATAGACCGCCATCCACGGCCCCGGCTGGAACGACGCGACCGAGGCGAGGTTGAGGATCCCGCCTGATCCACGCGCGATCATCTGCGGCAGCACGGCATGCGTCAGCGCCACCAAGGCACGACAATTGAGGTCGATCATGCCCAGTTGCAGCGCGCTACCCAGTTCCGCGAAATCGCCCCGCGCACCGAACCCGGCATTGTTGACGAGTATGTCGATCGGCAATGCGGCGGCTGCGATGGCAGCAATGAGCGTGTCCGGACCAGCCTGATCCGCAAGATCGGCGGCAAACACATGCACTGTGACGCCGTGCGCCGTACGCAGTTCGGCCGCCAGCGCCTCCAACCGATCGACCCGACGCGCGGTCAGGATCAGCGCCTTGCCCTCAGCCGCAAGCGCCCGCGCAAAGCCTTCGCCCAACCCCGCCGATGCGCCGGTGATCAATGCCGTCGTCATAGCCCGCATCCCTATCCGAGAAGTCCCGAACCTGCGCCGCCGCCGATGTCTTGGCAACTACACCCTCTCCCATCGGGGAGAGGGAAGGGGCCCGCGGCGTCTTCGCCGTGGGAAGGGTGAGGGCACGCCACGTTGGCGCCCGCGTCAGACGATCTCGAACAACCCCGCCGCGCCCATGCCCCCCGCGGTGCACATCGACACCACGACATAGCGCACCCCGCGCTTGCGCCCCTCGATCAGCGCATGCCCGACCAGCCGCGACCCCGTCATCCCGAACGGGTGCCCGACCGCGATCGCGCCGCCGTTGACGTTGTACTTCTCCGGATCGATCCCGAGGAAATCCCGACAATACAGGCACTGCGACGCGAACGCCTCGTTCAGCTCCCACAACCCGATGTCACCAACCGACAACTCCGCGCGCTCGAGCAGTTTCGGGATCGCGAAGATCGGCCCGATCCCCATTTCCGCCGGGCTGCACCCCGCCGCCTGGAACCCGCGATAGATGCCGAGGATGTCCTTGCCCTCGGCCTCCGCGGTCTTGCGGTCCATGAGCAACTGCGCAGAAGCCCCGTCCGACAACTGGCTCGCATTGCCCGCAGTCACGCTCGACCCCGGCCCCGAGAACTCGCCACCCGGCCAAACCGTCTTCAGCCCGCGCAGCCCCTCCAGCGTCGTCCCCGCCCGAATGCCCTCGTCCTGCGACAAGGTAACGCTCTCGATCCCGGCATGCGCGCCCTGCTTGTCGTACAGCGCCTTCTCGACCGTGATCGGCACGATCTCCTCGGCGAACGCTCCGCTCGCCAGCCCCGCGGCGGCACGCTGCTGGCTCATCGCGGCGTATTCGTCCTGCGCCTCGCGGCTGATGCCGTATTTCTCCGCGACGATCTCCGCGGTCTCGATCATCGGAATATACGCCGCCGGCTCCTTCGCCACGACGCTCGCATTGACGAAGCGCGGCGCGTCCTTCGTCACGGTATAGCTGATCGACTCCATCCCGCCCGCCAGCGCGACATCCGCCTCGTCGCACATGATCGTCCGCGCCGCGAGCGCTACCGCCGTCAGCCCTGACCCGCACTTCCGATCGAGCGTGAACGCCGGCACCGACTCCGGCAGCCCACCCGCAAAGATCGCCATCCGCCCGGCGTTCCCGCCCTGCGTACCCCATTGATTGCCGACGCCCCAGAATACCTCGTCGATCCGCGCCGGATCTACCCCTGCGCGCTCGACGACCGCGTTCATGACGTGCCCCGCCAGCACCGGCGCCTCGGTCGCATTGAACGCCCCCCGATACGCCTTGCCGATAGCGGTACGGGCGGTCGAGACGATGACGGCTTCACGCATGCTGGAACCTTTCGAGGATCGGGTATGCAGATGATCTAGGTGGTGGCACGATCGTTTGAAAGTGTTTTGACGCTATCCGGCACGCACGCGGGCGGATATCGAGACGGCTTCGAGGAGAATGCAATGACCGATCAGGCTCGCACAAACGGCGTCGACGTCACCCGCGACGGGCATGTCGCGATCGTCACGTTCGCGCGGCCGCCGTACAACTTCGCCGATCTCGCGCTGATCGAGGCAATCGGCGCTGCGTTCGCCGCCGCGGATGCCGACCGCGACGTCCGCGCGATCGTCCTGCAATCCGAGGGCAAGGTGTTCTGTGCGGGCGCGGACCTCGTCAACGCCAATCCGGTCGCCGCGGAGCGGACCGAGGGCGAGCGCAACCCGTTCTACGTCGCCGCCGCCAAGCTGTTCGCGGTCGAGACGCCGGTCGTCGCCGCGATCCAGGGTGCTGCGGTCGGGGCGGGGCTTGGCCTCGCGCTCGTCGCCGATTTCCGCGTGGCCTCGCCCGAGGCGAAGTTCGTCGCCAACTTCGTTCAGATCGGCTTCCACCCCGGCTTCGGTATCTCCGCGGTGCTGGAGCGCGTGATCGGTCGCCAGCGTGCACTGCTGATGAACCTGACAGGGCGCCGCATCCGGGCGGAGCAGGCTGAGGCCTGGGGTTTGGTGGACGCAGTCGTTCCGGCGGACCGGTTGCGCGCCGAAGCGCTGTCGCTCGCAAAGGAGATAGCAGCCGGCGCGCCGCTCGCGGTCGGCTCGACGCGAAAGACGATGCGCGGAGACCTGTTCGCTTTGGTCCAGTCGCAGACCGATCACGAACTCGCCGAACAAGCCTGGTTGCAGAAGACCAACGACTTCGCAGAGGGTGTACGCGCCGTCAGCGAACGCCGTCCCGGCAATTTCACCGCCACCTGACGTGTTCCCCCGCGAAGGCGGGGGCCCAGGCTGGGCTACCGCCTTCGCGGTAGAACACGCTTGAAGCGGGGCCGCCCCTCACTTCATCAAGACAAGCTCTTCCGCCATCGTCGGATGCAGCGCGACCGTCGCGTCGAAATCAGCTTTGGTCAGGCCGGCCTTCACCGCCACCGCAGCCGATTGCAAGATCTCCGGACAGTCCGGCCCGATCATGTGGATGCCGACCACCCGGTCGGTCTCGCCATCGCAGATCATCTTGTACAGCGACCGCTCGTTACGGCCCGCCAGCACGTTCTTCATCGGCCGGAAGTCGCTCGAATACACCCTGACCGACCCGAGTGCTTCCCGCGCCTGCGACTCGGTCATGCCGACGCCCGCCATCGGCGGATGGCTGAACACCGCGGCGGGCACGTTGGCATAATCCACGCGCGTCGGCTTGCCGCCGAAGAACGTGTCGGCGAACGCCTGCCCCTCGCGGATCGCGACCGGGGTCAGCTGGATGCGGTTGGTGACATCGCCGACCGCGAAGATCGAGTCGCAGCTCGACCGATTATCCTCGTCGACGATCACCGCGCCGGCCGCGTCCATCTCGACGCCCGCGGTATCGAGCCCCAAGCCCTTCGTATTAGGCAAACGGCCGGTAGCGAACATCACGAGATCGACGACGATCGGCTCATGCCCGCTCATCTTGACCGTCAGGCAGCCATCCGAGTCCTTCTCGATGCTCTCGAACGCCGCGTTGAACCGAAAATCGATTCCCTTGCTCATCGAGATCTGGAGCAGGCGGTCGCGGATCGACTCGTCATAGCCGCGCAGGATCACGTCGGTCCGATTGACCAGCGTCACGTGCGATCCGAACTGATGGAAAATCCCAGCGAACTCGTTGGCGATATAGCCCGCGCCGGCGATCAGCACGCGCTTCGGCACGTCGTCGAGATGGAAGACTTCGTTCGAGGTGATGCCGTGCTCGGCACCGGGGAACTCGGGCACCAGCGGATGCGCACCGACCGCGATCAGGATCTTGGCGGCGGTCTTCGTGGTGCCATCGGCAAGCGTGACTTCGTTCGGCCCGGAGACGACCGCACGCTGGTGGATGATGTCGACGTGGTTGTTCTGGAGCGTCGTCGTGTAGGCGCCGTTGATCCGGTCGACCTCCTCCATGACGTTGTCGCGCAGCGTCGGCCAGCTGAACGCGCAGTTGTCCGGCACTTGCCAGCCGAACCGCTTGGCGTCCTTCAAATCCTCGGCAAAATGCGCGCCGTAGATCAGCAGCTTCTTCGGTACGCAGCCGCGGATGACGCAGGTCCCACCGACCCGGTACTCCTCCGCGACCGCAACGCGCGCGCCATGCGCGGCGGCGACGCGCGACGCACGCGTCCCGCCCGAGCCTGCGCCGATGACGAACAGGTCATAGTCGAATTGGGTGTCGGTCGCGGATGTGGTCTCGGTCACGGGCAGTCCTCGTAGGTCGCGTGCCGCGGGGCGGCTTTGCATGCCATCTGGGGCAGGGGGCGCGACGCCACAACCCCGGCGCGGCGATCACGCTGATCGGCTCAGCCTATCGCTGCCCCGCCTTGCGCATCGGCATCGCGTCGATCGTCGCCTCCAGCGCGGCGGTGGGGAAGGGCTTGGCACTACGGAGTTTCTCGCCGCCGTCCTTTCCGATCAGGATCGCGGTGAAGCTGGTGGGGAGGTGGTATCTGCGGCGAAGCGCTGCGGCTGGGTCACTCGCGCCGCGGACTGTATCGCCGACAACTTCGACAATCGTGAGGTCGCGAGCGGCGGCGTGGGTCTTCCAAGCGGCCAGGATACGAAGTTGCTCGGCGAGCGCGGAGTCTTCAGCGGTCGAGGCGGAGACGATCAACACGCGCCGCTCCCACTTCATTTGCGTGACGGTAGGGGAGGCGGCAAGCGCGACGGCAAGGAATAAAGGCATGAGGATGTAACGCCTCAGCCTCTCCAGTTCTCCCGCGCCCTCTAGTTCTCCCGCGAAGGCGGGAGCCCAGGATCGCAAGCGCTGTGGATGGTATCCTGGGCCCCCGCCTCCGCGGGGGAACACGAAAGAGGTTTCCTCTCGGAATTACCCGAACGCGCGCTTGATCAGATCGTCGGTCGAGGGATCGAACGTCTGCCCGCCCTTCTCAGCAGCCTTCGCCATTTCCTTGCCCAGCTCGACCCCGAACTGGTCGAACGAGTTGATCCCCAGCAGCACCCCGTTCACGAACACCCGGTGCTCATAAAACGCGATCAACGCGCCCAGCGTCGGCGCATCCAGATCGTCGAGCAGCAACGTCGAAGACGGCCGATCGCCCGAATAGCTCCGCGCCGGATCCTCGACCTGCTTGCCCGCCATCAACGCCGCACCCTGTGCGAACGCGTTCAGCAACAGCGCCCGGTGATGCTCCTCGGGCAACGTATCGCCCGGCTCGATCACCGCGATGAACTCGACCGGCACCAGATGCGTACCCTGGTGGAGCAACTGGAACACCGCATGCTGCGCCTCGGTGCCGACGCCACCCCAGGTGATCGCCGCCGACGGCCGCCCGAGCGGCTGCCCGTCGACCGTCACCGACTTGCCGTTCGACTCCATCTCCAGCTGCTGGAGATAGCTCGGCAGCAACCGCAACCGCTCGTCATACGCGAACGGCGCGCGCGTCTCGGCATGGCGGATCTGCGTGTAATACAGGTCCGCGAACGCCGCGAGCGCCGGCGCGTTCTCGTGAAGTGCCGAAAGCCGGAAATGGCGATCCATCTCGGCCGCACCCTCGAGCAACTCCTCGAACCGGTCCCACCCCAGCGCGATCGCCGCTGGGAAACCGATCGTCGACCACAGCGAATACCGCCCGCCGACGCTCTCCGCGAACGGCAGGATGCGCGTCTCGTCGACGCCCCACTCCATCGCCTTCTCAGGCGACGCGGTCAGCGCGATCACGCGGCCATACGGATCCTCGACATTATGTTCAGTCATCCACTGCAGCACGCTTTCGGCGTTCATCAGCGTCTCGGTCGTGGTGAACGTCTTCGACGCGACCACCAGCAGCGTCGCCGCCGGATCGAACTTCGCGAACACGTCCTCCAGCGCGACGCCATCGACATTCGCCACGATCGCCACGTCGTACCTTTTGTCGTCACGCCCCAGCGCATCGACCAGCAACTGCGGCCCCAGCGCCGACCCGCCAATCCCGACATGCAGGATATGTCGGACCGGACCCAGCGCCTCCGCCTCGATCGCGTCGATCAGCGTCCGCATCCGCTGGTGGCTCGCCTGCGCGATCGCGACGCTCTCGGGCTTGCCCTCGCCGCGCTCGGCGGTGTGCTCGACCGCGCGGCCCTCGGTGACGTTGACGACCTCGCCCGAGAACAGCGCCTGGCGCTTGCCCGACAGGTCCTGCGCCTTCGCCATTTCCTCGAACGCGGTGACCATGTCCGTCGTCAGATGCGTCTTCGACCAGTCGAAGTGGATCCCCGCGACATCGAGGCTCAGCTTCGAGAGGCGCTCCGAGTCCGCCGCGAACAGGTCGGTCAGCTTGGTGGCGGGCAGGGCTTCGATCTTGGACCAGTCGGCGGTCATGCTACTTCTCCGGATAGACGTGCGCGCCGGTCATGCTGCAAGCGCGAGACCGCGACAACGCTCTTTCGGTGACACGTATCCCGCACACGCTTGACGATAGGCGCGGTCTGCGCAAACCCGCACACATGGCAAATGACGTGAAGACCAAACCCGTACGTTCCGAAACGAGCGAAACGTTCCGCTTCCTACTGAAGCTCGCGCTGGTCGTGCTGATCCTGCGCAGCTTCATCTTCGCGCCGTTCAGCATCCCGTCCGAATCGATGCTGCCCCGGCTGCTGATCGGCGACTATCTCTTCGTCTCGAAGTGGAACTACGGCTATTCGCGCTGGTCGCTCCCCGCCGGTATCCCGCTGATCCCCGGCCGCATCTTCGGCAGCACGCCCACGCGCGGCGACGTCGTCGTCTTCCGCGCACCCGAAGTGCTCGACCACGACGTCATCAAGCGCGTCATCGGCCTCCCCGGCGAGACCGTCCAGATGCGTCAGGGCACCGTTTACCTCAACGGCAAGGCAATCCCGAAGCAGCGCATCGCCGACTTCACGATCCCACTGACCGAGAACTTCAACGCCGAGAAATGCGGCGCGCCGTTCGTCGACGTTGTCGCAAACGTCCAGATCTGCCGCTACCCCCGCTTCCGGGAAACGCTTCCCGGCGGCCGCAGCTACGAAGTCCTCGACCAGGTCGAACTCCCCGACCGCGACGACACCGGGCTCTACACGATCCCGGCAGGCCACATCTTCGTGATGGGCGACAACCGCGACGACAGCGGCGACAGCCGGTTCCCCGCACCGCAGGGCATGGGCTACGTCCCGCTCGAGAACGTCGAGGGCAAGGCCGTCGTCAACTTCTTCTCGACCGACGGCAATGCCGAATGGCTGAAGCCGTGGACCTGGGTCAGTGCCGCACGCTGGAGCCGTATCGGGGAAGGCTTTTGAGCGACCTAGCCGGCTGGCTGAAGACGCTCTTTGGCCGCGCACCGACCAACCTCGCCCCCTATGAGCGCGCGCTGACGCACGGCAGCCAGGCCGCCGCGAACTACGAGCGACTCGAGTTCCTCGGCGACCGCGTCCTCGGCCTGATCATCGCCGAATGGCTCTACGAACTGTTCGCGACCGACCCCGAAGGCTCGTTGTCGAAACGCCTCAACGCGCTCGTCACCGGCCCGGTCTGCGCCGACGTCGCGCGCGAACTCGGCGTCCGCGCGCATCTCAAACTCGGCAAGCAGGCCCGCGACGACGGCGCCAGCGACAGCGACAACGTGCTCGGCGACGTGATGGAAGCGCTGATCGGCGCCTGGTACCAGGAAGCCGGCCTCGACGCCGCCCGCGCCTTCGTCCGCGGCGCCTGGGGCGACAGGGTGCAAGCCGGCGCAAAGGCCCCGCAACATCCCAAATCCGCGCTCCAGGAATGGGCCGCTGCCCACAACCGCAAGCCCCCCGAATACACCATCGTAGAACGCACCGGCCCCGGCCACGCCCCCAAATTCACGATGCTGGTGTCAGTCGGCAAACTCGCCGAAGCGACTGCGACGGGCTCCAGCAAACAGGAAGCCGAAACCGCGGCGGCCAAGGCATTGCTCGAGAAGCTCGGCTAAGAAGGTTTTGTTCGCGCAGAGGCGCAGAGGACGCGGAGATGGTGCGATCGGGGCAAGGTCGTGCCCGGCAAGACACCGATTATTCGGCGGCGTTTGGTTCAGCGAGTGCGCCCCTCATTCACTTCATCTCTGCGTCCTCTGCGTCCTCTGCGCCTCTGCGCGAACAAACTGTTTCTTCTCGGCCTGCGCCCGACGCGCCGGCGAGTGAGGCCGCAGTTTGGCGGGAATGACGCGAGGGCGTTTTGTCTGTATGACCGCCCCCGAATATCCCGATGCCGAAAAGAACCTAAGTGACCGAACCTACCACGCCTGAAATCTCCACCCCCAAGCATTGCGGCCTAGTCGCCATCGTCGGCGCGCCGAACGCGGGCAAGTCGACGCTCGTCAACGCGCTCGTCGGCCAGAAGGTCGCCATCGTCAGCCCCAAGGCGCAGACGACGCGCGCAAAACTGATGGGCGTCGCGATCGAGGGAGACACGCAGATCCTGCTCGTCGACACCCCCGGCATCTTCGAGCCCAAGCGCCGCTTCGACCGCGCGATGGTCGCCGCCGCCTGGGGTGGCGCGGAGGGCTCCGACATCATCGCACTGGTGGTCGACGCCAAGGGCGGGATCGGCGGCAAGGTCACCACAATCGTTGAGTCGCTGGTCGGCCGCACCGAGCCGATCTGGCTGATCCTCAACAAGGTCGATCTCGCCGACAAGACCAAGCTGCTGATCCACGCCGAGAAACTGAACGCGCTGCTCCCGTTCGCCGAGACGTTCTTCATCAGCGCCGGCAGCGGCGACGGCCTCGCCCACTTCAAGACGCAGCTCGCCAAGGCGATGCCAGAAGGCCCATGGCACTACCCCGAGGACCAGGTCTCCGACTCGACCGAACGCGCGCTGGCGTCCGAAGTGACCCGCGAGCAGCTCTATCTCCAGCTCCACGCCGAGCTGCCCTATGCGAGCACGATCGAGACCGAGCAGTATATCGAACGCCAGGACGGCAGCCTCGAAATCCACCAGCAGATCCTGGTCGAACGCCCGACGCAGCGCGCGATCGTGCTCGGCAAGGGCGGCGTCCGGATCAAGGAGATCGGCGCCCGCTCCCGCATCGAACTGTCCTCGATCACCGGCAAGCCCGTTCACCTGTACCTGCACGTAAAGGTCAAACCCGGCTGGGACGAAGACCGCGAAGTTTACCGCGACATGGGCCTCGACTGGGTCGACTGACCCCAACCGGGAGGATGTCCCCCGCGAAGGCGGGGGCCCAGACTGGACTCCCGCATTCGCGGGAGAACAAATCTTCTACCGTGAACGAAGCACGCTGAAAATCGCCAACCCACCACTACCCCGGCGAAAGGCCGAGCCGAATTGGTGGACGTTTGTGGTGCCAGGCAACGTCGGCCGTCGCAGGGGAACAAGCTAACTCTGCCAGATTGGCGATTTGAACTTCAATACCGAGAGCCGACGATCGCGATCGCCCGGTCAAAACTGCACCGACCTCGCACCCGCGCATATTATCGTCCCCATGCCCGCGCATCCGGACAAGGATCACACGATGCCGACCATGATCGATGTGACCTCAACGATCCGCTACGGTCGTCGCGTCGTCGGCTAGAGCGGCGGCGAGCCATGTCGGGATCACCGCGTCGCCGAGAGCTTCGACGCGACGATGCTCGACCATCAGGCCAAGCTCCGGGTAGGTCGTACGCGTACGGTTGCTCGGTTCGGTGAAGGGCGCCACGACCAGGCGGCGGTTGACCTTAGACCGGTGATGCATCCGCGCGGTGTTTTCCTGGCCGACGTAACACCCCTTGGTGAAACTGACGCCGTTCAGCTCGCGAGCGTTGCATTCGAGCCAGAGCGTTTCGCCGTTGCCGAGATCCGCGATGCCTTCAGGCACCCCGAGTGACAGGCGGTGCGCGTGCCACCCGGTCGCGGGCGCTGCTTCCGGGGCGAGCCAGCGATGGCCGAGGTCGGCAAGGCGAGGGTCTGGCACACCTTGGGAGCCGCCGAGCGACCAGTGGACCCTGAGTGCATCGGACTGGAACGTGATCGCGCGGCGCAGGCGGTAGAGCGACAGGCGCTTGGTCAGCGCTTCGGCTTGCGTAGCCTCGACGTCGATCAGCACGTCGCCGCCGTCCGCCCACAGGATGAAGTCGAACAGCGCCTTGCCCTGCGGCGACAGCAATGCCGCCCACGCCGGAGTGGCGGGGGTCAGCAACGTGGTGTCGGCGGTGACCAGCCCTTGCAGGAAGCCCCGCACGTCTTCGCCCGCGATGCGGATCACGCTGCGATCGGCGAGCATCGTTCCAGGAGTGTCCATGATCACCACCTAGTGCGCCTGGCGCGATTTCCAAGCAGGCGACGTCTGGCATCCGGCGGCCCGCGCCGATAGTAAGGCCGCATGACCGAGCGCCTCACGATCCGCCGCCCCGATGACTGGCACGTCCACCTGCGCGATGGCGCGATGCTGGAGACTGTGGCGCGCCATACCGCGCGGCAGTTCGCACGCGCGATCATCATGCCGAACCTGACCCCGCCCGTGACCTCGATCGAGGCCGCGAAGGCCTATCGCGAGCGGATCATGGCGGCCCTGGGGGAGGGCGCGAACTTCACGCCGTTGATGACGTGTTACCTCACCGACGGCACCGATCCGGCGGAGATCGAGCGCGGCCATGCAGAGGGCGTCTTCACAGCGTGCAAGCTGTACCCCGCGCATGCGACGACCAATTCGGCGCACGGCGTCACCGATATCCGCGCGCTGACCGGCGTGCTGGAAACGTTGCAGCGGATCGGCATGCCGCTGCTGATCCACGGCGAGGTAACCGACAAGTCGGTCGACATCTTCGACCGCGAGGCCGTCTTCGTCGAGCGCGTGCTGACGCCGCTGGTGCGCGACTATCCCGGCCTGAAGATCGTGCTGGAGCATATCACGACCGCCGAAGCCGCGGCGTTCGTGACCGAGGCGGATCATCCGATCGCCGCGACGATCACGCCGCAGCACCTGCTGATCAACCGCAACGCGCTGTTCGACGGGGGGCTTCGTCCGCACGCCTATTGTCTGCCGGTGCTGAAGCGCGAGACGCACCGACTGGCCGTGCGCCGCGCCGCGGTGTTGGGATCGCCGCGGTTCTTTCTCGGGACCGACAGCGCGCCGCATGTGGTGGGCGCCAAGGAATCCGGCTGCGGATGCGCGGGCATCTTCAACGCACCGTTCGCGCTGGAAGCGTATCTGCGCGTATTCGACGAGGAAGGTGCGCTCGACAAGTTCGAGGGGTTTGCCTCCGAGCACGGCGCGCGCTTCTACGGGCTGCCGCTGAACGAAGGCACCGTGACGCTGGTGCGCGGCGATGCCGAGGTCCCCGCGTCGGTCGGCGCGGGGGATACGGCGGTGGTGCCGTTTCTCGCGGGGACCAATGTCGGGTGGCGGTTCGAGGGGTAGGGGCATTCCCGAATATTCGTCAGGCTGACGAAACCTTTAGCCGGTCGAGCCACAACCGCGCTTCCTTCTGCTCGCCGACCGCGCTGGCGCTGACCGGACCGCGCGCGGCGAAGAAGTCGCGGTGGAGTGCGAAGGGTTCCAGCATCAGGCGGTCGCGCATCGAATCGATGTCGCTGCCCATCTCGGTGAGCGCGTCGATCGTCGGGGCGATCGCGGCGCGGACGCGGCGGTCCGCGGTGCGGTCGAACAGGCCCAGCGAACCGGACGCGGTCTTTTCGAGCGCCGCGATCAGCGTTTCGCGATATTCGGTTTCCAGGTCCTCGCGCTGGGCGTCGAGGCGGGCGAGACGGTCGGGTTTTGCCATTTTTCAGGCGTAGCGTGTGGGGTGGAGGCGTCAACTTGTGGGCGTGGCTTTAGCGTTGCGCCCTGAGCGGGTTCGTTGTCTGGGCGCGCGCCGTGGGCGAAGCCCACGTCGTCGGCCGGGCTGAAGCCCGCCGGCCGGGCTTGCTCGAATCAGCGGGGCGTGGCCCGCTGCCGCGCTTCGCCTAAAACGGCAGCCACCTCGATTTGTGCGTGATGTTCATATATCCGACGTTCACCCCTGCGCGCCAGCCGACGCCAAGACGGATCGGGATCAGGACGACGTTGCCGCGGCGGAGATAGGTCGCGGCGAAACCGCCGACGAGGTACAGCCGGCCTTCTACGGCCGGGAAGCGCTTGTAGAGTTCTTCGGTGTCGTAGAGGTTGTAGACCAGCACGAAAACCTTGTTCGCGTCGCCGCCGACGTCGAAGCCGACCGATGGCCCGGTCCAATAGACCGGCTGCTGGCCCTCGACCTTGTGGCTCATGATTCCCGAGCCGTAGCGGACGCCGAGGATGAATGCCCCGGACGCCTCGCGGCCGGCGATATAGGCGTTGGGCTGGCCCTGGTCCTTCAGGATGTTCTCGAGGATGCCGCCGAGCCCTGCTGCACCCTTGCCGAACACGCCTTCGCCCGCGGCGAGCAGGTCGTCGCGTTCATAGGTGTCGGCGGCCTGCATCGTCGCCTCGGCACGCGTTTCGGGACGCTGGGCGTTCGTCGCGGGTGGTGGCGCCGGTGTCGGTTCGGCAGGAACGTCCTGATCGGCGGGCCGCGACGGCTGTGTCGTCGCCTGCGGAACCGACTGGCCGGCGCGATATTGCGAAGGCTGCGCGGAAAGGTCGCCGTCGATCGCCTGGTTGGGATCGATCGTGCGGACCTGTGCCGCCGCGATACCCGGCGCACCGCCGCACAAGGTGGCTGCAAGGACGCCAAGGCCAAGCCAGAAGCTACGCATGATCAACTATTCCCCAGAACGCGAATGCGCCCGCTGCGGCTAGGTAACCAAGATGCGCCTTGCCGCGCAATGAACGAACCACCGGCCCGTGTCGATTTCGCGTCGGAATAGCGCATTACAGCCGTTGCCCCGCCGCCCGACCCTCGCTATAGCCCCGCATCTGCTGCAGCCGGAGACGTGGGTGAGTGGCTGAAACCAGCGGTTTGCTAAACCGCCGTACCGGGTTTACTGGTACCGAGGGTTCGAATCCCTCCGTCTCCGCCAATTTTCGTTAGAGTGATATTCCTTTAACCGCACGCGGTAATCCTCCGTGGGCTTGCAGCGCAGTCTCATTTTGTAACGGGAGCCGCCTGCGCGAGCGCTTCCAAACGCCGCTGTTGCCGAGCGCGTTGATATTTGACGTGGGCAACCGCGAAGCCGGGTTTCGTCGACCATACCTCCACTCACTTCGGATGGACGACGGGGGGCATCGTCTCGTACTGTGATGTCGACCGTGGCTACGGTGTGGCTGGCCGGCCGTCGTGACCGGCTGGCGAGTCAGGGGTTGAAGGATGCCGAGGACGATGGACGTTTCCGCCAAGTTTGCCGCGCCGAGCGAGGATCGCGCGCCGTACGTCGTCGCCGATCCCGCCTGAGCATCTCGGCATGAACCCGTTGACCGTCGATCGCCCGGACGAACACGCCCGCGCTCGTCCCGATTGCCATCAGGCGATCAGCATCCTCGACCTGTTCACGATCGGGATCGGACCGTCGAGTTCGCATACCGTCGGGCCAATGCGCGCGGCGTGGTTGTTCGCGGATCTGGTCGCGGACGAGAAGCCGGTGGCGGTGCGCGTCGACTTGTATGGTTCGCTGGCGCTGACCGGGCGCGGGCATGCGACCGACAGCGCAGTGATGCTGGGCTTGAGTGGCGCGCAGCCCGAGACGATCGATCCCGACCTGATCCCCGTGCGATTGGCGGCGATCAGGTCGAGCGGGCGACTGATGCTGGCGGAGCGGGTCGAGATCGGGTTCGAGGAGAGCCAGCATCTGCTGTTCCACGCGCAGACTTTCCTGCCGGGGCATCCCAATGCGGTGACGTTCACCGCGTCGTTCGGTGACGGGCGCAGCGTCGAGCGGACCTATTTCTCGATCGGCGGCGGCGCGATCGTCGAGGCGGGCTCGGGGCCGGTCAAGGCGAACATCCTGTTGCCGCGGCCTTTTTCGTCGGGGGCGGAACTGCTCGCGACCGGTGATGCGACGGGGATGACGATCGCCGACATCGTCCGTGAGAACGAGATTGCCTGGCGGCCGGAGAGCGAGACAGATGCGTTCCTAGAGGCTGTCCGTGGCGCGATGTTCGCCTCGATCGATCGTGGGTGTCGGCAGGGCGGTATCCTGCCGGGCGGGCTGAAGGTGCCGCGTCGGGCGAAGGCGCTGTTCGAGGGGTTGCAGGCACGCGATACCGCGGCGGATCCGTCCGCGGTGTTCGAGTGGGTGAGCCTGTATGCGCTTGCGGTGAACGAGGAGAATGCTGCGGGGGGCCGCGTCGTGACCGCGCCGACCAACGGCGCGGCGGGCGTGCTGCCGGCGGTGCTGCGCTTCTACGAGAATTTCACCAAGGACCCGACGGCGAAGGGCGCACACGACTTCCTGCTGACCGCGGCGGCGATCGGCTTTCTCTACAAGAAGCGCGCGTCGATCTCGGCGGCGGAGATGGGGTGCCAGGGCGAGGTTGGCGTCGCGTGCTCGATGGCGGCGGGCGCGCTGGTCGCGGCGCTCGGCGGGACCAACGAACAGATCGAGAATGCGGCCGAGATCGGCATGGAGCACAACCTCGGCCTCACCTGCGATCCGATCGGCGGGCTGGTCCAGATCCCGTGCATCGAGCGCAACACGATGGGTGCGATCAAGGCGATCAACGCCGCGTATCTGGCGCTGCGGGGGGACGGTCGCCATATCGTCAGCCTCGATGCGGTGATCGAGACGATGCGCCAGACCGGTGAGGACATGCGCTCGCAATATAAGGAGACGTCGCTTGGTGGCCTGGCCGTCAACGTCGTCGAATGCTGAAGGATTTCCCATGACTGCCCCGACGAACCCGCTTCTCGATACGCTGTCGCTGCCCCGTTTCGCCGAACTGTCACCCGACCAGATCGCGCCCGCGCTCGACGAGGCCATCGCGCGGCATGAGGCTATGGTCGAGGCGCTGACGGCCGCGCGGCCGACCGATTTCGCGGGCGCGTGGCTGCCATACGAGCGTGCGAATACCGAGATCGGCGCGATCTGGTCGGCGGTTTCGCACCTGCACGGTGTCGCGGACACGCCCGAGCTGCGTGCGGCGTATTCGGAGGGGCAGAAGCGGCTCGTCGAGAACGACATGAAGGTCGGCCAGAACCGCGATTTGTACGAGGTCTTCGTGGCGCTGAGCGTGTCGCCCGAATTTGCCGACTTGGCCGTCGAGGACCGGGTCGCGGTCGAGCAGGCGATCCGTGATTTCACGCTGTCGGGCGTGGCGCTGGAGCCCCAGGCGCGTGACCGGTTCAGCGAGATTTCGGTCGAGCTGTCGGGGTTGTCGAACGAGTTCGGCAGCGCGGTGCTGGATGCGACCGACGCGTGGTCGGAGCTGGTGACGGACGACGCCGATCTCGCGGGGATTTCGGACGCGGAAAAGGCGATGTTCGCAGATGCCGCCAAGGCGAAGGGGCAGGCGGGCTGGCTGGTCACGCTGCAACAGCCGAGCGTCAACGCGGTGCTGACCTTCGCCGAGAACCGTGAGTTGCGCGCGCGCATGTATCGCGCGTTCGCGACACGCGCGTCGGACCAGGGGCCGAACGCGGGCGAGTTCGACAACAGTGCGCGGATCGCGCGTATCCTCGAGCTGCGGCACGAAGGCGCCAAGCTGCTCGGCTTCACCGATCCGGTCGCGTGGTCGCTCGAGACCAAGATGGCGCCGAATGGTGCCGAGGTGATCGCGTTCCTGCGCGATCTGGCGCGGCGTGCGAAGCCGGCGGCTGAACGCGACTTGGCCGAGCTAAAGACGTTTGCTGCCGAGCAGCTCGGAATCGCCGATTTCGAGCCGTGGGATGCGGGCTTCGTGTCGAACCGGTTGCGGCAGGATCGCTATGCGGTCGATGCGCAGGTGGTGAAGGCGTATTTTCCCGTCGAGCGCGTGATGGAGGGGTGGCAGACGCTGATGCAGCGGCTGTTCGGCATCAAGCTGGTCGAGCGCGACGACGTGTCGCTGTATCACGAGGATGCGCGGTTCTTCGACGTGGTGGATGAGAGCGGGACGGTGTTCGCCGGGCTGTATCTCGACCTCCACGCGCGCACCGGGAAGCGTGGCGGCGCATGGATGGCGCAGGCGCGGCCGCGGTTGCACGACGGCAACACCGTGACGGTGCCGGTCGCGTATCTCGTCTGCAACTTCGCGCCGGATGGTGGCGAAACGCCGTCACTGCTGAGCCACAATGACGTGACGACGCTGCTGCACGAGACCGGCCACTGCATCCACCTGCTCTTTACCAAGGTGAACCGGCCGAGCATCGCTGGCACCAACGGGTTCGAGTGGGACGCGATCGAGCTGCCGAGCCAGCTGATGGAGGATTTTGCCTGGGACAAGGACGTGCTGACCGGCATGTCGGGGCACTACAAGACCGGTGAGAAGCTCCCCGCCGACCTGTTCGAGCGGATGGTGAAGGCGCGACATTTCCAGGCGGGAATGTTCATCCTGCGGCAGGTGGAGTTCGCGCTGTTCGATCTTCTGCTGCATCTCGGCACGATGGGCAGCGATCCGATCGAGGTGATCGAGGCGGTGCGCGACGAGGTGGCGGTGATCCGCCCGCCCGCATGGCACCGCTTCCCGCACGCGTTCAGCCACATTTTCGCGGGCGGTTATGCGTCGGGCTATTACAGTTATCTCTATGCCGAGTTGCTTGCCGCCGATGGATTCGAGGCGTTCGCCGAAGCTGGCTTGGTCGATCGCAAGACCGGCGACCGATTCCGCGAGGAAGTGCTCGCGCGCGGTGCGACACGGCCCGCGGCGGACAGCTTCCGCGCGTTCCGCGGGCGTGACCCCGAGCCGACCGCGATGCTGGTCCGTCACGGTCTGCAAGGGTGACGAAGCGCGTCGACCGGCGCTGGTTGTCGGAGGCGGTGCGGCGGATCGAGGCGGACTATAACCGGTCCGCCGACACGCATCTGATACGCGTCGACCTGCCGCGGTATCCCGGCATCGTGCTGTACCTGAAGGACGAGAGTTCGCACCCGACCGGCAGCCTAAAGCACCGGCTCGCGCGGTCGCTGTTCCTGTACGCGCTGTGCAACGAATGGATCGGGCCGGAGACGACGGTGATCGAATCCTCGTCCGGGTCGACCGCGGTGTCGGAGGCGTATTTCGCCAGGATGCTGGGGCTACGTTTCATCGCGGTGGTGCCTGCGACGACCGCCAAGCCCAAGCTCGACGCGATCCGCTTTCACGGCGGCGAGATCCACATGGTGGACGATCCGCGCACCGTCTACGCGGTCTCGCACCGGCTTGCGGCCGAAACCGGCGGGCATTATCTCGACCAGTTCACCTATGCCGAGCGCGCAACCGACTGGCGCGGCAACAACAACATCGCCGAGAGTATCTTCGCGCAGATGGCCGAGGAGGAGCATCCGTGCCCGTCCTGGATCGTCTGCGGTGCGGGGACGGGGGGCACGTCGGCGACGATCGGGCGCTTCATCCGCTATTGCCGCCACGACACGAAACTGTGCGTCGCGGACCCGGTCCACTCGGTGTTCCACCGCCATTTCGAGGACCGCTCGGTGGTCGCGTTGCCCGAAGGGTGCGCGTCGCGGATCGAGGGGATCGGACGGCCGCGGGTCGAGCCCAGCTTCGTGCCGAGCGTGATCGACCGGATGATCGCGGTCGAGGATGCCGACAGTATCGGCGCGATGCGTGCGCTGTCCGACCGGCTCGGCCGGCGCGTCGGCGGATCGACCGGGACCAACCTCTGGGCGTGCGCGCAGATCGTCGAGGAGATGGCGGCGGCGGGCGAGACGGGGAGCATCGTCACGCTGTTGTGCGATGGCGGCGACCGCTATGGCTGCACCTATTACGACGACGCATGGCTCGACGATCGCGGCGTCGCGTGGACCGGGGCAGCGGCGCGGATGACGCAATTTCTGGGCTGAGTAACCGATGACCACATGGCAGTTCTGGATCGATCGCGGCGGCACGTTCACCGACGTCGTCGCGCGGCAACCGGACGGACGGATCGTCACCGCCAAGCTGCTGTCGGAAGATCCCGAGCGCTATGATGATGCGGCGGTCGAGGCGATCCGGCGGCTGACGGATGGCGCGGACGTGCCGCTCGAACTGCGGATCGGGACGACGGTCGCGACCAACGCGCTGCTCGAGCGCAAGGGCGAGCCGACGTGTCTCGCGATCACCCGCGGGTTCGGCGATGCGCTGCTGATCGGCCACCAGGAACGGCCCGACATCTTCGCGCGCGACGTGAACCGCCCGCCGCCGCTGTTCGCGCATGTCGTGGAGATCGATGAGCGGGTCGGGGCGGACGGCGATGTGCTCCGTCCGCTCGACGTCGACGCGGCCCGCACGGGCTTGCAGGCAGCATTCGAGAGCGGGCTGCGCGCGGTCGCGGTTGTTCTGGTGCACGGCTATCGCTTCACCGCGCACGAGGAAGCGCTGGCGGCAATCGCAACCGAGATCGGCTTCACCCAAATCTCGGTCAGTCACCGCGTCGCGCCGCTCATAAAGCTGATCGGGCGCGGCGATACGACGGTCGTCGATGCGTATCTGTCGCCGGTCGTCGATCGTTATGTCGCGGGCCTGAGCGACGCGCTGGGGCAGGGCGCGCTGTTCATGCAGTCGTCGGGAGGACTGGTCGACGGCGCAGGCTTTCGCGGCAAGGACGCGATCCTGTCGGGGCCGGCGGGCGGGATCGTCGGCATGGCCGCGACCGCGCGCGAGGCCGGGTTCGAACAGATCATCGGTTTCGACATGGGCGGCACCTCGACCGATGTCTCGCACTACGCCGGCACGTACGAACGCGACACCGAAACGCTGATCGCCGGCGCCCGCATCCGCGCGCCGATGCTGCGGATCCACACGGTGGCGGCAGGCGGCGGCTCGATCTGTCGGTTCGATGGCGAGCGGTTGATCGTCGGCCCCGAGAGCGCAGGCGCGGTGCCGGGGCCGGCGTGTTACCGCCGCGGTGGGCCGCTGACGGTGACAGACTGCAACGTGATGCTCGGCAAGGTTCGCCCCGAATTCTTCCCGGCGCTGTTCGGATCGGCAGGCGACCAGCCGCTCGATGCCGAGGCGGTTACCGCCCGGTTCGCGGAATTGCCGCTCGATCCGCAGGTCGCCGCCGAAGGGTTCGTCGCGGTCGCGGTGGCGAACATGGCGAATGCGATCCGCACGATTTCCGTCGCGCGCGGGCATGACGTCACGCGCTACACGCTCGCCTGCTTCGGTGGAGCCGGAGGGCAGCATGCGTGCCTCGTCGCGGATGCGCTGGCGATGGACCGGGTGATGATCCACCCGCTGGCCGGCGTGCTGTCGGCATACGGAATGGGGCTGGCCGATCGCCGGGTTCTCCGCGAGGCGACCTCGGGTGCTGCGTTCGCTGACTATGTCCCGATCACGCAGGCGCTGGACGGTCTGGCGGAAGCAGCGCGCGACGCCCTGATGGCGCAGGGCGTCACGGCGGACGACGTCCGGATCGAGCGGCGCGTGCATCTGCGCCGAGGCCAGACCGACCACACCATCGAACTCGATCTCGACGAACCGGCCGCAATGATCGCCGCGTTCGACGCCGCGCATATCGTGCAGTTCGGCTTTGCCAGCGAAGCACCGCTGATCGCCGACCGTATCGTTGCCGAAGCCATCGCCGAGAGTCCGCCGATTGCCGCCGCGCTCGTCGCGTTCCCCGAAGAGCCAGCCGCGCCCCTGTCCGTCGCCCCCGTCTATATGGCCGGCGCATGGCACGACACGCCCGTCCTGGCGCGCGAAGGCCTACCCGCCGGCCACGCCATCGACGGACCCGCTCTGATCCTCGACAGCGTCTCGACCACCATCGTCGAGCCCGGCTGGCGCGCGCGCGTCGATCCGATCGGCAATCTGATCCTCGACCGGATCGCACCTCGCGTCGGCGCCAGCATCGGCACCGAATCCGACCCGGTTCGCCTCGCCATCTTCGCCGGTCTGTTCATGAGCATCGCCGAGGAGATGGGCGCCGCGCTCCAGCGCTCCGCCGCATCGGTCAACATCCGCGAACGGCTCGACTTCAGTTGTGCTCTGTTCGACGCGCACGGCAATCTCGTCGCCAACGCGCCGCACATCCCCGTCCATCTGGGCTCGATGGGCGAAAGCATCCGCACGATCATCGACGCGCGCGGCGGCGGCGCAGACGGCCGCGGTATCCGCCGAGGCGACGCCTATGCGCTCAACGCGCCGTATCGCGGCGGCACGCACCTCCCCGACATCACCGTCATCATACCGGTGTTCGCGGATGACGGCGATGCGCCCGTGTTCTTCGTAGCCGCTCGCGGCCATCACGCGGACGTCGGCGGGATCACCCCCGGATCGATGCCGCCCGAAAGCCGCTCGGTCGAGGAAGAAGGCGTGCTGCTCGACGACGTGCTGGTGGTCGACGAAGGGCGTTTCCTCGAAGCCGAACTCCGCGCTGTGTTCGCCAGCGGCCCCTATCCCGCCCGCAACATCGACCAGAACATCGCCGATCTCGCCGCGCAGTTAGCAGCCTGCACGCGCGGCGCGATTGGTCTCACACGACTCGCGAACGAGTACGGCACCGACGTCGTCGCGGCCTACATGGAGCACGTTCAGGCCAACGCCGACGCCGCCGTCCGCCGCCTGATCGCGACGCTCGACGACGGCACGTTCGCCTACGAGATGGACGATGGCGCCGTCGTCCGCGTAGCGGTCCGCGTCGATCGCGATGCCGCGACGATGGAGGTCGACTTCGCCGGCACCAGCGAGCAGCGCCCGACCAACTTCAACGCCCCCGTCTCGATCGTCCGCGCGGCGGTGCTCTACGTCGTCCGTGCGCTGATCGACGAGGCCGTCCCGCTTAACGACGGCTGCCTGCGCGGTGTCACGATCCGCGTCCCCGAAGGCTCGATGCTCAACCCGCGCTATCCGGCTGCGGTCGTCGCGGGCAACGTCGAAACGAGCCAGGTGGTCACCGACGCGCTGTTCGGCGCACTCGGCGCGATGGCCGCGAGCCAGGGGACGATGAACAACTTCACTTTCGGCAACGACACGCACCAATATTACGAGACGATTGCTGGCGGCGCAGGCGCGGGCCCCGGCTTCGACGGCGCCTCGGTGATCCAGACGCACATGACCAACAGCCGGCTGACCGACCCGGAAATCTTCGAAACGCGCTTTCCGGTATTGCTGGAAGAATTCGCGATCCGCCGCGGCTCTGGCGGCGCGGGCGCACACCACGGCGGCGACGGGGCAACGCGGCGCGTACGCTTCCTCGAAGACATGACCGCCTGCATCCTCGCCAACCGCCGCCGCGTACCACCGTTCGGGATGGCTGGCGGCGCAAGCGGAGGGCGGGGCTCGGCGACCGTCGAGCGCGCCGACGGCGGCGTCGAGCACCTTGGCTCCACCGCCAAGGTCGACATGCACGCCGACGACGTGTTCGTGATCGAGACGCCCGGCGGCGGCGGTTTCGGCGCGTAGAGCGTCAGCGAAGCCGTCATCGCTCCTGGGACGATCCCGCCTTCGACATCCGGATATTCATTTACCGGATTCGGATCGACCACCGGTTGTGCTCGGACCGGAGACACGGCACACCGCGATCCAATTCGTCGTATAATTCAGGTGAGGCCCATGACCGTTTCCCACTCCCGCCGCGTGCTCGTCCGATTGCTGGCGGGATCGGTCCTGGCGCTATCTGCTCCGATCGCGGCGCAGACGACCAACAACGCGCCCGGCGCGGCGGCGGCGCGGACCGAGGCCCCCAAGGCGCGGCCGTGGATGAACACCGCGCTGAGCGCCGATGCGCGTGTCGACCTGCTCCTCAAGGAGATGACGCTCGACGAGAAGCTGCAACTCACCTTCGGCTATTTCGCGACCACCGCCGACTGGCAGAAGACGCCGATCAAGAATTTCGTCTATCCCAAGGACGGCCTGCCCGCGTCCGCTGGGATCGTGCCGGGCATCCCGCGGCTTGGCATTCCGAACCAGTGGCAGACCGATGCCGGCGTCGGCGTTGCCAGCCAGCGCGGGCCGACGCCGCGGCTGCGCACCTCCCTGCCGTCGGGGATCGCGACCGCATCGACCTGGAACCCGGACCTCGCACAGGCGGGCGGTGCGATGATCGGCAACGAGGCGTTCCTGTCGGGCTTTAACGTCCAGCTCGCGGGTGGGATGAATCTCACGAGGGAGCCGCGGAACGGGCGCAATTTCGAATATGGCGGCGAGGATCCGTTCCTGGCCGGAATCATCACCGGGCACGAGATCAAGGGAATCCAGTCGCAGCACGTCGTCTCGACGATGAAGCACTACGCCTTCAACGGGCAGGAGACGAACCGCTTCACGATGGACCACAGGATCGGCGAACAGGCCGCGCGCCAGTCCGACCTGCTCGCGTTCGAGATCGCCAACGAGGTCGGCCAGCCGGGCTCCGTCATGTGCTCGTACAACCGCGTGAACGGCCATTATGCGTGCGAGAACGACTGGCTGCTCAACACCGTGCTGAAGCGCGACTGGGGTTTCAAGGGCTATGTCATGTCCGACTGGGGCGCAGTGCATTCGACCAGCGAGGCGGCCAATGCCGGGCTCGACCAGCAATCCGGGTGGGCGTTCGATCGCGCACCGTATTTCGCGGACGCGCTGCGCGAGGCGGTCAACAACGGTCATGTGACCGAAGCGCGCGCGACCGACATGGCACGCCGTATATTGTGGGGCATGGTGTCGGTCGGCGCGTTCGATACGGTAGTGAACGGCGATCAGGTGACCAAGATCGACTACGCCGCGCACGCCGCGGTGACGCGCGCGGATGCGGAGGAGGGCATCGTCCTCCTCAAGAACACCGCCGGGCTGCTGCCGATCGCCAAGTCGGCCAAGTCGATCCTGCTGATCGGCGCACATGCGGATGTCGGCGTGCTGTCGGGCGGCGGCTCGTCCCAGGTCTATTCGCACAATGCCCCGACCAATGGCCTGATCGTGGCGGACGAGTTCCCGAGCGGTTTCCCCGGCCCCAAGACGTATCACGCGTCGTCGCCGATGAAGGCACTGCAGGCGGCGACCGGCGCGACCGTGACCTATCTCGATGGCAAGGACGTCAAGGCGGCCGCTGCGGCGGCGCGGAAAGCGGATGTCGTCGTCGTGTTCGGCGAGCAGTGGACCGGCGAGTCGATCGACGCGCCCGACCTGAATCTGCCGGACGGCCAGAACGCGCTGATCGATGCGGTCGCGCGCGCGAACGCGAAGACGGTGGTCGTGCTCGAAACCGGCGGGCCGGTGGTGATGCCGTGGCTCGGCAAGGTCGGCGCAGTGCTGGAGGCGTGGTATCCCGGCACGGCGGGCGGCGAGGCGATCGCGCGCGTGCTGACCGGCGAGGTCAATCCGTCGGGGCATCTACCCGCGACCTTCCCCGCGTCGCTCGCGCAGACCCCGCGGCCCGTGCTGGAGGGCGATCCGAAGCTCGACCGCGATGCGCATCCGATGGGCAATTACGATATCGAGGGCGCGGCGGTCGGCTATAAATGGTTCGACAAGACCGGCGCCAAGCCGTTGTTTCCGTTCGGCTACGGACTTTCCTATACCAATTTCGCAATGAGCGGTCTGACGGCCGCGCCCGAGGGCAAGGGTATTAAGGCCGGCTTCTCGGTGAAGAACACCGGTACGGTGCAGGGCAAGGCGGTCGCGCAGGTCTATGTGTCGGGCGCAGGCTGGGAAGCGCCGAAGCGTCTGGGGGCGTTCAGCAAGGTCGATCTCGCGCCCGGCAGCGATCGATCGGTGTCGGTGACGATCGATCCGCGCCTGCTTGCGACGTTCGACACGACGACCGGCGGCTGGAAGATCGCGGGCGGCGACTACAAGGTGATGCTCGCCACCTCGGCCACCGACATCGTCCAGACGGTGACGGTGCGCGTGGCCGCGCAGACGCTCGATCGCAGCGGCAAGTGAGCCGCCGTTTCGCGCGACTGCTGCTCGCGCTGTGTGCGGCGATGTCGAGCACGCTCGCGGCGGCGCAGGACCAGCTCGTCGATCCCAACACCGTGCGCCCATCGCGCGAGGCCGGGCGGACCGCCAACGGCCTCGCGATGACGCCGCCGATGGGGTGGAACAGCTGGAACAAACACGGCTGCAAGGTCACCGAACAGGTGATCCGCGACACCGCCGACGCGATCGTCGCAAACGGCATGAAGGCGGCGGGATACGGCTATGTCGTGATCGACGATTGCTGGCACGGCGACCGTGACAAGGACGGCTTCATCACCGCCGACGCAACCAAGTTCCCGTCGGGGATCAAGGCGTTGGCGGACTACGTCCATGCGAAGGGCCTGAAGTTCGGGATCTACTCCGATGCCGGGCGAAAGACCTGCGGCGGGCGCCCCGGCAGCCAGGGACACGAGTACCAGGACGCGCTGACCTATGCGCGCTGGGGCGTCGATTACCTCAAATACGACTGGTGCTCGACCGGCGTGCGCAATGCGGAGGAGGCGTATGCGCTGATGTCCGACGCGATCCGCGCAACCGGTAGGCCGATGCTGCTCTCGATCTGCGAATGGGGCAACAACCGCCCGTGGGAATGGGGCGCGAAGATCGGCAACATGTGGCGTACCACCGGCGACATCCGCGATGCGTGGGCGGGGCCGGTGACCTATTCGCTCGGCATGATGGACATCGTCGACAAGAACGAGCCGCTTTATCCGTTCGCGGGGCCGGGCCACTGGAACGATCCGGACATGCTCGAGGTCGGCAATGGCGGGATGACCGACACCGAATATCGCGCGCATTTCAGCCTGTGGGCGATGATGGCGGCACCGCTGATCGCGGGCAACGACGTCGCGAAGATGGACGGCCCGACGCGCGCGATCCTGCTGAATGCGGACGTGATCGCGGTCGATCAGGATGCGCTCGGGATGCAGGGGCGGCGGGTCCGCGACGATGGCGATCACGAGGTCTGGGCGCGACCGTTGGCGGATGGAAGCCGGGCGGTGCTGTTGCTGAATCGGGGAACGACGCCGGCCGAGATCGCGGTAGCATGGCCGGAGATCGGCTACACGACGGCGATGGCATCGGACGTGCGCGATCTTTGGTCGGGGAGGACGCGGCGCCTGCGGGAGGGACGGTTCTCGGCGATGGTCCCGCCGCACGGCGTTGTGATGGTGAAGGTGACGCCGTCGGGTTCGAGAAACTAGGGAGGCGATTGCCTGACCCATCGACTTCCGTTCTTTCCCTTCGTTTTGAGTAGCCATCGAGTCGCTCCACCGGAGCGCCTGAAGACGGCGTATCGAAGGATGGTCGCTTGGAACCTTATACCTCGATACGATGCTGGCGCAGCGTCTCGGCATCTACTTGGCACGAACTGTAACAGGACAATGAATGGGAGGTGGAGATGTCCTCCCCCGACAGGGGGAGGTGGCTGGCTTTAGCCAGACGGAGGGGGAGGTAAGGAACAACCCCGGTTCCGTGTCCTCCCCCTCCGTCACCTTCGGCGCCACCTCCCCCTCGCGGGGGAGGATAGCCAAGTCTCAGCCCTTGGCCTTTATCACCGCGATCCGCTCGTCGACCCGGCGTTCCAGGATGGTCAGCGGCATCGCGCCTTCCTTCAGGATGTCGTGGAACTGCTTCAGGTCGAACGTGTCGCCCAATGCGGCCTTCGCCTTCACCCGCGCCCGCGTCCATGCCATGTGGCCGACCTTGTAGCTGCAAGCCTGACCTGCCTGCGTGCAATAGCGCTCGACCTCGCGCTGCGTCCGCGGTCGCGCAAAGCCGGTCGTCGCGACCATATAGTCGGTCGCCTTCTCGCGGCTCCAGCGTTTCGCGTGAATGCCGGTATCGACCACCAGACGCGTCGCGCGGAACAGGAACGACTGGAGATAGCCTGCGCGCTCCAGCGGCGATGCATACGCACCGAGCTCGTCGGCCAGCTGCTCCGCATACAGCGCCCAGCCCTCCGAATAGGCGGAGAAGAAGCCGATCTTCCGCAGCGTCGGAATGTCCTTCGATTCCTGCGCAAGGCTGATCTGGAGGTGATGCCCGGGCACGCCCTCATGATAGGTCAGCGACGGCAGCGTGTATTTCGGCCAGTCGCCGACGTCCTTCAGGTTGACGAAGTAGATTGCCGGGCGGCTGCCATCGAGCGAGGCACGGTTGTAATAGCCGTTCGACGCGCCGTCCTGGATCTCGACCGGCACCGCGCGGATTTCGAGCGGCTGTGTCGGCACTTCCGAGAACGCCTGGGGAAGCTTAGCGTACATCGCCTTGATGCCGTCGTTCAGCCCGGCGATCAGCTCGGTGCGCCCCTCCGCGGTGTTCGCGTAAAGCTGGTCCGGCGTCACGTTGAGCTTCGCCAGCCGCTCGCCGACCGTGCCGGTCGTGAAGCCCTGCGATTTCAGGATCGTGTCGAGCTGCGCGGTGATCTCGGCGACCTGAGCGAGGCCGATGCGGTGGACCTCGTCGGGGCTCATCGTCGTCGTGGTCGCCTGGTTGAGCGCCATCGCATAGATCGCGTCGCCGTTCGGCACGCGCCATATCCCGTCGCCGGGCTTGGTGGTCGGCTTCAACCGCTCGATCAGCGCGATCTGGCGGTCGAGCGCGGGATAGACCTTGCCGTCGACGATCTTCGAAGCGCGCGCCTGCCAGTCGCCGGCAAGACCCTTGGCCGCGGCGCGCTTGACCAATGACTGGACGATGCTCGACGTCGCGGCCGGCTGGCTCCGCAGTTTCCGCATCTGTCCCAGCGTCAGGTCGAGCGACCAGCCGGGTGCGAGCAGGCCGCGTGCCGCCTCGGCCTGCTGCATCGCGCTTTCCTGATCGAGCACCGTGCCGAACTGATCGAGCCGGGACAGATACGCCTCCGCATCCGGGGTAGCGTTGATCGTGTGTGCGGTGTTGAGGAAGTCGGGCACCTGGAAATAGGCGCCGCCCTGCTGGAAGATCCGGTAGGGGCGGATCGGGCTGTCCATGCCGAACTTCTCGGGCGCGGCGATCTGCGTGTTGAGCGAATAGCGGACGACTTCGAGGTTGAGCTTGGCCGCGGGCGACAGGCCTGCGCCGTCGTAGCGGGCCAGGCTGGCGAGCGCTGCCTTGGTCTCGCTCACGTCGCGTGCGCGCTTTTCCGGCGTGCGCGGCGAAAGCTGGCTCTTCAGGCCCGCGAGAGGCCCCTTGTCGAGACCCAGCGATGTCGCGAGTTCGGGCGACCGGGCGACGCTCGCCTGGAATATCCGCTCGAAATCGGCGTTGAGCGCGGTGTCGCCGCTCGACTGTGCGAAGGCCGACGACGGCAACAACGTGGTGGCAAGTGCGGCGACGCCGCCCGATGCGAGGAACTGGCGACGATCCATGACGAACTCTCCCGTGAACTTTCGCGCATCTAAGCCGATCGCCGCGCGGACCGCCAGCGCTTCGGGATCGGAATTTCGGCGCGTCTGCGACCGGAACCGGCGTGGAAGATGAGTCCGTTGCGAAACCGCCGGAACAAGCGCGGATATCGTCGGTTTGACCCGAGAGCCCGGCGGTGTCCTTACCCCCGAAGGATGCCGTCGGGTGTATGCGTAGGTGAGGTAGACGTGCGAAACGAGACATCCAGGCGTGAAGCCGGCGCACGATTGCACGATGTCGGCGAAACGCTGCGTTCAACTTGGCAGACGCCGACGGACACGATGATCACCGAAGACATCCCGACGCTGCTGACGCGCCTGTCTCAGGTGCCGAAGACGCGCAGGAAACCGTAATTCGACCGGCCCGGCGTGCAGCCGGACCGATCTTGCATCCCGACCTCAGCTGGTCGGTGATGCCTTCTTCGCAGAGTCCTTCATGGCCTCGATCAGCTTCTTCACTTCCTGGCTGCGGCCGCGTGGCATGATCAGGACGTCGTTGCCGCTCGCGACCACGATCAGGTCCTCGACCCCGACCATCGAGACGCGAACGCCGTCGCTGCGGACGAAGCAGTTCTTCGTGTCTATCGCGAGCACGTCGCCATCGCCGTGGCTGCGGTGCGCGTTGCCGTCGCTGTCCGTGTCGCTGATCGCGTGGAGTGCGTCCCAGCTGCCGACATCGTTCCAGCCCATCGCGACCGGCACGACCGCGACACGGTCGGCCTTTTCCATCACCGCGTAATCGATCGAGTCGTCGGGCGAGGCTGCGAAGGCGACCGCGTCGGGGTAGATGCGGGTTCCTTCGGTACGTGCCTTGTCCATCGCCTCCTGCGTGGCGGTCAGGATGCCAGGATCGAACTGCGCGAGGGCTTCGAGATAGGCGTCGGCGAGGAACAGGAATATGCCGCCGTTCCAGGCATGATCGCCACTGGCGAGCATCGACTGCGCCTTGTCGAGCGGGGGCTTCTCGACGAACCGCGCGACGCGGTTGACGCCGGGCTGGAGCTCGTCGCCGATCTGGATCCAGCCATAGCCGGTCTCGGGCGCGTCGGGTGCGATGCCGAACGTGACCAGCCACCCTTGCGTGACGAGCGGCATCGCTGCCTCGATCGCCGCGTGGAATGCCGCGACATCGCCGATAACGTGGTCCGACGGCATAACCAGTAACGCGTCGCCGCCCCCCCCCGCCGCAATAGCCGCAAGTGCGATGGCGGGCGCGGTGTTGCGACCGGTGGGCTCGAGGATCAGCGCCTGCGGTGTTGCGCCAGCTTCTGCAAGCTGCTGCTCGACCAGATCGGCGTGGCGCGCGTTGGCAACCACGATAGGCGCGGCAAATCGCTCGCCGAACGCCCGCCCTGCCGTTAGTTGCAGCATCGTCTCATCCGCCGTCAGCGCGAGCATCTGCTTGGGCATTTCAGGGCGGGACATCGGCCAAAGGCGCGTGCCCGATCCGCCTGACAAGATAACGGGAACGATTTTGCGTGCGGTCATGAATCCTCCGAGTGGCGCTGAGCTATAGCGGAGCGGCCACCGGTGCCAATCGCCGAATGTATCGATTGGATGCGCGGTCTTCAGGCTTTTTTCGTGTTTTCCTGCGAAACCAAGCGTTCAGGTGTCGGTAGCATTTACAAATAACCTGTCGGGAAGCGTTGCATGATACGGCTCTTCAAGCATTACGTGCCGCATACCGTGCTTCTGCTCGGGCTGGTCGACATGATCCTGCTGATCGTTTCGGCAGAGCTGGGCTGGGTCGTTCGCGCGCATCAGATCGGGATGCTGGTCGAGCCGATCGCCACCCGGATCGCGCAGTTGCTGACGTTTGCGATCGCGTTGCAGGTCTCGCTGGTCGCGGTCGGGGCGTACGGCGTCGCTTCGTTCCTGTCGCTCCGGTTCGCCGCCGCGCGTCTGGCCGTGGCGCTCGCGCTCGGCGTCATCTTCTTGTCGTTCATCTTTTTTCTGGTTCCCGCACTTACCTTCTGGCGATCGAACCTGCTGTACTCCACCATCATCGCGACCGTGCTGCTCGTCACCGTGCGGGCGTTGCTCGGGAAGACGCTTGGCGGCGAGACGTTCAAGCGTCGCATCATCGTGCTGGGCGCCGGCAAGCGGGCGGCGCAGATACTAGGATTGTCGGAACAGCCCGGCATCAATTTCGTCGTCGCGGCCTTCGTCTCCATGGGGGAGGCGGATGCCGTCGTTGCGACCGTCACGCCGCGCGCCGACATTCCGAACCTGGCGGCGTACATCGTCGATCAGAATGCCAGCGAAGTGGTCCTCGCGCTCGACGAGCGACGCAACGCCTTGCCGATGAAGGATCTGTTGCGGGTCCGCACGACCGGCGTCCAGGTCAGCGAAATTTCCAGCTTTCTCGAACGTGAAACGGGGCGCATCGACCTGAAGAGCGTCAATCCGTCCTGGCTGATCTTCTCCGACGGCTTCGCATCGAGTCGCATGCTGTCGAGCGTCTTCAAGCGTGCGTTCGACATCATCGCGAGCGGGCTGTTGCTGATCGTGACGCTGCCGATCATCTTGCTCACCGCAATCGCCATCAAACTCGAATCGAGGGGCCCGGCCTTCTACCGTCAGCGCCGGGTCGGGCTCTACAACGAGGGCTTCGACATCCTGAAGCTGCGTTCGATGCGGCAGGATGCCGAGGTCGCGGGGACGGCGGTCTGGGCGGCGGAGGACGATCCCCGCATCACCCGGGTCGGTCGTTTCATCCGTAAGGTCCGGATCGACGAACTGCCGCAGACCTGGACCGTGTTGAAGGGCGAGATGAGCTTCGTCGGGCCACGCCCCGAACGCCCGCAGTTCGTCGAGCAACTCGAGGATCAGCTCCCCTTCTATGCCGAGCGGCACATGGTGAAGCCCGGCATCACCGGTTGGGCGCAGATCAACTATCCGTATGGCGCGTCGATCGAGGATGCCCGGCACAAGCTGGAATACGACCTGTATTACGCGAAGAACTACTCGCCGTTCCTCGACATGCTGATCCTGTTGCAGACGTTGCGCGTGGTGCTGTGGCCGGTCGGCGCACGCTGAATACGGCATGATGGCGACGCTCATCCTTTGGAGCCATGCGCTTGCTGCCCTCGTGTTCGGGGGGCTGGGCGTGGCGCAACTTCGCGGCGGCGCAGGGCAATGGCCGCACGGCGCGTTCGTCACGGCCTTGTTCGCGACGAGCCTCTGGGCGTTGGCGGTGGCGGGGATCGATGCCGGCCATGTCGCGCCGCGCATCGCGGAAAGCGTCCGCAATATTGCGTGGCTCGGTTTCATGCTGGCGCTGGTCCGGCGGGATCGGGCCGGGAATTTCGCGCTGGGCACGGTCTATCTGCTGGTCGTCGCGATCGCGGTGATGAGTGCCTTGCTTGCAATAGCGGAAATGGCGCCGATTGACCGCGAGGCCGTGGTGGCGGTCGGCACCGCGCGGCTGGTCTTCCGCATGATGACCGCGGTCAGCGCACTCGTGCTGGTCCACCATCTCTACCAGGCGGCTCCGGCTTCGCGCGGTGGGATCAGGCTGGTCATGCTGGCGCTGGGGGCGATGTGGGGCGCTGATCTTGTGCTGCTCACGCTGTATTATTTTCAGGCCGACTGGGTGTCATGGCTGTCTGCGGTGCGCGGCATGGCGATGGTGGGCGTGGCAGCGGTGTTGATGATCGCGGTGCATCGCAGTGGAGACTGGACGCTCGCGCTGTCGCGGCCGGTGACGATACGGGCGCTCACCGCGATCGGAATCGTGCTGTACGTGGGCATCGTCGCGCTCGCGACCAGCCTCGCCGGTAGCTATGCCGGGCCTTATTCCCGCATTGCACAGACCGCGATCGTGTTCGGCGCGACCACGACCCTCATGACGATGCTGTCGACGCCGTGGTTGCGCGCGTGGACCAAGGTGAAGATCGCCAAGCACCTGTTCCGTCATCGCTATGATTACCGTGCCGAATGGCAGCGTTTCACCGATACGCTGGGCATGTCGGGCACGCAGTTCGATGGTCATCCCGAACCACTCGGAACACGGGTCGTGAAGGCAGTGGCAGATCTGACCGATTCGCCCGGCGGGCTGTTGCTGGTGCCCGATGGCGCATCGCTTGAGGTAAGCACGACGTGGAACTGGCGCGACACGACCGAGAGCGGCGGCGAAGCGTTGGCGCGCTATCTCGGCGATGGCGCGCGTATCATCGAACTCGATCCGGTTCGCACGGGAGATGCACTCCACGAAGAACAGGCTAGCGTTCCGACGTGGCTGTCCGACTGTCGCGACGCCTGGGCGATCGTGCCGCTGCTGCACGGCGGGAACCTGGTCGGTGCGATCGTTCTTGCTCGCCCGCCGGTCGACCGTGCGCTCGACTGGGAGGATTTCGATCTGCTCCGCGTCGCCGGGCGGCAGGCGGCGAGTTATCTGGCGGAGGATCGCGCGCATACCGCGCTGGCGGACGCGGCGCGCTTTGACGAGTTCAATCGCCGCTTCGCGTTCATCCTGCACGACATCAAGAACCTCGTCAGCCAGCTGACACTGGTCGCACGCAATGCCGAACGCCACGCCGACAATCCCGATTTCCGCGTCGACATGATCGCCACTCTCAAGGACTCCTCCGATCGCATGAATGCGCTGCTCGCCCGCCTGTCGCAGCATAATGCCGCGCCCAGCGAACCGCTCCAGCCGGTCGATGTCGGTGCGCTGGTCGAACGCATCGTAGCCGCGCGGAAGAGCCAGCATCCGATCGCGGCACGGGTCGTACCGGCGCTCGCGCTTGGCCATGCGACGCGGCTCGAACAGGTGCTGGGCCACCTCGTCCAGAACGGCATCGAGGCAAGCGGCGTCGACGATCCGATCATGCTGTCGATCGACGCGCAAGGCGACCGCGTGAGGATCGATGTGGTCGACCAGGGCTGCGGCATGACGCCGGGGTTCGTGCGCGACCAGCTCTTCCGTCCGTTCGTTTCGTCCAAGCCGACCGGGTTCGGCATCGGTGCGTTCGAGGCGCGACAACTCGTCCAGGCGATGGGCGGTACGCTGGAGGTCACGAGTCGTGAGGGGCAGGGAACGCGGTTCCGTATCCTGCTGCCCGCCGCGACCGCGATGGAGGCGGCGGCATGAGCGGGGCCACAACCGACAGGGGCCGGCCCGTCCTGTTGATCGTCGAGGACGATGCCGGGCTACAGCGGCAGCTTCGCTGGGCTTATGAAGGGTATCAGATCGTCGTCGCGAGCGATCGCACGCAGGCGCTGGACGCGGTGCGCGCGCATGAGCCGGCGGTCGTGACGCTCGATCTCGGCCTGCCGCCCGACCCCGACGGCGTGAGCGAGGGCTTTGCGACGCTGCGCGACATCCTGGCGATGAAGCCCGACACCAAGGTGATCGTCGCATCCGGGCACGGTGCCCGCGAAAGCGCGTTGCAGGCGATCGCCGATGGTGCCTGGGATTTCTACGCCAAGCCGATCGACATCGACGCGCTGGGCATGATCGTCGGCCGCGCCTTCCACGTCCATGCGCTCGAAGCTGAAAACCGCCGGCTTGCAGCACGCGTCGAGGCAGGCGGGTTCGGTGGTCTCATCAGCGCCTCGCCCGAAATGGCGGTGGTTACGCGGACGCTGGAGCGGGTCGCCCCCGCGAACGTGTCGGTGATGCTGCTCGGTGCCAGCGGCACCGGCAAGGAATTGCTCGCACGGGGACTGCACGACGCATCGCCGCGATCGCGGGGAAGTTTCGTCGCGATCAACTGCGCGGCGATCCCGGAAACCCTGCTCGAAAGCGAATTGTTCGGACACGAGAAGGGCGCGTTCACCGGCGCGATCAAGACCGTCCAGGGCAAGATCGAACAGGCGGCCGGCGGCACGCTGTTCCTCGACGAGATCGGCGACGTGCCTTTCGCGCTGCAGGTCAAGCTGTTGCGGTTCCTCCAGGAGCGGGTGATCGAGCGCGTCGGCGGACGCAAGGCGATCCCCGTCGACACGCGGATCGTGTGTGCGACTCATCAGAATGTCGACGCGATGGTCGCCGACGGCCGCCTCCGCGAAGACCTGTATTACCGGCTTGCGGAGATCGTCGTGCGAATTCCCCGGCTGGCCGACCGGACCGGCGACGCGGTATTGCTCGCACGCCACTTCGTGACGCGCTACGCCGTGGCCATGAACCCCGTCGTCACCGGCCTTGCTCCCGACGCGCGCGCTGCGATCGATGGCTGGGGCTGGCCGGGCAACGTCCGCGAACTGGAGAACCGGATCAAGCGCGCGGTGATCATGGCGGACGGCAAGCTGGTCACCGCGACCGATCTTGACCTCGACGGCAAGGCGGAGGAGGCTGCCGCGCTGAACCTGCGCGCCGCCCGCGAACTTGCCGATCGCAAGGCCATTCGCCAAGCGCTGGTCCGCGCCGACGGCAACATTTCCGGCGCGTCCCGTCTGCTCGGAATCAGCCGGCCGACGCTGTACGATCTGCTCAAGAGCTATGATCTTCATGTCTGAGGCCGTGTCTGGATCGGGCGCTCGGGCAAGCCGCTATCCGCTGCTGCGTCGCAAGCGGCGGCGGCGCGTGAAGTTGCCCGCCATCCTGACGGGCAATCGCGCAAGGATCCTCGCGATCGCCCTGCTGAGCCTGGCGCTCGTCGCCGTCGCGATCGGTCTGGCTCTGCGTCCGCCACCGCCCAATGCGCGCCGGTTGCTCATCGACAGCCTGAACACGCTGAATGCCGGGAATTACAGCGCTGCCCGGACCAACGCGCAGCACGCGATTGCCGCCGAACCCAGGCTTGCTCTCGCGCATGCCGTGCTTGCCCGCGCCTATCTCGAGCTCGGTGACGGGCTGGCCGCGGAAGCAGAACTGGCGCGGGCGACGGATGCCGGGCTGTCCGTCGATCGCCTTCATCAGCTGTTGGGGCATGCACGGCTGCTGCAAGGCGATGCCGACGGCGCACTCGACGAAGCCGCCGAGGCGCTGCCGCGCTATGCCGGTTATGCCGCAAGGATTCAGGCGCGTGCGCTCGCGTCGCAAGGCGATGGCGTCCAGGCGCAGGCGGTGCTTCGCGCGCTGCTCGATCGCGCGCCGAACGATGCGGCGGCATGGACCGATCTCGGGCGCATCCGGCTGACCGCCGGCGATGTCGGCGGCGCGTCGGTTGCAGCGTCGCGTGCTGCGACGCTCGCCCCGCGCGAGCCTGCCGCGCTGACCTTGCAAGGCGAGGTCGTCCGTAGCCGTTACGGTCTGGTCGCCGCGCTGCCATGGTTCACGGCGGCGTTGCGGAGCGATGCTTATTATCACCCCGCCCTGATCGAATACGCCGCGACGCTGGGCGAACTGGGTCGCAACGCCGAGATGCTGGGCGCCACCCGCGATGCGCTGCTGGCGCGACCGGGCAGTCCACAGGCGCTGTATCTTCAGGCGGTGCTCGCCGCGCGTGCCGGCCGGACCACATTGGCGCGCACATTGCTGCAACGGACCGGGGGCGCGATTGCGGGCCTGCCGGGTTCGCTCCTGCTGTCGGGCAGTCTGGACTATGCGGAGGGCAAGCCGGAGCAAGCTGTCGCCGCATGGCGGCGGCTGGTCGCGGTGCAGCCCTTGAACGTCACCGCACGGCAATTGCTCGGCGCCGCATTGCTCCGTTCGGGCAACCCCCGCGAGGCGCTCGATGCGTTGCGACCGATCGGACTGCGTGCCGACGCGGACAGTTATTCGCTGACCCTGATCGCGCGCGGGTTCGAAGCGGTCGGCGATCAGGCGTCCGCTGCGCAGTACCTCGATCGGGCAGCGACGGGGCCGATCGCGCCGGCTGCGACATTTGTCACCGACGATGCGGTCGGTGCGCTGATGGCGGACGCCGACGGCGCGGTCGGCGACCCGACCTATGTGTTGGGCGTGATTCGCGGTCTGGTCACGCGTGGCGACTTTGGCGAGGCCGTAGCGCGCGCGCGGGCGCTGGCCGTATCGACGCCTGGCGCGCCCGCGGCGCAACTGGCGCTAGGGGATTCACTGGCCGCCGGGGGACGCTACGGCGAAGCGGCCGGCGCGTACGCCCGCGCGGCCGACCTGTCGTTCGACGAACCAACCATGCTGCGTCTGGTCGACGCGCTCGGCCGTGCCGGGCGGGCGGAAGATGCAAGCGCGGCACTCGCGCTGTATCTGTCACAGAATCCGCAAAGCCTGGCGGGACTGCGGCTGCTCGGACATTGGCAGGTCGCGTCCGGCGACTGGGACGCTGCGATCGAAACGCTGGAAGGGGTACGGCGCCGCGTCGGCAATCGTGACGGCGGCGTGCTGGTCGACCTCGCGCTGGCTTATGCCGGCAGCGACGACGGCGCGATCGCGGTGCGATACGGGCGAGCCGCCTACGGACTGTCGCCGATGAACGCGGCGGCGGCGGATGCTTATGGGGTCGCCCTGGCCTCAGACGGCAATCTCGACGGCGCACGGCAATTGCTGGTCAAGGCGACTCGACTGGCACCCGGCAATGCCGCGATCACGGATCATCTTCGCCAGCTCCGCTGAACGCTTGCCTGACGGGCATCGCGACGCCAGAAGCCGCGTATGACCGATCCTCTAGACCGCATCGCCGCCGCACTGGAGCGCCTGTCTCCACCGCCACCGCCCGCCGCCGATCCGCTGGCGCATCCCGCGTATGTCTGGCGCGGTAATGCGCTCCAGCCGGCGCGTGCGTTCGCGCCGTTGCCGCTTGCCATGCTGATCGGGGTCGAACGGCAGAAGACATCGCTGGTCGCCAACCTGCGCCATCTTGCCGACCGGCACGCGGCGCAGGATGTCTTGCTCTGGGGTGCACGCGGCACCGGCAAGTCCGCGCTCGTCAAGAGCGCCGTGGCATCCTTGCAGGCCGAAGGCGGCGATATCGCGCTGGTCGAAGTCTCCGAGCTTGCAGGACTCCCGGCGCTGTTCGCCTCATTGGGGCCGGTCGATCGCGCCTTCGTGCTGTTTGTCGACGATCTGGGATTCGACGTCCCGGCCGAGGCGCGGACGTTGCGATCGATGCTGGAGGGTGGGGCGGAACCGCGGCCAGCCAACGTCCGGCTGGTGGTAACGGCCAATCGTCGCCACCTGGCACCACGCGACATCGCCGAGCAGGAGAGCGCAATCAATCCCCGGGATTCGGTCGACGACCATCTTGCGCTGGCAGACCGATTCGGTCTCAGCCTTGGTTTTCATGCGCTGGATCAAGAGGGGTATCTCGCGATCGTCGCGGCGTATGCGAAGGCGAACGATCTGTCGTTCGAGCCTGGCGATGCGATCTGCTGGGCGACACGTCGAGGAAGTCGATCGGGTCGGGTAGCGTGGCAGTTCATCGTCGATCTGGCAGGCAATGCGGGAAAGCCGCTCTAGCCAGGATTTGAACCGGTAACGTTATGAACGTACCGGGAAACGAGTGGGCCGACGCGGTTGGCGTCGGCCCGAAACGCTTAGTTGCTGTCCGAATCGTCATCCTTGACGATTGCGACAACACCGATGGCAACAACGCCAGCAGCGATCAGAGCAGCGATGATGCCGCCGCCAGCTGCTTCGCTCTTGCCCTTTGCAACCGTGCCAGCGCGAACGTTCGCGACCGACAGGCTTGCAGGTGCTGCGGTTGCTGCAACCGAGGTGGACAGCATTGCGACAGCAAGTGCGCTGCCGGTAAGGGCCTTGAGCTTCATAAAAATCTCCAAAAACAAGTCGTGGCAATATGATGCAACGCAATATTTGTCAATGCGTTCCAACCGGTTTTGAACCCGGCTAAACGTTAGTACAAATATCAAGCCGTACCGTCGACTTGCTCCGCAAGTTCCAACCAGCGCAATTCCGCTGCTTCCTTTTCCGCACGTGCCTTTTCGATCGCGGCCGTCAATTTCGCGAACGTCGCATGGTCGCGCATGTAGAGATCGGGCTTTGCGAGCTTGACCGCATCGGCCGCCATCTGCGCGTCGAGTTCCTCGATTCGCTTGGGCAGCAGCTCGTAATCGCGCTGGTCCTTGTAGGTCAGTTTCGCGCGCGGTGCCGAAACGGCCGGGGCAGTGGCCGCGACCTTCTTCGACGCACGCTTGCCCGTGGTCGTCGAGACACGACGCTTTTCCCAATCCTCGTAGCCGCCCGCGACCACGTCGACCGTACCCGAGCCGTCGAGACCCAGCGTGATCGTCACGGTCCGGTCGAGGAAGTCGCGGTCATGGCTGACGATCAGCACGGTGCCGTCGTAATCGCCGATTACCTCCTGCAACAGGTCGAGCGTCTCGAGATCGAGATCGTTGGTCGGCTCGTCGAGCACCAACAAGTTCGACGGCTTGGCGAATTCGCGCGCCAATAAGAGTCGCGAGCGCTCACCACCCGACAGCGAGCCGATCTTCGCATCGACCATGTTCGGGTCGAACAGGAAGTCCTTCAAATACCCGTGGATGTGCTTCCGAACGCCGAGCACATCGATCCATTCGCCGCCGTCGACGACGACTTCGCGGACCGTCTTCTCGGGCGCCATCAGGCTGCGCTGCTGGTCGATCACCACTGCATCGAGGGTTTGGGCCAGCTTGATCGAGCCGCTGTCGGGCTGGATCTCGCCGGTGAGCAGCTTCAGCAAGGTCGACTTGCCTGCGCCGTTGCGGCCGACGATGCCTATGCGGTCGCCTCTGGTGACCCTCAACGTCAAGTCGCCGATGATCGTGCGGTCGCCGTATACCTTGGTGACGTTCTTCGCGTCGATCACGACCTTCGACTTGGTGTCGTCGCTGGCGGTCGTCAGGTTCGCCGAGCCCTGCGGCCCGATCATCGAGGCGCGTTCGGCGCGCATCTCGTGCAGCTTGGTGAGACGGCCCTGGTTGCGCTTGCGACGGCCGGTGACGCCGCGGAGCAGCCAATGCTCCTCCAGCTTGAGGCGCGCATCGAGCTTCTCAGCCTGGCGCTGTTCCTCGGCATAGACCTGCTCGGTCCAGGCCTCGAACCCGCCGAAGCCGATCTCCGCACGCCGGATCGCGCCGCGATCGAGCCACAGCGTCTGCTTGGTGAGGCGAGTCAGGAAGGTACGGTCATGGCTGATGACGACGAACGCGCCGCGGAAGCGCTTGAGCCAATCCTCGATCCATTCGATCGCACCGATATCGAGATGGTTGGTCGGCTCGTCGAGCAGCAGCACGTCGGGGTCCTGCGACAGCGCCCGGACGATCGCCGCGCGGCGCCGCTCGCCGCCCGACGCGGACGCCGCCTCGCGCGATAGGTCGATGCCGAGCTGATCGGCGATCGAATCCGCCTCGTAGTTCACCGGCGCATCGTCGCCCGCCATTACATAGTCTCGCAGCGTCGCGAAGCCGCGCAGATCGGGCTCCTGCTCGAGGATGACGACGCGCGTGCCGGGGACGATCGTCCTGCGTCCCTCGTCCGCCTGGACGCTGCCGCCGAGCAATTTGAGCAAGGTCGTCTTGCCGGCGCCGTTGCGGCCGATCAGCGCGAGCCGGTCGCGCGGTCCGATAT
Source organism: Sphingomonas sp. CFBP 13728 (assembly GCF_014841895.1). Taxonomy (NCBI): domain Bacteria; kingdom Pseudomonadati; phylum Pseudomonadota; class Alphaproteobacteria; order Sphingomonadales; family Sphingomonadaceae; genus Sphingomonas; species Sphingomonas sp. CFBP 13728. Next base: position 1,726,549 of record NZ_JACYUS010000001.1, on the reverse strand, counting down.
GGATGTCGAGATTGCGAAAGAGCCATCCCGAGCCCTGGACGAGTCCGAGGCCTTCGAATGCTAAGATTGGTGCTGCCATGTTCGCGCCACGTAGGGGTGCGAAGTGATGCAGGCAAGTTACACCGCGCGGGCTTCGTGCTGTCGGCGGCCTGTCGCGATCATTCACAGGCTGTTCAATGCGGGAGGCCTATGCCACCGCCATGAAGATGCTGCTTTTCCTTGCAACCCTGGCCACTGCGCCGTTTCTGATGGGTGCCGCCCCCATGCTGGCGGGCGAACCTCCGCAGCGCCGCAGCGACCAGATGTCGGCGTTGCAGGCGCGCAAGACCGGAGCACCGTCTTTGCGCGAGATCGAGTCGCGCGTGATCCCGACGATGCGGGGCGCGCAGTATCTCGGCTCGGACTATGATTCGGGCAGCGCCATTTACACGCTGAAATTCCTGCGCGATGGAACCGTCATCTGGGTCGACGTCGATGGCCGTAACGGCCAGATCGTCGGCCGCACGGGTCGCTGAACACTGTAATCGAGAGGATTGTCATGCGCGTTCTGATCGTCGAGGACGAGCCGAATCTCGGCCAGCAATTGAAGAATACCCTGGAAGGGGCCGGCTATGCGATCGACCTCGCGGTCGATGGCGAGGAAGGGCATTTCCTAGGCTCGACCGAGAATTACGATGCGGTCGTGCTCGATCTCGGCCTGCCGGAGATCGACGGGCTGACGGTGCTCGATCGCTGGCGCAAGGAGGGCAAGACGATGCCCGTGCTGGTGCTGACCGCGCGCGACAGCTGGTCGGACAAGGTCGCGGGCCTCGATGCGGGCGCGGACGATTACGTCGCCAAGCCGTTCCAGAGCGAGGAGCTGATCGCGCGTTTGCGTGCGCTGATCCGTCGCGCGTCGGGCAACGCCTCGTCCGAGCTGACCGCGGGTGACATCCGCCTAGACACGCGCAGCGGCAAGGTGACGCGCGCCGGCGAGCCGGTGAAGCTGACCGCGCAGGAATACAAGCTGCTGAGCTACCTGCTCCATCACAAGGGCAAGGTAGTCAGCCGTACCGAGCTGATCGAGCATATCTACGACCAGGATTTCGATCGCGATTCGAACACGATCGAGGTGTTCGTGACGCGGATCCGCAAGAAGCTCGGCCAGGACGTGATCACGACGATCCGCGGGCTTGGTTACAGCCTCGAAGATCCGGACGCCTGATCGGCTGACTATGGACAGCGCGCCGGTCACAGACACGCCGATAGCGGACGGGCCGATCCGCGTGCCAGCTGCGGTCAAGGGATCGCTGTCGCGGCGGATGATCCTGATCGCGGCGGTGTGGATCGGCGTGCTTCTCAGCGGCGGCGGGTTCGCGCTCGACCGGGTACTGAGCCAGGCGGTGACGCGCAATTTCGACGACCAGCTCGAATATGTGCTGCGGTCGCTGCTCAATTCGTCCGAGATCGGTCCCGACGGCGAGGTGATCTTCTCGCGCGAGGCCGCGGCCGACCAGCGCTTCGTCGAGCCGTATTCGGGGCTGTACTGGCAAGTGTCGGGCAAGGGGCGCGAGGATTTCCCGTCGCGTTCGCTGTGGGATCGGCGCCTCGCGTTCGGCGGAACGCATGACGACCGCAACGCGCATTTCTACGACAGCACGCAGTTTCCCGACGAGAAGCTGCGCGTCGTCGAGCGGGACGCGGTGATTCCCGGGTCGAAGGTGCATTGGCGGTTCCAGGTGGCGCAGAGCCGCGACGGGCTCGACGCGCAGATCACGACGTTGCGGCGGACGCTCGTGCGCAGCTTCGCGCTGCTCGCGCTCGGGCTGATCGTGATGGCGGCGCTGCAGACGTTCTACGGGCTGTGGCCGCTGCGGCGGGTGCGCGAGGAAATCGCGCGGATGCGGGCGGGTCAGTCGAACCGCGTGTCGAGCGCGATGCCGGTCGAGGTCGCGCCGATGGTCGAGGAACTGAACGCGCTGATCGAGCATAACGAGCGACAGGCGGAGGAGGCGCGGCGGCATGCCGGCAACCTCGCGCATGCGCTGAAGACACCGCTGACGGTGATCATGAACGCGGCGACGGCGCAGTCGGACGATCTGGCCGACACGGTCATCCGCGAGGCGCGGACGATGCGGCGGCAGGTCGACCACCACCTCGCGAGAGCGCGGGCGGTCGGGCGGCGTGGGTCTGCGCATAGTCGTGCGGATGTTTGGCCGAGCCTTGAGTCGGTCGAGCGGGCTGTCGGCCGGCTGTACCGGCATGTCCGGATCGACGTGACCGGGCCGCGTGGGTTGCAGGTGCATGTCGAGCGGCAGGATCTCGATGAGATGCTCGGCAACCTGATCGAGAACGCGGCGAAATATGGTGGCGGCAGCGTGTTCGTGACGGTCGGCGCGCAGTCGGGCTTCGTCGAGTTTCTGGTCGAGGACGACGGGGTCGGTATTCCGGAGGAGGAGCGGGTGCGTATCTTCGATCGCGGCGTGCGGTTGGATACGGGGAAGCCGGGGACGGGGCTGGGGCTCGCGATCGTGCGCGACGTGGCGGAGATCTACGAGGGGACGGTTGCGCTCGAGGAGAGCGAGGACCTTGGTGGGTTGCTGGTCCGGTTGCGGTTGCCGGCTGCGAACTAAGCCGGCTTCAACTACGTTTTCGCTTACCTCTTTCAGTCATCCCCGCGTAGGCGGGGACCCATATCCTCAAACGGTCACGATCACGCCGCGAAGCCTGCCAGTATGGGTTCCCGCCTTCGCGGGAATGACGACGGGTTGCGGAAGCGGCAGGTTAGCCCCGCGACCGCGCCTGCCGGTACGTCCCCAGCACGCGCAGCCATTTCGAATGGAACCCCAGTTCCTCCAGCGCATGATCGAGGTTCGCGTCGCCCGGCTTCCCCACCACGTCCGCATAGAATTCCGTCGCGGAGAAGCTGCCGTTGCGCTGGTAGCTTTCCAGCTTGGTGATGTTCACGCCGTTGGTGGCGAACCCGCCGACCGCCTTGTACAGCGCGGCGGGAACGTTCCGCACTTCGAAGATCAGCGTGGTCATCCATTCGCCGCCAACCGGCTCCTGCGCCGCGGGAGGCTTGCCGCCGCGGGCCAGCACCACGAACCGTGTCGTGTTGTGATCGGCATCGGCGATATCGGTCGCGAGCAGTTCGAGGCCATACAGCCCCGCAGCGGCGGGCGGCGCAAGCGCGGCGATCGTCGGGTCGCCCAACTCCGCCACCACCGCCGCTGCGCCAGCCGTATCGGGATAGCTTACCGGCTCGATCCCGTGCGCTTTCAGCCAGTGCCGGCATTGGCCGAGTGCCTGCGGATGGCTCATCGCCTTGTGGATTCCGTCGCGCGGGCCGCACGCCATCAGCGCGTGGCGGATCGGCAGGAAATGCTCGCCAGTGATGACCAAGCCCGATTCGGGGAGCAGGAAATGGATGTCGGCGACGCGGCCGTGGAGCGAATTTTCGATCGGGATGATCGCGCAATCGGCGCGGCCGTCCTTCACCGCGTCGATCGCGTCGGAGAAATCGAAGCAGGGCAGGGGGAGTCCGTCGGGGAACGCCTCGACCGCGGCGACATGGCTGTTCGCGCCCGGCGCTCCCTGGAACGCGACCGCGCGCGCAGGGTCGGCGGCGGCGGCGGCGGTCATCCGCGCGACGATCGGGCGGGCGGGTGCTGCGAAGTTTTCCATGCGCTGGCCGAGTAGAGAGCCGCCGCCCACCAGACAAGCGCGGCTTGCGGTGCGCGCCTGCGTTTTCTATGGCTATCCCAAACAGAACAGGGCGGATGCACAAGATGGACAATCGGACCAATACGATCGCCGGCTGGGTGCTCGCAGGCTGTGGTGCGGCGCTCGGGCTGTCGATCGTCGGCGGGATGATGTTCCACGGCGAGCGCCCCGAGAAGATGGGCTATGCGATCGAGGGCGTCGTGGCCGAGGGCGGCGAGGGCGCCGCCGCCGACGTACCGATCGCCTCGCTGCTGCCGACCGCCGACGCCGCCAAGGGCGCCGAAGTGTTCAAGAAGTGCGCCGCCTGCCACACCATCAACCAGGGCGGCGCGAACGGCGTCGGCCCGAACCTGTACGGCACCGTCGGCGAGGAAATCGCCAAGGGCAAGAACGGCTTCGCCTTCTCGTCCGCGCTGGCCGGGATCGGCGGCAAGTGGGACTTCGACAAGATGAACGCGTGGCTCACCTCGCCGCGCAAGTTCGCGCCCGGGACGAAGATGACCTTCGCAGGTCTCGGTAGTGCGCAGGACCGCGCGAACGTGATCCTGTATCTCAACCAGCAGGGCTCGAACGTGCCGTTGCCGGCGGCCCCTGCGGCTGCCGCTGCGCCTGCGGCCGGCAAGGATGCTGCGGCGAAGGATCAGCCGGCGACGGCGAATGCGGCGGAGGCTGCGGCGACAGAGGGCGCGCCGACTGCGGACATCGCCAACACCGGGACGCCCGCCTCCGGCGCGCCGTCGGTCGATCCGGAAGCAGCCCGCAAGGGCGCCCGCTCGGAAAAGTAGGGCGACCAACTCCCTCTCCCCTCCGGGGAGAGGGTCGGGGTGAGGAGCCGTTCCAGGCGGAGCATTGCTTGGCTGCCCCTCACCCCAGCCCTCTCCCCGGAAGGGGGAGAGGGAGCAGAAGGGATTCCCCTCCCCGGTGGAAGCTCAGCCCTCAGCGGCTTCCTTCTCCGCCCGCTCACGGTAGAACGACTGCACCGCGTCCCAGGCCTCGTCCGCGGTCTCGACGTAGCGGAAGATCCCCAGGTCCTTCTCGCTGACGACGCCTTCCTCGACCAGCGCGTCGAAGTTCACGACCCGCTCCCAGAACTGGCGCCCGAACAGCAACACGGGAATCGGCTGGATCTTGCCCGTCTGGATCAGCGTCAGCAGCTCGAACAGTTCGTCGAACGTCCCGAACCCGCCCGGAAACGCCGCCAGCGCGCGGGCGTGGAGCAGGAAGTGCATTTTCCGCAGCGCGAAATAGTGGAACTGCACCGACAGCGACGGCGTGACGTACGGGTTCGGTGCCTGCTCGTGCGGCAAGACGATGTTCAGCCCGATCGACTCGGCGCCGACGTCGTCCGCGCCACGGTTGGCCGCTTCCATGATCGACGGGCCGCCGCCCGAACACACCACGAACTGCCGCCAGCCACGCTCGTCGCGCGGCAGGACGCTGACCTTGGCCGCCAGCTCGCGCGCGACGTCGTAATATTTCGACTTCTCGACCAGCCGCTCGGCGATCTTCTTCGACTTCTCATCCGTGGCGAGCTTCAGCAACGCTTGGGCCTTCGACGGCTCGGGAATGCGCGCGGAGCCGTAGAACACGAACGTCGAACCGATCTTCGCCTCGTCGAGGACGAGTTCGGTCTTCAGCAGTTCGAGCTGGAACCGCACCGGCCGCAGGTCTTCGCGCAACAGGAAGTCCATGTCCTGGAAGGCGAGCCGGTAATGCGGGTGCTGCGTCTGGGGTGTGGAAACGGAGTCGCGAGCGGACTCGGCATCCTGGCTGGCGTTCGGAAAAACGCGCGATGGTACTCGTGTATCGGTCATTCAGGCGCGATTAGAGGAAACGCGAGGGCAGGGCTAGAGTGGTGCGCTAGCGGCAGAAATTGGCGCGGTCGTCTTCGAGGTGGAGGTGGTTGCGGTGCGCGGCGTTGTAGTCGGGGCTGAGCACCGTGCCGAACCGCTTGCACGCCGACGCGCGGATCGTCTGAAGGAATTGCCGGACCTGCGGATCGGCCGAGTTCCAGTCGCTGAGCACGGTGATGCGCCGCCCGTCCTTCAGTACGAACCCGCCGACGTCGATCGCGTTGGCGATCGCGTGCCCCGACCGCCGGCCGGTATTTCGTGCCGAGCCGACGATGTTGCGGCACGCATAGCTCCCCATGCTGTCGATCCGCGCGAGTTCGCTGCCGAGCATCTGGTATGCGGCGGGCGCGACCGCGTTGCGCGTCCAGCCGATGAACGCGCGCGCCGCGCCGCAGCGGACCGCGGTAAGATTGGCCACGGGCACGCCGATATCGACGAGCTTCACCGTGCCGTTGAGCCCGCAACCCGGCCCCGTTTCACGGTCGGGCAGGACTTGGAACGAGACGTGGAGTTCGCGCAGGTCGGCGAGGCACTGCGCGGTCTCGCGATTGCTCGGGACGGAGAGATTGGGGCGAGTCTTGGTCGGTGCCGTGGGGCGATCGGCGCGTCCGCAGCCGGCTAAAGTCAGTGCGAGAGTCGTTACTACCACCCATTCCGTCATGCCGGGCCTGTTCCGGCATCCACTTATCGTCTTGTCCCCCATGCCTTAAGGCCGTGCGGTACCGTAAGCCCCGGAACAAGCCTGGGGTGACGGAGCGAGTTTGGCGCACGGTGGGGCGAGTCCCGTCGCCACGCGCTCGCAATCGAACGCGGTTGACACCCCCGCGAACGCCGCTAGGGCCGGCGACGGGCCACGCGGTCCCAACGCCGCGCGTGCTCTCTGTGAGGAGAGATACATGACTGATACGACCTACGCACCCGCTACAAATGCGCCTGCACTGCCCGCTACCAAGCCGGCACGTCCCTTTTTCAGCTCCGGTCCCTGCGCGAAACCTCCGGGTTGGTCCGCGGACAAGCTCGCCACCGATTCGCTCGGTCGCTCGCATCGCTCGAAGATCGGCAAGACCCGCCTCCAGTACAGCATCGACCTGATGCGCGAACTGCTGAAGCTCCCCGATACGCACCGCATCGGCATCGTCCCCGGCTCCGACACCGGCGCGTACGAGATGGCGATGTGGACGATGCTGGGCGCCAAGCCGGTCACCGCGCTGGCGTGGGAAAGCTTCGGCGAGGGCTGGGTCACGGATGCCGTGAAGCAGCTCAAGATCGACCCCACGGTGGTGCGCGCCGATTACGGCCAGATCCCCGATTTGGGCGCGGTCGACTGGTCGAACGACGTGCTGTTCACCTGGAACGGCACCACCAGCGGCGTGCGCGTGCCGAACGCAGACTGGATCCCGGACGACCGCGAGGGCCTCTCGTTCGCCGATGCGACCTCGGGTGTGTTTGCGTACGATATCGACTGGGCCAAGATCGATGTGGCCACCTTCTCGTGGCAGAAGGTGCTCGGCGGGGAGGGCGCACACGGCGTGCTGATCCTCGGGCCGCGTGCGGTCGAGCGGCTGGAGAGCTATACGCCTGCGTGGCCGCTGCCGAAGGTGTTCCGCCTCGTCTCGAAGGGCAAGCTCACCGAGGGCGTGTTCAAGGGCGAGACGATCAATACGCCGTCGATGCTGGCGGTCGAGGATGCGATCTTCAGCCTCGAATGGGCGAAGTCCCTTGGCGAGGACGGCTTGATCAAGCGTTCGGATGCGAATGCTGCGGCGTTGGACAAGATCGTCGCGGAGCGCGACTGGCTCGGGCATCTGGCGACCGATCCGGCGACGCGGTCGAAAACCAGCGTGTGCCTCACGGTCGAGGGTGCCGACGAGGCGCTGATCAAGGCGATGGCCTCGGCGCTCGAAAAGGCTGGCGCGGCGTATGACGTGGCGGGTTACCGCGACGCGCCTCCGGGCTTGCGTATCTGGTGCGGCGCGACCGTCGATACCGCCGATATCGAAGCGCTCGGCCCCTGGCTCGACTGGGCCTACGCGACCGCCAAGGCCGGCTGACCTTAAGCCCTCTCCCCCTCGGGGAGAGGGTTGGGTGAGGGGCTGCCACGCAGCGCTCCGCCCGGAACAGCCCCTCACCCCAGCCCTCTCCCCGACGGGGAGAGGGAGCGATTCACCGCATCGTCACCCGAATTCCCAGGAGCAATCCCATGCCAAAAGTCCTCATTTCCGACAAAATGGATCCCCGCGCCGCCCAGATCTTCCGCGAGCGCGGCGTCGAGGTCGACGAGATCACCGGCAAGACGCCCGCCGAACTGATCGCGATCATCGGCGAGTATGACGGCCTCGCGATCCGCAGCTCGACCAAGGTCACCAAGGAAATCCTAGAGCACGCCACCAACCTGAAGGTCGTCGGCCGCGCCGGGATCGGCGTCGATAACGTCGACATCCCCGCCGCGTCGGCCAAGGGCGTGGTCGTGATGAACACGCCGTTCGGCAACTCGATCACCACCGCCGAGCACGCGATCGCGCTGATGTTCGCGCTCGCCCGCCAGCTGCCCGAGGCCGACGCTTCGACGCAGGCCGGCAAGTGGGAAAAGAACCGCTTCATGGGTGTCGAGCTGACGTCGAAGACGCTCGGGCTGATCGGTGCGGGCAATATCGGCTCGATCGTCGCCGACCGTGCGCGCGGCCTCAAGATGAGGGTCGTCGCGTTCGATCCGTTCCTGACGCCCGAGCGCGCGATCGAGATCGGCGTCGAGAAGGTCACGCTCGACGAACTGCTCGCGCGCGCCGACTTCATCACGCTGCACACGCCGTTGACCGACCAGACGCGCAACATCCTCTCGGCCGAGGCGCTCGCCAAGACCAAGAAGGGTGTCCGCATCATCAACTGCGCGCGCGGCGGCCTGATCGACGAGGTCGCGTTGAAGGCGGCGCTCGATTCGGGGCAGGTCGGCGGCGCCGCGCTCGACGTGTTCGTCGAGGAGCCCGCCAAGGCATCGCCGCTGTTCAACACGCCGAACTTCGTCAGCACGCCGCATCTGGGCGCATCGACCACCGAGGCGCAGGTCAACGTCGCGATCCAGGTCGCAGAGCAGATGGCCGATTTCCTGATGTCGGGCGGCGTTACGAATGCGCTCAACATGCCGTCGTTGTCGGCCGAGGAAGCGCCGAAGCTGAAGCCGTACATGGCGCTGGCGGAGAAGCTGGGGTCGCTGGTCGGCCAGTTGACGACGGGTGCTGTGTCGCGGATTTCGGTGCATACCGAGGGCGCAGCGGCGGATCTGAACGCCAAGCCGATCGTGAGCGCGGTGCTGGCGGGGTATCTCCAAACGCAGACCGCGACGGTCAACATGGTCAACGCGCCTGTATTGGCGCGCGAGCGTGGTCTTGAGGTTCGCGAAGTGCGTACCGAGCGCGAAGCGGATTACCACACGCTGCTGCGCGTCGCGGTGAAAACCGAGGATGGCGAGCGGTCGGTTGCCGGCACGTTGTTTGGCGATTCGGCGCCGCGGTTGGTGGAACTGCTGGGGATCAAGATCGAGGCCGATCTGGCCGGGCCGATGCTGTATGTCGTCAACGAGGATGCGCCTGGGTTCATCGGTCGTTTGGGGACAGCGTTGGGCGAGGCTGGGGTGAATATCGGGACGTTCCATCTCGGGCGTCGTTCGGCTGGTGGCGAGGCTGTACTTCTCCTGTCGGTCGACGAAGCCGTGACGCCCGACCTGCTGACCAAGGTCCGCGCGCTGCCAGGCGTGAAGACCGCAATGGGCCTCAACTTCTAACCCTGCTACGCTCTTCTAAAGCCCTCTCCCCTCCGGGGAGAGGGTTGGGTGAGGGGCGGTTGGGAAGGGCATCGCTCGCGGCGCCCCTCACCCCGGCCCTCTCCCCGGAAGGGGGAGAGGGAGCAGTGAAGGTCGATGACCTACTTCTCGATCGCGCGAAGCGGATGCGGCGCGAGCCCACCCCGGCAGAGGCGAAACTCTGGCGCCACCTCCGTGACCGGCAGATCGCTAACACCAAATTCACCCGCCAGTTCGTCATCGGCCCCTACATCGCCGACTACTGCGCCCGCGACGCGAAACTCGTCATCGAGGTTGACGGCGATACGCATAGTGACCAAGCGCGCGACGCAAGCCGAACGGATTGGCTCCAAAGACAGGGATATCGCGTGATACGGTTCAGCAACGCCGACATCATGTCCGAGATGGACGGGGTCTGGCAGGTCATATCTGCAGCCCTCACAGCGGAGCTAGAGCAATGACCGCACTTCTCCCCGAAGGTTTCCGAGACCGCCTCCCGCCGTTCGCCGATTCGGCAGCGGCACTGGAAGCCCGCGTGCTCGAGGCAGCCCGTCTTCACGGCTATGAGCGCGTCGATCCGCCGCTCGCCGAATTCGCCGATGGGCTTGAGATGCGACTGAAAGCTGGCGGCCTGCACGACGCAGTGCGCTTCGTCGATCCGGTGTCGCAACGCACCCTTGCGATCCGCCCCGACATCACCGCACAGGTCGCGCGGATCGCCGCCACGCGGATGGGCCATCACCCGCGGCCGGTTCGGCTGAGCTATGCTGGCTCCGTGCTGAAACTGCGCGCGTCGCAGCTCGCGCCGGCGCGTGAGACTCGGCAGATCGGCTGCGAGTTGATCGGGCTTGATTCGGTTGCCGCCGCACAGGAACTCGTCGCGGTCGCGGTCGACATGATCGCCGCCGCTGACGTTACCGGCGCGTCGATCGACTTCACGCTGCCCGACTTGGTGCCGACGCTCGCCGCCGGACCTCTCCCCGTCGCGGATGATCTGGTCGCAACCTTGCGCGATCGGCTCGACGCGAAGGACGCCGGTGCCGTCGCCGCACTCGCACCCGCCTACCTCCCGCTGATCGAGGCCGCCGGGCCGTTCGACCAGGCGATGGAGCGCCTCCGCGCCTTCGACACCACCGGTGCGCTCGCCTCCCGCCTCGACGGCCTCGCGCGCATCGCCGAAGCGCTCGACGGCCGTGTCGCGCTCACGCTCGACCCGACCGAGCGGCACGGCTTCGAATACCAGACCTGGCTCGGCTTCTCGCTCTTCGCCGACGGTAGCGCGCGTGAAGTTGGTCGCGGGGGCACCTACACCGTCGTCCATGAAACCGGGGCCGAGGAAGCCGCTACGGGCTTCTCGCTGTTCGCCGACGCCTTGGTCGAGCGGGTCGCCACCGTCGACCGCCGCCGCCTCTTCCTCCCATACGGTACCCCCGCCACCGAAGGCGCCGCCATGCGCGCACAAGGCTGGGTCACGGTCGCGGCACTGGACGCTGGCGACACCCCCGAAGCACAAGTCTGCACGCATCTATGGGTGGCGGGCGAGCCCCGCGCGCTGTAGGCGCTGCGCGTAATCTCAGGAGATAGAGTTTGGCCAACGTAGCAGTCATCGGCGCGCAATGGGGCGACGAAGGCAAGGGCAAGATCGTCGACTGGCTCGCCGAGCGCGCCGACATGGTCGTGCGCTTCCAGGGCGGCCACAATGCCGGCCACACGCTGGTCGTCGGCGACAACGTGTACAAATTGTCGCTGTTGCCGTCGGGTATCGTCCGCGGGACGCCGTCGTTCATCGGCAACGGCGTCGTGCTCGATCCCTGGGCGCTGAAGGACGAGATCGCGCGATTGGGTGCTCAGGGCGTCGTCGCGACGCCAGAGACGCTGCGGATCGCCGACACCTGCGCGCTGATCCTGCCGTTCCACCGCGACCTCGACGGCCTGCGCGAAGACGCGAGCGGCGCCGGCAAGATTGGCACGACCCGCCGCGGCATCGGCCCTGCGTATGAGGACAAGGTCGGCCGTCGCGCGATCCGCGTCTGCGATCTCGCGCATCTCGACGATCTCGGGCCGCAGCTCGATCGCCTCACCGCGCATCATGACGCGCTGCGCGCCGGCTTTGGCGAGCCGCCGATCGATCGCGCGCGCTTGATCGCAGAATTGCGCGAGATCGCTGGCTTCGTGCTGCCGTTCGCCAAGCCTGTATGGCGCGATCTCAATGCCGCGCGCTCGGCCGGCAAGCGCATCCTGTTCGAGGGCGCGCAGGGCGTGCTGCTTGACGTCGACCACGGCACGTATCCGTTCGTCACTTCGTCTAACACCATCGCGGGCGCAGCGGCGGGCGGGTCGGGTCTCGGGCCATCCGCGGTTGGCTTCGTGCTCGGGATCGCAAAGGCATACACGACGCGCGTTGGTTCGGGTCCTTTCCCGACCGAGCTCGAGAACGAGACTGGCGAGCGCTTGGGCGTCCGTGGCCATGAGTTCGGGACGGTCACGGGGCGGAAGCGTCGCTGCGGCTGGTTCGATGCGGTGCTCGTGCGCCAGGCGGCGGCGGTCGGTGGTATCACCGGGATCGCGCTGACCAAGATCGACGTGCTCGACGGGTTCGAGACCGTGTCGATCTGCACTGGCTACAAGCTGCGCGGCGAGACGCTCGATTATTTTCCGGCGCATGCGGCGGACCAGGCGCTGGTCGAGCCGATCTACGAGACGATCGAAGGCTGGCAGGAGACGACTGCGGGTGCACGCAGCTGGGCCGACCTGCCCGCGCAGGCGATCAAGTACATCCGCCGGATCGAGGAGCTGATCCGCTGCCCGGTAACGCTGGTGTCGACCAGCCCGCAGCGTGCCGACACGATCCTCGTCCGCGATCCGTTCTCGGACTGAGCTGACACGAAAAAGCCGGGCGATCGCTCGCCCGGCTTTTCATTTACCGCAGTTGTGACAGATCAGCGCGGGGTGGTCGTGCTGGTCGTCCCGCCTGTGGTCGAACCCATCGTCCCAGTGGTCGTGCCACCCATCGTGCCGGTGGTGCCGCCCATGGTACCCGAAGTGCCGGTGGTACCACCCATCGTGTCGGCGCCCATCGTGCTGCCGGTCGTGCCCGACATCGTGCTGCCCGTCGTGCCGGTGCCGCTCATGGTGCCCGACGTCGTGCCACGCGTACGGCTGCGTGCCTTGGTGCCACGCTGCGTGCGGGTCGTCGTGGTCGAACGGGTGCTGGTCGAGGGGTTGGCCTGGTCCATCGTTCCGGTGGACATGCCGCCGGTCGTGCTGCCTGCGGTCGAACCGCCCATGGTGCTGCCGCTCATCGTGCCACCCGTGGTTCCGCCCATCGAGCCGCCGGTGCTCGTCTGCGCCAGTGCCACGCCCGGGATGATCAACGCTGCCGCTGCGATCGAAGCCAGAATACGCATTTCGCTCTCCTATGTTATTGAAGAGCAAGCGCTTAAGTCCTGCTTATGTTCCGACGTCAGCCGCACTGGCCCCGATGCAGCAGCGCTTGGTCGGCCAGCACGAGCGCCACCATCGCCTCGACCACGGGGACTCCGCGGATACCCACGCACGGGTCGTGACGCCCCTTGGTGGCGATCGTCGCGGCCTCGCCGGTCGGGCTGATCGTCTCGACCGGGGTGAGGATCGAGCTGGTCGGCTTGAACGCGACGCGCAAGGTGATCGGCTGTCCGGTCGCGATGCCTCCAGCGATGCCTCCAGCATGGTTGGCGAGGAACTCCGGGCCATCGACGCCCGGCCGCATCGGATCGGCATTCGCCTCGCCCGACAGCGCGGCGGCCGCGAACCCATCGCCGATCTCGATGCCTTTTACGGCGTTGATGCTCATGCAGGCGGAGGCGAGTTCGGAATCGAGCTTGGCGTAGAGCGGCGCGCCCCAGCCAGCCGGCACGCCGGTCGCCTCGCACGCGATCACCGCGCCGAGCGACGAGCCGGATTTCCGCGCGGCGTCGACGAGCGCTTCCCAACGGAGCGCGGCCTCGGCGTCGGGGCAGAAGAACGGGTTCTGGTCGATCTGCGCATCGTCGAAGTTCGCATGGTCGATCGCATCGCCACCGATCGCCTCGACCCAGGCGCGGACACGGACCTGCGGCACGACGAGCCGCGCGACTGCACCGGCCGCGACGCGTGCGGCGGTTTCGCGTGCCGACGAGCGCCCGCCGCCGCGATAGTCGCGAAACCCGTATTTCGCGTCATAGGCATAGTCGGCGTGGCCGGGGCGATAGGCCTTGGCGACGTCCGAATAATCCTTCGAACGCTGGTCGACATTCTCGATCATCAGGCTGATCGGTGTGCCCGTCGTGCGGCCTTCGAATACGCCCGAGAGGATGCGCACCGTATCCGGCTCGCGCCGCTGCGTGGTGAAGCGCGAGGTGCCGGGACGGCGCTTGTCGAGCCACGGCTGGATGTCGGTCTCGGTCAGCGGAATGCCAGGAGGGCACCCGTCGACGATCGCACCGAGCGCAGGCCCATGGGATTCGCCCCAGGTGGTGAAGCGGAACAGCCGTCCAAACGTATTAAAGCTCACTTGCCCCTCTCCCCAACGGGGAGAGGGAGGGGCCCGTGCGAAGCATGGGAGGGTGAGGGCACACACGTCAGCCCATCGAGGATCACGGCAAGCACGCCGTCCATCCGCTGCATCACGTCGTTGTTCCAGACACGGATCACACGATATCCCTTGGTCGCGAGGAAGGCGGTTCGATTGTCGTCGTACGCCGCTTCGTCGATGTGTTGGCTACCGTCTACCTCGACGACCAGCATGGCGTCCATGCAGAGAAAGTCGGCGATGAAGGGGCCGATCCAGACTTGGCGGCGAAACTTGAAGTTGCCGAGACGTCGACTCCGGAGACGGTACCAAAGCCGGTCCTCCGCTTCGGTCGCGTTCCGACGCAAACCTCGGGCTCGATCCAGTGGTTCGGTGCCGTCGTGTTGCCTCACCTTGCCCTCACCCTCCCATGCTTCGCATGGGCCCCTCCCTCTCCCCGGAGGGGGAGAGGGGTTACGCCAAAGCGATGTCGGGGGCGTCTTCGGCCTTCATGCCGATCACGTTGTAGCCGGCATCGACGTGGTGCGTCTCGCCGGTCACGCCCGAAGCAAGGTCGCTCAACAGGTACAGTCCCGCGCCGCCGACGTCGTCGATCGTCACGTTGCGCTTGAGCGGCGAGTTCAGCTCGTTCCACTTCAGGATCAGGCGGAAATCGCCGATGCCGCTTGCTGCCAGCGTCTTGATCGGGCCCGCCGAGATCGCATTCACGCGGATATTGTCGCGGCCTAGATCGACCGCGAGATACTGCACGCTCGTCTCCAGCGCCGCCTTCGCCACGCCCATCACGTTGTAATGCGGAATGACCTTCTCCGCGCCGTAATAGCTGAGCGTCAGCATCGCGCCGCCCTCGGTCATCATCTTGGCCGCGCGCTGCGCCACCGCGACGAACGAATACACCGAGATGTTCATCGTCATCAGGAAATTGTCGAGGCTGGTATCGACGAACCGACCGCGCAGCTCGTTCTTGTCCGAAAAACCGATCGCGTGGACGACGAAGTCGATCGTCGGCCATTCTTCCGCCAGCTTGTCGAAGGTCGCGTCGAGCGCACCCATGTCCGACACGTCGCAATCGAACAGCCGCGCCACGCCCAATTGCTCGGCGAGCGGGCGGACGCGCTTCTCCATCGTCTCGCCCTGGTAGCTGAACGCGAGCTCCGCGCCCGCCTCGGACAGCTTCTTGGCGATCCCCCAGGCCAGCGACTTGTCGTTCGCCAAGCCCATGATCAGCCCACGCTTGCCCGCCATCAAACCGTTCACGCCGTCCCCGCCTATACTTGCATATCCGTAGCAGGCTGCTCTAGCGTTGTTTCGGGTGGTTCCGCCAGTGCCGCGTTGAGATGCGCACCGAATACGAGGCCTAGCCCGATGACATAGAAAAATAACAGCATGATGACGACGCCCGCCAGGCTGCCATAGGTCAGGTCGTAGCCGCCAAGCCGGGACAGGATCACCGGCAGCAGCGCGGTCGCGCTGACCCACCAGGCGGTGGTGAACAGCGCGCCCGGCCATTTACGGCACTTCGAATAGCGATAGCGCGACGGCGTCACCGAATAGAACAGCAGGTACAGCGCGCCGAACATCAGCAGGCCAGGGATCAGCCGCGACAGACCGACCCACCCGGCCGCATCCTGTGCAAAGGGCAGGAGGCGATAGATGAATTGCTCGGCCGCGGTCAGGATACCCTGCACGAGGAACGAGAGCAGCGCGATCACCACCGACAGGATGATCACCGCGGACGAACCAAGCCGCGATTTCCAGAACGGCGCGGTCGCCTTGATCCCGTAGGCGCGGTGGAAGATGTCGCGGATCGTCTCGACGAAGCTGCCGACCGTCCACAGGCCTACGAGCGCACCAAGCCACAACAGCGACCCGGTCCGCGCGGCAAGCACGTCGGCGATTGGCTTGCGCAACAGGTCGCCGACGTTCGGTGGCAGGACGTTGAGGAACGACTCGACCGCGCGCACCGTCTCGACGCTCTGGCCAAAGATCGACAGGATCGCCGCCGCAACGATAAAGAACGGAAACACCGTCATCAGCGCGAGATAGGCGAGGTTCCCCGCGTGGATGAAGCCATCGTTGAAGACGCCGACGGCCGCGCGTTTGAAAACCTCGAACGCGTAACTGCCTGGCCTGACCTTCGCCATGCCACGAGTGAGACGGGCGCGCGTCGCACCATGATCGTGCGCGCGCGCTTCGGGCGTTAGGGTATTATCATTCACAACGGGTTCAGACGCCCATGGCCCCCCGCGGGTTCCCCGCCTCGCGCCCATCCCAGCTTTCGACGAACGCGGTCAGCGCCGCATCGCTGGCGGGAATGTCGATCATGAGGGTGACCAACTGGTCGCCCCGCGTGCCGCCCTTCTTGTGGAAACCCTTGCCCTTGAGGCGCAGCGTCTTGCCCGAGGTCGTGCCCTTGGGGATCGTCAGCATGACCGGCTTGTCGACCGTCGGTGCCTTGACCGACCCGCCCAGCACCGCCTCGGCAAGCGTGATCGGCAGGTCGAGGCGGACGTCGTCACCGTCGCGCGTGAAGAACTTGTGCGGCTGGACCTCGATAGTGAGGATCGCATCGCCCGCGCCGCCCGGACCCTGCTCGCCCTTGCCGGCAAGCTTCATCTGCGTGCCGCTCTCGACTCCGGCGGGTAGTTTCAGGTCGAGCGTCTTGCCGTCTGCGAGCGTCACGCGCTGCGGCTCCAGCGTCGCAGCCTCGACGAACGGGACTTGAAGACGGTACGCGGCATTCTCGCCCTTGGGCTGCGGGCGCCGACCGAAGCCGCCGGAGAACCCACCGCCGCCGCCACGCTGCGCGCCGCCGAACAGCCCTTCGAAGATATCGCTCATGTCGGCCCCGCCGGCGCCGCTTTCATAGCCCTCGCTGCGGAAGCCGCCGCCGGGCTGGGGTCGCCCGCCGCCGCCGCCAAAGCCGAACGGCGACGCCGGGTTGCCGTCGCCATCGATCTCGCCGCGATCGAACCGCGCGCGCTTGTCCTTGTCGTTCAGCAGGTCGTACGCGTTGGTGACCGTGCTGAACCGCTCCGACGCCTTCGGGTTGTCCTTGTTGCGATCGGGATGAAGCTCTTTCGCGAGCTTGCGGTACGCCTTCTTGATGTCGGCTTCGGTCGCGTCGCGCGCTACACCCAGAGTCTTGTACGGATCGGCCACTTACGTCCCCATTCTAACTTGCGCGTCTATGTGGGGCGGTGCGCAGCGCAACGCAATTGCGCGCGGGGTGTTTGGTTGCGCGAGAGGAACGATCATGACCAAACAACCGATGCAGGGCGTACCCAAGAACGACGACGGCGCGAAGCAGAAGGACGGCGTGAACGACGCGCCGGCCAAAGACAAGGGCGGCGTGAGTGGGGGCGGCTCGTATCCGAACCCGAACGACGAGAGGTAACGCCTTCATCCTCCCCTTGCAGGGGAGGATCGCATCTCTCCTATGCGGACTCCAACGGTGCGACGTCCACACTGACATCCATGTTCTGCGCCCCGGAACCGAGCACCACCCCATCCACCGGCGCGATCTCCGCGTAATCCCGCCCGACCGCCATCACGATGTGATCGCTCGCCATCCAGATCCCGTTGGTCGGATCGACCCCGACCCAGCCGCGCGCCGGCCCGCACCACAACAGCACCCAGGCATGCGTCGCATCCGCCCCGACCAGCCGCGGCTGGCCCTCGGGCGGGATCGTCCGGATATAGCCCGACGCATACGCCGCCGGCAGCCCTGCCGCGCGTAAGCCGGTGATCATGATCTGCGCGAAATCCTGACACACGCCCTTGCGCTGGAGGAACGCCTCATGCGGCGGCGTATCGACCAGCGTCGCGTCCGCATCGAATTCGAACTCGACCTGGATCCGGCGCGCGAGCGTGATCCCGGCCTCCAGCGCCCCCCGCGAAGGATCGAGGTCGACCGCACAATAGTCGGCGATCGCCTGGTCGAGCGGGATCAGCGGCGAGGGGTAGATGTAATTCGCCGGGCTCGCCGCGGAGAGGTCGGTGCTCGCCCGCGCCATCGCCGCGATGTCGCCCAGCGTCGGATCGCTGGCATCGGGCATGGGCACGAGGCGGTCCACCGTCATCCGCGACCGGCTCTCGATCGTCAGGTGGCGGACCGGACTGTCGACCACCAGCCGCGTGACGTTGGCAAGCCCAGCCTCCGCGCGCGCCGGACTGGTACGGCCAGCCGGATGCACCGACAGCGCGTAGCTATCGAGCCGCTGCCCCGGCCAGTCGATCGGCTTCAACCGCAGATTGCACCGCGCAAACTTCACGCTCGCGCCGTAATCGAACGTCGTAACGTGGCGAATGTCGTAGATCATGACCGCAAACCGATGCCCGTCGCTGAGAGGGACGCCCTCTTCTTGCCCCCTCTTCCCTCCGGGGAGAGGGCTGGGGTGAGGGGCTGTTCCAGACGCAGCACTGCTTGGCTGCCCCTCACCCCGACCCTCTCCCCGGAGGGGAGAGGGAGCAGGTTTGTCCCCCGAACGCCCACCCTCACGCCAACGTCAGCCCGCTAGTCCGCAACGGCTCCGCACCCTGCAGGAAATACCGCCGCGCCAGCGCATCAGACACTGCGCCGAGACGCCGCTCGATATCCCCCAGCGTCTCGGCATTCAGCTCCGCGGCCGTCGCGGTCATCACGATCGCCAGCAACCCGGTCGCTTGAGCCTGTTGCGGCTCCGCCATTTCATCGTCGCTCAGCACCGGCAACTCCGCCAACCGCGCCGCGATCCGCTCCGCCGAAAACGCCAACGACCGAGGATTGCCCGGATCGAGCGCCACCAGATCCATCACCGGCACCCGCGCGATCCCCGTCGGATAGCGCTGGCGATAACTGATCTGGCTATCGGCCAGGTCAAGCAGCACCGACAGATCGTCCGGCGACGCGCCCGGCATTCCGAACAACCGGATCGCGCGCGCCATCGCCATCGCTCGCTCGATCCGCCGCCCGAGATCGTGAAACCGCCACGCCGCCGTCCGCCCCATATGCTCCGCCGACAGCCCCGCGATCGCTGCGTAGCGCCGTTGCAGCGACCCTGCCCGCTCCAGCATTCCGCGATGCGTGGGGAAGGGCGCCTCAAGCAACCGCACCATGTCCGCCGACAACCGGTCGCGCGAGCCTTCGCCGATCTCGCGCGCGTGGCGGTTGAGCGTGAGGATCGACTGCCATCGCTCGTCCTCCATCGCGGTCCGCGCGAGCGCGGTCAGGTCGGCGCGGCGCAGCGATGGCGGGTGCGGCGCGCTGCCTGCCCCGACGATCAGCCCGACGAGCTTGCCGACCGTGGTAGGGGACAAGACAGCCCCCCCATCGACGTCGATCGAATTGCCGAGCATCACGCGGATCGCGCCGAGCAGCGCTTCGCCGCGCTCCAGATAGCGCCCGAGCCAATAGAAATTGTCCGCCACCCGGCTCGGCAACGTTCCCGGATTGCGCCGCACCTGGAGCGAGTCCGCGGCGGTCAGCAGCGATACCGGCGCGACCGGCTCGGCGCCATAGATGCACACATCGGCGGACCAGATGCCTTCGCCCATCACCGCCGCCCGCGCGTCGGGATGCTCGCCGATCCGCGCGAAGCCGCCGGGGAGGACGGTCCATTCGCCATCGCCGTTACGCGCCGCGAAGACACGCAGGGTGAAGGGGCGGGGGACGAGCGCATCGCCGACCACGACCGGCATCGTCGAGAGCTGGACCAGTTCCTGCCCGACATAATCCTGCGGCCGGTTCGCCATATCGGCGAGCAGGCGCGTTCGGTCTTCGCCGGTGATGTCGGCGCCCGCAGTCGGTGTACCAGTCATGCCTAGCGGACGCGAGTGGAACGCCGGCCCGATCAGCAGGCGATCGAAATTCGCCTCGACCTGCGCCCGCGCGCCGTCCTGCCCGCACCACCACGTCGCGATGTTGGGGAGCAGCAGGTCTTCGCCGAGCAACGACTTCGCGAGCTGTGGGAGGAACGCCGAGAACGCCGGCGCTTCCAGCACGGCCGAACCCGGCGCGTTCGACAGCACGACGTTGCCGGCGGCATAGGCGTCGATCAGCCCGGGCACGCCGATCTGCGAATGCGTGTCGAACGCCAGCGGATCGAGCAGCCGCGGGTCGAGCCGCCGCCACAGCGCATCGATCCGCTTGAGCCCACCAATCGTGCGGACATAGACCTTGTCCTCGAGCGCGGCGAGATCGGCGCCCTCGACCAGCAACAGCCCGAGATACCGCGCGAGATGCGCTTGCTCGGGATAGCTCGGGTTGAACCGGCCGGGCGTCAGCAGCCCGATCCGCGGGTCGGTCCGCTTGCACATCGCCGCGATCCCGGCGCGAAAGGCGGCAAAGAACGGCGCGTGGCGCTGGACGTTGAGCCGATCCTGCAACCCGCCGAGCGTGCGGCTGACCGCAATCCGGTTCTCCAGCGCATAGCCGGCGCCGGCGGGTGCGCGGAGGTGATCGGCGAGCACGCGCCACTCGCCGGTCGGCCCGCGCCCGAGATCGATCGCGATGAAATCAAGGTGGCGGCCGCCGGGCGGGTCGAGCCCGACCATCGGCCGCAGAAAGAACGGGCTGCCGGTGACCAGCGCGGCGGGGATGTGGCCGTCCGCGACTAGCTTGCCCGCGCCGTAGAGGTCGGCGATCACCGTCTCCATCAGCGTCGCGCGCTGGATCACGCCGCGCTCGATCCCCGCCCATTCGCCGGCTTCGATCAGCAGCGGGACGGGGGAAACGGGCCAGGGACGCTCATCGGGTTCGTCGGCGATGCGGAAGCCGGTGCCGATGTCGACCGCGTGCCGTTGGACGCGTTCGCGGATGTGGCCGAGGTCGTCCGAGGCGACCATCGCCAGCTCGGCGAACATCGCCGCCCAGGCGGGGTCGGCGTCCTTGCAGAGCACGTCGGCGCCGGTGCTGCGTGCGCAATAGTCGGCGATCCAGCGCTCGGCATGGATCATCGCGTCGAAAAGGGGCGCGGTGTGCGTCGCCGTGTCCAATGCCTCAAGCCCCCGAATACAGGCGGCGGTGTTTCACCTTTAGACGCGGCGGTGCAACATAAATTGTCGCCAAGGCCGCGCGTTACTCCTGTTCCCTCGCGAACGCGGGGGGGGGGGGGGCAGGAATCCCAAGCGTTACGTTCAGTTACCCTGGACCCCCGCATTCGCGAGGGAACAGCAAGGGAGAACCCGCCACCTTTATCGGCCACCACCCCGGCGAAGGCCGGGGCCCAGTTGGAAAGGCGGTCGTAACGGAGCGCTGCCCTTCGTTAGCACCGTTCCCCAACTGGGCCCCGGCCTCCGCCGGGGTGGTTATCAATTGGGGAAGGGGCCGCTCACAAATTCGGTAGCACCTGATCCGCCAGACCCCAACCTTCCAACGCCCTTGACCCAGCCCGCGCGATCAACTCAGTCCCATCCTTCACACCCCACCGCGCCGCAGTCTCGATATCCCGCAACTCGGTCCAAGACACCGGTGCCGCCACCGGCGCTCCAGCCCGCGCCCGCGCCGAATACGGCATCACCGCCGTCGCGCCGCGCTGGTTGCGGAGCCAGTCGATGAAGATCCGGCCCTTCCGCTTCGCCTTCGCCATCGTCGCGACGAACCGGTCGGGATCCGCCCCCGCCATCGCCCGCGCGAACCGATCCGCGAAGTCCTTCACCGCCGGCCATTCCGCCTCCGGAGTCAGCGGCACGACGACGTGCACGCCCTTGCCCCCCGACAGCATCGGGAAGCTGACCAGCCCCAGCTCCGCCAACTGGTTCTTCAGATGCTCGGCCGCCTTCTTCGTGTCGCCGAAGTCGAGGTCTTCGTCGGGATCGAGATCGAATATCAGCCGGTCCGGCTTCTCCAAGGCCGCATTCGACGATCCCCAGCCGTGGAACTCGATCGTCCCCATCTGCACGCACGCGACCAGCCCATCCGCGTCGTCGACATAGAGATAGTCTTCGGTCGATCCGTCCTTTTCGCGGATCGGCACCTGATGCACCGCCTCGCCGAAGCTTCCCGCGTCGTGTTTCTGGAAGAAGCACGCGCGTGATCGACCCTGGGGGCAGCGCACGAGGCTGATCGGGCGATTGCCCGCTACCGGGAGCATTATGCCCGAGACTGCGACGTAATAGTCGGCGAGATCGCCCTTGGTGACGTCCGACTTGTCGAAGATCACGCGGTCCCGGCTGCTGACCTTTATGCTGGTCGCGGGCGCCGCGGCTTCCTCCACATCGGGCAGCGGCGCGGGCGTCTCGGCGACGACGTCCTTCGCGGCCTTGTCCTCGCGCAGGCCGATGAAGCTCGAATGCCGCAGCACGCCGTCGGGCGTCACTTCGGCAAACGCGACCTCCGCGACCAGCTTCGGCGTCACCCACTTCGCACCGCGGACCGCCGCTTTGGGGGCCTCGACAGTCGGCGTCTTGCGGTCGAGCGCGTCGAGCTTGTCGCGGATCTCGTCCATCAACGCCTGGTCGAAGCCGGTGCCGACCTTCCCCGCGTACCGATAGCTTTTGCCCTCGCGCACGCCGAGCAGCAGCGATTTGAACCCACGCTTCTTGTCGGACGGCAGCCAGCCGACGATCACGAATTCCTGGCGGTGCGTGCATTTGACCTTGAGCCACGCCTTGGTCCGCTTGCCGGCATAGGGCGCGTCGGCGCGTTTCGAGACGATGCCTTCGAGGCCCTCGCGGCACATCGTCTCGAACAATTGCTCGCCCGCGCCGATGACGTGGTCGGAGTAGCGGAGGCGGTCCTCGTCCTCGGGGATCAGTGGCTGCAGCCGTGCCTTGCGGTCGAGGTTGGAGAGGCCGGTCAGGTCTTCGCCGTCGAGTGCGAGCAGGTCGAACGCGAAAAGCGTCATGGCGCCGCCGGCGGAGATCGCGTCCTTCAGCGTCGAGAAATCGGGGTGGCCGTCCTTGAACGCGACGATCTCGCCGTCGATCAGCGCGGATTTTACCGGGAGTTTCGCAGCGGCGTCGGCGATCGCGGCGAACTTGTCGGTCCAGTCGAGGCCGGTGCGGGTGAAGACCTTGGCCTTGCCGTTTGCGACGGAGATCAGCGCGCGGTAGCCGTCGTATTTCACTTCGTGGAGCCAGGCGGAGCCGGTGGGGACGGCGTCGACCAGCGTGCAGAGTTGGAGGTCCTGAAATTCCTCCCCGGCACGGGAAGGGGGACCGCCGCGACCTTTCGCGGGGGTGGAGGGGGGCTTGCCGCTGGCGAGACTTTTACGGCTGGTACGGCTGGCGGTACTCTTGCGGGCCGCCCCCTCCACCAGCTTCGCTGGTCCCCCTCCCCGTGCCGGGGAGGATTTGCCCTCCTCGATCTCCACCATCGTGCGGCCGGTCGAGACGCTGGTCAGCGCTTCTTCCACCAGCGTGTCCGTGCCGCCGGCCGCGGCATCGTTGATCTTCCGCAGCAGCCAGTTCTCGCGCTTCTCCTTCGCGCGGGGTTTCAGGCGGATCAGCAGCCATTCACCCTTCATCCGTTCGCCATCGAGGACGAAGTGGAGGTGGCCCTTGTCGAGGTCCTTCGCCGACTTGCCCTTGATCGGCGACCACGTCCCCCGGTCCCACAGCATCACCGTGCCGCCGCCATATTCGCCGGCGGGGATCGTGCCTTCGAAGGTGGCGTAGCTGAGCGGATGGTCCTCGGTGCGGACGGCGAGGCGCTTTTCGTTGGGGTCGAGGCTGGGACCGCGGGTGACCGCCCAGCTTTTGAGGACGCCGTCGATTTCGAGGCGGAAATCCCAGTGGAGGCGGGTGGCGTCATGCTTCTGCACCATGAAGCTGTTGCCGTTGCCGGGGGCTAGCGTACCCGCGGGCTCGGCGGTCCTGGTGAAGTTCCGCTTGGAATTGTAGAGGGCTAGGGGATCGTCGACCATCTACTCCCCTCCCGCAAGCGGGAGGGGCTGGGGGTGGGCTCGCGCCATCGCCAACCGCTCCGTTCGAGGAGAGCGCGAGCCCACCCCCGACCCCTCCCGCTCGCGGGAGGGGAGAAGAAGAGGGTTATGCACGTTTCTTTGCCGCGGCGGGCTTGGTTGCAGCGGCCTTCGCAGGCGCCTTCTTGGCCGGCGTCTTCTTCTCCGCAGCCTTGGCCGGCTCCTTCGCCGCCATCGACTTCTTCAACGCCGCCATCAGATCGACCACGTTCGAGCCGGTCTTTCCGCCCGTATCCTTGTCCTCGATGATCTTCTTCCCGTTCGACTTGCGCTTGCGTTCGATCAAGTCCTTCAGCGCATCGACATAGCGATCGTGAAACTCCTGCGGGTGGAAATCCCCACTCCGCTTCCCGATCAGCGCCTCCGCCAGTTCGAGCAGTTCTTCCGACGGCTTGTCATCGGGAATATCCCGAAAATAGCCCTGCGCCTTGTGCACCTCGTCGGCGTAGCGGAGTGTCTCCAATACCATGCCGCGCCCACATGGCTTCAGGCTGACGACGTATTCGCGCCCGCGCATCGCCAGCTGGCCGAGCCCGACCTTCTTGGTCCGCTTCAACGCCTCGCGCAGAACTATGAACGCCTCCTCCGCGAGATCGTCCGCCGGCACCACGAAATACGGCTTCTCGTAATAGAGCACATCGATCTCGCTCGCGTCGACGAACTGCGTAAGCTCCAGAGTCTTCTTCGACTCGAGCTTCACCGCATCGATCTCGTCCTGCTCCAACAGGACGTATTCGCCCTTCGAGACTTCATAGCCCTTCATGATCTCGTCGGCGTCGACCGGGCCGACGCCGGTGACGACCTTGTCGTAATGGATCGGCTGGCCCGAGGGCTCGTGGATCTGCTTGAACGACACCGCCGCGCCGGACTTGGTCGCGGAATAGATCTCGACCGGGATCGAGACGAGGGCCAGCCGGATCTGCCCTTGCCAATACGCGCGCGCTGCCACCTTGCGTGTTCCTTCGTTGCGGAAACGATTCGATTATCCATCAATCGTCGGCAGGGCAGAGTCGTTCCCTGATGCGGTTTCGCTCGGGCCGAAGTTTCGCTATGGCGCTGCCATGTCCGAAGATCCGATCGCGCTGTTCGACGCCTGGTACGCCGAGGCGCGCAAAACAGAAATCAACGACTCCAACGCGGTAGCACTCGCCACCGCGGATGCGGAGGGCCGGCCTTCGGTGCGCATGGTGCTGCTCAAGGGTCACGGCCCGGATGGTTTCGTGATCTACACCAATCGCGAAAGCCGCAAGGCAGGCGACCTCGCGGTGAACACCTATGCCGCGCTGCTCTTCCACTGGAAGTCGCTGCGCCGCCAGGTCCGGATCGAGGGTAGCGTGAGCCTGGTCAGCGACGCCGAGTCGGACGCCTATTTCGCATCGCGCGGTCGCGATTCACAGTTGGGCGCCTGGGCATCGGACCAGTCGCGACCGCTGGATTCGCGCGAGACGTTCGAGCATCGCTTCGCCGAAATGCAGGCGCGGTTCGAGGGCGGCGACGTGCCGCGCCCGCCGCATTGGGGTGGCTATCGGATCGCGCCCGACCGCATCGAACTGTGGCAGGACCGCGCGCATCGCCTTCACGAACGCCGGCTGTTCACGCGCGAGGGCGGCAACTGGAGCGAGGGGCTGCTGTTCCCATGACGCAGGACGAACGGCGCAGGGTCATACCTCTGGCAACCCGCGCGGCGCTCGCCAGCGTCGCGATGGCGTGTTTCCTGCTGCTGCTGAAGGGCTTTGCGGCATGGTCGACGGGATCGGTGGCGATGCTCGGCTCGCTCGCCGATACCGCGCTCGACCTGCTCGCGTCGCTGGTCACGCTGTACGGCGTGCGGCTGGCGGCGACGCCGGCGGATCACGATCACCGCTTCGGCCATGGCAAGGCGGAGGCATTGGCGGCGCTGTTCCAGGTCATGCTGATCACCGCGTCGGCGGCCGGCATCGCCTGGCGCGCGATCCTGGCGTTCGGCGATCCGCAGCCGACGACCGGGGCCGATTTCGGCATCGGTGTGTCGGTGATCGCGATCGCCGCGACGGTGGTCCTGCTATCCTATCAGCGTCGCATCATCCGCCAGACGGGTTCGATCGCGATCCTCGCGGACAACGTGCACTACCAGTCCGACGTGCTGCTCAACGGCTCGGTGATCGTCGCGCTGGTGCTCGATCAATATGTCGGGTGGAGCGGCGCGGATCCGATCTTCGGCATCGTCATCGCGCTGTGGCTCGCCTGGGGCGCGTTCCAGGCGTCGTCGAACGCGATCGACCAGCTGATGGACAAGGAATGGCCCGAGGATTTCCGCGCGCAATTCCTCGACGTCGCCGCGCGCCAGCCGGGCATTCGTGGCATCCACGATTTCCGGACGCGTCGATCTGGCAGCCACGACTTCGCGCAGTTCCACATGGAGGTCGCGCGCGACCTGACCGTGGCGAACGCGCACGACATCGTCGAGGCGGTCGAGCGCAATTTGCGCACCGCATTCCCCAAGGTCGAGGTGCTGATCCATCTCGATCCCGAGGGCCATGTCGACACCGACAATCCGCTGGTCGAGGCGGACGTGACGCCGCATTGGTTCGGCAAGCGGGTTTAAGCGTAAGGGTGAGGCTCCAGGCATGAGAATACCGTTCGCGCAGATCGATGCGTTTTCCGACGCGCCGTTCGGCGGCAACCAGGCGGCGGTGATGCCGCTGTCGGCGTGGCTCGACGACGCCGTGCTGCTCAACATCGCGCAGGAGAACAACCTGAGCGAGACGGCGTTCATCGTCGCGTCGGATGACGAGGGCGTGGATTTCGACCTGCGCTGGTTCACGCCGGGGGCGGAGGTTGCGCTGTGCGGGCACGCGACGCTGGCGAGCGGGCATTTCGTGCTGTCGTCGGACACCGCGCTCGACCGCGTGCGGTTCCGGACACGGCAGGCGGGGATGCTCGAGGTTGCGCGGGCCGACAGCGGGTACACGCTGGAGCTGCCGGCATGGGGACCGAGCCCAAAGGCGATCCCGGAGATCGTCGCCGCGCTGAACATTGCCGAGCCGGTCGAGACGTTGCGGCACGAGAAGGGCTATGCGCTTGTAATCGTCGACGACGAGGCCATCGTGCGCGACCTGAAGCCTGACTTCGCTGCGCTGGCTGCATTCCCGATCGTCGCGATCGTCGCCGCGCGGGGGGAGGCGACCGACATCGTCAGCCGCGTGTTCACGCCGTACTATGCGATCGATGAGGATCCGGTGACGGGCTCGGCGCATGCGGTGATGGTGCCGTATTGGGCGCCGACCTTGGGGAACAGCTTCACCGCCTATCAGGCGAGTGCGCGCGGCGGGAAGCTGACGTGTCTTCTTGAGGGCGACCGCGTGGTGCTCGGCGGATCGTGCGTGACGACGATCGAAGGCACGTTCCTGCTGCCCTGATGCCTTGGCACGCTTTAATAGCCACCGCCCCGGCGAAGGCCGAGGTCCAGTTGGTAAGGTCGCAGTAACACCGCGCAGCATCCGCCAACCCTGGTATCCCAACTGGGCCCCGGCCTTCGCCGGGGTGGTGGCTATTCCCGAAAACCGCCCTCCTGATTGAAGCGCGGGCCTACCGCTTCCGCCCCTTGGTCATCGGATCGGGCTTCTCCGGTTTCACCCAGCCCGGCGGCGGCGTCATCCGCTGCTGGCTGGTGCCTAGCCCCATCGCGCCGGGCTGTTGCCGCGTCAGGCCCGCGGTGTCCGCGACCTCGCCGCCGCCACGCAGAACGCTGATCTGATCACGCAACTTTCCCGCGGTCTCGAAATCCATCGCCGCGGCGGCGGCTTCCATCTGGCGACGTAGATCTTCGATATCCATGCCGCCTCAACGCGTCAGGCGGCTACGAGTGCCGCTTCGGTGTCCGCAATCCAGCCGCCGCCGAGCACGCGCTCGCCCGCATACAGCACCGCGGCCTGACCCGGCGCGACGCCGTATTCCGGCGCATCGAACACCACCCGGTCGCCGACCAGACGGGCAGGGACGGGTTTCGCCATCGACCGCACCTTCGCCGTCAGCGGTCCGGTGAAGTCGCCGCCCAGCCAGTTGATGTCGGTCATCCGCGCAGCCTCGACCGCGAGCGCGCGACGGGGGCCGACCACGACGCGCTTCGTCTCGGGCTCGACTCGCACGACGTAGAGCGGCTCGGGACTGCCACCGATCTCCAGCCCGCGGCGCTGGCCAACGGTAAAGTGGATCAGCCCGCGATGCTCGCCGAGCTTCGCGCCGCCAAGGTCGACGATATCCCCCGCCGTCTCCGCCGACTCGGGCCGCAGTTTCTTGACGAGTCCGGCATAGTCGCCATCGGGCACGAAGCAGATATCCTGGCTGTCCGGCTTGGCCGCGACTCCTAGCCCGAGTTCGGCCGCGATCTCGCGCACCCGCGCCTTGGGCAATCCGCCCAAAGGAAACCGCAGATAGTCGAGCTGCGTCTGCGTGGTCGCGAACAGGAAATAGCTCTGGTCCCGCGCCGGATCAGCACCGCGGTGAAGTTCCGCGCCATCTACGCCCTGAACTCGCCGAACATAATGTCCCGTGGCCAGGCAATCCGCGCCGAGATCGCGCGCGAGCTTCAGCAGGTCGGTGAACTTCGGCCCCATGTTGCACTGGACGCACGGGATCGGCGTGCGTCCCGCCAGATATTCGTCGGCGAACTTGTCGACGACCTGCTCGCGAAAGCTGGTCTCATGGTCGAACACGTAATGCGCGATCCCCAGCCGGTCGCACACCGCGCGCGCATCGCGGATATCGCGGCCCGCACAGCACGATCCGGCACGACCGACCGCTTCGCCGTGATCGTAGAGCTGCAGCGTCACGCCGATCGTCTCTGCGCCGGTAGCATGCGCCAGCGCCGCGACGACCGAGCTGTCGACGCCACCCGACATCGCCACGACGATGCGCTTTCCTGGCCCCGAACTGTTCATGTCGGGGCCGAGCTGAAAATCACATTGTTCCATCGTCGCCACATAGGCGCGACGGCGTGCGGTTGCAAAAAGATGCACCGATTAACGTCGATCAAGACGAACGGAGCGGAAAACACGACGGGTGATTGGAATAAAGCGACAGGTTCACGAAGTCTTTCGCGGAGTTTTACGGTCCCTTCACCCCCTCGCGATATACCTGACATCCCGAGAGTAAGCGCGAGTATCCCGTTGGACCTGAGTTTTCCCCGTTTCGATCGCGACGCAGAGGTCACCGTTCTTCCGGGTGACCTGGCCGTCCTGATCGTCGGTATCGCCGCCCGGCAGGCGGCGAGCCCGACTGCGGCGGTACAGGCCGGCTTTGCTCGTGCCGCGATCGATCCAAAGCTGTTCGCACCGCTTCATGGTGCGTTCAATGGCCCGATGGCAGCGGCCTTAACCCGGTGGAAGGACGAATGAAGATGCTGTTTACCGCGGCGTTTCAGCCGATCTTCAATCCCTGCGACTATGTGTCGTGTGTGCGTATCGAGAGGGGGCCCCCCGCCCCGACCAGAGGTTTCAAATGATCGAGAACCAGAAAATCCGTCCCGGCAAGGTGATCGGGCCGTTGGGCGAGCAGCTGACGATGGACACGCTGCCACCCCCCAGCACCACGCGCTGGGTGGTCCGGCGCAAGGCGGAGGTGGTTGCGGCGGTCAATGGTGGCCTGCTGAGCGTCGATGACGTCTGCACGCGGTACAATCTGACGGTCGAGGAATTCGCCAGCTGGCAGCGTGCGATCGATCGTTCGGGAATGCCCGGGCTCCGGGTCACGCGAATTCAGCACTATAAGTCGTTGTACGAGCGCCAACAAAAGTATTGAGCCGCAAAACTCAAAACGCGGGCGGAACAAAAAATGCCGCTCGCACGTCTTTCCGCCATCGCCCGGATACGGGTTCAACGGAGGGAAAATATCATGGGTCTCATTCTTTGGCTGATCATCGGCGGCGTCATCGGCTGGATTGCCAGCATGATCATGCGCACCGACGCACAGCAGGGTATTTTCCTCAACATCATCGTCGGCATCGTCGGCGCCTTCATCGGCGGCCTGATCCTGTCGGGTGGCTCGATCAACAACGCGCCGCTCACGCTGACCTCGTTCATCGTGTCGCTGCTGGGTGCGATCGTCCTGCTCGCGATCGTGAACCTCGTGCGTCGCGGTAGCGTCCGCTAAAAAGTTCGCATCGTCACGCGAAGAACAGGGCCGTCCGGGCAACCAGGCGGCCCTTTTTCGTGTGTGGAGATCAAGCGGCGATGAAATCCGCCCCCGCCAGGGGGAGGTGTCGCCGAAGGTGACGGAGGGGGAGGAGCGCGCACCAGCCGTTATCGCTTACCTCCCCCTCCGTCTGGCAAGTGCCAGCCGCCGCCCCCGGGCGGGGGAGGATCGTAGAGAGCGTCAGTTCAGCAGGAACCGCACCGAGAGCGTGACCGTCACGTCCTTCTCGCCGGGCGCGATCTGCGTGCTGTCCTTGGCCATCGACGCGCGGGCCATCATGAACATCGGCTGCGCCGGGCCGCCCGCATCCTGACCCGATTCGGCGATCGAGACAATCCGCGACACCCGCAGCCCCGCCGCCTTGGCATAGAGATCGGCGCGGCGCTTGGCCTGCGCGATCGCATCGGTCCGGGCTTCGTCGAGCGCCGACTCGGGCTTGTCGATCGACAGGTTCGGACCGTCGATCTGGTTCGCACCCTGCGCCACCAGCGCATCCAGGATCGTGCCGGACTTGGCGACGTCGCGGAAGCGGATCGAGACGGTGTTGGTCGCCTGATACCCGGTGATCACCGGCGGCTGGTTGTCGGCATAGCGATATTGCGGCGCGAGCTGGACCGACGAGGTTGCGATATCGCGCGGCGCGACGCCAGCACGCTTCAACGCCGCGAGCACCTTCGCCATCCGCTGCGCATTGTCGGTGAGCGCTGCCGCCGCCGTCGGGGACTGCGAGACGACGCCTGCGCGAATCGTTGCGAGATCGGGAACGCGCGTGGTGCGCCCCTCGGCGGTGACGTCCAGAACGGTCCCGGCGGCGGGGACCATCGGCTCGACGGTCGTCGGCGCGGCCTGCGCATGGGCAGCGACGGCGGGCAGGCCGATCGCCACGGTGGCGAGGGCGCTCAGGAACGATGCTGTCTTCATTGTTTCTCTCCGGTGGGACACGGCCTGCCTGTCGTCCTACACAGTTCAACGCAAGCTGAACGGCATTGCGGATAGATCGGAATCGAAGCATGTCTGCGCTCCGCACGAGCCAAAGGGCTTGAGCGCGGTGACTTATTCAGATAACACAGCTCGCAGGCGACGGTGCGGGTCGAGACAAGACCGGTCGAAATTGGGATTGTGACGCGCATGAACTACGAGACGAAGACTGTCGGGCAAATGGGCGACAGCGACGAACAGGTAGTGCTGCCCGATAATACCTCGCCCTCGCCCTCGCATCGCCGTCGCAACATCATCATCGCGGTCGTCCTCGTGCTGGCGATCGTCGCCGCGATCTTCGCGTTCAAGTCGGGCAAGAAGGAAGCTGTCGCGGGTCCCGCGGTCGAGCAGGTCCCGACCGTCTCGGTCGTGGTGCCGGGCCGCAAGACGATCGATCGCACGATTTCCGCCACCGGCACGATTGCCGCTCGTCGCGAAATGCCGGTCGGCGTCGCGGGCGAGGGCGGGATGATCACGCGCGTGCTGGTCGAGCCGGGTCAGTGGGTCGCGGCGGGGCAGGTGCTGGCGACGGTCGATCGCTCGGTCCAGACCGAGACCGCCGCCTCGCTCGCCGCGTCGGTCAGCGTTGCACGCTCCGACGAGACGATCGCGCAGGCCGAACTCGATCGCGCCCAGCAGCTCGTCGATCGCGGTTTCATCTCGAAGGCCGATCTCCAGCGCAAGGCCGCGACGCGTGACGCCGCCGCCGCGCGCGTGAAAGTGGCGCAGGCGACGCTCGGCGAGGCGCGTGCGCGCAATGGTCGGCTCGATATCCGTGCGCCTGCCGCCGGACTGGTCCTGACGCGCGGCGTCGAATCGGGTCAGGTCGTGGGCGCTGGCACCGGCGTGCTGTTCCGCATGGCGGCGGCAGGCCAGATGGAGATGCGCGCGCAGTTGAGCGAAGCCGATCTCGCCGGGCTTCATGCCGGTGCGCGTGCGACGGTCGTTCCCGTCGGGACGACTCAGGGCTTCCCCGGTCAGGTGTGGCAGGTTTCGCCGGTGATCGACCCGCAGAGCCGCCAGGGCATCGCGCGGATCGCGGTCGCCTACGACCCCGCGCTGCGGCCGGGCGGGTTCGCCGCCGCGACGATCCTGGGCGGCGCGACCCAAGCGCCGTTGCTGCCGGACTCCGCGCTGCAAAGCGACGAGAAGGGCAATTTCGTGTATGTCGTCGGCGCGGACGACAAGGTCGTCCGGCGCGACATCAAGATCGGCCAGGTCTCCGATGCCGGCGTGACGATCTTGAGCGGACTCGACGGGTCCGAACGCGTGGTGCTGTCCGCAGGCGGGTTCCTGGCGCCGGGCCAGAAGGTGAAGCCGGTCACGAAGAAAGCGAGCTGAGCTCATGAACTTTCGCAACATCTCGGCCTGGGCGATCCGCAACCCGGTGCCGCCGATCGTGCTGTTCATCGCGCTGACGCTGGCGGGCATCGTCAGCTTCATGCGGATGGACGTGAACAACGATCCGGACATCGATTTCCCGATCGCGATCGTCGTCATCAATCAGCCGGGTGCTGCGCCGACCGAACTCGAGACGCAGGTTACGCAGCGCGTCGAGGCCGCGGTGCGATCGATCCAGGGCATCGACGAGATCAACTCGACGGTCACCGAGGGCCAGTCGCAAACCGTGGTTCAGCTCAGCATCGGCACGCCGATCGACCGCGCCGTCACCGACGTCCGCGACGCGATCGCGCAGATCCGCAGCGACCTGCCCGAAGGCATCCTCGAGCCGCAGGTGTTCCGCGCGAACACCACCGACAACGATCTCGCGAGCTACTCGGTGATCGCCAAGGACATGACGATCGAGCAGCTCAGTTGGTACATCGACAACAATGTCGCGAAGGAACTGTTGTCGGTGCCCGGCATGGCCGCGGTCAACCGCAACGGCGGCGTCAGTCGCGAAATCCGGGTCATCCTCGATCCCCTGAAACTGCAAAGCCAGGGGCTCACCGCGAGCCAGGTCAACGCCCAGCTCCGCCAGGTCAACCTCAACGCGGCGGGCGGCCGTGCCGAGATCGCCGGGTCCGAACAGTCGGTCCGCGTACTCGGTAATGCGAAGGATGCGGCCGCGCTTGCGCAGACGCAGATCAACGTCGGCAACGGCCGCACCGTGCGCCTCGCCGACATCGCGCAGGTCCGCGATCTCTATGCCGAACAGCGTAGCCGCGCCGCGATCGACGGTCGCCAGACGATCAGCTTCGATTTCCAGCGCTCCAAGGGTTCGTCCGACGTCACCGTCTTCAACGAGGCGGTGAAAAAGCTCGCGGCGATGGAGAAGCGCAACCCGAACGTGCATTTCGTGCTGCGCTCGAACAGCGTCAAATACACCGAAATGCAGTATGAGAGCGCGATCCACGCGATGATCGAGGGCGCGGTGCTCGCGGTGATCGTGGTGTTCCTGTTCCTCCGCGACTGGCGTGCGACGGTGATCTCGTCGCTCGCGATCCCGCTGTCGGCGATTCCGGCCTTCTGGTTCATGGACCTGCTCGGCTTCAACCTGAACCAGATGACGCTGCTCGCGCTCAGCCTGGTCGCGGGCGTGCTGGTCGACGACGCGATCGTCGAGATCGAGAACATCGTCCGCCACATGCGGATGGGCAAGTCCGCCTATCAGGCCTCGATCGACGCTGCCGACGAGATCGGTCTCGCGGTGCTCGCGACGACGATGGCGATCGTCGCGGTGTTCCTGCCGGTCGGCCTGATGCCGGGTATCTCAGGCCAGTTCTTCAAGAATTTCGGCCTGACCGTGGTCGCGTCGGTGCTGATGAGCCTGGCGGTCGCGCGCCTCGTCACACCGATGCTGGCTGCGTATTTCCTCAAGTCCGCCGGCCCTGCCACGCACGGCGAGGGCATCCTGATGGATGGCTATATGGCCACGCTCAAATGGACGCTCGAGACCGGCAAGGCCAAGGCCTCGGCGGCGCGCGGTGGCATCCATCGGCTTACCAGCCGTTTCCGCGATCACCGTTTCTGGGTGCTCGGGCTCGGCGCGTTCGCCTTCCTGTTGACGATCGTGATGTTCGCGGTCCTGCCGATGACGTTCCAGCCCGCGCAGGACAACGACACCTCGATGGCGGTGATCGACATGGTGCCGGGCACGACGCTCGCGCAGACCGAGGCCGTGGTGACCAAGGTCGCGGCGCTGATTGGATCGCAGCCCGACGTCCAGTCGGTCTATGCGCGTAGCGGCGCCAACGGCTCGGTCAACGCCGGCCGCGTCACCGCGACGCTCAAGGACGACCGGAAAATGAAGAGCACGGAGTTCGAGCGTAATCTCGCACCCCAGCTCGCAGCGATCCCCGACGCGCGCGTCTCGTTCCGCTCGCAGAATGGCTGGGGCGGCAGCACGCGCGACATGAGCGTCACGCTCGGTGGCGACGATCCCAAGCTGCTCGATGCGACGGCACAGAAGATCGTCGCCGAGATGTCGCGCCTGCCGACGCTGGTCGCGCCGCGCGTCGCCGGCAACATGCAGCGCCCCGAAATCGTCATCAAGCCGCGCTTCGATCTTGCCGCGAACCTGGGCGTGACGACGCAGGCGCTATCGTCGGCGATCCGTATCGCGACCCTGGGCGATATCGATCAGAACTCGGCGCGCTTCTCGCTCTCCGATCGCCAGATCCCGATCCGCGTCGCGCTCGATCAGGGCGCGCGCAGCGAGCTGTCGACGATCCAGAACCTGCCGGTCTCCACCGCCTCGGGTGGCTCGGTACCGCTCAACCTCGTGGCGGAGATCACGCTCGGCTCCGGCCCGACCAAGATCGACCGCGTCAATCAACAGCGCCAGCTGACGATCGGTGCCGATCTCGCGCCTGGCGTCGTCTCGGGCGTCGCGCAGAAGCAGATCGACGCGCTGCCGACGATGGCGAACCTGCCGACCGGCGTGAACAAGCTCGTGCTAGGCCAGTCGAAGTTCCAGGCGGAGATGATCAACAACTTCATCCTGGCCGTGATCGCCGGCACGTTCCTGGTCTTCGCGGTGCTGGTGCTGCTGTACCGCCGCGCGCTGCCGCCGTTCGTCAACATGGGGTCGCTGTTGCTGGCCCCGCTCGGCGGACTGCTGGCGCTGTGGGCGACGGGCAATCCGGTGTCGATGCCGGTGTTCATCGGTATCCTCATGCTGCTCGGCATCGTCGCGAAGAACTCGATCCTGCTGATCGACTTCGCGCTGGAGGAGATGGGCAAGGGCGTCGACGTATGGACCGCGATGGTCGATGCCGGCCACAAGCGCGCACAGCCGATCGTGATGACCACGGTGGCGATGGTCGCGGGCATGATCCCGACCGCGCTCTCGATCGGCGGCGAC
Source organism: Sphingomonas sp. CFBP 13728 (assembly GCF_014841895.1). Taxonomy (NCBI): domain Bacteria; kingdom Pseudomonadati; phylum Pseudomonadota; class Alphaproteobacteria; order Sphingomonadales; family Sphingomonadaceae; genus Sphingomonas; species Sphingomonas sp. CFBP 13728. The sequence continues at coordinate 1,691,289 of NZ_JACYUS010000001.1, read as the reverse complement.
GGATCGTGGCGCGCGCCGATGGGGATCGTCGTGATCGGCGGGCTCGTCCTGTCGACCATCCTGACGCTGTTGATCGTCCCCGCGGCGTTCAGCCTCGCGGTCGGGATCGAGCGGTATATCGGCCCACGCCTCGGCCGCAGCCTGCTCACCTATCGCCCCGGCGACGACGGCAGCGAAGTCATCGGTCTCGCCGGACCGTCGGGGCCACGGCTCGGACCGGCAACCCCCAAGTTCGGCGATGGCACACAGCCAGCCGAGTGACGCCATCGCGCCCCTCGTGTTGAGCGACGACACAGTGCCGCGCGCTGGCGGGGGGCTTCCGTGTGGCGCAGTGCGAAGCGGCCGCGCCCGAGCATCATGGTCGAGCGCGCGCGGGTCGAAGCCCGTATCGGCGGCGGTCGTGAACTATCCCCGCGCTGGGGGATTGTTTCGGGCATGACAGTTTCAATCCGCACGCGCCCGGCGAGCGAATCAACGCCGCCCGCCCTCGTCCGCATGCGGATCGTCGCGACCGGGCTGCTCGTGTTCATGGCCGCGACCTTCTTCGTCAGCCGCGCGCTCGTCCCCGTCCACCCCGCCTTCGCGTTCGTCCGTGCGTTCGCCGAGGCGGCGATGGTCGGCGGCCTCGCGGACTGGTTCGCGGTGACCGCGCTGTTCCGCCATCCGCTCGGCCTGCCGATCCCGCACACAGCCATCGTGCCGCGCAACAAGGACCGCATCGGCGATACGCTCGCCCAGTTCCTCCGCGCGAACTTCCTGATCCCCGTCGTCATCGCCAGGCGAACCCGCCGCCTCGACGTGGCGGGCGCGATCGCACGCTGGCTGACCGATCCGCCCGAGGGGGCAGGGGGGCGCTTTCGCCAGGGCGCGTCGAAGCTGGTCGCGCAGGTGTTGGAGGGTCTCGATCCGGCGCGGCTCGGCGGGATGGTCAAGGCCGGGATCGGCGCCCGCCTGCGCGCGACGGAGGTGTCGCCGATCCTCGGCCAGTTGCTGAAGGCCGCTATCGCCGAGCGCCGCCACGCGCCGCTGCTCGAAAGCGCGATCCGCTGGGCCGCGAAGACGCTGGCCGCGAACGATCACCTCGTCCGCGCGATGGTCCACGACAAGGCCGGCTCGATCCTGCGCTGGACTGGGCTCGATACGACCGTCGCGGACAAGCTCATCAGCGGCTTCGATCGGCTGCTTGCGGAGATGGCGGAGGACCCCGAACATCCGCTGCGCCTCAAGGCGGAGGAGGGGCTCGATCGGCTCGCCTGGGACCTGCAATATGACCGCCGGATGCGCGAGCGCGTCGAGACGATGAAGAACGATCTGCTCGACAATCCGGCGATGCAGCGCTGGCTCGACGGCCTGTGGGAGCAGGCACGCGGCGCGCTGCTGGCGATCGCGCGCGATCCCGAGCGGGCAATGGCCGGCAAGCTCGGCGACATCCTGCGCCAGCTCGGCGAGACGTTGCAGCACGATCCGCGCATGTCGCGGACGATCAACCGGTTCGTGCGGCGTGCGGCGGTCGGCGCGGCGGCGGATTACGGCGACGGCATCGTCAAGCTGGTGTCGGAAACGGTCCGCAGCTGGGACGCCGACACGATCACCCGCCGCCTGGAAAACGCCGTCGGCCGCGACCTGCAATATATTCGGGTGAACGGCACGATCGTCGGCGGACTGGTCGGGCTGGTGATCCACAGCGTCGATGTGCTGTTGTGATGGGGATCGTTTAGATCGCTCTCGGGGGGCGGGTTCCGAATATCGTCCGGTAGTTTGTGTTGTTAGTCTTGAGGTAGAGGTGATTAGCTTGCCTACGAAGGATCAAGACGCGGCATCGTTTCATGATATCGAATGTCTGGTTTGGGAGAGGTGAGCAGACCGGCCGCCCCCGGGCTTCGGCGGTTGCTTAGCAGACCTTCGTTCATGCGCCGCGCGTGACACCTGAATACAACTACATCATCAAGGCTCTGAAAGACTCGAAGCGATGAAGACGAGGCCGCAACGAACTCTCCGGGCCTCCGCTCGCGTTGCTATCCTGCTGACGCTGGCGACCACAACGACGGCTCAAACGGCGTTGCACAAATCAGGCAGCGACCCGAACCTGAGACGTCACTGGGACGCATCGTTCGACATAAGGCTGCCGAAGGGCGTCTCATCCGACGATCTTGGCGAGCGATGCTGGACCGAGTCGGCGCTCAACAGCTATGTGACGGAAGGCCGGTTCTGGATCGAAGAGATTTACGGACTGCCGTATGGCTATGCCGGAGATTACTGCCTGCGCGAGCAACTGACGAAGATTAACGCAGCCTTGAACGCCTCCTACGCGTCGCTGCTGCAATCGCTAGGTGACGCGGAGCGCAAAAAGGTTGTGGCTGCCGAACGCGCTTGGATCGTCCGCCGCAACAACGAGTGCAACGTGAAGGACGGCGTCAGCTACGTCATGCTCGGGTCGCTCGTGTGCCTCATGAACATGACCAGCGATCGCCTGAAGTGGATCAAGCATCATCGGTGACGGCGATGGTGAAGGGTGCGGGCAATTGCCGGAAAGCTGACCGTCGTGTCGTGGCAGCTTCGACCTGCGACCTGCCCGGCTTCGTCAGCGGCAACACCGCACAGGCCTATTCCGGTTAACGGATCAGTCCTGCGCGACGGACAAGACTTGTTGCCAGATCCGAATCGCATCCCGCCCCACTGGCGGTGGAGCGCCTCCACCACGCTCGGTATGATGGTGCGCCGGGGCTCGTCCGAGAACAGTCGGTTCGCACAGGCAGCGGTTTTTCTGCCTTGAAACGGGTCCTGAACGAACGTCCATTCCTGAGAAAGGTCGATATTGGCCTTAACGACCAAAACTGGGCGATAGTTACCGTCCGAGTTTGCTAATCGCGAATTCGTCTCGCCAACGGAGCTACCGCTCCCAATCCGGCATCGGCCAGCCCTTAGCCTTCGCCAGCAACCGCAAGGGCCCGTGCGCATTCACCGCGAAGGGTTCGTCGGCCCATTCGAAGGTCGGGGCGTCCGAAACATGGTCGGAATAGAAGCGGACGTGCGCGGTATCTCGCGCGATCCCTTCGCGTTTCATCCAGGTCTGGATCATCCGCAGTTTGGCGGGGCCGTAGCAATTCTCGCCTTCGATGCCGGCGAGCAGCACGCCGTCGCGGTCGCGCAGGCTCTCGGTGCCGATCACCGCGTCGAAGCCCAGTCGCCGGGCGATTGCCTCGACGTAGAAGCGGTATGACGCGGTCGCCATGACCAGCCGGTAGCCGGCGGCGCGGTCGGCCTCGATCTGCGCGCGGGCGCTGGTGAAGACGCCGTCGCGCATGACGCGGTCGGCAAAGGCTTCGGCCGCGCGGCGTTCTTCGGCGGGCGTCATGCGCTTGCCGAGCATCATCCGCTGCATCAGGTATTTGAGCCGGCCGCGGCTGATCAGCTTGCCGACATAGCCGAGCGCGGCGACTCCAGCGAACGGGACGAGCGCCAGCCGCCACGGCGCGCCGCCTTTCTTCGCGGTGTGGAGCAGGAACGGCGTCCAGGTCGGCGCGTGCGTGATTGTCTTGTCCATGTCGTAGATCGCGAGACGGACGGGCGGGGAGGCGGAAGGCATTTCGATCATCGTCGTCGCTTACGCCGCATTCATCTTGCCGATCCAGTCACTTTGCCGCAAAGGTACCCCCGATGAGCGCGATGGCCGATTTCCAGCAGGACGGTGCCGATACCGGCACGCTTCGCTTTACCGGCGATCTGTCGCTCGCAAAGATCGGCAATCTGCCCGATCGGCTCGAGGCGATCGACGCGGCTTCGGTAAAGCATGTCGACCTCAGCGGCGTCGACCGGATCGACACGATCGGCGCGTGGGTCGTCCACCGGTTCGCGGCGCGCAACGATGCGACGATCGACGGGCTCGACGAGAACGACCAGGCGTTGTTCGACCAGGTCGTCGCCTCCGATCAGCCGATCGCGGCGCGGCCTGCGAAGGTCGGCGCGGTCTCCCGCGTGGTCGGCGAGATCGGCGACGCGGTCGTGCTGTCGGGCAAGACGATGCTCGGCCTGCTCGGGTTTCTCGGCGCGACGACGATCGCGTTCGGCAGCGTCATCCGCCACCCGCGCCGCTTCCGGTTCAACGCCGTGGTCCAGCGGTTCGAGGTCGTCGGCGTCGCCGCGCTCGGCATCGTCGGGTTGATGAGCTTCCTGATTGGCATGGTCATCGCGCAACAGGGCGCGGTTCAGCTGCGGCAGTTCGGCGCGGAGGTGTTCACGATCAACCTTGTCGGCCGCCTGACGATCCGCGAACTCGGCCTGCTGATGACCGCGATCATGGTCGCGGGGCGCTCGGGCTCGGCGTTCGCGGCGCAGTTGGGCACGATGAAGCTCACCGAAGAGATCGACGCGATGCGGACGATCGGCGTGTCGCCGATGGAGGCACTGGTGCTGCCTCGCGTGCTCGCCGCGATCGTGATGATGCCGCTGCTCGGCTTCTACGCGTCGATCATCGCGATCATCGGCGGTGGGCTGCTCTGCTGGGTGCAGCTCGGCATTCCGCCGGTGACGTTCATCGCGCGCATCCGCGAAGTCGTGCCGATCACCGATCTGTATATCTCGCTGATCAAGGCACCGGTGTTCGGCGCGATCATCGCGATCGCGGGCTGTTTCCAGGGGATGCAGGTCGAATCGGACGCCGAGCAGGTCGGGCTGCGCACCACGTCGGCGGTCGTCCAGGGCATCTTCCTGGTGATCGTGCTCGACGCGTTCTTCGCGGTGTTCTTCACCTGGTTGGGTTGGGACTGATGCCCCGCAAGACGGACAACAAGACCGACGAATTCATCATCTCCGTGAAGGGGCTGAAGAACGCGTTCGGCGATTCTGTGGTGCACGAGGGGCTCGACCTCGACGTGCGGCGCGGCGAGATTCTCGGCGTGGTCGGCGGGTCGGGTACCGGCAAGTCGGTGCTGATGCGCTCGATCATCGGGCTGCAAACGCCGGTCGCGGGTGAGATCACGGTGTTCGGCGAGCCCAATATCGGCCGCGAGGAAACCGAGGCGACCGAGATCCGCAAGCGCTGGGGCGTGCTGTTCCAGGGCGGTGCGCTGTTCTCGACGCTGACGGTCGCCGAGAACGTCGAAGTGCCGTTGCGCGAATTCTATCCGGACCTGTCGCCGGCGCTGCTCGCGGAGATCGCGTCGTACAAGGTGGTGATGACGGGCTTGCCCGCCGACGCCGCGAACAAGTTTCCCGCCGAACTGTCGGGTGGCATGAAGAAGCGTGCCGGCTTGGCGCGTGCGCTGGCGCTCGATCCCGAGTTGCTGTTCCTCGACGAGCCGACTGCCGGTCTCGATCCGATCGGGGCGGCGGCATTCGACGGGCTGACGCAGTCGTTGCAGAAGACGCTCGGGCTGACGGTGTTCCTGATCACGCATGATCTCGATACGCTGTATGCGATCTGCGACCGGGTTGCGGTGCTGGCCGACAAGAAGGTCATCGCGGTCGGCACGATCGACGAGCTGATCGCGCTCGATCACCCGTGGATCGAGGAATATTTCAAGGGGCCACGCGGCCGTGCCGCGGTCGCGACGCAGGAGGCGCACGAGCGCGCCGACGAGCAAGCAGCCCAACATCCTACTGAAGTCCAGTCCAAGCAGTCCGCGCCGGACGACGCCGACGCGACATACGCCGAGAAAGAAGCAAGGACGCGCTGATGGAAACCCGTTCGAACCACGTCCTAGTCGGCGCCGTCGTGCTGATCCTGCTGGCCCTGCTGGCGCTGTTCACCGTGTGGATCGCGCGGATCGGCGGCAAGGAAGAGAAGGAATACGACATCTTCTTCCGGCAGTCGGTCGACGGGCTCGCGCGCGGCTCTGCCGTGGTGTTCTCCGGCGTCCCGTCGGGGCAGGTGAAGACGATCTCGCTGTGGAAGAACGATCCGCAGTTCGTCCGCGTCCGGATCAGCGTCAACGACGAGACGCCGGTGCTGCAGGGCACGACCGCGTCGATCTCGGGCGTCGGCTTCACCGGCGTGAGCCAGATCTCGCTCGATGGCGCGCGCAAGGGTGCGCCGGCGATCGGCTGCCCCGACACGAAGACGCCAACCGAATGTCCGTACGGCGTACCGGTGATCCCGACCAAGCTCGGCGGCCTGGGCGCGATTCTGAACTCGGCTCCGCAGTTGCTCGAGCGCCTGTCGACGTTGACCGAGCGCCTTACGGGCTTGCTGACCGACCGTAACCAGGCATCGATCGCGGGTATCCTCGAGAACACCAATCGCCTGACGGATGCGCTCGCGGATCGTGGGCCCGAGATTGCCGCGACGCTTGCGCAGACGCGGGTTGCGATCCAGCAGGCGGGCGATGCCGCGCAGCAGTTCGGCGTGCTCGCCAAGACCACCAACGGCGTGCTGTCGGAGGACGTGAAGCCGGCGATGGCGAACCTGAACAAGGCGATCACCTCCGCACAGCAGAGCGCGGAGACGTTGAACGCTGCGATCGGCGATGCACGACCAGGCTTGCAGGCCTTCTCCAAGACGACGATCCCCGAAGCCAACCGCTTGGTCCGCGATCTCCGCACGACCGCCGCGGCGCTGTCGTCGGTCGCCGAGAAGGTCGACCAGCAGGGTGCGAGTTCGCTGATTGGGCAGCAGAAGCTCCCGGATTACAAGGGTAAGTGAGGCACGCCATGAAGACACCGCTCATCCTGATCGCGATGCTGCCACTTGCCGGGTGCATCAGCTTCGGCGCGAAACCGCCCCCCACGTTGCTGACGCTGACGAGTGCATCGTCGGTGCCGGTCGGCCAGAACCAGGATTCGGCTACCGCGAAGTCGATCACGATCCAGGTTCCGGTCGTGCCGCAGTCGCTGGCGACCGCGCGCGTGCCCGTACAGGCGACGCCGACCTCGATCGCGTACGTCACCGACGCGCAGTGGGCCGAGCCCCCGGCGCGGCTGTTCTCACGGCTGGTATCGGATACGGTTGCGGCGCGCACCGGGCTGGTCGTGCTGTCGACGGCACAATCGGTCGGCGATCCGGGCGGGTTGCTCGGTGGCGAGCTGCGGTCGTTCGGTCTCGATGCTACGACGCGCGAGGCGGTCGTGACGTTCGATGCGTCGCTGACCCGCGTCGGCAAGACGACGGTCGAGAAGCATCGCTTCGAGGCACGCGTGCCGGTGTCGGCGATCGATGCGCCCTCGGCTGCGGCGGGGATCAACCAGGCGGCGAACCAGGTCGCGACGCAGGTGGCGGACTGGATCGGTCGGTGAACGCCCCTTCGTTCTGAACGCGGCGTCGGCCTGAGCGTTGACGCTCTCTGACAAGCAGAGCGACCATGCCACCGGGCGACAAGAGCGCGTATACCGACAAGCAGAAGCGCAAGGCCGCGCACATCGCGGACGGTTACGAGGAGCGCGGCGTTCCGGAGAAGGAAGCCGAGGCTCGGGCGTGGGCTGCGGTGAACAAGGATTCCGGCGGGGGTAATTTGTCCGGCTCGGGTCGCGGCAAGCCTGATACGCATGCTTCTTCGCATGAGGGCGGGAAGCAGGCGGCTGGGCGTAGTGCGGCGGCGAAATCTGCAGCTGCGAAGAAGGGTTGGGAGACTCGGCGGAAGAAGGCGGGGTAAGCCTGAGCATCATTGACGTGATCCGTCATCCTGACGAAAGTCAGGATCCAGGGTTACTTGTGGTGCGCTTCATGGCTCTGGATCCTGACTTTCGTCAGGATGACGGACGGTGTTTGGGTACGTGCTTGTTAGCGCTTCAGCGTCCGAGCGTGGCTTCCGCCTCGGCAAGGTGCAAACGTTCCACCATCTGGCCATTGAGGCGGATTGCACCCTTGTCGGCATTCTCCGGTTCCGCGAAAGCCGCCACGACCTTGCGCGCCCATGCCAATTCCTCCTCGCTAGGGCCAAAACCGGTGTTGGCCGCATCGATCTGGGACGGGTGGATCAGCGTTTTGCCGTCGAACCCGAGCGTCGCGCCTTGCGCGCACTCGGCGGTGAAGCGGGGCGGGTCGTCGAGGGCGTTGCAGACGCCGTCCAGCGCCACGATCCCGGCAGCACGGGCGGCCATGATCGTTGCGGTGAGAGCGGGGATCAACGGCATGCGATCGGCCCCGAGTCTGCATCGCATCTCCTTGGCGAGGTCGTTGGTGCCGACGACCAGCGCGGTGAGGCGCGTTTCGGCTGCTGCTGCGGATAGGGCGGGGAGGGCAAGGATTGCGGCGCAGGTCTCGATCATCGCCCAGATCGGCGGGCCGTCTTCGCCGAGCGATGCGCTGACCGCGACCAGGTCGGCGACCGACGAGACCTTCGGGACGAGCACCGCGGCGATGCCGGTCGCGCGGACCGCGGCGATGTCGTCGGCATACCAGGGGGTGTCGAGGCCATTGACCCTGACCACGAGTTCGCGCTCGCGGAAGCCGCCTTCGCGGACCGCCTCGATGACGCGGTCCCGTGCTGCGGCCTTCTCGTCGGGGGCGACGGCGTCTTCCAGGTCGAGAATGACGATGTCGCAATCGAGCGTCCGCGCCTTGGCGATCGCGCGGGCGTTCGAGGCGGGCATGTAGAGCGCGCTGCGGCGGCGTCTGATCGTCATGCTATCGGCCGTCGCGCATCAGGTGACGACGTCGGGGGCGGTGCGGCCGGTATGCTCCGCGATCCTCGCGATCGACTCCGCGGCGGCGACGATGCTGGCGAGCATCTCGCCCGTATCGCGATCGAGATCGCCGCCAACGGGTTCGTAGCGTTCGAGATACACGCGCAAGGTCGCGCCGGAGGTGCCGGTGCCCGACAGGCGGAACACGACGCGGCTGCCGCCCTCGAACAGGATGCGGACACCCTGGTTGCGGCTGATCGAGCCGTCGGTCGGGTCGGTATAGGCGAACTCGTCCGCGGTCTCGACGGTGAGGTCGCCGAATAGCTGGCCGGGGAGGGTGGCGAGGCTCGCGCGCAAGGCCGCCATCAACGCGTCGGCGCGCGGGGTCTCGACGCCTTCGTAATCGTGGCGGGCATAGTAGTTACGGCCGAACTTCGCCCAGTGATTGCGCGCGATCGCGTCGACGCTTTCACCGCGCACCGCGAGGATGTTGAGCCACAGGAGGACCGCCCACAGGCCGTCCTTCTCGCGGACATGGTCGGAGCCGGTACCGGCGCTTTCCTCGCCGCAGATCGTCGCCATGCCGGCGTCGAGCAGGTTGCCGAAGAACTTCCAGCCGGTCGGGGTCTCGTAGGCGGGGATGCCGAGCGCTTCGGCGACGCGGTCGGCGGCGGCGCTGGTCGGCATCGAGCGGGCGATGCCCTTGAGACCGCTTGCGTAACCGGGTGCGAGGTGCGCGTTGGCCGCCAGCATCGCGAGGCTGTCCGAGGGGGTGACGAAGCGGTGCTTGCCGATGATCAGGTTGCGGTCGCCGTCGCCGTCCGACGCTGCGCCGAAATCGGGCGCATTCGGCGCCATCATAGTCTCGTACAAGGCGTGTGCATGGACGAGGTTGGGGTCGGGGTGGTGGCCGCCGAAATCGGGAAGCGGCTCGCCATTGCGGACGGTGCCGGGCGCGAAGCCGAGGCGGCGTTCGAGGATCTCGGTCGCGTAGGGCCCGGTGACCGCGCTCATCGCGTCGAACGCCATCGTCAGGTTTGCGGCGCGAATCTCGTCGAAATCGAACAGCGTCTCCATGAGCGCTGCGTAATCCTCGACCGGATCGACGACCTCGACGGGCATATCGCCGACCGTGACTTCGCCGTCGGTGTCGAGGTCGATGTCGTCGGTGTCGACGGTCAGCCAGCGGTCGATCTCGAGCGTGCGCGCGTTGATCGCGTCGGTCACGGACTCAGGGGCGGGACCGCCGTTGGCGATGTTGTACTTGATCCCGAAATCCTCGTCGGGGCCGCCGGGGTTGTGGCTTGCCGAGAGGACGAGGCCGCCGATCGCGCCACGCTTGCGGATCATGTGGCTGGCGGCGGGTGTCGACAGGATGCCGCCGCGGCCGACGATCACGCGACCGAAGCCGTTCGCCGCCGCCATGCGGATCGCGACCTGGATGACTTCACGGTTGAGGAAACGGCCGTCGCCGCCGATCACCAGCGTCGCACCGGCCTTGTCCGCGACGACGTCGAACACGCTCTGGACGAAATTCTCGGCATAGTTCGGCTGCTGGAAGACCTTCACCTTCTTGCGCAGGCCCGAGGTGCCGGGCTTCTGGTCGGTGTAGGGCGTGGTCGAAACGGTGCGGATCATGCGGGCTCCAGGAGCTTGGCGTAAAGGTTTGCGTAGCGGCGGCCGCTCTCGTCCCATGAGAAGTCCGCGCGCATCGCGTTGCGCTGCAACATGGCCCAGCGATCGGGGCGTGCATAGAGGGCCAGCGTTCGGCGTAGCGCGTGGCTAAGCGCTTCTGGCGTGACACCGTCGTGCTGGACGCCTGTCGCGACGCCAGCGGCGATCGCGGCTTCGTTGGCGTCGATCACGGTGTCGGCGAGCCCACCGGTTCGCGCAACGACGGGAATGCAGCCGTAAGCGAGGCCGTAAAGTTGCGTCAGGCCGCAGGGTTCGAACCGCGACGGGATAAGGATCGCGTCGGCGCCGCCCTGGAGCAGGTGCGAGACGGGCTCGTCGTAGCCGATGCGGACGCCGATCCGGCCGGGGTGGCGTTCGGCAGCGGCGAGGAAGGCGAGTTCAAGCTCGGTGTCGCCCGAGCCGAGCAGCGCAAGACGGCCGCCGAGTGCGATGAGTTCGTCGAGCGCGCCGGCGAGGACGTCCATACCCTTTTGCCAGGTGAGGCGGCTGATGACGGTGAAGATCGGGCCGTCGCCGGCGTCGAGGCCGAACAGGGTTTCGATCGCGCGCTTGTTGGTGCGGCGGCGGGCGAGCGTGCGCGCGGTGTAGCGGGCGGGGAGGGATGCGTCGGTCTCCGGGTTCCAGACGGCGGGGTCGATGCCGTTGACGATCCCGGTGACGCGGCCGGCGCGGTCGTTGATGAGGCCTTCGAGGCCCATGCCGAATTCGCCGCGGCGGATCTCGGCGGCGTAGGTCGGGCTGACGGTGGTGATCGCGTCGGCGGCTTCGAGACCGGCTTTCAGGAAACCGACGCCGCCGTAATATTCGACGCCGTCGAGCGCGAAGGCTTTGTCGGGGAGCGCGAGGTCGGCGAAGATGTCGTGGCCGTAGCGGCCCTGGAACGCGATGTTGTGGATCGTGACGACCGTCTTGGCGGGGGCGCCGGGGCCGGGGGCGTAGCGGAGGTACGCGGGGGCCATCGCCGCCTGCCAGTCGTGCGCATGGAGGATGTCGAAGTCGTAGCCGGGGACCGTGCCTGAGGCGAAGTCGGCGGCGGCGCGGCTGAACGCGGCGAAGCGGCGCCAGTTGTCGGGCCAGTCTGCGCCGGTCGCGTCGCCGTACGGTCCGCCGCCTCGTGCGAACAATGCGGGGGCGTCGAGGACTAGTAGCGCGTGGTCGCCGATCTTCGTCTTGACGATACGGGCTTCGGTGCCGAGCAGGTCTGTGTAGCGGTGGACGACTTTCGCGCGTTTGGTGACGGCGGCGAGCGCGGGGTAGCCGGGGAGGAAGGTGGTCAGCGCGACGTTATGCGGCGCGAGCGCGGCCGGGAGCGCGCCGACGACGTCTGCGAGACCGCCGGTCTTTATGAGGGGGTAGGCTTCCGAGGCGACGGAGAGGACGCGCATCAAATCCTCCCCGGTAAGGGGAGGGGGACCGTTCGCCACTGGCGAATGGTGGAGGGGGCTCGCCTCCGACGTACCGCTTGTGGAAGCCCCCCTCCACCATGCGATGCATGGTCCCCCTCCCCGTGCCGGGGAGGATTTGCGTTGGTCATCACGCGATTAGCCGGTCGATCATAGATTTGGTCACCAGCACCACGCCGTTGTCGGTGCGGCGGAAGCGCTGCGCATCCAATTCTGCGTCCTCGCCGACCACCAGGCCGTCGGGAATTTCCACGCCGCGATCCACCACCACCTTCGACAGGCGCGCGCCGCGGCCGATCACGCAGTGCGGGAGGATCACCGCTTGATCCAGCATCGAGTAGCTGTGCGCGCGCGTGCCGGTAAAGATCAGGCTGCGGTGGATCGAGGAGCCGGAGATGATGCAATCACCGGAGACCAGCGAGGACACCGCCTCGCCGCGGCGGCCGTCGTCGGCGTGGACGAACTTGGCCGGCGGTGTGACTTCCGAATAGGTCCAGAGCGGCCAGCTGCGATCATAGAGGTCAAGCTTGGGCACGACGTCGGTGAGGTCGATGTTCGCCTCCCAATAGGCGTCGACCGTGCCGACGTCGCGCCAGTATGCGTCGACTTCGCTACCCGAGCGCACGCAGCTATCGGAGAAGCGGTGCGCGACCGCCTTGCCGTGCTTGACGAGGTACGGGATAATGTCCTTGCCGAAATCGCGCGAAGAACCGGGCGTCTCTGCATCGCGGCGCAGTTCGTCGAACAGCAATTTGGTGTGGAAGACGTAGATCCCCATCGACGCCAGCGCGATATCCGGGTTGCCGGGGATCGCGGGCGGATCGGCGGGCTTCTCGACGAACGCGGTGACGTTGTCGTGCTCGTCGACGGCCATCACGCCGAAGCCAACCGCCTCCATCCGCGGCACTTCGAGGCAGGCGATGGTGACGTCCGCGCCGGTCTCGCAATGCTGTTGCAGGATCAGCTCGTAATCCATCTTGTAGATGTGGTCGCCGGCCAGGATGACCATGTATTCGGGCGCGTGGCTCTCGATGATGTCGATGTTCTGGTACACGGCATCGGCAGTGCCCTCGTACCACTGGAACTCGCTGATGCGCTGCGACGCAGGCAGGATGTCGAAGCTCTCGTTGCGTTCCGAACGCAGGAAATTCCAGCCGCTCTGGAGATGGCGGATCAGCGAATGTGCCTTGTACTGCGTCGCGACGCCGATCCGGCGGATGCCCGAGTTGATCGCGTTGGACAGCGCGAAATCGATGATGCGCGCCTTGCCGCCGAAATACACCGCGGGTTTCGCACGTGTATCCGTCAGCTCCATCAGGCGACTGCCGCGGCCGCCGGCCAGCACATACGCCATCGCGTCGCGCGCCAATGGCTGTCCCCGCCGTTCCACCATGTCAGTCTCTCCCTAAATTCGGTTGTATAACGCCCTGTTACCCATGGCTTGTTCCGTCGTTGCGCTGGATCGGTCTTCGAACTCGATCAGCCTTCGTATTCGAGCATGATCGTCGCCAGCGGCGGCAGCGTGACCCAGGCCGCGCCGTCCTTCGCGACGACGCCACCGAGATTGCCGAGGCCGCTGCCCCAATAGTCGTGTGCATCGCTGTTGATGATCTCGCACCAGCGGCCGTCGTGCGGCAGCGGTACGCGATAGGGCGCGCGCGCGATCGGCGTCATGTTGGCGACGATCGCGATCGGCTTTGCGCCGGGGGCCTTGCGCAACCACGCGAACACCGAATTGGCGGCGTCGTCGGCGACCAGCCATTCAAAGCCCTCCGCCTCGCAGTCGCGCGCGTGCAGCGCCGGCTTCTCGCGGTAGACGGTGTTGAGGTCGCGGACGAGGTTGCGGATGCCCTCATGACTGCGGGCGTTGCGCAGATCCCAGTCGAGCGCGCGCGCTTCCGACCATTCGCGACGCTGCGCGAACTCCTGACCCATGAAGAGCAGCTTCTTGCCCGGATAGCCCCACATGAACGCGTAATAGGCGCGCAGGTTGGCAAATTGCTGCCAATCGTCGCCGGGCATTTTGGTGAGCAGCGAGCCCTTGCCGTGGACCACTTCGTCATGGCTCAAGGGCAGGACGAAATTCTCGCTAAAAGCGTAGACGAGGCCGAAATTGATCTCGCCGTGGTGGTGCTTCCGGTGCAGCGGATCGCGCGCCATGTACTGGAGCGTGTCGTGCATGAAGCCCATGTTCCACTTGAACCCGAACCCGAGCCCGCCGCTTTTGCCGTCGTCGCTGACGGGGGCTGAGACGCCCGGCCATGAGGTCGATTCCTCAGCGATCGTGAAGACGCCGGGGTGCTGGCCGTAGATCTCGCGGTTCATGTCGCGGAGGAACGCGACGGCCTCCCAGTTTTCGCGGCCGCCGTCTGCGTTGGGGATCCATTCGCCGCTTTTGCGCGAGTAATCGCGGTACAGCATCGACGCGACCGCATCCACGCGCAGGCCGTCGATGTGATAGCGCTCGGCCCAGAATAACGCGTTGTTGACGAGGAACGACGTCACTTCGCGGCGCCCGAAATTGTAGATCGCGGTGTTCCAGTCGGGGTGGAAGCCGAGCCGGGGATCCTCGTGTTCGTACAGCGCGGTACCGTCGAACTTGGCGAGGCCGAACGCGTCGGTCGGGAAATGCGCGGGCACCCAGTCGAGCAGCACGCCGATCCCGGCGAGATGCGCGCCATCGACGAACCGCGCGAAGCCATCGACGTCGCCGAAGCGGGCGGAGGGCGCGTAGAGGCCGGTGGTCTGGTAGCCCCAGCTCGGGTCGTACGGGTGTTCGCTGATTGGCAGGAATTCGATGTGCGTGAAGCCCATCTCGATCACGTACGGGATCAGGCGATCGGCGAGTGCGTCCCAGGTCAGGAACCAACCGTCGGCGTCGCGGTCCCAGGATCCGGCGTGGACCTCATAGATGCTGATCGGCACGCGGCGCGGATCGACCGACGACCAGTGTTTCCGATGATCGGTGTCGGCCCAGTCGTGCGCGAGCTTCCGCGTGATCGAGGCGTTGGCGGGGCGGAGTTCGGACGCGAACGCGAACGGGTCGGCCTTGAGCGGTTGTAGCTGGCCGTCGGGGCCAACGATCTCGAACTTGTACGCGCGGTATTCGGCGATGTCGGGGATGAAGATCTCCCACACGCCGACGTCCCCGCGCTTGCGCATCGTGTGGCGGCGGCCGTCCCAATCGTTGAAGTCGCCGACCACAGAGACGCGCTGCGCATTGGGGGCCCAGAGCGCGAAGTGGACGCCGTGCGCGCCTTCGTGCTCGATGAGGTGCGCGCCCATCTTGTCGTGGAGGCGGCGGTGCGTGCCCTCCGCCATGAGCAGGTCGTCGATCGGGCCGAGCACGGGGCCAAAGCTGTAGGGGTCGGTGACCCACCACGACGTGTCGCCCGCCTCCGCATGGTATTTGACGGGCTGTTGCGTGCCGTCGATCGGACCCTCGAACAGGCCGCGATCGTCGATGCGGGGCAGGGTGCCGAGCGCGGTGCCGTCGAGTGCGTGCGCCTCGGCCGTGTCCGCGCCGGGCAGCCAGACACGCGCGAACACGCCGGTCGGGCCGCTGTGGACGCCGAGCAGCGAGAACGGATCGTCGTGACGCCCCTCCAGCAGGGCAACGATGGCGCCTTCGGGTGGCTTCACATCACCGTCCAGATCTCGCGCGCGTATTCGCGGATCGTGCGGTCGGACGAGAACCAGCCGACGCGGGCGACGTTGCGGACCGTCGAGGCGACCCAGGCATCGCGGTCGTTCCAGCGCGTGTCGACCGCGCGCTGGGCAGTGGCATAGCTGTCGAAATCGGCGGCGAGCACGAACCAGTCGCCATCGTACAGCCCGCCCATCAAGCCGGCGTAGCGCGTCTTGTCGTCGGGCGAGAACACACCGGACGCGATCGCCGACACCGCCTGGCGGAGTTCGTTCGAGCCGTCGATCACGCTGCGCGGATCGTATCCGTTGGCGCGCTTCGCCTCGACCTCGTCCGCGGTCATGCCGAAGATGAAGATGTTGCCGTCGCCGACGCGGTCCTTGATCTCGATGTTCGCGCCGTCGAGCGTGCCGATCGTCAGCGCGCCGTTCATGGCGAACTTCATGTTGCCGGTGCCCGACGCCTCGAGTCCGGAGGTCGAGATCTGCTCGCTGAGGTCGGCGGCGGGGATGATCTTCTCCGCCAGCGACACGTTGTAATTGGGCAGGAACGCGACCTTGAGCAGGCCACCGACAGAAGGGTCCGCGTTAATCCGGCGGGCGACGTCGTTCGCCAGCTTGATGACGAGTTTGGCATTGTGATAGCTCGACGCCGCCTTGCCCGCGAACAGCTTGACCCTCGGGGTCCAGTCGCGCTCGGGATGGCTGCGGATCTGGTCGTAGAGCGCGACCGTCTCGATGATGTTGAGCAGCTGGCGCTTATACTCGTGGATGCGCTTGATCTGGACGTCGAACATCGCGTCGGGATCGACGCGAAGCCCCATCGTCTCCTTGATGTGATTAGCCAGTGCCACCTTGTTCGAACGCTTCACGCTCGAAAAGTGCTCCCTGAAACCGGAATCGTCCGCGAAAACATCCAGATCGACGAGCTTTTCGGCATCGTCGAGGAAGCCGTCGCCGATCGCATCGCGGATCAGCGCGGTAAGGCCGGGATTGCATTGCTGGAGCCAGCGGCGCGGCGTGATGCCGTTGGTCTTGTTGTTGATCCGCGTCGGATAGAGCTTGTGGAGATCGGCGAAGACCGTCTTCTTCATCAGCTGCGTGTGGAGCGCGGCGACGCCGTTGACGCTGTGCGAGCCGGCAAAGGCGAGGTTCGCCATCCGTACGCGCCGCTCGCCGCCTTCGTCGATCAGGCTGATCGCGGAGATCGCGCGGTCGTCGATGCCCTCAGTGCCGCGCGCCTCACGCAGCAGCTTGGCGTTGATCGCATACACGATCTGCATGTGCCGCGGGAGCAGGCGTTCGAACAGCGGCAATGGCCAGCTCTCCAGCGCCTCGGGCAACAGCGTGTGGTTGGTGTAGCCGAAGGTGGCGCGCGTGATCTTCCACGCCTCGTCGAACGCGAATTCGTGGTGGTCGATCAGCAGACGCATGAGTTCGGCGACCGATACAGCGGGGTGCGTGTCGTTGAGCTGGATCGCGGCCTTGTCGGGCAGCGTGCGGATGTCGCCGAAATACTGGATGTGGCGGCGGACGATGTCCTGGATCGACGCGGACGAGAAGAAATACTCCTGGCGGAGGCGGAGCTCCTGCCCGGCGGCGGTGGAGTCGTTGGGGTAGAGAACGCGCGTAAGCGTTTCGGCGCGCAACTGGTCGGCAAGCGCGCCGGTGAAATCGCCGGCGTTGAAACGGTCGAGCTTAATCGGATCGAACGCGCGGGCGGTCCACAGGCGGAGCGTGTTGACGTGCTTGCCGCGCCAGCCGACGACGGGGGTGTCGACTGCGGTCGCCTCGACCGCCTCGGATGGGCTCCAGTGGACTTGCCCGTTGTCGGCAGCCGTCACTTCGCCGCCGAAGCCGACGAAATAGGCGCTCTCGCGGCGCTCGAACTCCCAGGGGTTGCCGTGCGCGAGCCAGTTCTCGGGCATCTCGACCTGCCAGCCATCATCGATCCGCTGGCGGAACATGCCGTTCACGTAGCGGATGCCGTAGCCATAGGCGGGCAGCGCGAGGCTCGCCATGCTCTCCATGAAGCAGGCGGCGAGCCTGCCGAGGCCGCCATTGCCGAGCGCCGCGTCGGGCTCGATCTCTTCGAGTTCGGCGAGGTCGACGCCGTGGAGCTTCAGGGCCTGCGTGACCTCGTCGTTGCGCTGGAGGTTGGTCACCGCGTCGCGCAGCAGCCGGCCGATCAGGAATTCGAGGCTGAGATAATAGACGCGCTTCGCGCCGGCCGCGTGCGCCGCCTTGGTCGACGCCATCCAGCGCTCGACGATGTCGTTGCGGACGGTCAGGATCGTCGCGGCGAGCCAGTCGTGGGGGCGAGCGGCCTGCGCATCCTTGCCGATGCGATGGACGAGCGTGTCTAGGATCGAGTCGGCGAGATCTTGGGCGGGCTGCTGTACGGCGGGGTCTGAGGTCACGCGGCTTCCGAAATCGTTACGGTCGCCGTGATCCTAGCCGCCCGCGAGCCGATGTCACGCGGACTTCCTTCCCGTCGTGGAAAAGAAGACTGCCGATCAATGTTTTACGTTTGGGGCTTTGATTTGGGAGGACCCATCACCGCGCTGGGGCGGTGGTGGACAGGGTAGGGTTCGAACCTACGTAGGAGAAACTCCGGCAGATTTACAGTCTGCTGCCTTTAACCACTCGGCCACCTGTCCAGGCCGCTTTTGCAAGCGCCGCTCTTTCAAGCGAGGCGGCTCAATGGCGAAGCGCGCTCGGTGTGTCAACGCAGGTTTTGCGAAGTTTCGTGGTTCATAGTTGCCGCGGGAGCGGAATGCCGACAAGGACGCGGCATACACAGACACGATAGAGAGCGAATATGGCACGCAAGGGACACAGGCCGAGCAAGGCACCGGCAGGCCGCCCCCGCTTCTGGGGCAAGCACGCGGTGGGGGCGGCGCTCGCCAATCCGGAGCGCACGGTGCGCAAAATCCTCGGCACGCGCGAGGCGCTGGCCGGGTTCGACCTGCCCGCCGACGTGCCGGTGACCTATGCCGAGGCGATGGATCTGGCGCGGCTGGTGCCGGGCGATGCGCCGCACCAGGGCGTGGTGATCGAGGTCGAGCCGCTCGAGGACATGTGGCTCGCCGACCTGCTCGAGCACGGCAAGGACGACAATCGCCCGCTGGTGATCCTCGACGGGGTGACCGATCCGCATAACGTCGGCGCGATTCTGCGCTCGGCGGCGGCGTTCGACGCGCTGGGGATCATTACGCCGGATCGCAATGCGCCGCCGGAATCGGGGACGATCGCTCGGGCTGCGTCTGGGGCGCTGGAGTCGGTGCCTTGGATCCGGGTGGTGAACCTGGCGCGTGCTCTGGAGGAGATTGCGGCGGCGGGGTTCTGGCGGATCGGGCTTACGGGCCACGCTACGCAGACGCTGTCGGAAGCGATGGGCACGCAGCGGATCGCGATCGTGCTCGGCGCCGAGGGCGAGGGCATGCGGCAGAATACCGAGCAGCATTGCGACGAGCTGGCGAAACTGCCGATCTCGGAAAAGGTCGAGAGCCTCAACGTGTCGAATGCGGCGGCGATTGCGTTGTACGCGATAACGACGCGGTGACCTGAACTCCCTCGCCCCTACGGGGAGAGGGAAGGGGCCCGCCGCACTTGCGGTGGGAAGGGAGAGGGGAGTGAGGCTCGGGACTTGGATCCCAACAGCCCCTCTCCCTTCCGCCGCAAGCGCGCCTCCCTCCCTCTCCCCGGAGGGGCGAGGGAATCAGTCCTCCGCTGCGATCTTTACCTTCAGGCCATCCAGCCCGTCGGTCAGTTCGATCTGGCACGACAGGCGTGAAAACTCGTCCCGGTCGCTCGTCGAATCGAGCAGGTCGTCCTCGTCCGGACCCATCGGCTTCAGTTTGCCCGCAAAATCCGGGTCGACATGGACGTGGCAGGTGGCGCACGAGCAGCAGCCGCCGCACAGCGCCAGGATCTCGTCGATTCCGGCGTCGCGGATGACTTCCATCACCGAAAGGCCCGCCTCGCCGATGATCTCGCGTTCTTCCCCTTCGCGCGTCACGACGATAAGCTTGGGCATGTCATTCTCCGAAAAACTTCTGCGCGTTCATGCCGTTGCGCGCGCCAGGGATCAAGCATCATGGGCCTGAGCGCAGAGCAACTCGAAACCGCGATGGCGGCGTTGTGCGAAATCGAGCCGGCGTTCGCGGTCGCGGTCGGCAATGCCGGCCACCCCGCACCGCGGATCAGCGAGCGCGGTTTCGCGACGTTGCTGCGCACGATCGTCGGGCAGCAGGTGAGCGTCGCCTCTGCGGCTGCAGTGTGGAACAAGCTCGACGCGGTAGTCGGCGGCGCAGGGGATCCGGCGAAGATCGCCGCCGCCAGCGACGAATTGCTGAAGAGCGCAGGCCTGTCGCGCCAGAAGCTCGGCTACGCGCGCAGCCTCGCCGACGAGGTGACGAGTGGGCGGCTCGATCTCACCAACCTGCCCGAGGACGACGAGGAAGCGATCGCCGCGCTGGTCCGCGTGAAGGGGATCGGCCGCTGGTCGGCGGAGATCTACCTGCTGTTCGCGGAAGGGCGGGCCGACATCTGGCCGGCGGGTGACCTCGCGATTCAGATCGAGGTCGGGCGGATATTGGGCCACGAGACGCGGCCCAGCGAGAAACTGACGCGCGAGGTGGCGGAGGCCTGGCGCCCGCATCGAGGGGCGGCAGCGATCTTCGCGTGGCATCATTACCAGGCGGATATGAAGGTCATTTAAGGCGGGGACGGCCCGTGACTGCGGACGCGCTCCCTCGTACCGCGTTAACCCGATACTGTAGCCTCGGCCGTATTGCGGCGGAATCAGGAGTCGCGATCATGAAATTCATCGAGCTGAAGTCGCATGGCGGCAACTACTACGTCGTGGCGGCGAACGTCGCCTATCTGCGCAAGGACGAGAACGGGCAGACTAAAGTCGGACTCGTCGGCGGCGACTCGCTGCTGGTGGTGGGGAGCATGGAGGACGTCGCGGCAAAGCTGCTGGCAGGCTGACCCGAACGCCGCTGTCGGGGGGGCAGATGTCCCGACGACACGCTTGTTCCCCAAGCGCCCTTCCGGCAAAGCGACCGGCGATGCCAGCACCGACCTCAGCCTTCGCCAATTCGCTCGCCGAGAGCCACCGCACCGTCGTCGTCCCCGAAGGCGCGTCGTTCTGGCGGCGGCTGTTCGCGTTCGTGGGGCCGGGGTATCTCGTCGCCGTCGGCTATATGGACCCCGGCAACTGGGCGACCGATATCGCCGGCGGCTCCGCATTCGGTTACACGCTGCTGTCGGTCGTGCTGCTGTCGAACCTGATGGCGATGGTCTTGCAAGCCCTGTCCGCACGCCTCGGCATCGTGGCCGGGCTCGATCTTGCTCAAGCCTGCCGCGCGCATTATTCGAAGCCGGTCTCGGTCGCGCTCTGGTTCTTGTGCGAGATCGCGATCATCGCCTGCGACCTCGCCGAAGTGCTCGGCACGGCGATCGCGCTCAAGCTGCTGTTCGGCCTGCCACTCGTCTACGGCGTCGTCCTCACAGCGCTCGACGTGTTCCTGATCCTCGCGCTGCAACGCTTCGGGTTCCGCAAGCTCGAGGCGTTCGTCGTCGCCTTGCTCGTCATCATCGCCGGCTGCTTCATCTTCGAGCTGTTCCTGGCGCGGCCCGAATGGTCGGGCGTGCTCGGCGGGCTCGTCCCGACGACGCAGATCGTCACCAACCCGGCGATGCTCTACATCGCGATCGGCATCCTCGGCGCGACCGTGATGCCGCACAATTTGTATCTCCATTCGTCGATCGTCCAGACGCGCGCCTTTGCCAAGAACACCGCGGGCAAGCGCGACGCGATCACGATGGCGACGATCGACGGCACCGTGGCGCTAGGGCTGGCGTTCTTCATCAACGCGGCGATCCTGATCCTCGCGGCGGCGACCTTCCACGTCGCCGGCCGGACCGACGTCGCCGAGATCGATCAGGCGTACCAGCTGCTTGCACCGATGCTGGGGATGGGCGCGGCGAGCGTGTTGTTCGCGGTCGCGCTGCTGGCGTCGGGACAGAACTCGACGGTAACGGGCACGCTCGCCGGTCAGATCGTGATGGAGGGTTTCCTGAACCTGCGTATGCCGGTCTGGGCGCGGCGGCTGGTGACGCGGCTGCTGGCGATCGTGCCGGCGGTGTTCGTGGTCGGTGCTTCGGGTGATGCGGGGGCGACCAAATTGCTGGTGCTGAGCCAGGTCGTGCTCAGCCTGCAACTTCCGTTCGCCGTCGTGCCGCTCGTCAAGTTCACCGGCGACCGCACGATCATGGGCGACCTCGTGAGCCCGGCGTGGCTCAAGATCCTCGCCTGGGTGATCGCCGCAGTGATCATCGGGCTGAACGGCACTTTGCTCTACGGCATGCTGTAGATACGAAAACGGCGGCCGATCGCTCGGCCGCCGTTTCGTCGTGTCTAGCTTTGGCTGAAGCTCAACGGCACTTCACGTTGCCGCGGTCGACCGAACGGCCGAGCAGTGCGCCGCCACCGGCACCCGCCAGCGTACCGAGCGTGCCGCCACCGATCAGGTTCGCCAGCGCGCCGCCGCCGAGTGCACCGATCACCAGACCGGTGGTGCCGTCGTTGCGCTTGCAGTAGGCGCGCCCGTCGCGACCACGATAGATGCGGTCGTTGCGGCTAAGGCGGCGCTCGCGATACTTGCCGTCGCGGTAGCTGTTCGACGGATCCCAGTTGCGGTCGTCGCCACGCCAGTTGCGATCGTTGCCGCGGCGGTCGTTGTTGAAACGGCGATCGTCACGATCGCGACGGTCGTTGTTGTCGCGACGATCGTCGTAACGCTGTGCAGTCGCGGCGGTCGGCAGCATGGCCGGCGCTGCGACGGCGACCGACATCAACGCTGCGATAAGATGCTTCTTCATGGGATAATCTCCTGATGCGTGACACGGTAACCCGTGCCGCACCGGAAAAGTTCAAACGGCCAAGTTCAGACGCCAGTTCAGACTGTAGCCTTGTCCGCCATCGAGCAGTCGTGGCCGCTCCCCGTCTCGACCTGCAACGTCGCGTGGCCGATGCCGAATTTATCATGGAGCATCGTCCTGGCGTCGCTGAGGAACCGGTCGCCGGGGTGGCCGGCGGGCATCACTAGATGCGCGGTTAGGACGGGTTCGGTGGTGCTCATCGGCCAGATGTGGAGATCGTGGATCTCGGTGACGCCGGGCAGGCTGCACAACGCCTCGTCGACATGGTCGAACTCGATCCCGCGGGGGACGGCGGACAGCGACATCTCGACGGTCTCGCGGAGCAGGCCCCAGGTCTGCCAGAAGATCAGGATCGCGATGACGATGCTAACCGCGGGGTCGATCCAGGTCAGGCCGGTGCGCCAGATCACGAAGCCGGCGATCACCACGCCCGCGGACACCAGCGCGTCCGCGGCCATGTGGAGGTACGCGCCGCGGATATTGACGTCGCCCTTGCGACCGCGTGCGAACATCCAGGCCGTGAACGCGTTGACGGCGATGCCGATGCCCGCGACCATCGATACGGTCAGGCCGGCGGTCGGGGCAGGGTCCGAGAAGCGCTGCGACGCCTCCAGCACGATGGCGCCGAGCGCGACCAGCAACAGCAGTGCGTTGGCCAGCGCGGCGAGAATCGTCGAACCCTTCAGCCCGTAGGTGTAGCGCTTGGTCGGTGCCGTGCGTGCGAGCATCGTGCCGCCCCAGGCGACGACGAGGCCAAGCACGTCGCAGAGGTTGTGGCCGGCGTCGGCGAGCAGCGCGACCGAGTCGATGCGCAGGCCAACGATCGCTTCGACCGCGACGAAGACGATGTTGAGGCCGATGCCGATCGCGAACGCGCGGTCGAACGAGGCGGGGGCGTGGCTATGGCCGCCGTGCGCGTGACCGCCGCCGTGGCTGTGTGAGTGACCATGCGAATGGCCGTGGTCGTGCCCGTGATGATGTCCGCCCAAAGCCCGCGCTCCGCTAAATCCGGCCGCCGCCTAGCATCGACGTATCGTGAGATACTAGGACGCGAAGGAGCGAATTTCCCGCCACATTCGTCACCATAAACCCCGTCACCCCGGCGGAGGCCGGGGCCCACCGGCCCGCACACTCAATTCTCTCGAATGTGCGGAGCAGTGGATGCCGGAACGAGCCCGGCATGACGGGGGAAGCGCTCAGCCCTCGTTCGCGAGCGCCTTCAGCCGGTACAGCGCGTCCAGCGCATCCCGCGGGCTCATCGCGTCGATATCCAGTTTCGCCAAATCCTCGCGTAATACATCGCACGCGGCCTCCTCGACCTGCGCCGCCGCAGCGAACAACGGCAGGTCATCCAGCCCGGCGGCCAGCCCACCACTCTTCGCGCGTCCGGCCTCGAGCTTCGCCAGCACAGCCTTAGCGCGCGCGACCGTCACCGGCGACATCCCCGCCAGCCGCGCGACCGCGAGCCCATAGCTCCGATCCGCCGGGCCGTCGGCGAGTTCGTGGAGCAGCACCAGCTCCCCCTTCCATTCTCGCGCGCGGACATGATGCAACGACAGTGCCTCGCAGCGCTCCGCCAACCGCGTCAGTTCGTGATAATGCGTTGCGAACAGACACCTGCACCGGTTGTCCTCGTGGATCGCCTCGACCACCGCCCAGGCGATCGCGAGGCCGTCATAGGTCGAGGTACCGCGCCCGACCTCGTCGAGGATTACGAACGACCGCGGCGTCGCCTGCGCGAGGATTGCCGCGGTCTCGACCATCTCGACCATGAACGTCGACCGCCCGCGCGCGAGGTTGTCCGACGCACCGACGCGGCTGAACAGGCGATCGACCAGACCCAGCGTGGCCTTGGTCGCGGGCACGTACGATCCGGCCTGCGCGAGCACCGCGATCAGCGCGTTCTGGCGGAGGAAGGTCGATTTACCGCCCATGTTCGGGCCGGTGACGAGCCACAGTCGCGAGGCCTCCGACAGATTGCAGTCGTTGGCGACGAACCGGTCGCCCGACTTCGCCACCGCCGCCTCGACCACCGGATGCCGGCCGCCCTCGATCTCGAAACACGCGTGATCGACCAGCGAAGGCCGCGCCCAGGCGCCTTCCGCCGCGCGCTCCGCCAGCCCCGCCGCGACGTCCAGCCGTGCAAGCGCATCTGCGGTCGCCGCGATCGCCTCGCGCCCGGCGAGAGCCTGCGCGGTGAGTTCTTCCAGATGCGCCGCCTCCGCCGCGAGCGCGTGTGCGCCGGCCTGCGACACCTTCGCCGCGACTTCGTGCAGCGCAGGGGTATTGAACCGCACCACGCCCGCGAGCGTCTGGCGATGCGTGAAGCCGCTCTCGGGCTTCATCAACGGATCCGCCGCGCGCGCCGGCACTTCGACATGATAGCCGAGCACGCCATTATGCCGGATCTTTAGCGCCGTGACGCCGGTCACGGTCCGAAACTCGGCCTCCAGCGCGGCGATCGCCCGCCGCCCGCCAGCGCCTGCATCGCGCAGGTCGTCGAGCGCGGCGTCATAGCCCGCCGCGATATACCCGCCGTCCGATGCCTCGATCGGTGGCGACGGCACCAGCGCGCGCTTGAGCAGGTCGATCAGCGCGCCGTGCCCGCGCAATCTTGGCGCGATGTCCCGGAGCAGCACCGGCGGATCGACGATCGCGTCCATCCGCTCGCCGAGGCTCCACGCCCCGTCGAGCCCGTCGCGCAACTGCCCCAGATCGCGCGGACCACCACGCCCCGCCGCCAGCCGCCCGAGCGCGCGGCCGATGTCCGGCAGAGCGCGCAACGTCGAGCGTAACCGCTCGCGCGCCGCCTGGTCGTCATTGAACAGCCGCACCAGGTCGAGCCGCGCATCGATCGCCGCCTTGTCCATCAGCGGCGCGCCGAGATCCGCGCCAAGCAACCGCGCGCCAGCCCCCGTTACGGTCCGGTCGACCGCGTCGAGCAGGCTCCCTTTGCGCACGCCGCCGGTGGTGCAGGTCAGCTCCAGGCTCTCGCGGGTGGCGGCGTCGATCGCCATCGTCTCCGCCGCCCGCCCGATCCGCGGCGGGCGCAGGAAGGGCATCGCACCCTTCGCATTATGCTCCAGATACGCGACCAGGCCTCCGGCTGCGGCCAGCCCCGCGCGCCCGAACTGCCCGAACCCGTCGAGCGTCGCCACGCCGTACAGTCGCTTCAGCCGAGCCTCGCCCGCGCCGCTGTCGAAGTCGATCTTCGGGCGCAGGGTCGTTGCGGCCTCCTCGAAAGCGCTAGCTTCGGATGCAACAACTTCGGCCGCACCAAGCCGCGCGAGTTCCGCCTCGACCGCGTCGCCCGCAACCTCGACGATCTCGAACCGCCCGGTCGACACGTCCGCCGCGGCGATCGCCACCGACCCGCCCGCCTCGCCGATCGCCACGCACCAATTGTCCGAGCGTGCGTCGAGCAACGCTTCCTCGGTCAGCGTCCCCGCGGTCACCACGCGCACGATCGCGCGCGCGACGAGCGCCTTCGATCCCCCGCGCGCCTTCGCTTCCGCTGGGCTCTCGACCTGCTCGGCGATCGCCACCCGGTGCCCGGCCTTGATCAGGCGTTGTAGGTACACCGTCGCCGCATGCACCGGCACGCCACACATCGGGATCGGCTTGCCCTCATGTTCCCCACGCGCGGTCAGCGCGATGTCGAGCACCCCCGCCGCGATCCGCGCATCGTCCATGAACAGCTCGAAGAAATCGCCCATGCGGTAAAACAGCAAGCAATCCTGCGCCTCCGCCTTCAGGCCAAGATACTGCGTCATCATGGGGGTAGGGGCGGGGTGCGACATCGGCGTCGATCTAGCGGGAGTTTGCCGCCGCGTCATCCGGTGCCGTTCTCCTGCGAACGCAGGAGGCCAGGGTTCGAGGGGACAGTGCTGCTTATCCTGGGCTCCTGCGTTCGCAGGAGAACATGGGCGAAGTGTCCGGGGTGACGAAGCGGCATCGTCTGCGTAAAGACACAGGCCACAGAGAGAGGCCCCGCCCATGTCCGACGAAACGCTGCAATTCTCCGAACGCGAAGCCTTGCTCTTCCATTCGGAAGGTCGCCCGGGCAAGATCGAGATCATCGCGTCGAAGCCGATGGCGACGCAGCGCGATCTCGCGCTCGCCTATTCACCAGGCGTCGCGGTGCCGGTGCAGGCGATCTACGACGATCCAGCGACCGTCTACGACTACACCGCGAAGGGTAACCTCGTCGCGGTCATCTCGAACGGCACCGCGATCCTCGGCATGGGCAATCTCGGGCCGCTCGCCAGCAAGCCGGTGATGGAGGGCAAGGCGGTGCTCTTCAAGCGCTTCGCCGACGTCGACGCGATCGATATCGAGCTGAAGACCGAGGACGTGAACCGCTTCATCGACGCGGTCGAGCTGATGGAGCCGACGTTCGGCGGGATCAACCTCGAGGACATCAAGGCGCCCGAATGCTTCATCATCGAGCAGGCGTTGCGCGAGCGGATGAACATCCCCGTCTTCCATGACGACCAGCACGGCACCGCGATCATCACCGCCGCTGGCCTGATCAACGCGTGTTTGCTGACCGGGCGGAAGCTCTCCGAGGTCAAGATCGTCGTCAACGGCGCCGGCGCCGCGGCGATCGCCTGCACCGAACTCGTGAAAGCGATGGGCGTGCGCGGCGACAACGTCATCCTCTGCGACCGGAAAGGCGTGATCTACCAGGGGCGCGAGGGCGTCGACCAGTGGAAGTCCGCGCACGCCGCGATCACCGAGACGCGCACGCTGACCGAGGCGCTGGTCGGTGCCGACGTGTTCCTGGGGCTGTCCGCGGCAGGCTCGCTGACGCCGGAGATGGTCAAGGACATGGCCCCCGCGCCGATCATCTTCGCGATGGCCAACCCCGAGCCCGAAATCCGCCCCGAACTGGCGATGGCCGCGCGCCCCGATGCGATCGTTGCGACCGGCCGCTCGGATTATCCGAACCAGGTCAACAACGTGCTCGGCTTCCCGTTCATCTTCCGCGGTGCGCTCGACGTCCGCGCGACCGGCATCAACGACGCGATGAAGATCGCCGCCGCCAACGCGATCGCCGAACTCGCGCGCGAACGCGTGCCGGAGGAAGTCGCGGCGGCATACGGCGTCAGCCACAGCTTCGGCCCCGCGTACATCATCCCCGCGCCGTTCGACCCACGCCTGATGGAAGTCGTCCCCGTCGCGGTCGCCAAGGCGGCAATGGCGTCTGGCGTCGCGACCAAGCCGATCCTCGACATCGAAGCGTATCGCCATTCGCTCCGTGCGCGCCTGAACCCGACCACCTCGGTCCTGTCGATGGCCTACGAAGGCGCCCGCGCGCATCCCAAGCGCGTGATCTTCGCGGAGGGCGAGGAGGAAGTCGTCCTCCGCGCTGCGATCGCCTTCAAGGAAGGCGGCTACGGCACCCCGGTCCTCGTCGGCCGCGACGACGTCCCCGACCGTTTGCGCGCGCTCGGCGTCACCGATCCCGAGAGCTTCGAACTCCACAACAGCCGCGTCTCGCCGCTCGTCCCGCGGATGGTCGACTTCCTGTATTCGCGCCTCCAGCGTCGCGGATACCTGCGCCGCGATTGCGAGCGGATGGTCAACCAGGACCGCAACATCTTCGGCGCGCTGCTGCTCCAGCTCGGCGAAGGCGACGCGATGATCACCGGCATCACACGCACCTATGGCGAGACGATGCGCCAGATTTATCGCGTGATCGATCCGGCGGCGGGGAAGACGCCGTTCGGCATCCACCTGCTCGTCGGGCAGAGCCACACGGTGTTCATTGCCGACACCACGGTCAACGAGCGCCCGACCGCCGAGCAGTTGGCCGACTTTGCCGAGCAGACTGCGGCGGTCGCGCGGCGGATGGGGCATGAGCCTCGCGTGGCGTTCCTGAGCTATTCGAACTTCGGCAATCCAAAGGGGGAGTGGCTCGACAATATCCGTGATGCGGTGACGGTGCTCGACGGCCGGAAGGTCGGGTTCGAGTATGAGGGCGAGATGGCGCCGGATGTCGCGCTGAACCCGAAGCAGCTGGCGAACTATCCGTTTGCGCGGCTGTCCGGGCCGGCGAACGTGCTGATCATGCCGGGGCTTCAGTCGGCGCATATCTCGGCGAAGTTGTTGCGGGAACTGGGTGGGGATTCGGTGATCGGCCCGATGCTGATCGGCATGGAGAAGCCGGTCCAGGTCGCGCCGATGACGTCGACCGCAAGCGAACTGGTAACGCTGGCCGTTCTCGCTGCCGGCGGAATCGCCCGCTAACTAAACTCCCTCGCCCCTACGGGGAGAGGGAAGGGGCCCGCCGCACTTGCGGTGGGAAGGGAGAGGGGAGTGTGGCGCGGGACGGCTGATCCCAACGCCCCTCTCCCTTCCGCAGCCAAGCGGCTGCTCCCTCCCTCTCCCCGAAGGGGCGAGGGATTTAGCTCAGGCGTCGATGCTTGTGCCTAGCGACGCGTGGACGAGGCCGCCGTCTACCGTGATCGTCTCCCCGATCACATAATCCCCCGCGCGGCTGGCAAGATAGATCGCCGCGCCCGCCATATCTTCGTCCACACCCACGCGCTTCGCCGGAATCCCCTGCGCCACCGCATCCCCATGATCGCGCGCCGCCTTGTTCATGTCGCTCGCAAACGCCCCCGGCGCGATCGACGTCACGTTGATCGAATCCGTCACCAGCCGCGCCGCCATCCGCTTCGTCAGGTAGATCAGCGCCGACTTGGATGCGTGATAGCTGTACGTCTCCCACGGGTTCAGCCGCTGGCCGTCGATCGACGTGATGTTGATCACCTTCGCTGGTTTCTCGCGCGAGCCCGACGCCTTCAGCGCCGCATGCAGCGCCTGGGTGAGGAAGAACGGCGACTTCACGTTCAGGTCCATGACCTTGTCCCAGCCGACCTCCGAAAACTCCTCGAACGGCACGCCCCACGCCGCCCCCGCATTGTTGACGAGGATATCGAGCTGCGACTCATGCTCGGCGAACTGCGCGGCGAGCGCCTTGCACCCCGCCACCGTCGACACGTCCTGCGGCAACGCGATGCAGTTCGGCCCCAGTTCGGCGGCGGCCGCCTCGCACACATCGGCTTTCCGCGACGAGATATACACCTTGGCCCCCTGCGCGATGAAGCCGGCGGCGATCATCTTGCCGATCCCGCGGCTGCCGCCGGTGATCAGCGCGACGCGGCCGTCGAGCCGGAACAGGTTGGTCGTATCCATCACGCATCCTCCGAAAGTTTGCCCGCTTGGTATCGCCGAGCGCCGCGCGCCGCAAACCCGTTTTTCGAACCAGCCATCATTGACGAGTGCAAAGCCCGTACTATGCTCGCCAAAAGAGCGGGAGAGAGCGTGTGAGGTTTTCAGGCAAGCGAGCCGTCGTGACCGGCGGCGCGTCCGGCATCGGCCGAGCGACCGCACTGCGACTCGCCGACGAAGGCGCTACCGTCCTGATCGGCGACATCGACGAGGCCGGTGGCCGCGCGATCGCCGACGCCTCGGGCGGGCGGATCCTGTTCCAGCGTACCGACGTGCTCCAGGCGGCCGATATCGAGGCGCTGATGCAGACTGCCGACGACGCGGGTGGGCTCGACATCCTGTTCAACAACGCCGGCGCGGGCGGTTCGCGCGACCCGATCGGTGAGATTTCGCCGGAGGATTGGGACCGGACGCAGGCGCTGCTGCTGCGCTCGGTCGCGCTCGGCATCCGCTACGCAGCACCGCTGATGGCGAAACGCGGCGGCGGCGCGATCGTCAACACCTCTTCGGTGTCCGCGCTTGGTACCGGTTACGCGCCGACCGCCTATTCCACCGCCAAGGCCGGCGTCCTCCACCTCACCAAGCAGGCCGCTGCCGATCTCGCGCAGAACAAGATTCGCGTGAACGCGGTCGTGCCCGGCTTCATCGTCACCAACATCTTCACGCGCACGCTCGAACTCGACGCCGCTAAGACGTCGCAGGCGGACGCGATGATCGCGCACATCGCCGCCGACGCGCAGCCGATCCGCCGCCCCGGCACCAGCGAGGACATCGCCGCCGCGGTCGCGTTCCTTGCCAGCGAAGACGCGAGCTTCATCACCGGCACGCACATCCTCGTGGATGGCGGCATGACGATCGGCACGCGGCCAAGCTGGGACCCCGCGCAACCGTCGCTGTTCGCCATGCTCGATAAATTGAAGTGACCGCCGCGTCATGAGTGCACCCGCCCGCCGCCTTTCGACCGGCACGATGGCGAGCTACGGCTTCGGCGCGGTCGCGTACGGGGTGAAGGACGCCGGGTTCGGCACGTTCCTGCTGCTGTTCTACAATCAGGTCGTCGGGTTGCCGTCCGCCACCGTCGGCCTCGTCATCATGATGGCGTTGCTGATCGATGCGTTCGTCGATCCGGCGGTGGGCTTCTTCTCCGATCGCACGCGGACGAAATGGGGCCGGCGGCACCCGTGGATGTACGCGTCTGCGCTACCGATCATGATCGGCTGGCTGCTGCTGTGGAACCCGCCTGCGATAATGTCGGAGCCGCAGACGCTCGTCTGGTTGTTCGTCATGGCGGTGATCGTGCGCAGCGCGGTGAGTTGCTACGAGGTGCCGTCGGTCGCGCTGACGCCCGAGTTGACGTCGGGGTATGACGAGCGCACCCGGATCATGGCGTATCGCTATCTGTTTGGCTGGGTCGGCGGGTTGCTGATGCTGTTGTCGGCGTACCAGTATTTCCTCGCGCCGACCGCGGCGTTCCCGAACGGCCTGCTGAACCGGGCCGGTTACAGTGGCTTCGCGCTGGCGGGGGCGATCTTCATCGGCGTCGCGATCCTCGTCTCCGCGCTCGGCACGCATCACGAGATCAGGCATCTGCCGAACCCGCCGATCGCCAAGCAGACCTTGCGCGAATCCTTCGCCGAACTGCGCCAGACCGTGAAGAACCGCGCATTCGCGATCCTGATGGCGGCGGGTGTCTGCGCGTACACGATCCAGGGCATCAGCTATGCGATGTCGAACTACCTCTACACCTATGTGTGGGGCTTCAAGGGGCCGGTGTTCGTCTATTTGACGATCGCGTTGTTCTCGGGCGTGTTCCTCGCGTTCCTCGCCGCGCCCCGGCTCGGCAGGACGGCGAGCAAGCCCAAGGCAGCGCTGGGCGCGGTGTTGCTCGGCGCGGCACTCAACACGTCGCCCTATTGGCTACGGATGCTCGGCGTGTTTCCGGAGGTCGGCGAGTCCACGCTGCTGCCGATGCTGTTCGGGTTCTTCATCCTCGGCACCGCGTCGAACGTCACCGGGTTCATCCTCGGCGCGTCGATGATGGCCGACGTGGTCGAGGATTCGGAGGCGAAGACGGGCAGGCGCTCCGAAGGCGTGTTTTTCGCCGGCTCGTTCTTCGTCCAGAAATGCACGAGCGGGATCGGGATATTCTTCGCGGGCATGATCCTCGCGGTGGCGGGCTTCCCGGCTAAGGCCACGCCGGGTACGGTCCCGGTGGGAACGATCGATCGCCTCACGCTGATCTACGCCGGCCTCTACATCGCGCTGGCGTGCGTCTCGGCGTTCTTCTTCTCCCGCTTTCCGTTCGGCCGCGTCGAGCACGAGGCGCGGTTGGCGCGACTGGCAACGAACACAGTTCACGAGAGCTAGGAGCCACGGCTTCCGATGATCCTCCCGCCAGGGGGAGGTGGCTGGCCTTTGCCAGACGGAGGGGGAGGCATGCGAAACGTGCGTTCCGGATCCTCCCTCCGTCACCTTCGGCGACACCTCCCCCTTGTGGGGGAGGATCGCGAGGTCGCGCTAACCCCGCCCTTTCAGCAACGGGACCCGCGCGGTAGGACCGACGCTTGGCCTTCCCGATATCGAGGAACGGCGACATCGGAGTTCCCATGCGCATTCCCGCTCTAGCCACCGCCCTCGGTCTCGTCCTCGCATCCCCCGCCGTCGCACAGACGATTGCCCCGATCCTCACCACCCCCGACGCGCACGACCCGCACAGCTATGCCCGCCCCGCCGAGGCGCGCGTCACGCACGTCGCGCTCGATCTTGCCGCCGACTTCGACACGCACGTCATCCGCGGCATCGCCACGCTCGACATCCTCGCGGCCCCCGGTGCCAAAGAGGTCGTGCTCGACGACAACGGCCTGAAGATCGTCAACATCACTGACGCGAACGGCAAGCCGCTCCCCTACTCGGTCGGCGCGGTCGACAAGATCCACGGCGCGCCACTGACCGTCACGCTCAACGGCGCCAAGAAAATCCGCATCGCCTACGCCTCGTCGCCCGACGCAAAGGCGCTGCAATGGCTCACCCCTGCGCAGACCGCGGGCAAGAAGCAGCCGTTCCTGTTCAGCCAGGGCGAGGCGATCCTCAACCGCAGCTGGATCCCGACGCAGGACTCGCCCGGCATCCGCCAGACCTGGGAAGCGAAGATCGCCGTTCCCAAGCAACTCACCGCGGTGATGAGCGGACTCTCGACCGGCAAGCCGACCTGCGCTGCCGATCGCTGCACGTTCCAGTACAAGATGGACAAGCCCGTCGCGCCGTATCTGATCGCGCTCGCGGTCGGCGACATCGCGTTCAAGTCGACCGGCCCGCGCACCGGGATCTGGGCCGAACCCGCGACGCTCCCCAAGGCCGCGTACGAGTTCGGCGAGCTCGAGAAGTTCGTCGCCGCCGCGGAGGGGCTGTACGGTCCGTATCGCTGGGGCCGCTACGACGTGCTGGTCCTGCCGCCGTCGTTCCCGTTCGGCGGCATGGAGAACCCGACGCTCACTTTCGCCACGCCGACCGCGATAGCCGGCGACCGCAGCCTCGTCTCGCTGATCGCGCACGAACTCGCGCACAGCTGGTCGGGCAATCTCGTGACGAACGCGACGTGGGACGATTTCTGGCTCAACGAAGGCTTCACCAGCTATTTCGAGAACCGGATCATGGAGGCGCTCTACGGCAAGCGCCGCGCCGACATGGAGGCCGACCTCGCCTGGACCGACATGCTGGCCGCGGTAAAGGAGACCGGTGGCCCAACCGCAAAGGACACGCAACTCCACCTCGATCTCGACGCCGCGCGCGATCCCGACGACGGCATGACGCAGATCGCCTATGACAAGGGCGCGGCGTTCCTCCGCACGATCGAGAAACAGGTCGGCCGTGCGCGATGGGACGCCTATCTCCGCAGCTATTTCGACCGCCACGCCTTCCAGCCACAAACCAGCGCCAGCTTCCTCGCCGACCTCAAGTCGAAGCTGCTGACTCCCGCCGAAGCCAGGACGATCGGCGTCGATACGTGGGTCTACAGCCCCGGCATCCCCGCGAACGCGGTGCATGTGACGTCCGCCGCGTTCCCCGCGGTCGACGCGGCGGCCAAGGCGTATGCGGCAGGTGGTCCCGTGTCCGTCGTTCCCGGCAAGGCGACGACGCAGGAGATTACGCGCTTCATCACGCAGCTGCCGCGCAAACTCCCGGCCGAGCGGTTGAAGACGCTCGACACCGCGTTCGGCTGGAACACCACGGGGAATGCCGAGATCCGCTTCGCCTGGCTGCAACTCGCGCTCGCCAATCACTATGCGCCCGCCGACGCCTCGGCCGAGCAGTTCCTGACCTCGCAGGGCCGGCGCA
Source organism: Sphingomonas sp. CFBP 13728 (assembly GCF_014841895.1). Taxonomy (NCBI): domain Bacteria; kingdom Pseudomonadati; phylum Pseudomonadota; class Alphaproteobacteria; order Sphingomonadales; family Sphingomonadaceae; genus Sphingomonas; species Sphingomonas sp. CFBP 13728. The sequence goes on along the minus strand of NZ_JACYUS010000001.1, from coordinate 1,657,462 downwards.
AATTCGTCGCGCCGCTGTTCCAGCAGATGATGGACTCGGGCGACTGGGGCCACAAGCTGGCGATGGAGATCTACGGCAAGGCGCGGCCGGGCTATCACGCAGTCACACAGGTCACAGTGGACCGCATAACCGGTTGGAAACTCATGAACTGAGCTGCCTTGAGTGCCCATTTGGGGCGTTGGTCGGCGCGGTAACACGCTTCGTCGGATATGGTTCCCGCACGGGTTCCAATTAAATCGAACCTCCCGTAGCCAGAATGCGACAAACGGGTTTTGGCCGGGGGGTCTCGATGAATTTCAAGGCGTTAGCAGCGCGTTTTGCGCTGGTGGTATCGTGCGGCCTGATGACGGCCACACCGGCAGCAGCCCAGTTCTGGCAGTGCGTGACGTTCGCTCGCTCGGTGTCGGGCATCGAAATCCGCGGCAACGCCAACACCTGGTGGGGCCAGGCCGAAGGTCGCTACGAGCGTGGCCACACCCCGAAGGCCGGCTCGGTCCTCGCCTTCTCGCCGACCTCGCGGATGCGCGTCGGCCATGTCGCGATGGTCTCGAAGGTCGTCAGCGACCGCGAAGTCCTCCTTACGCATGCCAACTGGTCGCGCCCCGGCGCGATCGAGACCAACGTCCGCGCGGTCGACGTCTCGCCGGCCGGCGACTGGAGCATGGTCAAGGTCTGGTACGGCCCGCAGGGCGACCTCGGCACCTCGGCCTATCCGACCAAGGGCTTCATCTATTCGGGCCACGCGCCTGCTGGCGACACGCTTGATGCCCAGCCTTCGTACCAGATGGCGAGTGCTACCCACACCGTATCTGCAACGCAGCGGGCCAATGCTGCGCAGCTTGCGACGATCCAGCATGGACCGACCGATGCGCGTGGCATCTTTACGCTGGTAAACGAAGCGAACTGAGGTTCTTACCTCCGCGTGATGCCTGACGTTCGCGACAGTCCACGTTCTACACTCGAAGTCCCGCTGCCGATCACACTTCAACAGTTCAGCGCGCCGACCTTATCCTAACGACACCACCCCGGCGAAGGCCGGGGCCCAGTTGGAAAGGTCGCACTAACAGACCGCCACCTCCGTTAGCGACGTCCCCCAACTGGACCCCGGCCTTCGCCGGGGAGGTGCCATAAAGCTAATCACTGCTCTGCTTAGCTTCTTGTTCTCCCGCGAAGGCGGGAGCCCAGTCTGGACCCCCGCCTTCGCGGGGGAACACTCTATTCGCTCAGCAGCGGTCCGCGGCGGCCGCCTGACAGATGAACGCCCTCACGCAGGCTTAAACGTCAGAGCATCGCCGTTCATGCAATACCGCTTCCCCGTCGGCTTCGGCCCGTCGTCGAACACGTGGCCGAGATGCCCGCCGCACCGGCGACAATGGACCTCGGTCCGCCCCATCCCCATCGTCGAGTCCACCCGCGTCCGCACTGCATTCGGTAACGGCTGCCAGAAGCTAGGCCAGCCCGTGCCGCTCTCGAACTTGGTCTTCGACGAGAAGTTCGGCAACGCGCAGCCGCCGCAGGAGAAGATCCCCGCGCGATGTTCGCCGTTGAGCGGGCTCGAATAGGGCCGCTCGGTGGCCTCCTTGCGCAGCGTATCATAGGCGTCCGGCGACAGCTTCTTGCGCCACTGCGCGTCGGTCAGCGTCACCTCGAACCGCTCGGCGGCCTGCGCGGGCTGCGACGTGCATCCCCAGAGCGCGAAGCCGGCAACGCCTGCTCCGGCGAGCGTGAGGAAAGCGCGGCGGTCCTGGGTCATGTTCGTCTCCATGGTTCGGATATAGGTACGTTCGAACCACCCGGTAAGGTTACGCCAAGCCTCAGTATTTACTGATTTCCACCGGCAGCGTGCGATAGCCGTGGACGAAGCACGCGGCGACCCGCGTAGGCTCGGCGAGTACGTTGATCCGCATCCGCCGCGCGGCCATTTCCTCCAGCAGGATCGCAATCTGCATTTCGGCAAGCCGTGCGCCGACGCAGCGGTGGATGCCGTGCCCGAACGCCAGATGCCGCCGCGCGTTCGGGCGATCCACCACGATCGCGTCCGCATCGTCGCCGAACACGCTCTCGTCGCGGTTTGCCGAGATGTACCAGAGCGCGAGCTTGTCGCCGGCCTTGATCTGCTGCCCCATCAACTCCGCGTCCGCCGTCGCGGTGCGGCGCATGTGCGCGAGCGGGGTCTGCCAGCGCAGGATCTCGCTGACCGCATTGGGGATCAACCCCGGATCAGCCTCCAGCTTCGCGCGCGACTCCGGAAACTTGTCGAGGCCGTACGCCAGCGCAGACATCGAATTGCGCGTCGTGTCGTTGCCGCCGACGATCAGCAGGATGAGGTTCCCGATGAACTCGTTGTGATCCATGTGGCTCATCGCGTCCGAATGGATCATCATCGAGATCAGGTCGGGCGTCGGATCCTTGTCGATCTTCGCATCCCACAAGCCTTTGAAATACGATCCGCATTCGAACATGTACGCGAGCCGCTGGCCGCGCAGTTCCTCGTTCTTCACGATCTCGATGTCGCCCGCCCAGTCCGACCATAGGGTCAGTTTCCGCCGGTCGGCCCAGGGGAAGTCGAACAGGATCGCGAGCATCTGCGTGGTGAGTTCGATCGCGACGGTATCGACCCAGTCGAACGGCGTGTTCCACGGCAGGCTGTCGAGCATGTCGGCGGTCCGCCGCCGGATATCGCCCGACATCCGCGTCATCTCGCTCGGCGTGAAGGCCGGCGCGACGGTGCGGCGCTGGCCGGTATGCACGGGGCGGTCGCGCGCGATGAACATCGGCATGCGGACGTCGCGCTCGGCGACGAAATCGGCGATTGTGATGCCGCCCGCTTCGGAGGAGTATAGGTCGGGGAGCGATTCGACCTCGACGATGCCCTTGTAGGAGGAGACCGACCAATAGGGGCCGTAGTCGGACTGCTCGACATAGTGGACGGGGGCCTCGGCGCGGAGCTGCGCGAACGGCGCCTGCCAGAGGTCGTCGCGGTAGAGTTCGGCGCGGCTCACGTCGAGCGGATCGACCGTCTGTTGCGCTACGTCTCTTACCAGAGTCGCCATCGTTTCTCTCCCGTGTTTTGCCGCAGGAGAGGCTTTGCTGACACTTATGTCAATAGGCTCCGTTCTCTTGCGAACGCAGGAGTCCAGGACCGCGAGGGATGGCGTTCGTTACCCTGGGCTCCTGCGTTCGCAGGAGAACAGTTAAGCGACTGCCTTAGCCTTGCGCCGCCAGAACGGCCTAGCACTTCCCGATTGCAGCACGCCGCGGCGGAACAGACGCGCCCCCACCGTTATAAAGGTCGTCACCCAAAGCGCCTGCCAAGCAAGCGCCGCGACGTGTGGCCACAGTTCGGGCGAGTTTGCCGCGCGGCCGGCCATTGCGAATGGCGAGGAGAGGGGGAACAGTTCGGCGGCGGTGGCGAGCCAGCTGCCGGGGTGGGAGACCGCCGCGGAGGACAGCCCGAACATCGCCACCTGCAGGATCGTGATCGGTAGCGACAGCATCTGTATCTCGCGCATCGTCGTCGCCTGTGCGCCGACGCCGAGGAACACCGACCCGAGTAGGAGGTACGCCATACTGAAATATGCCGCAAATAGGAGGGCGAACATCGGCGCGCCGACCGCGGGCGTCAGGTCGCCCAGCGCCACCGCCGCGGCGGCAGGCATCAGCGACGTGATCTGCGTAACGACGGTGCCCCAGAACGCGACGAACAGCACCGCGACGCCGAACATCCCGATCAGCTTGCCGAAGAACACCGACTCGAGCGGCACCGCGGCGGCGAGCACCTCGATCACCTTGTTGTTGCGCTCCTCGGCCATCGTGCCGACGACCTGGCCCGAGAGGAACAGCGTCAGGAAGAAGATCCCGAACACCGCAAAGAACGCCGACTGGTGCTGCCCACCGACCGAGGTCGTCGAGCGCGTGACCTGCGTCTTGGTCGCGGCGATCGTCGGCAGCGCTCCGCCGAGCTTCTGCGCGGCGAGCGTCGTCTGTGCGAGCAGCCCGAGATAGTCCGCCGAGCGCTTCCCGCGCGGCCCGTACAGGATCTGCGGCGTATCGAGCGGGCCGTACAGTACTGCCGACGCATCGACGTCCTTGGTCTCGAACGCAGCGCGGGCTTGCGCCGCGGGATCGGCGGTCGGCGCGACGATCGACAGTTCGGGAGGCGCTTCGTCGCCACGGAACATGCCGCGCAGGCGTGTGTCGGCCTCATCGATAGGCCGCGCGGAAGTGGTGGGGACGATCGCGATGATCCGCGTCTTGTCCTGCGCGCCGCCGCTGACGCTCGCGGCGCCCATGCCGCCGATCGCGCCGAACGATCCCATGATGACCGGCGCGAACAGGAACAGCAGGAATATCGGGGTGAACACCGTGGCGATGAAGTCGCGCCGCGCGATCGTGAAGGTCTGACGGAGAGTCCGGCGAAAACGGCTCATGCCGCATCCTCCTTCGCGACGTCCGCATGTTGCCCGACGATCCGGACGAACGCCTCGTGCAAGCCGGGCCGTTCGATCGACAGCCCCGAAATCCCGTACCCCGCGTCGATAAGCCTCACGAGCAAACTTTCGATTCCTTCACCCGGCAGCTCGAACCGCCAGCTATCCCCGTCCGCCACAGCATCCGACGGCAGCACGCCGCGGATCGCCGGATCGGGCCGATGCGGCGTGTAGTGGACGCGTTGCGGCAATATGCCTCGAGCGTCCGCGACCGTGCCTTCGAACCGTCGCTTGCCGCCGGCGATGATCGCCAGCCGGTCGCACAGGCGCTCGGCATGGCTCATGATATGCGTCGAGAACAGGATCGTCGCGCCGCGGTCACGCTCGTTGAGGATCAGCTTCTCGAGCCGCTCCTGGTTGACCGGATCAAGCCCCGAGAACGGCTCGTCGAGCACTAGCAGGTCGGGTTGGTGAACCACCGAGCCGAGCAACTGCACCAGCTGCGCCATGCCCTTCGACAGTTTCCGGATCTTCTCGTCGACCGCATGGCCGAGCCCGGCGGCTTCCATCAGCACCACCGCCCGCTCGCGCCCGGTCTTCCAGTCGAGCCCACGCAGAGCCCCCAGGAACGCGATCGCCTCGCGCGCCTTCATAGCCGGATACAGACCGCGCTCCTCGGGGAGATAGCCGACCCGGTCGCTCGCATCGCGCGGATTGTCGTAGCCGAGCAGCGTTCGCGATCCCTCGTCGGGCTCGATGATCCCGAGCAGCATCCGCAGCGTCGTCGTCTTGCCCGCGCCGTTGGGCCCGAGCACGCCGTACACCGAGCCGCGCGGCACCATGATGTCCACCCCGTCGACCACGCGCCGATCGCCGAACCGCTTCACGATCCCGTTCGCGGTGACCGCCCATTCATCGTTCACGCGCAATCTTCCTACCGAGGGTGGCGTCGTGGTAGCGGGCGGACGTGGCGCAAGACAAGCTGGAACACAGGCTGAAGGCCAAAGCGGCGGAACTCGGCTTCGTCGCGTGCGGAATCGCGCATGCGGGGGCGGCGCCGCGCGCGGGCGAGCGGCTCCACCAATGGCTGGCGGATGGGCGCCACGGCGACATGATCTGGATGGAGGAGCGCAAGCACCACCGCGAAAGCCCCGCCGGCCTCTGGCCCGAGGTGCGCAGCGTCATCGCGCTCGGCATGAGCTATGCGCCGAAGGACGATCCGTTGCGGCTCGCGGACGAGGGCGGGGTAGGGCGGATCTCGGTCTATGCGCAGGGGCCGGATTATCACGATGTCGTGAAGCGGCAGTTGAAAGCGCTCGGACGGTGGCTGGCGGCGGAGGCGGGGCGCGACTTGCCGCCGTTCGACCTGAAGGTGTTCGTCGACACCGCGCCGGTGATGGAAAAGCCGCTCGCCGAAGCCGCTGGCCTTGGCTGGCAGGGCAAGCACACCAACCTCGTCAGCCGCGAGCATGGCAGCTGGCTGTTCCTCGGCGCGATCTACACGACGCTCGATCTGGAACCGGACCGCGGCGGCGTCGACACCTGCGGCAGTTGCGATGCGTGCCAGACCGCGTGCCCGACCGACGCCTTCCCGCGGCCGTACCAGCTCGATGCCCGCCGCTGCATTTCCTACCTCACGATCGAGCATGCCGGCCCGATCCCGCACGAGTTCCGCGCGGCGATCGGCAACCGCATCTACGGCTGCGACGATTGTCTGGCGGTGTGCCCCTGGAACAAGTTCGCCGCCGCCGCCAACGCGAACCTGGCCTTCCATCCCCGCGCGGAACTGATCGCGCCGGAACTCGCCGACATCCTGGCGCTGGACGACGCCGGCTTCCGCCAAGTCTTCGCCGGCTCGCCGATCAAGCGCATCGGCCGTAGCAAGATGATCCGCAATGCGTTGATCGCCGCGGGCAACAGCGGCGATCCCGTCCTCATCGAACCGGTCGTGCGGCTCTTGGACGACCCCGCTTCGGTCGTCCGCGATTCCGCGATCTGGGCTCTGGCCCGGCTCGATCGCGTACGGTTCCTGGACGAACGCCCCGGCCGTGTTTTGCACGAAGCCGACGACGGCATTCGCGCTGCGTGGGCGTCTGTCGACGCGATGCCAGCCGATCGGACGCCGTCGACGCTCGCGGATGCGAAGGACGCTGCCGACCTCGCGGCCGACAGCGTCCTCCCGTTTTAGGCGACGTCCCGGTCGCCCTCGGGCGCACCGATACGATCGTTTGCCGCAGCCCCCGAGATCTCGATCCGGCGCGGCTTCATCGCGTCGGGCACTTCACGCTTCAGGGCGATGACGAGCAGCCCGTTGTCGAAGCGCGCGTTCTGCACCTGGACGAAGTCGGCCAGCTGGAACCGGCGCTCGAAGGCGCGGGTCGCGATGCCGCGGTGCAGGAACCGGCTCTCGTCGCGGTCGTCCGGACGTCGCCCGGTCACGGTCAGCTGATTGTTCTGGGCGACGATCTCGATGTCGTCGGGACGGAAGCCCGCCACCGCCAGCGTGATCTGATAGCTGTCCTCGCTCTCGCGCTCGATATCGAACGGCGGGTAGCCTTCCGGCGCGTCCGTCCGTGCGGTGGTTTCGAGCAGATCGAACAGCCGATCGAAGCCGACCGTCGACCGGCGATAGGGAGCGAAATCGAAGTTGGTCCTCATATCCAAATCCTCCTCATGAGCAATCTGAGCACAAGGAACACCGGAGACCGAGCCGGTGCCCTCAGGTGACGCCGGACCGAAAGATCGCGTCCGGCGGCGGCAAGATGGTTCGACCGAAATTGCATTCAAGAGGTCCCGTAGATTTCCGCGACGATCTTTTTGACGTTGGGATTGGACCGCAAATCAGGCGAAGCGGGCGCTACCGTCCCCCCTCGCGACGGGTAAGCGCCGCCACGCAACTCGCGCGGTCGATCGCGCTGCCGTCCGGCTCGCGCGCGTCGAGATAGGTGACGCGCGGCGCATCCGATCCCTTTGGATAGAGATATGCGTCGAGCACGCAGATCCCGCTCTGGAACTGCAACTTGCGCGCGCTGCCCTCTCGGACGTCCGCGTCGGGCTGGCCGAACAGCTTGGTCAGGCCGGCGGCATCCTGGCCCAGCACGCGCTCGAGCCCGACGCTCGTATACGCGATCGCCGGGCGGCCTACTGCGGGCTTGGCGACGGGGGCCGCGCAGCCCGCCAGTCCACCGCCGAGCGCCAGCGCGATCCCTATCGTCGTCAATCGCGTCATGATCGGCCTTTGCTCGAATACTGGTGGTGAAAATAATGCGTGGCCATCGCGGCCCCCAGGACGGGCGCTGCGATGTTGACGATCGGAACCACGAACAGCCCGGTGTTCGCAAGTCCCAGCACGAACCGCCCCGGCCGCGTCGTCGCACGCCAGGCCCGCATCGCCGTCGCGTCCATATGCCGCGCCGCGACCATGTCCCCCAGATCGCGCCCGAGCAGCCAGCCATTGACGATGAAGAACGCCGCGGCAGTGCCGACCCCGGTGACGAGCAGCGCGATATAGACCGGCAGCATCACCAGGTTGACGAGCACGACGCTGGCAGCCGACCGGAGCCCCATGGCCAGGCTGCGTGCGAAGGGGACAGGGCGAGCGGTGCGCAGGGCTTCGGGATAATGCCGCGCCTCGACCGCTTCGACGACCTCGTCCGCGAAGATCCCGACGACCGCGATCGCGACCGCGCGGAACAGCAGCCACAGCGCGAGGATCGTGACGAACAGCGCGAACGCCGCCACCAGTCCGTCTGCGTGCACGTCGAGCCACGCGGCCAGCGCGGCCTGCGTTCCCCACCACGTGCCGACGCCGAGCAACGCGAAGACGAGCAGCGTCACGACCATCGACTTGACGAACACGCGCAGGATCGGCGGATCGGTAAGCTGGCCGAGCGACAGGAGGAGGGCACGGATCATCGAGCCGGGATGCCGTGCGGTCGCGCGAAGGTCAACGCGGCTTTGGATAGCGCGCGCCGCAGGACCTGAGAACTAGAGCGTTCCTCCGTGTTCGCGAGGGAGAGATCGCGAGAACGGGCCATCGCATGCCAGCCGCCGGCGGGCAGATCGCGCCCAGCGAGCACGCCAGGCGAACCCTCATCTCGGTCCTCGGCAGCACCCCGTCCGTTCGTGTCTCCTGCGGCGGTACAGACAGCCTGTTCGGCGAATACGGTGAGCGACCGGCTTCGGATAGCGCGGCGGGTAGCAAATATCGTCCCGATCCGGCACCAGTTTCGCCCGGACCTGCTTTGATGCTGCGCAGGACACCCTGCGTCACGATAGCGACCGAACGGAGAATATCATGCCACGTACGATCGTCGATCTGTCGGTATTCCTCGAAAACGACGTGATGTCCGACCCTCCCGGTCACGGTCCTCATATCGAGTATATCGATCACAAGGCGTCGATACCCGGCTTGCTCGGGTTCTTTCCGGGGTTGCAGGCGGCCGATCTGCCCGATGGCGAGGCGTGGGCGATCGAGCGCGTGACGCTCATCACGCATAACGGCACGCATCTTGATGCGCCGTATCATTATGCCTCGACGATGGATGGCGGAAAGCGGGCGATCACGATCGACGAGGTTCCGCTCGACTGGTGCTTCCAGTCCGGCGTGAAGCTGGATTTCCGGCATTTCCCCGATGGCTATGTCGTCAGCGCTGCCGACGTCGAGGCGGAACTACAGCGGATCGGGCACACGCTGTCGCCGCTGGAGATCGTCGTCGTCAACACGCGTGCGGGCATGCGGTTTGGGCACGACGATTATGTTGCCTCGGGGTGCGGCATGGGACGCGATGCCACGCTGTACCTGACCGAGCGGGGCGTTCGCGTCACGGGAACCGATGCGTGGAGCTGGGACGCGCCGTTCGTGCATACCGCCGCCCGATACGCCGAGAGCGGCGATGCGACGCTGATCTGGGAAGGTCACAAGGCCGGGCGTGACATCGGCTATTGTCACATCGAGAAGCTGCACAATCTCGAACAATTGCCAGCGACCGGATTCACGATCGCCTGCTTTCCGGTCAAGATTCGCGCCGCGTCGGCGGGCTGGACCCGCGCCGTCGCGATCCTGGACGGGTGATCGCGCGACGTATCTCGGGCCTATCGAGACGCCGCCCGATCTTTAGCCTCAGCAGAAGCCTGGGTTTCGCTTGAGGTCCTGGCGTGTACCTCTGGTCGCGGCCTCGCTTGCCGCGCCGGTTGCGCCAATCCCTCCCGCGATTTACGGCAACGCTTTCCCGTCCGCCCGGAGACTTCCCCTTGTCCACCCCCACCACCGACGCTCCCACCTACGACGTCGTCGCGATCGGCAATGCCATCGTCGACATCCTCGCCACCGCCGATGACGCGTTCATCGAAGAGATCGGCGTCGCCAAGGGCTCGATGCAGCTCATGTTCTCGTCCGAGGAAGCCGACGCGCTCTACGCCAAGATGGGCCCGGGCATGGAAATCTCCGGCGGCTCGGCGGCCAACACCGTCGCCGGCATCGCTGCGCTCGGCGGCAAGTGCGGGTTCATCGGCCAGGTCGCCGACGATCAGCTCGGCCAGGTCTTCGCGCACGACGTCCGCAGCATCGGCATCGAGTTCGCCACGCCCGTCCGCGCCGGCGACCCGACCACCGGCCGCTGCCTGATCTTCGTGACGCCGGACGGCCAGCGCACGATGAACACCTTCCTCGGTGCGGGGCAATTCCTCCCCGCCGCCGCGATCGACACCGCGATGATCGCCGACAGCGCGATCCTGTATCTCGAAGGCTATCTCTGGGATCCCGAAGAGCCGCGCGCCGCGATGCGCGCTGCGATCGACTGCGCGCGCGATGCCGGCCGGAAAGTCGCCTTCACGCTCAGCGACGTATTCTGCATCTCGCGCCATGGCGGCGATTTCCGCCAGTTGCTGTCGGACGGCCTGATCGACATCCTGTTCGCGAACGAGGGCGAACTCGCCGCGCTTGCAGAGACGGAAGACTTCGATGCCGCGGTCGCCAAGATCTCGGCGCAGGTCCCGACTTTGGTCGTCACCCGCGGCGAGCACGGCGCCTGCGCGCTCCAGAACGGCACGCGCGCCGAGGTCAAGGCCGAGCCGATCGCCAAGGTCGTCGACACCACCGGTGCGGGCGACCTGTTCGCGGCGGGGTTCCTCCACGGCCAGGCGCAGGGCTACGACCTGCAGGCGTCGCTGAAGCTCGGCGCGGTCTGCGCGGCCGAGATCATCAGCCATGTCGGCGCCCGCCCGATGGTCGACATGAAGGCACTCGCCGCCAAGCATATCGGCTGAAGCATGTGTCCCCGCGAAGCCGGGGACACAGACTGGGCTCCCGCTTTCGCGAGAGAACAAGCTTTCTAGCGCAGGCAAAAAAAAGGGCCGCGGGAGTTTCCTCCCGCGGCCCTTTTTGCGTCCGGTTTCAGTGCGTGCCCGGAGGCGTCTGGTCGTCGTCTGCTACGCCATCGTCGAGCCCCAGCCCGACATGGCTGCGCGAGCGGCTGTAGAGGAAGTAGATCGCCAACCCGATCGCGCCCCAGCCCGGCAGCACCAGCTTGGCGGTCAGCGGCAGCGACAGATACAGCCCGATGCAGCCGATGATCGCGAGCGGTGCGACGATGTATACTGCCGGCGTGCGGAACGGACGCTTGCGTGCCGGATCGGTCTTGCGCAGCACCATTACCGAGATCGCCACCATCATGAACGCGAACAGCGTGCCCGCGTTCGAATAATCGGCGAGCTTGCCGACCGGCAGCACCGCCGCGGCGATCGCCGCAGCGATACCCGTCACGACCGTCACCACGTGCGGGGTACGGAACTTCGGATGGATCGACGCGAGCTTGGCTGGCAACAAACCGTCGCGCGCCATCGTGAAGAACACGCGGGTCTGGCCGAACATCATCATCAGCACGACCGACGGCAGCGCCAGTACCGCGGCGAGGCCGACCAAGCGGCCCATGATCGGCCAGTTGATGACCTGAAGCACGTGGACCAGCGCTTCCTTCGAGCACACCAGCGGTTCCATCGCGCCGCCTGCGACGATTGCCGCGCAACGCCCGGCCATCTCGGCCGAACCCGGTGCCAGCACGCCGCCATCGGCGGTCGTCACAGGGTTCGCACCGATCGCACCGATCGCACCCGATGCGACCAGCAGGTAGAACAACGTACAGATGCCGAGGCTGGCGATCAGCCCGATCGGCACGTTGCGCTGAGGATTCTTGGTCTCCTCAGCGGCCGTCGAAACCGCATCGAATCCGACATAGGCGAAGAAAATCGACGCCGCCGCACCCAGCACGCCGACACCCGACGAACTCAGCGGGTTGCCGACGCCGTAGGGCAGGAACGGGTGGAAATTGTCCGCCTTCAGAACCGGGATGGTCAGCGCGATGAACGCGGTCAGCGCGGCGATCTTGATCAGCACCAGTACCGCGTTGACGCGCGCGCTCTCGGTCGTTCCGACCACCAGCAGCCACGTGACGAGCGCGATGACGATCACCGCGGGCAGGTTCATGAAGCCGCCGACCGTCATCGCGGTCTGCAAATCGACATTAGGCGTCGCGCCGAACGCGACCTGGACGTTCGCCATCAACGCGTCGGCGTTGCGCAAGGCGTTGGGGATATGGAAGCCGATCCCGTCGAGCAATCCGGCCAGATGGTTCGACCACCCGACCGCGACCGCGCTGGCGCCGACCGCATATTCGAGGATCAGCGCCCAGCCGACCATCCAGGCGAGCAGCTCACCCGTCACCGCATAGGTGTAGGTGTAGGCGGAGCCCGACACCGGTACCATCGACGCGAGTTCGGAATAGCAGAGCGCTGCGACCGCACAGACGAACCCTGCGACGACGAAGCTCAGCAACATGCCCGGGCCGGCTTTCTGCGCGGCTTCGGACGTCAGCACGAAGATACCCGTGCCGATAACTGCGCCGACGCCCAGCAGGGTCAGCTGAAACGCGCTGAGCGTTCGCGCCAACCCCTTTTTCTCTGCCGTCGCCAGAATGGCGTCCAGCGATTTTACGCGACCAAAAATCAACGCGGTGTCCCCCGGGGATAGCGAGGGCCAGGTCAAAAGGCCCCCTTGCTCAAGCCCCCGAGCCTAATGGCAATTTTGTTACGTGCAATCCTTTAGTGGCGGCAAGCTGACCTATCGCGCGAGCATCGGCCCGAAAGGACGGCCGCCGAAGACATGAACGTGCAGATGCGGCACTTCCTGGTTCCCGTGCTGGCCGACATTGGCGAGCAGGCGATAGCCCGGCTCGACCAGCCCCGCCGCGCGCGCGACGGTGCCGACCGCGCGGATGAACCCGGCGATCTCCGCATCGGGCGCACGCGCGGAAAAATCGTCCCACGACACGTACGCGCCCCTCGGGATCACGAGCAGGTGCGTCGGCGCCTGCGGGTTGATGTCGTGGAACGCGATCGCGAAGTCGTCTTCGTACACCCGCTTCGACGGGATCTCGCCGCGCAGGATCTTCGCGAAGATGTTCTGGTCGTCGTAAGGCTGGGTGGCGTCGATCGGCATATGTATTCCCCTCTCGCCTGCGGGAGGGGTTAGGGGAGGGGCTTGCCTTCCCGATCCCGGCAGAGCGTGTGCGTCATGCCCTCCCCCGACCCCTCCCGCAAGCGGAAGGGGGGCAGGTCACCCCGTCCGCCCGGCCTTCTCGATCAACCCGCCGACACCCTCGCGTCGCTCCAGTTCCGCGCGCACGTCGTCCAGGCTAAGCCCCGCATCCGCCAGCAGCACCGCCAGATGGAACATGAGGTCCGCCGCTTCCGGCACGATGCTCGCCTCGTCGCCCGAGCACGCCGCGATCACCGTCTCGACGGCTTCCTCGCCGAGTTTCTGCGCGATCTTGGGGCGGCCTTTCGCGAACAGGCTCGCGGTGTACGAGGTGTCGGCGGGCGCATCGCGGCGCGCGCGGATGGTCGCTTCGAGGCGGTCGAATACGGAGTCTGCCATGGTGCGCGTGCTGACGCAGCCGGGCAGGCGGGTCAATCCTTGTTCGGTGGGACCTTGTCCGGCGGGGTCTCGTTCGGCGAGCGCTTCCGGACGACAGCACCATCGAGCCCGCGAGCCTTGGCAAACCGTTTCCGCAACGCGCGTCGCACCTGCCAGACCGCGATGGCGGCGAACACGAACAGCGCGACGTCCGACACTTCATATCCGGTCAACGGATGCGCGACGCCGCTGTGTCCGGACTCGACCGCGAGGACCAGAAGCGCCAGCATCCTCGTCAGCCCCTGGCGAGAGGCGGCGCGCCAACCGGCGTTCGTACGGGGATGCCGGCCGCTGCCAGCGCCGCGTGCGCATCGCCGATCGACGCCTGCCCGAAATGGAAGATCGACGCTGCCAGCACCGCGCTTGCATGCCCGTCCCGGATACCCGCGACCAGATCGTCAAGCCCGCCGACCCCGCCGCTCGCCACCACCGGTACGCTCACCCGGTCCGAAATCGCCCGGATCAGCTCGAGGTCGTAGCCACTGCGCGTCCCGTCACGGTCCATCGACGTGACCAGCAACTCGCCCGCCCCCAGTTCCGCCAGCTTCAGTGCATGCGCGATCGCATCGATCCCGGTCGCGCGGCGGCCGCCATGCGTGAACACTTCCCAGCCTTCGCCGGAGCGCCGCGCATCGACACTCGCAACGCAGCACTGGCTGCCGAACCGCTCGGCGATATCCGCGACCAGTTCCGGCCGCTCCACCGCCGCAGAGTTCACGGCGACCTTGTCCGCCCCCGCCAGCAACAGCGCACGCGCATCGTCCGCCGTCCGCACCCCGCCGCCGACGGTCAGTGGCATGAAGCACACCGCTGCGGTCCGTCGCACGACGTCGAGAATAGTCCCCCGACCCTCATGGCTCGCACCGATATCGAGGAAGCACAGCTCGTCCGCGCCGGCCGCGTCATACGCCCGCGCCTGCTCGACCGGATCGCCAGCATCGCGCAGTTCGACGAAGTTCACGCCCTTCACCACGCGCCCATCGGCAACGTCGAGACACGGGATCACGCGCGCGCGAACCGTCATGCGCTTGGCCGAAGGTTTTGTTCACGCGGAGACGCGGAGACGCGGAGGCGCGGCGGAGCCGCTAAGAATGATTCACGCGAAGGCGCAAAGGCGCGAAGAGTAAGAGTGTGAGGCAGACCTGACTTCTGCTCACTCTTCGCGCCTTTGCGCCTTTGCGTGAACAGATATCTGCCTGCGGCGCCACAAGTCGCTCTGCGTCCTCCGCGCCTCTGCGCGAAAACACTATCTCCGCGTCTCCGCGTCTCCGCGTGAACCATCATGCGGCCTTAGCCACGCTCAAAGCCGCCGCGAGATCGAGCCGGCCGTCGTACAAAGCCCGCCCCGTGATCACGCCCTCGACGCCGTCCCGCACATGCAAAGCCAGAACATGGATTTCGGCAATGCCCTTCACCCCGCCACTGGCGATCACAGGAATATCGACCGACCGCGCCAGATCGACGGTAGCGTCGACGTTGCACCCCTTCAGCATCCCGTCGCGCCCGACATCGGTGAACAGCAACGACGCCACCCCCGCATCCTCGAACCGCCGCGCCAGGTCGACCGCACTCGTGGTCGACACATCCGCCCAGCCCTTGGTCGCGACCATGCCGTCCTTCGCGTCGACCGCGACGACGATCCCGCCGGGGAAATCCTTCGCCACGCCGCGCACGAATTCGGGGTCCTCCAGCGCCGCCGTCCCGATCACCACGCGGGAGACGCCCAGGTCGAACCAGCCCTCGACGCTCGCCCGCGTCCGGATCCCGCCGCCAAGCTGCACATGCCCCGGAAACTGCGCGACGATCGACCGCACCGCATCGCCGTTGACCGAAGCCCCCGCAAACGCGCCGTCGAGATCGACCACGTGCAGATGTTCAGCGCCCGCCTCGGCGAACAGCATAGCCTGCGCCGCCGGATCGTCGCCATAGACGGTCGCGCGGTCCATATCGCCCTCGGCGAGACGCACCACCTGACCAGCCTTCAGGTCGATCGCGGGAAAGATAATCAGGCTCACGGCCGCCACTCCAGGAAACGTTCGAGCAAGGCCAGGCCATAGCGCTGGCTCTTCTCAGGGTGAAACTGCACGCCGATCATCGTGTCGCGACCGATCGCCGCGGTGATCGCGCCGGCGTGGTCGGTCGTCGCAAGCACGTCGGCGCCCTCAAACGCGAAGCTGTGCAGGAAATACGCCTCGCCCGGCTCGATCAGCGGATGCGCGACGGACGGAACGACGTCGTTCCAGCCCATGTGTGGCACCTTTGCGTCCATCGTCCCTGGCTCGAGCCGCCGCACGCGTCCGGAGACCCAGCCGAGCCCGGCATGAGTCCCCATCTCCTCGCCCGCATCGGCCATCAACTGCATGCCGACGCAGATCCCGAGGAAAGGCGTACCCTCATCGCGAACCCGCCGGTTGAGCGCCTCGACCATCCCCGGTACCGCGCGCAAAGCCGCAGCGCACGCGCCGTACGCGCCAACGCCCGGCAGCACGATCCGCTCGGCCTTCGCAACGACGTCAGCGTCGGCAGTGACAACCAGATCGACACAACCCACAGTTCGCAGCGCGTTTTCGACCGAATGGAGATTGCCAGCGCCGTAATCGATCAGCGCGAGCGTCACAGGATCCCCTTGGTCGACGGAATCGCGTCCGCCTTGCGCGGATCGATCTCGATCGCAGCCCGCAACGCCCGCGCCACACCCTTGAACGCCGCCTCGGCGATGTGGTGGTTGTTGGTCCCGTACAGCGTCTCGACGTGCAGCGTGATGCCGGACGCCTGCGCGAAGCTGTGGAAGAAATGCTCGAACATCTCGGTATCCATGCCGCCCAGGCGCTTCTGCGAGAACAGGTCCTTCCACACCAGCCACGGCCGCCCGGAAATATCCAGCGCAACGCGCGTCAGCGTCTCGTCCATCGGCGAAAGCGCATCGCCGTACCGCGCGATGCCCCTCTTATCGCCGAGCGCCTGTGCGAACGCCTGGCCGATCGCGATCCCGGTATCCTCGACGGTGTGATGCTCGTCGATATGCAGGTCGCCCTTGGTCCGCACGCGGATGTCGATCAGCGAGTGGCGCGACAATTGTTCGAGCATGTGATCGAAGAAACCGACCCCGGTCTCGACGTCGTACACGCCGGTCCCATCGAGGTTCACGGTGACGTCGATCGCCGTCTCGGCGGTGGAGCGGGTGATCGTGGCGGTGCGCATGCCACCTCCCATAACGTGCGCCACGACGCATGCAATCTTGACCGGCATCCGAATGGCGCTACCCAAGGGATATGACCGATGGACTGCCCGATAGCCTGATTCCGTACGACGAGATCGTACAAGAAGCCCTGCGTGCCGTGGTCGGCCGCGTGCTCGGCTCCGTCGCGGAGGCTGGAGGGCTTCCCGGCGAGCATCATTTCTACATCACCTTCAAGACGCAGGCGCCGGGAGTCGACATCCCCAAGCGGCTTATCGAGCGTTTCCCGGACGAAATGACGATCGTCATGCAGAACCGCTATTGGGACCTCATCGTCGACGACGAGCGCTTCTCGATCGGGCTTTCATTCAACCAGGTGCCCTCGAAGCTGGTGATCCCGTACTCGGCGATCACCGCATTCCAGGACCCGGCGGTAAGCTTCGAACTCCGCTTCCAGGCGCAGGAAGGTGCGGACGACGCACTCGGCGACCACGACGAAGCGGAAAACGATGGCCCGACTGCGGTGCCGATCGAAGACGGCTCGAACGTCGTCGCGGTGGATTTCAAGCGGAAGAAGTGACCCAAACTCCCTCGCCCCTTCGGGGAGAGGGAAGGGGCCCGCGGCACTTGCCGTGGGAAGGGAGAGGGGCCTGAGGCTCGGAACCGAACCCCAAAACCCCTCATTCTTCCGTCGCAAGCGCTCCTCCCTCCCTCTCCCCGGAGGGGCGAGGGACCCACGCAAGCCCCGGAAGGTTCTCCCCCTATGACAACCCGCACAGAAACCGACACGATCGGCCCGATCGAAGTCCCCGCCGCCGCCTATTGGGGCGCGCAGACCGAACGCTCGATCGAGAATTTCCCCTTCGCCACCCGCGAACGCATGCCGATCGAGATCGCCCACGCGCTCGCGCTCGTCAAACAGGCCGCCGCCCGCGTAAACCGCTCGCACGGCCTCGACGAAACAATCGCCACTGCGATCGACTCCGCCGCGCAGGAAGTCATCGACGGCAAGCTCGACGACCAGTTCCCGTTGGTCATCTGGCAGACCGGCAGCGGCACGCAGTCGAACATGAACGCCAACGAGGTCATCGCCGGCCGCGCCAACGAAGTCCTCACCGGCACCCGCGGCGGCAAGTCGCCGGTCCACCCCAACGACCACGTCAACATGAGCCAGTCGTCCAACGACAGCTTCCCGACCGCGCTCCACATCGCCGCCGCGATCGCCACCACCCACCGCCTGATCCCCGCGCTCGACAAATTGCACGCCGCGCTCGACGCCAAGGCCAATGCCTGGGACGACATCGTCAAGATCGGCCGCACGCACCTGCAGGACGCGACTCCGCTGACGCTCGGCCAGGAATTCTCCGGCTATGCGAACCAGCTCTACCGCTGCCGTCACCGCATCGAGCCCGCGATCAGCCACGGCATGGTTATCCTCGCGCAGGGCGGCACCGCGGTCGGCACCGGCCTCAACGCCCCCGCCGGGTTCGGCGACGCGATCGCGCACGAACTGGCGGCAATCACCGGCCTGCCGTTCGTCAGCGCGCGCAACAAGTTCGAGGCGCTCGCCTCGAACGACCCGCTCGTCCACCTCTCGGGCACGCTCAACACGCTGGCGGTCGCGCTGACCAAGATCGCCAACGACATCCGTCTCTTGGGCTCGGGCCCGCGCTGCGGCTTCGGCGAGATCGACCTCCCCGCGAACGAGCCCGGCAGCTCGATCATGCCGGGCAAGGTGAACCCCACGCAGTGCGAGATGCTGACGATGGTCGCGGGGCAGGTGATGGGCAACCACGTCGCGGTTACCGTCGGCGGGATGCAGGGCCATCTCGAACTCAACGTGTTCAAGCCGCTGATCGGCGCCAACGTCCTCCGCTCGATCGACCTCCTCGCCACCGCGATGGAAGGATTCGCGGAGCGCTGCGTCGACGGCATCGAACCCAACCGAGGCCGCATCTCCGAACTGCTCGACCGCTCGCTGATGCTGGTGACGGCGCTGGCCCCCGAGATCGGCTACGACGCCGCCGCAAAGATCGCCAAATACGCGCACGCCGAAGGGCTGACGTTGAAGGAAGCCGGCCTCGCGCTAGGCCTGGTCGACGCCGAAACCTTTGACCGCGTCGTCAAACCCGAGTCGATGCTCGGCCGCTAATCGTTCTCCTGCGCACGCAGGAGCCCAGGGTACCAAGCGCGCCGCCCGAAACCCTGAACTCCTGCGTGCGCAGGAGAACGCGGGCGCGTGGGAACCCAATCCTCCGCCAAGCGCTAACCCGCCACACGGACAGGAGAAATTACGTGGGCGCAACGACCATAGGCACGCTGATCGGCGCAGGCATCGACTCGCTCAGCGGCGACGACGGCAACGCGGACGGCGCGATCATCGGTGCGATCACCGCCAACGTACTCAAGGTCGTCGTGCCGCTAGCCGTGACCTACGCGATCGGCTGGGCAGTGCTGCGCGGTGCAGCGGAATTGAAAGACCAGGTTTTCGGAGAGGTAAAGTCATGATCGGACGTATTATCAGTGCATTGGTCGGCCGCGAGATGGGTCGTCGTAACGGCACCGGCGGCGCATCGGGCGCGGTCAAGGGCGTCGTGGCGATGGGCCTGATGCGCCGCATGGGCCCGCTCGGCATGATCCTCGGCGGCGGTTACGCAGCCAAGAAGGCCTATGACCGCAACAAGGCCCGCAAGGCCGGCTATTAATCCGCCTTCGTAATACCACGCGCGGGCCGCGCATGGGTTGACGCCCATATGCGGTCCGCGGCAAGGGCGCGCATGCCCCACACACTTCCGTCCGACCCACATGGTTTCCGTCGTCGCGGAGTCCTGTTCGTCCTGTCCTCGCCGTCCGGTGCCGGCAAGTCGACCATCGCGCGCAGATTGCTCGCGGACGAGCATGAACTCGAGATGTCGGTCTCGGTGACGACCCGGTCGGTGCGACCCGGCGAAGTCGACGGCAAGGACTATCATTTCACCGACCTCGAAGGCTTTCGCGACATGGTCGCGAAGGACGAATTCCTCGAATGGGCGCACGTCTTCAACCACCGCTATGGCACGCCGCGCGCGCAGGTCGAGGAACTCCTTGCGGCCGGCAAGGACGTGCTGTTCGACATCGACTGGCAGGGCGCGCAACAGCTGTTCCAGATTGCCGGCGGCGACGTCGTCCGCGTCTTCATCTTCCCGCCCTCAATGGAGGAGTTGCACCGCCGCCTAACCAGTCGCGGCACCGATTCGGAAGAGGTGATCGAGGCTCGCATGTCGCGTGCGGCCAACGAGGTCAGCCACTGGGACGGCTATGACTATGTGCTGGTCAACGACGACGTCGACAGCTGCATCCGCGGCGTGAAGACGATCCTGGCCGCGGAACGCCTCAAGCGCTCGCGCCAGACTGGGCTGATTGGTTTCATCCGCAGGCTGACCCGCTAGCTCCCGTCATCCCAGCGAAAGCTGGGATCTCCCCGTTCCGGGTCGCAGCACTCGCCAAGCGGGATACCCCAGCTTTCGCTAGGGTGACGGACTTGGAGGGGTGGGTAAGCTCCTAAGGCTAGAGCAGCCCCAGAAACTCTACCCCGACCCCAAACTCCTTGCGCTTCAATTCCCGCAACTGGGTCGCCTGCCAGTCCTCGCCCCACATCTCGATCGACCAGTCCTCGTCGATCCCCGCCGCTGCCCAGGCCGCATCGGCATTGATCTCACCCTCGATCAGCGCCAGCCCGATCACCAGCGACCCGGTCAGCGTCACCACCGGCGACAACCCCGCCAGCCGGAAATCGTCGTACGCGGCGACCGCCTCATGCAGCCGCGCGATCGTCGCGTCCGGTTGCGCGACGTGCATCACGCCCGTCGTCACCGCGAACGTCACGTCATACCGCCCCCGCGCCCACGCCAGCAGCGGATCCCACGCCGCCGCCTGCCGCTCGACCAGCAAAGGCGGCCCCTCGGCGCGGTAGCAGAGCAGGTCGCTCTCGCCATACGCCGCCAGCCGCGCGGCGAACTGCGCCGGATCGTTCGCGATCGGATCGGTCGCCGCATTGGCTAGGCCCGTCAGCGGCATCGTCCGCGGATCGATCGTCTCCCCGACCGCGCGCCATTCCTCCGCGACCGCCTCGGCCAGCGCATCGCTCGGCAACGCCAGCGGTCGCCGCCCGGGGGTGCGTACCGGCTTGCCGTCGAGCGTCACCACCCGATCCGCATCGATCGCGACGTCTGTCCAGAACCGCTTCACGCGTCAGGACTCCGCCAGCGATGCGCCAGACTGCGTGGCACGATCGCGATCATCGCCATCGCGGACAGCACGATCGCCGTCCCGAGGATTTTCGGCCCGAGATCATGCGCGCGCGCGATCAGGATCAGCCCGAGCAATGCCCCCGCGACCCCCGCCAGACGCACGCCGACCAGCACGAACCAGCGTCGCTGCGCCAGCTTGTCCGCATCGGTCATGGCCGAGCCACCATGTGCAGCAGGTCCGGCACGGCCGTCGCGACGACATCCGCGCCCGCATCGGAAAGCTCGTGCACGTCGTGATACCCCCACGCGACCCCGACGGCGCGCACACCGGCCGCGCGGGCCATCGCCATGTCGAAGCTCGTATCGCCGATCATCGCGGTCGTCTCCACGGCTGCACCTGCCTCCGCGATCGCCGCGAACAGCATCGCTGGATCGGGTTTCGATGGATGCCTGTCCGCGGTCTGAAGCGTCACGAACCGCTCGGTGATCCCGTGCGCGGCGAGGATATGCGCGAGCCCGCGATCGGACTTCCCCGTCGCCACGCCAAGCGCCCAGCCGTCATCGGCGAGCGTCCCCAGCACCTCCGCAATCCCCTCGAACAGCGGTTCGTCCGCCAGTTCGCCACTCGCGCGCATCGCATGGAACGCGTTCTTGTAGTCGGTGGCGAGCGACCGGTGCAGCGCGTTGTCCGCCTCCGGCAGCAACACCTGCATCGCCTCGACGAGGCTCAAGCCCACGATCCGCCGAATGTCCGCGCGCGGCGGCGGGATCAGCCCGGCGCCCCCGAACGCACGCTCGCAGGCGACGCAGATATTCGCCTGGCTGTCGACGAGCGTCCCGTCGCAATCGAACACGGCAAGACGGATCATGAGATTTTCCAACGCATCGCCGCCTCGTAGATCACGCGTGCACGCGAGGGAACGCCAAACCGGAACGCGCGCGCCTGCGAACGGTTCGTGTCGGATAGCTCTGGAGACTCAACGATGGCGCAGGCACAGACCGACACCCCGAACATCTGGGCCGCCGCCGCTGCGGGCCTCGTGGCAGGGCTCGCCGCCTCGTTCGTGATGGATCGCTTCCAGGCCGGCGTCGCCGCGCTGTCTTCTTCGGAAAGCGACGCGGAACCCGCGACGGAGAAGGTGGCGGACAAGGTGTCGCAAATGGTGGTCGGCCACGACATCCCCGACAATCGCAAGCCGTTCGCCGGACAGGTTGTGCATTATGCACTCGGGGCAGGGCTGGGGATCGCCTACGCGGTTGCGGCGGAATACCGGCCGTCGGTGACGGCAGGCTACGGCACCGCGTTCGCGGCCGCGACGACGGCGTTGCTCGACGAGGCGGCGGTTCCGGCGGCGGGGCTGGGCGATGCGCCGTGGAACACTGCGCCGACGACGCATCTGTATAGCGCTGCGTCGCATATCGTGTTCGGGACGGTGACGGAGGGTGTGCGGCGGTTGCTGCTGGGGTGGCTGAAGTAGGGCGCGACTAGTTCCCCCGCGAAGGCGGGGGCCCAGGAATCAAGCAGTGTTACGATCGTGGCCCCTGGACCCCCGCCTTCGCGGGGGAGCAAGAGTGAGCAGAAGCTTCCAAACAAACCACGCCACCCCGGCGAAGGCCGGGGCCCAATTGGGGGACGTCGCTAACGGAAGTCATCGCTCCGTTACCTCAACTTTTCCAATTGGGCCCCGGCCTGCGCCGGGGTGGGTTGAAAGGTAAGGGTCGTCTCCGACGTCTCACCCTCGCCCCTCAGGGGAGCGGGAAGGGGCCCGCGGCCACTCGGCCGTGGGAAGGGTGAGGGCACGTTAGGCGGCAGTCACCAACTACCGAGTCCCAGGCCCACTCCGAGGCCCAGGCTTCCCAGCCCCACCCGGACGCCCGCGCCCAGCCGGCTTGGCCCCCTCAACCCGAGGCCCACTCCGCGGCGCTCCGAACTTCGACCCAGCCCCGGTCCGAGGTCCGCCCGTCTTCGGCGCAGGCTTGCCCGTCGCCTTCTCCTCGACAACCCCACGCCCACGCCGCTCACCTTTACGATCCTTCCGCACCGACTTTGCATGCGCCCTAGCCCGCGACTTCATCTGCTCGCGCGTAGGCGCGGTCTTCTCGTCGAGCACCAGGTCGTCGCCCAGCTTCTCCTCGAAGCCCAATTGCTTGAGGCTCTCGGCGAAATGCGTCGGCAGTTCCGCGGTCACGTCGATCGACCCGCCATCCGGATGATCCACCTTGATCCGCCGCGCGTGCAGATGCATTTTCCGCGAGATCCCTCCGGTCAAAAACGCAGCAGCCCCGCCGTACTTGCCATCACCGACGATCGGATGACCGATCGCCGCCATGTGCACGCGCAACTGGTGTGTCCGCCCGGTAAACGGCTGCAACTCGACCCACGCCGCACGGTTGCCCGCACGCTCGATCACCCGGTAGCGCGTCCGCGCCGGCGCACCCTCGGCCTCGTCGACGTGCATCTTCTCGCCGCCGGTACCCGGCTGTTTCGCGATCGGCAGCTCGATCATGCCGTCCTCGATCGACGGCACGTCGACCACCAGCGCCCAATAGACTTTCCGCGCAGTCCGCCCCGAAAACGCCTTCGCAAAGAACGCCGCCGCGCGCGACGTGCGTGCCACCAGCAGCGCGCCGGACGTATCCTTGTCGAGCCGGTGGACCAGCTTCGGCCGACCCTCATTGTCGTACTGCAACCCGTCGAGCAGCCCGTCGACATGCTGCGTCGTCTTGGTCCCGCCCTGCGTGGCCAGGCCCGGCGGCTTGTTCAGCACGAACGCCTGGAAATCCTTGTGGATGACCATGCCTTGCGCGAGCTCGGTCTCCTCGTCCGACAGGATGACGCGTTCGCGGACGCGCCTGGGCTTGTCGACGTCGGCGGCGGCCTTGTCGGCCTCGGGCGGCGGGACGCGGAGCATCTGGCCCGCCGCAATCCGGTCGCCCGGCGTCGCGCGCGCGCCGTCGACGCGGAGCTGCCCGGTGCGCGCCCACATCGCCACCGTCGTGAAGCTCGTGTCGGGCAGATGCCGCTTGAACCACCGGTCGAGCCGGATGCCGTCATCGTCGAACCCGACGTTGAACTCGCGGAAACCCGTATCGCTATCGCTTTTGCCCGCAGTCATGCGACGGCCCTTACTGCGGAGAGACCCGCGAACAACGCGGCGACCGAACCGATCACCGACACCAAAACATACCCGAACGCGACGCCGAACGCGCCTCGCTCGATCATCGTGACGACGTCCAGCGAGAACGCCGAAAACGTCGTGAATCCCCCAAGCACGCCCACGCCGAGCAAGAGCCGCCACGTTTCCGAAGCGGTATTGCGGGCAAGCACGCCAACCAGCACCCCCATCAGCAACCCACCGATCAGATTCACGGCAAGCGTACCAAAGGGATAGTCAGGCCCCAGCAACGACAGCATCGCGCGGCCAGTCAGATAGCGCGCGCCGGACCCGACCGCACCACCGACCATGACATAGAGAAGGGGAAGCATTCTCGCGCCCTAGCGTGAATCGGGCAAAACGGAAAGGTGGGGTTGGAGGGGGGAGTAGATGCTCGCCAAATGGCTCAACCAAAGCTTGTTTCCCCGCGAAGGCGGGGACCCCGTCTGGGCTCCCGCCTTCGCGGGAGAACAAGGAGAGGAGGGTAACGTCACCCCAGCACACCACCACCCCGGTGAAGGCCGGGGCCCAATTGGAAAGGTCGCAGTAACGAAGGACGGCACTTAATCAGCAACGTTTCCCAATTGGGCCCCGGCCTCCGCCGGGGTGGTACACCTATCGCAACACCTCACCGCCCAGCGTTGGAAACCAGATCCACATCGCTCCCGCCACCAGCCCGCGCCCTCACATACACCACATAAGCATCGTTCCCCCGAACCCCGCCCAGCACATGCTGCTTGCCGTCCGTGCTATGCCCAGCCGAATACCCGGCCGCCGTCGCCTTCGTGAAATACCAGTCGAGCATCTTCTGCATCGGCGCAGCGCTGGCGAAACTCACCACCCGCAGCCGACACCCGTCGCGATCCGCCCCCGCAGCCTCGGTCAACCGCGCCGCCGGATACAGCGGCAGGTCCGCCGGCAACCGGTTCGCCCACCCCGCCGAATAGCCGATCTTCTGCGCGCAAACCCCGGCATCAGGCGTCTTCTGCCGCTCCGCCAGCGCCCCGAGCGTCAGCGCGCCATTCGCCGACTTGCACTCCGGACAGTCGTTGGACGCCACCGGCGCGCGCTTGAGAGTCCGCGGATCGACCGGATCGGCTTTCAGCGGACCTTCCGGCGGCACCGCGCCACTATCCGGCCGAGGCGGCGGCCGCACCGCGTCGGTATTCGACGACTGCGCCAGCCGCGGATCGACCATGATCTGCCCTCCCAGCGACGACGCCAGCGCCGGATCGCGCACCGCGCCATTGGTCAGCTCGGCATCGAGGCTGTTGAGATCCTGCTGGTCGGTCGACGACCGTCCGCATGCGGCCAGCGCAAGCGGCAAAAGGATCAGGGCGGGGCGCAAGGGAAAGCTCATCACCGCCATCCTATGCGCGAAAGACGGTGAAGAAAGCGTTTTCCGCCTGTCCCCAATCGACCGAGCAACGCCGATCTTGCCCGAACCTGTCCGACTTGCCATGTTCACCCTATGCTGAACATCGTCTCGATCCTCATCGGCCTCGTCACCTTGGTGCTCGGCCTCGTCGCGTTCATCCCGCTGCTCGGCTGGATGAACTGGCTCGTCATCCCGATCGGCATCGTCGGCGCCGCGGTCGGTGCGCTGTCGTCGAGCACCGGCGGCCGCAACCTCAACATCGTGCTGATCATCATCTTCGCGCTCCGCCTCAGCCTCGGCGGCGGAATCATCTGACGCAAGAAGGGCCCGGCGTTTCCACCGGGCCCTCCAATCGCAAACACGCAACATCTTTATGCGGCGAGATTATGCTCCAGCGTGATCTCGGCGTTGAGCACCTTCGACACCGGGCAGTTCGCCTTGGCGTCCGCGGCGATCGCCTCGAACTCCTCCTTCGAGATGCCGTCGACCTTGGCGTTCAGCGTCAGCGCCGACTTGGTGATCTTGAACCCGTCGCCATCCTTGTCGAGCGTCACCTTGGCGGACGTTTCGAGCGTGCCCGCCTCATACCCCTTGCCGGCGAGCGCGAAGCTCAGCGCCATCGTGAAGCACGATGCATGCGCGGCTGCGATCAGCTCCTCGGGGTTGGTGCCGGGCTCGTTCTCGAACCGCGTGTTGAAGCCGTAAGGGCTGTCGGACAGCACGCCCGACTGGGTCGAGACATGGCCCTTGCCGCTCTTGCCGAGGCCTTCATACTTTGCCGAACCGCTGCGTGTGGTCATCGTTTTGATCCTTCATCGGACAAGAAAAAAGGCGCCGCGGTTTCCCACGACGCCCTTCCACAACGCGCAACTACCGAAATAGCGGCATTGATTTAGCCGATGAGTGTCAGCGGCAACGACGGTTGTTGTTGCTCGTGCCCTTGTCGATCGCGCGACCGGCGAGGCCACCGAGAACGGCGCCGCCCAGCGTGCCGACCGTGCGGTCGCCGCGGGTGTCGACCGTGCGGCCGAGCAGTGCGCCACCGACGCCGCCGATGATCGTGCCGGTCGTGCCGTTGCTCTTCTTGCAATAGACGCGGCCGTCACGACCACGCCATTCGCGACGATCGCGCGCATCTGCGGCCGAAACCGGCACGAGGACGGTCGGCAGGACCATTGCGCTGAGGCCCATGGCCAGAACGAACTTACGCATGATGTAACTCCCTAGTGAATTGATCTGCTGATGTAACGATGACCCTATACCGCCAGTTGCATGAACCGAAAACAACACCGCGTTCATGCTGGCGTTCATCTTCGCGGCCGGTATTCGAGCCACTGCGTTTTCGGCGCGAGCGACGTCATTCCGCGGTCCCGCTTTACGCTGGAAGGCAGGCCGGTTACGCCGCCGCGATGTTGCCCGTGCCCTTGCCCGTCGAGATCCTGCCCGTCGCCGCGCCGTGGTTCGACTTGGCCGGGCTCGCCGTGTTCGCCGCGTCGGGTGCGCTCGCCGCGGCCAAGCGCGGCCAGACCTTCGTGACGCTGGTGTTCTTCGGGCTGATCACCGGCGTCGGCGGCGGCACCGTGCGCGACCTGCTGATCGGCGCGCCGGTGTTCTGGGTACACGACGCACGCGCCGCGAGCGTGTGCCTGGGCATGGCGCTGCTGATCTGGGTGACGCCCGAGCGGTGGTGGAAGGACGAAGCGCTCGGCTGGTTCGACGCGGTCGGGCTTGCGGCGTACGCGGTGTACGGCGCGGCGAAGGCGCTCGGCTATGGCGTGCCACCCGTGCCCGCGGCGCTGATGGGGGTGATGACCGCGTGCGTCGGCGGTATCATCCGCGACGTGCTGGCAGGCGAACCGTCGATCCTGATGCGGCCGGAGCTGTACGTGACCGCGGCGGCGTTGGCGGCGGCGAGTTACGTCGGGCTGGTGTTGCTGGGCGTGCCGCTTGCTTTGGCGGCGGTTATCGCGGCGAGTGCCGGGTTTACGCTGCGCGCGGCCGCGATCCGCTTTCACCTTGCGCTGCCGGCATATGGTGGGCGCCGCTAACCTCCTGGCGCGCTAACAGTTTGTTTCCCCGCGAAGGCGGGGACCCAGTCTGGGCTCCCGCCTTCGCGGGAGAACAAGGAGGGGAGGGCGGTGGTTGGGCTTGAACCGACAGCTACCACTCGTCGGCCTGATCTCTGCTCATTGGAGAAAGCACCTCTCAACACCGCCACCACCCCGGCGAAGGCCGGGGCCCAATTGGGGACGTTGCTGACGACGGATCGCGCTACATTACGATAACCTCACCAATTGGGCCCCGGCCTTCGCCGGGGTGGTGTGGGTGTTCGCGCGAGCCTTCTATAATGAGGCGCGGAAGCTTTACCCCCGTACAACCCCAACATCCGCAAACCGCCGCGGCTCCACCGGGGGCACCGAAGGCTCGTTCAGCTCGCACTGCCAATGCCCGACATCGATCCACTGCCCGTTCTTGTACCCGACCTCGCGGTACACCCCGGCCCGCCGGAACCCGACCGCCTCATGCAGCTTGATCGACGAATCGTTCGGCAACGCGATCGCCCCGATCGCCTGCGTAAACCCCTGAGCCCGCAGCGTATCGATCAACGCCTCGTACAACAGCCGCCCCGCACCCTGTCGCTGCGCCGCATCCGCAACATACACCGTGGTCTCGCACGCAAACCGGTACGCCTCGCGCTTGTGGAACGCCGACGCATAGGCGTAGGCCAGCACGCCACCCTCGGAGCCGATCGTCGCGACCAGCCACGGGTACAGCCCGTCCGACGCCGCCATCCGCGCGCGCATCTGCCGCGCATCGGGCGCCTCGGTCTCGAACGACACCGTCCCGACCAGCACGTGCGGCGCATAGATCGCGGCGATCGATGCGGCATCCTCGGGGACCGCCGCGCGGATGACGATCCCGCCGCCGTTGCCAGTTGCGGGGGTCGCCATCAGAACCCGATCCGTGCCAGGAGCAGGTCGAGCAGCTTGGCATCGCCGATACCCGCGGTCGTCGGCCCCATCCCGCCGCACTCGAGGCAACGCGCCTGGATCGAACCCGAGGTCGCCAGCCGCTTCATGTCACCCACCGCGCGCGCGAGCATCTGGCGTCGGTCCGCCGCGACATGCGCGAACGCATCGCCGCCGCCTGCATCGTCGTCATCGCCGCTGCCACCGAAATCCTGCGCGATCGTCGCGAGGAAGCCCGGCTTCTTCTCCAGATACTCGGCATGCACCTTGGCCGGATCGAGCTTGGCGCGCTTGGCGGCCTCGTCGATCGCGTCCTGCAACGTCCCGAACCGGTCGACCAGCCCGATCTGGCGCGCGGTGTCGCCATCCCAGACGCGACCCTGGCCGATCTCGTTCACCCGCGCCGGTGTCATCTTCCGCGATGCGGCCACGCGCGAGACGAACTGGCGATAGCCGTTCTCGATCCCCGCCTGCGCGATCGCGTCGAACATCGGCGTGGTGCCGCCGGTGATGTCGGGCTGGCCCGACAGCGGCGTGGTCTTCACGCCGTCGCTGGTCACGCCGATCTTGGCGAGCGCGTTCTCGAACGTCGGCACGACCCCGAAAATGCCGATCGAGCCGGTGATCGTGCCGGGCTCGGCGAAGATCACGTCGGCGGGCGTCGACACCCAGTATCCTCCGCTGGCCGCCAGCCCGCCCATCGATACGACCACGGGCAGCTTCTGCCGCTTGGCTTCGAGGATCGCGAGCCGAATCTGCTCCGATGCCATCACCGATCCGCCCGGCGAGTCGACGCGTACGACGAGCGCCTTCAGCGTCTTCTTGGCGAGCCCGTCGAGCACCGCCTTCTCGATCGTCTTGCCCGCCGCCTTGCCGGGGCCGCTCTCGCCGTCGACGATCTCGCCGGCGATCGTCAGCACGCCGATCGAGTCGCCCGCGGTGGGGAGGGGGTTGGCCTTCACCCAGGCGTCGTACTTGATCGCGGTGTAGTTGCCCGCCGGCTTGTTCGCGTCGCTGCCGGCGATCTCCGCCACGCGCCGCCCGAAGCTGGTCCGATCGCCGAGCTTGTCGACGATGCCCGCGCGCAGGTTCGCCTCGGCGATGTTGCCGTTCGCCGCGAGGATGATCTTGTCGGGTGCGCTCATGAACTGCGCGATCTGTGCCTTGGGGCGTGCTTTCGCGACGGCCTCGCGCCACTGGGCGAACAACGTGCCGTACAGCGCGGTGCTCGCCGCCTTCGCGTCCTCGCTCTGGTCCGCCCGCGTGTAGGGCTCGACGAACGACTTGTAGCGACCGACGCGGTAGACGTGCGCGTTGACGCCGAGCTTGTCGATCAGGCCCTTGTAATAGAGCTGGTTGCCGCCCGGCCCCATGAAGATCGTGCCACCCAGCGGGTTGACCCAGATCTCGCTCGCGTTCGCCGCCAGACGGTAGCCGCCATCGGTGTACGCGGTTGCGTAAGCCAGCACCGGCTTGCCGCTCGCACGCACCCGCGCCAGCGCATCGCCGACCTCGCCGAGGGCTGCCGGGTACGCACCACCGAAGCTGTCGAGATCGAGCACGACCACTTTGACGCGCGCATCGGTGCGTGCGGTGTCGATCGAGCGGACCACGTCGCGCAGGCGAAACTGCCGCGTCCGGCTCTGCCCCGACAGTGCGGCGAACGCGGCCTGCTCCTCGGGCTGCTCGACGATCGAGCCGTTCAGGTCGAGCACCAGCGCGCCATCCTTGATCGCCGTCGTGCTCTGCCGCGCGTTGAGCGCCGCGAAGATCAGTCCGAAGAACAGCAACATCGCGATCAGGACGAGCGCGTCCTTGATCGCCACGAGGAACTTCCACACACCTCGCACGAGCCGCCATTTCTTCCGCGGTGGGCGGGCAGGGTCGACATAAGAGGGGGCGTAGGACGGCGCAGCGGTATCGGTCATGGCACGAGAGCTAGAGCAACGCGGCGCACAGGTAAATGCCCTGTATTACGCGTCCAACACAGGAGCGGTTCAAGCCAGCCCATCTACCCCAATCACCACGCAATCCCCCTCCCGCTTGCGGGAGGGGTTAGGGGAGGGGAGTCCCACGAACGCTTAACCCGAGAAACCCCTCCCCCGACCCCTCCCGCAAGCGGAAGGGGAGCAGAAGGCAGCATCGACCCAACTCTCCTAGTTCTCCTGCGCACGCAGGAGCCCAGGATACCAAGCACCGCCCTCCGTCACCCTGGACTCCTGCGTGCGCAGGAGAACGGCAGTGCTGTCGTTCAACGACCTCAGCCACGATGCCCGAATACCACGCCCGCCCGAAAAAATTTCACTCCCGGAACCTTTGACATGCCGCACCCCGAGGCACATATGCCGTCCGTTGGCACTCGATAACCTCGAGTGCCAGAAATCTGTCACAATCCAAAAGGACATGGACCCCATGAACTTTCGTCCATTGCATGATCGCGTGCTGGTGAAGCGCCTCGAAGCCGAAGAGAAGACGGCTGGCGGCATCATCATCCCCGACACCGCCAAGGAAAAGCCGCAGGAAGGCGAAGTCGTCGCCATCGGCACCGGCACTCGCGCCGAGAACGGCACGATCACCCCGCTCGACGTCAAGACCGGCGACAAGATCCTGTTCGGCAAGTGGTCGGGCACCGAGGTCAAGGTCGACGGTGAAGACCTGCTGATCATGAAGGAATCGGACATTCTCGGCATCGTCGGTTGACCCGACGGGCTCGGGATCGTCGGAATCATGCTGACGTGAACGGGCCGAGAAATGCTGGCCGCGAATTCTGCGCCAGCGTCTGCACTTCCTGTACTTCACTTTTTTGAAAGGGCAGCTGACATGGCTTCCAAGGACGTAAAATTCGGTCGTGACGCGCGTGAGCGCATCCTCCGCGGCGTCGACATCCTCGCCGATGCAGTCAAGGTGACCTTGGGCCCCAAGGGCCGCAACGTCGTCATCGACAAGAGCTTCGGCGCACCGCGCATCACCAAGGACGGCGTCACCGTCGCCAAGGAGATCGAGCTCAAGGACAAGTTCGAGAACATGGGTGCGCAGATGCTGCGCGAAGTGGCCTCGAAGACCAACGACATCGCTGGTGACGGCACCACCACCGCGACGGTTCTGGCGCAGGCCATCGTTCGCGAGGGCATGAAGTCGGTCGCAGCGGGCATGAACCCGATGGACCTGAAGCGCGGCATCGATCTCGCCGTCATCAAGGTCGTCGAGGACGTCAAGGCGCGTTCGAAGCCGGTTTCGGGTTCGAAGGAAGTGGCGCAGGTCGGCATCATCTCGGCAAACGGCGACCGTGAAGTCGGCGAGAAGATCGCCGAAGCCATGGAGAAGGTCGGCAAGGAAGGCGTGATCACCGTCGAGGAAGCGAAGGGTCTCGAATTCGAGCTCGACGTCGTCGAGGGCATGCAGTTCGACCGCGGCTATCTGTCGCCATACTTCATCACCAACCCCGAGAAGATGACCGTCGAGCTTCAGGATCCCTACATCCTGATCCACGAGAAGAAGCTGTCGAACCTGCAGGCGATGCTCCCGATCCTGGAAGCCGTCGTCCAGTCGGGTCGTCCGCTCCTGATCATCGCAGAAGACATCGAGGGTGAGGCTCTGGCCACGCTCGTCGTCAACAAGCTGCGCGGCGGCCTGAAGGTCGCAGCGGTCAAGGCACCGGGCTTCGGCGATCGTCGCAAGGCGATGCTCGAGGACATCGCGATCCTGACCAAGGGCGAGATGATCTCGGAAGACCTCGGCATCAAGCTCGAGACCGTCACGCTCGGCATGCTCGGCACCGCCAAGCGCGTCACGATCGACAAGGACAACACCGTCATCGTCGATGGTGCCGGCGATCACGACACGATCAAGGGCCGCACCGAAGCGATCCGCCAGCAGATCGAGAACACGACCAGCGACTACGACAAGGAGAAGCTCCAGGAGCGTCTCGCCAAGCTTGCCGGTGGCGTTGCCGTGATCAAGGTCGGTGGCTCGTCTGAAGTTGAGGTCAAGGAGCGCAAGGACCGCGTCGACGACGCGCTGCACGCAACCCGCGCAGCCGTCGAAGAAGGCATCGTCCCCGGCGGCGGTACGGCTCTGCTGTACGCAACCAAGGCGCTTGATGGCCTCGAGGGTGCGAACGACGACCAGACGCGCGGTATCGACATCGTGCGGAAGTCGCTGACGGCTCTGGTTCGCCAGATCGCGCAGAACGCCGGTCATGACGGTGCGGTTGTTTCGGGCAAGCTGCTCGACGGTAACGACACGTCGATCGGCTTCAACGCCGCGACCGACACGTACGAGAACCTGGTGGAAGCCGGCGTGATCGATCCGACCAAGGTCGTCCGCACCGCGCTGCAGAACGCAGCATCGGTCGCAGGCCTGCTGATCACGACCGAAGCGGCCGTGAGCGAAATGGCCGAAGACAAGCCCGCCATGCCCATGGGCGGCGGCGGCATGGGCGGCATGGGCGGCATGGACTTCTGATTTTCGACCGGGGCAGGGCAACCTGCCCCGGACAGAAAATCAGAACGGCCGGCGGGCTGGGCGGCGCAAGCCCCCAGTCCCGTCCGACGAAAAGAGCCGGCTTCGCCGGTCCTCCGTTCCGACCAAGACGACCAGCGAAAAAGCCGGCAGAGGATCATCCTCGCCGGCTTTTTTGTGCCCGTTCGCGATCGAACACTCCGGCCTTTTCACCTCGTTAACCTTCGCCGCCTACGCATCCTTTCGAGGCATAAAGGATGTGATTACAATGGACTCCCGGCAGATAAATCTCGTCCAGGACAGCTTCATCCACGTCCTGCCGATCCCCGATGCAGTCGCCGCCGCGTTCTACGCCCGGCTTTTCCAGCTCGCTCCGGATACCCGTCCGCTGTTCCGCGGCGACATGGTCGAACAGGGCCGAAAGCTCGTCCTGACTCTGGCGTCGGTGGTGGATTCGCTCGACCGGCTCGACGAACTCCTCCCGGTCGCGCGCGAGCTTGCGATCCGGCATGTCGGCTACGGCGTGCTCGATCGCCACTATGCGGTGGTCGGCGCCGCGCTGCTCGATACGCTGGCCGTGCAGCTCGGCGATCTGTTCGATACGGCTACGCACGATGCATGGGCTGCGGCCTACACGATACTCGCCGACGCGATGATCGAGGCGGGCCACGCCGCCGCGCGCAAATCGGCATGATCCCAGCGGCCGCCGCGGTTCCGACAGGCACGCCTGCGTCGGTCGTTCCGCACGCGGCGCTCGATGCCGTGGCCGCGCGGCTGTCCGACGTCGCGTCGATGGTCAGCCAGGAAGCCGCGGCCGCGACCGACATGGTACGGCTGGCGGCGGAGGACATGCGCCAGATCGCCGCGCTGGTCGTCGAACTCGATACCGCCGCGACACTGGTCGAACGCAACGTCCGCAAGCAGTTGAAGCTGCTCGCCCGCGCGCAACGGCTCGCGGCGGATCACATGCCGCTGTTCGATACGCTGGGCGAGACCGCGGACAGCATCCTCGTGATCTCCGGCACCATCGGCGGCATCGCGGCACGCAGCCGTCTTCTTGCGCTCAACGCCCGGATCGAGGCGGCACGACAGGATGGTCATGGCGGCGGCTTCGCAGCGGTCGCGGCCGAGATGACCGTTCTGTCCGCGCAGACGATGACGGCGACGGCCGATATCGACGCACGCACCGGTGCGGTCGGCGATCACGTGGCGCAGGTGCGCGGCGCGTTCGCCGACAGCAGCGCGCTGATCGATCACGAACGTGACATGATCGAGGGTATCGCCGATACCGCGCAGGATCAGCGCCGCAACGCCGGAACGGCTGCCTCACTCACGGGCGAGGCGGTCGACCGGATCGATGCCGCCGCCACGATCATCGGGCGCGTCGCGTCGGCCGCCACGACCGTCAACGTCATTGCCCGCCAACTGAGCCGCGTCGCCGCCGCATCGAGCCGCTGACGGTCGGGCAAAATCGTTGATGCGGTGAGGCCGGATAGACAGTGCAACCGCTTCGCGTTCGCGCTACCCTCCCGGCATGACCGCAGGACGTATCGATCAGTTGACCGAAGCCCAGCGCGCGTGCCTGCGGCTCGTGCTGACGCATCACAATTCGAAGGAGATCGCGGCGATCTTCGGGGTGTCGCCGTCCGCGATCGACAAGCGAATCGAGCGCGCCATCCAGATCCTTGGCGTCGGCACGCGGTTCGAGGCAGCGCGGCGGCTGCAGGAGCATGAGCACGAGCGTGGCGAAGGCGACGACATCGTCCTGACCCGCGCCGCCCCGCCGTCCGAACAGCCTTTGCCGACGTACGAACGGCTACCATCCGAACCAATCGACGTTCCCATCCCCCCGTCCCACGCCCCAAGGACCGGTCAGACCGAGCCGTGGGGGCTTGTTCGCCGCTTCTTCGGAATCTCCGAAGTAGGTGGATCGACGGGAGTGGCGCGCAATCGGTTTTCGGTTGGCGACAGGATAGTCAGACTGATCGCACTC
The DNA here is from genome assembly GCF_014841895.1 of Sphingomonas sp. CFBP 13728. Lineage (NCBI taxonomy): Bacteria > Pseudomonadati > Pseudomonadota > Alphaproteobacteria > Sphingomonadales > Sphingomonadaceae > Sphingomonas > Sphingomonas sp. CFBP 13728. Next base: position 1,622,698 of record NZ_JACYUS010000001.1, on the reverse strand, counting down.
ATGGGCCTGATCGCCGTCACGTCGATGGCGCTCGTGAACATGGCGATGACGCTGACCAGCCTGTTGCGATCGAACCGAGACCGCAGCGCTCCCGTACACGGCTCCGCAACGACGGCGCCAACGGGGAGAACGATGATGCTGAAACAACGACGAGACGCGACCGACAAGGTCACCCTGGATTTCCTCAAGGCCGAGGCTGCCGTCGATCACGCGGCAATGCTCGCGGCCTCGTGCGTATCGACGCTGTTGCAACAGCGTGTCGCCGCCAACCTGCCGGTCGGCACCGGCGTTGCCGCGTTGCAGATGATATCGCAGGCGTCGCTCGACATCATCAATGCCCGCCAGCGCTTCGTCGAGGCGCATCGCGCGCTGGTCGACGTCCGTGCCGAGATCGGGCTCGGGCAGTTCTACGGATACGGCGACACCGCGGAATGTCCGCCCAACGAAGGCGCGTTGCGAGCGGAGACTCCGGTTCGCCTTGCGGCAGTGGCCTGAACGGCCGGTTTCGGTCCTGCTTTGGAGGTAAGAGTTGGATCGGGTCTGGCTGTTCTACGCGATACAGGTGGCCGCATCCGGCTATGCGCTCCTGCGGGGCGGAGCACCGGAGCGACTGACGGGGTTGGCCTTGCTGGTCGCGGCACTGTCGACCGGTTTCGTCCAGCGGACCATCCCCGTCCTGTTCGCAGGCGTGGAGAGCGGCGTGATGATCGTCGACTTGATCCTGCTGGCGGTGCTGATCGCGATCACGCTCAAGGCCGATCGGTTCTGGCCGGCCTGGGCCACCGCGCTCCACGCGTTGGGGACGGGGGCTCATCTGGCCCGGGCGATCAGTCCTGACGTGATCCGGCTCGTCTACGCGGTCCTTTCCGCGGCCTGGAGCTACCCCATCGTCCTGCTTCTCGTGATCGGGACAGTCAGGCACTCGCGCAGGATCCGGGCCCATGGCTCGGATCTCGACTGGAGTCGCCAGGACCCGACCTTCCGCTGAAGCATATTCGGAAGACGTATATGACTTACGCAATTGCCATGGCGCCCATTGCCGCTCAGCGTACAGCTTCGCTCGGCGTATCGCCGCTGGTGTTGGTCGATATGGCCAAACGGCTGTACGAGCTTCGCAAGGTGCGCGGCACGTTGCTCGGCGAGGCGCTGTTCTCGGAGCCGGCCTGGGACATCCTGCTGGATCTGTTCATTTCCGATCACGAGCGGCGCCAGCTCAGCGTATCCGCGGTCTGCATCGGTGCGCGCGCGCCGTCGGCCACCGCGCTACGCTATCTGACGATGCTCCAAGATGCCGACTTGGTCGAACGCACGCGAGACGAACGCGACGGCCGCCGATCGCACGTCCAACTCACCGCGTTGGGTAGACGTCGCATGACGAGTCTTCTCGGGCGCCTGATCGAAGAATAGGGTGGAGCGGGTAACGGGAATCGAACCCGTGTATTCAGCTTGGAAGGCTGCTGTACTACCATTGTACTATACCCGCGAAGCCGGCGTTGCCGTGGCTTTGCGTCTCCGCTGTCGAAGCGAGAGTGCGTAGTCGGCGATAGCGTGCGGCAATCGTCCGTGCAAGCCATGAGGATGGCGCTTGAATCCCGCGCCATCCTTGCCGTGCGCTACCGTACGGCCGGGGTTGGCTGACGTGGCGCCACGATCTTCACCAACGTCTTGATGTCCTGCCGCGTGGGCAATGCGCCCGACGCCGTCAGCGTCCCGGACGCGTCGTTCCAGCGGAGGACTGCGCTCGATCCGCCACCCTTCTTGTAGCCATTGGTCACGCCGTCGTCGTCGTACAGCGTGAAGCTCGCGTCGCGGCCCGGATAGACCTTGATCGTCTCGAGCGCCTGCTTCGTCGCCGTGCTTGGCACCTGCACGCCCATCGGCACAATCGATCCCGCGCGGACGAACAGCGGGATGCGGTCAATCGGAGCCGCGGCGACGATCGTCTGACCGCCGGCATATCGCTGATCGGTCCAATAATCATACCATTCGGACCCGGCCGGGAGGTAGACCTTGCGGGCAGTGGCGCCCTGTTCCGTAACCGGTGCGACCAGGAAGGCCGGGCCGAACATATACTCGTCGCCGATCGTCGCGACGGCGGGGTCGTTCGGGAAGTCCATGAACAGCGCGCGCATGAACGGCGCACCCGTCTTGTAGGTCTGATAGCCGAGCGAATAGATGTACGGGATCAGCGAATATCGCAGCTTCAGGAAGCCGGCGAGCACCGGTTCGGCTGCCGCACCATATTCCCAGATCGCCGTCGCCGGACGCTGGCCGTGAATGCGCAGGGTCGGCGTGAAGCTGTTATACGCAAACCAGCGCGTGAACAGTTCGGGATAGTCGGTGTAGCTCGGCGACATCGCGGTCGCACCCGCCGGATCGAGCAACGGCGCATGCTCAGCCTTCGGCCCGTTCGGGTACTGCCATCCGCCCGTATCGCTGCTCCAATAGGCCATGCCGGTCGCGGTAAAGCCGAGCCCCGCAGGAACCTGGCGGTGCAAGGTTTCCCATGTTGCCTGCACATCCGACGACCAGAACAGCGCGCCGTTACGCTGCGTGCCCAGATACGCCGCACGCGCGAGGATCAGGTTGCGGAAGTCGGGCCGGTCGCGCGCGGAGCCTTCCGCGACGCTGCGGGTGTGCACGAGCGGATAGAGGTTGTGATAGCGATCGCCCGACCCGATCGAGAAGAAATTGCCGTCCGGCACGAGGTCCGGCTCGGTCTCGTCGAGCCAGAACCAGTCGAAGCCCTGGCTCGCGATATTGTCGCGGATCCGATCCCAGAACCAGCCTCGCGCATCCGGGTTGGTCGAATCGAGCAGCGCACCGGCACGATCAGAGCGGATCGGCAGGCCGTCCACGACACCGCCGTCCTTGTCCTTCAACAGCCATCCCTTGGTGCCGAGGAAATTGAAATAGCGCGATTCCTTCTCGAACCGCGGCCACACGCTGATGATCGAATGCATGCCCATGCTCTTGAGCGTGTCGTTCATGCCCATGGGATCGGGGAAATAGGTCCGATCGATGTCGAGCTGCCCCATCCGCGACCAGTAGAACCAGTCGAGCACCATCACGTCGAGCGGCAGGCCGCGCTTGCGATAGCCGTTGGCGACACCGAGCAGTTCGGCCTGAGTCTCGTAGCGCGCCTTCGACTGGATCAGCCCGAAAGCGGCCTTTGGCGGTAGCGGCGTCGCGCCGGTCAGCTTGGCATAGCCGGCGTAAAGTTCGTCGGTGGAGTCGCCGGTGATGACAAAGAACGACACGCGCTCGCCGACGTTCGACTGCCAGTGCGTCGAATTCGACAGGCCGGGCGAGACGGTGGTCGCCGCCGCATTGTCCCAGACGATGCCGTAGCCCTTGTTGGTCACCATGAACGGCACGCACACCGTTTCGCCCGCCGGCGCGTCGTAATTGTGGCGGCAATCGATCGTGCGGCCCTTGAGATCCAGGACACCTTCCTGGTTCTGGCCGAGCCCGTAATAATGCTCGTTCGGCTGCACCGCGAAGCTTGCGCCGACGCGGAACGTCTTCTCGCCGTTGACGGTCTGCGGTGACATCTCCCAGCCGGTCATCTCGGCGATCACGCGACCGTCGGGCTTGCGCACCGCGATCGACACCGGCGGGAGCGACGGCGCGAAGTAACGCTCCATCTGGCTAGGCGCCTTCGGCCATGGCTGTGCGTTGACGGTCAGCGATACCGCACCGGAGGCGAACACGTCACCGCTGGCGTCGGTGCGGTGCGTCCAGCCACTCGCGTCGGGTTTGGCGTTGGGGCCTTCGCCCGGCGGCGCGTCGGCGAGCGTGCGGTCGAGCGAGATAGTTACGCGGACGATGTTGGGCGCGTAGGGCTCGATGGCGACCAAGCTGCCGTTGCGGTCGAGCGTCGCTAACGGGTCGGCGTTCGCCTGCATCGCAATCGCAGACGTCAGGCACGTACCGGCCAGCAGGAGGCGCGCGGCGGAAAGGAAAGTCGGCATAGGGTCGGGGTTTCCGTCAACGGGGAGACGCGAGCGCGTGCAATGGTCACGCGCGAACATGCTCGTTTCGCGGTCGGAATGCCAGAACGACGTGGTCGTATAAATGAGCGCGGTTGGGCTCTCGCGGGTGAATCTTACGGAGCGGAGACGATCGCCGCGGTGTCGCCGTTCAGCGCCAGGCGGAACGACGGTGCCACCGTGCCGCCGAACTTCGTGCGGCGAAGCGAAGCGCTGACCGTAGCGTCGGCCCCGCCCAGATCGGCGTAGTCGACGAAGCTGATTACCTCGAGTTCCCCCGTGACCCACCAGCAATAGGCCTGGAAAGGCTCGGTGGAAGGATTGGCTGCGACCAAGCCGGAACCGTTCAACGGTCGCCAAGGTCCCGAAATCGCGTCGGCGACCATACCGTATAATCCGGTTGGTGCATCGACCCCTGCGGCGAACCGCTTCGCCTGGGTCGACCAGAACAGATAATAGAGATTCTTGTGCAGCACGATATGCGGCCGTTCGAGTTCGCTGTTGACGCCGATCGCGTGGACGAGTGGCGACCGCAGGCTCCAGTTCGCGCTGCCGATGGCGCGCGCGGCGACTCCGATCACACCGTCGTCCACCGCATCGACCCAACCAGCGGACCCCGCGAACAGCAGATACTCGGTGCCATCGGCTGGGTCCTGGAAATAGCCGGGGTCGCGGAAACCCTTGATCCTGCCGTCGACCGCCTCGCGTTGGTCCGCCTGCCGATAGAGAGCGCCGTCCGCCGCGATCGATTCGATCGGCGCGCTCCAGTCGACGATCCGGCCGTCGACGAACCGCCCGCGTGTCTCAAACAGGCGTTGTTCGAAGCTGCGAGGTTCACCGCGACGCCCGGCGGCCGTCAGATACATCATCAGCGTCTCGCCATCGTCGTCGAGTACCGCGGAGCCGGACCATTCGCGACTGCCCGGCGTGAACCCGTCGGCAAACACATCGCCATGATCGCGCCAGCCATCGGCGCCCAAGCTGGTCAGGCGGATGCGCGCGGCGTCGTGGCGGTCCTCGGGATCGTCGAACTGCGGTGTGGCCAGGAAGAACCACCAGCTACGATCGTCGACGATCGCGGTGCGGCCGTCGCGGTACGCGATCGGCCACATGTCCCACAGGTCGTGACCGGGTACGATCGCTACGATGTCGGCAGCCGTTATGACCGGCAGCGCGGCGTTCGACTGCGCAGCAATGCGGTCCAGCATGTCGACGGACCAGGGGGTGATGGTGGTGGCGGGCATGGGAATCCTGGAGTCGATGAGGAGAGGTCGCGAAGCGATTTCGAGCGCTTCGGCGGGAAGCGGGTCGGGCTGTCGTTGAGCGTGCGTCAAAGGCGCGTCGCGCCGACCGGCAGGCCTTCGCCATTACGCTCGCGGACCGTCCAGACGGCGATTGCGGCGCAGAGCATCAGGATGCCGCACAGCGTCAGCACGTTGCGCGGATCGCCGTTCAGCAGCGGCTCGTAGCAAAACGGCATGGTCGCTGCGAAGACCAGCATCGGGATGACGATCATCATGTTGAAGATCCCCATATAGACGCCGGTCCGCTCGGCCGGGATCGCGCCCGCGAGGATGACGTAGGGGTTGCCCATGATGCTCGCCCAGCCGATGCCGATGCCGATCGCGGGCACGAACAGCAGCGCCTTGTCGGTGATATGCGGCAGCCACATCATGCCGATCCCGGCGAGCACGAGGCACAGCGCGTGCAGGCTCGCCGCGCCCAGTCGCTTCGCCAGCGGGACCATCGCGAATGCCGCGACGAACGCGACGCCGTTGTAGAACGCCGCCATCACGCCGTTGGTCAGCACCGCCGAATGGAATCCGGACGACGTCGCGACCTCGGTGCCATACACCGATCGGCCGATCGAATAGATCACATAGGCCCAGTAGGCGGCCATCGCATACCATTGGAACAGGCTCATCACCGCCAGCCTGCGCATCGCCGGCGGCATGTCGCGGATCGCGGACCCGATTTCTTTCAAGGTCGCGGCCAGCCCCTTCGGCTTGGCCGCGATCCGCGTGCGTTCGGCGAGCGACAACGGCAGTTCGGGTACGCGCCGGATCGACCAGAGGATCGTCGAGAACGACAGCACCGCACCGATCATGAACGCGATGCGCGCAGTGTACGGAATGTTGTGCGCGTCGACCCAATCCTGGTTCATGCCTGCCCAGACGAGCAGCGACGGCGTCAGGAATGCCAGCATCTGCGCAAGGCCGGTGAAAGCGCTCTGCGTCAGGAAGCCGATCTCGTGCTGGTCCTCGTTCAACCGGTCCGAGACATAGGCGCGGTACGGCTCCATGGTGATGTTGTTGCCGGCATCGAGGATCCACAGCATCGATACCGCCATCAGGATCGAATGGCTGAGCGGCATGAAGAACAACCCGAAAGCGCACAGCACCGCGCCGAACAGGAAATAGGGCGTCCGCCGGCCCCAGCGAGAATCCGTTCGGTCGCTGAGTGCGCCGATCAGCGGCTGGATCAGGAGGCCGGTCATCGGGCCCGCCAACTGCAGCAACGGCAGCGAAGCTTCGGACGCGCCAAGATAGCTGTAGATCGGCGCCATGTTGCCCTGTTGCAGTCCGAAGCTGAACTGCAACCCGAGGAACCCCAGGTTCATCTCGAGGATGCGGGCCAGCGAAAGATGCGGCTTGGATTCGGGGGAACGCATGACGGCCATCCTCATTGGCGGAAACGCCCGTCTGCGCGGGGTATGTCTGAACTTACCTACGCGGCGGCGGAATGCAACAATCGATTGCAAAGTGTGTCGGATTGGCAGGCTGCACGAGAACGATCGGTGTGATCCGAACCCGGTCCGACCGAGCGGGGTAGGCTAGGCGGCGTCGATGGGGCATGGCGGCCCCGTCTTACGAGGTGAGCTAGCAGATGGACGACCGAGCGACGATGCCGCGGATTGCGGGACCTGAGGATCATGTCGTGGTCGTCGGAGGCGGGTTCTCCGGCGCGTTGTTCGCGGTCAATCTGATGCGGCACGAGGGGCCGCGCGTGACCTTGATCGAGAGGCGAGACCGGCAGCTTGCGCGCGGTGTCGCGTATAGTGCCGCGCATCCGGATCACCTGTTGAACGTCCGTGCCGGCAACATGAGTGCGCTGCCCGACGATCCCGATCACTTCGTCCGCTGGCTCGAGGCGCATGGCAAGGGCGACCGCAAGACCTTCGTCCCGCGCACCACCTATGGCGCGTATCTTCGCGAACTGCTCGACGCGGCGATCGCGGAATCGGACGGCCGGCTGGTGCATGTCGAGGGCGAGGTCTCCGCGATCGATCCGGTCGAAGACGACGGGGTGACGCTGACGATGGCGGATGGGCGCAAGATCGCGGCCGACACCGCGGTGCTCGCGCTCGGCAACCTGCCACCGCATACCCCGCCGGGGCTGAAGCCGGACGTGCTGCCGACCGGGGTCTATTACGCGGACCCGTGGGCGGCCAACCTTGCCGAGGGGCTGGACGCGGACGATACCGTCGTGCTGGTCGGAACCGGGCTGACCGCGATCGACGCGGCGTTGCTGCTCGATGCGCAGGGGTTCGCCGGAAACATCCTGGCGATGTCGCGACGCGGATTGTCGCCGCGGCGGCATGTCGATGGCGCGCCGGCGCACCGCGGTGTCTCGGACAAACCGCAGGGCGGGCTGACTGACCTCGTCCGCCATGTTCGTGCAAGGGCTGCGACGGAGGGCTGGCGTTGCGCAGTCGACGAGCTTCGTCCGGTCACGCAGATGCTGTGGGCAGCGGCGTCGCAGGAGGTGCGCGGGCGCTTCCTTCGTCATCTGCGGCCCTATTGGGACGTCCATCGCCACCGCCTCGCACCGGCCGTTGCGGACCGGGTCGAGGCGCTCGTCGCGACCGGGCGGCTGAGCTTCGCAGCGGGAAAGATCGTCTTTGCCGAGGCCGATGGGCCGCAGGCAAAGCTGACGTGGCGACCACGCGGCGAAACCGATCCGGTCGTTACGCGGGCCGCGCGGATCGTCAATTGCACCGGACCGCAGGGCGATCTGCTGCGCTCGGAAGAGCCGCTGGTGAAGCATTTGCTCGCGGCCGGTGCGATCCAACCCGATCCATTGCGGCTTGGCGTCGACGTCGATGCGCAGTCACGCGCAATCCGCGCCGACGGGACCCCCGACGACCGGATCCATTGCATCGGGCCGATGACTCGCGGCGGGCTGTGGGAGGTGGTCGCGGTGCCCGATATTCGTGTGCAGAGCTGGGACCTCGCGCGCCGCCTGTCCAACGCGCAATGGGTCGGCGGCGAAGGTCTTTGACCGCGATCCGGCGCTTTTTCTCGGGTGATGCAGCGGGCGCCATCGTGCTGCTCGCGGCGGCGATAGCGGCGCTGATCGTTGCAAATTCACCGCTCGCGTCAACGTACTTCTCCACTCTGCACCACGTAGTCGGCGGGATGAGCGTCCATCACTGGATCGACGACGGTTTGATGGCGCTGTTCTTCCTGCTGATCGGGCTGGAAGTGAAGAGCGAGTTCGTCTCGGGGCATCTGTCGACCTGGGGCGAGCGCATTCTCCCCGGTGCGGCGGCGCTCGCGGGCATGGCGGTGCCGGCGGCCCTCTATGTGCTCGTCAACATGTCAACGCCCGCCAATCTGCGCGGCTGGGCTATCCCGGCGGCGACCGACATCGCGTTCGCGCTCGGTATCCTGGCCCTGCTCGGGTCGCGCGTGCCGACCTCGTTGAAGGTGTTGCTGACGGCGATCGCGGTGATCGACGACCTGCTCGCGATCCTCGTCATCGCGCTGTTCTACACCGGTCATATCGCGCTGCTGCCGCTGCTTGCGGCGGGCTTAGGGCTCGGCGTACTCGTCGCCCTGAACCTGTCGGGCGTGCGGTCGCTGGTGCCGTACCTGCTGATCGGCGTCGGCATCTGGTACGGTGTCTTGCTGTCGGGCATCCATGCGACACTCGCCGGCGTGGCGGTTGCGATGACGATCCCGTTGCGGACCGGGGACGGCCAGCCGCCGCTGAAACGTCTCGAACACGCGCTCCAGCCCTGGTCGAGTTTCCTGATCGTGCCGGCGTTCGGGTTCGCCAATGCGGGCATCGCGTTCGGCGGGATGGTGGCGACGGACGTCGTGTCGCCGCTGCCGGTCGGGATCATGCTGGGACTATTTCTCGGCAAGCAGATCGGCATCTTCGCGACGATCCGTGGGCTCGTGACGTTCCGGCTGGCCGAGGCGCCCAGGAACGCGAGCTGGACGCAGGTGTACGGCATGGCCGTGTTGTGCGGGATCGGCTTCACGATGAGCTTGTTCATCGGCGGGCTCGCCTTCGCCGGCGCGCCGCACGCGATGGACGCGGTGAAGGTCGGCGTGTTCGCCGGCTCGATCCTGTCGGGTCTCGCAGGCTGGATGCTGCTCCGCCGCACCGCACAATAATTCGACAATACTACGCGAAACATATGCTCCGGACCGGCAATCGATCTCGAATTGCTACGTCGCCGGAGCCTAATTGCCAGTCCTCGCGAACCGCCATCCTTTCGGCGGCGCGCGCATGGGGACCGCAATGCACATTCTTCGTTTCACCGCCGCCGCCGGACTTCTCGCCGGTATCGCCACGCCTGCGTTCGCGCAGGACACCGCGCCGCCGTCACCCGTCACCGTCAGCGGTTCGGTGACGCTCGCGACCGACTACCGCCTGCGCGGCGTGTCGCAGTCGGACAAGGATGGCGCGATCCAGGGCGGGCTGACGATCGCGCACGAGAGCGGCATCTACGTCGGCGCATGGGGATCGAACCTGTCGGGCTGGGGTACGTTCGGCGGCTCGAACATGGAGCTCGACCTGATCGGCGGCTACAAGCACAAGCTCGCGGACAACGCGACGATCGACGTCGGCCTGACCTGGTACATGTATCCGGGCGGCGCCTCGAAGACCGATTACGCCGAGCCCTATGTAAAGCTCAGCGGCACGACCGGCCCGGCGACGCTGACCGCGAGCGCCTTCTATGCGCCGAAGCAGCAGGCGCTCGGCAAATGGTATCGCACCGGCGCCGATGCCGCCGCGGGCGTCTACACCGACGCGGGCGACAAGGAGGACAACCTCTACCTCACCGGCGACGGCGCGTTTGCGATCGCCGGCACGCCGATCACCGCCAAGGCGCATATCGGCCATAGCTGGGGCAATGACGGCCTCGGCCCGAACGCGACCAGCGCGGCGCCGACGGGTGAATACTGGGATTGGTCGCTCGGTGCGGACACTACGTATAAAAATCTGACGCTGAACGTGAGCTATGTCGACACCGACATCACGCGTCGCAGTGCTGCGTATCTCCAGCCTAGCTTCAGCCGCGGCCAGGACGGAACCGGATCGATCGCCGACGGCACGATCGTCGCCTCGCTCACCGCCGCCTTCTGAAGGATCGACCGATGCAGGATCTACTCTGGATAGCGTTCATGGTCGGACTGGTGGCGGCGACGCTCGCCTATGTCCGCCTGTGCGACAACGCCTGAGCCAATGAGGACACCATCATGACCCTCGACCTCTGGCTCGCCGCGATCGTCGCGCTCGGGTTGCTGTTTTACCTCGTGGCGGTGCTCATCCGTCCCGAACGCTTTTAGGAGCGCGCCCTTATGACACTCGAAGGATGGATCCTCATCCTGGGCTTCGTCGGCATATTGCTGGCGTTGACCAAACCCGTCGGCCTGTGGCTGTTCGCCTTGTACGAAGGCCGCCGCACGCCGATCCACGCAATCCTCGGCCCCGTCGAGACCGGCTTCTACAAGCTCAGCGGCATCGATCCGAAACAGGAGCAGGGCTGGCGTCGTTACGCCGTCCACATGCTGATGTTCAACGTCGTGCTGATGGCGCTGACCTATGCAGTGTTGCGTCTGCAGGGCGTGCTGCCCGGCAATCCGCAGGGTCTCGCAGGGCTTAGCCCCCATCTCGCGTTCAACACCGCGATCAGCTTCACGACGAACACCAACTGGCAGAGCTATGGTGGCGAATCGACCATGTCGAACTTCAGCCAGATGTTCGGCCTGACGATCCACAACTTCCTGTCGGCGGCCACCGGCATCGCGCTGGCGTTCGCGCTGTTCCGTGGGTTCGCGCGGCGCTCCAGCACGACGATCGGCAATTTCTGGGCCGATATGACGCGCGTCACATTGTACGTGCTGCTGCCGATCTGCGTCGTCGTGACGATCTTCTACATCGCCAGCGGCGTGCCGCAGACGATGGCCGGCACGGTCGACATCACCACGCTCGAAGGGCTCAAGCAGACGCTGGTGCTGGGTCCGGTGGCGAGCCAGGAAGCGATCAAGATGCTCGGCACCAATGGTGGCGGCTTCTTCAACGCGAACTCGGCGCATCCGTTCGAGAACCCAACCGCGCTGGTCAACCTCGTGCAGATGCTGTCGATCTTCGTCATCGGCTTCGGCCTGACCTGGACGTTCGGCAAGGCCGTGGGCAACACAAGGCAGGGCTGGGCGATCCTCTCGGCGATGCTCGTGCTGTTCCTCGCCGGCGTCACGATCACCTATTGGCAAGAGGCCGCGGGCAACCCGATCCTTCACAATATCGGTGTTGTGGGCGGCAACATGGAAGGCAAGGAGGTTCGCTTCGGGATCGCCGCGTCCGCCCTGTTCTCGGTCGTCACGACGGCAGCATCCTGCGGTGCGGTCAACGCGATGCACGACAGCTTCACCGCGCTCGGCGGCATGATCCCGCTGCTGAACATACAGCTCGGCGAGGTCGTCATCGGCGGTGTCGGCGCAGGCATCTACGGCTTCCTGCTGTTCGCCATCCTGGCCGTGTTCGTCGCGGGCCTGATGGTCGGCCGCACGCCCGAATATGTCGGCAAGAAGATCGAGAGCCGCGAAGTGAAACTGGCGGTGCTGGCGATCGCCATCCTGCCGCTCGTCATCCTCGGCTGCACCGCGCTCAGCGCCGTGCTGCCCGACGGGCTCGCGGGGCCGCTCAACAAGGGGCCGCACGGGTTCAGCGAAATCCTCTACGCCTTCACCAGCGCGGTCGGGAATAACGGATCGGCGTTCGCCGGGCTCACCGCCAACACGCCGTATTACAACGGTCTGCTGGGCGTCGCGATGTGGCTCGGGCGCTTCTTCATCATCGTGCCGATGCTCGCCATCGCCGGTGGTCTCGCGGCCAAGAAGTACACGCCGGAGAGTTCAGGCTCGTTCCCGACGACGGGCGCACTGTGGGTCGGCCTGCTGGTCGGGATCATCCTGATCGTCGGTGGCCTGACCTTCCTGCCGAGCCTCGCGCTCGGTCCCATCGCCGATCATCTCGCGATGATCAGCGGCAAAACCTTCTGACGGGACAAGCCAAAATGGCACGCACCCCTACCAAGTCGCTGTTCACGGCCGACTTGATCGTTCCCGCGATCGGCGATGCTTTCCGCAAGCTCGATCCGCGGCAGTTGATCCGCAACCCGGTGATGTTCGTCACCGCGGTCGTCGCCACGCTGTTGACGATCCTCGTCAACGTCGGCGGCGACGGGCTGTCGGTCGGCTTCAAGATCCAGCTGGTGATCTGGCTGTGGCTGACCGTGCTGTTCGGCACCTTCGCCGAAGCGCTCGCCGAAGGGCGCGGCAAGGCACAGGCCGCGTCGTTGCGCGCGACTAAGGCCGAGCTGACCGCCCGCCGCATGAAGGGGAACCAGGTCGAGTCCGTCCCCGCCAGCATGCTCCGCGCGGGCGACATCGTCCTGGTGACGATGGGCGACCTGATCCCCGCCGACGGCGAAGTCGTCTGGGGCGTGGCCTCCGTCAACGAAGCGGCAATCACGGGCGAGAGCGCGCCGGTGATCCGCGAGGCGGGCGGCGACCGCTCGGCGGTGACCGCGGGCACGCGCGTCATCTCCGACGAGATCCGCGTCAAGGTCACCGCCAATCCCGGGGAGGGCTTTCTCGACCGCATGATCGCACTCGTCGAGGGCGCTGAGCGGCAGAAAACGCCGAACGAGATCGCGCTGACGCTGCTGCTCGTCGGCCTGACGATCATCTTCCTGATCGCGGTCGGCACGATCCCAGGGTTCGCCAGCTATGCAGGCGGCCGCGTGCCGGTCGCGATCCTCGCGGCGCTACTCATCACGCTGATCCCAACGACGATCGCTGCGTTGCTGTCGGCGATCGGGATCGCGGGCATGGACCGACTGGTACGCTTCAACGTGCTGGCGAAGTCGGGGCGTGCGGTCGAGGCGGCGGGCGATATCGACGTGCTGCTGCTCGACAAGACCGGCACGATCACGATCGGCGACCGTCAGGCGAGCGAGTTCCGCTCTGTGGGCGGCACGCGCGACGAGGATCTGGCGGAGGCGGCGTTGCTGGCGAGCCTTGCCGACGAAACGCCCGAGGGCCGCTCGATCGTCGTCCTCGCGCGCGCGAAGTTCGGCGTGACGACCAGCGAACTGCCGGGTGATGCGGAGGTCATCCCGTTCACCGCGCAGACGCGGATCTCGGGCGTGATCGTCGGTGGTTCGCTGATCCAGAAGGGGGCCGTGGACTCGATCCTCAAGGCCAATCCGGGGGCGGGGGCGACCGCCGCCGCGACCGAACTGCGCCGGATCACCGACGAGATCGCCCGCGCCGGCGGTACGCCGCTGGCAGTTGCGCGCGATGGCCGTCTGCTCGGTGCGATCTTCCTCAAGGACGTCGTCAAGGCGGGCATTCGCGAACGCTTCGGCGAGTTGCGGGCGATGGGCATCCGCACGGTGATGATCACCGGCGACAACCCGCTTACCGCCGCTGCGATCGCGGCCGAAGCAGGCGTCGACGATTTCCTCGCGCAGGCGACGCCGGAGGACAAGCTCGACCTGATCCGCAAGGAACAGCAGGGCGGGCGGCTGGTCGCGATGTGCGGCGACGGCACCAACGATGCCCCAGCCTTGGCTCAGGCCGACGTCGGCGTGGCGATGAACACCGGCACGCAGGCCGCGCGCGAGGCGGGCAACATGGTCGACCTCGACAGCGACCCGACCAAGCTGATCGAGATCGTCGGCCTCGGCAAGCAACTCCTGATGACCCGCGGTGCGCTGACCACCTTCTCCGTGGCGAACGACGTGGCGAAGTATTTCGCGATCATACCGGCGATGTTCGTCGCGCTCTATCCAGGGCTGGGCGTGCTCAACGTGATGCGGCTGGGTTCGCCGGAAAGCGCGATCCTGTCGGCGATCATCTTCAACGCGATCATCATCCCGATGCTGGTGCCGCTCGCGCTCAAGGGCGTGGCGTACAAACCGATGGCCGCGGGGCCACTGCTTGCGCGCAACCTGGCGGTGTATGGTCTGGGCGGCCTGATCGCGCCGTTCGTGGGGATCAAGCTGATCGACCTTCTGGTCGGTGCGCTGGGCCTCGCATGATGATCCGCCAACCCACCCCCGTCACCCCAGCGAAAGCTGGGGTCTCCCTCCCCGAAGTGCGCCGTGCGCGGCACGATACCCCGGCGTTCGCTGGGGTGACGGCAGAAGGAAGCATCCAATGACCTCCGATTTCACCTCCGCCCTTCGTCCGGCGTTCGTCATGACGATCCTGTTCGCGCTGCTCCTCGGGATCGTCTATCCCCTCGCCATGACCGGGATCGGACAGGCCATCTTCCCCGCCCAAGCGAACGGCAGCCTCGTCATGGCCAACGGCAAGGCGATCGGCTCGACCGTCGTCGGGCAGGCCTTCACCACCGACCGCTATTTCCAGACGCGTCCGTCTGCAGCGGGCAAGGCATATGACGGCCTGGCCTCGTCGGGCTCGAACTACGGCCCGACCAGCCAGGCGCTCGTCGATCGCACCAAGGCCGATGTCGCCAAGCGCCGCGCCGAAGACGTAACCGGACCACTCCCGGCCGACCTTGCCACCGCATCTGGCTCTGGTCTCGACCCCGACCTGTCGCCAGCCTCGGCCTATGCACAGGTCGCCCGCGTCGCCCGCACCCGCGGCCTCCCCGCCGACAAGGTCCGCGCGCTGGTCACCGCCAACGTCGACGGCCCTCTGCTCGGCATCCTCGGCGAGCCACGCGTCAACGTCTTCGCCCTCAACCGCGCCCTCGACGCAACGCGTTGAACGACGACACGCGACCATCCCCCGAGGCCCTTCTGCGACAGGCGTCGCAGGAGGGTCGCGGCCGTCTGAAGATCTTCCTCGGCGCCGCGCCCGGTGTCGGCAAGACGTACGAGATGCTCTCCGAAGGCGCGGAACGTCGCCGCGCCGGGGTCGACGTCGTCATCGGCGTGGTCGAAACGCACGGTCGCGTCGAAACCGAAGCGCTCACGCGGGGCCACGAGATCGTCCCGCGCAAAGCCATCCCCTACGAAGGCCGCACGCTGGACGAGATGGACCTCGACGCCATCCTCGAACGCGCGCCGACGCTCGTTCTTGTCGATGAACTCGCCCACACCAATGCGCCCGGCAGCCGTCACCCGAAACGCTATCAGGACGTCGAGGAACTGCTCGCGGCCGGCATCGACGTCTATTCGACGATCAACATCCAGCACATCGAGAGCCTGAACGACGTCGTCGCCTCGTTCACCCGCGTCCGCGTTCGCGAGACCGTTCCCGACAGCATCGTCGAGGCGGCCGAGATCGAAGTCGTCGACATCCCGCCCGACGAACTGATCGAACGCCTGAAGGCGGGCAAGGTCTATCTCCCCCACGAAGCCACCCGCGCCCTCGCGCACTTCTTTTCCAAGTCGAACCTGTCGGCCCTGCGCGAACTCGCACTCCGTCGCGCCGCGCAAGCCGTCGACGCGCAGATGCTCGAACACGTCCGCGCACTCGGCGTCGGCGGCACCTGGGCGGGCGGCGAGCGGATCGTCGTCGCGATCAGCGAACTGCCCGGCGCAATGGGCCTCGTCCGCGCGACCAAGCGGATCGCCGACGCGATGCACGCGCCCTGGACTGCGGTATATATTGAAACGCCGCGCGCGCAGACCTTCGGCGAGCCCGAGCACCGCCAGCTCGCCGCGGTCTTCAATCTTGCGACGCAACTCGGTGGCGACGTCGCGACCGTCCCCGCGACGTCGGTGGTCGACGGCCTCAAGACCTTCACGACCGAGGCGCGCGCGACGCAGCTGGTCGTCGGCAAGTCCACCCGCTCGCGCTGGTTCGAACTGCGTCACGGCTCGGTCGTCGACCAGATGGTTCGCGAGTCGCCGGGGATCGCCGTCCACGTCTTGCCGATGGACCCACCCACCGCGCCCCGAGGGACGCGCGTGCGGACCGGCGGTTGGGGCAGTAAGTCTGGCTACGCCTGGACGACGGCGATGGTCGCGGGTGTCACCGGTGTGGCGAGCGCGCTGTTCCACATCCTCAACCTCGGCAACGTTGCGCTGCTCTATTTGCTGCCAGTGATGGCTGCGGCGAGCCTGTTCGGCCTGCGCACCGGGCTGTTCGCAGGCGTGGTTTCGTCAATCGCGTACAACTTCTTCTTCCTGCCGCCGACCGGCACGCTGACGATCAACAATCCCGAGAACGTGATCTCGATCCTCGTGCTGCTCGGCATCGCGTTCGTGACGAGCCAGCTCACGTCGCGGGTCCGCGCGCAGGCCGATATCGCCGCCGCCAGCGCGCGCACCAACGCCGCGCTCGCCGGCTTCCTGCGCCAACTGACCTCGCTCAACGAGCCGGTCGCGCTAGCCCGCGCGATCTGCGAGGAAATCGGCAGGCTTTTCGGCGTGCGTTCCGTCATCCTCGTCGCGGAAGATCCAGGCCTTGCGGTTCAGGCTGCGAACGGCGTGGACTATCGGCTCGAGACGATGGAGATGGCGGCCGCGCAATGGGCCTATGATACGGGCACGCCGGCGGGGCGTGGGTCGAGCACGCTGGCGGCGTCGGAGTGGTTTTTCCAGCCGCTTCGCTCGGGCGAGCGGACACTGGCGGTGCTCGGGCTGGCTCGCGAGGCGGGTGGCGATCCGGTGCGGTCGGACCAGTTGCCGCTGCTGATGAGCCTGGTCGACCAGGCGTCGCTGGTGCTCGAACGCGCGCGGCTCGAGGTGGAGATGCGCGATGTCGATGCGGTGCGCGAGCGTGATCGGTTGCGGCAGGCGTTGCTGTCGTCGGTCAGCCACGATTTGCGTACGCCGCTGACCTCGGTGATGGCGGCGGCCGCCGAGTTGCACCGCGGCGTCACGCCAGAGCTGATCGACACGATCGAGACCGAGGCGGCGCGGCTCAACCGCTTCGTCGGCAACCTGCTCGACATGGCGCGCGTCGAGGCGGGGGCGCTCCGGTTGCGGCTCGAGCCGACCGACCTCACCGATGCGGTGGCGGGCGCGGTGCACGACACGAAGCGCGTGCTCGAGGGCCATGCGATCGAACTCGACGTCGCGCCCAACCTGCCGCTGGTCCGCGTCGATCCGCAACTGCTGCACCATTGCCTGCTCAACCTGCTCGACAATGCGGGGCGCTATGCCGATCCCGGTACGCTGATCGTCGTCCGTGCAGAACACCGCTTCGGACTGCTCCGGCTGTCGGTGATCGATCAGGGACCCGGTTTGCCACCCGGCCGCGAGAAGGAAGTGTTCGAGACGTTCCGCCGCCTCGAAGGCTCCGACCGCGCGATCGGCGGCACCGGGCTCGGGCTTGCGATCGTGAAAGCGTTCGCCGAAGCGATGGGTATGACCGTCGAAGCCAGCAACCGCGAAGACCTGACCGGCGCACGGTTCAGCCTGTGCTTTCCCGTGGCCCTGCTCGTCCGCGACACCGATGGAGCGAACATATGAGCGCACAAACGGTCCTGATAGTGGACGACGAACTGCACATCCGCCGCCTGTTGAAGAACACCCTCGAA
Organism: Sphingomonas sp. CFBP 13728; assembly: GCF_014841895.1. NCBI lineage: Bacteria > Pseudomonadati > Pseudomonadota > Alphaproteobacteria > Sphingomonadales > Sphingomonadaceae > Sphingomonas > Sphingomonas sp. CFBP 13728. The sequence continues at coordinate 1,604,942 of NZ_JACYUS010000001.1, read as the reverse complement.
CGCGCGGGCTATGGCGTCGAGGAGGCGGTCGACGCGCGCGAGGCGCTGCGGATTGCGGCGAGCCGGCCGTTGACCGCGGTACTGCTCGACTTGGGGTTGCCCGACCGTGACGGGCTCGAATTGGTGCCGCTGCTGAAGAAGCTCGGCGATCCGATCATCCTCATCGTCTCCGCACGCGAGGCGACCGATCAGAAGGTCGCTGCGCTCGATCTGGGGGCCGAGGATTACGTGACCAAGCCGTTCGATACGGAGGAGTTGCTCGCCCGCCTCCGCGTCGCGCTGCGCGGGCGAGGGGAGGCGACGTCTCGGCCGACGGTCCTGCGCGCGCATGGGGTGGAGATTGATTTCGAGCATCGCCTAGTCCGGCGCGGGAACGAGGAGGCGCATCTGACGCGGAAGGAGTTCGATGTGCTGTCTGCGCTCGCGGCGCATCCGGGGCGGGTGGTGACGCATCAGCGGATCCTGGAGGCGGCGTGGCCGACCGATCACGACCGGCGGATCGAATATCTCCGCATCGTCGTGCGTAATTTGCGGCAGAAGCTGGAGGGGACGGGGGGAGTCGGCACGGTCATCGCGAACGAACTCGGGATCGGGTACAGACTGTTGGTCGACGCCTGAACCGGGAATATTAGTGTGTTTCTCCACCGCAGGTCGCCCCTGCCGCGCGAGGTGCCGGCTTTCGCCGGGATGACGGGGTTGCGCACTATGTAAACACTATGGCTCCCCTCGTTATCGATCTCGAACGCATATGCGCAGGCGATAGCTGACGTGTCGCATGACCGACGCCCGCCACCTCCGCACTGACCTGAGCCTCCGCGCCAGCGGAATCCTGTCACTCGCAATCGCCCTAATCGCGATCCACACACTCTCCCGTCTTCAACCACAAACTGGCCCACTCGCGTTCGTGCTCGCCACGATTGGTTTCGTCTGCGCGAGTGCCGGCGCGATGCTGGTGGTCGTTGGCGGACACATCCACGACCCGGTCAGCATTAGCGCTCGCTGGCAACGCGCGCGATAGGCTGCGCCCGCGGCGGGACCTGTCGACGCGCGCGTGCGCCGTCACTATGCTACCGCATTGCAGCATGATGACGACGAGGGAGCGCTCTGCATGATCGGTCGACGCGAAGTAGTAACCGCGCTGAGTCTGTTGGGTGTCCTCCCACAGGCCGCCGCCGCGATGCGTGCAGCGCCTCGCAAGGCGGAGCCGTTCTCTTGGGACGCGCTCCAGCAGCGCGCCGCGACGCTCGCCACCAAGCCATACGCGGCCCCGGCCAAGGTCGCAGCCGCCGCCGCGATCGATTACGACAAGGTCGGCAGCATCCGCTTCCGCGCGGACAAGACGCTCGCCGGTGGCATCCGCCTCTTCCCACTTGGCCGCTATGCGCCAATGCCGGTCGCAATCAACGTCGTTGAGGGCGGTCAGGCACACCGCATCGAATTTTCGCGCGACCTGTTCGAGGCCGAAGAGGGCCACGCCGCGGCGCTCGGCATCGCCGGGTTCCGTGCGATGGCACCGGGCGGGACCAGCGACTGGATGGCGTTCCAGGGCGCCTCCTATTTCCGGACCGCCGGCGCGCAGGACCAATATGGCCTGTCCGCGCGCGGGCTCGCGATCAACACCGGGCTGCCCGGCCGCGAGGAATTTCCCGACTTCACCGAATTCTGGATCGAGCGGACCGGCGCGGACGCGTACACGATCTACGCGCTGATGGACGGCGCCAGCGTCACCGGTGCCTACCGCATCCAGTCGCGCCACGTCGCCGGCGCTGGTGTCGAGCAGCAGGTCTCGTCCGTGCTCAACGTGCGCCGTGACATCGAGCGGCTCGGCGTCGCACCTGCCACCAGCATGTTCTGGTACGGCGAAGGCAACCGCGCTGCCGCGGTCGACTGGCGGCCCGAGATCCACGATTCGGACGGCCTAGCGCTGCTCACCGGTGCCGGCGAACGCATCTGGCGTCCGCTCAACAACCCGCCGCATGATACGCTGGACAGTTTCGCGGACCAGGCGCCGAAGGGTTTCGGTCTGATCCAACGCGACCGTAATTTCGATCACTACCAGGACGACGGCGCGTTCTATGATCGCCGGCCGAACTTGTGGGTCCAGCCGCAGGGAGATTGGGGCAAGGGCGCAGTGATGCTCTATGCCTTCCCGACCAACAGCGAGACGGTCGACAATGTCGTCTCGTTCTGGACTCCGGCAACGCCAGCGAAGGCGGGGCAGCGGTTGCAGTTTGACTATAACCTGTCGTGGAAATCGACCGATCCGACCGCCGTCGCCGTGACAGCGCACGTCGTCGATTGCTGGCAGGGCGTCGCCGGCCGACCGGGCGCTGAGCCGGTGAAAGGGGCGCGGAAGCTGGTGGTCGATTTCATCGGCGACGGTCTCGCCGGCCTCGATCGACAGAGCGGCGTGAATGCCAAGATCGACGTCGTCCGCGGCAAGGTGCTTGCCAACGCGGCCTATCCGGTCGTCGGCCAGAAGAACCGCTGGCGCGTCACCGCCGACGTGGCCCCCGATGCGCAAGGACCCGCCGACGTCAGGCTGTTCCTCACGCGTGGCGGCCGCGCGCTCAGCGAAACCGTCCTGACCCCGATCTTCTGATGCCCGCGCTTCCCGCAATGATGCCGGACGAAACGCCGATCGAGATGCCCCCGCAGCGTTTCGATGGCCCGCCGCCGCGTTGGTCCGCGCCCGAGCCCGGGCCGGGCATGGTCGTGTCGTCCGACGACATGCTCGCGCGCCGCATCCTCCTCGTGCTGATGACCGGGCTGCTCGCAACCGCGGCGTCGTCGGCGGTGCAGGAATCGCTTCTCGCCGACGGACTGAGCTTCTGGGACGCGGCGTTGCTCGCGCTGTTCTTCCCGCTGTTCGCGTGGATCGCGTTCGGATTCATGAACGCAGCGATCGGCTTCGTGCTGTTGATGACCGGCGGGCATCCGGGGTTCGTCCCGACGCCGCGCCAGTCCGAACCGCTCGAGGGCCGCACCGCGATCCTGATGCCGGTCCACAATGAGGATATCGATGCGGTGTTCGAGCGGATCGCGTGGATGGCGCGCGCGATCGCCGCCGGCGGTGTCGCCGACCGGTTCGATATCTTCATCCTGAGCGATTCCGGCGAAGCTGCGGAGGCGGCCGAGGCCGCGGCGTGGGAGCGCCTCGCGCCGACGCTCGATTGCGCGCTCTATTATCGTCGCCGCATCGTGAACGTGGGGCGCAAACCCGGCAACGTCGCGGAGTGGATCCGGAGGTTCGGCGGCGGTTACCGCTACATGCTGATGCTCGACGCGGACAGTTTGATGGGCGGCAACACGATCATCGGCATGGCGCAAGTGCTCGAACGGCGGCCCGCAGTAGCGCTGCTTCAGACCGTGCCGGCGGTGATCAACGGGGTTACCCTGTTCCAGCGCTGGATGCAGTTCGCAAGCCGCCTCTACGGCCCGATATCGACCGCCGGCCTTGTCTGGTGGTCGGGCTCGGAGGCGACCTTCTGGGGCCACAACGCGCTGATCCGGATCGAGGCGTTCGCGTCGAGTTGCGGGTTACCCGACCTGCCAGGGCGCGCGCCGTTCGGCGGCGTCATCATGAGCCACGACATGGTCGAGGCGGCGCTGCTGCGCCGACGTGGCTGGCGCGTGCACATGCTGATGACCGAGGAGACGTTCGAGGAATATCCGCCGACGCTGATCGACGCGGCGGTGCGCGACCGGCGCTGGGCGCAGGGGAATATTCAGCATCTCAGCCTGCTGACGTCGTCGGGGTTCCACTGGGTCAGCCGGCTGCAACTGCTGATGGGCGCGTCGGCGTTCATCACGTCGCCGGTGTGGCTGCTGATGATCGCGACGAGCGTGGTGCAGGCGCTGATCGGCGAACGCAACATCGTCGAGGCGCAGACGTCTCTGCAGGTGCTAGCGGTGACGCTGCTGTTGTTGTTCGGGCCGAAGCTGCTGAGCGTCATCTGGGCCTTCTCGAATGCGGAGCGTCGCGCGGGGTTCGGTGGGCGGCGCGGGATCGTCCGGTCGGTGCTGGTCGACGTGCCGTTCTCGATGCTGTCCGCGCCGGTGATCGCGCTGACGCAGACGATTGATCAGGCCGGGATCCTGATGGGCCGGAAGTCCGGCTGGGCGCCGCAGAACCGTGATGCACACGAGCTGTCGCTGGCGGACGTGATGCCGCGCTATCGCTGGCATGTCGGGGTGGGGGGGGCGCTGTTGCTGGTAACGCCGTTCGCGCCGATCACCGCGGCGTGGCTTGCGCCGGTGACGCTGGGTCTGTTGCTCAGCCCGTTCCTGACGATGCTGACGGCGAGTGAGAAGGCGGGGCGCTGGGCGCTGTCGCACGGCATGTTCGTCGAGCCCGGCGAGCACGTCTCCGTCCTCTCGCGGCCATCGCTGCCGGCAACGCAGGTTTAAGGCGGGCCCACTGTCTTCTCCCCTCCCTGGAAGGGAGGGGCCGGGGGTGGGTCGGTTTCCGTATCGCCGATCGGTCGCGGCACAAGCTGGCCAACCCACCCCCATCCCCTCCCTTTCAGGGAGGGGGGCATGTTGCGACGGGCTACGCGCGGTGCCCGCTGAGTTCCGCTCCGGCATCCACCGCGAACCGGCGGTTCCAGATCGTTGCCGACGCCGACACCGCGGTCACCACCAGGAACGCCAGCGTGAAGTCCGCCAGCGCCGGACGCGTCGCGCCCGTGCCAAGCATGCCGACATGCAGCGACGCCGCCCCCACGCAGATGCCGAGCGACAGCATCAGTTGCTGGAACGTCGCATAGAAGCTGGTCGCGCTGCTCATCCGCGACGACGGGATCTCGTCATACGCGATCGTGTTGTACGCCGAGAACTGGAAGGACATGACGAAGCCTGACACCAACAATACCGCAAAGATCGCGGGGATCGGCCAGTCGGGGCGGAAGAGGCCGGCGACCGCATAGCCCGAACTCGCGCAGAGTCCGCCGACGACCAGGCTGTTGCGGAATCCGAAACGGCGCAGGATGCGCGGGGCGAGACCCTTCATGCCCAGCGAGCCGATCGCGCCGGCGATCGTGATCGCGCCGCTCGCCGCCGCGGTCATCCCGAAGCCCAATTGGAGCATCATCGGCAGCAGGAACGGCTGCGCGCCCTGCGTGATGCGCGTCAGCGATCCACCGATCACCGACAGGCGGAAGGTCGGGATCCGCATCAGCGACAGATCGAGGATCGGATCGCTGCGGTGTTTCGCGTGGCGGATATACGCCACGCCCGCGACCAGCCCGACCGCGATCAGCACGACGGCGCGCGACAATTCCCCGGTGCGGCTGGTCATCTCGAACCCGAACAACAGGCAGCCGAGCGACACGCCCGACAGGATGAAGCCGGGGACGTCGAAGCGCGCCGGCTTGTCCTCGCGCACCTCGCCGATGAAGCGCGTCACCAGCACCACCCCGAGCAGGCCGATCGGCACGTTGAGGTAGAAGATCCAGCGCCAGTCGAGATAGGTGACGATCGCGCCGCCGACCGGGGGACCCAGGATCGGACCGATCAGCGCGGGCATGATCAGCCACGACATCGCCTGGACCATATCCTCCTTGGCGACGCTGCGGAGCAGGACGAGGCGGCCGATCGGGATCATCATCGCGCCGCCGAGCCCTTGCAGGAAGCGCGCGAACATCATGAACGGCAGGCTGGTCGCCTGGCCGCACAGCATCGATCCGCCGACGAAGATGAGGATCGCCGCGCGGAAGATCGTGCGCGAGCCGAACCGGTCCGCGAGACGCCCGCTCGCGGGAATGAAGATTGCGAGCGCCAGCAGATACGAGGTCAGCGCCGAACTCATGCTGGTCGCGGGCACGCCGAAATCGCGCGCCATCGTCGGCAGCGCGGTCGCGAGCACGGTCGAGTCCATCTGCTCCATGAACAGCGCGCAGGCGATGATCAGCGCGGTGACGCGGTAGTTGCTCGGCGTGTGCGGCAACGCGTCGGGGTCCTTGGCGACGCGCGCGATGGTGTCGGCGGCGGGCATGATGCCGTCGCGGATCTCGCTGTTGATCGAGGCGAGCCCGCGCCGTCGGAGCCTCATGCCTGCCACCCCCCGCCGAGTGCCTTGAAGACGTCGACCTGGCGATCTACCAGCAGCGCGTCGGACGTGGCGAGGTTGGCCTGCGCGGTGGTCAGCGCGGCCTGAGCGGTCAGCAGCGACAGGAAATCGGTGCGGCCGAAGCGGTAGAGCGTGCCGGCTTGGTCCGCGGCGCGCGCGGCGCTGGACTGGGCGCGGCGCAGGGCTGCGTTGCGGTCGCCTTCGCGCGCATAGGCGGAGAGCGCGGTCTCGGTCTGGCGGAGCGCCTCGAGTGTAGTCGAATCGAACTGCGCCAGTGCCTGATCCGCGCTGGCACCGGCTTGCGCGATCTGCGCGCGGATGACCGGGCGGTTGGGGAAGCTCCAGCTGATCAGCGGCCCAAGCCCGAGATGGAATGCGTTGGTCGAGCCGAGTGACGAGACGGGGCCGGTGAACCCGGCCGAGCCGCCGAGGCTGACCTGCGGATAGAGGTTGGCGGTCGCTACGCCGATCCGCGCGGTCGCCGCGGCAAGCGTGCGTTCGGCCTGGCGGATATCGGGGCGGCGCAGGATCAGCGCGGTCCCGTCGCCGATCGGCAGCGGGCGGGTGAGCGCGGGCGGCTTGGCGCAGGTCGCGACGTCCTTGGGATAGTCGGCGGGTGTGCGGCCCATCAGCGTAGCGAGACGGTACAAGGCGGCGGTGCGCGTCGCGACCTGCGACGGGATCAGCGCTTCGCTCTGGTCGACCGCGGTCCTCGCGCGCGTCACGTCGAACGCGGTGCCGCGCCCGCCGCGTTGCAGGCGTTGCGTGACGTTCAGCGTCTGGCGTTGCAGCGCGAGGATGCGGTTGTTCGCGGCGAGCACCGAGTTGGCGGTGCAGGCGGTAGCGTAGCTGCGCGCGGTCTCCGCGGCGACGGTGACGCGGACGTTGTCTCGCGCGGCGGCGACGGCCTCGGCATCGCCTTGGGCCGCCTCGATCGCGCGGCGGATGCGGCCCGACAGGTCGAGCGGATAGGCTAGCGTGATGCCGAGGTTGTAGTCGAGAGTGCCGGGCAGGTTGCCGCCGGTCGTGTACGGGCGGTCGAGCGAGGTGCCGCCGCCGAGGACGGTCGACAGCGTGCGTCCCGCGGCGACTTCGGCGACGACTGCGTCGGCACGGCGGAGGTTGGCGTCGGCGGCGCGGAGATCAGTGTTGGCGGCGAGCGCTTCGGTGACGAACGCGTCGAGGCGGGGGTCGCCGTAGAGTTGCCACCAGTGATCGGGGAGCGGGGTGTCGGCGAACGCCTTCTCGTGGCCGCTGTCGAATGCGCCCTGGGCGGAGGGGCGGTTGACGACCGCGGACTCGGGGAGGGCGTAATTCGGGCCGGCGGTGGTGCACGCGGCTAGCGCGAGTGAGGCGATGACCGTTGCGAGACCGCCGCGACTGACGTGCTTAGTGCCCCCTCTTCCGTCATCCTGACGAAAGTCAGGATCCAGAGCCACGCAGGACATCTCTTGTAACCCTGGGTCCTGACTTTCGTCAGGATGACGGAAGAGGGTGGGGCGGATGATGGGGAGCGTCATGCCGTCGTCCCCGGTCCAACGCGTGGTTGGACCGTCACCGTTGCGGTGCGGCCCACGATCAGCTGCGTCCCTTTCGGCACGCTGGTCAGCTTGACCCGCACCGGGATGCGCTGGGCCAGCCGCACCCAATTGAAGGTCGGGTTGACGTTGGGCAGCAGGTTCGTCGTGTTCGTCCGCTCGCTGTCGTTGATCCCCGCGGCGATGCTGTCGACGCGGCCGTGCAGCGGCTGCGGTTCGCCCATCAGGTGGACGATCACCGGATCGCCGAGATGGATGCTGCCGAGCTTTGTCTCTTCGAAATAGCCCTCGACGCGGAGCGAATCGGTATCGACGAGCGCCATCGCCTGCGTTCCGGTCGCGATATAGTCGCCAGGGTGGAGATCGAGGTTGGTGACGATGCCGTGCACCGTCGCGCGCACCGTCGTCCGCGCGAGGTTTAGCGCCGCGGTGGAGCGTGCGCTCTGCGCCTGGGCGAGTGCGGCGGATGCTGTGGCGACGCGCGCGACGTTCTGCTCGTGCGTCTCCTTCGCGACCAGATCGCCGAGCGCCAGATCGCGCTGCGCTTCGCGGCGCGCCTGCAACAGCGTCGCGCGTGCGCTCGCGATCGATGCATCGGACTGCGCGAGCGTCAGCTGGAAGCGCGGGCGATCGACCACGAACAGCACGTCGCCGGGCTTCACCGCCTGATTGTCGTGCACCGCGACCTGCGTGACGAGGCCCGCGACGTCGGGTGTCACGCGGACGATATCGGCGCGGATATGCCCGTCGCGCGTCCACGGATCGGTCTCGTACCGCTTCCACAGCCACAGCGCGACCAGCACCGCGAGCGCGACGATGACGATCGTGACGGCGGAGCGGCCAAGCGGGGCGAGCAGGGACTTGAGGCGGGGGTTCATGCGGAAGGTCCGGTGAGCAGGGCGAGCAGCCCGAGGATGAGGAAGAACAGTGCGAGGTCGACGAGCGGCCGATACGTCACCAGGCGGTAGGCACCGGCGAACGCGAGCAGCCGCGTGGCGATGCCGGTGAGGAGCACGGCGGCAACCGCGAGCAGCAGTATGCTCGGCAGGTATACGCCGCCGATCGAGATTTCGCCGGTCATGCCGCCACTCCGGACACGTACCCATAGGCTGGCGCTTGCGGGAACAGGTTGCGGCGCAGCGAGGTCAGCGCGAGCACGCCGGTGCGGTGCCGATCGGGCGTGCTCGTGGCGAACCCGGTCATCGCCGCATCGATACCGGCAAGCAGGTCGGGTTCGGGCGGTGCAGGCTGATTGGGACGCAGCGCGCGGTAATGCGCGCCGATGCCGCGCAGCACGGGCGTGATCATCATCGCCTCGTCGGCCGTGCCGTCCAGCCGCATCTGTCGCAGTTCGCCGACCGAGACGCCGACGCGCAGATCGGTCAACGCATCGAGCAGCGGCTTGCCCGGATCCTCGCCTTGCGCTGCGAGTCTGGGCGCGAGCAGGCCGATCCGGTCGAGCATCCGCGCGATCCAGCCCGCCGCGTCGGGGCGGCCGGGCGAATCGCTGCGGTATGCCAGCTCGCGCCAGCCCGCGCGGATCAGCCGCCGCGCACTGGTGTCCGCGCCGATCGTCTGGAACAGGCCGACGGTGACGACCGCGAACAACGTGCCCACCAGCTGCGAGATGCCGCCGTTGAGGAACGTGTCGAACCCGCCGCCATAGCGGTCGTTGAGCCCGACCGTGTTAAGCCCACCCAGCAGCGCGCCGAGCGTCACCAGCAAGGTCGACGGGCGCGCGAGGAACACGCCTCCGATCAGCATCGGCGGCGCGAGTACCGCGGCCAGCGTCACGAAATCGGTCACGCGCGGCAGGATCGTGAAGGCGTACACGGCGGAGACGACGAGGCCGATGATCGTGCCATAGAAGAACGCCATGATCGCGGGCGCGGGATCGTCGCTGTTACCGAACAGCGCGCAGCATACACCCGCGATCAGCACCGCGCCCGCGCCGTCGCTCCAGCCGGTGCCGATCCAGAACGCGCACCCGAGCAGGATCGTCGTGACGGTACCCGCCGCCGCACGCAGCGCGATGCCGCGATCGCGGTGGAGCGGCCGGCGTGCCGTCCGGGCCAGCAGCCGGGCGACCGCCGGGGTGATCGCGGTTCGCGACGGCGAGCGCATCTGATCGCGCAGGTCGCGCGCGTTGCGGTGCGCATCGACCAGTTCGCCAAGGCGCGCGAGCAGGCTCAGGCGCAGCGCGTCGCGCCAGATCAGCGTGGTGCCGACCGGCGGCTCGAGTGCCTTTGCGCGGGCGATCAGCGCATCCGCGCTCGCGCCCCGTCGCTCGACCGCGGGCGGATCGCGGAGCCATTCGCGGACGTCCTCGATCAGCGCGAGCGCCTCGGGGCGGGGGGCATCGGCGCCGCGGGTCAGCTCGACGATCCGGTCGTCGACCGCGCTCGCCAGCGGCAACAGCATCGACAGTTCCGCCTGGAGCGCGCGCAGCGTCCGCACGCGCGGAAGAAGCCGCGCGGTGTCGAACGGCAGGTGGATGGAAAGCTGATGCAGTTCGTTGATGTCGAGCGCGAGACGCCGCCGGTCACGATCGAGCTTGGCATCGGAGGCACCGGCGAGCGAATCGCGCGACCAGCGTTCGGCGTCCGCGAGGATCGCGTCGATCCGTCCGAGCAGCGCCGCGGTCACCGTCTGCGGGAAGACGAAGCCGTGGATCAGGCTGCCGCAGAGGATCCCGATCGTGATCTCCTGCACGCGCAACGCCGCGGTCGTGAAGATCGCGCCCGGTGCCGCCACCGACGGGAAGCCGATGATGCTCGCGGTATAGCCGGCCAGCAGGAACACGTACGCGCGCGGCGTCCTGTCCAGCAGCGAGATGTACAGGCAGACGCCGAGCCAGAGCGCAAGACCCAGCGACAGCAGTTCGGGCGCGTTGACGAGGTTCGGCACCAGCACGACCGCAGCGATCGCGCCGAGCACCGTGCCCGCGACCCGAAACACCGCTTTCGACAGCACCGCGCCCGCCAGTGGCTGGGCGACGATGTACGACGTCGTCACCGCCCAATAGGGCCGCGTCAGCCCGATCCGCAGCGCGATATAATATGCGAGCAACGCCGCGATCAGGCATTTGACCGAGAAGAGCGCTTCCTTCGCGCCGAATTTCGCGAGGATCATCGTGCGTGATCCGCCGCGAACCGCGCGCCGAGCCGTTCGGCGACACGCAGCGCGGTGGCGAGGTCCTCGTCGGGCACGTCGTCGAGCATCGCCGCGCGCAGGCTCGCGAACTTCGCCTCGATCGTCGTGACGAGCGCGCGGCCGTGTTCGGTCAGGCGGATGCGGCTGACGCGCGCGTCCTGCGGATCGCGCTGGCGCTCGACGAGCCCGGCGGCGGTCATCTGGTCGATCGAGCGGACCAGCGACGCCTGCGTGACGTCGAGTTCGCTCGCGAGGTCGGTCTGGCGGACGTCGTCGCCAAGCCGCCCGACCTGCACCAATGCCCACCCGATCGACGCGGACACGTTCATGTCGCTGAGCGCGCGATCCGCCGCCCGCCGCCACATCCTGGCAAGCGGCAGGAGGGTGCGGGCGTAGGAGGATTCGAGGGCACGGCGGGGGGAAGTCATTAGCGTGCTAAGTAATGACGTTTACTTATGCTGCAATGCGGAATCGGTTCATGACGGAAATGTTAGGATTGGTTCAAAACTGATAGGCACCACCCCGGCGGAGGCCGGGGCCCAGTTGGAAAGGTCGCGGTAACGGAAGACAGCGCTCGGTTAGCAACGTCCCCCAACTGGGCCCCGGCCTCCGCCGGGGTGGTGCAGTTCTACGCTACGAGCGGCCTACTCCACCGCCAGGATCACATGGCTGGCCTTGATCAACGCCAGTGCGCGCGTGCCGATCTGTAGGTCGAGCGCCTCCGCACTCTCCTTGGTCAACGTCGCGGTCAGCGTCTTGCCGAGCGTCAGTTCCAGCGTCACTTCGCTGGAGATCGCGCCGTCCTCGCGCGCGATAACGGTCCCCGCCAGCGTGTTGCGGGCCGATGTCCGCAGGGTCTCGTCACCGCGTGCGAGGATCACGAAGCTTGACTTGATGAGCGCCAGCGCGGTCGCGCCCGGCACCAGTCCCAGATCCTCGGCACTGCCGCGCGTGATCGTCGCGACGATCTCGACGCCCTCGGCGACGGCCAGCGTCACTTCGGCATCGATCGTCCCCGGCGTCACGCGCGACACGGTGCCGCGCAACACGTTGCGTGCGCTCGTCTTCATTCCGATTCCCCATAGCAAAGGCTTCAGCGACAGCCCGTTCGACACGCTCGCCTCGATCCGTGCCATCGCGCTCGCGAGTTCGGCCTCCGCGACCGCATAGCCGTCGAGCACCGCCACGCCCGCCTCGGTAATCGGGCTCGCGCCGCCGTCCTTGCCGCCCGCCGCAGGGAGCACGAGCGGGCGGTCGAACAGGTTGTTCATCACCTGCACCGCGTCCCATGCCGCCTTGTAGCTCAGCCCGACGACCTTCGCCGCGCTGGTGATCGAGCCACCGTCGCGGATCGCGCGGAGCAGCGCGATCCGGTCGGCGCCGACGCGGCCGGTCTGGTCCTTGGCGAGCAGGATCGTGGCGTGGAGGGCGGGGTCCGGTAGCGTCATGGCACTCCTCATACCTACTGTCGGATGCGGAAGGTAAGCCCGATCGTGCGTGGGTCGCTCGGCGTGGCGAGGATCAGGCCGGAATTGCCCGCCTGGATCGTCACATTCTGGATGTAGTCCTTGTTCAGCAGGTTGCGCGAGAACACGGCGAGTTCCCAGCCGTCCTTCGAGCGGAAGCCGATGCTGCCGTTGACGATCGTGTAGCCTTCGATCACCGTAAACGCCGAGCCCGAGGGATCGCCGAACTGCCGCGTGCGCGTGTTCGAATCGACATGGACGAAGCCGCTGCCGATGTCCGCGATCGGCTGGTTGTAGTCCGCGCCGAGCGTGTACGACCACCGCGGGAGGCTCGACAGGCGCTGGCCCGACAGGTCGCAGAACGCCGCGGTGTTGAAGATCCGTTCGATCGGGCAGGGGGCCGCCGGGTAGGAATTGAACTTGCCGTCCGCATAGGCGACGCTGCCGCGCAGCGACAGGTTGCGGGTGACGAGTGCGGTCGCGTCAGCCTCGAACCCGCGGACGGTGACCTTCGGGATATTGGCGAGGTAGGTGCGCAGCGCAGCGGCGGCGCGGGTGTCGGTGACGTTCGCCTGGAAATCGGTGACGCGCGTATAGTATCCGTCGACGTTGAAGATCAGGCGGTTGTCGAACAACTGCGTCTTCAGGCCGATCTCGTACGCGGTGTTCTTCTCGGGGTGGACGACGGCGGTGCCGATCGCGGGCTGGTTCTGGTCGTTGAGCGGGAGGCCGGACATGTTGATCCCGCCCGACTTCTCGCCACGCGCGTAGCTGGCATAGGCTAGGACGTTATCGGTCGCCTGATACGCGATGTTGGCGCGGCCGGCGAGTGCGCCGTCCTTGTCGCTGGCGGCGTAGTTCTGGCCGCGCAGGATCGACAGTTTGGCCGCGTTCAGTGCGGCGTTGGTCGTCTGCAAACCGCCGAAGGTGAAGGTGTCGTACGTCCCCTCCTTCTCCTCGTAGGTGTAGCGCAGGCCGCCGGTCAGGGTGAGGCGATCGACCGGCTTCCAGTTCACTTCGCCGAACGCGGCATAGCTGTCCGACCGGAAATCGGTGCGGCCGTCGGTGCCGTAGCCGTCGAGCAGGTTGCTCGGGACGGCGGTTGCGGCGGCGCCCGTGCCCGTCGTCGTGCCGATCAGGTAGCGGGCGGCGGCGGGGCCGTAGATCGAGATCGGGCGTCCGATCACGCGCTGGCGGAAGAAATAGAGCCCGCCGACGTAGCTCAGTTTGTGGTCGCCGTTCGAGGCGAGGCGGAGTTCCTGGCTGTACTGGTCCTGGCGCGAGGGGATGTGCTGTTCGATCTGGATCGGGATGCTGGTGTAGTCGCGGTCGTTCGCTGCGTCCCAGTTCCAGAACCGCCACGCGCTGACCGAGGTGAGCGTCGCACCACCGAGGTTCCAGTCCGCGATCACGCCGACGCCGCCCTCGTTGGTATTGACGCCCAAGGCCGCGTCGATGTCGGTCTTGCGGTCGTACGGATTGGTGCTGGGCGGTGCGTAGTTGAACTGCGCGGCGAGGCCGGTCGGGCCGCCGAACTGGCGGGTGGCGGTACGGAACACGGCACCGCTGGCGCCGCTCGTCGGGCGGGTGGCGACGTTGTAATAGACTTGCGTGCAGCAGTTGCTCTGGAAGTTGGTGAAGTCGGCGCTGGCCTTCACCTGGAACACTTCCGAAGGACGGAACAGCAATTGGCCGCGGATCGCCTGGTTGCCGATGGTGTTCTGGTCGCGGCCGGTGACGACGTTGTCGATCACGCCGTCGCGGCGCGTGCTGACCACCGACACGCGACCGGCGAGCGTGTCGCCGAGGATCGGGCCGGAGACGGCGCCCTTCACCTGGAGGAAGTTGTAGCTCGCATAGCTGATCTCGGCCTCGCCCTGCGTCGTGAAGGTCGGCGCTCGGGTCGTGATGTTGATCGCGCCGGCGGTGGAGTTCTTGCCGAACAGCGTGCCCTGCGGACCGCGCAAGACTTCGACCTGCTCGATGTCGCTGAAGTCGAACGCGGCGGTGGCGGGGCGCGCGTGATAGACCTGGTCGACATAATAGCCGACGCCGGGTTCGAGCCCGTCATTGGCCTGGCTGACCGCGACGACGCTGCTGCCGAGCCCGCGGATCGTGAACGCGGTGTTGCGGGGATTGGCCGAGCTGTAGTTCAACGCAGGTACGAGTTGCGACAGTTGCTGCGTGTTCACAGTGTACGACCGGTCGAGCAGTGCGCTACCGACGACGGACAACGACCCGGGAATCTTCTGCGCGTTTTCGGCACGACGGCGGGCGGTGACAATCACCTCCATCGAGGTGTCGGCGTCGTCGCTCGGTCGGGCCGTGGTGCCCTCAGTGCGTGTCTGTTCCGGGTCGGCGACGCTGGTCTGCGCGTCTGCCATCATCGGCAGGCACGTCGTCGCCAGCAGCACGGCACTCAGCCGCGCGAAATCATGTCCCCGCATTGTCGTCACCCCCTCGTTATATAGGCGAGCTACATAACGAGAAGTTTCGAAACAGATAGAGGGATTTGCGGACGCGCACGCACGCGCAACAGCATACCACCCCGACGAAGGCCGGGGTCCAATTGGGGGACGACGCTTGGCGGGCGTCGGATGCCGTTACTGTGACCTTTCCAATTGGGCCCGGCCTTCGCCGGGGTGGAGGGCAGCGGCGTCAGGAAAGGAGGGCGACGATCTCCGCCGCGATCTCGGCGGGCAAGCGCGACGCGCCGTCAGTGACCGTCGACACCGTTGCCCAGCGGCCCAGCAATCCGGCCTCGGCCATCGCTGTGTAATTCGTCCGCACCCGATCCTGCAGTCCGGTATCCGCCTCGTACGCATCGAACGCGTCGTCGGTGTAGGACCGCTTGCGCTTCTTCATGATCAGTCCACGCGCGATGTCGGCGGGCGTGTCGAGATACACCGACAGGTCAGGCTTCGGCAGCGCGAACGAGCCCGTCTCCAAATCCGCGATCCACGCCATCATCGCGTCAGCCTCATCCGCCGGAACCTGCGCCGCCTGATACGCCATGTTCGAGGCGATATACCGGTCGAACACCACCACATCGTTCGCCGCCATCGTCGCCAGCAGATGCTTGCGCGACTCCATCCGGTCGAGCGCATACAGCACCGCCGCCGCCCTGGGCGACGTGCCGCGCGGCAGTGTCCCCGCCAGCATCGCGCCCAGCGCCCAGCCGCCGACCGTCTCGGTATAGCGCGGGAACGACACGACGTCCGCGGTGCGGCCCGCGGCGCGCAACTGCTCGACCACCAGTGCCGAGGCGGTGGCTTTGCCCGCGCCGTCGGCGCCTTCGATTGCCAGGAGAAAACTCATCTCGTCTGCCCTAGCAAGGCGGGGGGCCCTAGCAAGCCTTACCGACTCACCAAAGCCTGCAAATCGATCAGCCCGCGTAACAACGACGTGCCACCCGGCGAGGCGATATAGCGCGGTGTCCAGTTCGGGCGGAACTTCTCCTTGTACGCGCGCAGGCCGGCGAACCCGTAGAAGCGCTCGCCGTGGCGGAACAGGAAGGCCGCCACCTTCGACCAGGTCGGGGACAGCCGCCGCGCCTCGATCCCCGACAGCGGCGCCATGCCGAGCGAGAAATGCCGATAGCCATGCTCGTGACCCCACAGCATCAGTCGCGTGAACAGGAAATCCATCCCGCCCTGCGGCATGTCCTCGGCGTGGCGCATGAGGTCGATCGACAGTTCCTGCTTGTTCCGCGTCGCCCAGATATTGGCGAAGGCAACGATGCGCCCCTCGATCCGCACCACCGCGCAGTCGAACTTCGCCAGATAGTCGGGCTCGAACTTGCCGACGCTGAAGCTCTTTTCGGCGTGATCCTTGTCGGCCAGCCACCAGTCGGAGATCGCCTGCAATTCGGGGATGATCGCCAGCATCTCGGCGGCCGGGACGACGGCGAACTGCGCACCGGCACGTTCGGCGACGCGGCTTGCCTTGCGGACGCTGCGCATCTCGGGCGTCGCCAGCGTGAAGCCGTCGAGCTCGACCGTCGCCTCTTCGCCGTATTTGACCAGCTTCAGCCCCATCTCGATCGCGATCGGCACGATCCGGAGGCCGATCTGGTACAGCAGCAACCGACCCTGTGCGGCGTCGGCGCGGGCGCGGATCGCCCATAACAGCTCGGACCATGCCTCGCTCGGGCCGACCGGGTCGCCGATCACGATCCAGCTCGCGCCCTTGACCTGGTACATCAGGAACGCGTCGCCGCTGTCCGAGACGAGGAAGCGCTTGTCGCCGGTGAAGGCGAGCATCGCGTCGGTGCGGTCGGCATGCGCGAGCGCGGCGGTCGCGACGTCGTCGGGCAGCATGTCGTGGACCATCGGCACCGGCGCCGCGGCGAACAGCCGCCAGATCGCCGCACCGATCAGCAACAGCCCGACCGCGAGGCTGGTGCGCAGAAAACGCGAGGCGTTGGCGTCGGTCTCGAACCGCCACCACAGGTCGCTCGAATAGCCGACATGGCGATAGGCGAAGAACCCGATCAGCACCGACAGGCCGATCGCCGCGCCGACCCCGACCAGCCACTCCGGTGACAATGGCTCCGCGGTCAGTCGCGTCCGCCGGTAGAACGCCGCGCGCGTCCATTGCAGCGCGGCGGCGGTCAGCAGGAGGATCGTCGCCTCCTCGTAATCCAGGCCCTTGGCGATCGACAGCAGCGCACCCGCGACGAGCAGGGTCCGCGCCGCCCAGAACGCGCCGTCGAGCCGCCGGTACAGCCCGAGCGCGACCAGCAGCAGCATGACGCCGACGAGGCTTGCCGCGACGTGCGCCATCTCGCTGAACGGCAGCGGGAGGATCGTCGCCAGCGTGTCCATGCGGCCGGGCGCGGCGGGCAGGGCACCCGAGACGAGCAGCATCGCACCGCTCATGAACACCAGTACGCCGAGCAGCAGCGGTGCGAGCGGCAGCGCGATCGCCAGCGGATCGGTACCGCGCCCGCGCCCCCGCTTCCGCCATTGCTTGCCCTCGTGGAACGCCATCAGCACCGCGGCCAGGATCAGCGGCGCGACGTAATAGATGATGCGATAGGCGAGCAGCGCCGCGAGGATCGTCGCATTGTCCTGCGGCATCGTCGCGATGATCACCGCCTCGAACACGCCGAGCCCGCCGGGCACATGGCTGATCAACGCGACGACGATCGCGACCGCATAGCCGAGGAACAGCATCGGATAGAGCTCGGGCGAGGCGTTCGGCAGCAGCACGAACAGCGCCGCGCTCGCCGCCGC
Organism: Sphingomonas sp. CFBP 13728; assembly: GCF_014841895.1. NCBI lineage: Bacteria > Pseudomonadati > Pseudomonadota > Alphaproteobacteria > Sphingomonadales > Sphingomonadaceae > Sphingomonas > Sphingomonas sp. CFBP 13728. The sequence continues at coordinate 1,587,478 of NZ_JACYUS010000001.1, read as the reverse complement.
GAGGTCGACCGTCGAGACCAGCACGAGCGCCAGCGCCTGCCGCCAGTTCGGCAACGGCAACCGCCAGCCGAGCAGCCCGATCGATCCGCCGTGGCGATGGCGCAGCACGATGCCCAGCATGACGAGCGGAATGACGATGCCGATGCCACGCTCCAGCAGCGGCGGCATCGTCCACTTGACGATCGGCAGCATCCCCGGATGGATCGCCATCGACAGGCACGCGACGGTGATCACCCCCGCCCAGAACGTCACCCCCGCGATCAGGACGACGCGGGCGACGGCGGCCTCGTCGAGCCCGGCGCGGCTATAGACACGGTAGCGCGCCGATCCGCCGGTGAGCATCGCGAGGCCGAGATTGTGGCTGATCGTGTAGCTGGTGAACGACGCCACCGCCGCCGTCCGCCAGCGCAAGGGGTGGCCGATCACCTGCAACGCGATCGTATCGTAGAAGGTCAGCGCGATGTAACTGATGACGGTCAGCCCGATCGACACCGACAGCTGTGGCCAGCCTAGTGCCGAGAACGCGGCGCGCACTTCGGACAGCCGGATCTCCGCGGTCAGCTTGTGAATCGCCGCGAAGCCGAGCACCGCCACGACCAGCACCGCCAGCGCGATCAGCATGCCCCGCCGGTGCGCGATCCAGTCGCGCGTCCGGATGACCCATGGAGCCGTCGTCATCGGGTCAACCGCGGTGCCAGATCTGGGACTTGCAGAAGAACCCGCCGATCAGGCACCCCTTCACCGAAATCGTGTTCGCATCGACCAGCTTCAGCGTGGAGCCGAACGTGCGACCCATGTCGGGTACGAAGATCGTGCCGGACCAAGTGTTGCGGCCGCTCGGGCGGTATTCGCGCAACAACGCGGTGCCGATCAGCTTGGGTGTGCCACCGTCGCGCGCGTCGGCCTGCGCTTCATCGGTCGCGCGAACCACCCATCCGCACAGCTTGTCGCCACAGGCACCGGTCTTCACCGCCACGCTGTTCTTGGGATTGTGCCAAATCCCTTCCACCGCGGAGGCGGGGGCAGGGGGTGCGGCAGGAGCGGGGCTGCCCGCGGCCATCGCGAGCGCCATCAGTGCAGGAATCATCGATCGATCCTTAATGCGCGAATACGAACCGCGAGACCGTAGCGTAAAGCGCATCGGCGTCGCGGTGAAGCGGGTGCCCCCCCGGCAGGGCAATGATCCGGGCATTGGGCTGCTTCAGCAGCGGACACAAGCTGTGGGCTTCCACGATGCCGTGGATGCACAGCAAGGGTGCCCAAGTGAGCTGCCGCGCAGTCGGCAGCGCATCGCTGGTCGGCGTCCAGTAATCGAAGATCTCACCCGGCGACGCGCGGAACTGTACGGTATTCTCGGGCACGATCAGCGCGACTCGCGTCACCTTGTCGCGCAGGCTCGCGGGCAACCCGACGAGACCGACGTGAAGCATGTCCGCGCCGAACGACACGCCGATCAGCACGACGCGGTCGGTATGCCCCAATCGCAGCGCGCGTTGCTCGGCCCGTGCGATCAGCGAGGTGATCTCCGCGGGCGTGCGGGTCTTGCGCAGATAGGTCAGCGTATTGACGCCGACCACGGGAATACCGTCGGCGGCAAGACGCTCCGCGATGTCGGGGCTCATGCCCGTGTTGAAGCCGATGTCGCCCGACAGCAGCACGACCGCAAACGGCGCCCGGTCGGAGGTGCTGCGCGCGGCTATGTCGGTGAACAGCGCCCCCCCGAAATAGCCCAGCCAGCCCATCACACCCATCGCCAAAGCGACGATCAGGGCGAGAACGATCAGGGCTCGGCGAACACGCGTCATCGACAACCGATTGCACCTGCCTGGATGATCGACAGGTGGAGAATGAATGACGTTTTCGTCACGGATCGTGACACTTACGCCGATCGGGACCGATCCGTATCAGGCGTGATCGTGCGCCAGCCGCTCGTGGTGGCGGATCACTTCGTCGATGATGAAGCGCAGGAATTTCTCCGAGAATTCCGGATCGAGCTGCGCATCCGCCGCAAGCTGCCGCAGCCTTGTGATCTGGCGTTCCTCGCGACCTGGATCGGCGGGCGGAAGCCCGTGCGTGGCCTTGTGCCGGCCGACCGCCTGCGTCACCTTGAAGCGCTCGGCAAGCATGTGGATCAGTGCCGCATCGATATTGTCGATGCTCTGGCGATATCCGTTCAGCAGGTCGTCAGCCATCGCACACCCTTCCAGATTGGTTCGGGCGCCTTTTGCGGGGATGCGTCCTACTCCGCAAGGCCCGGCAAGGCCCGGCAAGGCTCGGCAGGGCCAGGCAGAGCCCGGCAAGGGTTGCTTTGCAGGGGCATAGGCGTCAGAGGCTCGGTGAGATGAGCGCCACCGTCCACCGCCTCGAAACCATACGTTCCAATCCCGAGTCCCAGCCGTCGCTGGACCCGATGGTCAAACTCGTCTCCGGCGACATGGACCAGGTCAATGCGGTGATCCGCGGCCGGATGGAGTCGGAAATCCCGCTGATCCCCGAACTCGCCGGTCACCTGATCGCGGGTGGGGGCAAGCGGATGCGGCCGATGCTGACGCTCGCGAGCGCGCAACTGATCGACTATACCGGTACGCAGCACCACCTGCTCGCCGCCGCGGTCGAATTCATCCATACCGCGACGCTGCTCCACGACGACGTCGTCGATGGCTCCGACCTGCGCCGGGGCAAGCGCACCGCCAACATCATCTGGGGCAATCCCGCGAGCGTGCTGGTCGGCGATTTCCTGTTCAGCCGCAGCTTCGAACTGATGGTCGAGGCGGGCAGTCTCAAGGCGCTGAAGATCCTGTCGTCGACCAGCGCGGTCATCGCCGAGGGCGAGGTCAACCAGCTCACCGCCGCGCGCCGCGTCGATCTTGGCGAGGAGCGCTATCTCGACATCATCGGCGCGAAGACCGCGGCGCTGTTCGCGGCCGCGTGCCGGATTTCGGCGGTCGTTGCCGATCGCTCCGAGGCAGAGGAAGCCGCGCTCGACGCCTATGGCCGCAACCTGGGCATCGCGTTCCAGCTCGTCGACGACGCGATCGACTACGTCTCGGACGCGGACACGATGGGCAAGGACGCGGGTGACGACTTCCGCGAGGGCAAGATGACTCTTCCGGTGATCCTCGCCTATGCGCGTGGCTCGGCCGAGGACCGTGCGTTCTGGAAGGATGCCGTCGAAGGCCGCCGCGATAGCGAGGCCGATCTCCAGCACGCGATCCGCCTGATCCGCTCGACTCGCGCGATCGACGACACCTTCGCACGCGCCCGGCATTACGGCCAGCGTGCGATCGACTCGATCGGTGGCTTCCCCAACGGCGAAGCGAAGGACGCCATGATCGAAGCCGTCGAGTTCGCGGTCGCCCGCGCATACTGATCGCGTTAGCGTATCGGTGATCCGGCATTCGGCAGCGTCGCCTCGCCGACTGGCGTCGACTTGCCGAACAGGGCGCGGTCGGCGGGGCCGAATGCGTATTTCCACAGGATGTAGAGATAGGTGGCCGCGATCGCGGGTTCGCCGATCGCGAGTTCGACCCATTCGTAACGCTTGGGTAGCGCGGTGAACGCGCCACCGACTACGATCGCGGCGAGCGCGGCCCAGATCAGCGGCCAGCGCCACGGCGATACGTTGGCGCCGAGCAGGTGCCCGAGCAGCTTCGACTTGATGATCGACGTCACCCCGACCGACAGCATCAGCGCGATCGCCGGGCCGGCCGCCTGGTAATTGACCGGGTAGCCGAGCTTACGGATCGTGAAGATCAGCGCGAAACTGAGCCCGATCTGGAACGCGAGCATTGCCGCCGAGATCATCAGGTTCCGGTGGCGGGCGATGTAGACGAGGGCGGATTCGCTGACCGCGCCGGTCGACGCGAGCACTTCGGCGGTCAGCAGGAACGCGAGCGCGGCGGTGCCGGCGACGAACTGCGGGCCGACCACGCCCATCACCGCTTCACCTGGGATCGAGCCCATCAGCGCGAGTCCCCCTTGCGCGGCCATGATCCAGAACGCGACCTGGCGGACCTGATTGGCGATCGCGGCGCAGTCGTTGATCGCGAGGCTGTGGGTGATGACGGGGCCGAGGATCGGGTCGAAGCTGGTCTTCAGTTTCTGCGGGAGGCTCGCGACCTGCTGCGCCATGTAATAGATGCCGACGATTTTCGGTTCGAACATCACGCCGAGGATGAAGCGATCGACGTTGCGGCTACCCCATTCGAGGATGTCCGCGCCGGCCAGGGGTACGTTGGCGCGGGCGAGCGCGTACAATGGACGGAGCTGGGGTTTCCAGCCGCGCGGCACACCGTAGCTGCGCAGGAACGGCACGAGGCTGGCGATCAGCGCCGCGGTCATCGACGCGACGTAACTAAGGACCAGGCCGTCGCGGATCGTGAAGTAAGAGAACGCCCAGGCGGCGATCGAGATCGTCCAGGGCTCGACCACCGCGCGGGCGGTCACTGCCGCCTTGACGTTGAGCCTGTACGCGAGCGCGGCGAGGCTGACGTCGGACCAGGCGATCGCGACGATAATCAGCGGCAGGAACCGGTCGAGCCCGGTAATCGCGCTGTTCGGATACATGATCTGCGGGAACGTGCAGAGCACGGCGCTAGCGACTAGAGACGCGACGAACGCGACCGCCATCGCGTCCCATACGACGTTGGCGTGCGGGCGGTCGGCGCTGCTGAGCGCCTGGGCTAGACCGCGCTTTAAACCGAGCGTGGCAAGGAGCGCGGCGAGTTCGACGACCACTACGGCAATCGCGAACCGGCCGACGAGGTCAGGGCCGTAGATGCGGCCGGCGATGAACAGGAACGGGATTCGCGCGGCGAGGCGGAGGACGAAGCCGGCGATGTTGGTCCGACCACCCTTGGCGAGCGTGTCGATATCCTGCGTGGCCTCGGTCACGCTGCTGCGCCATTCGTGGATCGCGCCGCGGCAAAGCCGCGTCGTCGGTCGGAGCGAACGCTCCGCCGGCCGCGCTGGTGCGAGTCAGCCGGACATGGCCGGCTGCCGCCCTGCGCGTTCAATGTGCCGCTCCCCAGCTAAGGCCGGTGCCAATTTCGATGCCGAGTGGGACGTCGAGCGTCACCGCGGGTTGCGCGGCGTTCGCCATGACCTGCTCGATCACGGGCTTGGCTGCCTCCACGTCACCTTCCGGCAATTCGAACACGAGTTCGTCGTGGACCTGAAGCAGCATGCGGACATTGGGCAGGCCCGCTTCGAGCAACGCCGGCCCCATCCGCACCATCGCGCGCTTGATGATGTCGGCGCTCGTCCCCTGGATCGGCGCGTTGATCGCCGCGCGCTCGGCGCCCTGCCGCTCGTGCTGGATCTTCGAACGGATGCGGGGGAAGTGCGTTTTGCGTCCGAACAGCGTGGTGGTAAAGCCGCTCGCGCGAACGCTTTCCGTGGTCTCGACGATGTAGTTGGAGATACCGGGGAAGCGGTCGAAATAGCGGTCGATCATCGCCTGCGCTTCGTCCGCCGACACGTCCAAACGCCCCGCGAGGCCCCAGCGCGAGATGCCGTAGAGGATCGCGAAGTTGATCGTCTTCGCGCGGCCACGGGTGTCGCGGTTGACCTCGCCAAACAGTTCCTGCGCGGTGAGGCTGTGGATATCGTCGCCGTTCGCGAACGCGGCCTTCAGCGCGGGGACGTTCGCCATGTGCGCGGCCAGCCGCAGCTCGATCTGCGAGTAATCGGCGGCGAGGATCACGTTGCCGGGTTCCGCCACGAACGCGTCGCGGATCTGGCGGCCGATCTCGGTGCGGATCGGGATGTTCTGCAGGTTGGGATCGGTCGACGACAGGCGACCGGTCTGTGCGCCGGTCAGCGAGTAGGACGTATGGACGCGGCCCGTCGCCGGGTTGATCTGTGCCTGCAATGCGTCGGTGTAGGTCGATTTCAGCTTCGATAGCTGGCGCCAGTCGAGCACCTTCCGCGCGATCACCGCGCCGGGCGAATCCTTGTCCGCCGCGATCCGCTCGAGTTCGTTGACGTCGGTCGAATAGACGCCGGACTTGCCTTTGCGGCCGCCCTTGATGCCCATCTTCTCGAACAACACGTCGCCCAATTGCTTGGGGCTGCCGATCGTGAACGGCGCGCCCGCGAGCGCGTGGATCTCGGTTTCGAGGCTCGCCATCTGGCCGGCGAACTCGGTCGAGAGCTTCGACAGTTTGGCGGCGTCGACCTTGATCCCGTGCATCTCCATCTGCGCGATGACGGGGACGAGCGGGCGATCGACCATCTCGTACACGCGCGTCGAGCCCTCCGCGGGCAGGCGACGCTTGAACCGGCGCCAGAGACGGAGCGTGACGTCGGCGTCCTCGGCGGCGTAGCGCGTGGCGGCCTTGAGGTCGATTTCGTTGAAGGTCCGCTGCGTCTTGCCGGTGCCGACGACGTCCTTGAACGCGATGCAGCTGTGCGAGAGGTGCGTGGCGGCGAGTTCGTCCATGCCGTGGCCGTGCAGGCCGGCGTCGAGATCGAAGCTCATCACGATGGTGTCGTCGAACGGCGCGATGTTCACGCCGCCCGTCGACGCATAGGCGCGGCCGAGGACGATCATGTCGTATTTGAGGTTGTGGCCGATCTTCAGGACGCTCGGGTCTTCCAGCAGTGGCTTCAGCTTCTCTAGCACGAGCGCGCGATCGAGCTGGACCGGGTTTTCCGCGAGCAAATCCGTCCCGCCATGCGCGATAGGTACGTAGCAGGCGAGGTTCGGATGCAGCGCCATGCTCACCCCGACGAGATCGGCGCGCGTCGCGTCGATGCCGGTGGTCTCGGTGTCGATGGCGATCCAGCCTTGATGGCGGGCGACGGTGATCCAGCGATCGAGTGCGGCTTCGTCGACGACGGTTTCGTAGTCGTCGTGCTTGCAGGGCTCGTCCTCGTCGAACTCGGCTGTGCTTGCCGGTTCGGCGACGGGGGCTTCGGCGACCGCGGAAAGCTTGGCGATCAGCGACTTGAAGCCGTGATGTTCGAGGAACGCACGAAGGGGGGCGTCGGGGATGCCCTTGAGTTCGAGATCTTCGAGCGGTTCGGGCAGCGCGACGTCGCATTTGAGCGTGACGAGCACTTTGGACAGCCGGGCCATCTCGGCATGCTCGATCAGGTTGTCGCGGAGCTTGCCCTTCTTCATGCCGTCGGCGGCGGCGAGTACGGATTCGAGATCGCCGTGTTCGAGGATCAGTTTCGCCGCGGTCTTGGGGCCGACGCCGGGGACGCCGGGGACGTTGTCGACGCTATCGCCCATCAGCGCGAGCACGTCGCCGAGCTGCGCGGGGGAGACGCCGTGGAATTTCTCCGCGACATGCTCCGCGCCGAGCCGCCGGTTGTTCATCGTGTCGTACATGTCGAGGCCGGGCTCGATCAGCTGCATCAGGTCCTTGTCGGAACTGACGATCGTGACTTCCCAGCCTTGGGCGAGCGCGGCCTTCGCGTAACACGCTATGATGTCGTCGGCTTCGAGTCCCTCGGTCTCGATGCAGGGGAGGCTGAACGCGCGCGTGGCGTCGCGGATCATCGGGAACTGCGGGACGAGATCTTCGGGCGGCGGGGGACGCTGCGCCTTGTACTTGTCGTAGAGATCGTTGCGGAAGGTCTTCGACGACTTGTCGAGAATGACCGCCATGTGCGTGGGGCCATCGGCGGCGTGGACCTCGTCCGCGAGCTTCCACAGCATCGTCGTATAGCCATACACCGCGCCGACCGGCTCGCCATGCTTGTTGGTGAGCGGCGGCAGCCGGTGATAGGCGCGGAAGATATAGCCGGAGCCGTCGACGAGATAGAGATGGGGCATCGCGCGCGGTCTAGCGGATGCGGGGGCGGGCTCCAATGGGCGAAGCGTGGTTGTTGGGTATCAGGTGGGGAGAAAAGCGGTGGGGTGTTTGCGCGCTTTAGCCTTCCCGAGAGATGCGCCACCCCGGCGGAGGCCGGGGCCCAGTTGGGAGACGGCGATAATAGAGCGGTGCGCGTCGTTACGACCACCTTTCCAACTGGGCCCCGGCCTTCGCCGGGGTGGTGCAGTGGTCAGTGCCAGCGTTCCTTGTTCTCCCGCGAAGGCGGGAGCCCAGTCTGGATCCCCGCCTTCGCGGGGAAACATGATGCCTCTACTTCTTGATCAGCCCGATCTCGACGAGGCGCTCGTACAGGTAGTCGTGCGCGGTGATCGGGTTTGGATAGCGGTTCGCGTTGTCCGGTGTGATCGTGCCCGGCAGCGTCTCGATCAGGAAATCCGGCGCGGGGTGGAGGAAGAACGGCATCGAATAGCGTGAGTGGCCGCGACGCTCGGGGGGCGGGTTGACGACGCGGTGCGTGGTCGAGGGGAGCACGTTGTTGGTCAGCCGCTGGAGCATGTCGCCGACGTTGACGACCATCGCGCCCTCGGGCGGCTTGATCGACAGCCAGCGGCCGTTGGCGCGGTCGAGCAGTTCGAGGCCCGCTTCCTCGGCACCAAGCAACAGGGTGATGAGGTTGATGTCCTCATGCGCGCCGGCGCGGACGCCCTCGGCGTCGGCGGGGATCGGTGGGTAATGCAGCAAGCGGAGGATGCTGTTGCCGTCCTTGACCGCCGGGTCGAACCAGTCGGGCTTGAGCTTCAGGTGGCGTGCGATCGCCGAGAGGAGCTTGTCGCCGGCGCGATCGAATGCGGCGAAGAGTTCGAGGAAGACCGGCTTGAAGCCCTCGGGACGCGTCGGCCAGACGTTGGGGGCCATCGTGTCCGCGTAACGATGACCCTCGGGGAGTTCGCGGCCGACGTGCCAGAATTCCTTGAGGTCGACGACCTTGGCGTCCTTGGCGATCTCGGTCTTGAACGGCGTGTAGCCGCGCGCGCCGCCGCCGCCGGGGATGTGGTAGCCGCGCTTTTCGTCCTCGGGGAGGTCGAACAGGAGCTTCGTCTCGGCCCAGGCCCGCTCGATCAGGTCGGCGGGGATGCCGTGGTCGGCGACGATCGCAAAGCCGTAGCGCTCGAACGATTCGCCGAACGCGGCGGCGAAACCGTCGGGGTCGGTATCCTGCGTGGCGAGGCTGAGCGTCGGGACCTGGGCGGCGGGCGTATCGAGCATGGGGTGCGTGTCCGGTTTGGGGGATGCCCGATATAGGCGATCGGGGGTGGCGTGCCAAATGCCTGGGTTAGGTTGGGGCGAGATTTCAATCCTCCCCTTGGCGAGGGACGATCGTAGACTAGCCGCTGATGACGATCGTGCCGGTCGCCTTGTCCTTGCCGTCGGGCGCGAGTTCGAGGCGGAAGGGTTTGTTCTCGTCGGTGGTGCCGATCAGGTTCGCGCCCTCGGGATGGACCTGGTAGCCGACCTTCCCGAGCCGCTGTGCGAACCAGTCGCGGACGATAGTGGGTGTTGCCGGGCTGGCGAAGGCGACGCGCAACCCGCCCGCCTTGTCGTCGCCGACGATGTTCAGCGTCTTGATCGACGACCCCGGATACAGCCGCACGCCGTTGAGATCGAAATTGCTCGTGTCGATCTTGATCTTCGGCAGCTTCACCGAGCCCTGGAAGCCGGGCACGTCGATCTTCATCTCGCCGGTCTCGCCGTCGATCGCGCCGAGGACGTTGCCGCCATCGGCGTTGATCGAGACCGATGCGCCTTCGTTCGAGCGATCGCAGGCGGACAGTGCGAGCACGCTGGTAAGGCCTACAGCAGCGGTAAAGAGCGGACGGATCATGGCTGTCTCCGAAGTGTGTTGTTCTGACAATACAGATAGGGGGCGGCGGCGCATCGCGCAATCATCAGCCCTGCGCCGGTTAGCGGGTTCCGCAAGACCGGCCGAGCGGGTAAAGGCGCACGCATCATGCAGACCCAGGATCCCCAATCCGACGCGCCAGCGATGCGCGGCGCGCCGATCGGTTTCGTCGAGTTCGTCGCGCTCGTCGCCTCGTTGATGTCGCTGACTGCGCTCGGCATCGACTCGATGCTGCCAGCGCTGCCGGCGATCGGCGACTCGCTCGGTGTCGCGACCGAGAACGGACGGCAGTTCGTCGTCACCGCGTTCGTGATCGGCTTCGGCGTCGCGCAACTCGTCCACGGGCCGCTCGCGGATCGGTTCGGGCGGCGGACGGTGCTGTTGTGGTCGCTCGTCCTGTACATCATCGCCAACGTCGCGTGCGCGACTGCTGGGAGTTTCACGCTGCTGCTGGCGGCGCGCGCGTTCGGTGGCGCAGTGATCGCCGCGGCGCGGGTGGCGACGATTGCTTTGGTCCGCGACTGCTATCACGGGCGGGCGATGGCGCGGGTGATGTCGATCGCGTTCATGGTGTTCATGATCGTCCCGATATTGGCGCCGACGTTCGGCTGGACGGTGCTGCAGTTCGGCGACTGGCGCGCGATCTTCTGGACGGTGGCGGTGTTGACGCTGGGCGTGCTGGTCTGGTTCTACCTGCGGATGCCCGAGACGCTGGCGCCCGAGAACGTCCTGCCGATCACGCCGGGGCGTATCTTCAGCGATTGGCGGCAGACGTTGAGCGATCGCAATTCGCTGGGCTATACGCTCGCCTCGACCGCGTTGATGGGGGCGCTGTACGGCTATCTCAATTCGATCCAGCAGATCATGGCGGACGTGTTCCACAAGCCGACGTTGCTCGCGTTGATCTTCGCGACGACGTCGGTGACGATGGCGGCGTGCAACCTGCTCAACTCGCGGATCGTGATGCGGCTGGGGACTCGGTTGATCAGCCATGGCGCGCTGTCGGTGCTGATCCTGGTGTCGCTCGTCCACCTGTTCGCGATCGAGATCGGGTTCGAGACGTTGGTGAGTTTCGCGGTCTTCCAGGCGCTCACGCTCGGCTGTTTCGGGCTGGCGACGTCGAACTTCTCGGCGATGGCGATGGAGAATATGGGGCGGATCGCCGGTACCGCGTCGAGCGTGCAGGGATTCCTGAGCGTCACGGTCGGCGCGGTGTTCGGCGCGCTGATCGGGCAGGCGTTCGACGGCACTACCGTGCCGCTGGTCGGCGGGTTCTTGCTCGCAGGGTTGGCGGCGCTGGTCGCCATTCTCGTGACCGAGCGGGGGCGCTTGTTCCGGCCGGCGTCGACCGCACCCGTCCGCGCTTGAAGGAACCACCGCGCACGTCCACCGTTCGCATCTGGTAGGCCCGCAACGTGCGGGCGTCCTGGAACGAGGGAGTGTGACCATGGGCGGACATCAGGTGCCGAGTGCCGGATCGGGCGACGACGGCTACGACGAAGAAGGCTATGACGAGAGCCAGCGCGCCGAGATCCTCGAGGCCACGCGCAACGGGCCGAGCGACGGCATCATCCTGACCGACCTCGAACCCGATCTGGGCGAAGACGACACCGACGACGAGTCGATCGACGAGACCAAGATGGATTCGGAAGAGGTCGGCGAGACGGACTCGTCCGTGACGATGGACGAAGCCGACATGGACGAGGACGACGTCCAGGACGAACTCGACGACGACACGATCGACGACGACGAAGACCTGAAGGACGCCGACGACGTCGCGCTGAAGCCCTGAACGATCTGCGACGCGCCTCGTACGGGCGCGTCGCCTTCAGCCCGTGGCGTTGGCCAGGGCCGCGAGATCGCCTGCGTTGTACGTAGCGCCGATCGCGTCGGTGGATCCTTGGACGACATTCCCCGACGAAGCGTTGGTTGCCGCCGGTTCCGGCGCATCGCTGGCCACGTCATAGGCCGTCCACAAGATTCCCGCCGACCAGAACAAGGCCGCCCAACGGCTGCGGAACAGGCGTTAAAATCCCATGGATGCTGCGTCGCACACGGATTGTCACCAGCTGGTAAACGCAGAGCGTTAACAGCGTAGACCGCTGCTTTTTGCCGCTTTTCCGCTGTATTTCTGCCTATACCATGCCGTTTGCGCCACAGTTCGTTCATGTAAATGACAGGAACCGTTGCTGTAACGCAACACAGGCGAACAGTTCCCTGGCAGTTCCCTGAATGTGACGTTTTTTGTGCAACCATGTGACCGCCGGCCGGTTTCGACTTGCCTGGACCGAACCGACGCACCGTGCAGTCGGGGATCCACGCAACACACGATATAAGGTCAAACTCATGCGTAAGCTTTCCCTGGCAATCGCCCTCGCCGCCGCAACGGTCGCAGTTCCCGCCTTCGCGCAGGACATGTCGGCACCAGCCCCCACCGACAACAGCGCACAGCCCGGCGAAGCAGCAGCGCCCGACGGCTCGAAGGCATTCGGCATCGAGCCGTATTTCGGCGTGATGGGCGGCTGGGAGCAGTTCGACAACGAGGCAGGTCACGGCATCCCGCAGGCGATCAACGCTGACGGTTCGACCCGTCGCAGCTACAAGCCATCGGGCTCGCTGGTCCAGGGCGTCATCGGCGTCAACGTGCCGCTCGGCCCGGTCTTCGTCGGCGCAGAAGGCAACGTGATCAAGGGCATCGATGGCAACATCGATTGGGAATACGGCGCAGCAGGCCGCTTCGGCTTCCGCGCTGGCGACAGCGGCCTGATCTACGGCAAGGTCGGCTACCAGTGGGTCAACTTCGACCATTTCTCGGGTCGTTCGAACGTCGTCGCAGACACCGGTCGTGACTATCACGCAGTGACCTACGGCATCGGCGCAGAAGTCGGTCCGCAGAGCATCGGCCTGAAGGGCATCACCGGCAACGCAGGCTTCCGCATCCGCGCAGAGGTCAACACCTTCGGTGCGGCACAGAGCTTCCGTCCGATGCTCGGTATCATCACGCACTTCTAAGCCTTGCGCCTCGCAAGAGGCATAAGCTGGACGCGTAACGGGGGCGGGGAGTGGCTAGGGCCATTTCCCGCCCTTCGTGTGTCCAGCGTTTCCAGTGGGTTGGCGAGTGAAGTATAGGAAGTGTAGACGCTCGCACGATTCCTCGCACTGCCTCAAATCGGCCAGGTGCGGCCCTGCTCTATGGCACGGCGGCGATGGCGAACCGGGTGTTCGGGAGGATGTATCGGAGCGATGCCATGTGTCGATCTGGGCACGGCTTGCCCATGTAGGACAGCGTATTCGCCGTCTTCGCCATGGCGATCCTGACCGAGATGCCTCCCGGTGCGGGATCGGCGGCGAGATCGAAGATGCAGAGGGCGATATAGGGGCAGGTCCGGTCGTCCTGCCCGTCAGTTATGACGGCCTGGTCGGAGCCTTCGCGCGGTGCGTCGTCGCCTTGGCAATATATGCCGTCACGTATCTGGCCTTCTTACTCCGAAACCAGCCGACATCGAAATCCGATCGGTCGCGTGAATCCACTTTGCCACGCGCGCATGGGATCAGCGATGTTCACGATGCGTTCGCCTCGTTTCCGACTCCGCTCGCCGCAAGTTCGGGTGGCGGTACGGTGACTTCCGCGCGCGCGCGCGTACGCGCGGGCGATGATGGAGTATGTGTTTGATTTCATGCGGTTGCTCGGCGGCAATCGCGCTGGCGCCACGCGTGGGCGCGGAGGGTCCGGGCGCGGCGCAAAGCCGGGAGTCCTGCTGCAACTCCGCCTGGTGTTCTACGGCGTGCTGCTCGGGCTGATGATGCCGGTGATCCGCCAGATCGACTGGGCGGCGCTGGTACCGCCCGGATTCAAGATCGAATGGCCGACCGGGTTCGGCATCGCCTGGCCTGCCGGGCATCTGCGCGTGCCGGGTGGCTGGGGTTGGGGTGCAGACGCGGCCAAGGCCAAGGCGGAGGCGTCGGCCGCCGCGACCGCCGCGGCGGGCGCCGCGACCAATGCCGGTGCCGCCACCACCGCGACGGGCGCGCTTGCCACTGCGGCGGGCGTCGCCAGCGCGGCGTCGACCATCGCGGCGGCCGCGTCCGCGCTGTCGGGCGGCAAGCCGGTCTCCGCGCGCTTCACGATCTGCGGCCACGCCAAGCGGATCGACTGCATGGTCGACGGCGACACGTTCTGGATGGCGGGCACCAAGATCCGCATCGCCGACATCGACACGCCCGAAACCCACCCGCCCCGCTGCGCCCGCGAAGCGCGGCTGGGGCAGGCGGCAACGCTGAAGATGCAGGCGCTGCTCAACGCCGGCCCCTTCACGCTGACCCCGATCAAGCGCGACGTCGACCGCTATGGGCGGAAGCTGCGTATCGTTGAGAGGGGTGGGAAGTCGCTGGGCGCGATACTGGTCCGCCACGGCCTCGCGCGGCAATATGGTGGGGGGAAGCGGTCGCCCTGGTGTGGCTGGGCGTGAGTTGTCGCTGGTCGTGGTTAGCGCTGGGGTGTATCTCTGACGGGTGATCCGTGAGAACGCCTTGTTCGATACTAGTGATTCAGCAGCGGAGGCTGAGGCCGATGGGCGGGCCGACACGGACGTGCGCGATGGGCGATTGATCAGCCACGACGCGGTCAAGCGCTGGCTATCGTCATGGGGTTCGACCGAACCTCTGCCCCGACCTGACGGTGGCGACTAATTGCTCGTCGCGTGAACAAGATTTCGGCTATCTACCTAGAACAGCGCTCCGCAAAATCATGACTAAGCTGCGTTTCGCACGTCAAAGCAGTCGTAAATAATAATCTTCTTCAGCCGTCCGTCATTGTGTTTAATTGGAGTAAATCTAATGTTAACGCGATCGCCATTGCCTTGGGCATAGCGACGTAGGTAAGTCGATAAATTGGCAACGGTTCTTGATTCTGCATCTCGAGAAACGGCGTAAGGAACAGTCCTGCCTAAATCAAACATGTATACGCGACCGCTTCGGTTGTTAACATTTAGCGCGGCTACCGACACGTCTTGATTTGAAACTTCTCCCACGATTTCTTCAGTTACAAAATCTTTAGTTTTTGAATTCATTTGAACTTTATCATCACCATCGATGATGCTGATAGTTTTGTCGTCGTCGTCTATCCAGCGATGCGCAGATATTAACGCCGATTCTGAAGCCTCTGACATTGCCGCCAAATCGCCGTCTGGTATCTTCGTCCCTGGAATATTAATTCCATGGTCGTCATCTTGTCCAGTTCCTAATGAAACTAGCTTTGAGAGCAGCGCCTCGGATCGCCGCTTGGCGGCGTCTCCCAAAACCCTGTCTGCGAATTTAGATATTTGGTCAAAGATGAACTCAAAACTGCCATTTTTAACGCCGGATAATTGTACCTGTAACATCGGCGAATAAGGTGCTCTAAAGCGAACCTCGTTTGTTGCTGCGTAGTGGGCGGCTATGGTAGCAACGCGTACTATCCCGTCTAGAGACTTGAGCCCTTCGTAAGCTTCAAGTCGATGGTGTTCGGCCTCTGAACCAGAAAAGCTGATCCGCATCAATCTGGGTCCTTTTAGTCGCAGTCAACTGTTCTTGTCCAAAACAGGACGGTGAACGATAGAGCTGATAAAACTACCAGTAAAAGCGTGGAGTATTTCCGTATTTCTAAAAACTCCGAGCCCAACGCGTAACTCTCTGTCCAAATGTATGATATGCCAATTAATGTTGGAAGGAAAAAAATTACTAGTGTGAGTATGCTAAATAGAGCGAGTGTAGTATATTTAATAACTGCGATTATTATATTTGATTTAACCGATACGATGCCCTGACCAAATGGTTCAGCCCATGCTTCGTCATTTGGAAAGCTTAGATATATAAGCTTCGATTTTTCGATGTCTTTCGTGTCGCATGCAAACTTCAGCCGGCGGTCAAAATTCCGGGAGTCGCATGAGCGAATCATGGATACAATCGATAGAGAAAGCGAGCAGATGCAAAATATATACAAGCCGTAAGGAATATCCTTTAGAGGATATCCTGCCACTGATAAGGTCTGGCCGATACCCTCTGATCGCAGCATGTACAAAATAGAAAAACAGAGCGAAATAATCATCAGGCGATTTGCGCTCTTAGAGCTCAAGTTTCTCGCGTCAGCTAGGCGTTTAAGGCTGTCGTCTGAGTGTAATTCTGGGCAGCCACTACTGGGTAGCGATGCCCTGTACCAATCACGCAGTGCGGACCGCGTCGCGAAATTGCCATTTGCTTCCACGGTCCGCAAGCTACACATCTGTTATTCTGCTGCAACCCCCACATCACCGAACATATCCCGAACTTCACTCAGGTCCACATTCGCCGCAGGCCCCTTCTTCGCGGTCTGGCGCTTGTCGAACGAGTCCCAGACGTCGTTCCACTGGCCCTTGGTCGCGGCCTTCGAATACTCGGTCGCCCGCTGTTCGAAGAAGTTGGCGTGCTCGACGCCGTTGAGCATCGGGGCGAGCCAGGGCAGCGGGTGCTCGTCGATCATGTAGATCGGCTTCAGGCCGAGCTGAGTCATGCGCCAGTCGGCGATGAAGCGGATGTACTTCTTGATCTCCTTGGGGGTCATGCCGTTGACCGGGCCCATCTCGAAGGCGAGGTCGATGAAATTGTCCTCGAGGCGGATCGTCGTCTGGCAGACGTCGGCGATGTCGTCCTTGACCGCCTTGGTCAGGCACTGGCGCTCCTGACAGAAGGTGTGGAACATCTTGATGATGCCCTCGCAGTGGAGGCTCTCGTCGCGGATCGACCAGGTGACGATCTGGCCCATGCCCTTCATCTTGTTGAAGCGCGGGAAGTTCATCAGCATCGCGAACGACGCGAACAGCTGGACGCCCTCGGTGAAGCCGCCAAACATGGCGAGCGTGCGCGCGATGTCCTCGTCGTTGTCGACGGTGAACTGCTGCATGTAGTCATGCTTTTCCTTCATCTCGGCATATTCGAGGAAGGCGCCGTACTCGCTCTCGGGCATGCCGATGGTGTCGAGCAGATGGCTGTAGGCGGCGATGTGGACCGTCTCCATGTTGCTGAACGAGGTCAGCATCATCTTGATCTCGGTCGGCTTGAACACGCGGCCGTATTTCTCGTGGTAGCAATCCTGCACCTCGACATCGGCCTGCGTGAAGAAGCGGAAGATCTGCGTGAGCAGGTTGCGCTCGTGATCGCTGAGCTTCTGCGCCCAATCGCGGCAATCTTCGCCCAAGGGCACTTCCTCGGGGAGCCAATGGAGCTGCTGCTGGCGCTTCCAGAACTCGAACGCCCAAGGGTATTCGAATGGCTTGTACTGCTTGGAGGCGTGGAGGAGGGACATGGGATACTCCGGAAGAAATTTGGGAAACTGGGTGAAACGGTAAAATGGAAACTAGAAGCGGCTGGAACTGACCATCACGACGACCACGAAGACGACCGAGGCGATCGGTGCGGCGATCATCAACTGGCGACCGCGCTGACGGATCTTGGCGACGTCCATCGTGCCGGGGTTCCAGCCGGGGACGGGTTCGCTGTCGACCTCGGGATCGATGTCGAGCACGCGATCCGAGGACGACCTCGACCAGGGATTGTGATCGAGGCGGCTCCAGTGACGGCCGAGCATGACGTTCGCCATGCAGAGCACGAACACCGCGAGGATCAGGACCAGTGTGTTAAGGCTCATGGTGTGTTCAGGCTCACGGCGTGTTCAACGTCATGTCTCGGTGCTCCATTGCCACATCGCGGCGGCGGACATCGCGAGGACGATCGCGCCGGACGTCAGCATGATCCCGATCATCCGGAACGCATAGGTCTGCGGTTCGGTGATGTTCGGCGAGCGCAGGCGGAGCAGCATCGCGGTGCCGACGATTCCGAGCACGCCCGCGACCACGAACATGATAGCTGAACCATATGTCATGCGGCGAACTCGCATGACGTGCGTTGAGATGCCGAACCCACCACAGGAGAACGACCATGGTCGATGCAACCAAGATCCAGGAACATGCCGAAGTCATCGGCGCGGACGGCGTCCATGTCGGCACCGTCGACAAGGTCGAAGGCAACCGCATCAAGCTGACCAAGAAGGACTCGGGCGCGCAGGTCGTCGAGGGCACGGGCAGCCATGAAGGGCATCATCACTTCATCTCGCTCGGGCTGGTCGCGGATATCGAGGACGGCAAGGTCCGGCTTTCCGCCAACGCCGACGTGGCGGTGACGTTCGAAGAAGAGGCCTGACGCGAACGCGGTACGCATCAAACGCGCCGCATAGCCAGTCCGAACCCCGGTCCGCTTCGCGCGGGCCGGGGTTTTTTGCGTCAGGCGCTCCCCGGTCCGCGTGTCACGCGCCGGGGTCACGCTTGAACGCCGAGAGGCCTTACTGGCAGGCAAGGCACTCATCGTAATCCTTCGACTCGACGTCGATCTGGCGCAGGTCGATCGTGTTGTCCGCCTCGACGCCGCCGGCGAAGCCCGCGCGCTGAACCGACTTCGAACGCAGGTAATAGAGCGACTTGATGCCGAGCTCCCATGCGCGGAAGTGGAGCATCAGCAGGTCCCACTTCTCGACGTCGGCGGGGATGAACAGGTTCAACGACTGCGCCTGGTCGATGTACGGGGTGCGATCCGCCGCCAGTTCGAGCAGCCAGCGCTGGTCGATCTCGAACGACGTCTTGTAGCAGTCCTTTTCCTCGACCGAGAGGAAGTCGAGATGCTGGACCGAACCGCCCTGCTCGAGGATCGAGTTCCACACCGCGTCGCTGTTCTTCGACTTCTCGCTCAGCATCTTTTCCAGATACGGATTCTTGATCGAGAAGCTGCCCGACAGCGTCTTGTGCGTGTAGATGTTCGCCGGGATCGGCTCGATGCACGCCGACGTGCCGCCGCAGATGATCGAGATCGACGCGGTCGGGGCGATCGCCATCTTGCAGCTGAAGCGCTCCATCGCGCCGACGTCGGCGGCGTCGGGGCAGGGGCCGCGCTCGATCGCGAGCTGCATCGAGGCTTCGTTGGCCTGGCTGCTGATGTGCTTGAACATGCGCAGGTTCCACGACTTCGCCATCGCGCCCTCGAACGGGATGCCGCGCGCCTGGAGGAAGCTGTGGAAGCCCATCACGCCGAGCCCGACCGACCGCTCGCGGCCTGCGCTATAGGCGGCGCGCTCCATGCCGGGTTCGTGGCGGTCGATGTAATCCTGCAGCACGTTGTCGAGGAAGCGCATGACGTCCTCGATCAGGCCCTTCTCGTCCTTCCACTGATCCCATGTCTCGAGGTTCAGCGACGACAGGCAGCAGACCGCGGTCCGCTCGTTGCCAAGATGATCCTTGCCGGTCGGCAGCGTGATCTCCGAGCACAGGTTCGAGGTCGAGACCTTGAGGCCGAGTTCGCGGTGATGCTTGGGCATCGCCTTGTTCACGTGATCGGCGAAGACGATGTACGGCTCGCCGGTCTGGAGACGGGTCTCGACGAGCTTCTGGAACAGCGAGCGCGCGTCGACGGTGGCGCGGATCGCCTGGTCCTTTGGCGAGCGGAGGTGCCATTCCTCACCGTTGCGGACGGCCTCCATGAAGGCGTCGGTGATCAGCACGCCGTGGTGGAGGTTCAAAGCCTTGCGGTTGAAATCGCCCGAGGGTTTGCGGATTTCGAGGAATTCCTCGATCTCGGGGTGCGAGACGTCGAGATAGACTGCGGCCGAACCGCGGCGCAGCGAGCCCTGGCTGATCGCGAGCGTCAGCGAATCCATGACGCGGACGAACGGGATGATGCCGCTGGTCTTGCCGTTGAGGCCGACCGGCTCGCCGATGCCGCGGACGTTGCCCCAATAGGTGCCGATGCCGCCGCCGCGCGAGGCGAGCCAGACATTCTCGTTCCAGGTGTCGACGATCCCGCCGAGGCTGTCGGGGACCGAGTTGAGGTAGCACGAGATCGGCAGGCCGCGGCCGGTGCCGCCGTTCGACAGAACGGGGGTGGCGGGCATGAACCAGAGCTTCGAGATCGCGTCGTACAGCCGCTGCGCATGGCCGGCGTCGTCGGCATAGGCGGAGGCGACGCGGACGAACAGGTCCTGGTAGCTCTCGCCCGGGAGCAGATAGCGATCCCTGAGCGTGTCCTTGCCGAATTCGGTGAGGAGCGCGTCGCGGCTATGATCGACCTCGACCGGGTAGATCTGCGCGCGCACGGAGTGGCTGTCCTGCGCCTGGCGCGGGGCCTTGGGAGCCTCGGCTTCGATGGTGGGGGCTGCTTGGTCGATCGTGTCTGTGGTCATGTCGCTATCCCGGCTGCTGTCTCTGAAATCCATCGAAACCGCTCCTAGTGTTCTGTATTCGTTCGAATCGGCGTCATGTCGCCATGCTACCATCGGACGGCCCCTAACGGGAGAACAAAAAGTGACCATCGCGGCGGTGGAAGGCGCGCATATGATCGGTTCGCATAGGGCTATGCGAGGGATGTTCTACCAGCGATTGGGTCCGCCCCCGAACGCAACCCCAAGAGATTGTGCCAAAGCGCGATGAGACGCAAGGGGGTGAAGGGGTGGTCGGGGGCTCGGTTCGTCGCGTTCGCGTGCGGGTTGGCCGGGCGGGATATTCGCGACGCGTGGACTTCTGCGGGGTTCAAGATGTGCAAGGGGGCGAAGGGGGAACGAAAAATTATTTAAGGGCGGAAGGTGGCAAATGTTTCTTCGGAGGGGAGGTGTGGGAGTGGGGCACTGGATATGGGGGACCGCTCTAGTTCCCCCGCGAAAGCGGGGGCCCAGGAGCCACGAACGTCGTCCTACTTGATTCCTGGACCCCCGCCTTCGCGGGGGAACGGTGGTGATGCGAAGGTAACCTCAAATCACCCCACCCCGGCGAAGGCCGGGGCCCAATTGGGGGACGGTGATAACGAAACGCAGCGCGCCGTTACGACCACCTTTCCACTTGGGCCCCGGCCTTCGCCGGGGTGGTGGCAATTGGGCGGGAGAGGGCCTGCTCTACCCCTCGATCATCGTCCGGATCTGCGTCGCCAGCGCTTCCATCGCAAACGGCTTGGTGATCATCGACATGCCCGGCTCCAGGAAGCCCGACGCCAGTGCGGCATTCTCCGCATAGCCCGTCATGAACAGCACGCGGAGGTCCGGACGCAGCGCGCGGCCGGCGTCGGCGACCTGGCGACCGTTCAGGCCGGGCAGGCCGATGTCGGTGACGAGCAGGTCGACGCGTTCCATCGTGCGCAGGCGCTCAAGCCCGGCGGGGCCGTCATGCGCCTCGATCGCCTGATAGCCCAATTCGCCCAGGACCTCGACGATCAGCGCGCGGACGACCGAATCGTCCTCGACCACCAGTACGATCTCGCCCGCATCAGTGACGTGGTCCTGCGTCAGGCCGGGCAGCGCCTCGTCCTGCTCCGCTTCGCCGTAATGGCGGGGCAGATACAGCTTGATCGTCGTGCCCTGGCCGAGCTCGCTATAGATCCTCGCATAGCCTTCGGACTGGCGCGCGAAGCCGTAGATCATCGACAGGCCGAGCCCGGTCCCCTGGCCGATCGGCTTGGTCGTGAAGAACGGCTCGAATGCCTTGGCAATCGTGTCGGCGGACATGCCGGTGCCGGTGTCCGACACGCAGATGCACACGTAATGGCCGGGCCGGACGTCGCGCTGGCTGGCGGCGAAATGGTCGTCGAGGTGCGCGTTGCACGTCTCGATCGTCAGCTTGCCACCGTGCGGCATCGCGTCGCGCGCGTTGATGACGAGGTTGAGCAACGAGTTCTCGAGCTGGTTGGGATCGCACAATGTCGTCCACAAACCACCGGCGAGCACCATCTCGAGCTCGATCTGCTCGCCGGTGGTGCGGCGGAGCAGGTCTTCGAGCGAGGCGACCAGCGGGTTGACCTTGACCGGGCGCGGATCGAGCGGCTGGCGGCGCGAGAACGCGAGCAAGCGGTGGGTCAGCGACGCGGCACGGTTGGCAGCGGTGGTCGCGCCGGTGATGAAGCGATCGAGTTCGCCCACCCGACCTTGCGCGACGCGGCGCTGGACGATCTCCAGGCTGCCGGTGATGCCCTGGAGCAGATTGTTGAAATCGTGCGCGATGCCGCCGGTCAGCTGGCCGACCGCTTCCATCTTCTGCGCCTGGCGAAGTGCCTCCTGCGCCTCGACCAGTTCCTGCGTGCGGTCGCGGACGCGCTGTTCGAGGTCGGCGTTGAGCGATTGCAGGTCGCGTTCGAGCGTCTTGCGGTCGGTGACGTCGGCGCCCTCGACGAACACGCCGACGACCGCGCCGGTCGCGTCACGGATCGGTTGATAAACGAAATCGACGTAGCGATCGTCGATCGGGCCACCGGGTTCGGCCTGGACCGCATACAGCATGCCGCGTGCCGTGAAGGCATCGCCGCTCGTGAACACGCCGTCGAGCAGGTCGAGGAACCCCTGTTCGACCGCATCGGGCAAGGCATCGGCGACGGTGCGGCCCAGCACTTCGCGGTGGCCGATCAGCTTGTCGTAGCCGGGGTTGGTCAGCTCGAACCGGTGCTCGGGCCCGCGCAACATCGCCATGAAGGTGGGCGCCTGCGCGAACATCTGGCTCATCCGCTCGCGCTCGTCGCGCAGCGCGCGTTCGGTCTGGACGCGCTCGGTGCTTTCGTACGTCGAGCAGAACATGCCCGCGATCGCGCCGCTTTCATCGCGGACGGGCGAGTAGGAGAAGGTGAACCAGGCGTGCTCGTCATAGCCCTTGCGGTCGGTGACGAGTTGCAGGTTCTCGAAGAACGACGCTTCGCCCGCCAGCGCCTTGTCGACCAGGGGACTGATATCGCCCCAGACATCCGCCCACACGTCGGCGAACCGTTGGCCGAGCGCCTGCGGGTGCTTGTCGTGCATGATGCGCGCGTAATGGTCGTTATAAAGGAAGCCGAGCTCGGGGCCCCAGGCGAGGCACATCGCAAATTCCGAGGCGAGCATCAGCGAAACGATCGAGCGGAGCGACTGCGGCCAGTGCTCGATCGGCCCCAGCGGCGACGACGACCAGTCGTGCGCGCGGATCATCGCGGCCATCTCGCCGCCACCGGTCAGGAAATCGGCCTCGGCCGTTTGTGTGGTCATCTCAAATTCCTGCCGGGTCGCACGCCGGGCCGAATTTTACTCCGGTGCACGTTCGATACGGCGACGCGTCGTGCGTTTCTACCGGTTCGCGGGCAGGTCGGCGGGTCATCGGCACAGTTCGTCCGCCAATCGCGTCAGGCTGTCGACGCTATGGTCCCAATCCTGCGCGGCGTCCGCGTCGGGTGCCGGGCGGCCGCCATATTCGTGCGGGCGGTCGACATAGGCGGTCTGCAAGCCAGCGGCGCGCGCCGCGGCGAGGTCGCTGTGGTGCGCGGCAACGAGGCAGAGTTCGCCGGGCGCAATGCCGAGAAACCCCGCGGTGGCGAGGTAGGATTCGGGGAGCGGCTTGTAGACGCGGCTGACTTCCGCCCCGAGGATCGCGTCCCAGGGCAGGCCGGCGCGGCGGGCCATTTCCAGCATCAGCGCGATGTTGCCGTTGCTGAGCGTGACGATCGGGTAGCGGGTCTTGAGGCGGGTGAGACCCTCGACCGAGTCGGGCCAGGGATCGAGCCGGTGCCAGGCGTGAGTCAGGTCGACGAGCGTGGCCTCGTCCAGCGCGGCGGGATCGATGCCGTGGTGACGAAGCAGGTCTTCGAGTGCCTCGCGGTGGAGCGTGTCGAGGATGACGAACGGTCGCCGTCCGCTGCGGACCTCCTGGAGCGCCGGCTGATAGCGTTTGCGCCAGCCGTCGGCGAAGGCGTGCGGGTCGATATCGGTGCGGCCGATGCGGGCGAGGATCGGGGCGGCGTCGCGCGCGATGCCCGAGCGCCAGTCGACGACCGTTCCGAACACGTCGAAGGCCAAGGCTCTGATCGGGAGGCGGTTTACCATGATGGAGAGACGGCGGGCGACGGTGGTTGGTTCCCGCTAAAAGCCGATCCGGCTGGCACGGGAGGACGGTTCGATCGCTCAGCCCGCGCGACGAAGACGCGTTCCCTGGCCCTGGTTGAGGCTATCGAGGTTGAACGCCTCGTGGAACTCGATCCCCGCCTTGCCGCCGCGCGCCCAGCGTACGCGGGCCGCGACCATCTGGTCCTCGAGCAGTTCGATCTGCATCTCGACGCCGTCGGGATTGCCCTTGATCCGCAGCCCGTCGAGCATCGCTCCCGACGTCGAAATGTCGCGGATCCTGACGTCGCCGCGGACGCCGTCCATCATGATGCGCGCCGAGCGCAACATCTTGGTGCGCGGCGCACGGCTCACCTTGAAGCCGCTGGCGGTAGCGGTCGCATCCTCGACCCCCAGTTGCAGCAATGCCTCGTCCGCGCGGACCGGGCGGCCATAGACATAGCCCTGGATATGGCTGCACCCGAGGTCGCGGACCAGATCGATCTCGTCCTGCACCTCGACCCCTTCGGCGGTCGTCTCCATGCCGAGCGTGTCGGCGAGCGTGACGATCGCCTTGATGATCGCGGCGTTGCGGTTGCCGGGTTCGGCGGCGCCTTTGACGAACGACTGGTCGATCTTGATCTTGTCGAACGGTGCGTTGCGCAGATAGCCGAGCGACGAATAGCCGGTGCCGAAATCGTCGAGCGCAAGCCGGACGCCGATCGTCTTCAGCGCCCTGAACATCCGCTCCGACGATGCCGTCTCGTCGAGAAACACGCCTTCGGTGATCTCCAGTTCCAGCCGGCCCGGTGCGATCCCCGATTGCGCCAGCGCGCTGGTGACGAGCGCGGGCAGCGCCGGATTGGCGAACTGGATCGGCGAGACGTTGACCGCGACGCGGACGGTGCCGGGCCAGCGCGCCGCCTCCATGCACGCGGTCCGCAACACCCATTCCCCGATCGCCTCGATCAGCCCGCATTCCTCGGCGACCGGGATGAAATCGGCGGGCGAAACGAGTCCGCGCGTCGGGTGGAACCACCGGATCAGTGCTTCGTAGCCGACGATCCGCGTCGTCTTCGTGCTGACGACGGGTTGATAGCAGAGGTGGAATGCGCCCTGCGATACCGCGGCGCGCAGATCGTCTTCGAGCAGTTTGCGCGTCCGTGCGCCGGTCAGCATGTCGTCCGAATAGAATCGGGCCACGCCGCGACCATCGGCCTTGGCGGCGTAAAGCGCGAGATCGGCGTTGCGGACGAGCGTTTCCGATGTGTCGCCGTCCTCGGGTGCGATGGCGATGCCGATCGAGCAGCCGATCGTGACCGAGGCGCCATTGATGAAATAGGGCTCCGAGAGCGACGCGATCACCTCACGCGCGAGCGCGCCAAGCGTGGTGCGATTGTCGATTCCAGGCAGCACCACCTTGAATTCGTCGCCCCCCAATCGCCCGACCAGCCCCGCATCGGCGATGCCACGCTGGAGCCGCTGTGCGACCTGTTGCAGCAGCGCGTCGCCGGCCTGGTGGCCGAGCGTATCGTTGACCGCCTTGAACCGATCGAGATCCATCAGGAACAGCGACGTGGCCCGGTACGGCCCGGTGTTCTGCGCAAGCGTCTTGTCGAGCGACAGCCGCATCCGCTGGCGGTTGGCCAGCCCGGTGAGGCCGTCGAACAACGCGAGGCGCGTGATCTCCGCTTCGGACCGGCGTTGTTCCGTCAGGTCGCTGCCCGAGCCGATGAAGCCCTGGAACCGACCCAGATCGTCGACGACCGGACGGCCCGAGATCGACCACCAGCGCTCGACGGCGCCCTCGGTCGCGGCGCAGACCGAATAGTCGGAAAACGACGTGCGCGACGCGATGTGGAACGCCAGCGTCCGCTCGGTGCCGGGCGTCTCGCTGTCCATCCGGAACAGGTCGATCAGCGGCTGCCCCACGGCGGTATCCGCCAGGCCCAGGTCTTTGGCGACCTTGGCGGACAGGTGGGTGACGCGGCCCTGGCGATCGGCTTCCCAGAACCAGCCGGTGCCATAGCTCTCGAATTCGGCGATCATCCTGATCGCGAGCCGTCCTTCGCCGGCCGCTTCGGTGCGACCGAGTTCCATCTCGTGATCGATCCGCGCGAGTTGCCGGGTTGCGAGCACAAGGCAGCCGAGAAACAGGAGCGCGACCCCGAGAGGCACGCCGACACCGGCCAGGATCGCCAGCATCACCACGATCCCGATACCCAGGCCGAGCGTCGCGGCGCGGACGGCATGGACCCCGACCGCGGTGACGATGAGCGTGCCCGTCGCTGCGGCGAAACACCCGAGCTGCAACGGGCCGGCCGGCAGATGGGCGACGGTCCAGAGCATCGACAGCAACACCGCGGAGGTCGACGCGACGAGGAGCATCAGAATGCGGTTGCGCTGATAAGCTGGCCATCGGCGCAGCATCGGCAGCCGCAACAGGCCGAAGATCGCGGAGGATACCGCGCCGAGGATCGCGGCATGGATGCCGATGACCGGCACGAGCACCCCGAGGCCGGCAGCGGACGGCGCGACGACACCGATGAGGATCAGCAGCGCGCAGGCGAGCGCCTGCGCCGCGAAGGTGAGCGGCCATACCGCGGCGGCCTGGTCGAGCTTTCGGCCAAGCATCGCGGCGATCTGTTCGCGCGTTTCCTCGCCCAGTCCGAACACGGCGGGAATGGGCAGTCGATCGCGCGCGCGGCGATCGGCAACGGGGAGGGGCGCGTACATCCACCCATTCTGGCTCGAATAGGTTTCGGATATGGTAAGATGCGAAGCGCCGACGCCTCAGTTCGTCTCGGACCTCGGCGCGCCGCTCATCGTCACCGGTTGCGGACCGCCTGCGGTGGCCTCCAGCGTCGAATCCCCGCCTAGCACCCGATAGAGCGTCACGCGGTTGCTTGCGCCGACAAGTTGCGTCGCGACGAGGTTGCGCTGTGCGGTGTAGAGCGAGCGTTGCGCGTCGAGCGAGTTTAGGAAGGTGTCGATCCCGCCGCGATAGCGCGCATCGGACAGGCGATACGTGTCCAGCGCCGCTTCGGAGAAGTTCTGGTTCGCCTTGAGCTGATCGGCGATCGTCCCTTGACGTGCCAGTGCGTCGGCGGTTTCCTGGAATGCGGACTGGATCGTCTTCTCGTAGGTCGCGAGCGCGGCGTCGCGTTGCGCCTTCGAATAGGCGACCCCGGCGATCCCGGCACCGGCGCGGAAGATCGGGTAGCTGACCGAAG
Organism: Sphingomonas sp. CFBP 13728; assembly: GCF_014841895.1. Lineage (NCBI taxonomy): Bacteria > Pseudomonadati > Pseudomonadota > Alphaproteobacteria > Sphingomonadales > Sphingomonadaceae > Sphingomonas > Sphingomonas sp. CFBP 13728. The sequence goes on along the minus strand of NZ_JACYUS010000001.1, from coordinate 1,560,682 downwards.
GCGCGACCGAATAGTTGAACGCGCCGCCGCTGAACAGCGAGGTCAGCGACGTGCTGGCGAACCCAAGGATACCGGTCAGCGAGATCTTCGGGAACAGTTCCGCGCGGGCTGCGCCGATCTCGGCGTTGGTGGCGCGGAGCTGGTATTCGGATTCGACGACGTCGGGGCGGCGCAGAAGAATGCTGCTGTCGAGCCCTGCGGGCAGCGTGGCGACGGTCGGCAGCGCCTGCTCGATCGAGGCGGGCAACAGGCTGGCATCGACCGGTGCGCCGACGAGCAGTTGCAGCGCGTTGACGTCCTGCGCGAGCGCGGTGCGTTGCTGCGCGAGGTCGGACTGCGCGGTGAACAGGATCTGCTGCGCCTGGCGAAGATCGGTGCGCGGGGCGACACCGCCGCGCAGGCGCGCGTTGGTGAGCGTGACGCTGCGCTGCGAACTCGTCACGGTGTCCTGCGCGATCTTGAGCAGGCTCTGGTCCGACGCATAGGTGAGCCACGCATCGGCGATGTCGCCGACCAGCGTCAGGCGAGTGGCGCGCGCGGCGGCTTCGGTCGCGAAATAGCGATCGAGCGCGGCGCTGGTGAGGGAGCGGATGCGGCCGAACAGGTCGAGTTCGAAAGCCGTGGTACCGAGGTCGACCGAGAAGGCGCTGTTCGAGCTCGACGAGCTGACGACCGATCCGGTGCCTGTTCCGGTGCCTGTTCCGCCCGTGCCTGTACCGGTCCCGGTTCCGGTGCCCGTTCCGGTCCCGGTCCCGGTCCCGCCTGTTCCCGTACCGCCCGTTCCGCTCGTAACGGTGTTGCGCGTGCCGTTGCCGCCGCCCGAATAGGTGTAGCGGCCGCTGGCATCGACCTGCGGCAACAGGTCGGCGCGCTGAATGCGGTATTGCGCGCGGGTCGACGCGATGTTGGCGGCGGCGACGCGGAGATCGCGGTTGTTGGCGAGCGCCTGGACGATGATCTGCTGGAGTCGTGGGTCCTTGAAGACGTCGCGGTAGGTGATCGCGGGCAACGTCGCCTCGGACTGGCGCAGATATGCGTCGCCGACCGGAAGCGACGGCGGCACGGGAAGCTCGGTGCGCGCGTATTTCGGCGCGAGCGAGCAGCCGGCGAGTGCGGTGGACGCGGCGAGGATCAGGACTAGCGAGCGCATCATGCGGGCTCCGGCCGGTGAGGGCCCTGGGGTTCGGGCGGGCCCAATGGTTCGTTGTGATCCCCATCGGATCCGTGGCCGTCATGGCTCTGGAAGCCGGTCGGCTTGCCCCGCAGCTTGGCGATGCCGTCGCGCGCGCCGCGGCGGACGAGGACGAAGAACAACGGGATGTAGAAGATCGCGAGGATCGTCGCGGTCAGCATGCCGCCGACCACTGCCGTGCCGATCGCGATGCGGCTGTTCGCACCCGCACCGGTCGACAGCGCCAAGGGCAACACGCCGAGGATGAACGCGAACGAGGTCATCAGGATCGGGCGCAATCGGATCTTCGCCGCGGACAACGCCGCCTCGATGACTCGCTTGCCCTTCTTCTCCTCCTGCTCGGCGAACTCAATCATCAGGATCGCGTTCTTCGCGGCCAGCCCCATCGTCGTCAGCAGGCCGATCTGGAGATACACGTCGTTGATGAGACCCCTCAGTGTCACCGCGAGGATCGCGCCGACGAGGCCCAATGGGATCACGAGCAGCACCGCGATCGGGATCGACCAGCTCTCGTACAGCGCGGCGAGGCACAGGAACACGACCAGCAGCGACAGGCCGTAGAGGATCGGTGCCTGGCCTGAGGACAGGCGTTCCTGATACGACAGGCCCGACCAAGCGACCGACGTGCCGGGGATCTGGCCGGCAAGCTCGGCGATCCGGTTCATCGCATCGCCCGAGCTGACGCCCGGCGCGCCCGAGCCCTGGATCTCGTACGAGGCGATGCCGTTGAACCGCGACAGCGTCGTCGGTGCCTGACCCCAGCTGGTCTTCGCGAACGACGAGAACGGCGCCATCTGGCCGTTAGATCCGCGCACGAACCACTGGCTCAGGTCGGACGGCTGCGCGCGGAACTGCGCGTCGCCCTGGACATAGACGCGCTTGACGCGGCCACGGTCGATGAAGTCGTTGACGTACTGCCCACCCCAGGCGGTCGACAGCGTCGAGTTCACGTTCGCCTGCGTCAGGCCGAGCGTGGAGAGCTTCTGTTGATCGGCATCGACGCGCAACGTGGCGACGTCGGGAAGTTCTGTGAGGCGGATCGCGGTCAGCGATGAGTCGGCGCGGGCGAGCGCGAGCAGTTTGTCGCGCGCGGCGTTGAACTCGACCTGGCTGAGCCCGCCGGCGTTCTGCAACTCCATCGTGAAGCCGTTCGACGAGCCGAGGCCGCGGACCGCCGGTGGCACCAGCGAATAGACCTGCGCGTCGCGGAAGCCGGCAAACGCCTTCGACGCGCGACCGGTGATCGCCTCCGCCGTGTTTTCCTTGCCGTGGCGGTCCTCCCACGGCGCGAACGAGACGAAGCCCTGACCCGTGTTCTGGCCACTCGCGCCGCCACCGCCGCCACCGCTGACGGTGAACATCGTGCGGACGTTGGCCTTCTCGTTGGTGTAGTAATATTGCTCGATCTGCTTCTGCAGCGCGAAGGTGCGGCCTTGCGTGGCGCCGGCGGGAAGCTGGAACTGGACGATGCCCGAGCCCTGATCCTCGGTCGGCAGGAAGCCCGTCGGCAGCCGCAGGAACAGTACCGCGAGCACTGCGACGATCACCGCGTAGATCAGCAGGAACAGCCACTTGCGGTCGATCACCGATTGGACGGCACCGGTGTATTTCTGCGTGCCCTTCTCGAACCCGCTGTTGAACTTGTCGCCAGCGCGCGTGAAAAAATGCGCGACCTTCGGGAATTTGCGTTCGCCCCAGCTCTTCTCGGTGTTGCCGTCCGCGTCCTTCTTCTTCTGCTTGAGCAGCGTCGCGGTGAGCGCGGGCGAGAGGATCAGCGCGACCAGCACCGACAGGACCATCGCCGACACCATCGTCAGCGAGAACTGGCGGTAGATCACGCCGGTCGAGCCGCCGAAGAACGCCATCGGCAGGAACACCGCCGACAGCACGAGCGCGATCGCGACCAGCGCGACGGTGATCTCGTTCATCGACTCGATCGTCGCCTCCCGAGGCGTCATCTCGGGATTTTCCTCCATCAGGCGCTCGACGTTCTCGACCACGACGATCGCGTCGTCGACCAGCAGGCCGATCGCGAGCACCAGCCCGAACAGCGTCAACGTGTTGATCGAGAAACCGGCCAGATAGAACACGCCGAACGTACCGAGCAGCACGACCGGGACCGCGATCGTCGGGATCAGCGTCGCGCGCCAGCTTTGCAGGAACACGAACATGACGATGACGACGAGGATGACGGCCTCGATCAGCGTCTTCACGACCTCGTCGATCGACAGCTTGATGAAGTCCGTCGTGTCGTTGGCGTAGGCGAATTTCAGGCCGGGCGGGAAGCTCTTGGCGGACTTGGCGACGAACGCCTTGACCAGCTCGGCGGTCTTCAGCGCGTCGGCGCCGGGCGCGAGTAGGACCGCGATACCGGCGCCGGGGTGCGCGTTGACGCGGCTGCGCGCGTTGTAGTTTTCCGCACCCAGCTCGATCCGGGCGACGTCGCGCAGCTTGACCACCGCGCTGTCGTTGGTCGTCTTCAGGATGATGTTGGCGAACTGCTCGGGCGTCTGGAGGCGCGACTGTGCGGTGACGGTCGCGTTGAGCATTTGCGTGTCGGGCTGAGGTTGCCCGCCGAGTTCGCCGGCGGCGACTTCGGTGTTCTGCGCCTGGATCGCGGTGGTCACGTCGCTCGGGATCAGCTGGTAGCTCGCGAGCTTGTTCGGGTTCAGCCAAATCCGCATCGCGTATTGCGCGCCGAACACGTTGCTGTCGCCGATGCCGGGAATACGGCCGAGCGGGTCCTGCAGGTTCGAGACGAGATAGTCCGAGACGTCCTGGTTGGTCAGCTTGTCGGTCTCGTCATAGACGCCGACGATCAGGAGGTTGTCGGGGTTCGATTTGCGGACGACGAGGCCCTGTTGCTGGACCTGCGTGGGGAGGCGGGACAGCGTCTGCTGGACCTGGTTCTGGACCTGGACCTGTGCGATGTCGGGATCGGTGCCCTTCTCGAACGTCACGGTGATCGTCACCGAGCCGCGCGACGACGACGACGAGCTGAAATAGATCAGCCCGTCGATGCCGGTCAGCGACTGCTCGACGACCTGCGTGACGCTGTTCTGGATGGTCTGCGCGTTGGCACCCGGGAAGGTCGCGCGGACGGTCACCTGCGGCGGCGCGACGTCGGGGTACTGCGCGATCGGCAGGCTCAAGATCGCGCCGATGCCGCCGAGCATCACGATGATCGCGAGCACCCAGGCGAAGATCGGGCGATCGATGAAGACACGGGATAACATAAGGGCTTAGCCGGCCTTTTTCTGGCTGGAGTCGCCGCCGGAGGAGTCATCCTTGGGCGCTTCGATCTTTTGCGCGGTGTTTTCCGGCACCGGCTTCACGCCCTGGTTCGGGGCGATCTTCGACAGGCCCTGCGTAATGATCCGATCGCCTGGATTGAGCCCGCTGGTCACCACCCAGAATGCGCCCTGCGTGCGGTCCGCCTTGATCTTCTTCTGCACCGCCTTGTTGTTCGCATCGACGACATAGACCGTCGCATTGCCCTTCGCATCGCGCGACACGCCCGCCTGCGGCACGAGGAACGCGCGCTGGTTGATCGCCTGCGCGAACTTCGCCTGGACGAACATGCCTGGCAGCAGCAGCCCCTGCGGATTGGGGAAGCGCGCGCGCAACGTCACGGTGCCGGTCTCGGTGTTGACCAGCGCTTCGGCGAACTCGACCGTGCCGGTCGCGCTATATTCGCTGCCGTCCTCGAGCGTCAGGCGGACTTCGGCGCGGGTCGCGACGATGCCGTTCTGGCCGAGCGAACGGCGCAGCGCGAGCAGGTCGCCCGAGGATTGCTGGATGTCGACGAACATGGGGTCCAGCCGCTGGATCTGCGCGAGCGGATCGGTCTGCGTCGCGGACACCAGCGCGCCGACGGTGAACAGCGACCGCCCGATACGCCCGGTGATCGGCGCGGGGACGGTCGTGAACTTGAGGTTGATCTGCGCGGTCTCGAGCGCGGCGCGGGTCTGCGCGACCGAGGCAGTGGCCTGGCGAGAGGTGGCGACCGCGTTGGTGTAATCCTGCTTGCTGATCGCTTCCAAATCGGCGAGCGGCTTGTAACGCTGCGCGAGGATGGTCTGTGCCTGCTGGTTGGCGCGCGCGCTCTGGAGGTTGGCCTGCGCTTCGTTGGCGGCGGCGCGATAGAGACGCGGGTCGATCTCGTAGAGCGGCTGGCCTTTCTTGACGAGCGTGCCCTCGGTGAAGAAGCGGCGACGGATGATGCCGGTGACCTGGGGGCGGACATCCGAGCTTTCGAACGCGGTGGTGCGACCGCTGAGTTCGGTGGTCATCGCGACGCTGGTCGGCTGGACGACGACATAGCCGACGGTCGGCGTGCCCTGGCCCGGTTGGCCGCCGCGGCCTGCCTTGCCCTGGGCCTTGTCGCCGCCGCCGGAGCAGGCCGCGAGTGCCAGTGCGGGCACCAGCAGAATGGCGCACCGCCGCGCAGAAATTCGTGTGGCTATCAAGTTTGGTAATCCGCGATCATGTGTTGGTCGGGCTAAACCACGAGGATGTACCAGAAGTATGTCAGTTGAAAAGCGGAGGCGAGAAATAGGGAAGAAAGAGTAACCTGTTTGATTGGTTGGGGGGTGAAGCGCTCGGCAAACCAAGAAGATTGTTTCCCCGCGAAGGCGGGGACCCAGGCTGGACTCCCGCCTTCGCGGGAGAACAAGGAGGGGGCGCTCCAGTAAGTAGCAACACAGCCGGCACTCACCGCACCACCCCGGCGAAGGCCGGGGCCCAATTGGAGAGGTGGTGATGACCAGGGACGACGCTCCGTTAGCAACGTTCCCCAATTGGGCCCCGGCCTTCGCCGGGGTGGTGCTTGTTGTGCGAGTCCTCCAAACCAAATTCTCTCGAGCGCGTTGAGCAGTGGTTGTCGGAACGAGCCCGGCATGACGGATGGGGTGGGCTGATGGCTTCGATCGATGATGACAAGAAGGCGGCTGCCGTTGCGGCTGTGGCCGAGGTGCGGGACGGAATGCTCGTCGGGCTCGGGACGGGCTCGACCGCGGCATTCGCGATCCAGGCGCTCGGCGACCGGGTCGCTCAAGGCCTGCAGATCCGCGCTGTCGTCACCTCCGAAGCTTCCGGCAAACTTGCCCGCGAACTCGGCATCGAGATCCTCGACTTTGCCGCCATCGCGCATGTCGACCTAACGATCGACGGCGCAGACGAGATCGACTCGCGGTGCTTCGCCATCAAGGGCGCCGGCGGGGCGATGCTGCGGGAGAAGATCGTCGCCGCAAGCTCGGCACGGATGGTCGTGATCGCCGACGGCTCCAAGCGCGTCGACCGGATCGGCGCGGCCAAGCTGCCGGTCGAGGTGCTCCCCTTCGCCAGCGCCTACGTCATGCGCGTTCTCACCGACAGCGGCGCCGCGCCCGCCATCCGCGACAACTACCGGACGGACCAAGGCAATCTCGTCATCGACTGCCACTTCGCCGACCTCGAAGACCCCCGCGCAACCGCCGCCACACTTGCCGCGATCCCCGGTATTCTCGGCCACGGGCTGTTCCTCGACGAGGTCGATGCCGCGTATATTGCTGCGAACGGCGTCGTTACGCGACTGGAACGGACGGGTGCATCCGACTAAAGGCATCCTATGTTGGCAACCAGATCGGATGCGCGGCGTTCGGTCACCGTCTAGAGCGAGGCTTCTTCCATGACCGATACCGCAACCGCCCCCACCAAGGCGGACCCCAAGCTGCACGAGGACAGCTCCCCCGAGCGTCTGGCGATCGATACCATCCGCACGCTGTCGATGGACGCGGTGCAGAAGGCCAATTCGGGCCATCCCGGCACCCCCATGGCGCTGGCACCGGTCGGCTACACGCTCTGGTCGAAGTTCCTGCGCTATGATCCCAAGCACGCCGACTGGCCCAATCGCGACCGTTTCGTGCTGTCGGTCGGCCATGCGTCGATGCTGCTCTATTCGCTGATCCACCTCGCCAAGATCGAAGAGATCGACGCCGACGGTAACAAGACTGGCAAGGAGGCCGTCAGCCTCGCCGACATCGAGCAGTTCCGCCAGCTGTCGTCGAAAACCCCCGGCCACCCCGAATATCGCCACACCACCGGCGTCGAGACCACGACGGGTCCGCTCGGCCAGGGTTGCGGCAACTCGGTCGGCATGGCGATCGCCGAACGCTGGCTTGCGGCGCGCTACAACAAGGACGGTTTCACGCTGTTCGACCATGACGTCTACACGATCTGTGGCGACGGCGACATGATGGAGGGCGTCTCGGCCGAGGCTGCGAGCCTCGCCGGCCACCTCAAGCTCAGCAACCTCTGCTGGATCTACGACAGCAACCACATCTCGATCGAGGGCGCGACTGATCTCGCATTCGACGAAGACGTTGGCCTGCGCTTCGACGCGTATGGCTGGAACGTCATCCACATCGACGACGCGAACGACACCGCTGCGCTGAGCCGCGCGATCGAGACGTTCAAGGCGACCACCGACAAGCCGACCTTTATCGTCGTGCATTCGGTGATCGGTTACGGCAGCCCCAAGGCCGGCAGCGAGAAGGCGCACGGCGAGCCGCTCGGCGAAGAGAATATCCGCCTCACCAAGCAGGCCTATGGCTGGCCCGAGGACAAGTCGTTCTACGTGCCCGACGGCGTCATCGAGCATTTCAACGGTGCGATCGCCGAGCGTGGCGCGAAGCTGCGCGACGAGTGGGTCGCGCTGACCGACAAATATCGCGGCGCCTATCCCGAGCTGTCCGCCGAGCTGGACCTGCTGCTCAAGGACGAACTGCCCGAGGGCTGGGATGCCGATATCCCGACCTTCGAGGCGGATGCCAAGGGCGTCGCCAGCCGTGACTCGGGCGGCAAGGTGCTCAACGCGATCGCGGCGAAGGTGCCGTGGCTGATCGGTGGTTCGGCCGATCTCGCGCCGTCGACCAAGACCGACATCAAGGGTCAGCCCTCGTTCGAGGCGGAGAATTACGCCGGTCGGAACTTCCACTTCGGCATCCGCGAACACGGCATGGGCGCGATCGTCAACGGCATGGCGCTGTCGCATCTGCGTTCGTACGGCTCCACCTTCTTGGTGTTCGCCGACTACATGCGCGCGCCGGTGCGCTTGTCGGCGATCATGGAAGTCGGCGCGATCTGGGTGTTCACGCACGACTCGATCGGTGTCGGCGAGGACGGCCCGACGCACCAGCCGATCGAGCATCTCGCCACGCTGCGCGCGATTCCCGGTCTCGACACGATCCGTCCGAGCGACGCGAACGAAGTCGTCGCGGCGTGGAAGGCGGTCCTGAAGGATGCCAGCACGCCGGCCGCGCTGATCATGTCGCGCCAGGCTCTGCCGACGCTCGACCGGACCAAGTACGCAAGCGCAGACGGGCTCGAGAAGGGCGGCTATGTGCTGGCTGACAGCGATGGCACGCCCGACGTGATCCTGATCGCGACCGGCAGCGAAGTGTCGCTGGTCGTCGAGGCACACGAGAAGCTTAAGGCGGACGGCGTGAAGAGCCGGGTCGTGTCGATGCCGAGCTGGTATCGCTACGAACTGCAGGACGCCGCGTACAAGGAAAGCGTGCTGCCGCGCGAAGTGCGGGCGCGCGTTGCGGTCGAGATGGCCGGGTCGATCGGTTGGGACCGCTATGTCGGGCTCGACGGCGCGACCGTGACGATGTCGACCTTCGGCGCTTCGGCACCGCTCGCCAAGCTGCAGGACAAGTTCGGGTTCACCGTCGACAATGTCGTCAAGGTCGCCCGCCAAGTGATGGAGACCAAGTGATGGGTGCGCTCAACGATCTCGAAGGCTTTGGCCAGGCGGTATGGCTCGATTTCGTCGACCGGAAGTTCCTGGAGGCCGGTGGCCTCCAGAAGCTGGTCGACGAGGACGGCTTGACCGGCGTCACGTCGAACCCGTCGATCTTCGAAAAGGCGATGGGTCATGGCGATGCCTATGACTCGACGCTCGCCGAATACGACAAGCAGCATGCCGGCGCGGCGACGATCGACCGCTACGAGCATCTCGCGATCCAGGACATCAAGGCGGCGGCGGAGACGCTGAAGCCGGTCTATGACAAGCTCGACGCGAAGGACGGCTATGTCAGCCTCGAGGTGTCGCCGTACATCTCGGACGATACCGACGCGACGATCGCCGAGGCGAAGAAGCTGTGGGCGGCGGTTGATCGACCGAACCTGATGATCAAGATCCCGGGGACGCTCGCGGGCGGTCCGGCGATCTCTTCGACGATCGCTAGCGGGATCAACGTCAACGTCACGCTGCTGTTCGCGCTCGACGCGTATATTCGCGTTGCCGAGGCTTATGCGGCGGGGCTTGAGGAGCGCGTGAAGCAGGGGCAACCGATCGACAAGATCGCCAGCGTCGCCAGCTTCTTCGTCAGCCGGATCGATTCGTCGATCGACAAGGAGATCGATGCGCGTCTGGAGAAGGGCGATGCCGAGGCCGAGGCGCTGAAGGCGGTCCGCGGCAAGGTCGCGATCGCCAACGCGAAGATGGCGTATCAATGGTATCTCGACTTCCTGAAGTCGGAACGCTGGCAGGCGCTCGCCGCCAAGGGTGCGCAGCCGCAGCGTCTGCTGTGGGCGTCGACCGGCGTGAAGGATCCGAGCTATCCGGATACGCTGTATATCGACACGCTGATCGGCAAGGATACGGTCAACACGATGCCGCCGAAGACGATGGATGCCTTCCGCGACCACGGGACTGCGGCGGAGACGATCACTCAGGACGTCGAGGGCGCGAAGCATACGCTGGCGGAAGCCGAGCGGCTGGGTCTCGACCTCAATGGCGTGACCGGCAAGCTGGTCGAGGAGGGCGTTGCGTCGTTCGTGAAGGCGTTCGACGACCTGCTCGGCTCGATCGCGAAGAAGCAGCCCGCGACGGCGTAACAAACTGCTCCCTCTCCCCTTCGGGGAGAGGGCTGGGGTGAGGGGCTGCCACATGCGCCTCCGCCTGGAACTGCCCCTCACCCCGACCCTCTCCCCGGAGGGGAGAGGAAGAAGACAAGGATTTTACCATGAAGATCGGACTGATCGGCCTCGGCCGGATGGGCGGCAACATCGCGCGCCGGTTGATGAAGAACGGCCACGAAGTCGTTGCGTTCGACCGCGATGCCGAAGCCGTGAAGAAGCTCGCCGCCGACGGCGCGATCGGTGCGGACTCGCTCGACGACATGCACGCCAAGCTCGACACCCCGGCGATCTGGTGGGTCATGGTCCCCGCAGGCGAGCCGACCGAGCAGACCGTCCAGGCGATCGCGGAGAAGGCGTCCGCGGGCGACATCATCATCGACGGCGGCAACAGCTTCTACAAGGACGACATCCGCCGCGCGAAGGAACTGGCCGAAAAGGGCATCCGCTATGTCGACGTCGGCACGTCCGGCGGCGTGTGGGGCCTCGAACGCGGCTATTGCATGATGATCGGCGGCGAGAAGGACACGGTCGATTATCTCGATCCGATCTTCAAGACGCTCGCACCGGGCGTCGGCGAGATCGTCCGCACGCCGGGCCGCGTCGAGGACGTCGCCGATCCGCGCGCGGAAGAGGGCTATATCCATGCCGGGCCTCCGGGCGCGGGCCACTTCGTCAAGATGGTCCATAACGGCATCGAATACGGCCTGATGCAGGCCTATGCCGAGGGCTTCGACATCCTCAAGGGCAAGTCGGGCGAGCATGTCGCCGAGGAGGAGCGGTTCGACCTCAACCTCGTCGATATCGCCGAAGTATGGCGTCGGGGCAGCGTGATCACGTCGTGGTTGCTCGACCTCTCGGCGAGCGCGCTTGCCAAGGATGGCAAGCTCGAAAGCTATAGCGGCAGCGTCGCGGACTCTGGTGAAGGCCAGTGGACGATCGACGCGGCGATGGAGGAGAAGGTACCGGCCAACGTGCTGACCGCTGCCCTGTTCGCGCGCTATCGCAGCCGGGTGGACCATACGTTCGGCGACAAGCTGTTGTCGGCGATGCGCTTCGGCTTTGGCGGTCATGTCGAGATGCCGCAGTGAGCGGTGGCATGAGCGATATCAAGCTGCTGGTCTCCGATGTCGACGGCACGCTCGTCGACAAGGAGAAGAAGGTCACGCCCGCCACCGTCGATGCCGTCAAGCGGCTGAAGGCGGCGGGCCTCGGCTTCACGATCATCAGCGCGCGGCCGCGCTCGGGGATGATGCCGATCGCCGAGTTGCTCGGCATCGACGAGCCGATGGGCGCGTTCAACGGCGGGATCGTCTTCAAGCGCGACGGCACCGTGATCGAGCACCACATGATCGACGTCGACGTCGTCCGCGGCGCGATGGAGATCATCGGCGATGCGCCGGTCGATACGTGGTTCTTCGCGGACGACGTCTGGTACGCCAGCACCGACCAGGGCGGTCATGTCGGCAGCGAGAAGAAGGCCTCCGCGCAAGACCCGGTGATCGTCTCCGACTTCACCGACCTGCTCGCCAAGGCGGACAAGGTGACGTTCGTCAGCGATGACGAAGACCTGTTGCGCGACCTGCACGCGAAGGTCGCCGCAAAGTTCGATACGCAGGCGACGATCGTACAGTCGCAGACCTATTATCTCGACATCACGCCGGTGGCCGGAAACAAGGGCAGTGGGATCGAGGAACTGGCGGACGCGTTCGGCATCAGCTTGACGCAGACCGCGGCGATCGGCGATCAGGCCAACGATATCGCGATGCTCAAGCGCGCCAAGCTGGCGATCGCGATGGGCAATGCGCCACAGACTGTCCGTGACGTCGCGCACGAGATTACTAGCGCGAACGATGCCGACGGCGTCGCGCACGCGATCGACACGTTTATCCTTACTGGAGTTTCCGCATGAAAGAGTTGGTTGCCTTCGACCTCGATGGAACGCTGGCCGAGAGCAAGCAGCCCCTGCAGGAGCCGATGGGCGAGGCGCTGGCGAACCTGCTCGACGTCGCGCACGTCGCGGTGATCTCGGGCGGCGACTGGCCGCAGTTCGAAAAGCAGGTCGCGTCGCGCCTGCCCGAGCGTGCCGATCGCACCAAGCTGTGGCTGATGCCGACCACAGGCACCAAGCTGTACCGCTTCGATGGCGAATGGCGCGCGGTGTATGCCGAGCTGTTCGAGGACGACGAGAAGCAGAAGATCCTGAAGGCGTTCGACGAGTCGCTTGAGGCTACCGGGTTCGTGCCGGAGAAGACCTGGGGCGAGCGGATCGAGGATCGTGGCAGCCAGATCACGTTCTCCGCGCTCGGCCAGGAAGCGCCGATCGATGCCAAGCACAGCTGGGATCCGGATTTCGCCAAGCGCAAGGTGATCCAGGCGGACTTGCAGAAGCGCCTGCCGGGGCTGTCGATCAACATGGGCGGCGCGACCTCGATCGATATCACGCGTGAGGGTGTCGACAAGGCGTATGGCCTGAAGAAGCTCAACGAAGCGAGCGGCATCGCGCTCGACAAGATGATGTTCATCGGCGACGCGATCTTCCCGGGCGGGAATGATTATCCCGCCGAGCAGCTTGGGCTGGACGTCGTGAAGGTGAAGAACGTCGACGGCACTCTGGCGGCAATCGCCGGGATCGTCGCGTGCCTGAAGTGAGGTCATGAGCGTCGCCTTCCGTCGCGAGAGTGACGAGGAACATCTCGAACCGAAGTTCGAACAGCCGATCGCGCCGGGGCCTAATCTGGTCACGGCGCGGGGGCTGCGGTTGCTCGGTGAGCGGGTGACGGAGATCGAGGCGGCGGTTGCGGCGGAGACGGACGAGGAGGCGCGCAAGCTGTTGCTGCGCGACCTGCGCTATTGGCACACGCGTCAGACGACCGCCGAACTCGCGCCTTCGCCCGAAGAGGATGAAGTCGGGATCGGCTCGCGGGTTCGGGTTCGGATGAACGGGGCTGAGCGGGTTATTTCCATCGTTGGTGGCGATGAAGCTGAGCCTGGCGAGGACCGGCTGGCGTTCTCGGCACCACTGGCGCGCGCGCTGATGGGGGCGGCAGTTGGCGAGACGGTTGCGTTTGCGGACAAGGCGGACGCGATCGAGGTTCTGGCGATCGACAAGGATGACGGCTGATGGCTGAGGCGAAATTCGAACGGCATCGTCAGGCGTGGACGCAGGACGAGATCCAGAAACTGCATACGCTGGCGAAGAAGGGCATGGCGCTGAAGGCGATCGCCAAGGCGCTGACGCGGAGTGAGGAGTCGGTGAAGGTGCGGGCGAAGGAAGACTCGTTGAATATCGCCAAGCTGCGGTAGGCTTTTTGCTAGAAGCCCTCTCCCCTTCGGGGAGAGGGTTGGGTGAGGGGCTGTTCCTGGCGACGCACTGCTTGGCGGCCCCTCACCCCGACCCTCTCCCCGGAGGGGAGAGGGAGCAGAAGGGGGCGTTATCGTCTCCTCCACGCCGTCGGAGGCTTCCGAGCCCCCGCATGGCGCCACTTCGAACGGCACCACCGCGAGAGACATTGCCGCGATAGGCGCCGCCCCCGCCCGAATGGCACTACCCCGGCGGAGGCCGGGGCCCAATTGGAAAGGTCGGAGTAACGACGCGCGACCTGCGTCATCGCCGTCCCCCCAATTGGGCCCCGGCCTCCGCCGGGGTGGTGTTGGTGTGCTGGCGTGGCTGACAGATATGCAGGCTAGCGCCTATGTGGCACACCCCGAACACGCTACAGGGGCCACTCCTTGTTCTCCCGCGAAGGCGGGAGCCCAGTCTGGGTCCCCGCCTTCGCGGGGAAACACTCTAATTGGCGGCTGCTGACCGAAGCCGCACGGAGCGACACTTGTCCGAATACGACGCAATAATCCTCGGCGCAGGTGCAGCCGGCCTCATGTGCGCCGCGGTCGCAGGCCAGCGCGGCCGTAAGATCCTGCTCGTCGATCACGTCGACCAGGCGGGCAAGAAGATCCTGATCTCCGGCGGAGGACGGTGCAATTTCACCAACGTCCACACCGCCGCCGACCGCTACATCTCCGCCAACCCGCATTTCGCCAAGTCCGCGCTCGGCCGGTACACCGCACAGGACTTCCTCGCGCTCGTCGAATCCTACGGCATCGCGTGGCACGAGAAGACGCTAGGTCAACTCTTCTGCGACGGCTCCGCCAAGCAGATCGTCGAGATGCTCCTCGACGAATGCGACAAGGGCCGCGTCGACCTGTCGCTCGGCCGCGCGGTCACCGGAGTCGACCATGCGGACGGCCGCTATCGCGTATCGCTAGACGGTCGCACCGTCACCGCGCCTGCGCTGGTCATTGCCACCGGTGGCCCATCGATCCCGAAGATGGGCGCGACTGGGTTCGCCTATGATCTCGCGCGGCAGTTCGGGTTGAAGGTCGTCGAGCCACGCCCCGCCCTGGTCCCGCTGACGCTCGGCGGCGACGAGACGCTGTTCCGCGAATTGTCGGGCGTCGCCGCAGAGGTCGTCGCCACCGCCAACAAGACCGCCTTCCGCGAAGCAGCGCTGTTCACGCACCGCGGCCTGTCCGGCCCCGCGATCCTCCAGGTCTCGTCCTATTGGCGCAACGGCCAGCCTGTCGGGATCGATTTCCTCCCCGATCGCGAGTCCGGCTGGCTGCCCGCGGCCAAGCGTACCACGCCGCGCGCGACTCTCCGGAAACTGCTCGGCAGCACGCTCCCGGACCGACTCGCGGAGACTTTGAGCGAGCGTTTGGGCATGACGAGCGAGATTTCCACGCTCACCGATCGGAAACTCCAGGACGCCGAACGCGCGCTAAGTCATTGGCAATTCACGCCGAATGGTTCCGAAGGCTATGCCAAGGCCGAGGTCACGGCGGGCGGAATCAGCACCGCGGAACTCTCTTCGCAAACAATGCAAGCCAAACGCGTACCAATGCTGTATGCAGTCGGCGAAGCGGTCGATGTCACAGGGTGGCTCGGCGGCTACAACTTCCAATGGGCATGGGCGAGCGGGTGGGCCGCGGGTCAAGTCCTGTAGGGACCACCACGCCAGTGCCTTGCCGTTGCGTAAGCCGGCCACCAATTAGGACGTACATGCCTTTTACAAATATTCCGTCGCTTCTTTCCGAGGCGCTCGAAGCGCGTGGTTATACCGCGCTGACCCCCGTCCAGGCTCATGTGATCGAGGACAATGCGATCGGTCGCGATCTCGTCGTGTCGGCGCAGACCGGCTCTGGCAAGACCGTGGCGTTCGGCCTGGCGATGGCCGGCGAACTGCTTGGCGAAGCGGGCGAGGACGGCGTCCAGCGCCTGCCCGCACCGCATAAGCCGCTCGTGCTCTGCATCGCGCCGACTCGCGAGCTCGCGCTCCAGGTCAGCCGCGAACTGATGTGGCTCTATGCCAAGGCCGGCGCGCGCATCTCGACCTGCGTCGGCGGCATGGACGCCTCGAAGGAGCGTCGTTCGCTTGCACACGGCGCGCATATCGTCGTCGGCACGCCAGGCCGTCTGCGCGATCACCTCGAGCGTGGCGCGCTCGACCTGTCGGCCTTGAAGGTCGCGGTGCTCGACGAGGCCGACGAAATGCTCGACATGGGCTTCCGCGAAGACCTCGAGCAGATCCTCGATGCGTCGCCGGAAGCGCGCCGTACGCTGCTGTTCTCGGCGACGATGCCGCGGCCGATCGTCGCGCTCGCCAAGCGCTACCAGAAGGATGCGCTGCGGATTTCGACCGTCGGCGAGGATCGCGGCCATGGCGACATCTCGTACCAGGCCGTCACGGTCTCGCCGTCCGAGATCGAGCATGCGGTGATCAACCTGCTGCGCTTCCACGAGGCGGAGACGGCGATGCTGTTCTGCGCGACTCGCGACAATGTGCGTCACCTGCACGCCAGCTTGGTCGAGCGTGGCTTTGCCGCGGTCGCCTTGTCTGGCGAGCATTCGCAGAACGAGCGTAACGCGGCGCTTCAGGCTTTGCGTGATCGTCGCGCACGCGTTTGCGTCGCGACCGACGTTGCCGCTCGCGGCATCGATCTGCCGACGCTGTCGCTGGTCGTGCACGTCGAGCTGCCGCGTGACGCCGAGACGCTCCAGCATCGCTCGGGTCGTACCGGTCGTGCGGGCAAGAAGGGCACGGCCGTCCTGATCGTGCCGTTCCCGCGTCGCCGTCGCGTCGAGATGATGCTCCGTGGTGCGAAGATCAACGCGGAGTGGGTCAACGCCCCGACCGCGGAGGACATCCGCAAGAACGATCACGAGCGCCTGATCGGCATGCTGTTGCAGCCGGTCGAGGTCGAGGAGGAGGATCGCGCACTCGCCGTCCGCCTGATGGCCGAAAAGACGCCGGAGGATATCGCCGCCGCGCTGGTGCACATGCACCGTGCGACGATGCCGCAGGCCGAGGATCTGATCGATCAGAGCAAGCAGCCGACTCAAGACGAGCGTTCGCAGGGTCCGCGCGCGGGCTTCGAGGACACGGTGTGGTTCCGCATGGATATCGGTCGTCGCCAGAACGCCGATCCGCGCTGGATCCTGCCGCTGATCTGCCGTCGTGGGCACATCACCAAGTCCGAGATCGGTGCGATCCGCATCGGTCCGAACGAGACGGCGTTCGAGATTCCGCGCGCTGTGGCGTCGCGGTTCTCGGCAGCGATCCAGCGTACGGCGCAGGCTGGCGAGGAAGAGAGCGGCGTTGCCATCGAGGCGATGCAGGGCGCGCCCGAGAGCGGTGCGCGGCATGATGGCGGCGGCGGTGGTCGCAGCAATGCGAGCGGTCCCCGCTCGACGCTGCACCGTGCGGCCCCGCGTGGCGGTCCGGCTCCTGCGCGGAAGCCTCCGTACCGCGGCAACCGCGAGCGTAGCTGAGGGCCTCGACGCGTCCTTCCCACTAGGGAAGGGCGCGTTGCCCTCAAGAACTCCGTCATCCTGACTAAAGTCAGGATCCAGAGTAACGAACGCCGCCCTGCTTGATCCTGGATCCTGACTTTCGTCAGGATGACGGGAGTGAGTGGGGCGGTCCGGGATGTGTACGATGACGAACGTATCTTCCAGCGCGATCCGTATCCTCGTCGACGCCGACGCATGCCCCGTCAAAGACGAAATCTACAAGGTCGCGTGGCGCCACGAAGTCCCCGTGACGATCGTCGCGAACAGCCATTTCCGCATCCCCGTCCATCCGCTGATCTCGCGCGTCGTCGTCAGCGACGGGTTCGACGCCGCCGACGACTGGATCGCCGAACAGGCCGATGCGAAGTCGGTCGTGATCACGGCTGACATCCTGCTCGCCGACCGCTGCGTGAAGGCCGGCGCGACCGTGCTCGCCAACACCGGCAAGCCCTTCACCACCAGCTCGATCGGCGGTGCGATCGCCACCCGCGCGATCATGGCCGACCTTCGCGCGGGTGGCGACATCATCGGCGGCCCCGCGCCGTTCTCCAAGACCGACCGGTCGAGCTTCCTCTCCGCGCTAGATGCCGCGCTGGTCCGGCTGAAGCGCCGCTAAGCTCGCGTCGCCTGCCCTGAAACCGACTTTACTGGTTGCCATCCCGGTCCCCGCGTCGGCATAGGCGCGCGTTCATTGAAGGATGACGCGATGCAGACGGACGCTGGCGGCCCCGCTTTGGGGCTGGATTTCGGCACGACCAACAGCGTCGTGGCGCTGGGGACCAAAGGCGGTTCGCCGGAGCTGGTGACGTTCGCCGCCCCTGCCGAGACGAGCCCGGTATTCCGCTCGGCGTTGTGCTTCTGGCAGGACGACAGCGGCAAGGGGCTCGCGTCGGACGCGGGGCCGTGGGCGATCGCGGAATATATGGAGTACCCGCTCGACAGCCGATTCATCCAGTCGTTCAAGTCGGTCGCGGCGATGAAGACGTTCGAGCAGGCCTCGGTCTTCGACAAGCGCTATCGCTTCGAGGAAATGGGCCAGCTGTTTCTCGAAAAGCTGATCGCGCACGCGGGCGGTAAGCTCGATACGCGGCCGCACCGGATCGTCGTCGGCCGCCCGGTCGAATATGCCGGCGCGCGGCCCGACGAAGCGCTCGCCCGCACGCGCTATGACGCGATGTTCAAGGGCTTCGGCGCGGAGATCCATTACGTCTATGAGCCGCTTGGCGCGGCGTATAGCTACGCGACGAGGCTGACCGAGCCGGCAACGATCCTGGTGGCGGATTTCGGCGGCGGTACGAGCGACTTTTCGGTGGTGCGTGTGGCCGAGCCGGGTGCGGCGCGGCGGTGTACCCCGCTTGGGCATGCGGGTGTCGGGATCGCCGGCGATCGGTTCGACTACCGGATCCTCGACAGGCTGGTGTTGCCGATGCTGGGCAAGGGCGGCGCGTACAAGTCGTTCGGCAAGGAACTGGAGATTCCGCGCGCGTATTTCGCCGATTTCGCGGACTGGTCGCGGCTGGCGTTGATGCGCAACCGCAAGACGATGACCGAGCTGGAGCGGTTGCAGAAGACCGCAGTCGATCCGGACGCGATCGGGCGGATGATCGCGGTGATCGAGAACGAACTCGGCTATCCGTTGTATGATGCGGTCGGGTCGCTCAAGCGCGCGCTGTCGAGTGGCGAGGATGCGCATTTCCACTTTGCGGGCGCGGGGCTGGAGATCGAGGCGGACGTGACGCGGGCGCAGTTCGAGGGGTGGATCGCCGACGACGTCGTGCGGATCGAGGCGGCGGTCGACCGGGCCTTGGAGGTGGCGAACGTCGGTGGGGGCGAGATCGACCGGGTGTTCCTGACCGGTGGATCGTCGCTGATCCCGCGCATCCGGCAAATCTTCGTCGAGCGGTTCGGCGAGGCGGCGATCATGAGCGGCGGCGAGCTGACCTCGATCGCGCACGGGCTCGCGTTGATCGGCGAGCAGGACGATATCGCGGCCTGGTCGGCATGATCCCTCGGGTTCTGCTCGGAACGGCACAGGTGCCGGGTGGGGGTGAGCTTCGCTTGCTCCAGCGTGGTGCCGAGTTCTCGATCATGCTCGGCGCGAACGAGTTGATGAACAGTCGGCTGAGCGGGTCGGAAGAGGCGCTGGCGGAGCAGGCTTGCGACCGGATCGGTGCGCGGCCGGGCGTGCGGATGCTGATCGGCGGGCTTGGGATGGGGTTTACCCTTCGCGCGGCGCTGGCTCGGCTTGGGCCTGACGCGGAGGTAGTCGTGGCGGAGATCGTGCCGGCGGTGATCGAATGGGCGCGCGGGCCGATGGCGGCGCTGCACGGTGACAGCCTGACCGATCCGCGGACCCGGATCTTTGAGGGCGACGTCGCCGCGGCGGTCGCGGAGGGTGATTGGGACGCGATCCTGTTCGACGTCGACAACGGTCCGGACGGAATTTCTCGGCCGGGTAACGATCGGCTTTACGGGGCGCGCGGATTGTCCCTGGCGCGAGCGGCTTTGCGGCCGGGTGGGGTGCTTGCCGTGTGGTCGTCGGCGCCGAGCAAGCCGTTCGCTGCCCGGCTTGCCGAAGCGGATTTCGCGGTGGACGAAGTAATCGCGCGGGCGACGCGCAAGGGCGGCGCGCGGCACACGATCTGGTTCGCCACCAAGCCATGATCTGGCGGTGGGCCGTCTTGATCGCGCTGTCGGCGGTGATCGCGGGGCTGCTGGAGGTCGTCGGGCTGCCCGCGGGGTTGCTGCTCGGGCCGATGGTAGCCGCGGTCGTGCTGGCGGTGCGGGGGTGGTCGCTGACCGTGCCGACTTCGGCGTTTCGCGGGGCGCAGGCGGCGGTCGGGACTTTGATTGCAGGGTCGATTACCACGGGGATCGTCGCGACGGTGGCGGATCACTGGCCGGTGTTCCTGATGGTGAATTTCGTCACACTCGCGGCAAGCAGTGTGCTCGGGTATCTGCTCAGCCGGTGGCAGGTGTTGCCGGGGACCGTCGCGGTGTGGGGATCGACGCCGGGCGCGGCGAGCGCGATGGTGTTGATGGCGCAGGCGTACGGCGCGGATTCGCGGCTGGTCGCGGTGATGACCTATACTCGGGTTGTGAGCGTGGCGGTGGTTGCTTCGGTGCTGGCGGCGGTAATGGTCGGCGGCGGGAGCGGGCATCATGTTGCGGGCACGTGGTTCGCGTCCGTAGACCCGCTGGTCGTGCTGCGGACGATCGCGATCGCCGGCGTCGGCGCGGGTGTCGGCGTCGTGCTGAAGCTTCCCGCCGGGGCCTTGCTCGGGTCGCTGGTGGCGGGGGCGGCGCTCAATGTCACCGGCGTCGCGCAGCCGGTGTTGCCGCAGTGGCTGCTGGCGATCAGCTATGCGGTGGTCGGGTGGCGGATCGGGCTGTCGTTCACGCGCGACACGCTGCGGGTCGCGGGGAAGGCGATGCCGCGGATCCTGTTGTCGGTGGCGCTGCTGATCGCGTTCTGCGGCGGGATCGCGGCGGCGTTGACGCGGTGGTGGGGGATCGATCCGGTTACCGCGTATCTGGCGACTAGTCCGGGCGGGATGGACTCGGTCGCAATTATTGCGGCGTCCAGTCCGGTCGATGTACCGTTCGTGATGGCATTGCAGGTTTTGCGGTTCCTGGGGGTGCTGTTGATTGGGCCACCGCTGGCGAAGTTCGTGGCTACGCGGCAGGGCGGTGTGCCGCCGCCGGTCATTCCGACTTAGAACCAATCGAGACAACCCGACCTCCGTTCGCCCTGAGCGAAGTCGAAGGGTGGGTATCGTGCGCAGGTGCTTCGACTTCGCTCAGCACGAACGGTTGTGGGGGTGCGACCTCGTTTGGAGCGAACGGGTGGGGCATCGAACCCTGGTTCCATCAGCAGCGGGGCGTCAGCCCTTGGTCGGGCGATACGCCTCGACGTCGATCTCGTGGCGCTTCAGCTTATCGTAGAACGTCTTGCGCGGGATGCCGAGCGCGGCCAGCGCGGAGCGGACGTCGCCACTTACCTGTTGCAGCACGGCGCGGATCGTCGCTTCCTCGAACTTGTCGACGCGGGCGGGGAGAGGGATGTCGCTGTCTTCGTCGACGGGGTCCTCGGCTTCGACGCGCAGCACCAGACGTTTCGCCAGATTGTCGAGTTCGCGGACGTTGCCGGGCCAGTCGTGTTGGCCGAGATACGCTAGCGTCGCGGTGTCGATCGTCGGGACCTCGCGGCCGAACCGCTCTGCCGCCTGATGGAGCAGGTGGCCGAACAACAGCGGAATGTCGTCTCGGCGTTCTCGCAAAGGAGGGATGCGCAGGCGTACCGCGTCGAGGCGGAAGAGGAGGTCGGCGCGGAACCTCCCTCCCTCGACAGCCTGTTCAAGGCCGGGTTTGGCGGCGGCGATCACGCGCAGGTCTAGCGCACGGGGGAGATCTCCGCCGACCGGCATCACCTCGCGCTCCTCCAGGACGCGGAGCAGTTTCGCTTGGAACGCAGGGAGGGTGCTCTCGATCTCGTCGAGGAACAGCGTGCCGCGGTTCGAGGCTTCGATCCGGCCGGTACGCGGCAGGCGGGAGTCGCCGTCATGGCCGAACAGCTCGATCTCCGCGACCGCCTCGGGCAGCGCGGCGCAGTTGACCGCGACGAACGGGCGGGAGCGGCGGTTGCTCCAGCGGTGGAGTAGTACAGCGACAAGTTCCTTGCCGGTGCCGGTCTCGCCTTCGACCAACACGTCGATATCGGCTTGCGCGATCTGCCGCATCGTTTCGCGGAGGCGGACCATCACCGGGGTCTCGCCGATTAGCGGTTCGGCGCCGATCGTTTCCTCCGCCGCGGCGCGGAGACGGCGGTTGTCGAGGACGAGGCGGCGCATTTCGAGCGCACGGCGCGCGCCCGCGATCAGGTGATCGGTGGCGAAGGGTTTCGGGATGAAGTCGAACGCGCCGTTCTTGAGTGCGGCGACCGCCATCGCGACGTCGCCGTGGCCGGTCATCAGCAGCACCGGGATCTCGTGGTCGATCGCGGCGATCCGGCGGAAGAGTTCGAGGCCGTCCATCTTCGGCATGCGGATGTCGGACACCACCGCGCCGTCGAACCCGGCGGTAACGCGGGCGAGCGCGACGGTCGGGTCGCGCTCCGCGATCACCGCGATCCCGGCGAGCTCGAACGATTGCTCCAACGCCCCGCGCAACACGTCGTCGTCGTCGACGAGCAAGACGGCTTGCTCGCTCATGCCTTCACCAGGATCATACGGAAGATGGCGCCTTCTGGAGCGGGGACGAGGTCGAGCGTGCCGCCGAACTCGGTCATGATGTCGCGTGCGATGCCGAGGCCGAGCCCGAGGCCGTCCTTCTTGCTCGTCGCGAACGGGGTGAAGAGGTGGTCGGCGATGTCGGCCTCGATGCCGGGACCGTTGTCGGCGACGGTCAGCACGACATCACGGCCTTTACGCCCGACGGTGACGCTGACGCGGGCATCGCGGCGGTCGGCAACCGCGTCGAGCGCGTTCTGGAGGAGGTTGACCAGCACTTGTTCCAGGCGGACGCGGCCGGCGATTACCGTCAAGCGCGCCTCGGGACCGTTCGGCAGGTCGAGCGTCACGCCCTTGGCGCGGAAGCGGTCGCCGATCAGCAGGCGGACGCCGTCGATCGCCTCGTCGAGCGCGACGGGGCCGATCGATCCTGCGCCACGCCGTGCATAGCGCCTGAGCCCAGCGGTGATCGTGCCGATCCGGCTGGTGAGGTCGACGATCGACTGGAGATTGGTTGCCGCGCGCGCAGGTTCGCCGCGGTCGAGGAAGGCCGCGGCGTTGTCGGCGAAAGTGCGGATTGCGGCGACCGGCTGGTTGATCTCGTGCGCGACGCTGGCGGTGATCGTGCCGATCGAGCCGACGCGGTTGGCGTGCGCCAGCTCCTCGCGGGCCTGGCGGAACCTCTGGTCGGACGCCTCGCGCTGCTCGACCTCGATCTGAAGGCGGTCGGCGGTAGCGCGGAGCTCGGCGGTGCGGCGGGCGACCTCCGCCTCCAGTTCCGCGCGCGCGCCGACGTTGCGCTTGCGCCGCTCATACAGCCACCACGTGCCGAGTATCGCCGCGATCGTCAGCATCGCGGCGATCGCGGTGGCCCAACGCGTGCGTGCCGCGGCGGTCCGCAGGGCAGCGTCGAGCGGCTCCATATGCACCAGCCGCCAGCCCGAGATCGGTACCGGCAACGACACCGTGATCGCAGGCGATCCGTCGGGCAGTCGTGAAACCCCCTCGGCAAGCCTCAGTGGGGCGGGAGCCAGTGGCGACGTCCCGAACTGGCGCGTCTCAACCAGTTCGGCGCGACGCGGAGGCGAGAGCGGGCGGGTGGTCCGAAATTCGAGCTTCGGATCGCTGGAGATCAGGATGACGCCGTCGGGATCGGTGACGAAGGTCGCCATCCGGTCCTGGATCCACGCGCGTGCGATCTTTTCGAACTCGACCTTGACCACGACCACGCCGAGCGGTCGCCCGGCGCGGTCGATCCGTCGCGACAGGTACAGGCCCGGCCGCCCGCTGACGCTGCCGAGCGCGAAGAACTCGGTTGCGCCCGACGCCATCGCCTTGGTGAAATAGTCGCGGAACCGGTAGTCGTGGCCGAGGAAGCTGTCCGGGCGCCCGGCGTTCGAGGCGGCGATCGTCATGCCCTGCGTATCGAGTGCGTAGATGACCGGTGCGCCGGTGCGCTCGGCCAGCAGCGCGAGCTTGGTGTTGAGCGCTTGGTCGACCTTGCCCGACGCCAGCGCCGCGCGGACATCGGGGTATTCGCCGAGCATGATCGGCAACAGGCGATAGGTCTGCAACTCGGCTTCGAGCAGGCGAAGGTTGCTGCGCGTCTGCTGGACCGCGCGCATCCAAACGCCTGCGCGCGCGTCTTCGGCGGCGCGCTGGCCGTAGATCGAGGCGACTCCCGCGACGATCGTGCCAAGCGCCGCGAACGCCATCAGCACCGCCATCGCAGTAACGAACAGGGAGGATCGGAGTCGCGTCATTTTGTGCGGATTATCACACACGCACCGCCCGTACCATTGATGAAATGCGGCGATTTCCACACGTCCGAACAATGGGTATGCTGATAAATGGCTAAAAACCAACGTTCTAAGCGCTGAAGGGACTGGTCTTGTAGTCCTGGGTTCGGCCCGGCATTACCGTCGTACATAACGTCCCGCGTGAGTGGACGAGGATAGCAGGAGGCGATGTTGACCCTACCCACCCAGACATATGGCGTCGCGGAAACGCCCGCGCGGAAGCGCTGGAGCGGCCAGCTCTATATCCAGGTCCTGATCGCGATCGCGCTCGGCGCGGCGCTCGGGCATTTCTATCCGACGTACGGCGCGGCGCTGAAGCCGCTCGGCGATGCGTTCATCAAGCTGGTGAAGATGATCATCGCTCCGGTGATCTTCCTGACGCTCGTCACCGGTATCGCGGGCATGAAGGAGCTCGGCTCGGTCGGCCGCGTCGCGGGCAAGGCGTTCGCCTACTTCCTGTTCTTCTCGACGCTGGCGCTGATCGTCGGGCTCATCGTGGCCAACGTCGTCCAGCCGGGCGCGGGGATGAACATCGACGCCGCTACGCTCGATACCAAGGGCATCGCCGACTACACCGTGAAGGCGCACGAGACGACGATCACCGGGTTCCTGATGAGCATCATCCCGGACACGATGGTCAGCGCGTTCACAGAAGGCAACATCCTCCAGATCCTGCTCGTCGCGATCCTGTTCGGCATCTCGCTGAGCCTGGTCGGCGAGCCTGCCAAGCCCGTGCTGAACTTCCTCGAGCGCCTCAGCCTGATCGTCTTCAAGCTGGTCGGCATCCTGATGCGCGCAGCCCCGCTCGGCGCGTTCGGCGCGATCGCGTTCACGATCGGGAAGTACGGGATCGGCAGCCTTGCCAATCTCGGTGCGCTGGTCGCAACCTTTTATCTCACCGCGGCGCTGTTCGTGATCGTCGTGCTTGGCACGGTCGCACGCCTGACTGGCTTCTCGATCTTCAAGCTGATCAAGTATCTGAAGGCAGAACTGCTGCTGGTGCTCGGAACGTCGTCGTCGGAAGCCGCACTGCCGAACCTGATTCAGAAGATGGAGGCGGCAGGCTGCGAGAAGTCGGTGGTCGGGCTGGTCGTGCCGACCGGCTATTCGTTCAATCTCGACGGCACCAACATCTACATGACGCTGGCGGCGCTGTTCATTGCGCAGGCGACCAACACGCATCTGACGCTTGGCCAGGAACTGTTGCTGCTGGTCGTCGCGATGATCTCTTCGAAGGGTGCGGCGGGCGTTACCGGCGCGGGCTTCATCACGCTCGCTGCGACGTTGTCGATCGTGCCGACGGTGCCGATCGCCGGCATGGCGCTGATCCTCGGCGTCGATCGCTTCATGAGCGAGTGCCGCAGCCTGACCAACTTCATCGGCAACGCGGTCGCGACGATCGTCGTCGCCCGCTGGGAAGGCGCACTCGACCGCGACAAGCTCGATGCTGCGCTGTCGGGCAAGCTTCCCGAGTTCGTGCCGGCGGCAATCCCTGCCGCTGCTACCGCCCATTGATGCCGGCGGGGACGGCCAGTCCGTCCCCGTTCGCCAGTACCGGAACTTGCTTATGACCTCGATGACGATGCGCCGCTTGCGGCACGCGGCTGGCCTTGCCACGTCCGCGCTCTCGATCTTCGCGTTCGCGAATGTCGCCACCGCGCAGGCCGAGGCGCCGCCGTCACGGCAGGCCAATATCGGCGCCAAGGACGTGTCGAGCACTGCCGAAGCCTCGCCGATCGCCGAGAGCTATCCCAATGCCGCGATCGGCGACGGCGTGACGGCGGGTGGTTACAACCAGTCGCGCTGGGCGGAGGACTGGTCGAAGCTGCGCGACCCGAAGAAGCGCAAGGACATCGTCGACCAGCTGAAGTTCATCTCGATCGCGGGTGATGGCGACGTCTATTTGACGCTGTCGGGCGAGGCGCGGTTGCGCGTCAACCAGACGACCAACCCCAATCTGCGCGATGCCGAAGCGCAGCGGCAGGACATCCTTCGCCTGTTCGGTGGCGCTGACCTGCATGTCGGCGAGCATCTTCGCTTCTACGGCGAACTCGCGCATGGCACGCTGGAGGGACAGAATCTCGGGACGGCGCTGCCGAACCTGCGCAACAAGTTGGCGGTGCAGCAGGCGTTCGTCGACCTGACCGGGACGGTCGCCGATGTCGATGTCGGCGTGCGCTATGGCCGCCAGACGTTTGCGGACGGTCCCAACCTGCTGGTCGTGCCGCGCGACAACAACACGTTGTTCTTTGGCTTCAACGGCTTCCGCGCCTGGGCGCGCACCGCCGGCGTCCGTGCCGACGTGTTCGACTTCAAGCCGACCGCCTATGGCAATGGCGGTACTCAGGACGACAATGCGGAGAGCGCGCGGCGCTTCTCGGGTATCTCGACCGGGATCGTCGTGCCGGAAACGCTGTTCGGGGGCTCGAAGCTGTACGTCGATCCGTTCCTCTGGCGGTTGCGCAACCGGGCAGCAGTGTGGGGCACGGACAACGCGCGCGAAGTCCGCAATTTCTACGGGCTCCACGTCTGGGGCGATGCAGGGCCGGTCAATCTCGACTGGACGATCAATTACCAGGGCGGTTCGTACGACAATCGCTCGATCAAGGCGTGGCTGATCCTGTTGGCGCAGACCTATAAGCTCGGCGAGGGCAAGTCCGCACCGCGCGTCGGCTTCCACGCCGACTATGCGAGCGGCGGCGGCGCGTACGGTAACGGCACGCTGCGCAACTCGCTGGCGCCGTTCGGTAATAACATCTATTACAGCTATCAGCTGTTCGCGACGCCGACCAACCTGCTCGCGCTGGCGCCCAACGTGACCTTTACGCCGTTCGGCAAGCTGCGCATGACCGCGGAGTATCAGCGCTCGTGGCGCGATACGACGAGCGATGCGGTGTACCGCGCGAACGGCACCGCGTTTGCCGGCACGCAGAATTTCGGGGGCAAGAAGATCGCCGATACGCTGCGGTTCCAGGCGGTGTACCCGTTCACCTCGCGGCTGTCGTTCACCGGGCGGTACGAGCATCTGATCGCGGGGCCTGCGCTGACGAATGCGGGGTACAAGAACTCCGACTTCCTGGCCGGCTGGATCAGCTATCGGTTCTGACGCTTTACTGATCCTCTCCTGCAAGGGGAAGGTGGCTGGCGCTTGCCAGTCGGAGGGGGAGGAAATGGCAACCGCTGTTCTGTGTCCTCCCCCTCCGTCACCTTCGGTGCCACCCCCCCCTGGCGGGGGAGGATTAGGAGGGCGGCGATACCGTTCGGATTAACCTGGGTCGCACTGCCAACAAATTCCAAGGCATCGACCATACCGGTCCTTCAATTCCCTGATCGACTGTGGCACAGAGGCTCCAACATCAGGAGTCACATGGCCATGGATCTCAGCTTCACGCCCGAGGAAGAAGCGTTCCGCGAGGAAGTCCGCGCGTTCTTCCGCGACAAACTCCCCGCACGCCTCTCGACGCTGGTTCGCGAGGGCAAGCGGCTGCGCAAGTCGGACATGGAGGAATGGCACGCGATCCTCAACGAACGCGGCTGGCTGGCGAACCATTGGCCCGAGGAGTGGGGCGGTCCGGGCTGGAGCGTGATCCAGCGCTTCATCTTCGATAATGAATCCGCGCTCGCCCACGCGCCTCGCGTCGTACCGTTCGGGGTGAACATGCTCGGCCCGGTGCTGATCAAATACGGCTCCGAAGAGCAGAAGAAGCAGTGGCTGCCGCGGATCCTCGATGGCTCCGACTGGTGGTGCCAGGGGTATTCGGAGCCGGGCGCCGGCTCCGATCTGGCCGGTCTCAAGACCACAGCAGTTCGTAACGGCGACGTCTATGTCGTCAACGGCCAGAAGACCTGGACGACACTCGGCCAGCATGCCGACATGATCTTCTGCCTCGTCCGCACCGACGCGACCGCGAAGAAGCAGGAAGGCATCTCGTTCCTGCTGATCGACATGAAGTCGCCCGGCATCGAGGTACGCCCGATCACGCTAATCGACGGCGAGCAGGAGGTGAACGAGGTGTTCTTCACCGATGTCGAGGTGCCGGTGGCGAACCTCGTCGGCGAGGAGAATCTAGGCTGGACCTACGCAAAGTATCTGCTGACCTATGAGCGCACCAACATCGCCGGCGTCGGCTTCTCGATCGCGTCGTTCGAGCGGCTGAAGGAAGTCGCGCAGACGCAGAAGAAGGGCGGGCGCTCGCTGGCGGATGACCCGCTGTTCGCGGCGCGGATGGCACGGGTCGAGATCGACTTGGCCAACATGCAGACGACCAATCTGCGCGTGCTTGCGGCGGTCGCGGGTGGCGGTGCGCCTGGCGCGGAGAGTTCGATGCTCAAGATCAAGGGCACCGAGATTCGCCAGGAGATCACGTCGCTGACCCGTCGTGCGTACGGCTCCTACGCGGCGCCCTACATACCCGAAGCTCTGGAGGCCGGGTGGAACGGCGAGGATGTCGGCCCGGAGGACGCGGCGATGGCGGCGCCGAGCTATTTCAACAACCGCAAACTGTCGATCTTCGGCGGGTCGAACGAGATCCAGAAGAACATCATCTCCAAAGCCATCCTGGGTCTGTGATACCATGAACTTCGAACACACCGACGACCGCCGCATGCTCGCCGACACGCTCGTGCGGGCGTTGCGCGACGGCTATCCGATCGAGACGCGCAACGCGGGTGCGTATGGCGAGACGGGGTATGACGCGGGCGTCTGGCAGCAGTTGACCGAGCTCGGCATTGTCTCGGCGCTGTTCGACGAGGCGGCGGGCGGTTTCGGCGGCAGCGGGTTCGACATCATGGTGGTGTTTGAGGCGCTCGGCCGCGCGCTGGTGGTCGAGCCTTTCCTCGGTGCGCTGATGGCGGGGCGCGCGCTGGCCAAGGCTGGCGGGCATGACGAGACGCTCGCCGGGATCGTCTCGGGCGAGACGATCGCCGCGTTCGCGCACGATGATGGCGCGACGCCGGTGACTGCGACGGAGAGCGGCGATGGTTGGACGCTCAATGGGACGAAGGCTGTCGTTTCGCAGGCCGGTGCGGCATCGGTGTTCGTCGTGACGGCCGAGCAGGATGGCGACCCACTCGTGCTGCTCGTGCCAGCGGGTACGGCGGGCGTATCGGTTCGCAGCTTCAACGTCGTCGAGGGTGGCGCAGCCGGTGACGTGACGTTCGACAACGCCACTTTCGGCGCCGATGCGCGCGTCGGTGGCGAAGGGCAGGGGCAGGCGATCGTCGATGCGGCGGTTGGGGCAGGGCTACTCGCGCTGTCGGCCGAAGCGGTTGGCGCGATGGAGTTCGTCAAGGAAGCGACGCTCGGCTACCTCCGCGACCGGAAGCAGTTCGGCGTGCCGATCGGCAAGTTCCAGGCGCTCCAGCACCGCATGGCGACGGTGTTGCTCGAGATCGAACAGGCGCATTCCGCGGTGATCAACGCGGCGTCGGCGTTCGACGGCGATGATGCGAAGGCGCGTGAGCGGGCTTTGGCGGCGGCGAAATACACGATCGGGCGAACTGGTGCGCTGGTCGCCGAGGAAACGATCCAGCTCCACGGCGGCATAGGCATGACGTGGGAATACGCGGTGTCGCACTACGCCAAGCGGCTGGTGATGATCGACCACCAGCTCGGCGACGAAGACCATCACCTCCAACGCTACATCGCGCTGGGCTGAGACCCGCTTGCTCTACGTCATCCTGACGAAAGTCAGGACCCAGGGTTACAAGCGTTGTCCTCCATGGCTCTGGATCCTGACTTTCGTCAGGATGACGAGGTAGGGGACGGCGGGGTCGAAGGATGGGAGCTGCTGTGACCTACCGCGTGCGCTTCCCGATCATCGGTCGGAGCCGCACGCCGAGGCAGATCACGGTCGGCCACAACAATGTGTTGAGGATATCCAGCGAGGTATCCTCCCAGCGCCACGACCCAAAGCTCAGCCGGTCCATGATCTCGTTGAAGGCTTCACCCGCGACGACGACCCACCACGGGATGAACGTCCCGAACGAACGCCGTGTCACCAGTCGCGCTATCATCAACAACGCCATGCCGGCGTGGATGTGGAGGATGGCATCGGGCAGTCCCGTCCCGTCGCCGATCCAGATGATGGCATCATGGTACAATTTGGGGATCACGCTTCACTCCGGGCGAAAACAGCAGGGCCGTGGCAGTGCGAGCCTATACGAGCCTCAACCGGAAGCGCCAATCGTACCGAGCATCAACGGTTTGAGCTCGCCGATCGTCGCGTCGAGCCAGGCGATGAACCGATCGATCCGCGCGATCCGCCGGACATCGCGGTGGACGACGAGCCAGAACGAGCGCTGGATATCCACCGCTTCGGGCAGCACGCGCACCAGTCCAGGCATTTGGTCGCCGATGAAGCACGGCAGGATCCCACAGCCCGCTCCCGCCGCGATCAGCTCGGCCTGCGCGACGATGCTCGAACTGCGGATCGACGCATCGAGGCGGTTGTCGATCTCCGCCAGATAACGGAGTTCGGGCGCGTAGATCATGTCGGGGACATAGCCGATCAGGCGGTATCGCATCAGATCCGTGGTGGTCGCGATCGGCCCTGTCCGCGCGAGGTGATCCGGATGCGCGTAGAGGCCGAGGTGATAGTCGGTCAGCTTGCGCGCGACCAGCGGCCCGCTTTTCGGCCGCGCGAGCATCACCGCGATATCCGCCTCTCGCCGCGACGGGTTGAGGAAGCCGGTCGACGCGATCAGGTCAACCGCAATCCGCGGATGCTGGTTGGTGAACGACGCGAGGCGTGGCGCGAGGATGCGGCTGCCGAAGCCTTCCGACACGCTCAACCGGATCGGCCCCGCGAGCACGCCCGCGTCGGTGCCGACGACTTCCTGGATGCCGAGCGCGGACGCCTCCATCGTCTCGGCATGATCGAGCAGCGCCGCGCCGCGTTCGGTCAGCGCGTAGCCCGCCACGGTCTGCTCGAACAACGTCGTCTGGAGTCGGCGTTCAAGTCTTTGCAGCCGCCGCGAGACTGTCGTCGCGTCTTGTCCGAGCAGTTTGGCGGCTGGCCCGAGCCTGTGCGTGCGCGCCAAAGCGAGGAAATACCGGACGTCGTCCCAATCCATGAACGCCTCACCCTATGCTGCATATCTGCAGAGCGTATCTGCAAACAGCCCCACTTGGCTGCGAAACGCTTATGGCGGACGATGCGGGCAACAAGAAGAGGATGCCCATGCGGACGATCGAGAATTTCGTGAGCGGTGCGGCCAGCACGGCCGAGCGCTTCGGCGACGTGTTCGACCCGAATTCCGGCGACGTGCAGGCGCGCGTGCGGCTGTCGGGTGCGACCGATCTGGATGCGGCCGTTGCGGCGGCGCAGAAGGCGCAGCCGGGCTGGGCCGCGACTAACCCTCAACGGCGTGCTCGCGTGATGTTCGAGTTCAAGCGGCTCGTCGAGGCGAACATGGACGAACTCGCGCGGCTGCTGTCGTCCGAGCACGGCAAGGTGATCGCGGATTCGAAGGGCGATATCCAGCGCGGGCTCGAGGTCATCGAGTTCTGTTGCGGCATCCCGCACATCCTCAAGGGCGAATACACGCAGGGTGCCGGGCCGGGGATCGACGTCTATTCGATGCGCCAGCCGCTCGGCATCGGTGCCGGCATCACGCCGTTCAATTTCCCGGCGATGATCCCGTTGTGGATGTCGGGCGTTGCGATCGCCACGGGTAATGCGTTCATCCTCAAGCCCAGCGAGCGCGACCCTTCGGTGCCGGTGCGGCTCGGCGAACTGTTCGTCGAGGCGGGGCTGCCCGAGGGCATCTTCCAGGTCGTCCACGGCGACAAGGAGATGGTCGACGCGATCCTCGATCATCCCGCGATCTCGGCGGTGAGCTTCGTCGGGTCGTCCGACATCGCGCATTACGTGTACCGCCGCGGCGTCGAGGCGGGCAAGCGCGTCCAGGCGATGGGCGGCGCGAAGAACCACGGCATCGTCATGCCCGACGCGGACCTCGACCAGGTCGTGGCGGACTTGTCGGGCGCGGCGTTCGGGAGCGCCGGCGAGCGCTGCATGGCGTTGCCGGTGGTGGTGCCCGTCGGCGAGAAGACCGCGATTGCGCTGCGCGAGAAGCTGATCCCGGCGATCGCTGCTTTGCGGGTTGGCGTGTCGACGGACAACGACGCGCATTACGGGCCGGTGGTGAACGCGGCGCATCGCACCCGGATCGAGAACTGGATCCAGACCGGCGTCGACGAGGGCGCGGAACTGGTCGTCGATGGGCGCGGGTTTGCGTTGCAGGGGCATGAGAAGGGCTTCTTCATCGGGCCGTCGCTGTTCGATCACGTGACGACGGAGATGTCTGCGTACAAGGAAGAAATTTTCGGGCCCGTCCTCCAGATCGTCCGCGCGGCCGATTTCGAGGAGGCGGTGCGGCTGCCGAGCGAGCATCAATACGGCAACGGCGTCGCGATCTTCACGCGCAACGGGCACGCGGCGCGCGAGTTCGCGGCGCGGGTGAATGTGGGCATGGTGGGCATCAACGTGCCGATCCCGGTGCCGGTGGCGTATCACACGTTCGGTGGGTGGAAGCGCTCGGCGTTCGGCGACACCAACCAGCACGGCATGGAGGGCGTGAAGTTCTGGACCAAGGTCAAGACGATCACGCAGCGTTGGCCGGACGGGTCTGCGCTGCATGCGATGGCCGAGGATGGCGGTCCGGCGCGCAATAACGACGCGTTCGTTATTCCGACGATGGGGTGAGTGGGGTGCGCCTGGCAACCGTCGCCCTCGTCGTTCGCGATTATGACGAAGCGATTGCGTATTTCGTCGGTACGCTGGGCTTCGTACTGGTCGAGGATAGCGATCTGGGCGGCGGCAAGCGCTGGGTGCGTGTCGCAGCCCCGGGCGGCGGTTCGGCGCTGCTGCTCGCCAAGGCGGTTGGCGATGAGCAGATCGCGGCGATCGGCAAGGCTGGCGGCGGGCGCGTTTCTTATTTCCTGAACACCGACGATTTCTGGGTATCTTACGCGGCGCTGAAAGCCAACGGCGTTGATTTCGTCGAAGCGCCGCGCGACGAGCCCTATGGATGGGTCGTCGTGTTCGCCGACCTGTACGGCAACCAATGGGATCTGGTCGGATTGACCGCAGACGCAAAAGCCAATGGAGCTTCCTCGTGACCAACCAGTTCGACCTCACCGACGACCAGCGCGAAATCCAGGAGCTGGCACGCCGGTTCACCGCCGACCGGATCACGCCGCATGCGGCCGAGTGGGACGAGAAGCACATCTTCCCGCGCGAGACGATCAAGGCGGCGGCCGAGCTCGGGTTTGCGGCGATCTATGTCAGTGAGGACAGCGGCGGGATCGCGCTCGGGCGGCTCGAGGCGGCGCTGATCATGGAGGCGATGTCTTACGGGTGCCCTTCGACGTCCGCTTTCATCAGCATTCATAACATGGCGGCGTGGATGATCGATCGGTTCGGGTCGACCGCGGTGAAGGACAAGTATCTGCCCGATCTAGTGACGATGGACCGGCTGGCGAGCTACTGCCTGACCGAACCGGGGTCGGGTTCCGACGCGGCGGCGCTGAAGACGCGGGCGGTACGGGATGGCGACGACTGGATCGTGACCGGCTCGAAGCAGTTCATCTCGGGCGCAGGCGAGAACGAGGTGTATGTCACCATGGTCCGTACCGGTGAGGATGGGCCGAAGGGCATCTCGTGCCTCGTGATCGAGAAAGACATGCCGGGCGTGTCGTTCGGCGCGAACGAGAAGAAGCTTGGCTGGCATTCGCAGCCGACGCGGCAGGTGATCTTCGACGGCGTCCGGGTGCCAACGGCGAACATGGTCGGGGGTGAGGGCGAGGGTTTTCGGATCGCGATGATGGGGCTCGATGGCGGGCGTCTGAACATCGGTGCGTGCTCGCTTGGCGGGGCGCAGCGGTGTCTCGACGAGGCGATCGCGTATACGAAGGATCGGAAACAGTTCGGGAAGGCGATCGCGGATTTCCAGAACACGCAGTTCATGCTGGCGGACATGGCGACCGAATTGGAGGCGGCGCGGGCGCTGCTGTATATGGCGGCGGCGAAGGTAACGGCGAACGCGCCCGACAAGACCAAGTTCGCGGCGATGGCGAAGCGGCTGGCGACGGATACCGGCTCGTCGGTGGTCGACCGTGCGTTGCAGCTGCATGGTGGCTACGGGTATCTGCAGGACTACCCGATCGAACGTTTCTGGCGTGATCTGCGCGTGCATTCGATCCTCGAAGGCACGAACCAGGTCATGCGCATGATCGTCGGTCGCGAACTGACGCGGCAGTGAGTCCGCGCAGCTTTGCTCTTTTCTTCTGCTCCGCGCCTCCGCGTCTCCGCGTGAACCAAGATTTTTTTCACGCGGAGACGCGGAGGCGCGGAGAGGGTGTTTTGGAGGTGAACGCGTGACCGATGATCTGATCGTCGAGAGTGAAGGGCCTGTCGGCCGTATTCGGTTGAACCGACCGAAGGCATTGCATGCGTTGAACCTGGCGATGTGCGATGGCGTGCTCGAGGCGCTGGAGGCGTGGCGTGGCGATGCGGCGGTCGAGGCGATCGTGGTCGATCATGCTGAGGGACGTGGGTTCTGCGCTGGCGGGGATATCCGCTTGCTTGCAGCCTCGGGCGCGACCGATGGCGTCGAGGCGCGCGCGTTCTTTCATGCCGAGTACCGCATGAACCATCGGCTGTTCACCTATGCCAAGCCGATCGTCGCGTTCATGGACGGGATCACGATGGGTGGCGGCGTCGGCCTTGCACTGCCGTGCCGGTTCCGAGTGGCGACTGAGAACACCAAGTTCGCGATGCCGGAGACGGGGATCGGGCTGTTCCCGGATGTCGGCGGCGGCTGGTATCTGTCGCGGTTGCCGGGGCGGATCGGTCAGTATCTCGCGCTGACCGGGCACCGGCTCGATGGCGCGGAGTGTCTCGCGCTCGGGCTGGCGACGCATTTTCTTGCGAGCGATACGTTCGATACGGCCAAGGCGCGGATCGCGGAGACGCCGCAGGATATTGCGGGCGTGTTGGACGCATTGGCCACGTCGGCACCCGACGCGAAGATCTTGGCTCGCAAGGGCGAGATCGACCGGCTTTTCGCGTCGGACGTGCTGGAGGAGATCTATGCTGCGCTCGACGCCGATGGCGGCGAGTGGGCAACGCAGACGCTCGCGACGCTGAGGACGAAGTCGCCGCAGACCATGAAGGTGTCGCTCCGGTTGCTCCACGAGGGCGCGGGGATGGCGAGTTTTGCGGACGAGATGCGGCAGGAGTACGCCGTTGGTGCGCATGTCGTGCAGCGGCATGACTTTATCGAGGGCGTGCGCGCGGTGATTGTCGACAAGGACAATGCGCCGCGCTGGGATCCGGCGACGCCCGAGGATGTGACCGATCACGTGATCGACCAGATCTTCGCGCCGTTGCCGGAGCATGAGGCGTGGACGCCGGGCTAAAAGAACAGCACGTCACCCCAGCGGAAGCTGGGGTCTCCCGATAATGATGAGACCCCAGCTTCCGCTGGGGTGACGAAATTAGAAGGGTTTGGAATGGCCGAATACGAAACGATCCTGGTCGAGCAGCGCGGTGGCGTCACGCTCGTCACGCTGAACCGGCCGCAGGCGCTGAACGCGCTCAATTCGCAGGTGCTCGCTGACTTGATCGCCGCATTCGCCGCGTTCGATGCGGATGCGTCGCAGGGCTGCGCGGTGCTGACCGGTTCGGCCAAGGCGTTCGCGGCGGGGGCGGACATCAAGGAGATGCAGTCGCAGGGCTTCGCCGAGATGTACGCGAGCAACTTTTTCGCGGGCTGGGAGAATTTCACGCGGACGCGTAAGCCGGTCATCGCGGCGGTGGCGGGCTATGCGCTCGGCGGCGGGTGCGAGCTGGCGATGATGTGCGACTTCATCCTTGCTGCCGATACCGCGAAGTTCGGGCAGCCGGAGATCAAGCTCGCCGTGTCGCCGGGGATGGGCGGGTCGCAGCGCCTCACGCGCGCGGTCGGCAAGGCCAAGGCGATGGAGATGTGCCTGACCGGGCGGATGATGGACGCCACCGAAGCCGAGCGCGCCGGGCTGGTGTCGCGGATCGTGCCGGCGGACGATCTGGTCGAGGAGGCGGTGAAGACGGCGACCACGATCGCGGCGATGGCGCCGCTGGCGGTGCTGGCGAACAAGGAAATGGTCAACGCAGCGTTCGAGACCGGGCTCGCGATGGGCGTGCAGTTCGAGCGGCGACTGTTCCACGGGCTGTTCGGGACTGAGGACCAGAGCGAAGGCATGGCCGCATTTGTCGAGAAGCGCGCCGGGACCTGGACGGGGAAATGATCGTAGTCCCCCTCCCGCTTGCGGGAGGGGCTAGGGGAGGGCGCGACGTACGTACCGGCGTCCGGTTTGTGAGGCACGCCCCTCCCCCATCCCCTCCCGTGAACGGGAGGGGAGCAAGATTAGGAGAGAGAACATGGCACGGATCGGTTTCATCGGGCTCGGCAACATGGGCGGCGGGATGGCGGCGAACCTCGCGAAGAAGGGCCACGACGTTCGCGCGTTCGATCTGAGCGTCGACGCGCTGGACAAGGCGAGGACCGCCGGATGCCTGCCGGTCGCGTCCGCTGCCGAAGCCGCCGACGGTGCCGAGGCGATTGTGACCATGCTCCCCGCTGGCAAGCATGTCGCCGAGGTCTATGACGCGGTGTTCGGCGTCGCGTCGCCGTCCGCGATCCTGATCGACTGTTCGACGATCGACGTCGCCACCGCGAAGCAGGTCGCTGCCGCCGCGCAGGCCAAGGGGCTCGTCGCGGTCGACGCGCCCGTCTCTGGCGGGATCGGCGCGGCGAATGCGGGGACGCTGACCTTCATGGTCGGTGGCTCGGCGGAGGCGTTCGACCGGGCGCAGGTGATCCTCGCCGACATGGGCAAGGCGGTAATCCATGCCGGCGCGAACGGTGCGGGGCAGGCGGCGAAGATCTGCAACAACATGATCCTCGGCGCGACGATGATCGCGACTTGCGAGGCGTTCGTGCTGGCGGAGAAGCTCGGGCTCGATGCGCAGGCGTTCTACGACATCGCCAGCGTGGCGTCGGGGCAGAGCTGGTCGATGACGACGTACGCGCCGCTCCCCGGTATCGGCCCGGATACACCGGCCGATCACGACTATCAGGGCGGTTTCGCGGCGGCGCTGATGCTGAAGGATCTGCGGCTTGCGATGGCGGCCGCGAAGGACACCGGGGCGGATACGCCGATGGGCGCGAAGGCGGCCGAGCGTTACGAAGCGTTTACCGAGGCCGGGCAGGGTGGCCTGGATTTTTCGGCGATCATCCGTACGCTGCGCGGTTAGGCCTTAGAGGAAGCGGATCAGCATCAGCAGCAGGCCGAGGATCGACACCGTCCAGCACAGGCTGCGGACATACTTGATCCCGAACAGATAGAGCGGGATGTAGGCGATCCGGGCGCCGAACCAGAGCAATGCACCGATCGCACCGATACCGCCGGTGCGATCGGTGACTGCCAGCCCCAGCGCGAGCGCGATGAAGACCGGGTAGGTTTCCTGGAAATTCTTGAGCGCGCGTTCGGCGCGACCGGCCATCTCGCCGAGCGGCTTTTGCTCGCCATCGCGGGGCCCTGCGTTCCAGTCGAGTCCGCGGTCGCGTGTCGCGGTCTGTCCCTGGATCATGACGTACGCGAACAGCAGCACCGTCGACCAGCCCAGCAGCAGCATTTCGGTAGGCAGCGTCATGATCGATCTCCGCGGGGCAGCGGGTCTCGAACGCCGCTATGCGAGCGTGGTTGCGCTGCGCTGGATTGGAATGGCGAGCCGCTGGGCATCGCGGGCGCGGTGGAACGCACGGTCGGCGTCGTCGATCGCGCCGAGCAGCGCGCCGAAGCACGGCATCTCATCGATCGGATAGACGCGCGACAGGTCATGGCCGAGCGCGAAAACGTCGCGCTGCGTGAGCAGTCCGATCGCGACGATGCGGTCTTGATCCGGCATATGTCAGGCTCCGTTTGTATAACACATGTTAACACAACGGGACGACTATGTATCAGAAATGTCGGACGAAGAGACCAAGCGAGCCTTAGCCGAGCCCAAGTCGCTCGCGCGCCTGCCATCGGGCGATCATCAGCACCGAGACTACCGCCAACCCGGTCGCGAGCCCGGTCCAGATGCCGACTCCGCCCCAGCCGCGCCCGAACGCTAGGCATGCACCGACGCCGATTCCTATGCCCCAATAGCCGATCGCCGCGAACAGCATCGGTACCTTGGTATCGCCCAGTCCGCGCAACATGCCTGCGCCGATCACCTGCGCGCCGTCGACCACCTGGAACACCGCGGCGACCGCGAGCAGCGAGATCGCCAGCGTGACGACGGGTGCGTTGGCGGGCGCTTCGACGTCGAGGATAATGCCGATCAGCATTTGCGGGGCTAGGATCAGGAGCGTTGCGGTCAGCACCATGAAGCCTTCACCGATCGCGAACGCCGCCCAGCCGGCACGCCCGATCCCGGCGCGGTCGCCGCGACCCGAGGCGAGACCGACGCGGACGGTGGCGGCTTGCGCGATGCCGAGCGGGACCATGAAGGTGACGCTGGCGATCTGGATCGCGATCGCGTGCGCGGCGAGCGGTACGGTGCCCAGCAGCCCCATCAGGAACACCGCGGCTATGAACACGGTCGACTCGAACCCGAGCGTGATCGCGATCGGCAGGCCGAGCTTCCAGACCGCGCGGTATCGCGGCCAGTCGCTGCGCCAGAAGCGGCCGAGCAGGCGATAGCGGCGGAACGGCTTGGCATAGACGATGACCGCCGCCATCGCGACGAAGCTGAGGCCGTTGGCGATGCTGCTCGCCATGCCCGAGCCGAGCAGGCCGAGCGCGGGGAGACCCGCATGGCCGAAGATCAGCAGCCAGTTGAGCCCGGCGTTGACGACCAGCAGCCCGACCATCACGACCAGCGACCAAGCGGGTTTTTCGAGCGCGGCGACGAACGCGCGGAGTACGAGGAAGCAGAGGCTGGGTAGCATTCCCCACATCACTGCGCGGACGAAGCGTGCCGCCTCGTGCGCTAGCAGTGGATCCTGATCAAGCAGGTGGACGAGGATCGTCTCGGCATTCCACAGGATGATCCATGACGGAATGCAGAGCGTCGCGGCGACCCAGATCGTCTGGCGCACGGTCCGCCGGATATCACGCACCGCGTGCGGGCGTGCGCCGCGCTCGCGTGCGATCATCGGGACGGCGGCGGTGGTGAGGCCCATCCCGAAGATCAGGAAGACGAGGTAGAGGTTCAGGCCGAGCGTCGCCGCCGCCAGCGTGTCCGACCCGAGCCGCCCGAGCATCGCGACGTCGGTCGCGCCGACCAGTGCCTGCGCGAGATTCGTCGCTACCAGGGGCCAGGCGAGTTTCAGTGTGGCGGCGAACTCGGTGCGCCAGGGGCGGGGCGGGGTGGACGTCATCCGCTGGCTTTAGCCGGGTTAGGCGGCTTGTCGATTACTCGCGTCGATCCTCCTCCTGGTAGGGAAGGCGACGCATGGGAGGACATGCAACGGATGTCGTCTAATCCTCCCTTCCGTCAGGCTGATGCCTGCCACCTCCCCCTGGCGGGGGAGGATCAGGGCGCGATGCGGTGTGAACGGGTCCTGGTCGCGCGACCCTTCCCAACCACTCCGTCATCCTGACGAAAGTCAGGATCCAGGGTAACGGATGGTAGCCCTTATGGCTCTGGATCCTGACTTTCGTCAGGATGACGGGTGGGGTTTGGCGCGCGTTGACGTCCGACCCCACCCTGGCTCCATTCTACCGCATCAACCCAGCAGCGCGGAGGGCGTTCTCGATCGTCGCCTGGAGACCGGCGGGGGCTTCGGCGCGTGGCTTCGACGCAGGTTTTGGCGGCACGGGGATCGCGATCTTGGCAACGCGTTCGACTGGTGCCGGCTTGACCACAGTCTCCGCCTTCGCCGACGCAACCAGACCCCAGGACTTCGCGATCACCGCGGTACTCGATATCCCGACGTCGAGCATGAACGGTCCCGCGGCCCCCAGTCGCTCGCCGCGTAACGGATCGATCGGCGTGCCGTGGCCCATGCCCGGCACGGTCCAGTCCTCGACGACGTGACGCCCCTCCACATCCGACCAGATCCGGTGGACGGCGGTGCCTATCTGCTCCGTGCGCATCGATTTGACGTCGACGCCATGGACGCCGCGCCACTGCCGCGCGATCGTGTCCGCGTTCGCCACGCTCACCGTCGCGTCCGCGCCGCCGTGCCAGATCGCGAGCGTCGGCCAGCGTCCGTCGTGGCCACGAGCGCCGCTGCGGACCGCGTCGACCAGTGCGGTATCGCTGGTGTCGCCATGCCCGCGCATCCGGTCGAGCGCCTGCGACACGCCGGTCGCGGTGCCGTAGGCTAGCCCGCCGATCACAGCACCACCGGCGAACAGATCCGGCCGTGTGGCGAGCATCGCCATCGTCATCGCGCCGCCCGCCGACAGTCCGGTAACGTACACGCGGCTGCGGTCGAGGTTGTGGCGTGCGATCATCGTCTCGGTCATCTGCGCGATCGATTCGGCCTCGCCGCCGGCTTGTGCGGTGTCCTCCGAGGCGAACCAGTTGAAGCAGCGGTTCGGGTTGTTCGCGCGCGTCTGCTCGGGGAATACTAGCGCGAAGCCCGCGCGATCGGCGAGCTTCGACCAGCCTGAACCGTGATCATAGCCCGCCGCGGTCTGCGTGCAGCCGTGAAGGACAACGACCAGCGGCGCGTTTGCTGGCAGGTCGGCGGGAACATAGCTGAAGCCGAGCAGCGCGCCCGGATTGGTCCCGAACTCAGACAGCGGCGTCAGGCGGCTGGGCGCGGTGTCGCGCGGGATCGGCGCTCCGGCGCGCGCCATGCGGGCGAGGGTATCGGCGATGTTTCTCACGGTAATCGAGCCTTTCGTCGCCAGCGTACTCGGCCGCGATCTTATCTCAACGTCGCACGTACATCATTTGTTGCTGCAGTGCAGCAAGAACGTCAGGATCAATGCCGGATTGCATCGCATGCTTCGGCGATCGCCGCATAGATGTGGTCCAGATCGGCGTCTTCGATGCAATAGGGCGGCATGACGTAGACGGTGTTGCCGAGCGGGCGGAGCAGCAGGTCGCGCTCGGCGAAGAACGCGAGTAGGCGCGGGCCTATCTGCGACAGATAGCCGTCCTCGCCGCGGAGCTCGACAGCGGTGATCGTGCCGATCTGCCGCGCGTTGGCGATGCGGGGGTGCTCGGCAAGCGCGGCCAGCCGCGAGGCTTGGCGTGTGGCGAGGTTGGCGATCCGCTCGCGAACGGGCTCGTCGCGCCAGATCGCGAGGTTCGCATTGGCGGCGGCGCAGGCGATCGGGTTTGCGGTGTAGCTCGACGAGTGGAAGAACATCCGCGCCCGATTGGTGCCGTAATGCGCCTGATAGATCGCCTCGGTCGCCATCGTCACTGCGAGCGGGATCGCGCCGCCGGTCAGGCCCTTCGACAGGCAGAGGATGTCGGGCACGACGCCGGCCTGTTCGCAGGCGAGCAAGGTGCCGGTGCGGCCCCAGCCGGTCATCACCTCGTCGGCGATGAACAGGACGTCGTGGCGCGTGCAGATCCGCCGCATCTCGGCAAGGATGTGCGCGGAATAGATGTGCATCCCGCCGGCGCCGAGCAGCAACGGCTCGACGATGAACGCGGCGGGATGCTCGGCGCAGGCGGCCTCCAGCGCGTCGAGTGTCGCCTGTTCGTGCCCGGCGGCGGGGAAGGGGATCGTGCCGACGTCGAACAGCAACGGCGCGTAGGCGCGGTTGTAGACGCCGCGCGCGCCGACCGACATCGCGCCGATCGTGTCGCCGTGATAGCCGTGCTCCAGCACGAGGATGCGGTGGCGATCTTCGCCGCGATCGAGCCAATAGCCGAGCGCCATCTTCAGCGCGCACTCGACGCTGGTCGAGCCTGAGTCCGAGAAGAACACACGGGTCAGTTCCGGCGGCATGATCGCGGTCAGGCCGCGCGCGAGGTCTTCGGCTGGCTGGTGCGTCCAGCCGGCGAAGATGATCTGGTCGAGCTTACCCACCTGCTCGGCGATCGCCGCCATGATCTTCGGGTTGGCGTGGCCATGTGTGGTCACCCACCAGGACGAGATCGCATCGACGATCCGCCGGCCGTCGGCGGTGTAAAGCGCGGCGCCCTCGGCATGCGTGACCAGCGGGATCGGCTCGCGCAGGCCGTGCTGCGTGAAGGGGTGCCAGACGGGAGAGTCGCTCATCGGAACGCCGCCAGGTCAAAGTTCGCGCTGAATGCTTGCGCCAGTGTTGCGGCGTTGAGCGGATCGAGGCGGGGCAGGCGGCCGAGCCGGCGGACTTTACCGAGCGTGGCGATCGTCGCTTCACTATCCTCGACCGCATCGCCGACGAAGGCGATGCCGAGGATCGGTACGCCGCGGCTGCGCAGCGCTTCGATCGAGAGCAGGCTGTGGTTGATCGTGCCGAGCCCGGTGCGCGCGACGAGTACGACCGGCTTGTTCCATCGCGCGAACAGGTCTGCGAAGATCAGGTCGCGCGTGACGGGGACCATCACGCCGCCCGCGCCCTCGACGACCAGTGGTCCGTCGATTTGAGGTAGCGCGAGGCGGTCAGGGTCGATCGTGACGCTGTCGATCTCGGCTGCGAGATGCGGCGAACATGGGGTCGTCAGCCGGTATGCTTCCGGCAGGACCCGGTCCGCGGGGACGCCGAGCGCTACGACCGAGGCTGCATCGCTGCCATCGGCGAGCCCGGCCTGCACGGGCTTCCAGTAGCGTGCGCCGAGTGCGGCGGTGAGCCCGGCGGCGAACACGGTCTTGCCGATATCGGTGTCCGTTCCGGTAACGACGATCGTCATCGCAATGCCTCTCCCATGACTTCAGCCAAAGCCTCGATATCCGCGATCGTTGCGTTGAGCGTCAGTGATATCCGCAGCCGCGACCCGCCCTCGGGCACGGTCGGCGGCCGTATCCCGCGCACGTCGAACCCCGCCGCCTGGATCGCGCCCGCCACATGCATCGTCCGCGCGGCGTCCCCCAGCACCAGCGGCAGGATCTGCGACCCCGTTGCCGCGACGCCGTAGGGTGCAAGCACGCGCTCCGCCGTCGCGATCAGCTCCCAGAGTCGCTCCCGCCGCGCCGGTTCGTCCGCCACGATCCGCAACGCTTCGCCGACAGCCAGCGCCATCAGCGGTGACGGCGCGGTCGAGAAGATGAACCCGCGCCCGCGATTGACGATGAATTCGCGCATCGTCGTGGGGCCGCACAACAGCGCGCCTTCGCACCCCAGCGCCTTGCCGCAGGTGCGCAAGCTGATGACGTTCTCGCGCCCGTCGAATCCCTCGGCCAGTCCGCGGCCACGGGTGCCGAACACGCCCGTGGCATGTGCTTCGTCGATCAGCAGGATTGCATCGTGTCGATCGGCAATCTCGGCCAAGGCCACCAGCGGCGCGCGGTCGCCGTCCATGCTGTAGAGGCTCTCGACCGCGATCCAGGCGCGGCCGGTACCACCCGATCGGCGCCAATCGACGATCGCATCCTCGAATGCGTTGGCATCGTTATGCGCAGCGGCCACGAAGGTCGCTCGCGTGAGACGCATGCCCTCATGCGCGCTCGCGTGGATCAGCGCGTCGTGGACGATCAGGTCGCCGCGTTGCGGCAGCGTCGCGAACAAGATCGTGTTCGCGACGTAACCGCTGGCGA
Organism: Sphingomonas sp. CFBP 13728; assembly: GCF_014841895.1. Lineage (NCBI taxonomy): Bacteria > Pseudomonadati > Pseudomonadota > Alphaproteobacteria > Sphingomonadales > Sphingomonadaceae > Sphingomonas > Sphingomonas sp. CFBP 13728. The sequence continues at coordinate 1,517,023 of NZ_JACYUS010000001.1, read as the reverse complement.
AGAACAACGCCGTCGCGGTACCGAAGAAGGTGGCCGCGTCCGCTTCGAGCGCCTCGTGCTCGGGTGCATTGCCACGGAGCAACCGCGACCCCCCGGAGCCGACCGGCACGCCGCGTCGCAGGGCATCGACCATGGCGCCGCGCAGTCGGTCCGACCCGGCCAGCCCGAGATAGTCGTTCGATGCGAAGTCGACGCCCTGTCGCGGGCGAAGCGATCGGTACCGGTCCGCTGCGGTCAGCGCGGCGAGGTCTCGTTCCTGAGCGGCGAACATCATCGCGACGCCCTAACCGCAACGCGCGGCGAAGACGATCCCCGCTAGGTGATCGGGCTATTCTGCCTTCAACGCCGCGATGAAACCACGCGCCCGAGCGCCCACGTCGTCTGCGGTCATGCCCGACGCATACAGCGCCGAGCCCAGACCGAAGCCTGCGGCGCCGGCGGTGCGCCATTCCGCCATGCGTTCGGGTGTGATCCCGCCGACCGGCAACACGCGCGTATCCTTGGGGAGAACCGCGCGCATCGCCTTGAGCACAGCAGGACTGGCGGCTTCGGCGGGGAACAGCTTCAGCGCGGCGGCGCCGGCGTCGAGCGCGGCGAACGCCTCGGTCGGCGTGGCGATGCCGGGGAGCGCGACGTAGCCGCGCTCCGCCGCCGCCGCGATCACGCGCACATTGGCGTTGGGGGCGATGATCAACGTGCCGCCAGCCGCGCCGACGGCCTCGACGTCCTCGACCCGCAAGACCGTGCCTGCACCGACGACCGCACGTCCCTCGAGCCGGCGCGCCAATCGGGCGATGCTGTCGAGCGGATCGGGCGAGTTCATCGGGACTTCGAGGATCGTGAAGCCGGCCTCGACCAGCGCCTCGCCGATCGCTTCGACTTCGTTGGGCTTCACGCCGCGCAGGATCGCGATCAGCGGGCATTTCGCGAAGGCGTCGTCGAAGGCTTGGCGGTGAGGGGACAAGCGGGGCGTGGTCATGCGGCGAGATCCTGGATGCGGGTGATGCCGGCCACGAACGCGGCCTGACTGTCTATATGGTGCGAGTGGCCGCCGAGCGCATCGATCGCGCTGACATAGAGTGCGCCGAGTGACGGGTCGGCGAGGATGTGGACGGTCGCGCCGGGTTCGATCCGCGCGGCGGTATCCGCGCCGATCAGCAGGCCGCTGGCGAACGAGGCGGCGTGGGCGTCGTCGGCGATCCCGAGTACACCGCGCGCGCGGATCGCGAACAGGCTGGCGGCGAGATCGCGCCGAGCCCCCTCCACGACGCCTTCGAGGAAAGCGGCGCCCGGCTCGACCGAATGGCCGAGCTGGCGCGAGAGCACGCCGTGTGCACGGAGCAGCGCGAAGAGTTCGCCGGTCATCGCGGTGGTGAACCGGGCGATCCTGCCGCCCTCGACGGACGCCCATTTGCAATGCGTGCCGGGCTGGCAGAGCAGCGCGTCCATTGGCACGAGTTCCGCCGCAACCGCGCCGAGCAACTGGACCTCCTCGCCGCGCATCACGTCGGCGTGGAGCCCGTCGCGGTAGGAAAGCCCCGGCACGATCGCAGTCCGGTCGTCGATCCGGTCGAGCGCAGCCGCGACTTCGGCAAGTCCTGCGGGCGCGGCGACATAGGGAACGCTTCGCCAGCCGATGTTCGACCCGACCATCCCCGCGAGCAGCATCGGCAGATCGCCGAGCCGATCGCGGATGCCTGCAACCTCCGCCTCATACTCGCCCGCTGCGACATTGGCCGCGCCGCGATCGTCGCGTTCGGTCGCGACGACCTCGCCGTCCTCGATCCGGAACGCGCGGCGGTTGGTCGTGCCCCAGTCGACGGCGATAAACGAACCCATACTCACCACCATGTTGCATACAGCGCGACGAGGATCATCACCACGCCGACCGCCGCGATATTGAACCCCCGCGTCGTCGTATAGTCGACGTCGCGCGTGACGATCCGGTTGGCCTCGCTCGATTGCGGGCGGACCAGCGAGGCGACCACCGCCAGTATCAGCGCGATCACGAACGCGATCAGCATCCGGTTCATGAACGGAATTTCGGGCGCGGCGTATTTCAGCAGCAGCGAGATCGCGAACGATGCGACCGCGGCGATCAACGCGCCTGCCTCGGTCGCGCGCTTCCAGAACAGTCCGAGCATGAAGATGACGACGATGCCGGGCGTGAAGAAACCGGTATATTCCTGGATATACTGGAACGCCTGGTCCGACTTGCCGAGCAACGGCCGCGCGGTGATCATCGCCAGCAGAATCGCGACCGCGGCGGCGATCCGCCCGACCTTGACGAGATTGCGCTCGACCGCGGGATCCGAGACCTTGGTCGAACCATCCTCGGCGATCGACGTCGCACCGCGGCGCTTGGCGTAGAGATCGAGCGTGAAGATCGTCGCGATCGAATTGATCTTCGATGCGGTCGACGCGACGATCGCGGCGATCAAGGCGGCGAACACCAGCCCGAGCAGGCCGGGGGGCAGCAGCCGCATCATCGTCGGATACGCCTGATCCGGCTTGGCGAGATCGGGCGCGAGGATCACCGCGGCGATCCCCGGCAGGACGATCACAAGCGGCATCAGCAGCTTCAGGAAGGCCGCGAACACGATGCCCTTCTGCGCCTCGCCGAGCGACTTGGCGGCGAGCGCGCGCTGGATGATGTACTGGTTGAAGCCCCAGTAGCTGAGATTCGCGATCCACATGCCGCCGACCAGCACCGAGATGCCCGGCAGGTCCTTGTAGAACGCATTGTCCTTCGACAGGATCATGTGGAAATGCTCGGGCGCCTGGCTGGTCAGGCGATAGAAGCCGCCGATCATGCCGGTGTCGCCGCCGAGTTCGCGCAGCGCCAGCGCGGAGACGATCAGCCCGCCGACGACCAGCAGAGTCACCTGGACGATGTCGGTGAGCGCGACCGCCTTAAGCCCGCCCTTCAACTGATACAGGAGCGCGAACAGGCCGAGCCCGATCAGCGCGACGTCCTGGTTGATCCCGGCGACTTGGTTGACCGCGATCGAGCCGAGCCAGATGATCGAGGTGAGGTTCACGAACACGTACAGGCCGAGCCAGAACACCGCCATCAGCGTGCGGATCGACGGGCCGTAGCGCTGTTCGAGGAACTGCGGCATCGTGTAGATCTCGTTGCGCAGGAAGATCGGCAGGAAGAACTTGCCGACGATCAGCAACGTCAGCGCCGCCATCCATTCGTACGAGGCGATCGCGAGGCCGATCGCATAACCCGAGCCGGCCATGCCGACGATCTGCTCGGCGGAGATGTTGGCCGCGATCAGCGACGCACCGATCGCCCACCACGGCAGCGATTTCGAGGCGAGGAAATAGTCCGAACTGTCCTTGGCCTTGCCGCCCTTGTCGCGCGACACCCATTGCGCGAGGCCGAATATGCCGATCGCGTAGACGATGACGACGACCAGATCGATGCCGGACAGGCTCATGCGCGTTCCTCTTCCACCCGGTTCGCGTGCGGTTCGCCCGGTGCGAGGATATTTATACGACAATTGTGCATTGTCTAGCGTAACGCTTGGATACGTGACAGCAAGGCGATGTTGCGCCAGAACTCGTGCAGATGGCTACCGAAATCACAGATACCGAAATCAATCCGGTCGGCGCGGTTGCAGGACGCAACCTGACGCACGGCATGCTCGATACGCTGGGTCGTGCGATCGTGACGGGGCGGTATGAAAGCCGGCCGTTCCCGACCGAGGCGGAGATCGCCAAGACGCATGGCGTGAGCAGGTCGGTGACGCGCGAGGCGGTCAAGATGCTGACCGCGAAGGGCCTCGTCAGCGCGCGGCCGCGGCAGGGGACGGTGGTGCAGCCCGCGAGCGCCTGGAACCTGTTCGACACCGACGTGCTGCGCTGGACGCTGGAGCGGAAATTCTCGGTCGAACTGTTGCGGCATTTCAACCAGTTGCGCGTGGCGATCGAGCCCGAGGCGGCGGCGTTGGCGGCGCGCTACGGCGATGCGGCCGATATCCAGGCGATCCGCAGCGGGCTGGAGCAGATGGAGGCGGGCGAGTCGGGGCTGACCGATCCGCTGGAGGCCGATATCGCGTTCCATGTCGCGATCATGCGCGCGTCGAAGAACCCGTTCTACGCGCAGTTCCAGTCGGTGGTGTCGACGGCGCTGCGGACCTCGATCCGCTTCACCAACCGGATCAAGGGACGCTCGGCCAACATCGCCGATCACGCCGCGGTGGCGGACGCGATCATCGCGCGCGATCCCGCGGCCGCGAAGGTGGCGATGACGCGGATCATCGGCGACGTGCTGACGATGATCGGGGAGGAATAAGGGGCGGCAGCGTTTGAACCTCCCCCTTGCGGGGGAGGATTGAGAGCCCGTGGACCGCGCACGAGGTGCCATCAATGGCTATCGCGTGGCAGGCCCTTCTCGGCGATGCGCTGATACTTCACCGCGCTCTCGATCACTGCGCCGCCGTCGAACTGGCCGACGATGTTGCGGTGGATCTCCTGCCACGGGGTCTGCGACACCGGGAAGAAATAGCCGTCCGCGTCCACTGCCGCGCGGCGTCGCGCGAGTTCGGCGTCGTCGACCAGCATGTCGGCGCGGTTGGCGCGCAGGTCGATGCGGATGCGGTCGCCCGTCTGGAGCAGCGCGAGGTTGCCGCCCGCCGCCGCCTCGGGCGAGGCGTTGAGGATCGACGGACTGCCACTCGTCCCCGACTGACGCCCGTCGCCAAGGCACGGCAGCGCGTGGATGCCCGCGCGGATCAGCGCCGCGGGTGGGCGCATGTTGACCACTTCCGCGCCGCCCGGATAGCCGATCGGCCCGGTGCCGCGCATCACCAGGATGCAGCTCTCGTCGATGCCCAGCGCGGGGTCGTCGATCCGCTTGTGATAATCCTCCGGCCCGTCGAACACGACCGCGGTCGCCTCGAACGCCTCGGGATCGTCGGGATTGCTGAGGTACATCTCGCGGAACTGGTCCGAGACGACGCTGAGCTTCATCACCGCCGCGTCGAACATGTTGCCGCGCAACACGGTCAGCCCCGCATTGGCGAGCAGCGGCGCATCGAGCAGGCGGATGACGTCGACGTCGCGGGTCGTCTGGCCGCCGATATTCTCCTCGACGGTCTTGCCGTTCACGGTCAGCGCGGAGCCGTCGATCATGCCCTTCGCGAGCAACTGCCCCATCACCGCGGGGACGCCGCCGGCACGGTAGAAATCCTCGCCGAGATACTCGCCGGCCGGCTGGAGATTGACGATGAACGGCACGTCGGCGCCGTGGTTCTCCCAATCCTCCAGCGTCAGCTCGACGCCGACATGGCGCGCTATCGCGTTCAGGTGGATCGGCGCGTTGGTCGATCCGCCGATCGCCGAATTGACGCGGATCGCGTTGAGGAACGCCTGGCGCGTGAGCACGTCGGAGGGGCGGCGGTTGGCAGCGACCATCTCGACGATCCGGCGGCCCGTTTCCCACGAACATTCCTGGCGATCGCGGTGCGGCGCGGGAATCGCGGCCGAGCCCGGCAACGACATGCCGAGCGCCTCGCATAGCGAGTTCATCGTCGTCGCGGTGCCCATCGTGTTGCAGAAACCGGTCGACGGCGCGGACGACGCGACCAGCGCGATGAAGCCCTTATAGTCGATCTCGCCCGCCGCGAGCAGCTCGCGCGCCTTCCAGACGATCGTGCCCGATCCGGTGCGCTGGCCGTTGTAGTTGCCGTTGAGCATCGGGCCGACGGAGAGCGCGATCGCCGGGATGTTGACCGTCGCCGCGGCCATCAGGCAGGCCGGCGTCGTCTTGTCGCAGCCGATCGTCAGCACGACGCCGTCGATCGGATAGCCGTGCAGCACCTCGACCAGGCTCAGATAGGCGAGGTTGCGGTCGAGCCCCGCGGTCGGGCGCTTGCCGGTTTCCTGAATCGGGTGGATCGGGAACTCGATCGGGATGCCGCCCGCGTCGCGGATGCCGTCACGAACGCGCTGCGCGAGGACGAGGTGATGGCGGTTGCACGGCGCAAGGTCGCTGCCGGTCTGCGCGATGCCGATGATCGGCCGGTCCGACTGGAGTTCCTCAAGGCTGAGCCCGTAGTTCAGATAGCGCTCGATATAGAGCGCGGTCATGTCGGGGTTGCTCGGATCGTCGAACCACGCGCGCGACCGCAATCTGCCCTGAGCAGGGTTGGCCGGTCCGTTGTCGATCATATCCGTCATGTCATGCACTCCGATGCAAACCATTGACGCAGCAAGATTTAAAGACTCGCGCGACATGGTCGTCGCCCTGTTGATAGCGTAGCTGCGAAACGTTACAACGAATAAGTAAGATAAATCTAGGATTCCGAATGGTCGATAAGACAGCGTCTGCGCAGCCGATCCGATTGGCGATCATCGGCGTCGGCAAGATCGCGCGCGACCAGCATCTGCCGGCGATCGCGGCCGATCCGCGGTTCGAGCTGGTTGCGGCGGCCAGCCGGAACGCGGTCGTCGACGGCGTGCCCAATTATCACGATATCAATGCGTTGCTTGCTGCGGGCCATGCGCTGGATGCGGTATCGATCTGCACGCCCCCGGTCGGCCGTGCAGCCATTGCGATGGCGGCGATCGATGCCGGGCTCAACGTGATGCTGGAGAAGCCGCCCGCCGCGACGCTGTCGGAAATCGCCCGGATCGAGGCACATGCCGCCGCCGCCGGACGGACACTGTTCGCGACCTGGCATTCGCGCGAAGCCGCGGGCGTTGCGGCGGCGCGCGCGTGGCTCGCGGATCGCACCGTCGAGCGCGTGACGATCGACTGGCGCGAGGACATTCGCCGTTGGCATCCAGGGCAGGACTGGATCCTCGAAGCGGGCGGCTTCGGCGTGTTCGATCCGGGCATCAACGCGCTGTCGATCGCGACCGAGATTTTGCCGGGCGCATGGAGCGTCCAGAGCGCCGACATGCGCGTGCCGGAAGGGCGAATGTCGCCGCTTGCCGCCGACATTCTCCTGTCCTGCGACGACGTCCCCGTCACCGCGGCGTTCGACTTCCTGCACGAGGGACTCCAGCAGTGGGATATCGTCGTCGACACCGACGGAGGCCAATTGACGTTGCGGATGGGGGGCTCCGTGCTCGAGATCGACGGGAGGGTCACCGAGGCACCCGACGCGGAATATCCGCGCCTGTATGCCAAATTCGAGCGGTTGGTGCGCACGCGGGCGAGCGATGTAGACGTGACGCCGCTGCGATTGGTGGCCGATGCGTTCCTGGTCGGGCGGCGCGAAACCGTGACGGCGTTCGCGTGGTGATCCGGCGAACTAGCTGATCGAGGATAGGATCGCCGGAACGGGCGCACCGAGACCACGTTCATCCTAAAAATAAGGATGCGTATCGGTGCTTCAGGTAGGTCGACAGATAGAGAGTGACAGCACGACGCCGGTCGCGGCGACGGCACCGATCGCGGTTGCGATCGCCGAGGCGACGTCCCGAGGCAGTCTGATCTACGTCGCCGCCGACGACCAGCGCGCGACCGAAATTGCGGCGATCGTAACCGCGCTGGCACCCGATGCGCTGGTGGTTCATCTGCCGTCGAGCGATGCGCTGCCGGGGGACGATGCGCCGGCATCGCCGGCCAATGTCGGGCGCAGGGTCGCGGCGTTGCGCCGGTTGCGCGCGGGGTCCGAGGACAAGACCAGTCCGATCCTGCTGGTGACCACGGCCGAGGCGACGGCGGTACGCTATCCGCCACCGGCGATGTTCGACGCCGCGCCGCCGCGATTGGCGGTCGGCGATACGATCGACGTCGACGCGTTTGCGGTCGTCGCCACGGATATCGGGTATCAGAACGACGACCGTGTCGACGAGCCGGGCGAGATCGCGGTTCGGGGCGGCGTCATCGACGTATTTCCCGCCGATCGCGAAAACCCCGTCCGGATCGAGTTCGCCGAAGACCGTATCACCGCCCTGCGCGAATACGATCCGGTCTCGCAACTCGGCTGCGACGATGTCGACGTGATCGAGATCGGCCGCGCGACCGAGCCGCTCGTCGAGAAGGGCGTGTCGATCCTGGCGCATCTGCCCGAAGCCGCGATCGCCTTCGATCGCGATGCCGAGAAGCGGCGCAATCGTTTCCTCGCCATCGCCGCGGATGGCCTGCCGCGTCGCAAGGCTGCTGCCGATCTGGTCGAGGAGAAGGCCTGGAACGGCGAAACGGCGAAACGGGAAACGCTTGCGTTCGCGGTCGCCGACGACATGCCGCCGCGGTTTGTCGAGCGCCGCGATCCCGCCCGCGCCTTTGCTCGCTTCGCCAAGGATGCTCTGGCCGACGGACGCCTGCTGATCGTCGGATCGCCGCGCGACCTGCGGTTCCTGCAACCGCGGCTGGAGCACGCTGCCAAGATCGCGTTCACGGTCGTCGATCGCTGGGCGGCGGTGATCGCGGCGAAACCGGGCACGGCGCTGCTTCTCGCCGCGCCTGTCGATCGCGGGTTCGTCGCGAGCGGTACGACCGTCGTCGCGGGGGCGGACCTGCTCGGCGGCCGTGCACGAGGCGACGAAATCGCCGGCAGCGGGGCGAATGCCCTGTCGGGTCTGGCGAGCGAACTGCAATGCGGCGACGTGATCGTCCATGAAGAGTTCGGGATCGGCGTGGTTCGCGGGCTGGAGGCGTTGCCCAATGCGGGCGGCGATGCGATCGTCCTCGAATATGCCAAGGACGGTCGTCGCCTCGTCCCGGTCCTCGAAGCCGATCGTATCTGGCGCTATGGGGCGGACGCCGACGCGGTGACCCTCGATGCGCTCGATGGCTCCTCGTGGCAGAAACGTCGCGGTGCGATCGATGCCGCGATTGCCGAGAGCGCGCGGGACCTTGCCGCGATCGCGGCCGAACGCGACGCACGCAAAACCGACCCGATCGAACCGGACCGCGCGCGCTACGAGCGCTTTGCCGCCGGTTTCGCCTTCACCGAGACGCCCGATCAGGCGCGGGCGATCGCGACGACGCTGGCGGATCTTGCCAGTGGCAAGCCGATGGACCGGCTCGTGATCGGCGACGTCGGATACGGGAAGACCGAGGTCGCCTTGCGCGCCGCCGCTGCCGTGGCACTGGCTGGCCGGCAGGTGGCGATCGCCGCACCGACCACGGTGCTCGTCCGCCAGCATATCGAGACGTTCGCCAAGCGGTTCGAAGGCACCGGGATCGTCGTTGCCGGGCTCTCGCGCCTGTCGAGCGCGGCTGAGAAGACGCGCGTCAAGGCGGGCCTTGCGGATGGCTCGATCGGGGTCGTGATCGGCACCGGCGCGATCGCCGGGAAGGGCGTCGCGTACAAGGACCTCGCGCTGGTCGTGATCGACGAGGAGCAACGCTTCGGTGCGGCCGACAAGGCGAAGCTGCATGCGCTCGGCGTGGGACACGTGCTGACGCTGAGCGCGACGCCCATTCCGCGCACGCTGCAATCCGCGATGATCGGGTTGCAGGGGCTGTCGGTGATCGCGACACCACCGGCCCGGCGGCAGCCGATACGGACGTCGGTGGCGCTGTTCGACGACGCGACCGTGCGTGCGGCGTTGCGGCGTGAGCGGGCGCGTGGTGGGCAGAGCTTCGTGGTGGTGCCGCGGATCGACGACATGGCGCCGCTCGCCGCCAAGCTTGCCAAGCTGGTGCCCGAACTCGGCTTGGTCCAGGCGCACGGCAAGATGCCCGCGGCCGATATCGACGAGGCGATGGTCGCGTTTGCCGCAGGTGACGGCGACCTGTTGCTCGCCACCAACATCATCGAAGCGGGGCTCGACGTGCCGCGCGCGAACACGATGATCGTCCACCACGCGGATCGATTCGGCCTGTCGCAGCTCCACCAGTTGCGCGGCCGCGTGGGGCGCAGCGGGCGGCGCGGGCAGGTGATGCTGCTGACAGACGGTGAGGCGACGATCGCCGAGGCCACGCTGAAGCGGCTGCGGACGCTCCAGGCGTTCGACCGACTGGGAGCGGGGTTTGCGATCAGTGCGCGCGATCTCGACCTGCGCGGGGCGGGCGATCTGGTCGGCGAGGCGCAGGCCGGGCACATGAAGCTGATCGGCATCGACCTGTACCAGCATCTGTTCGGTCGCGCGCTGCGCCTCGCGCGCGTTGAACGCGACGGCGGCGCAATCGTCGACGATTGGGTGCCCGAACTGCATCTCGAAATGGGCGGGATATTGCCCGAGGCGTGGATTCCCGAAATGGAGATGCGGCTGTCGCTCTACGGACGGCTCGCCCGGCTGGAGGATGTCGCGGCGCTCGATCTGTTCGAGGCCGAGCTCGACGATCGGTTCGGCAGGACCCCCGACGCGGCACGCAACCTGTTGCAGGTCGCGCGGATACGCATGCTGGCGCGCTCGGCGGGCATCCGGCGGATCGATGCCGGCCCTGCGGCGATCGCCTTCACGCCACAGGTTCGCGGGGCGGCGAAACCGATCGATGACTTGGTCGAGAAGAACGGTCGATGGATCGCGGCGGAGGGCATCGCCGACCCGATCGAACGCGCGAGCCGGATCGAGGAACTGCTGGATGCGGTGATCGGGTAGGCGGCGGCTAGTCCGCTCTGACTACTCGGCCGCTGCCGCGAGTGGGATCGAAAGCGCCTCGTCGGCTAGCGCGGCGAGGATCGAGCGCACGAGATCGACGACCCGCGGAAAGCCTGCGCCGGGCGCATGCAGCTTGCGGTCGAGGTAGAGCGTACGATCGAGTTCGAGCTGGATCGCGTGGATACCCGCAGCAGGGCGCGCATGGCGTTCGAGGATATGGCCGCCTGCATAGGGCGCGTTGATCGCGGTCGAAAAGCCTCGCGCGACGCATTCGTCCTCGACCCGCGAGACGAACCGCGCGGCGGCGGCATGGCCGAACCGGTCGCCGAGCACGATTCGGGTGCCGCCGGGGCCGAGTTGCGGCATCGAATGGACGTCGAGCAGTACCGCCACGCCGAATCGCGCCTGCGCCGCCGCCAGCGCCGCGGCGAGGGCGGCGTGATAGGGGCGATGATCGTTGGCGATCCGTGCGGTGACCTCGGCATCGGTGAACCGCCGCGCCCAGAGATCGCCTGCACCGGAGGCTCGCCGCGGCACGAGCCCGAGACCGCTCCGCAGCTTGGCGGATTGTTGCATGGGCGGAAGCGACCGCGCGCCCTCGTCGAGCAGAGGGTCACGCTCGTCCTCACTGCGGTTGAGATCGATCCAGGCCCGTGCGCGCGTCTGCACGATCGTCGTCTGGTCGGTACGCGCGGCGCGCGCGACGGCATCGACCAGCCGATCCTCGAGCGGCAGCAACCCCGACAGCGGCACGCGCAACGCGGTCTTCAGCGCGAGCGGATAGTCTCGCCCCGCATGCGGCACGGACATCACCACCGGGCTCACGGGCGGCATTGCGCCCAGGCGCTCGAACGGGGATGCATGCATGGCAATACGCTAGAGCGCTCACACGGTGCGGGCAATCGACCTGGAAATGTTAACCACTTTGTGGCTAGGAACGGGACCAGCATATGCGTGGAAAAACGGGACTTTAGATCGATGTTGCGAATTCTGCTGGCCGAGGACGATCAGGTCATGCGCGAGTATCTGACTCGGGCGCTCGAACGCTCGGGCTATGCCGTGACCGCGGTCGACCGCGGGACGGCGGCGATTCCGTTGCTCGAAACCGAGACGTTCGATCTGCTGCTGACCGATATCGTCATGCCCGAGATGGACGGCATCGAGCTGGCGCAGAAGGCCGGCGAGATGTGTGCGGACCTGCGCGTGATGTTCATCACCGGCTTTGCGGCGGTCACGTTGAAGGCCGGGCGGGCGATGCCGCAGGCCCGCGTGCTGTCCAAGCCGTTCCACCTGCGCGACCTGGTCGCCGAGGTCGACCGGCTGTTCGAGATGGATAATGTGACGGGCATGCATTGAGGGCTTGCACGCCGCGAAGAGCGCGGCTAGTGGAGCCCTCCGGCGGGCGTGTAGCTCAGTGGTAGAGCACTGTGTTGACATCGCAGGGGTCGCAAGTTCAATCCTTGCCACGCCCACCATTGAAAACCCCGCTAGTCCCATGGACTAGCGGGGTTTTTATTTGCCTGGATCGCAAACGGGTCCCCGAAGGGATCCTCGTCTCAGGCGGGTATCTGGTCGATTTTCGCGGTGTTTTCGGCCTTGATGCCGTTCTCGCCGTGCCGCAGCTTCGACAGCGCCTGATATACCTGCAAGCGGGCGCGCATCACCGAACCCAGTGGGCGATGCGCCACGAGTGCGTGCGCGGGACGGAACGTCATCACATTGTCGAAATACCGGACGCGGGCGGCGCTATAGGCTTCCTGCCGGGGGATGCGGATCGTTCCGACGGTCAGGTAGCGGCTGTCCTCCTCGGGCCAGTCGACCGAGGTGTCCTCGATCGGCTGCGTCTCGGCGTTCGCCCAGAGCTGTACGCGCAGTTCGAAGACCGCGTCGTGTTCGCCGAAATAGCGGACGGCGGCGTGGCGGAAACCGTTTTCGTCCTGCTTTGCGTCGAGTTCCCAGTCCTTCAGTGCGGCCTGTTCGGGAGAGGCGGGGAAGGCGCCGAGCTTGGCGACGTAATCGCCGTAACGGATCGGACATTGGCTGAAATACGGTTCGGCGAGCGGATGGCTGAACGGGTGGCCGAAAAAGTCCGCCTTGGGGCTTTCGGTGCCAACCGCGTGCAGCGCCTTGTTCACGTTGCGCGCGAGGCTCGAGACGGCGCTCTTGAAGCCCTCCGGCAAGGGCACGGCAGCACCGATCTTCTTGGCGTCGCTCAGGAAGCCCTGCGCGGTGCCGGACGGAAAGGTCGTGCCCGTCGCGAACACGAAGTCCTGCGTGTCGGCATCATGGCCCGACAGCTTGTTGCCGGGAACGTCGAAGATCTTCATCGCCATGCCGCGGTGCGTCGAGACGCGGTCGCCGAGCGTCTCGCCCGGCCCTTGCGCGAAGCGGATCGCGACGGGGTGCGTGCCGGGCGTCGCGAACACGCCCTGCGCGAGTTCGGGTGGCAGGCCGGGCGCGATCGTGAGTTCGCCGATCACGCACGCCGAACTCTTCGCGTGGCTCGCGCGGACCGCATGGCCCTCGCGCTTTCCGACGGTTTGCGTCTGCTGCGACATGCCCTGGATGATGCCGTCGATCGACTCCTGCTCGTCGGGCTGGATCGTCTCGATGTCGTCGCTGTAGCGGAGATAGGTCATGTCGGGCCTCAATTTGCGGGTGCGAACGAGAACAGCTCGGTCTTGAGCGACGCGGGCGCACCGGGCTTGAACCAGTTGGTGTCCTGGATGTGGCTGGCTGTGACGTAGATGCGGCCGTCCGGACCTTCCGAGAACGTGTCGGGCCAGCGCAGGCGGGCGTCGGTCAGCACCGGCTCGACATGATCGCCGACCAGACGCGTGATGCCGTTGTTCACCGGCGACGTCAGGTAGAGCGTGCCCGCCTTGCTCATCCACAGGCCGTCGGCGACGTGCGTCTGCGCGACGGTCTTCACGCCCGCGGCCCGCGTCGCCTCGCTGACGCCGTCACGCAGCAGCGTGGTGTCGATCGAGTAGAGCGTCTTGCCGGTGAGCGCCTGGTAATAGAGCGTCTTGCCGTCGTTGGAGATTGCGATGCCATCCGCGGCGAAGGCGGGCTGGCGACCGTCGGGGCGGACGAGCGGCTTGCCGTCGGTCATCACCTTCACGGTCTTGTCGATCTGCGTCGAGCCGTGGCCGTCGAGCGCGCGGAAGCCCTTGCCGGTTTCGAGATCGATGACGATGATCGCGCCACGCGTCCCGGAATCGGTGATGTAGCCGGTCTTGCCGTCGGGCGAAAAGCGGATGTCGTTGAGGTAGGTGCCCTGCAACGCGACGTCGAGCGGCACCTTGATGACCTTGGTCACGCGGTTGGTGGCGAGGTCGATCTTGACCAGCTTGGGTGCGCCCTCGAGGATCTTCTCGTTACCCGGCGCGCCGGGATCGAGCACCCACAGGTTGCCGTGGCCGTCGGGCACGATCGACTGCACACAGACGAAGTAATCGCCGACCGGCATTTCCGCCGACTTCGCGTTGCGCCAGCTGTTCCACTTGGCGTCCGGATAGGCCTTGAGCGAGCCGTCCTTCATCACTTCGGCGACCGAGATCGGCGCGTCGTCGGTCCAGCGGGGGAAGTTGACGAAGCGACGGCCGTCGGCGGTGACGGCGACGCCGGTCGCTTGGTGATCGAACTGCGCGACCTGGGTGAGCGGGCGACCGCTGGTCTGCGATGCGGTCTGCGCGCTGGCGACGCCGATCGCCGCGGCGGCGACGACGGCGATCGCGGCAGCGCCCGCGAGAAAGGGCTTGGTCTTGGACATGATAAGGCTCCGGTCGGTGGTGTCGGACAGGTCGGCGGGATTGCCGGTGAAAAGCTGGATGAGATGGCGCGCGACCGCGTCGGGGGCTTCGCGCTGGATGAAATGGCCAACGCCGTTGAGCGTCACGAACGCGAACGGGCCGGTGAACTTGGCCGGTACCGTTGTGCTCGCCGATGGCGGGTTCACGCCGTCGACCGCGCCCTGGAAATACATTGTCGGCAGCGGGAGCGTCTTGGTCGCCTTCACCTTGTCCTCGAGCCACTGGCTGCGTGGATCGGGTTCGGCTTCGTTCCAGCGCGCGCGGTAGCTGTGCAGCGTGACGTCGGCCCAGTCGGGGTTCTCGAACGATTGTGCAACGCGGGCGAAGGTCGCCTCATCGAACCAGTCGGGGGGCGACCAGTTGACCCAGTGGATGTGCGCGAAGCCCTTGTGATCGTCGCGAACGGCCTGCGCACCGCGCGCGGTGGCCATGAACCAGTGATACCATTGGCGCTGCGCCTGCTCGAACGGCGGCGTCGGCATGCCGCCGAGACGGGGCGGGGTCGCGAGCATCGCCATCCGCTCGACGCGGTCGGGCCAGCCGACTGCTAGCGCCTCCGCGGTGTTCGAGCCCCAGTCGTGCCCGGCGACCATGAACGTCTCGATCCCGAGCGCGTCCATCAACGCGATCATGTCCATCGCCAGGATCGCGCTGTTGCCCGTGCGCGGTGCATCGCGCACGAACCGCGTTTCGCCGAAGCCGCGCAAGGTTGGCACGATGGTCCGCAATCCGGCCACATTGAGCGCGGGGGCGACCTCGTCCCAGGTCGATGCGTCGTCGGGCCAGCCGTGGATCAGCAGGACTGGCTGGCCATCGCGCGGCCCGGTATCGGCATAGGTGATTGCGAGATCGTCGGTGGTCTGGATCGGCATGATGGTCCTTGTCGGATCGGGGCGTCGGGCTCGTGGTGGAAGCTCACGGTGGAGCGGGCCGACGCGAAGGGTCCTGGTATCGAAACAGTCTCGAGAGGCTGCTGTTCCAGCGGCTAACCCAATGATTCGCAAAGATGATCGGGCGGCGCGACGTGGTGGGCCGATTTGCCATCCGCGCGTTGTGGATCGCAGAACTTCAGGAGCGAAACGATGGATTCACGACGTATGGCCGGTGCGGTCGCAGGTGGCCTGGTGGCCGGGCTGGGCATTACTGCGCTGCTTATGGCGGGCGAGCGCAAGAGCGGCGAACCGTCCGAGATCGTGACGCTGGAACGCAAGACCGCGGAGAAGATGGGCATCGACATGCCCGCCGCGGATGCCCTGCCGTCGTCGCGCGAGCAGGCGATCACGCAGGGCGGTCACCTGTTGCTGTCTGCGGCGGCGGGTGCGGTCTATGCCGCGACCGTCGACGAGGAAGCGTCGGTCGTCGGCTCGGGCTTGGTGTTCGGCGCGGCGTTCTATGCGGCGATGCACTGGATCACGGGGCCGTTGCTCGGCGTGAAGCCGCCGGAGTGGCAGGCCGATGCGAAGACGATCGGCATGCACAGCGTGAACCATGCGGTGTTCGGGCTGGTCACGGCGCTGGGCGCGAAGCTCGCGACCCGGCGCTGAAATCGAGTATCAGTAAAACGTGATGGTGTGCCCGTGCGGCACACCATCGCGTGCTATCGTCAGCCTGCCGCGTCGACCTGCGGCAGATAGGCGGCATACCCATTGGCCTCCATCTCGGCGCGCGGGACGAACCGCAGCGACGCCGAGTTGATGCAGTAGCGCAGGCCGCCCTTGTCCTGCGGGCCATCCTCGAACACGTGGCCGAGATGGCTGTCGGCACCCGCCGAACGGATCTCGGTGCGGACCATGCCGTGGCTGCGATCGTGGAGTTCGGCAACGTGCTCGGGCGTGATCGGCTTGGTGAAGCTCGGCCAACCGCAATGCGAATCGAACTTGTCTGCGGACGCGAACAGCGGCTCTCCCGAGACGATGTCGACGTAGAGACCGGGCTCGCGCGTGTTGAGATACTCGCCAGTGCCCGGCCGCTCGGTGCCGCTCTGCTGCGTGACGTGGAACTGCTCGGGGGTGAGCTTGGCGATCGCCTCGTCGGTCTTCTTATAGTCGGTCATGGTGATCCTCTCGCGCTCAGGAGAGCGCCGGTTGGCCGTTCGAGGCGGACAGGCCGCCGTCGACCGGCAGGTTGACCCCGGTTATATAGTGCGCGTCGGCGCTAGCCAAAAACGCGATGGCGCCGGCGATGTCTTCGGGCTGTGCGCCGCGTGCTATCGGGATGCGCTCCTCGAACTTCGCGATCAGGTCGGGCTGGTCCTTCATGCCCGCGGTCAGCGCGGTGTAGGTCAGCGACGGGTTGACCGCGTTGACACGGACGCCGTGCTTCGCCTCGTCCATCGCGAGCGCGCGGGTGAAGTTGGTCACCGCGCCCTTGGCGGCGCAGTAGAAGCTGTGGTTCCAGTCGCCGCCGAGGCCGGACACCGACGAGACGTTGACGATGCAGCCCTTGTTCGCGCGCAACGTGGCGATCGCGGCGCGGCTCATGTGGACGACGCCGTAGAGGTCGGTTTCGATGACCTTGGTGAATTCGGAGAGGTCGCCCTCGTCGAGCTTGCCGAGATGGTCGACGCCGGCATCGTTGACGAGCACGTCGATGCGGCCGAACTTGTCGATCGCGTGTGCCACCAGCGCCTCGCAGGCGGTCATGTCGGAGACGTCGGTTTCGAGCGTTCCGACGGTCGTGCCGTCGAGGCTGGCGGCGACCTTCGCGAGGCCGTCCGTGTCCTTGTCGCCGAGTACGAGCGTCGCGCCTTCCGCGGCGAAACGACGCGCGGCGCCTTCGCCGATGCCGGAGGCGGCGCCGGTGATCACTATGACCTTACCATCGAATCTCATCGATCTGTGTCCTGAAGCTTTGGGGAGATACCGCGATGAACGACCGACATGCGTCCAGGTTTCCGTGCTGAATCAAAGGGATCGCTCGTCGGTCCTAACGGCGGACCCCGGTTGAGCTTGCACGCGTTGATGCGCTCGAACCTGTTTTCGGAGATCATCATGCTCGCATCCTTCCTGATGGGCCTCGTCGGTGGCCAGCGCGCGATGACGCCGCTCGCCGCGGTCGCCATCGCCGCCGCTCGCGACGAACTGCCTGCCGACAATGGTGCGCCGAAGCTGCTGTCGCATCCCATCGTCGCGGCGGGTGCGCTGGCGCTCGCGATCGGCGAGATGGCGGGGGACAAGCAGAAGACCGCGCCCGACCGGATCGTCGCGATCGGGCTGGCCGCGCGGTTCGTCACGTCGGCGATCGCGGGGGCTTCGCTCGTCCCGCGGCGGCAACGGTGGATCGGTGCAGCGGTTGGCGGGCTCACCGCGGTCGCGGCGTCCTATCCCGGCTGGCGCGCGCGGATGGCGGCAATGTCGCAGTACGGCCAGACGCCGACGGGGTTCGTCGAGGATGCAGCGGTTCTGGCGGGTGCGGCGGCGATTGCGCGCAACGCGGCGAAGCTTCGCGCGGCCTGACGTCGGAGGTGTATTCCGGGCGGGCGGAAAAGCTGCCATGCGGTGGTAATGATCCGTATCTCATTCTCTACGCTCGCCTTCGTGTTGATCTCGTCCGGGAGCGCGGTTGCGCAGACAAGTGTCGCGACTGACCAGCCGGCCGAGATCGTCGTTACCGGGCGCGGGCTTGGGGATGCGCCCGGCGATCGCGCCTATTCGGTCGTCACGATCGATCGCGCCCGGATCCAGGCGAATGCGAGCAATCGGCTGGAGAGCGTGCTGGCCGATGTCGCCGGGCTCCAGCAGTTCCGCCGGTCGGACTCGCGCAGCGCCAACCCGACGAGCCAGGGCATTTCGCTGCGCGGGATCGGCGGCAATGCCTCCAGTCGCGCGCTGCTGATCTTCGACGGCGTGCCGCAGGCGGATCCGTTCGGCGGCTGGGTCGCATTTCCGGCCTATGCGACGGGACGGCTCGGGCGCATCCGCGTGACGCGCGGCGGCGGTAGCGGGTATCAGGGGCCGGGCGCGCTGGCCGGGACGGTCGAGCTCGAAAGCGCGACGCCGGACCAAGCGGCGCCTTTCCAGGGCAACGTTGCGTATGGCAGCCGGGATTCGGTCGATGCCCAGGGGTCTGCGGCACTGGTGCGCGGGTCTGGGTTTGCGACCTTGTCCGGAGCTTACGCGCGGGGGGACGGCTTCACGCCGACCGTCGAGGAGAGCCGGGGAATCGTCGATCGCGCCGCGCCGTACGAGCAGGCGTCGGGCTCGCTGCGGACCGTCATCGGGATCGGTGCGAAGACCGAATTGCAGATGAACGCGAGCGCGTTCACCGATCGGCGCGACCGGGGGAGCAACTTTACCGACAACAAGAGCGAAGGCGCGGATGCGAGTGTCCGGCTGGTCGGGCGCGGTCGCTGGGGGTATTCGGCGCTGGTGTATCTGCAGACGCGGGCGTTCGCGAGCAGCTTCAACAGCATCAATGCCGCGCGGACGACCGCGATCCAGTCGCTGAACCAGTATAATACGCCGGCGACGGGGCTTGGCGGACGGATCGAGATCGCGCCGCCGCTGGGCGAGAGCATCACGCTGCGGCTGGGCGCGGACGTTCGCGACGTCAGCGGGAAGACTCAGGAGCTCTATACGTTCGTCAATACCGTGCCGACGCGGCGGCGCGAGGCCGGCGGGAGCACGACGACGACGGGCGTGTTCGCGGATGGGAGCCTTGTCGCGGGCGACTTCACGTTCAGCCTGGGTGGCCGGGTCGACTGGTGGTCGATCGACGGTGGCTATCTGTCCGAACGGCCGCTGGCAGGCGGCGCGGCATTGACCAACCTGCGCTATGCGGATCGCGATGGCAGCGAGACGACCGGCCGGGCGGGCGTAGCGTATCAGCCGGTCGAGGCGATCACGTTGCGGGCGGCCGGGTATCGCGGGTGGCGATTGCCGACGCTCAACGAACTGTATCGACCATTCCGCGTCGGGAACGATGCCACTGCGGCGAACGCGCTGTTGTCGCCGGAGCGGCTGACCGGGGTCGAGGGCGGGGTCACGCTGACGCCAGCGCCGGGCGTGAGCATCGCCGCGACCTATTTCTACAACCGGCTGAAGGATGCGGTGGCCAACGTCACGACGACCAACCCGCCGCAGGTGTTGCCGGGGGTGACGACCTACCGCGTTCGCCAGAACCTCGACGCGATCCGCGCGCATGGGTTCGAGCTGGATGCGTCGTATCGCCCGGGTCCGTTGGGCCTGCAGGCATCGTGGTCGCACACGAATTCGAAGGTCGAGGGGTCGGGGATTACGGCTGCTCTGGACGGTTTGCGTCCGGCGCAGACCCCGCGCGACCAGGTGTCGGGGACGATCGACTGGCGACACGACGCGGCGGCGCTGTCGCTGACGGTGCGGCATATTGGCCGGCAGTTCGATGACGACCAGAACACGCGGGTGCTCGATCCGGCGACGACGCTGGACGCGTATGCGGCGTTGCCGATCCTGCGCTCGCTGGTCGCCGAGGTGCGCGGGGAGAATTTGTTCAACGAGCGCGTCGAGGCAGGGATCAGCGGCGCGAACATCGTCGAGCGCGCCACGCCGCGAACGATCTGGGTGGGGCTGCGCTACGGGCTTCGGTGATATGCTCCCTGCCAAGGAAAACGAAGACAGCATGTTTCCCCGCGAAGGCGGGGACCCAGACTGGGATCCCGCCTTCGCGAGAGAGCAATGTCGGGGAGCGTTTCGTTTGGTAAGAACCACCACCCCGGCGGAGGCCGGGGCCCAATTGGAAAGGTGGCAATAACGACCCACCGCGCTCCGTTATCGCCGCTCCCCAATTGGGCCCCGGCCTCCGCCGGGGTGGTGCGATAGCCGGTCAGCGCGCCTACCCTAGCAATGCGACTTCTCTTGGCGGGGTCGGGATAGGCCCCGCGTTGACCCGTGTCTGGCGCACGACTAATGCCGCACTCGTGAAGGGTTCCCGGCGACGGGATCAAAAGGGAAGTCGGTGCGCGGATATGTCCGCAAGACCGGCGCTGTACCCGCAACTGTGACCGGATAGCGGCCACCCCGATATGCCACTGGGTTTCGACTTGGGAAGGCGGGGTGGGCGCGGCGACCCGGAAGCCAGGAGACCTGCCTGTCACGGTCGATCCACTGCGCGGGCGGGTGTCCGGTGCGGACGAGTGCTCCGGTATAGCCGGGTTTCCTCGAGCGAGAGACGTCTGGCCGCCCGGCGAATGGTCGCTGGCGGTTCCGTTTAGGACGCAGCCGATGACGAAATTCTTCCTTCTCCTGAGTGCCGCGGCGATCGCCGCGCCCGCCTACGCACAGGACATTCCCGACCCCGATGCCCCCGAGCTCGTCGTCACCGCGACCCGCGCTGCGCAACCGCTGAGCGAGATCGGCCAAGCCGTGACCGTGATCGACCGCGCAGAGATCGAGCGCCGCCAGACCACCGTCGTATCCGACCTGCTCGCGACCACGCCGGGCGTTACGGTCACGCGCAACGGCACGGTCGGCGCGCTGACCAGCGTCCGCATCCGCGGTGCCGAGGCGGACCAGACGCTCGTTGTGATCGACGGCGTGCGCGTCAACGATCCGTCGTCGACCGGCGGCGGCTTCAACTTCGGCAATCTCCTGTCGAGCTCGGTCGAGCGGATCGAGATTCTGCGCGGCCCGAACTCGGTGCCTTGGGGCAGCCAGGCGATCGGCGGCGTCGTCAACATCATTACCGCCGCGCCGACCGAAGGCGTCCAAGCGCGCGCCAACGCCGAGTACGGCTATGCCGACAGCGTGTTCGCGAGCGCGGGCGTGTCGGGCAAGTCGGGGCCGGTGTCCGGATCGCTGACCGGCGGATATCTGCGCACCGACGGTATCTCGTCCGCAGCCAGCGGCACCGAGCGCGACGGCTATCGCCAATATGGCGCAACCGGGCGGGTCAGCGTCGAGTTCGCGCCGGGCATCGGCCTCGACCTGCGCGGCTATTTCGCGGACAGCCGTGTCGAGATCGACGACGGTTTCGACCCGAAGACGTTCGTGGTCGCGGACAGCCTTGCCTACGGCACCACGCAGGAGCTGTACGGCTATGCTGGCCTACATGCGAACCTCGCCGACGGTCGGTTCAACAACCGCGTGGCGTTCACGATCGCCGACATCAACCGCGACAATTTCACCAAGCCCGGTGGCGACATATCGTTCATTGGCCGTGGCCGTAGCGAGCGCTACGAGTATCAGGGCGACTTCCGTCCGATTGATCAGGTCCGCGTCGTCGCAGGCGTCGAACGCGAGAACAGCCGCTTCAACGACGGCTTCACCTTCGCGGACACCGGCATCACCAGCGTCTACGGCCAGGTGATCGTCAAGCCGCTCGACATCCTCACGATCACCGGCGGCATCCGCAACGACGATCACGACGATTTCGGCAGCCACACGACGTTTGGCGCGAACGCCGCGCTGGCGTTGCGGACCGGCACGACGATCCGCGCGAGCTATGGCGAGGGCTTCAAGGCGCCAACCTTGTACCAGCTCTTCTCCGAATACGGGAACGGCTTCCTCGCTCCAGAGACCGCGCGCAACTTCGATGTCGGCGTCGAGCAAGCCTTCCTCGGCAACCGTGCCCGGGTCGGCGTCACCTATTTCAATCGCCGCACGCGCAACCAGATCGACTTCCGCGATTGCAGCCCGACCGAGTTGGAAACGGCCAATTCGATCTGCGCCAATCGCCCGTTTGGCGTCTACGACAACGTCGCGCGTGCCGAAGCTGATGGCGTCGAATTTACGCTCGCACTGCGTCCGGTGGATGCGCTGACGCTGACCGCGAACTACAGCTATATCGACACCGAGAACCGCTCGATCGGGGAGAATTTCGGCAATGATCTCGCACGCCGCCCCAAGCAGACCGCGAGCGTCGATGCCGATTACCGGTTCGCGTTCGGACTGTCCGTCGGTGGCACCGTGACGATGGTCGGCGACAGTTTCGACGACGCCGCCAACACGACACGCCTCGACGGGTATGCGCTGGCCGGCGTGCGAGCGGAACTGCCGATCGGCGAGCGGTTCGCGGTCTATGGCCGCGTCGATAACCTGACCGACGCGCGGTACGAGACGATCGCCGGCTACGGCAATTACGGCCGCGCGGCCTATGGCGGCGTGCGGTTGCGCCTGAAGTGAGGCGCGGGGCGATCCTCCTCGCGCTCCTGCTCGGGGGCTGTGCCCAGCCTCCGATGCGCGGAGGCGGGGGGATCGTCTCGACCAATCCGTGCGTGGATTCGGTGCTGGTCCGCATCCTGCCGCCCGCAAAGATCGCCGCGATCAGCCATTATTCGCAGGACCCGTCCGCGACCTCGATCCCGATCGCCGTCGCGCGCCGGTTTCGCGGCATCGCCGGGACCGCGGAGGAGGTGATCGCGCTCCACCCCGATCTGGTCATCGCCAGCACCTACACGCCGCCCGCGACTCAGGCGGCGTACGCGCGCGCCGGGCTGAAGACGCTGCTGGTCGGCATTCCCGACTCGATCGTGGAGAGCCAGGCGCAGGTCACGCAGATTGCCGAAGCCGCCGGAGCACCGATGGGCGGCGCGCGGATCAATGCCGAGACCGACCGCGCGGTGGCGCGCTGGAGCAGCAAGGATGGACGGTCGCCGAGCGCGTTGCTCTATATCAGCGGCGATCTCGCGACCGGGGGGAGCACGTTGCTGAACGACATGATGACGCGCGTCGGCTTCCGCAACGCCGCCGCGACCTACGGCTTGACGCATACCGGCACGCTCTCTGCTGAGACGATCGTGACGGAGCCGCCAGCCGTCGTGATCGCCTCCGAACGCGTCAGCCGTGGCACGACACTGCGCCGCCGCCTGCTGCCGAACACGCCGCAAGCCGTCTTCCCGCGCGTGCTGATCAACTGCGGTGGGCCGACGATCCCGCCCGCGCTCGAACGCCTCGCCGCGATCCGGGCGGGGCTGTGATGCTGCACCTATACCACCCCGGCGGAGGCCGGGGCCCAATTGGAATGGCCGAAGTAACGGATTGCCGCGCGCCGTCACGACCGTCCCCCAATTGGGCCCCGGCCTCCGCCGGGGTGGTGGCAGTGGCGGTGGCGGTGGTCGGTATGGGCAAGGAGGCGCTATGATGACTCGCACGGTCAAACTCATCGCGCTCGGCGTACTTGTGATCCTCCTGTTCGGCCTTTCGCTCGGTTGCGGGAAAGTCTGGGTGCCGGCCTCCGCCTGGTTCTCGGGCGACCCGCGCTGGTGGATCATCATCGAGTTACGCCTGCCACGTGCGGTGCTGGGCCTCGCGCTCGGCGCCACGCTCGGCCTGTCGGGGGCAGTGCTGCAAGGCTATCTCCGCAACCCGCTCGCCGACCCCGCCGTCGTCGGCGTGTCGTCGGTCGCAGCGCTGGCCGCGGTCGCGGCGATCGTGTTCGGGCTCGGCTCGGGCCCGGCGATCTTCGCCGCCGCGATGCTGGGCGCAGGCGGCGCGGTCGCGCTGCTCGCGGCGCTGACTTGGCGGTCGCCGAGCGCGATCACCTTCATCCTCGCGGGCACGGTGCTGTCGAGCCTTGCGGGCGCGCTGACCGCGTTCCTGATCTCGATCGCCCCGAACCCCTATACGGTCGCCGAGGTGATCGACTGGATCATGGGCGCGCTGACCGATCGCGGCTGGGACGACGTGACGCTCGCGCTGCCGCCGATGGCGGTCGGTGCGGTGTTGCTGCTGCTCACCGGCCGATCGCTCGATGCGCTGGCGCTGGGCGAGGCGGCGGCGCGGTCGCTCGGGACACGCATGGGCCGCGTTCGGTTGCTGGTGGTGCTGGGCACGGGCTTAGTCGTCGGCGCAGGCGTTGCGGTGACCGGTGTGATCGGCTTCATCGGGCTGGTCGTACCGCACCTCCTGCGGCCGATCTTCGGCCACCGCCCGAGCGCCTTGCTACTCCCCTCCGCGCTCGGTGGAGCGGCGCTGGTGCTCGCTGCCGACAGCCTCGTCCGCCTCGCTCCGGGCGCGGGCGAAGTCCGGCTCGGCGTGGCGATGGCAATGATCGGCGCGCCGTTTTTCCTCGGGTTGCTGGTCAAGGAACGAGGTCGCGCATGGATCTGATCATCGACGCGCTGGGCGTGAAGCTCGGCAAGCGCACCGTCCTCAGCGACGTGTCCGCTCACCTGCGTCCCGGCCGCGTCACCGCGATCCTCGGCCCCAACGGCGCCGGGAAGAGCACGCTGGTCAAGGCCGCCGCCGCGCTCGTCGACCGCAGCACCGGCAGCGTCCGGCTCGATGCGCAGGACGTCGCGCATATGGAACCGCGCGCCCGCGCCCGCGCGATCGGCTATCTCCCGCAGGACGCGACGGTCCACTGGAACATCGTCGCGCGCGATGTCGTCGCGCTCGGCCGCTTGCCGCATCTCGGCGCGCATGCCGCCCCGTCGCCCGCCGATCGCGCGGCAGTCGAGCGCGCGATGCACGACACCGAGACGATTCATCTCGCGGAGCGCCCGGTCGGCGAACTCTCCGGCGGCGAGCGCGCCCGCGTCCTGCTCGCACGAGTATTGGCCGGCGAACCGCGTTGGCTGCTCGCCGACGAACCGCTCGCGAGTCTCGATCCGTCGCACCAGATCGACCTGCTCGCTCGCCTGCGTGGCTATGCGCTCGGCGGGGCAGGGGTGGCAATCGTCCTCCACGACCTCGTCCAGGCGCAGCGCGCGGTAGACGATGCGTTGCTGCTCGCCGACGGCCGGGTCGTCGCCTTCGGGCCCGTCGCCGAGGTGATGACCGCGGAGACGCTCGGCCGCGTATTCGGCGTCCGTGTAGCGCCGCTCGACGACGGAGATCGCCGCCTGCTGGTGCCGGTCGGACGCATCAAGGCGGCATAGACGGTCGACGCGCCGCGCCTGTGGCACTATCCCGCGCCGGGTGATCGACATTCCCGCTCCCCTTCGCCTGCGCCTAGACGGCGACGCTCTCGTCCAGAACTGGCGCACGCTCGACCGCATGAGCGGCACCGCCGCATGTGGTGCCGCGGTCAAGGCGAACGGCTACGGCCTCGGCGCGATCGAGGTTGCGCGCCGCCTGGCCGACGCCGGCTGCCGCGACTTCTTCGTGTCGAACTGGCAGGAAGCCGCCGAACTCGCCCCGCTGGGCCTGACGGTTTCCGTCCTCCACGGCGTCCGCGAAGAGGACATGCCCGCCGCGGCCGCCGGCTTTGCCCGCCCGGTTCTCAACACCCCACGCCAAGTCGCGCGCTGGAAAGCGGCGGGCGGCGGCGTGTGCGACGTCATGGTCGACACCGGCATGAACCGCCTTGGCGTCTCGGCGGACGACATCGCCGCCGGCTTGCTCGACGGCCTCCAGATCGAAACGCTGATGAGCCACCTAGCGTGCGCCGACGAGGATTCTCCAATGAACGCCGTGCAGCGCGACCGGTTCGCTGCACTGGCAGGCGCGACGACTGCAAAGCGCCTGAGTCTCGCCAATTCTGCGGGGATTGCGCTCGACGGCTATGCGTTCGATCTCACGCGGCCTGGGCTGGCGGTATATGGTGGGGTCCCCCGCGCCGGCCTGGCGGGTGCGGTCAAGTTCGTGGCCACGATCGAAACGCAAGTCCTTCAGTGCCGTCGCGTACGCGTGGGGCAAACGGTAGGCTATAACGCGACCTGGACGGCGCCCGCCGACACCGAGGTGGCGATCCTCAACTTGGGCTATGCCGACGGCTATTTTCGCGGATTTTCGAACTGTGGAACCGCATCGGCGGGCGGCATCCCGATGCCCGTTATCGGTCGTGTATCGATGGATCTCGTGGCCATCGACGTGACGAGTGTACCAGCAGTGCACGAAGGGACATGGCTGGCGCTCGATTTCGCGCTGCCCGAAGCGGCCGCGGTATCGGGGATGTCGCAATACGAACTGTTGACCAGTCTTGGCAGACGCTATTCGCGAGTTTGGCGTTAACAAGCGCATCATGCGGCACCGCAGGCCGGCATCAGGACTTGCTTCAAGCAAAAAAAAAGGCCGCCCCGTAAGGAGCGGCCTTTTCAGTTGGTAGATCGGCGGATCAGAACTTGGCTTCGAAGCCTGCGTACATGAAGCGGCCGACGTTCTCGTAGATGCCCTGCGCGCCGGTCGTGCCGGTGATGTCGTAGGGGGGCTGGCGGTCGAACACGTTGTCCATGCCGGCATAGAAGCGGAACTTGTCCGTGACGTCCGCACCGACGCGGATGTTGTGGTAGGTCACATCCGGGTAGAAGGTGAACGGGAACGCGTCGGGATCGCGAGCCGGGCGACCCTGGACCGAGTTCTGCGTCTCATACTCAGCGGCGACCGTCTGCTTGCCGACGTAACGGAAGTTGTAGTTAAGGTCGAACACACCGAAGTCGACATTGGCCGTGAACGAACCCGACCATTCCGGATCTCCGACTTCGAACTTCTGCTGGTCGATGAAGCTTGGGGTGTTGATGTCGGTATAGTTGTCGCGGTTGATCAAGTAGCTGACGATGCCACGCAACGTTACCTTCGCACCGCCAACATTATGGCTATAGCTCAAATCGGCATCGACACCGGATGTCTTCTGCTTGGCAAAGTTGAATGGACCCGACAGGAACGACTGCCCGGTCGCCGGGAAGGAGATCTGCGCGCCACCGTTGGTGACGCCGGTCTGACCGGCGAAGGTGCCGTTGGGATTACGCGTCAATGCTGCGCAATACTGATTGTTGATGCCGCTCGGGCTGTCGTAGCACTGGTTGATGATCGTCTGTGGCGCCAGCGCGAAGATCACGTTGGTGATCTTGATGTTGTAGTAGTCGACCGACAGCGTAAGGCCAGGGATCATGCTGGGCTGGAGGATGAAACCGCCAGTAAAGCTGTCTGCGGTTTCCTCGCGCAGATTGGGATTGCTGCCGTTCAGACCGCTGATGCCGGAGGTCGGAACGTTGGTGAAAGGCTCCGTGATACCGTTGAACGTCTGGGTCGTCGGAACGCCTGCGGCTGCGCAGTTAGCCGCACGGTTCGGGCCGTTGCGGATATTGTTCTGGCTGCAGGGGTCGACCAGGCCGTTGAGGAAGGTCTGGCTCGGTGCCGAGAACAGATCCCCCTGGGTCGGTGCACGAACCGAACGGGCATAGCTGCCACGAAGACGGATATCGCGTACCGGCGACCATGTCAGGCCGGCATTGTAGGAATACACGGTGCCGGTTGCGCCGATGTTATAGTCTGAAACGCGACCTGCGCCATCGATCGTCAGTTCCTGAAAGAATGGAACGTCCTTCAGCAGCGGAATACGGATTTCACCGTACGCTTCCTTCACGACTTGCGCCGGCGGGTCGAAGATCGGAATGGCGTTGAGGAAGGTCGCACCGCTCCGCGTGACGTCGTCGAATGCCGAATAGGCTGTCTCCCGGCGATATTCGCCGCCGATCGAGAATGCGACCGGGCCGCCCGGCAGTTCGAACAGCTGCGAAAGGTCGCCCGACACGAACGCGGTCGCATCATACTGGTCGGCCTTCTGGCGGCGGGTCGAGTTCACGACGAAATAGTTCAATGCCGAGGCGCTGGGTGCACCCTGGCCGAACAGGTTGACGGGAACGCAGCTCGCGTCGTCATTGGCTGTACTCGCATCGGCGTTGATGCCGCAGACGATATTGCCACCGGCGTTGCGGACCGCATCCTGCGAGTTCTTGAACTTCTGGACGTTTACGTTGCCCTGGGTCGCATAGAACGTGTCCAGATGGCCGTAGTTGAAGGCGACCTCGTAGCGCCAATCGGTGTTGAACGTGCCCTCGACGCCGGCAACGATACGATAGGTTTCGCGACGATGGTTCTCGCCACGGGCGCCGAAATCGACGTTGATGCGCTGCGCCTGGAACGTGGTGGCGCCTGGCGCTAGCGTCTGAGCGAGCACCGAGCGTGCCTGAGCCGTGAGAAACGGATTGTTGACGTTGTAGATCGCGGGCAGCGTGCCCTGCAGGAACGTCGGCTGGCCTTCCTGGATTGCGTCGACGCGGACATATTTTGCCTCAACGAACGGACGGAACGCGTCCGAGACGTCGTAATGCGCTAGGACGTTCGCCGAATAGCGCTTGATGCCGGGCTGCAACTGGCCGGTCAGGCGCTGCGACGAACCCAGGCCGCCGATCGCATTGCCCGAACCAAACGGACGGAAGTCCTTGATGACGTTGTTCGGTACGAGGTTGCCCGAATTGTCGAACACGAACACCCGACCGAGTGCCGCGCCCGTGTTGCTGTTTTCGCCGGTGCAGTTGAAAGCGCGGCGGGCAGCAACGGCCGCGTTGCCGGCCACTGCGGCAGGGCAGGCCGACGTGATCGCGCCACCTTCGGAGATGGCGATGTTGCGGACGTTGGTCAGGAAGGTGGTGTCGGGAACGCCATTGCCGCTACCCGGCTCGTTCAAGACGTTTTCAGTCAGATTGAATTGGCGACGGCCGGTCGTGCTGTACCGAGCGCGATCGGTAAAATAGAGCGCGTCGGACTCGCTGTATTCGGCCGAGACTGCGATGTTGCCACGACCATCGGCAAAGTTCTTGCCGGCCGTCAGGCTGCCGAAATACGATGGGCGATCGCCGCGCGACGTCACACCGCTCTGGCCGCGAAGGCGGAAGCCTTCATAGTCGCGCTTCAAGACAAAGTTCACGGCGCCAGCGACCGCATCGGACCCGTAGACCGCCGAATTGCCGCCGGTTACGACATCGACGCGTTCGATCAGATCGACGGGAATGGTGTTGATGTCGACGCGGCTTTCGCCGGGGGTCGAGGTGACGTGACGGCGGCCATTCACCAAGACTAGAGTCCGGTTCGTGCCTAGACCGCGCAGATCGAGCGCATTGATACCGGCCGTGCCGATGAAGCGAGTCGAATTCGAGCCACTGAACGTCGCGCGCAGCGACGGCAACTTGTTCAGCGTATCGCCGAGCGAGACTTCGCCGGTCTGGGTCAGTTCCTGGATGCTGAGCGACGTGATCGGCGACGGCGAATCGAGATTGGGACGGGCAATGCGCGATCCCGTGACGACGATCGTTTCATTTTCTGGCGCGGCAGCGGCTTCGGCCGCGACTTGAGTGCCGGTTTCCATGGCGGTGCCATCCGTGGCGGACGGCGCGGTCTGCGCAGCCACGGAATTCGGTAGCATCATCGCGCCCGTTGCCAGGATCGTCGCGAATAGAAAGTGATGCGCTCTTTTCAACTAAAGTCCCCCGTTTACCGGCACTTTGGCCGTTATGAGACCTTACAACCGCGAATAGCGACGACTGGCAAGCCAGCGTTCAGGTTCAGGCCAGCCAACCGTTCGGTTTGTAACCAATTGTGACAAAATCGTCACAATATGGTCATGGAGCGTATCAACCCGACATAAAGTTACTTTAGAAAGTACGTCAGCGTTCCAGGCACATAGCGATGCCCATGCCGCCGCCTATGCACAGCGTCGCCAGCCCGCGCTTCGAATCGCGCTTCTGCATTTCGTAGATCAGCGTCGTCAGGACGCGGGCGCCGCTGGCGCCGATCGGGTGGCCGATCGCGATCGCGCCGCCGTTGACGTTGACCTTCGATGCGTCCCAGCCGAGTTCCTTGCCGACCGACAGGGCTTGCGCGGCGAAGGCTTCGTTGGCTTCGATCAGGTCGAGGTCGGCTAGCGTCCAGCCGGCTTTCTCGAGGGCGCGCTTGGTGGCGGGAACGGGGCCGATGCCCATGATCGAGGGGTCGACGCCGGCCGAGGCCCAGCTCTTGATCGTCGCGAGGATGGGCGAGCCGCGGCGTTCGGCTTCGTCGCGGCGCATCATGACGAGGGCGGCGGCGCCGTCGTTTAGGCCGCTGGCGTTGGCGGCGGTGACCGTGCCGTCCTTCTTGAACGCGGGCTTCACGCCCGAGACGCTCTCGATCGTCGCGCCGGCGCGGATGTATTCGTCGTCGGCCACCACCGTGTCGCCCTTGCGGCCCTTGATCGTGACGGGTGCGATCTCGTCCTTGAAGCGGCCCGAGCCGCGGGCGGCCTCCGCCTTGTTCTGCGAGGCGACCGAGAAGGCGTCCTGCTCGCCGCGCGTGACCTGGTATTGCTCGGCGAGGTTCTCGGCGGTGATGCCCATGTGATAGCCGTTGAAGACGTCGGTCAGGCCGTCGCTGACCATCGTGTCGACGAGGCTGAGGTTGCCCATCTTCTGGCCGCCGCGGATCGACTGCGCGTGCGCGGAAAGCGACATCGATTCCTGGCCTCCCGCAACGACGATGGTCGCGTCGCCGGTCTGGATCGCCTGTGCGGCGAGCGCGACCGAGCGGAGCCCTGAGCCGCAGACCTGGTTGACGCCCCAGGCGGGGATTTCCTTGGGAACGCCGGCGGCCATCGAGGCCTGACGCGCGGGGTTCTGGCCTTGGGCCGCGGTGAGGACTTGGCCGAGGATCACTTCGGAGACGTCTTCGCCGGCGACGCCTGCCTGTTCAAGCGCGGCTTCGATCGCGATGCGGCCGAGTTCGTGCGCCGGTGTGGTGGCGAACGCGCCGAGGAAGCTGCCGACGGGGGTGCGCTTTGCGGCGGTGATGACGACGTCGTTCGGGTTCAGGTCGGTCATGTCAGGGTCCTCTTTGTTTGGACCCCATGTAGGTCAGGCGAGCGCGGCGATCCAGTTGGCGAGCGGTTCCCAGAGGCGCAGGCGCGCGGAACGGCCGACGATCATGCCGACATGGCCTGCGCCGAGATCGCGGCGGTCGGCGAGGCCGATCGCGGTGGCGGCGGGGACGATGCGGTCGCTCAGCGAGACGAACTCGACCGTGGGGCAGGCGAGCGCGCGCGGATCGACTGGGATGCCGGCGATGACCCAGGCGCCTTTGCCGGGCAGGTCGTTGGCGATGCAGTCCTCGAACAGCGAAGCGGCGGCGGCGTAGGGGAGGGGGGCGCCGGCGTTGGCCCAATCTTCGAGCCGGACGAATGCGCGTGCTGCGTTGCTGTCGGGGGCGAGGTCGGCGAACGCTTCGTATTTGGCGATCGTGCGCGCGGGGTCGAGTTGCCAGAAGCCCGCTTGCAGGACTTCCATCGGCAGGACGCCGAGCATCGCTGCGGCGGGTTGGACCGCGGCCCAGGTCGCGGCGAGCGTGGGACGGCCTTCGTTATAACCCGCGAAGTGCCACGGCGCGGCGATCGTCGCGACTCCGGCGGTCGGCGTGATCGCAGCGGCACCGAGCGCGAGCGTCCCGCCTAGGCAATAGCCGACCAGAACTGGCGGCTCGGGGAGAGCCTGGAGCAGCGGCACCAGCAAGCGTTCGACATGCGCCGCCAGATCGAGATCGCGGTCTTCGCTGCTGGGCGATCCCCAGTCGACCAACCAGACGTGGGATCCTTGCGCGGCGGTCCATTGCACCAGCGAAGACTCGGGCGAATGATCGAGGATATCGGGCGGGTTTATCAGCGATGGGACGAACACGACTGGACGGCCTTCGCCGCCGTAATCGCGCAACGCGACCCGACCTTCGCGGTGGATTGCAGGCTTCGGATCGGCGCGTTTCTCTCGCGGCGCGTTCTGATAGGCGCGCAATCCCGCCAAGGCTCGAGCCATCCGTTCCGGCGATGCTGCGGTCTCGCTGCGCAGCACATTGAGGAACAAGGGTAAGGGCCGGGGACCATGCTGCGCACCGTGTTGCGGTGCGTCATCAAAGACTGTAGCCTCCGTTTCAAACATAAGACGGGGGATCCATGAAGAAGCAACCGGCTGCCGACGGAATCGTCATCATCAAGAAGTACGCCAACCGGCGGCTCTATAACACCGAGTCGTCATCCTACATCACGCTGGATCATCTCGCGACGATGACCCGCGAGGGGCGCGACTTCAAGGTGGTCGATGCGAAGACCGACGAGGACATCACGCACAACGTCCTCACGCAGATCATCATGGAGGAGGAGAGCCGCGGCGAGACGATGATGCCGGTGAACTTCCTGCGTCAGTTGATCTCGATGTACGGCGATTCGATGCAGACGATGGTGCCGGGCTATCTGGAGGCGTCGATGGACAGCTTCCGCCGCAACCACGACCAGTTCAAGTCCGCGGTCGAAGGCGCGTTCGCGAATTCGCCGTTCGCCGATATCGCGAAGCGTAATCTGGCAATGTTCGATGTGGCCGCTCAGGCGATGACGCCGGCCGCGACGACACCAGCCCCCGCGGCCAGCAAGGATGACGAGATCGCGGCGTTGCGCAGCGAACTCGCCAAGTTGCAGGAAAAGGTCGAGAAGCTCGGCTGATCGGTCGGACTGATGGGGGCGCCGGTGTTGTGGAGTGCGAGCGGCGGACTGGCCGTACTGGCCGTCGTCGCTGGCCTCGGCGAACGCAGGCGGCGACGTCGGCGCGATCCCGACTCGGTCGGCTGGGTCGACTGGCCGACCGTCCAGATGCTGGCGCTGATCGGACTCGCGGTAACGATCGGCCTCGCGTTCAAGACCTGAGCTGACGACGCCTCGTCAACGGGGAGCGTCGGTACGCAGGCGATAGACGCTCTGTGGCAACCCGCCGATCTTCACCGAGCCGACCAGTCGATACCGCGCGGCGATCGCGCGCAGCACGAGCGCCTGGGTCGCGAGGTTCGTGCTGGGCTTTGGTGCGCGTACGACGATCACGCCGGGACGGGCCGCTAGCAGACGCGCGACTTCCACGACCGGATCGACCCCCGTGCCGTGCGACTCGGTCGTCTGGCCCAGATGACTGCGGAATATATACGGCGTCGGCAGGCAGGACCGGGTCAGGAAGTAGAGGATCGGCTCGCTGCCATAGGCGAACATGCAGCCGCCGGGTTGCTGGCCGATCATCTGGACGAGTTGCGCGATCTGGCGCGCATTGCCGCGTCGTCCGATGCGGACGCTTGTCATGATGGTCGCCGCCAGCGCGCCGAACACCAGCACGGCGGCAAGGCGGACCATGGTCGTGCGGACGGTCGGGCCGCTCAGCCCGGTACCTGCGGCGACCGACAGCGGCAGCGCGAGGGGCAGCAGATAGAGCAGCTCGAACGTGTGCATGATGAGGATCGCGATCACCGCAGCCGCGAGCCATCCGAGGGCGAAGCTTCCCGTTCGACGGCCCCGCCACGCAAGCCAGGCGAGCGGCAGGCTCATGCCCACGCCGCCCAGCAGCTTCAGCAGGTTGGAGCTGAGCGTGTCGTCGTCCTGCTGCCCGAAGATTGACAGGAAATTGGCGAAGAGGAAGGCGTCGCCGTGGCCGGCCGCGGCATAGACGATCCAGGCGAGCGCGGTCGGGAACAGCGCTGCACCGACCCACAAGGCGGCATCGGCTGCGAGGCGACCAATCGACCGCCCATCACGATGCGCCGCCCATACCAGCGTCATACCGAAGAATATGCCTTCGAACATCGCGGTGTACTTGATCTGCATCGCCAGGCCGATCAGCAGCATCGCACCGGCACCGCGCAGGCTGATGTGTCGGTGGCCGCGGGTCGTATCGAGCACGAGCAGCGCGGCGGCGGCCATCAAGGCGTTGCCCCATACCGCGGACTGGCCGCCCGCACCGTCGAACACGATAAGCCAGACCAGATAGATCAACGCGGCGCCGAGGCTCGCCACCGGGCTGGCGTCATCGGAGGACAGGCGGCTGACGATCCGCGCGACCAGGAATGCCGTTCCGGTGGCGACGAGCGTCGCGGCAAGCTGGTACATCAGCACGCCATCGCCGCCGACGCTGCGGATGGCGGCGAAGATCAGGAACAGGCCGACCGGCTTGCGATCGAAGATGTCGACGAACGGCCAGGCGCCGTGCAGCAGGCGATCGCCGACGAGCAGGTAGAACTGCTCGTCGCTATGGATCACCGGATTGCCGAAGAACGGGCTGCGGAGGGCAAAGGCGACGAGGAGCAGGATGATGACCTGCCCCGATCGGTGACGCAGGCTAAACATGGGCAATCCTAATAAAAATGCGTCAATTCGAGCTTGCGTATGGTGCCGTCGCAAAGACCGAGGGCAACGATGCGGCCGGGAGCTCCAGCCGACCAGGATGCGACCGGACTCGTCGCATAGTCGGGGGGTATGGGCGTGCCGTCGATCGTGCAGATCGTGTCGCCGTCCTTCCAGCCCGACGCGGCAGCCGGGCCACCGCGCATGACGTGGAGGATCTTCAGCCGGTTCTTCTCGACGCCGACGAGCAATCCGCTGGTCGAACGGAGTGGGGGCGTACCGGCCTTGGGGCCAGGGCTCAGCACCATGCGGCGGGCACCGGGATCGAGCAGGACGCGGTAATTCTGCAGGAAGCCCGAGCCGATCCGGCCCGCAACGCCGATCGACTGCGAAAAGCCGCCCGCGGGTTCGATCCGGACTTCGACGGCATGCGCGGTCAATTCGCCAAGGCGGAGATCTGGCGCGATCGCGAGACCGCTGACCGCCGGTCCCGCGAGCCCGAACGAGATCGCGGTCGTCGAAGGCACGTTCAGCGCCGCGGCCTTCCAGCCGTCCTTCGTCACGGTGATCGACGACCCGTCGCCGGTATCGACGATCACCGGCGCCAATCGACGGCTGCCGAGCGTTGCTGCGCTTTCGTAGACGCTGCGCTCGGGGGACACGCGCAAGGGGGCGGTCTCGCCCTTGAACGGGAGACGGCCCGACGGGAGCAGGCGGAAACGGTGCGCGGCGTAATCGATGTCGAGCGCGTGCCCGGCGAGCAGGTCCGCGCCGACCAGCAGGTCTACCGCTGACAGGCTGCCGGTGGCGATCGCGGGAAGATCGGTGACGGTGACGCCGCCACCGGTGCGCGCGAGGCCGCCGATGGCGAGCGTGCGGGTCGGCATCCACCCCAGTTCGACCGATCCGCCGATCGCACGTGCGCTGCCGCCCGCGACGAGCTTGGCGGTGTCGACTGCGGGGGACGCCTTTGCGAGCAGGGTGTAGCTGACCCCGGTATCGAGGATCGCGGTGACGTCGCGACCTTCGAGCTGCATCGTGAAACGAATCTGGTTGCCGGGGGTGAGATCGAAGGGCACCCAGCGTGCTTCGGTATCGTCCGCGAGATGGTAGACGCCGCGGTCTCGTGCCGCGGGCGAGATGCTGGCGGCGGGGACGGGTTTCGCCGGTTCGCGCGCGGAGACGATGAGCACCGCCAGCAGCGGGACGAGAGTGAAGAGGGCGCGGCGCATGTCGGCCTGTCCCTAGCGGGTCGGGGGACGGGTACAAGCGGGGTCGAACGTCTGGCCGCTATAGTCGCTCGAACTGCCGCCGTTCTCCGGCGATGGCGGGAGTCCAGGGTTGCCGGCGGTGGCGTTCGTGTCTCCTGGGGCCCTGCGATCGCGGGGGCGGTAGCGTTAGAGGGGCGCGTGAGCGGCACCTCTTACAGGCACGCCTCCAGATACGCCTGGTCGAATCCGAACTGCTTGGCTTTTTCCAGCGTGTACGGCCGCAGCCCCATCGACCGGTATTCGCCCAGGATCTTCCCGTCCGCCGACTCGTCGAGATACTCGAACTTGAACAGTTCCTGCGTGACGATCACGGGGCCTTCCATGCCGATCACCTCGGTGATGTTGGTGACGCGGCGCGAACCGTCGCGCAGGCGCTTCACCTGGATGATCAGCTCGACCGAGTCGGCGATCTGGCGCGAGATGGCTTCCTTCGGCACCTTGATGTCGGACATCATCACCATGTTCTCCATACGCGCGAGCGCCTCGCGCGGGGAGTTGGCGTGGAGCGTGCACATCGACCCGTCGTGACCCGTGTTCATCGCGGCGAGCATGTCGAAACACTCGCTGCCACGAATTTCGCCCAGGATGATCCGGTCAGGACGCATACGCAGCGCGTTCTTGACGAGATCGCGGATCGAGATCTCGCCCTGGCCCTCCAGGTTGGCCGGACGCGTTTCGAGCGGGAGCCAGTGCGGCTGTTGCAGGCGAAGCTCGGCGGCGTCCTCGATCGTCAGCACGCGCTCGCCGGGGTCGATCATCTTTGACAGCGCATTGAGCATCGTCGTCTTGCCCGAGCCGGTACCGCCCGAGATCACGACGTTGAACCGCGAGGCCCCGGCGATCTTCAGCGCAGTGGCCATCTTCGGCGACATGCTGCCGAACCCGGCCATCATGTCGAGCGTGATCGGTTTCGCGGAGAATTTACGAATCGAGATCGCGGTACCGCGCAAGGAGAGCGGCGGAACGATCACGTTGACGCGCGAGCCGTCCTTCAAGCGCGCATCGGCGAGCGGTGAGGTCTGGTCGACGCGACGGCCGACCGAGTTCACGATCCGCTGCGCGATCTGGAACAGATGCTCTTCGTCGCGGAACTGGATCGGCGCGAGTTCGAGTTTGCCCTTCCGCTCGACATAGGTCTGGTCGGGGCCGTTCACCATGATGTCGGTGATGTTCGGATCGGCCAGCAACTCCTCCAAGGGCCCGAGCCCGAGCAGTTCGTCGACCAGCACCTTTTCCAGCGCGAACTGTTCGCGGCGGTTGAGGGTCAGCTTCAGCTCGGCGAGGACTTCGCCGATGATCGGGCGGAATTCCTCGGCGAGTTCGTCCTTGCCGAGCGTTGCCGCAGCCTCCGGATCGACGCGTTCGAGCAGGCGCGGGAGCACCTGTTCCTTGATCTTGTGGATCGACTGTTCGAAGCCCTCGACACGGCTGTTGCCCGCTTCGCCGCTCGCGTTCTGGCGGTCGGACAGGCGCTGCATCGCGTCCATGTGCGTGCCGGGCATCGTGCCGGGGCCAAAGCCGTCGGTCTCGCCGGGCATCGGCATCGACTCGATCGGCGGGAACTGCGAACCGCCCTCCGGTTCGGGACGCGGCGCGGGGCTACCGCCCTGCATAGGTCGGGCGACGCCGAATGCGGGCCGGGCCGCTTGCCCCCCGCTGATGCCGTTACGACGCCCGAATGCGCTCATGCCCAAATCCCCGGATGATTGCCCAAGGGGTTAGGGGCCAAGGCTTGATAATTCGCTAACCAAACCGGATGCGTGGGGCGCGTCCTGTGAGAGGCGAGGGTTGATCGCGGTCAAGAACTCCCCGAAGGCAGACGCATGATCCGCCTGCTGCTTCTTCTCGCGCTCACCTTCGGGTTGGCCAGCTCGGCATCGGCCGACGACATCGCCGCCACCGGGCGCGGCGTGGTGCGCGTCGTGACGATCGCGGTGGTCGACGACCAGGTGGTCGGCTTCGGCCATGGCAGCGGTTTCGCGATCGCGCCCAACCGGATCGTCACCAACGCGCACGTCGTCGATCTCGCCGAGCGCTATCCCGACAACGTCGTCGTCGGCATCGTCCCGACCGAGGGCAGCAAATCCTACCAGGGCAAGGTGATCGCGTATGATTCGCAGCGCGACCTGGCGCTGATCGAGTTCACCGGCGCCCGCTTGCCGCCGAGCGCGCTGTATACCGGGCCGATGAGCGAGGGCGATCCGGTGGTGTCGCTCGGCTTCCCAGGCAATGTCGACTTGGCGACGGCGCGGTCGGCGGCGGATTACATCCGGCCGATGACGCCGGTGCGGTCGGAGGGCGTGCTCTCGGGGCGCCGCGTGTTGAGCAGCGTCGAGGTGCTTCTTCACACGGCGAGCATCGCACGCGGCAATTCGGGTGGACCGCTGCTCGACCGGTGCGGGCGGGTGATCGGGGTGAATTCGGCGATCACGCGCGGCGAGGAGGGCGATTCGACGTTCGGGTTCGCGATCGCCGATACCGAACTCGCGGCCTTCCTCCACGAGGCGAAACAGCCTTATGCGTCGATCGGGACGGGGTGCACGTCGATCGAGGATCGCTTGCGACAGGACGCCGACGCGGATGCGCGGGCGACCGCCGATGCTGCTTCCGCCAGGCGCGACGCCGCGACGCAGGATGCGATGACTCGCGAGGTTACACTGGAAAAGGCGCGGACCGAGGCCGGGCGCGCGCGCGAGAACGTCATGGCGCTCGCCGGGCTGCTGCTGGTCGCCGGGGCACTGGTGATCGGGAGCGCGGGGTTGCTCGAATCGCGCGGGCAGCGGCGGCAGGCGGTGTGGGCGCTCGGTATCGGCGGGCTGAGCGTGCTGGTCGCGATCATCGTGTTCGTGCTGCGGCCTTCGGGCGAGGTCGACGTGCCGCTGTCTGCGCTGCCCAAGACGCGGATATCGACGCCCGATGCGGCGCTGGGCAAGTTGATGTGCACGCTGATCCCGGAGCGCAGCCGGATCACGATCTCGTCCAGCGAGGACGTGCCGATCGACTGGGGCGCGAAGGGCTGCGTGAACGGCAAGACGCAATATGTCGGCACGCAGAATGGCAATGGGGCTGGCCGATGGGACCGCGTGCTGGTGCCAGACGCCGAGCAGACCGTCTCCGTGCTGTCGTTCGATCCGGCAACGCGCGTCTATTCGAACACGCGCTATCTGATGTCGGCGGCGGGGATGGAGGCGGCGCGGACGGCGCGGGGTGTCGTGCCGAACGTGTGCAACATGGACGATGCCGCGTTGGCTCGTTTGGCGGGGCAGCAGGCGGCGGTCCGGGCGGTATTGCCGCCGTTGCCGAACGAAAAGCTCGTCTATTCGTGCAAGTCGGCAAAATGAGCGACTTCCGACGGATCGGCTAGAATCTACCGGGGAAACCTGCTCGGTTGCGCCATGACGCTTGGCAAAGGGGGCGAAATGACCAGTGGCGTGGGATGGGTTCGCTGTATCTCGGTAGTGGTCGCGGCGAGTGCGTCATGCGCATCGGCCGCATCGGAAGCGAAGTGGTTGCGGGCGACGTCCGACCATTTCATCGTCTATTCCAGCGTCGGTGAGAAGGAATTGCGCAAGACCGCGACGCAACTCGAGCAGTTCGATGGCGTCATGCGTATCCTGCACAATATCGGCGCCCCGACCGCCGAAGCGGGCACCAACCGGGTTACCGTCTACGTCGTCGACGACGCGAGCGACGTCCGCAAACTGATGGGTAAGGGGAGCGCCAACGTCGCCGGGTTCTACGTGCCGCGCGTGAACGGATCGATCGCCTTCACGCCCCGCTCGGGCGGTGCGGATGGCAATCTGCGCCCGCAGATCGTGCTGTTCCACGAATACGCGCATCACTTCCTGCTCGGTACGTTTGCCGCCGCCTATCCCGCCTGGTTTTCCGAAGGTTATGCCGAGTTCGTCTCGACCGCGCGGTTCGAGAAGGACGGCGTGATGGTCGGGGTCGCGGCCCAGCACCGCGCGTATAGTCTGTTGAGGACGCGCGGACTGTCGGCGGAACGCTTGTTCGATACCGGATCGCGCCGATTGTCGGACGAGGACCGTGCCTCGCTATATGCGCGAGGCTGGCTGCTGACCCATTACATCATGTTCGACGCGGCACGTGGCGCGACGTTCGGGCGCTATCTCGATGCGTTGAACAAGGGCGTTCCCAGCGTCGCGGCGGCACAGGCTGCGTTCGGCGATCTGCGCGCGCTCGATCGGGCGCTCGACGCCTATCTCGCGCGGTCGACCATCCCCGGCATCAAGATCGCCTATTCGCGCCTGCCCGATACGAAGGTAACGGTCGAACCGCTCAGCACGGGCGCCGAAGCGTTGATGAACCTTCGCATGGAGTCCGAACGCGGCGTCAACCGCCAGACCGCGCAGCCGATCTACGGGCGGGCCAAGGCGATCGCCGCAGCCTATCCGAACGATGCCGTGGCGCAGGGCTGGTTCGCTGAGATGGCCTATGACGCGGTGCAGGACGACGATGCCGAGGCCGCCGCGGACCGTGCCCTCGCGGCTGACCCGAAGATGGCGCAGGCGTTGCTGTACAAGGCGAGGATCCACCTGCGCCGCGCGAGCGCCGGCTCCGTCAAGGATCCTGAAGCGTGGAAGGAAGCGCGGAGCTGGATCGTCAAGGCCAACCGCCTCGCGCTCGACGATGCCGAGGCGTTGTCGCTGTATTACGACAGCTTCCGCGCGCAGCGAGCGCCGCCGACCAAGGCGGCGATCATCGGCGTAAAGCGCGCGCTCGAACTTGTGCCGCAGGATCCAGGCCTGCGTTTCCGGGTTGCGACGCAGGAGATACGCGATGGCGATGCGGACGATGCCAAACGGACCTTGCGGCCACTCGCCTTCAATCCGCATCTGCCGGCGGACAATCCCGCAGCGCGTCTGATCACCATCCTGGAATCGGGCAAGATCGGTCCCGACGCGTTGCGGTCGCTCGGACAGGGGCAGGGCGAGACGGCCGATCCGCCTCCGCCCGGTTGAGGCTCAATTGCGTTCGCGGGCTAGCAGCGCGCGCTTGCGGTCTAGCCCGTACGCGTAGCCACCGAGCGCGCCACCGATGCGTTGCGCGCGGTGGCAGGGGATGACGATCGAGACCGGGTTCTGCCCGCACGCGGTGCCGGCGGCGCGGACGGCGGCGGGACGGCCGGCTAGGGCTGCGAGTTCACTGTAAGTGCGGGTTTCGCCGATCGGGATGGTGCGTAGGGCTTGCCAGATCGCCTCCTGGAAGGCGGTGCCGCGGACGTCGAGCGGGAGGTCTTGGTCGCGGTCGGGGGATTCGACGGCAGCAACGACTTGCGCCGCTAGGTCCGCGAGGGCTTCGCCGCCCGGCTCGATCGTGGCGTTGGGGAAGCGGCGGTGGAGTTCGTCCGCGTCTTCGTCGAACGATACGCGGCAGAGGCCCTTGTCGGTGGCGGCGACGAACAGCGCGCCGAGGCTCGTGTCGGCGGTGGTCCAGCGGATCGTGACGCCTTCGCCGCCGCGTGCCCAGGCGCTGGGGGCCATGCCTAGCCGCTTGGCGTCGGCCTCATAGAAGCGGCTGGGGGCGGAATAGCCGGCGTCGTAGATCGCTGCGGTCACGGTCGAGTCCTCCGATAAGGCGTTTGCCGCGCGGCCGGTGCGGAGCGCCCGCGCGTAGGCGGCGGGGGTTACGCCGGTGGCGCGCTTGAACAGGCGGTGGAAATGATGGGGGGCGTAGCCGACTTTTGTGGCGACCTCGTCTAGCGAGAGGCGGTCTTCGGCGGCTTCGAGCAGCGCGACGGCCGCAGCGACGGCGATGCGGTCGCGGCCTACCTCGTCGGGTGTGCAGCGCAGGCACGCGCGGAAGCCGGCGGTGCGGGCGCTGGCTGCGTCGGGGTGGAAAGTGACGTTCTCGCGCTTCGGGTGGCGCGCGGGACAGCTTGGCTTGCAGTAGATGCCGGTGGTCTTCACGCCAATCACGAACCGGCCGTCCCACGCGCGATCGCGGGCTTCGAACGCGGCCCAGGCGGTTTCGGTGTCGGGGGCGGTGGTCATTGGATCGGTATAGCCGGTCGCGACGCGCGCGCATCCCGTGGCTTGCGCTCAAAGCGGAGCCAATCGGCCGTCCGGCCGTTCTTCCGTGCATACCTCATAACGAAAGATGTCTCATGGCCTCCGACACGCCCGTCTGGTTCATTTCCGGCTGCTCGACCGGTTTCGGTCGCGAACTCGCCAAGCTCGTGCTTGCGCGCGGATGGCGCGCGGTGGTGACCGCGCGGGATGGTGATCGTGTCGCCGATCTGGCCGAGGGTGCCGAGGATCGTGCACTCGCGCTATCGCTCGACGTGACGGAGCAGGCGCAGATCGACGATGCGGTAGCGCAGGCCAAGGCCAAGTTCGGCCGGATCGACGTGCTAGTGAACAATGCGGGCTACGGCTATCAGGCGTCGGTCGAGGAGGGCGTCGAGTCCGAGATCCGCGCGCAGTTCGATGCGAACGTATTCGGGTTGTTCGCGCTGACTCGCGCGGTGCTGCCGATCATGCGGGGGCAGAAGAGCGGCCATATCATCAACATTACGTCGGTCGCGGGCCAGGTCGGGTTCCCGGGCTCGGGCTATTATGCCGCGTCGAAGCATGCGGTCGAGGGTTGGTCCGATGCGCTGCTCGCCGAGGTGAAGCCGCTTGAGATCGACGTGACGTGCGTCGAGCCGGGGCCGTTCCGGACGGACTGGGCTGGGCGGTCGCTGAAGCAGACTCCGGTGAAGATCGCCGACTATGCGGATACGGCGGGGAAGCGGCTGGACGGTACGCGGGAGGTTAGCGGGACGCAGGCGGGTGATCCGGTGCGGGCCGGTGAGGCGATGATCGCGCTGACCGAGGATGCGAACCCGCCGCGGCATCTGGTGCTGGGAGCGTGGGGGTATGAGGCGGTGACGAAGAAACTGGCCGAGCGGCTGAAGGAGATCGAGGCGCACAAGGCTGACAGCCTGGGGGCGGATTTCCCGGGCGAGTGATCTGGGAGGGGTTAGGCATTGTTTCCCCGCGAAGGCGGGGACCCAGACTGGGCTCCCGCCTTCGCGGGAGAACAAGGAAACAGAGGCTGGCTTCACATCTGTAGCGCAAGCCTGCGCCGAGGCCCTCTACCATAGCCACCACCCCGGCGAAGGCCGGGGCCCAGTTGGAAAGGTGGCAATCACGAAGGGCCGTCCTCCGTTAGCAACGTCCCGCAATTGGGCCCCGGCCTTCGCCGGGGTGGTGCAAAAGGGAAGAGGCCACTCAGCCGCCATTTGCCCGGAACAGTTCCAACGTCCGCTGCTTCGCCAGATCCGCACTCGGCTCGTGATAATCCTTCCGCCGGTCCGAGTTGAACCCGTGGCCGGCCTCGTAGACGTACACCGTCGCGTTGGGCCAATCCTTGGCGATGACCTGCTCGACGCCCTCCATCGGGATGCCGTGGTCGTGGCGACCGAAGTGCAGGATCACCGGCACCTTCGGTTCCTCGTCCGCCGCTGCCGGGATCATGCTGCCGTAATAACCGCTCGCCGCCGCGACGCCGGTGAGCTTGGTCGCGGCGAACCACGCGACCGAGCCGCCATAACAATAGCCGACCACGAACACCGGCCCGGCGGGGGCGAGCGTGTCGATGCAGGTCTGGACGT
Source organism: Sphingomonas sp. CFBP 13728 (assembly GCF_014841895.1). Taxonomy (NCBI): domain Bacteria; kingdom Pseudomonadati; phylum Pseudomonadota; class Alphaproteobacteria; order Sphingomonadales; family Sphingomonadaceae; genus Sphingomonas; species Sphingomonas sp. CFBP 13728. The sequence continues at coordinate 1,474,004 of NZ_JACYUS010000001.1, read as the reverse complement.
CCTTCAACGACAGCTCGAACGGGTGGAGTTGCCGTGCGAGCTCGACGCCGCGCGCGAGTCCGTCGCCCGAATAGTCCGCCTCGAAGCCTGGGTGCTCGCGGTCGAACAGCGCCGGTGCCAGGACTTCATACCCATCGGCGGCGTACTCGTCGCAAAGGTCGCGGATGTGGTCGGTCACGCCGAAGATCTCCTGCACCAGCACGAGGCCGCCGCGACGCTCGCCGGTCGGCTGCGCGTGATAGACCGCGACGGTTGCGCCGTCGGACATCGTCATCGTTTCCATCGTGCCGGTCATTCTCTCGTCCTCGTCGATTGGTCGTAACGCCTGCCCAATACCGTCATCCCCGCGGAGGCGGGACCCCATAGTGGTAGGCCGTGCGGGGAAAGCGCCGGGTCCGGAGGATATGGATCCCCGCCTGCGCGGGGATGACGGGGAGGGGCGTAATCGTAACCTTCCAACCTTCGATCAATGACAAAACAGTCACAAACCCGTTCCCCCGACCCTCCCGCCGGGTTGCCAATCCGACAACCCGATGCTAACCGCGCCGCGTCCCAGGAGAGGTGCTTTCGCGCCCTCTCTTCCTTTGGGTCGGTTATTCGTTGCAGGCGAGGATAGAGGTTCCGTGGAGACATCCGGCGGTATTCAGGCGAGCTTAGGCGGGCGTTATGCGCTGGCCCTGTTCGAACTCGCGCGTGACGCGAAGACGATCGACGCGGTCGAGTCGAGCCTGGCGAACGTGCGCGACGCGCTCGCGCAGTCGGAGGACTTCCGCACGCTGACGTCCAGCCCGATGGTGTCGCGTGGTGCCGCCGTGAAGGCGGTCTCCGCGGTCGCCGACGAGCTCGGTGTCGATGCGACCACCAAGAGCTTTCTCGGCGTCCTTGCCGAGAACCACCGGCTGGGCGCGCTGCCGAAGATCATCAAGGCATTCCGGACACTTGCCGCGCAGCATCGCGGCGAGATTGCCGCCGAGGTGACGTCCGCGCATCCGCTGACCGACGAGCAGGTGATCGAGCTGAAGCATCAGCTCCGCCAGCGCGTCGGCCGTGAAGTTTCCGTCGACCTCAGCGTCGACCCATCGTTGCTGGGTGGACTCGTCGTCCGCGTCGGCAGCCAGATGATCGATTCGTCGATCAAGACGCGTCTCAACACTCTCGCGCACGCGATGAAGGGCTAAGCTAATGGATATCCGCGCCGCAGAAATCTCGAAGATCATCAAGGATCAGATCGCCAATTTCGGCACCGATGCCCAGGTCAGCGAGACCGGTCAGGTGCTGAGCGTCGGTGACGGCATCGCGCGCATCTTCGGCCTCGACAACGTCCAGGCCGGCGAGATGGTCGAATTCTCGAACGGCGTGCAGGGCATGGCGCTCAACCTCGAGGCCGATAACGTCGGCGTCGTGATCTTCGGGAGCGATTCCGAAATCAAGGAAGGCGACATCGTCAAGCGCACCGGCACGATCGTCGACGTGCCGATCGGCAAGGAGCTGCTCGGCCGCGTGGTCGATGGTCTCGGCAACCCGATCGACGGCAAGGGCCCGATCCACACCACCGAGCGCAGCCGCGTCGAAGTGAAGGCGCCGGGCATCATCCCGCGCCAGTCGGTCAGCGAGCCGGTCCAGACTGGCCTCAAGGCGATCGACGCGCTCGTCCCCGTCGGCCGTGGCCAGCGCGAGCTGATCATCGGCGATCGCCAGACCGGCAAGTCCGCCGTCGCGATCGACGCGTTCATCAACCAGAAGATCGCCAACGCCGGCGACGACGAGTCGAAGAAGCTGTATTGCGTCTATGTCGCGATCGGCCAGAAGCGCTCGACCGTCGCACAGCTGGTCAAGACGCTCGAAGAGAACGGCGCGATGGAGTACACCATCGTCATCGCCGCGACCGCGTCGGACCCTGCACCGCTCCAGTATCTCGCACCCTATACCGGCGTCGCGATGGGCGAGTATTTCCGCGATCGCGGCATGCACGCGCTGATCTGCTACGACGATCTGTCGAAGCAGGCGGTCGCCTACCGCCAGATGTCGCTGCTGCTGCGTCGTCCTCCGGGCCGTGAGGCGTATCCGGGCGACGTGTTCTATCTGCACAGCCGCCTGCTGGAGCGTGCGGCGAAGATGTCGGACGCGAACGGCGGCGGATCGCTGACCGCGCTGCCGATCATCGAGACGCAGGCGGGCGACGTTTCGGCGTACATCCCGACCAACGTGATCTCGATCACCGACGGCCAGATCTTCCTCGAGACCGACCTGTTTTTCTCGGGCGTGCGTCCGGCGATCAACGTCGGCCTGTCGGTGAGCCGCGTCGGTTCGGCCGCACAGACCAAGGCGATGAAGAAGGTGTCGGGCTCGATCAAGCTCGAGCTGGCGCAGTACCGCGAGATGGCGGCATTCGCGCAGTTCGGGTCGGACCTCGATGCGTCGACGCAGAAGCTGCTGAATCGTGGTGCTCGTTTGACCGAGCTGCTGAAGCAGGCCCAGTTCTCGCCGCTGCCGTTCGAGGAGCAGACCGTGTCGATCTTTGCCGGCACCAGCGGCTATCTCGACAAGGTGCCGGTCGCCGACGTGACCCGCTACGAGCAGGCGCTGCTGGCCGACATGCGCGCGAACCATGCCGACGTGCTGAAGCTGATCCGCGATACCCGCGACCTGGGTAACGAGGCGAAGGACAAGCTGAAGGCAGCGCTCGAAGCGTTCGCGAAGACTTTCGCCTGATTAACTCCCTCTCCCCTGCGGGGAGAGGGTTGGGGTGAGGGGTTGTACCGGGCGTTGCGCTTTGCAACTGCCCCTCACCCCGACCCTCTCCCCGACGGGGAGAGGGAGCAGAGCGTGTAATCCGACCCTCCTCTGTGAGGAGCGAGGGAGCAGGAAGAGAAGATGGCATCACTTAAGGCCCTCAAGATCCGCATCGGCTCGGTGAAGTCGACGCAGAAGATCACCAAGGCGATGAAGATGGTCGCCGCTGCGAAACTGCGCCGTGCGCAGGACGCGGCGGTCGCCGGGCGTCCGTATGCCGAGCGTCTCGAAGCGGTGATGGCGAGCCTCGCGGGGCGCGTCGGCATCGCGCCGGGCGCGTCGCCGCTGCTCGCGGGCACCGGCAAGGATCAGGTCCACCTGATCGTCATCGCGACGTCGGAGCGCGGCCTCGCGGGTGCGTTCAACACCAACATCGTCCGTGCGGCTCGTCGCAAGGCCGAGGAACTTATCGCGGCCGGCAAGACCGTGAAGTTCTACGTCGCCGGCAAGAAGGGGCGCGTGATCAAGCGCTTCTTCCCGAACGACATCCTCGCCGATCACGAGATGGGCCAGATCAAGCGGCTCGCGTTCAGCGATGCGCAGGAGATCTCCGAAGACCTGATCAAGCGCTTCGGCGAAGGCCAGTTCGATGTCGCGCATCTGTTCTACGCGAAGTTCGTCTCGGCGCTGGTGCAGGTCCCGACCGGCATCCAGATCATCCCGATTCCCCTGTCGGCTATCCCCGGCGCGGAGGCCAAGCCGGGCGCGCCAGCAGAGGCGGTGGTCGAGTATGAGCCCGACGAGGAAGCGATCCTTGCCGACCTGTTGCCACGCAACGTCGCGATCCAGATTTTTCGCGCGCTGCTCGAAAACGCAGCGTCGGAGCAGGGCTCGCGGATGAACGCGATGGACAACGCCACGCGCAATGCCGGCGACATGATCACGCGTCTCTCGATCCAGTATAACCGTACCCGCCAAGCCGCGATCACGACCGAGCTGGTCGAAATCATCTCGGGCGCCGAAGCGCTCAAGTAAGTCCAAGGAAGCAGACAATGGCAACCGCCCCAGAGACCCTCGGAACCACGCTCGCCCCCAAGGCCACCAACAACACCGGCCGCATCTCGCAGGTCATCGGTGCGGTCGTCGACGTGCATTTCCCCGACAATTTGCCCGCCATTCTGTCGGCGCTCGAAACCGATAATAACGGCAACCGGCTCGTCCTCGAAGTCGCGCAGCATCTCGGCGAGAACACCGTTCGCACGATCGCGATGGACGCCACCGAGGGGCTGACCCGCGGCCAGACCGTCACCGACACCGGCTCGCAGATTCGCGTGCCGGTCGGCCCGAAGACGCTCGGCCGCATCCTCAACGTCATCGGCGAGCCGATCGACGAGCGTGGTCCGGTCGGCGCAGAGACGACCGCCCCGATCCATGCCTCGGCACCGCTGTTCGTCGACCAGTCGACCGAGAGCGCGATCCTGGTCACCGGCATCAAGGTCATCGACCTGCTCGCACCCTATGCGAAGGGCGGCAAGATCGGCCTGTTCGGCGGCGCCGGCGTCGGCAAGACCGTGCTGATCCAGGAGCTGATCAACAACATCGCCAAGGGCCACGGCGGCACCTCGGTGTTCGCCGGCGTCGGCGAGCGTACCCGCGAGGGTAACGATCTGTACCACGAGTTCCTCGACGCGGGCGTTATCGCCAAGGATGCCGACGGCAATCCGCAGTCGGAGGGCTCGAAGGTCGCGCTGGTGTTCGGCCAGATGAACGAGCCGCCAGGCGCACGCGCACGCGTCGCACTGTCGGGCTTGACGATCGCCGAGTATTTCCGCGACGTCGAAGGCCAGGACGTGCTGTTCTTCGTCGACAACATCTTCCGCTTCACGCAGGCGGGAGCAGAGGTTTCGGCACTGCTCGGCCGTATCCCGTCGGCCGTGGGCTATCAGCCGACGCTGTCGACCGACATGGGCGCGCTGCAGGAGCGCATCACGTCGACCAACAAGGGGTCGATCACTTCGGTGCAGGCCGTGTACGTGCCGGCCGACGATCTTACCGATCCGGCACCGGCGACGTCGTTCGCGCATCTCGATGCGACGACCAACCTCAACCGTGCGATCTCGGAGCTCGGCATCTACCCGGCGGTCGATCCGCTCGATTCGACCTCGCGTCTTCTCGAGCCACGGGTCGTTGGTCAGGAGCATTACGATACGGCTCGTGCGGTCCAGTCGACGCTGCAGAAGTACAAGTCGCTGCAGGACATCATCGCGATTCTCGGCATGGACGAGCTGTCCGAAGAGGATAAGCTCACGGTTCAGCGTGCGCGGAAGATCCAGAAGTTCCTGAGCCAGCCGTTCCACGTCGCCGAGGTCTTCACCGGCATCAGCGGCAAGTTCGTCCAGCTCGAGGATACGGTCCGGTCGTTCAAGGCGGTGGTCGAGGGCGAGTATGATCACTTGCCAGAGGCCGCGTTCTACATGGTCGGCGGCATCGACGAAGCCGTCGCCAAGGCCGAAAAGATGGCCGCCGAGGCTTAAGCTACTACTGCTCCCCCTCCCGCAAGCGGGAGGGGGCTGGGGGGTGGGCACCCGCCCTCCACGTCGCGCGACGCTGATGGCGCGAGCCCACCCCCGGCCCCTCCCGCATGCGGGAGGGGAGTGAGACCCAGACATGCTGCATTTCGAACTCGTCACGCCAGAAAAGCTCGTCCGCTCGGAGGAGGTCTACATGGTCGTCGTCCCCGGCACCGAAGGCGATTTCGGCGTCCTCGAAGGCCACGCGCCCTTCATGTCGACGGTCCGCGACGGAGGCGTCCAGATCTTCCGCACGCAGAACGGCACCCCCGAGATCATCGCGATCAAGGGTGGTTTCGCCGAGGTCAACGCCAAGGGCCTGACGGTCCTCGCCGAACATGCAGGCGAGTAAGCATACCTAAAAAACGTGTTTCCCCGCGAAGGCGGGGATCCAGACTGGGCACCCGCCTTCGCGGGTGAACACACTTTCTTCTCACTAATTTGCTTCCACCCCGGCGAAGGCCGGGGCCCAATTGGAACGGCCGAAGTAGCGAAGCGCGGCGCGTATCACCTGCGTCCCCCAATTGGGCCCCTGCCTCCGCCGGGGTGGAAGCGCACTCCGCTGTAAGAGCCCTCGCCGCTACAGGAAATTATACGGGTCGACGTCTACCGTAACCCGCACCTTCGACGGCCAGTCCAGCTTTCCTAGCCATTCCCGGATCACATCCTGCACGTCCAGTGCCCGCCGTGCGTGGACGAGTAGCCGATAGCGATGGCGTCCGCGCAACATCGCCAGCGGCGCTGGGGCCGGTCCGTAGACGTGCATCCCTTCGACTTCCGGGGCGCTGCGGCCGACGAGCTTGGCCGTATCGTGCGCGCACGTCTGGTCCTCCGACGATACCACGATCGCGGCATAGCGCCCGAATGGCGGCGCCCCCGCATCCTTCCGCGCGTCCGTCTCCGCCGCGTAGAACGCATCTGCGTCGCCGGTGATGAGCGCCTGCATGACCTGCGCGCCGGGGCTGTGCGTCTGGATGAACACATGGCCCGGTTTCTCGCCGCGCCCGGCACGCCCCGACACCTGCCGGATCTGCTGGAACGTGCGCTCCGCCGCGCGGAGGTCGCCGCCGTCTAGACCGAGGTCTGCGTCGACCACGCCTACCAAGGTGAGGTTCGGGAAGTGATAGCCCTTCGTCACCAACTGGGTGCCGACGACGATGTCGATGTCACCCGCCTCCATCCGCCCGACGAACTCCGCGGCCTTGGCAGGCGACCAGATCGTGTCCGACGTGACGACCGCCGTCTTCGCCTCGGGGAACAGCGCGGTCACCTCGTCGGCGATCCGTTCGACCCCCGGCCCGCAGGCGACCAGGGTGTCCTCGCCCTTGCACTCGGGGCAGACGCGCGGCGTCGGCTCCGCATGGCCGCAGTGATGACACGCCAACCGTCGCGTCAGGCGATGCTCGACCATCCACGCGGTGCAGTTGGGGCATTGGAACCGGTGGCCGCAGGTCCTGCACAACGTGAGCGGGGCGTAGCCGCGACGGTTGAGGAACAGCAGCGACTGCTCGCGTCGCTCCAGCGTTGCCTGCATCGCCTTGACCAGGCGCGGGGCGAGCCAGCGGCCGCGTTCGGGCGGCTCCTTGATCAGGTCGATCGGCTCGATCGTCGGCATCTCCGCCGCGCCGAACCGGCCGGGCAGCTTCAGCTCGGCATAGCGCCCGGTCACGACCTGTTGCCGCGTCTCGATCGCGGGCGTGGCGGAGGCGAGGATGACCGGACACCCCTCGAACTTGCCGCGCATCACCGCGACGTCGCGCGCGTGATAATGCACGCCCTCTTCCTGTTTGAAGCTGGTCTCGTGCGCCTCGTCGACGACGATCAGCCCGAGATCGCGGTACGGCAGGAACAACGCCGACCGCGCGCCCACCGTCACCAATGCCTCGCCACTGGCAATCGCCCGCCACGCGCGCCGCCGCTGGGTGGATCGCAGCCCCGAATGCCAGGCGATCGGCTCGCACCCGAACCGGTCGTGGAAGCGCTTGAGGAACGGCTCGGTCAGCGCGATCTCGGGGAGCAGCACCAAAGTCTGGCGCCCATCGCGGATCGCCTGCGCGACCGCCTCGAAATACACCTCGGTCTTGCCCGAGCCCGTGACGCCGTCGAGCAGGGTCGGGTGGAACGCGTGTTCGGCAACGCCTGCGACGAGAGCATCGGCCGCCGCGCGCTGGTCGTCCGACAACACCGGCTCGTGATGTTGTGGATCGGGCAGGGGGTAGGGGACGTCGATGCTCACCTCGACCGCCTCGATCGCACCGACCTTCACCAAGCCGCGGATCACCGCGTCGCTGACCTCCGCCAGCGTCGCCAGTTCGCGGATCAGGCCCTGGCGATCACCGATCCGCTCCAAGGCCTGCTCCCGCTGTGGTGTCAGGCGAGGGGGCACTACCCCGGTAGAACGATACTCGACAGCGGTCCGCGCGCCCTCCAGCGCCGAGGTCGACGCCAGCGTCATCCGCAACACCGAAGCCGCGGGCGCGAGGTAATAATCCGCGGTCCACTCGACCAGACGTCGCAGCGGGGCACCCAAGGGCGGCACATCCGAGACCGCGAGCAGATTGCGCAACCGGTTGTCGCCGACCTCCGCATCGGACGGCATCCGTTCCGCCTCCCACACCACGCCGAGCAACTGCCGCGGCCCGAGCGGCGCGACCACGATCGAGCCCGGCCCGACCTCCATGCCGGCGGGCACGCGGTAGTCGAGCGGCCCTAGGGCGGCGTTGAGGATCAGGACACGGGCGCGGGACGACATCGTGTCGGTATATGGGGGCGGATCGACTCCGCGTGAACCGTCTTAAGCCGCGTTGCGCCTGTCGGTTCGCCGGCGTTCGCCGATCCGCGCGCGTTTCGCCTTGTAGAGGATCGTATCGGCGCGGTGGACGAAATCGCGGATCGCATGGCAATCCGGCTCCAGCGGAGCGATCCCCACGGTGCCGGCGCTGACCATCGCAAGCCCGTTGAGCGCGATCGGGAAGCGCAACGCCTCCTCCAGCCGCGCGCAGACATGGCTCGGTTGTGCGACGAGGCCCGGATTGTCGATCAGCACCGCGAACTCGTCGCCGCCCAGTCGCGCGGCAAAGCTGCCCTTCAGCCACGGCGCCTGCAGGACCCGGCCGACATCGCGCAAGACGTCGTCGCCCGCGGTATGGCCGAGCGTGTCGTTGATCGCCTTGAACCCATCGAGATCGACCAGCGCGAGCAACAGTGGCGTGCCATCGGCATGCGCGCGCGTCATCGCCGAATCGAGCGCACGATCGAACGCGGCGCGATTGGAGATGCCGGTCAGCGAATCGGTATCCGCGCTCCGCCGCAAGATCGTTTCGAGGGCATGGCGTTCGGTCACGTCCTGGAACACGCCGACGAACCCGATCGTGGTGCCGCCGTCGGTCTCCAGTTCGCCGAGCACGCGCACCCGGCGTGGCTCACCCTGCGCGGTCGTGAAGTCGACCTCGATATCGAACGGCACCCCTGTTTCCAGCGTGTGGGCCATCGACGCGTTGAGCTTCTCCCCCGCGTGCGGCGGGTAGAAGCTCATTGCTGCGTCCATATCGGGCACGGGGCCGACCGGCAGCCCATAGATGTGAAACACGCCGTCGGACCAACCCATGTCCTGGTGATCGAGCGAGGTCCGCCACGATCCCATCGCCGCCATCCGTTCCGCCTGGCGAAAGATGCGATCCTGGCGGGCGAGGGCCGCGGCCTGTTTGTCGGCAGTGGTGGCGATCGCGATCGCCTGATGAGCGGCGGAGCGCGCGGCGATCGTCGCCTCGGCCAGCGTCGCGAGATGGGTCAGCGCACGACGGCCGGCGTTGTTCAGGCTGCGGGGCACCGTATCGATCACGCATATCGTGCCGATCGCGTGACGTTCGCCGGTGCCGTCGACCGCGTGGATCGCGGCGCCAGCGTAAAACCGGGCGCCTCTTTCCGCCATGACGAGCGGGTTCTTCGCGAATCGCGAGTCGGCGTCGAGGTCTTCGATGACGAGCGGATCCTCGTTCTGGATCGTGTAGGCGCACATGCCGATGTCGCGGCTGATCTCGCCGCGCTCGCCACCGGCCGCTGCCTTGATCCAGAGCCTGTCGCTGTCGACCAGGGTCATCAGCGCGGTCGGGCAGTCCAGCATTTCGGCCGCGAGTGCGACGAGCGCGTCGAATTCGCGTTCCGGCTCGCTGTCCAGCAACGCGAGCGCGTGAAGCGCCGCCACGCGCCGCGCTTCATCTGCAAAGATATCGAACGGGAGATCGGCGGGGGACATGGCACTCGATATCGCAAGGGGGGTTAATTTTCTTTGCAGGCGGAACGCGTTACTGTCCAACGATGGACTATGAGGATCCCCTGCCGCCGTCGATGCTCTGGGCGGATCATCTTGCGCGCGATCGTCGGCGATCGGTGCACACGGTGCGGGCCTACCAGGCATCGGCGGAGCGGCTGACGGCGTTCCTGGTCGGGCATTGGGGGGAGCGGATCACGCGCGGGGCGCTGGCGCGGGTGACGGCGACGGACCTGCGGGCGTATCTGACGCAGCGTCGCGAGGCGGGGTTGGGCAATTCATCCGCGGCGCGCGAATTGTCGGCGGTGCGCGGGTTTCTCGCCTGGGCGAACGAAGGCGCGGAGCAGCCGCGAATGCGGGGGCCGCGCGTGAAGGCGGGCGTGCCGCGGCCGATCTCGCCGGCCGAAGCGGTCGCGTTGGCCGAAGAGGTGGCCGACGATGCAGCCGAGCCATGGATCGGCGCGCGCGACTGGGCGGTGTTGATGCTGTTGTACGGCGCAGGCTTGCGAATCGGCGAGGCGTTGACGTTGCGGGGCGATATCCTGCCGCTCGGTGATACGATCCGGGTGACAGGCAAGCGCGCCAAGACGCGCGTGGTGCCCTTGTTACCGCAGGTGCGTACGGCGATCGAAGCATATGTCGCGCAGACGCCGTGGCCGGTTACGCGCGGCGAACCGCTGTTCCGTGGGGCGAAGGGCGGGGCGTTGTCGCCGGTGATGATCCGCCGGGCGGTTCAGGGCGCGAGAGCGCGACTCGGGCTGGGCGATCGGACGACGCCGCATGCTCTGCGCCACAGCTTCGCAACGCATCTGCTGGGGCGGGGGGCGGATTTGCGCGCGCTACAGGAGTTGCTCGGTCATGCGAGCCTGAGTTCGACGCAGGTCTATACGCAGGTCGATGCGGCGCATCTGATGGACGTGTACCGCAACGCTCACCCGCATGGCGGCGTCTAGCCCTTCGGCTTCCAGGTCAGCACGCGCCAGCCATAGCCGATGATGATGACCACGAAGGTGGCGACCGCGACCGGGCCGACGTAGCGGTCGAGTTCCTCGAAATGCGAGCCGAGCAGGATGCCCGCATAGGTCAGCACGGTGTTCCAGATCGCGCTGCCCGCCGCGGTCCAGATCACGAACTGCCAGATCGGCATCCGCGTCATCCCCGCGGGAAGCGAGATGACGGTGCGGAAGGTCGGCATGAACCGGAATACGAAGATCACCCAGCCGCCGCGCTTCATGAAGAAGCGGTGAATCTGCTCGACGTCGGACCATTCCATCGTCAGCCAGCGCCCGTTGCGCTCGATGAACGGGCGGAAGCGTTCGTAGCCGATGTTGCGGCCGATATAATACCAGAAGTAATTGCCGACGACCGAGCCCGCGGTGCCCCAGGCGATCAACGGTACGACGCTCATGTCGCCGCGCGCGACGGCCATGCCGCCGAGCCCCATGATGACTTCCGACGGCACCGGCGGCACAATATTCTCGAGCGCCATCAACAGGAAGATACCGAAATATCCGCCCCAGGCGATGAGATCGAGGATGAATTCGGTCATGGGTATCACATACTGCCGGGACGCCGGATGTGTTCCACCGCCTCCCACCACCCCGGCGAAGGCCGGGGCCCAATTGGGGGACGGTTATGACGGAGGACGGTGCGCCGTTACTGCAACCTTTCCAATTGGGCCCCGGCTTCCGCCGGGGGGGATCCTGTCCGCCTACCGCACGGCGACCTTCGCCTCGATCGCATCCCAGATCATGCCCGCGACATCGGTTCCATCGAACTTCTCGATCGCGACGATTCCGGTCGGCGAGGTCACGTTGATCTCGGTCAGCCACGTCCCGCCGATCACGTCGATGCCGACGAACAGCAGCCCGCGCTTCTTCAGTTCCGGTCCGAGCACCGCGCAGATCTCGCGCTCCTTGTCGGTCAGCACCGACTTCTCCGCCGAGCCGCCGACCGCAAGGTTCGAACGGATCTCGCCTTCGCCGGGCAGGCGGTTGATCGCCCCCGCGACCTCGCCGTCGATCAGCACGATGCGCTTGTCGCCCTTCGCCACGTCGGGGAGGAACGCCTGCACCATGTGCGGCTCGCGCCACGTCATGTTGAAGACCTCCATCAGCGCCGACAGGTTCGCGCCGTCCGACTCGACCTTGAAGATCGCCTTGCCGCCATTGCCGTGCAGCGGCTTGATGACGATCGCGCCATGCTCGGCGAGAAACTTCCGCGCCTCGTCGAGCGAGCGCGTGACGAGCGTCGGCGGCATGAACTGCGGGTAATCGAGCACGAACACCTTCTCGGGCGCGTTCCGTACCTGCGCGGGATCGTTCACGACCAGCGTCTTGTCGGCGATCCGCTCGAGCAGATGCGTCGCGGTGATATAGCCGAGATCGAACGGGGGATCCTGCCGCATCAGAACCACGTCGGCCTCGTCGCCGAGGTCGAGGTTGACGGGCTCGCCGACGCTGAAGTGATCGCCGACGACGCGCTGTACGGTGACCGGATGCGCCTTCGCCCAGACCTTGCCGTCGCGGTAGTTCAGGTCCTCGGCCGAGTAATGGAAGAGCGTGTGCCCGCGGTCCTGCGCGGACAACATCAGCGCGAAGGTCGAATCGCCGGCGATGTTGATGCTGTCGAGCGGGTCCATCTGGACGGCGACGGTGAGGCTCATGCGTCTTCCTTCTGTTCGGTCGAGCGCATGTAGGCGCGGGCGGGCGCGAAGTCACCCGATCCAGGCATTCTCGATATGGCGTGGTCGCGTGCCGGGGGCGAGCAGGATGACGTCGACGCGGATATCGTCGCCGGGGCCGGCATAGCGCGGCATCAGAAACTCCGCCGCTGCTGCCACGCGCGCGAGGCGACGTTCGTCGATCGCGAAGTCGAGTTCGGCAGCGGTCACGCGGGTTTTTACCTCGACGAATGCGACGAGGTTGCCCTTTCGCGCGACGAGGTCGACCTCGCCGGCGGGCGTGCGGACTCTGCGATCGAGAATGCTCCAGCCCTTGAGGCGCAGCCACCACCCCGCCAGCCGCTCACCGCGACGTCCGGTCGCCTCCGCAGCCTTTCGGTCGTGCGTCCCCTTCCGCTTGCGGGAGGGGCTAGGGGAGGGCGGGGGCGGCACGTCCATGGCATGCCCTCCCCCGACCCCTCCCGCAAGCGGGAGGGGAGATCAGGGCTTGGGCTTCAACTCCAGCGCCCGCGCATACAGCGCCTTGCGATCGAGCCCGAGCTTCTTCGCCACCTCGCTCGCCGCCTGTCCCGTTGACAGTCGCGTCAAAGCCTCGACCAGCGCAGCATCGCCGTCCTCCGCACTCGCAGGCGGTGCCTCGCCCGGCGGTGCGACGACGATCACGATCTCCCCGCGCGGCGGTGCATCCGCATAGCGCGCGGCGAGCGTCGAGAGGGTTCCCGTCACTGCCTCCTCGAACTTCTTGCTTATCTCGCGCGTCACCGCCGCCTCGCGGTCGCCAAGTCCTTCCGCCAACGCCGCAAGGCACGCGCCGAGCCGCGGCCCCGACTCATACATCACCAGAGTCGCGCGGATCGTCGCCACCTCCGCGATCGCCTCGGCCCGCGCGTGCATCTTCGACGGCAGGAAGCCCACGAACAGGAACCGATCGGTCGGCAACCCCGCCAGTGTCAGCGCTGCCACCGCCGCGCATGGCCCCGGAATCGTCACCACCAGATGCCCCGCCGCGCGCGCATCACGCACCAGCTTGAATCCCGGATCGGAAATCAGCGGCGTCCCCGCATCCGATACCAGCGCCACCGCCTGCGTCGCCATCCGCGCGATCAGCGCCGGGCGCACACCTTCCGCGCTGTGGTCATGATACGGCACCATCGGCGTCTTGGTGCCGATGTGGCGGAGCAGACCGGCGGTTACGCGGCTGTCCTCGACCGCGATCACGTCGGCGCGGCGGAGGATGTCGGCGGCGCGCGGCGACAGATCGCCAAGATTGCCGATCGGGGTCGCGACGATGTAGAGGCCGGGATCGAGAAGAGTTTCAGGGTTCATGGGGACGGTCATGGCAGACGCGACGACGATAGGGCAATCCGGCCCGCTTTCGATGGGCACATTCGGGCGATGGGCGACGCTTGCCGCGGCGTGCCTGCTCGGCGCGTGCCAGACGATCGTCCCGCGTGGTCCCGTCGAGCCATCGCAGCAGCGCCCGACCACGCGCCCCGTCGATCGCCCCGACATCGGCGTCGAGACCGGCATCCCGCGCGATGCCGAGCGTAACCGCGTCGCGCTGCTCGTGCCGCTGTCGGGTAGCAACGCCGGTGTCGGCACCTCGATCGCCAACGCGACGATGCTCGCGCTGCTCGACACGCAGAACCAGCGCGTCCGCATCACCAACTACGACACCGCGACCGGTGCCGCCGCCGCCGCCCAGCGCGCGATCGCCGAGGGCGCGCAGCTGATCCTCGGGCCTCTGCTCGCCGACGACGTCCGCGCGGTCGCACCGATCGCGCGCGCCGCGAATATCCCGGTGCTGAGCTTCTCCAACGATCTCGGCGTGGCGGGCAACGGCGCGTACCTGATGGGCTATGTCCCGACCCAGTCGATCGCGCGCGTCGTCGATTTCGCGAAAGAGCGCGGCGTCAGCAACTTCGCCGGCCTCGTCCCCAACGGCCTGTACGGCGAGCGCGCCTCCACCGCTTTCCTCCGCGCGGTAGAGGGCGCGGGCGGCCAGGTCGTTTCGCTCCAGACCTACGCGCGGGGTCCCGGTGGCATCTCAGGCGCGGTCACGCGGCTTGCGGCGAAAGCCCCCTATGATGCGGTCCTGATCGCCGATGGCGGCGCCACCGCAGCCTCCGCGGCTGCGATGGTCAAGCGCGGCGGCGGCGCCTCGACGCGGATCCTCGGCACCGAACTCTGGAACTCCGACACCGCGATTGCCGCGAAGCCTGCACTGTCGGGCGCGTGGTACGCCAGCGTTTCGGACACGCTGTACCGTCAATACGCCGCAAAATATCGCGCGCGGTTCGGGGCAGGGCCATACCGCTTGTCGAGCCTCGGCTACGACTCGGTCCTGCTGACGGTCCGCATCGCGCGCGACTGGAAGCCCGGCACCCCGTTCCCGGTGAACCGCCTGCGCGACGGCGACGGCTTCGCAGGCATCGACGGCGCTTTCCGCTTCGGCAAGGACAACGTCGCCGAGCGCGCGCTAGAGGTGAAGGAAATCCGCAGCGGCACGACCACGGTGGTCTCGCCCGCACCGGCCGGCTTCGCGAAGTAAGGTCTATGTTCACCCGCCTTCGCGGGTGAACACCTCTAGGCGGTGACGATCTCGGGCAGGATCGCGTCGAGCAGAAGCGCACCCGCCTCGGTAACGCGCAATCGACCCGGTGAGTGCACGATCAGCCCGAGCGCCTCCAACCGCGCCACCGCCGCCAGATCGACCGGCACCACGCCCGCGTTCAGCGCTGTGATCCGGTCCAGATCCACGCCTTCCGCCAACCGCAACCCCATCAGCAAAGCCTCGGTCGCCCGCGTCGACGGGGAAAGCGGATCCTCCACCTCCATGCCGTGGCCGTTGCGCTCGATCGCGGCCAGCCAGTTCTCCGGCTTTTTCCGCCGCACCGTCGCCAGCCCGCCGCGACGCCCATGCGCTCCCGGCCCGATCCCGGCATAATCCTGGTACCGCCAGTAAGCGAGGTTGTGGCGGCTCTCCGACCCCGGCCGCGCATGGTTCGACGTCTCGTACGCCGGCAACCCCGCCGCCGCGGTATCCGCACGCGTCGCCTCGAACAGGTCGGCCGCCGAGTCGCCGTCGGGTATCACGATCCGCCCCGCCAAAGCCTCGGTCGCGAACCGCGTGCCGGCCTCGATCGTCAGCTGATACAGCGAGAGATGTTCCGTCCCCAGGCTCAGCGCGCGCGCCAGTTCGGCCCGCCAGTCGTCGAGCCGCTGACCGGGAAGCGCATAGATCAGGTCGAAACTCACGCGTGGAAACACGCTCTGCGCAGTCGCCAGCGCAGCCTGCCCCTCGTTCACGTCATGCGCGCGCCCCAAAAACTTCAGCGCCTGATCGTCGAGCGACTGCAACCCCAGCGACACCCGGTTTACCCCAGCACGCGCCAAATCCGCAAACCGTGCCGCCTCGACCGAAGACGGATTCGCCTCGAGCGTGATCTCGATTCCATCGGCGAACCCCCAGGCCTTCTCCGCCGCATCCAGCACAGCGGCGACCGTCGACGGCGGCATCAGCGACGGCGTGCCACCCCCGAAGAAGATCGACTGCAACTTCCGCCCCGGCAACACCCGCGCCTCATGCGCGAGGTCGGTCAGCAGCGCATCACGCCAAGCCGCCTGGTCCACCTCTTCCCGAACATGGCTGTTGAAGTCGCAATACGGACATTTCGACACGCAGAACGGCCAGTGGACGTACAGCGCGAGGTCGCCCGGGGAATCGGAGCGGGGGCTTGGTGTTTCGAAGACGTGCATTATCTCGCGCATATGGTCGCACGGTGCGGCCGAAGGAAGCGCAATGACGGCACGGATGGGTTTGGCGATCGCCGGGGCGCTGTTGCTGGCGGGCTGCGCGCAGGGCCCCGAGCGTGTCGTCGAGCCGCGCGATACCATGGCGCCGGCACCGCGCGGCGCGAGCCTGCTCAAGACGGCGATGATGGACGGCCACAATGCCGCCCGCGCTGCCGTCGGCGTGGCACCGCTCGCCTGGAGCGATACGCTGGCGACCACCGCGCGCGCCTATGCCGAGGAACTGGCCCGCACACGGAAATTCGCGCACGCCCCGCAACCCCAGGGCATGTCGCGCGAAGGCGAAAACCTCTGGACCGGCACGCGCTACGCCTATGCGTATACCGAGATGATGGGCCACTGGGTCGCCGAGAAACGCGATTTCATCAACCAGCCGACGCCCGGGTTCAGCCGCACCGGCAAGTTCGAGGACGTCGGTCACTACACGCAGATCATCTGGCGCAATTCGACACAGGTCGGCTGCGCGATGGCGAGCAACAAGACGGACGACTATCTGGTGTGCCGCTACTCGCCCCCCGGCAACGTCTTCGGCGAACGCGCCTATTGATCTAGGATAAGCAGGTAGTGCTACCTCGGTGGTACTTTCTTAAGCGATCGTCGGCTAACCTGCTTTAATGATACCAGTATCCAAACCCGATGGCGCTCGGCCCGGTGGCTGCGTCGGATGCCGAGACGGCGCCGGCCTGTCGTTTGCCTTCTCGATGGCGTTCCAGCCGATCGTCGACGTCGAGACCGAGACCGTCTTCGCCTACGAAGCGCTTGTACGTGGTCCCGAAGGGCAGTCGGCGGCGAGCGTCTTGTCACAAGTCGATGGCGCAAATCTGTATGCGTTCGACCAGCAATGCCGGGTGCGCGCGATCGAGGCGTCGGTGAAGGCCGGGCTGCTCGATACGCCCGCGCGACTGTCGATCAACTTCCTCCCGAACGCGGTCTATTCGCCGGCAGCGTGCATCCAGTTGACGCTCAAGACGGCGGCGGCAGTCGGCATGCCGACCGATCGCCTCATCTTCGAGTTCACCGAGAACGAGGAGATGCTGGATCCTGCGCATGTCGCGAACATTATCGCGACGTATCAGAAGATGGGTTTCGGCACCGCGCTCGATGATTTCGGCGCGGGGCATGCCGGATTGAACCTGCTCGCGCGGTTCCAGCCGGATATCATCAAGCTCGACATGGAGCTGATTCGCGACATCGACACCAGCCTGCCGCGGCGGATGATCGTCGAGGGGATGCTGCGGATGTGCACCGCGCTGGGGATCACGGTGATCGCCGAGGGGCTCGAGACGCTTGGCGAGTTCGAGGCACTGCGGGGGCTCGGCGTGCGGTACATCCAGGGGTATCTGCTCGCCAAGCCTGCATTCGAGGCGCTGCCCGCGGTGACGTGGCCGGTGAAGCAGGCGATCGCAGTCTGAACTACACCTGCTCCGTCATCCTGACGAAAGTCAGGATCCAGAGCCATCAAGGGCACCGCCCGTTATCCTGGATCCTGACTTTCGTCAGGATGACGAGAAGCTGGCGGCAGGTTCCCCGCCGCCAGATTTTCAGAATACCGCCGCTTCCAGCAACTTGAACGCCTCGTTCCGATGGCTGATCGCGTTCTTCGTCTCGTGTGGCAGCTCGGCATAGGTCTGGTCGTAGCCGAGCGGCACGAATACCGGGTCATACCCGAACCCGACATTGCCACGCGGCGGCCAGGTCAACGTCCCCTCGGCGCGACCTTCGAACCATTCGACATGACCATCGGGCCACGCCAGCGCGAGCACGCTGACGAAATGCGCACCGCGCGTTGCGTCCGGACCCTTGGCGACGACTGCGTCCTCGACCTTCTGCATCGCCATCATCCAATCGCGACCGTTCGGCGTTTCCGCCCAATCCGCCGTGTAGACGCCCGGATCGCCGTTCAGCGCATCGACGCACAGCCCGCTATCGTCCGCGAGCGCGGGATAGCCCGACAGGTCCGCCGCCGAGCGCGCCTTCAGTTCGGCATTGGCGAAGAACGTCGTGCCCGTCTCGACGGGCTCCGGCAGATCGAGCTCGGCGGCGGAAACGACTTCCAGCCCGCGCCCTTCGAGTAACGCGGCGATCTCGCGCACCTTGCCCTTGTTGTGGCTGGCGATGACCAGCTTGCCCGGCTGGAGCTTGCGGATCGCCTGCGGTTCCTTGCCCTCGCCGCTCACTTGGCCACGGCTTTCGCCTGCGCCGCGAAGATGTCGGTGCAGCCGATCCGCGCGAGCCGCAGCAGGCGGAGCAGCGCCTCCTCGTCATAGGTCGCGCCCTCGGCGGTCGCCTGCGCCTCGGCGATATTGCCGTTCTCCAGCAGCACGAAGTTCGCATCCGCATCTGCGCCCGAATCCTCGATATAGTCGAGGTCCAGCACCGGATTGCCCTGGTAGATGCCGCAGCTGATCGCCGCGACCTTCTGCGTCAGCGGGTCGGCGGACAGCTTGCCGCTCGCCAGCAAGCCGTCGATCGCGAGCCGCAGCGCGACCCAGCCGCCCGAGATCGACGCGGTGCGCGTGCCGCCATCCGCCTGGATCACGTCGCAGTCGATCACGATCTGGCGCTCGCCGAGCAGCTTGAGGTCGACGACCGCGCGAAGGCTACGGCCGATCAACCGCTGGATTTCCTGCGTGCGACCCGACTGCTTGCCCTTGGCGGCCTCGCGGTTGTTGCGCGTGTTGGTGGCGCGCGGGAGCATGCCGTATTCGGCGGTCACCCAGCCTTCGCCCTTGCCGCGCATGAACGGCGGCACCTTCTCCTCGACGCTGGCGGTGACGAGCACTTTCGTGTCGCCGAAGCCGATCAGGACGGAGCCCTCGGCATGCTTGGTGAAGCGCGGCTCGATCGTGATCGCACGCATCTGGTCTGGGGCTCGGCCGGATGGGCGCATAGTCTTATCCTAATCAAATTGCCGTTCGTCCCGAGTAGCCATCGAGCTTGTCGAGAGGGCGTATCGAAGGACATGTACCTCGATACGGGTTCTCGACTTCGCTCGACCCCTACTTGGCACGAACGGGGTGTGAGTAATTGCCGCTGCCTAGCCTTTCGTTTGGTCGCTCGCCAGCCTAGATCAAAGCGATGGCCACGCCCCCCGTCACCGAACTGACCGATCGCGCGCGCGACATTTTTCGTGCGGTGGTAGACAGCTATCTCGCCAGCGGTACGCCTGTCGGGTCGAAGACGATCGCGCAGCTGACCGGTCTCAGCCTCTCACCCGCGTCGATTCGCGGCGTGATGGGCGAACTCGAAGGCCTTGGCCTGCTCGCCAGCCCGCATACCAGCGCCGGCCGCATGCCGACCGACCGGGGCCTGCGACTGTTCGTCGACGGCATGATGCAGGCGATGGAGCCGTCCTTCGAGGAACGCCAGACGATCGAGGCACGCGCCGGTGTTGGCGGCCCGGTCGAGGAGGCGCTGGCCGCCACCACGCTCGCGCTGTCGGGGCTGTCGGCCTGCGCGGGACTGGTGATGGTCCCCAAGCGCGAGTTGAAGCTCCGCCAGATCGCCTTCGTCGCGCTGTCGCCCGAACAGGCACTGGCGGTGCTGGTCAGCGAGGACGGCTCGGTCGAGAATCGCGTGATCGCGCTGCCCAAGGGCATGTCGCCGTCTGCGCTGATCGAGGCGGGCAACTACATGTCGGCGACGCTCGGCGGCCTGACGCTGGCAGATGCGCGGACCCGGATCGAGCGCGAGTTGGCGGACGGGCAGGCGGCGCTCGACGGTGCGGCGCGGACGTTGGTCGAGCGCGGCATCGCGGTGTGGAGCGAGGATGCGGATCGTCGCCCGGTGCTGATCGTCCGCGGGCAGGGGCGCCTGATCGATGCCGCCGCCGCCGCCGATCTCGACCGGGTCCGTGACCTGCTCGACGATCTCGAGGGAAAGCAGGAAGTCGCATCGCTTCTGGACAGTGCGCGGGCCGGTGATTCGACGCGGATTTTCATCGGCGCGGAGACCAAATTGTTCGCGTTGTCGGGGTCTTCGGTGATCGCCAGGCCCTTCCGCGGATTGGACGGCCGGGTGGTCGGCGTGGTCGGCGTGATCGGCCCCACGCGGTTGAACTATGCGCGCGTCGTGCCCATGGTGGATTTCACGGCTGCAACGCTCGCCCGGTTGATGGGTTGAGCCGGCCCAATTTATAGGGAAAACCATGTCCGACATCGACCAGAACACGCCTGCAGACCTGCGCGAAGAGACCGCCGAAGCCGCGCCTGAGGTGGCCTCGAACGACCGCGTCGCGGAACTGGAGAACCAGCTGGCGGAAGCCAAGCAGAACGTCCTCTACGCGCAGGCGGAGATCCAGAACGTCCGCCGCCGCGCCGAGAAAGAAGCGCAGGACGCCCGCGCCTATGCCGCGACGGCGTTTGCGCGCGACGTGTTGTCGGTCGCCGACAACCTGTCGCGGGGCCTGTCGGCTATCCCGGCCGATTTGCGCGCGGACGACAAGATGAAGGGGCTCGTCACAGGACTCGAGGCGACCGGTCGCGAGCTGGAGAGCGTGTTCCAGCGCCACGGCATCACCAAGATCGCCGCGGAAGGCCAGATGCTCGATCCGAACAAGCACCAGGCGATGCTGGAGGTTCCGAGCGACCAGCCTGCCGGGACCATCGTCCAGGAAATGCAGGCGGGCTACATGATCAAGGACCGCCTGCTGCGTCCCGCGATGGTTGGCGTCGCCAAGGCTGGCTGAATCCTCCCCGGGACGGGGAGGGGGACCGCCACGCGCTTGCGTGGTGGTGGAGGGGGCTCCCCTCCCGCGTACCATCTGCGGCCGGGGGCTTACGTCGAGCGTTACGAACGCGGCACGCCCCCTCCACCAGCTGCGCTGGTCCCCCTCCCCTTGCAGGGGAGGATTTGAAAGTCAGTTCATGAACCAGAACCTCACCGCCGATCGCCAGACCTTCGTCACGCATCTCGAATGCTCGATCACCGGCGAGCGGTATGAGGCGGATCAGCTTCACGGGCTGTCCCGCGCCGGGCGGCCTTTGCTCGTCCGCTACGATCTCAACGCGGTGCGGTCCGCGGTTTCGCGGGAGACGATCGAGGCGCGGTCGACCGATCTGTGGCGGTGGCGCGAACTTCTCCCCGTCCGCCACACGTCCAACATCGTCAGCCTCGGCGAGATCGAGACGCCGTTGGTGCCGCTGACCAAGTCCGGCGGCCCCAACGTGCTCGTCAAGGACGAAGGCCGCCTCCCGACCGGTAGCTTCAAGGCCCGAGGCCTCGTCATGGCCGTGGCGATGGCGAAGGAGCTTGGGGTCAAGAAAATCGCGATGCCGACCAACGGCAATGCGGGCGCAGCGCTCGCGGCTTATGCCACCCGCTGCGGGATCGAGACGATCGTGTTCTGCCCGGACGACACGCCCGAGATCAACGTCCGCGAGATCGCGATGCAGGGCGCGCGGGTCTGGCGGGTCAACGGCCTGATCGACGATTGCGGCGCGATCGTCGGCAAGGGCGCCGCGGAGGGCCGCTGGTTCGACTTCTCGACGCTGAAGGAGCCCTATCGGATCGAGGGCAAGAAGACGATGGGGCTCGAACTCGCCACGCAATTCGGTTGGAAACTGCCGGATGCGATCTTCTACCCTACCGGTGGCGGCACCGGGCTGATCGGAATGTGGAAGGCGTTCGACGAACTCGAGAAGCTTGGCTGGATCGGCTCGGAGCGCCCGAAGATGTTCGCGGTGCAGGCGAGCGGCTGCGCGCCGATCGTCCGCGCGTTCGAAGCGGGCGAGGAGCATGCCGAGCGTTGGGAAGACGCCAGCACCGTCGCGGCCGGCATCCGTGTGCCGAAGGCGGTCGGCGACTTTCTGATCCTGCGCGCGGTGCGCGAAAGTGGCGGACAGGCAATGGCGGTCGGCGATCCGGCGATCTTGAAGGCGGTCGATGCGGCGGCAAAGCAGGACGGGTTGCTGCTATGCCCCGAGGGTGGCGCGACGTTAGCCGCCTATCATCAGGCGCTGAACACTGGGTTGGTCGACGAGGACGACAAGGTCGTTCTTTTCAACTGCGCGACGGGACTGAAGTATCCGATGCCCGAAGCGCCGCAAGCGCTTGGTAGAACACGACCTATCGATTTCGACGCGCTGTAAACGGCGGATTTCTGCCGATCGGGTGGGTCTCGATCTACCAGATCGGTGGTTGAAATTGATCCATGTTGGCTGCAACGGGGCGCCCTTGTTTACAAAAGGGGTCTTCAATGCAGAAAATCATCCAGGTCGTTTGTGTCGTGCTCATCGCCGCGGCGGTGATGTTCGGCGGACGTTGGTACATGTACGTTGCGCAGGGTTCGAGCCCGTATGACGAGGTCGGCATCGCGTTGAACGGCTACGCGCCGGGACCGATGCGCGCCTGGGGCTGCCACAAGATGCAGGCGCGGTTCCCTGGCCAGTTGCCGCCTTACGGATGTGCCGGGCCGGATGGTCGTAGCTGGCTGTAACAAACGTCCGTCACCCCAGCGAAAGCTGGGATCTCCCCGTGATAGCGCGCGCCCTTGCCGCTTGAGATCCCAGCTTTCGCTGGGATGACGGTGGGGGGACGGGGTGGCTGACGTCAGGCCGACACTAATGGCGTGAACGGCAGCACCGTCTCATACTGCGCGAGCGGCGGGGCGCCCGCCACCTTTGCGCCCGCGCGCAGCAGGAAGGCGTGCCGCACGATTTCGCCCTGTTGCTCAATCCCGTAGCGATGCAGCGCCACCCCCGGCCGGAACGCATAGTCGTACCGACACCAGGGATGCCGCGCCAAGGGCAGGAACACGCCGCGCTGGTGCTGCCAGATGTGTGTCATCTCGTGAATGAACAGCCCCTGCAACGTCAGGTTGGCGTGCGCAAAGTCGTCGCACCAAAGATCGCCCTTGGGGTGGAAGTGGATGCAGCCGCGCGGCGCCATCACCGTATCGCGCGGCTGGAAGAACGCCCATTTGCTCCGAGCCAAACTCACCGAAGAGTAATCGATCGCGCCCCCGAACACCGATGCCGCGAGCGCCGTCTCCGCCTCGGTAAGTCCGCGCTTCACTTACCCGCCGGGGTCCCCGCCGCGACCACGGTCGCGTTGTTTATGATGCGCGTCCCATCTGCGAACGCGAACGTGAGCGTCACGCGATCAGCGGGTTTGATCCCCGAGTTCATGTTGAACAGCATCACATGCCGCCCACCCGGCGCGAACGCTACGTCCGTATTCGCGGGAATGTCGACGCGTGTCAGCGGTGCCATCGTCGACATGCCGCCCTTGTCCATCGTCTCGTGCATCTCGGCCTTGATCGCGACGTCGGTGGTGACCGAGATCAGCGTCGCCGGCGTAGGACCCCCGTGCACCGTGAAATACGCCGCCGCCGGGCGTCCGGTGACCGCGCCGAGCCGCACCCAGGCCCCGTCCACCGACAGTTCCTTCGGCGGCGAGCACGACGCCAGTGTCATCGCCGCAACACCCAGTCCGAAAACGATACGCATAGGTTAACTTTCCCCGGGGGTTGCCTCTTGTGCATCCTATGACCGGTACAATCTTGCGGCAAGCGCGAGGCCACCTATATCGCGCCCATCATCAGAAAGGTTCCGCCTCCGAAACGGGGTGGAGCGGATTTCGTATTTTCGTTTCAAGTGAGGGGCTAATCAGAACTCATGGCTAAAGTAATCGGTATCGATCTCGGCACGACCAACAGCTGCGTTTCCGTCATGGAAGGCGGCAAGCCCAAGGTCATCGAGAATTCCGAGGGCGCGCGCACCACGCCGTCGATCGTCGCCTTCGCCAAGGACGGCGAGCGACTGGTCGGCCAGCCGGCCAAGCGCCAGGCAGTGACGAACGGCGACAACACCATCTTCGCGGTGAAGCGCCTGATCGGCCGTCGCTTCGACGATCCGATCACCAAGAAGGACACCGAGCTGGTCCCGTACAAGATCTCGCGTGGCCCGAACGGCGACGCATGGGTCTCGGCAGGCGGCAAGGATTACTCGCCGTCGCAGATCTCGGCGTTCACGCTGCAGAAGATGAAGGAAACCGCTGAGTCGTATCTCGGCGAGACGGTCACGCAGGCGGTCATCACGGTTCCTGCGTACTTTAACGACGCCCAGCGCCAGGCGACCAAGGATGCCGGCCAGATCGCGGGCCTCGAAGTGCTGCGCATCATCAACGAGCCGACTGCGGCGGCGCTAGCCTACGGCCTCGACAAGCAGGACGGCAAGACGATCGCGGTCTACGATCTCGGCGGCGGCACGTTCGACATCTCGGTGCTGGAAATCGGCGACGGCGTGTTCGAGGTGAAGGCCACGAACGGTGACACCTTCCTCGGCGGTGAGGATTTCGACAACAAGATCGTCCAGTACCTCGCCGACGAGTTCAAGAAAGCCGAGGGCATCGACCTTGCCAAGGACAAGCTGGCGCTCCAGCGTCTGAAGGAAGCGGCCGAGAAGGCGAAGATCGAGCTCAGCTCGGCGCAGTCGACCGAGGTCAACCTGCCCTTCATCACCGCGGACCAGAACGGCCCGAAGCATCTGGTGAAGTCGATCACCCGCGCCGACCTGGAGCGGATGGTCGAGGACCTGGTCAAGCGTACGCTCGAGCCTTGCCGCAAGGCGCTCGCAGACGGCGGCCTGAAGCCCGAGGACATCTCGGAGGTCGTGTTGGTCGGCGGCATGACGCGCATGCCGCGCGTCCGTGAAGTCGTGAAGCAGTTCTTCGGCAAGGAGCCGCACACCGGCGTCAACCCGGACGAGGTCGTCGCGATGGGCGCCGCGATCCAGGCCGGCGTGCTGCAGGGCGACGTCAAGGACGTGCTGCTGCTCGACGTGACGCCGCTGTCGCTCGGCATCGAGACGCTGGGTGGCGTGTTCACCCGGATGATCGATCGCAACACGACGATCCCGACCAAGAAGTCGCAGACCTACTCGACCGCCGACGACAACCAGGGCGCGGTGACGATCCGCGTGTTCCAGGGCGAGCGCGAGATGGCGGCCGACAACAAGATGCTCGGCAATTTCGATCTCGTCGGCATTCCGCCCGCACCGCGCGGCGTGCCGCAGATCGAAGTCACGTTCGACATCGATGCCAACGGCCTCGTCAGCGTCTCGGCGAAGGACAAGGGCACCGGCAAGGAGCAGCAGATCCGCATCCAGGCATCGGGTGGCCTGTCGGACAACGACATCGACCAGATGGTCCGCGACGCCGAGACCTTCGCCGAGGAGGACAAGAAGCGTCGTGCGGGCGCCGAGGCGAAGAACAACGCCGAGTCGCTGGTCCACACCACCGAGCGTCAGCTTGCCGACAATGGCGACAAGGTCGACGAGTCGCTGAAGACCGAGATCCAGGCTGCGATCGACGCGACCAAGGCTGCGGTCGAAAGCGGCGATGCGGACGCGATGACCGAGAAGAGCACCGCGCTCGCCCAGGTCGCGATGAAGCTCGGCCAGGCGATCTACGAGAAGCAGGCCCAGGCGGACGCATCGCCGTCGGCCGACGGCGCGAAGAAGGACGACGACGTCGTCGACGCCGAGTTCTCGGAAGTCGACGACAACCCGAAGGCGTAACCGACGTCCCCCTCTCCCCGTCGGGGAGAGGGTCGGGGTGAGGGGCAGTACCGAGAGGGGCCGCGTGTGGCGCCCCTCTCCCAACCCTCTCCCCGGAGGGGAGAGGGCTTGAGATCATGAGTACCCAGACAGATTATTACGAACTGCTCGAATGCGAGCGGACCGCGGATGCGGGGACGATCAAGTCGTCCTACCGCAAGCTCGCGATGAAGTATCACCCGGACAAGAATTCGGGCTGCAAGGATTCCGAAGCGCAGTTCAAGGCGGTCAGCGAGGCGTACGAGTGCCTCAAGGACCCGCAGAAGCGTGCGGCCTATGATCGCTTCGGCCACGCCGCATTCCAGAACGGCGGCGGTGGTGGTCATGGCGGCGGCGCGCAGGATTTCGGCGGCTTCAGCGACATCTTCGAAAGCGTCTTTGGCGAGTTCATGGGCGGCGCACAGCGCGGCGGCGGTCGCTCGGCGGCACGACGCGGCGCGGACCTGCGCTACGACATGGAAGTCAGCTTGGAAGAAGCGTTTCACGGCAAGACGACCGAGATCACGATCGACGTCTCCGCGCTATGCGACACCTGCGACGGCTCGGGCGCCAAGGTCGGTACGCGCGCGAAGACCTGCCAGCATTGTGGCGGGCACGGCAAGGTGCGGGCACAGCAGGGCTTCTTCGTGGTCGAGCGCGCCTGCCCGGTCTGCAACGGTGCGGGCGAAGTCATCGCCGACCCGTGCCCGGATTGCCGCGGCGAAGGTCGCGTCGAGAAGACCAAGACGCTGTCGATCAACGTCCCTCCCGGTGTCGACGAAGGCACGAGGATCCGCATGTCGGGCGAGGGCGAGGCGGGCGCCCGCGGCGCACCGTCCGGCGACCTCTACATCTTCCTCCACGTCACCAAGCACAATCTGTTCGAGCGCGAAGGCACGACCTTGTTCGCGCGCGCGCCGATCAGCTTCACGGTTGCGTCGCTCGGCGGTTCGCTGTCGATCCCCGGCCTCGACGGCCGCACGCACGAGGTGAAGATTCCCGCCGGCATCCAGTCGGGCAAGCAACTCCGCCAGCGCGGCGCCGGCATGCCGGTATTGCAGGGCCGCGGCCACGGCGACCTCGTCGTCCAGATCGACGTCGAAACCCCCACGCGTCTCAGCAACCGCCAGAAGGAACTGCTCGAGATGTTCCGCGAGACGGAGACGGGCGATGAGTGCCCGGCGAGCCAGGGCTTCTTCGCCAAGTTGAAGGGCGTGTTCGCCGGGGAATAAACTGGCTACATACTGAACCAAAGGGGGGCGCAATGCTGGCATGTCTTTTCACCGCGGTCGCATGTTGGCTGGTCATGGCCACCGCCCCCCAAACCCCGATCGGCCGGGCCATGCGTCACGTGCTGATCGATAAACCAGCGGCACGGTTGCTACGGTTCACCCGAGGCGATGCTGCGGTGATGTTCCTGCTGATGATCGCGGCTGCGATGGTTACGCTCGTCGGCGAAGGCGACGGTATCAGGCTGCTCACTTTGGCGGCGCCCGATGTCGCGATCTGGATCACGACGTTCGAGATTTCAGCCTATTTCGACATTCTCATGGCGCTGGCCGCTGCAGCATCCAGCCTGCGCGTCCGGGGTTTCATGACGCGCTGGCTCAGCGTCTTCACGCGTCGCCCGGCTGCAAAAGCCCACAAGCGCGCGATCCGCTCGCGGAAAACACGATCGACGAATGCCGACAACGACGACGACAGACATTGGCGTCAAACCGCGCTCGCCGCCTGATCTGGCAAAGCATGAGTTCAAGCTTGCCTGATCCGCATCATCCGCCAGAATGCGAAACGAACACTGAGGAATGACATGCGCGGACAGGTTTTAGGCGTCGATCCCCGCACGGGCGAAGGGCTCGTCGCGGGGCAGGACGGACAACGTTACCGGTTCGCTCGCGAGGATTGGGCGCACCGCGGCGAACCCGCGATCGGTATCGAGGTCGATTTCGAGGCCGCCAACGACCGCGCGCTCAGCGTCTTTCCGATGCCCACCGCGCCGGGCCCGCGTCGCGCCGTACCGCCCGAGGCACTCCCAACCAACGATCGCAACAAATACGTCGCGGCAGTGATGGCGTTCGTGATCGGCACGCTCGGCATCCACCGCTTCTACCTCGGCCGGACCGGCTCCGGGATCGTCATGCTGGTGCTTACGCTCACGGTCGTCGGCCTGGTCATCAGCGCGCCCTGGGCGTTGATCGATATGATCCGCTACCTGATGATGTCCGACGAGGAGTTCGCCGCGCGCTATCCGCGCAAGCGGTGATTGGCTGGCGCTAGCGCCAATGGCTTGACGTACATCGAGCGTCGCCAGCCCCGGCAGCAAACTATGCTCCCGGGGCGGGTGTCGGGCTCATTTCGTGACGATGGTAACCCCGCGCGTGCTCCATTCGGACCGCGTTTCGCAAATCGTCTCTGGCAACGTCTTGTCGACCTTACGACCCAGAACCGTACGCGGCATGCAGACGCGGCTAGTGTCGTCCTTGAAGACGCTTGCCGGCATCTTGATCAGGATGGGCTTTTCGCCTGCCGCGTATGCGGGTGCGGATACGCCGGTCAGTGCGGCGATGCTTGCAGAGAGTATGAAAACCGAGCGGAGCGAGGGCGAGTTGAACATGCAATGCCTTTCACGGAATAGCGCTCAAGTGCGCCATATCCCGGTCACTGCATTAATGATGCCAAACACCTAAGTTGTTGTGATGCTTGTATATGTTCTAGAGCCAGGCATTCGAGAACGCCGGGCTTCGACCATGTTGCGGGAGTTTTCGCCAGATATCGGCACATCGTCCGCGTAAACCTGGGCCCTAGCCGCGCCCCCTCGGGAGGGGGCGGGCGGGCCGATGGCTCAGAAGGCGGTGATGACCACCCCGACCACCAGCGCTTGAGCCGCGATCGCCAGCATGGTGCTGGTCACGGTTTCGAACATGCGCATGGGTAGGTCTCCGATGCCGGAACAATATCCGGCAAGCGGCATATGGTCATAGTTGCGCGTTGTCGCAATTTTGTAACACGTAATCGCAATTGCGTTGCGTGCAATCGGCGCGATCCCGGGGCGGCCTGCCGTCCAGCTCAACCCGTCATCCTGACGAAAGTCAGGATCCAGAGCCAAGCAGGACGGCGTTTAATTACTCTGGATCCCGACTTTCGTCAGGAGGCCCAGGGGAGTCAGGCCGCGCCGAATACCCGTGCGAAGATCGTGTCGACGTGCTTCAAATGATAGCCGAGGTCAAACTTGTCCTCGAGCTCCGCATCCGACAGCGTCACTTCCGGATCCGCCTTCAGCAGCTCAAGCAGCGACAGCGCGCCGTCCGAGTCCCACACCTTCATCGCGTTGCGCTGGACCAGCCGGTACGCGTCCTCGCGGCTCACGCCCGCCTGCGTCAGTGCCAGCAGCACGCGCTGCGAATGGACGAGGCCGCCCATCTTGTTGAGGTTCTTCAACATCCGCTCGGGGTACACGACCAGCTTGTCCATCACCCCGGTCAGCCGCGCCAGCGCGAAGTCGAGCGTGATCGTTGCATCGGGTCCGATGTACCGCTCGACCGACGAGTGCGAGATATCGCGCTCATGCCAGAGCGCGACGTTCTCCATTGCCGGCGTGACGTACCCGCGCACCATCCGCGCGAGACCCGTGAGGTTCTCGGTCAGCACGGGGTTGCGCTTGTGCGGCATCGCCGACGAACCCTTCTGGCCCGGCGAAAAGAACTCTTCGACTTCGAGCACTTCGGTCCGCTGCAAATGCCGAACCTCCGTCGCGAGCCGCTCGATCGAGCTGGCGATCACGCCCAAGGTCGCAAAGAACATCGCGTGACGATCGCGCGGTATGACCTGCGTCGAGACCGGCTCGACCGACAGTCCGAGCTTGCCGGCGACATACTCTTCCACGAACGGATCGATGTTCGCGAACGTCCCCACCGCACCCGAGATCGCGCAGGTCGCGACGTCCTCGCGCGCCGCCACCAGCCGCGCGCGGTTGCGCGCGAACTCGGCATGCGCCTGCGCGAGCTTCAGCCCGAACGTCACCGGCTCGGCGTGGATACCGTGGCTGCGGCCGATCGTCGGCGTCATCTTGTGCTCGCGCGCGCGGCGTTCGAGCACCACGAGCAACGCATCGAGATCGGCAATCAGGATGTCACTCGCCTTGGCCAGCTGCACCGCGAGGCAGGTGTCGAGCACGTCCGACGAGGTCATGCCCTGATGCATGAAGCGTGCTTCGGGGCCGACATGCTCGGCGACGTTGGTCAGGAAGGCGATGACGTCGTGCTTGGTCTCGCGCTCGATCTCGTCGATCCGGTCGACCTCGAACGCGCCCTTTTCCCAGATCGCGGCGGCGGCTTCCTTGGGGACCACGCCGAGTTCGGCGAGCGCGTCGGTGGCGTGCGCCTCGATCTCGAACCAGATCTTGAAGCGCGCTTCGGGCGTCCAGATCGCGACCATGTCGGGGCGGGAATAGCGGGGGACCATCGGGTTTCCTCGGGAGCGTGAAGGGTAGGGCGCATCGCGTGCCATCCGGCCCGCGGTTGCCCGCGAAACGCGGTAGCAGGACGCAGGGGAAGGTTCAAATCACCGCCAAGGGGTTATGTATCGAAGTACGTCGGCGTATACCGATAATAGATTGATCGCGGTATCGAGACTATAATCGGATCGATAGCACGAGCCTTCAGTACAAGCGTAGAACTGCATTGGAGATATGCAATGTTGAAATTTGCTATGATTGCAGGTGTGGCGATGATCGCTGCGCCGGTATTGGCGCAAACCACGACCGGGCCGGTGCAGGGCTCGCCATCCGGTACGGCTGCTGTTCCATCCAGTACGCCCGGCGATGCTGCTGTATCCGGACAACAGGGCACGCCGACCGACGCGGTGCCGATGCAGTCCGCCGCACGCGAACAGCCGGCGACGGGCAGTCAGGTGGCACAGGTCGTCGACACCGAATTTCCGACCTATGACAAGAACGGCGACGGCAAGCTCAGCGCGACGGAGTTCGGCGGCTGGATGGTCGCGCTGAAGAGCAAGACCGATCCGACGACCAAGCCGGATGCGCCCGAGACGAAGAAGTGGGTCTCCACGGCGTTTGCGCAGGCCGATACCGACAAGAACAAGTCGCTGACGAAGACCGAGTTGACCAGCTTCCTGTCGCAGGGCTGATCTGCCCCGGCCGGGTTACGCCGCCGTCGCACGACACGTCGCACGACATGCCGCAGGATACAGGGCCGCCGCATGCGTTCGGCGGCCTTTTCGATCAGGTACCAAGCGTTCCCGTCGCCATCAGGGACAGGAACGGGCTGCGGACGGCGTCCGAGGCGCTGGCGAGCAGCCGCCGTATACGCGCGTCATACGCGTCCACCGGATCCGTCGCGCGGCGGTGTGCCATCGTCCACCCGCCGAACTGACGGTCGCGGATCGAGATATTGTGCTGCAACGACAGGCCGTGGTGGCGATGATCGTTCAAGATCCTCTCGAACGTCGAGTCGATGCTTGCAGTCGGACCCTCGATCACTTGTAGAAACCGCGTACCGTCGGACCACAGTAAACCGGTGATGCCGTCTATCGCGTTGTTATGGCGCGACTGTTCCAATATTCCCACGAGGTCGGCCTTGTCGCCCGTAACCGTGCTCGAGCTGACGTAGAGAATTTGGCGCATCGGGTCTCCGGTCTGTCTTGGTGACAGATGGATACTCGGGAATGCGGCGCAGCGTCTTGCCGTGGATCAACCGGTCTTGCGGGCGGCTCGTTCTTCGGCTGCGCGGGTTTCGGCAAGGATCTGGCCTTGCGCCTCGGCGGCACCATCGAGCAGTCGATCCGACGTCTCGGCCGCGGCTTCGGGGGTCAGCGACACCGCGACGCCGTCGGGTCCATCGACCATGACCTGTCCGTGTTCGGCGGTCACCGTCGAGGGTTCGTCGTGCAATCTGTTGTCCACCACCGGGTACTCCTTCGTCAGGTCAACGAAGGTCGCCGTCAAAAGACACGGCGATATCCCGGCTCGGCCGCCTATTTCTCACTGCGTTAGATCAATCCCTGCGCGCGTAAACTGACATGGCCGCCGGTGCCCATCACGATATGGTCGTGCACGGTGATGCCGAGCCGCTTGCCTGCCTCGGCAATGGTCCGCGTGATGTCGATGTCGGCGCGGCTGGGGGAGGGGTCGCCGCTCGGGTGATTGTGGACGAGGATGATCGACGCGGAGCCGAGGTCGATCGCGCGGCGGATGACTTCGCGGACGTACACCGCGGCCTGGTCGATCGAGCCCTTGCTCATCACCTCGTCGCGAATCAGCATATTCTTGGTGTTGAGGTGCAGCACGCGGAAGCGCTCGATCGCGTGGTGCGCCATGTCCGCGCGAAGATAATCGAGCAGCGCTTGCCAGTTGGCGAGCACCGGGCGGTCGCTGACGTGCGACTGGAGCAGGCGGATCGCGGCGGCGTGCGCGATCTTGATCGCGGCGGTCGAGATTTCGCCCATGCCCTTCACCCGGCCGAGCGCCTCGGCATCCGCGGTCAGCACACCGCCGATCCCGCCGAATTCGCGCATCAGCGCCTTGGCGAGCGCCTTGGTATCGCCGCGCGGGATGGCGATCGCGAGCAGGTATTCGATGAGTTCGTGATCGAGCAGCGCGTTGCTGCCGCCTTCGAACAGGCGTTTGCGGAGGCGGCCGCGATGGCCCTTCAGATCGTCCCCCCGGACGTCATCGTCTTCGTCCGGATCGGCCATTTTGCGATGCTAGCACATCCCTGGGCAATTGCATGACGGCCTTGCTCCCGACTATGCAGGCCTTGAAAGCGTGGCGGAGTGAGTTGGTGACCGAGACGAGCGAGACGGGGGCCGACCCCGGGGCCGATCCTCGCCGTCCTGCGACTGCCCGCCGCGTTGCGCTGGGGATCGCGCTGCTCCTGATCGCCGCGCTGGTCGTGCTGTGGCTGGTACGAAAGCCGATCGCCGAGCGGTTCATCGACCGAGAACTCGCCAAGGCCGGCGTACCTGCGCGGTACGATATTGCCGACCTCGCGCTGGGCGGCCAGCGACTGACCAACGTCGTGATCGGCGATCCGGCGCATCCCGACTTGGTCGCCGACTGGGTCGAAACGCGGACCGGCGTCGGGCTGTCCGGGCCGTATCTGGAGGGCGTGCGCGCGGGAAAGGTCCGGCTGCGCGGGCGACTGGTGGACGGGAAAGTGTCGCTCGGCGCGATCGATAGGTTGTTATCCGCGCCGTCGGGGAAGCCGTTCGCATTACCGGCGCTCGACGTGTCGGTGGCCGATGGGCGGATGCGGCTGGAGACTCCGCAGGGGATCGTCGGGTTGAAGCTGGCGGGCTCCGGCAAGCTCGACGACGGGTTCCGCGGGTCGTTGGCAGCGATCAGCGAGCGGCTCGATCTCGGCGGGTGCGTGATCGACCGGCTCGCGGCGGCGGTGAAGTTGCAGATCGACGCGGCCAAACCGACGATCACGGGGCCGGTGCGCGTATCGCGGCTCGCCTGCGGGACGACGCAGGCGGAGCGGATCGTGGCCGATCTGGACGTCGGACTCTCGGCCGCGCTCGATCGCTGGCAGGGTAAGGCGACGCTCAAGACGGGCGCTGCACGGACGCCGGGCGCGACTTTGGCAAGTGTCGGGGGCACCATCGACTTCACCGGCACCGCGGCGGCGACCGGCGGCAAGGCGGTCATCGCCGCCGACACGGTTCGCACCACCGAGGGCGGCGCGCGGCGGGTTGCGCTCGCGGGCACGTACCGGATCGGCCAGCAGATCGCGTTCGATGGGCGTGTTCAGGCGAGCGGCGCCGCGGTGGCGCGGAAGCGACTCGCGGGGCTGGCGGGTATCGGCGGTGCGGCCGCGGGGACGCCCGTAGCGCCGTTGGCGAGTGCGGTGACACAGGCGATCCAGAAGGCCGGCCGCGGATTTGCCGCTGACGCCGACCTTCGCGTGCGGATCGGCGGCGGGCGCGGCAAGGCCGTGCTGTCGCGTCTGGCGCTCGCCTCCGCCAGTGGTGCGCGCGTGGCGCTTGGCGGCGGGAGCGGGGTCGCATTCGGCTGGCCGAACGGTGGCGTGCGGCTCCACACGGTGCTTGCGATGCGCGGCGGCGGCTTGCCCGAGGCGCGCGTGTCGCTGGCGCAGGCGAAACCCGGGGCGGCGATCCGCGGTGTTGCCACCATCGCGCCTTATGCAGCGGGTGGCGCGCGACTGGCGCTGACGCCCGTCACCTTCAACGCAACGCCGGGCGGGGCAACCTCGATCGCGACGCGCGTCACGCTCGCGGGGCCAATAGGAGTGGGCGGTTCCGGCAACCGGGTCGACGGCCTGTCGATCCCAGTCGCGGCGCTTTGGGACGGTCGCGGGCGGCTGGTTGTCAACACCGGTTGCGTGCCTTTGGCAGTCCAGCGCTTTGCGATCTCCGGCCTCGTGCTCGATCCGTCACGGCTGACCTTGTGCCCGATTGATGGCGCGCTGGTGCAGATCAACGGCGCGCAAGTCAGCGGCGGCGCGAAGATCGCCGCGGCAAAGCTGAGTGGGCGACTCGGCACGACCCCGATCACGCTCGCGACCGCGGGAGCGACCGTGCGGCTGGCGGATCGCGGCTTTGCGATCGACGGCGTGCAGATCCGCATCGGTGCGCCCGAACGTGTCACGCGACTCGACTTCGCCACCGTCACGGGCCGCATGACCGAGCAGGGCGTGGCGGGCGCGTTCACGGGTGGCTCGGGACAGATTGCCAACGTGCCGCTGCTGCTCGGCGAAGCCGCCGGCGACTGGACGCTCGTCAAGGGCGCGCTCAACCTCACCGGCGCGATGGGGGTATCCGATGCCGCGCCGACCCCGCGCTTCAAGCCGCTTGCTGCCCGCAGCGTTACGCTCGCGCTCGTCAACGGCACGATTACCGCGGCGGCCACGCTGTTCGAACCGACCACCAACACCAAGGTCGCCGACGTCAAGCTGACTCACGCGCTGGGTGCCGGTGCAGGCAAGGCGGACCTCAACGTCCCCGCGATCGCGTTCGCCAAGGACAAGCTGCAACCCGACGCGCTGACCCCGCTGACCTTCGGCGTGATCGCCGACGTCAACGGATCGGTCAGCGGCGAGGGGCATATCGCCTGGAACCCCGACGGCGTGACCAGCACCGGCGTATTCCGCACCGCCGGCACCGATCTTGCCGCCGCATTTGGCCCCGTCACGGGAATCGCCACCGAGATTCGCTTCACCGACCTGCTCAACCTCCAGAGCGCGCCGGGGCAGGTCGCGACGATCCGCACGCTCAACCCCGGCATCCCGGTCAGCGACGGCACGATCCGTTACCAGACGCTGCCGGGCGCGCGCGTGCAGGTCGAGGGAGGCTCGTGGCCGTTCGCGGGCGGATCGCTAACGCTCGACCCGACGTTGCTCGATTTCTCCGCGCAGTCCGAGCGGCGGATGACGTTCCACGTCGCCAACATGGCGGCCGACCAGTTCTTGCAACAGTTCGATTTCAAGAATCTCGACGCGACCGGCATCTTCGACGGCGTGCTGCCGATGATCTTCGACGAAACGGGCGGCCGGATCGAAGGCGGCGACCTGCGCGTCCGGCCGGGTGGCGGGACGCTCGCCTATGTCGGCGATCTTAGCCAGAAGGATCTTGGCGTCTGGGCGAACATCGCATTCGGCGCGCTGAAGTCGCTGCGCTACCAGTCGCTGCGCGTCGGCCTGAACGGGCCGCTTGCCGGCGAGATGGTGACGGACGTGCGTTTCGCCGGGATCAGCCAGGGCGAGGGGGCGAAGTCGAACTTCATCGTCCGCCGCCTGCAGAAACTGCCGTTCGTGTTCAATATCCGTATCAAGGCGCCGTTCCGCGGGCTGCTCGATTCGGCGCAGAGCTTCTACGATCCGAAGCGGCTGATCCAGCGCAACCTGCCAGCGCTGCTGCAACAGCAGGCCGCACCGCCTCCTCCTCCCAAGCCCCCAACCATTCAGCCTCCCGCAAGCAGGATCGTGCCATGACCGAAACAGGATTGAAGAAGCTGGAGCAAAGGCCGATCTTGCGCATGATGACGAGGACGATCGCGATTATCGGGCTGTTGGCCGCCCTGCCGGGCTGCATCAACGTGTCGGCGCCCGACAAGCCGATCGAGATCAACCTCAACATCAACGTCACGCAGGAAGTGGTCTATCGTCTCGATGGCGAGGCGAAATCGTTGATCCAGCAGAATCCGGGGATATTTTAAGATGAAGACCAAGGTCCTTATGATGGTTGCCGCAGCGGCGGCTCTCGGTGGCCTGTCTGTCGCGGCAACCGCGCAGCGCGATCCGGCCTATGCCGCGGCGCGTGCCGGGGGCGAGGTCGGTGAGCAGCCCGACGGCTATCTCGGCCTAGTCGGCGCGGCGAGCGGTGATCTGCGTGCGCTGGTCAACAACATCAATATCCAGCGCAAGTCGGCGTACACGGCAAAGGCGCAGGCGAGCGGCGCGACGGTCGAGCAACTCGCCTTCACGAGCGGCTGCAACCTGATCATGCAGACCAACCCCGGCGAGAAGTACAAGACGCCGAACGGTGTCTGGAAGACCCGCACCGCCGGTGCGCCCGAACGCGATTCGCGCTGCGTTTGATTTGAAGGCCGTCGCGTAGCCTCAACCGTCACCCCAGCGAAAGCTGGGGTCTCGTGCGGGAGGGGGGGCGCTCCGTTACCGGGAGACCCCAGCTTCCGCTGGGGTGACGATTGGGGGGTGGCGGGTTCCTGTGAACCAAGCCACATCATGACACGCAATTCACACCGGTTGACTTGCACCACCCCCTTTTCTAAACGGACCGCGCCTTGGCGGGATCGCTCGTCGCTGCTTGCTTCCTCCCCGATGCGAAATCAGGTGGAGGAACGTGCGTGGCGGAGATCGAACCCGGACAGGACCCCCAGGGTGTTGAAGATCCGCGACTTTCCGCGCTCGATGAGCGATTGCGAGAGGCGCAGCATCGGGAAACGCTGGCAAAGGGGCAGAAGGGGGCGGATTCCGAGCGAGGGTACTCGCAAGGCAATCGCGTCATTTCCGCTCTGATCGGGAGTCTCGTCGGCAGTGCGCTGATCGGGTGGTTGATAGACCATTGGTTCGGCACTGGCCCTTGGGGACTGATCGTGCTGCTGTTCCTCGGGATAGCGGTCGCGTTCAGGCAGATCATTCGAATTTCAGGCGAACGCCCGGAGTAACCGGGCGTTTGTCGTATCAAGACGGCAGGGATTCCACGTGGCGGCAGAACAGGGCGGCAAGATCGATCCGATGCACCAGTTCCTGATCGAGCCGGCGTTCGGCTCGCACTGGATCGTTGGTGGCTATGACCTGTCGTTCACCAATTCCGCATTGTGGATGGTGGTGACGCTGGTCGCGCTTTGGGCGTTCATGATCGGTGGCATGAAGCGTGAGCTCGTGCCCGGTCGTTGGCAGATGGCGGTCGAGGGCTTCACCGGCTTCATTTCGGGCATGCTCGAGCAGAATGTCGGCCCCGGCGGCAAGCGCTTCGTGCCCTATGTCTTCTCGCTGTTCATGTTCATCCTGTTCGCGAACATCATCGGCTTGCTCCCGTTCGGCATCGTCCCCGGCGTGCATCCGTTCACCGTGACCAGCCACATGACCGTCACCGGCGTGCTGGCGCTGATCAGCTTCGCGATCGTCCTGCTCGTCGGTTTCGGCAAGCACGGCTTCCACTTCTTCTCGCTGTTCGTGCCGAGCGGTACGCCCGCACTGATGATCCCGCTGATCTTCGTGGTCGAGCTGATGTCGTTCCTAGTGCGTCCGTTCTCGCTCGGTCTGCGACTGTTCGTGGCGATGACCGCGGGGCATATCCTGCTCAAGGTGCTGGCCGCGTTCGTGATCAACGGCCTGAACCTTGGCGGGATGTATATCGGCCTGGTGAGCGCGCCGAGCATGCTGCTGATGATCGGCATCACGCTGCTCGAGCTGCTGGTCGCCGCGATTCAGGCCTATGTGTTCGCGTTGCTGACGTCGGTCTATCTGAACGACGCCGTAAACCTTCACTAAGTTTTCCATTACCTAACTGATTTTCAAAGGGAATTTATCATGGACGTCAACGCAGCAAAGATGATCGGCGCCGGCCTCGCAGCGATCGGCATGGGCCTCGCAGCACTCGGCGTGGGCAACGTGTTCGCTCAGTTCCTCGCCGGCGCTCTGCGCAACCCGGGCGCAGCCGACAGCCAGCAGGGCCGTCTGTTCATCGGTTTCGCAGCAGCCGAGCTTCTCGGCCTGCTCGCCTTCGTCACCATGATCATCCTGGTGTTCGTCGCCTAACCACTCGCTGATTTGGCCGGGCAACCGCGCCCGGCCGGATTAACGCAGGACAGACCAATGCCCCAGATTGCCCAGATAGCCGCTACCTACGCCTCGCAGATCTTCTGGCTGCTCCTCACCTTCGGCATCCTGTATTTCGGGATCGGCAAGGGAATGGTGCCAAAGATCGTGTCCAACGTGGACTCGCGCGAAGGCAAGATCGCAGGCGATCTGGCGGCAGCGGTCGCTGCCCGTGCGCAGGCCGATACGGTCCAGGCGAACTGGCAGGCCGAAATGGACGCGGCCCGCGTTGCGGCGCAGGCCGAGACCGCGGCAGCGGCGAAGCGTGCGGCGACCGCGTTCGAGCAGCAGGTCCATGCGGCCGACGCCGAACTCGCCGAGCGTCTGGGTCATCACGATCTGGCGGTCGCGAACGCGAAGGCCGAGGCGCTCTCGAACTTGCAGGGCGTCGCCGCCGAAGCAGCACAGCAATTGGCCGCCAAGGTCGCTGGTCTCCAGGTCAGCCTGGACGCGGCGACCGACGCGGTACGCAGGACGACGGCGCATGGCTAATCCAGATTCGGCCGCAAAGGTCATCCACGAAGAGGGCATGGCGCCCGAAGGTGCGATCGACAACCAGGGCATCCAGGGTCACACGACCGCGCCCGGCGGCGTCGAGCATGTCGCCGATCCGACCGCGCTCGGCCTGACCTCGACCGGCTGGGTCGCGGTGGCGATGATCGTCGTCATCCTGCTGATGATCTGGAAGAAGGTTCCAGGGATGATCGGCAAGATGCTCGACACGCGCATCGCCGGCATCCGCACGCAGCTCGACGAAGCCAAGGCGCTCCGTGCCGAAGCCGAGGCGATCCGCACCGAGTACGAGGCGAAGGCCAAGACCGCCCATGTCGAGGCCGAAGCCATGAAGGCCCACGCACACCACGAAGCCGCGGCGATCATCGCCAAGGCCAAGGCCGGTGCCGAAGACCTCATGACCCGTCGCGCGAAGATGGCCGAGGACAAGATCGCCGCCGCCGAGCGCGCCGCGATCGCCGAAGTCCGCGCGCGGGCGGCGGATGCTGCGGCCAAGGCTGCCGGCATCCTGATCGCCGAGCACCACGACGCCGCCGCCGACCGGATGATGGTCGACCGCTCGATCTCCGGCCTCAGCCGCCTGAACTGATTCTGCTCCTCTCCCCTCGGGGAGAGGAATGGGCCCGCCGCAAAGCAGTGGGAAGGTGAGGGCACGTCCCTCCCACGACCCATCATTATTGACGGCCGTCTCTTCCCGGGTTTCCGGCGGCCGAGTCTCCAATCT
Organism: Sphingomonas sp. CFBP 13728; assembly: GCF_014841895.1. Lineage (NCBI taxonomy): Bacteria > Pseudomonadati > Pseudomonadota > Alphaproteobacteria > Sphingomonadales > Sphingomonadaceae > Sphingomonas > Sphingomonas sp. CFBP 13728. The sequence continues at coordinate 1,434,842 of NZ_JACYUS010000001.1, read as the reverse complement.
GAGCCCGTTGGAGAAGAACTATGTCCTGGCTCATCCTCGCCGTCGCGGTCGTCACCGAAATCTGCTGGGCGCTCAGCCTGAAATGGGCGGCCACCGTCGCCACGTGGCAGGCCTCCAGCGTCCCGATCATCCTCAGCTTCGTCAACATGGGCCTGCTCGCGCTCGCCATGCGCGGTCTCCCCGCGGGCACCGCCTACGCAATCTGGACCGGCGCCGGCGCGATCGGCGTCATCATCGGCGGCGTCATCCTGTTCGGCGACAAGGTCAGCGGCATCCAGGCCTGCTTCATGGCGCTGACCGTCGTCGGCATCGTCGGCACCAAGGTCTTCGCCCAAACCTGAATCTCGTTGCCCGTAGGGCATGGAAGAGGTTGATTCACGCGAAGGCGCAAAGGCGCGAAGAGAAGGTGGGTTCAAGCGGAGACGCGGAGACGCGGAGGTGTTGGATACGGGGCTGACGGACCGGCTAGCTTCAAGCCGATACAAGCCTTCGGCAGTTTGAGGGCGACCGCTGCACTGCTCGAATCTTCTCTCCGCGGCTCCGCGTCTCCGCGTGAACCAACTCCTCCCTTCTCTTCGCGCCTTCGCGCCTTCGCGTGAACATCACTGCCTTAAGCTGGCATAACCCCCTCGCACTCCCTAGATTCCGCAATAATGTCCTCCCCCAATTCCCCCGACCGGTTCAACGAAGACAAATCCACGTTCGCCGTCCGCGGCGGCGGTGAAGCGCCCGACCTCGCGGCAGGCGTAGCGGCGATTCGCAACGTGCTCGACACGCTGCCGATCCGCCCCGGCGTCTACCGCATGCAGGATGCGCGCGGCGACGTGCTCTATGTCGGCAAGGCGCGTGCGCTGCGGAACCGCGTCGCGAACTATGTTCAGGTCGAGCGGCTGACGAAGCGCCTCCAGCGGATGGTGTCGCAGACCCGGTCGATGACGATCGTCACGACCAACAACGAAGCCGAGGCGCTGCTGCTCGAATCGCAGCTGATCAAGCGGTACCGCCCCGCCTACAACGTGCTGCTGCGCGACGATAAGAGCTTCCCGTTCATACTCCTGCGCGACGACCACGCCTTTCCGCGCGTGCAGAAGCACCGTGGCGCGCGCCGCGCGAAGGGGAATTATTACGGGCCGTTCGCCAGCGCCGGGTCGGTCAACAACACGCTCAACGCGCTCCAGAAGCTGTTCCTCCTGCGCAGTTGCACCGACAGCTTCTTCAAGACCCGCGACCGGCCCTGCCTGTTGTACCAGATCAAGCGCTGCTCCGCGCCGTGCGTCGGCCGGATCGACGAAGCCGCGTACCGGGAACTGACCGAGGACGCGAAGGCGTTCCTCGGCGGCAAGTCCACCGGCGTGCAGGCTAAGCTCGGCGCGCAGATGCAGGCCGCCGCGGAGAACATGGACTTCGAACTCGCGGCTTTGCTCCGCGACCGTCTCCGCGCGCTCACCTTCATCCAGGGCACGCAGGCGATCAACGCGGAAGGGGTGGGCGACGCCGACATCTTCGCGATGGCGTGCAAGGACGGCCTCATCGGCATCCAGGCGTTCTTCATCCGCGGCGGTCAGAACTGGGGGCATCGCAGCTTCTTCCCGCAGCACACCAACGACGTCCCCGAGGACGAGGTGCTGACCAGCTTCCTCGGCCAGTTCTACGAGGAGGTCCCGCCGCCCAAGCAGATCCTGCTCGACCGCGAACTCACGGAAGGCGCGCTGCTGGCCGAAGCACTAGGCGAACGCGCCGGCTACAAGATCGCGTTGCAGGTTCCGCAGCGCGGCGATCGGCGTCGTCTGATGGACCAGGCGAAGCGCAACGCGATCGAGGCGATCGAACGGCGCCAGGCGGAATCTACGACGCAGGCCAAGCTGCTGCGCGAAGTCGCCGACCTGTTCGACCTCGCCGAGCCGCCAGAACGCATCGAGATCTACGACAACAGCCACATCCAGGGCACCGCCGCGACCGGCGCGATGGTCGTCGCGGGGCCGGAGGGCTTCCGCAAAGGCCAGTATCGAAAGTTCAATATCAAGAACAAGGATACCGCGCCGGGCGACGATTTCGCGATGATGCGCGAGGTCTTCACCCGGCGCTTCTCACGCGCGCAGGCCGAGGACCCCGATCGCGATTCGGGCGACTGGCCGGATCTGGTGCTGATTGACGGTGGCAAAGGCCAGCTCAACACGGTGAAGGCCGCGCTGGAGGAGATCGGCGTCGAGGACGTGTGCCTCGTTGGGATCGCCAAGGGCCCCGAGCATGGCCGCGATGGGCGAGAGGTGTTCCACATGCTCGACGGTCGCGAGTTCCAGCTCCCCGTCAACGCGCCGGTGCTATTCTATCTCCAGCGCCTGCGCGACGAGGTCCACCGGTTTGCGATCGGCGTCCACCGCGACAAGCGCAGCAAGGCGATCGGCGCCAGCCCGCTCGACGAAGTGCCCGGCATCGGCCCAGCGCGCAAGAAGGCGCTGCTAATGCACTTCGGCACCGGCCGCGCGGTCCGCAACGCGAGCTTGCAGGACCTGCAACAGGCGCCTGGAGTCTCGGCGGGGGTCGCGCAACAGGTGTATGATTTCTATCATTCACGTTAAATTGTCGTGGCTTGTTTGGGTATTCCTCGACCGGAAACGAGGGGAGCAGAGGGCAGTGCAACGCAATCTTCATGACCGTTTGTTACGAATGGTTACGTGACCACGCCCGTGTTTCTTACCGTCGACACGGAGTTCGCGTGGCGGCACCATGTCGCGGGGCTCGACGTCGACGCGATCTACGCGCGCTCGCTGGAGCCCGCCGGCGTCGGGCTCGGCTACCAGCTTGCGGAGTTGGCGCGGCATGATCTGAAGGCGTGTTTCTTCGTCGATCCGATGCCGGCGATCACCTTTGGACTGGCGCCGGTGCGCCGCATGATCGAGACGATTCTCGAAGCCGGGCAGGAGGTGCAGCTTCACCTTCATCCCAACTGGACGACCGCACGGATTGGCGACCGCGGGGCCGCGCATGACCGGTTCGCGCTGTTCGACTACAGCCTCGCCGAACAGACCGACCTGCTGGTGCGCGCCATCGACCTGCTGGTCGAGGGCGGTGCACCCGCGCCGATCGCGTTCCGCGCGGGTAGTTATGCCGCCAACGACGACACGCTTGCCGCACTCGGATCGCTGGGCTTCCGCTACGACAGCAGCCATAACGGCTCCGAAGCGCCGGGATCGAGCCGGATCTCGTTATCCCCACGCCAGATCGCACCGGTCCGATCGTCGCCTGATGGCGATCTCATTGAGGTACCCGTCACGGTCATCGAGGACCTACGCGGCCGGATTCGCACATTCCAGCTTTGCGCTCTGTCCGCGGGCGAAAGCTACGACGCGCTCGAACACGCCGCGGTGTCGCACCATGCGGCGGTGACGATCGTCTCGCATGGTTTCGAACTCGCCAACCGCCGCGGCACGCGTGCGAATGGCGTCCACGTCCGCCGCTTCCAGGCGTTGTGCGCGATGCTCGCGGAGATGCGCGACGTGCTGCCGACCACGCATTTCGCCGATCGCCCGGTACTGGCGCTCGATCACGCAGACGTGCCGCTCGGTCCCGATCCGCTGCGCACCCGCTGGCGTCAGGCCGAGCAACTCTGGTCCAACTGGATTTCGGAACGCCCTCGATCGCGGCGCCGCTGACGTCCGCCGGTAATCGCTGGGCCCTCCCGCTAGCCATCGCGGAGCGCTAAGGGACCCCATGCACCTCCGCGCAACCGCTATCGTCGTCGCCGTTCGCCAGCACGGCGAGCATGGCGCGATCGTGCGTGCGCTCACCCGCAACGACGGCGTCCAGCCAGGGTACGTTCGCGGCGGGCGGTCGCGCGCCATGCGCCCGGTGCTGCTCCAGGCCAACGTCATCCAGGGCGAATGGCGCGCACGCACCGGCGAGCAACTCGCTTCGCTGACCGCCGAACTGGTCCACAGCCGTGCGACGCTCCACGGCGAGCCGCTCGCCGCCGGTGCGCTCGAATGGGCCACCGCGCTGGCCGCTGCCGCGCTCCCCGAAGCGCAGCCCTATCCGCAGATCCACGATGCGCTCGACGGCGTGCTCGGTGCGATCGAAAGCGCGCCATCCGCCCGCGGTTGGGCCGCGGCGCTGGTCCGGTACGAATTACTAGTGTTGGCGGAACTGGGGTTCGGGCTCGATCTGGACCGCTGCGTCGCGACCGGAGCGGACGACGATCTCGGCTTCGTGTCGCCCAAGAGTGGCGCGGCGGTCTCGCGCGGGGCGGCGTTCGGGTATGAGGGCAAGCTGCTGCGATTGCCGCAGTTTCTGATGACCGGCGGAGAAGCCGACTGGCCGGATATCTTCGATGGCCTGCGTCTCACGGGACATTTCCTCGCCCGCGACATCCTCGTCGATCGCCGCGCCGATCCGTTGGCGGCGCGCGACCGGCTGGTCGATCGCCTGAAAAGGGCGGTTGCGTGAGCGCGCACCGCCCGGCAAGGGGCCGCCAGGAGAAACGCACATGCCCTTGATCGCGATACTGGCCGGCGACGGCATCGGACCCGAAGTCACTGCAGAAGCGCGCCGGGTGCTCGATACGCTCGGTCTCGACCTCAGCTACGAAGAGGGCCTCGTCGGCGGTGCCGCGTACAAGGCCGCGGGCCATCCGCTTCCGCCCGAGACGCTCGAACTCGCCAAGCGCGCCGACGCGATCCTGTTCGGTGCGGTCGGCGATCCCGACTGCGATGCGCTCGAACGCCAGTTCCGCCCCGAACAGGCCATCCTTGGCCTGCGCAAGGAACTCGGCCTGTTCGCCAACCTTCGCCCCGCCAAGTTGTTCGCGGGCCTCGAGGATGCGTCCGCGCTCCGTCCAGAGATCGCCCGCTCGATCGACATGGTCATCGTCCGCGAACTGACCGGCGACGTGTATTTCGGCGCCAAGGGCATCCGCACGACGGCCGAGGGCCTGCGCGAAGGCCATGACGAGATGCGCTACGACGAGACCGAGATCGCGCGCATCGCCCGCGTCGGCTTCGAGACCGCGCGCACCCGGAAGGGGAAGCTGCTCTCGGTCGACAAGGCCAACGTGCTGGAGACCTCGCAGCTGTGGCGCGACGTCGTGATCGAGGTGTCGGCCGACTATCCCGACGTCGCGCTCAGCCACATGTACGTCGACAACGCGGCGATGCAGCTGGTGCGCAACCCGGGCCAGTTCGACGTGATCGTCACCGGCAATTTGTTCGGCGACATCCTCTCCGACGAGGCATCGATGTGCGCCGGCTCGATCGGCATGCTGCCGTCCGCCGCGCTCAACGACTCGAACAAGGGCATGTACGAGCCGATCCACGGCAGTGCGCCTGACATCGCAGGGCAGGGCAAGGCCAACCCCTGCGCGGCGATCCTGTCCGCGGCGATGATGCTGCGCCACTCGCTCGACCTGCCCGACTCCGCCGACCGGATCGAGGCAGCGGTCGCCGCCGCGATCCTGAAGGGCGCGCGCACGCCCGATCTCGGCGGCACGCTCTCGACCTCGGCGATGGGCGACGCCGTTCTCGCCGAACTCGGCTGACCCGGTGATCGCCGACCTTCTCGAACTTGCGATCGTCATCCCGACGTTCAACGAGAAGGCCAACGTCCCGACGTTGATCGCCAAGCTCGACCAGGCGCTGACCGGGCGCAACTGGGAGGCGATCTTCGTCGATGACGACAGTCCCGACGGTACCGCCGATGCTGCGCGCGAGATTGCTCGGCTCGACAAGCGGGTCCGCGTGATCCAGCGGATCGGCCGGCGCGGGCTGTCGTCGGCCTGCATCGAGGGGATGTGCGCGACGGCTGCCCCGATCGTCGCGGTGATCGACGGCGATCTCCAGCACGACGAGACACTGTTGCCGAAGATGCTCGATCTGCTCAAGGACGGCGAGACCGACGTGGCGATCGGCTCGCGCTTCGTCAGCGGTGGCTGCACCGGGGAGTGGGACAGCGACCGCGTCGCTAAGTCTGCGCTCGCCACCAAGCTGTCGCGCCGCGTGCTGAAGTGCGACCTCAACGATCCGATGAGCGGCTTCTTCATGATCCGCACCGACATCGTCCGCCGCCTCGCGCCGTCGCTGTCGGCGATCGGCTTCAAGATCCTGCTCGACCTGCTCACCGCCTCGCCGACGCCGCTGCGTTTCGTCGAGGTGCCCTATACCTTCCGCTGTCGCACCGAGGGCGAGAGCAAGCTCGATCACGTCGTCGCGATGGAATATCTGATTGCGATCTACGACCGGATGTTCGGGCGCGTCGTGCCGGTGCGGTTCGCGATGTTCTCGGCGATCGGCGTGCTCGGCGTCGGCATCCACATGGCGGTGCTGACCGCGCTGTTCGTCGGGCTGGGCACGAATTTCGTGATCGGCGAGATCGGGGCGACGCTTGCCGCGCTCACCTTCAACTTCTTCCTCAACAACGCGCTGACCTATCGCGATCGGCGTCTGAAGGGCTGGCGGCAACTGGTCGACGGCTGGGTATCGTTCGCGGTGATCTGCTCGGTCGGCGCGGTCGCCAATGTCGGCATCGCCGCGTTCCTGTACGAGATGCGCGACGGAGCGTGGGCCGCCTCCGCGCTGATCGGCGTGCTGGTCGGTGCGGTGTGGAACTACGCGCTGTCCTCGAAATTCACCTGGGGACGGTACTAGGGGCGTCCTTCGGGGATGCTCTGCCGCCCGTAAGGGTTGTCATCGCGGCTCCCCCCCGGCAAAGCGGCGCGCATGAAGCGCAAGACCGGCCAGGATCGTTCGATCACTCAGCATTGGCGTCCCGCGACGCGCGCCATCCGCGGCGGCACCGCCCGCAGCGAATATGGCGAGACGTCGGAGGCGTTGTTCCTCACCTCGGGCTATTGCTACGACAAGGCGGGCGACGCCGCGGCGCGCTTTGCCGGCGAACAGGAGGGGATGACCTATTCCCGCCTGCAGAACCCGACCGTGCAGATGCTCGAGGAGCGGATTGCGCTGCTGGAAGGCGCCGAGGCGTGCCGGACGATGGCGACGGGCATGGCGGCGATGACCGCGTCGCTGCTGTGCCAGCTCCAGACCGGCGATCACCTCGTCGGCGGGCGTGCGGCGTTCGGCTCGTGCCGCTGGCTGACCGACACGCTGCTGCCGAAGTTCGGGATCGCCACGACGATCGTCGATGCGCGCGACCCGCAGGCGTTTCTCGATGCGGTCCGTCCCGAGACGAAGGTGTTCTTCTTCGAGACGCCTGCCAACCCGACGATGGACATCGCCGACCTCAAGGCGATCTGCGATATCGCGCGCGAACGCGGCATCACGACGGTGGTCGACAACGCGTTCGCGACGCCGGCCTTGCAGCGGCCGATGGAGTTCGGCGCGGACGTCACCGCGTACAGCGCGACCAAGATGATGGACGGGCAGGGCCGCGTGCTCGCCGGCGCGGTTTGCGGAACCGAGGATTTCATCACCAACACGCTGCTGCCGTTCACGCGCAACACCGGGCCGACGCTGTCGCCATTCAACGCGTGGGTGGTGCTCAAGGGCCTCGAGACGCTCGACCTGCGTATCCACCGGCAGTCCGAGAACGCGATGAAGGTCGGTGAATTCCTCGAAGGCCGCGTGCCCCGCGTGCTGCACCCCTTCCTGCCGAGCCATCCGCAGCACGAACTGGCCAAGCGCCAGATGGACGCATGCGGGCCGATCTTCGCGTTCGAGGTCGAGGGGCGCGAACAGGCGCACGCGTTGCTCGACGCGCTGGAATTGGTCGACATCTCGAACAACATCGGCGACTCACGCTCGCTGATGACTCATCCGGCCTCGACCACGCACGCGAGCGTGTCGCCCGACAAGCAGATCGAGATGGGCGTGACCGAGGGTCTGTTGCGGATCAACGTCGGGCTCGAGGATGTGCAGGACGTGATCGACGACCTCGACCAGGCGCTGCGCCAGGCTGGCCTGTGAAGGCGCTGTTCCCCAACGCGGCGACGACCGATGGCGTGACGGTGCGCGTGTCGGTCAGCTATTTGCCCGAACAGTCCGAGCCCGAGCGTGGCCGCTGGTTCTGGGCCTATCACATCCGCCTCGAGAACGAGGGCACCGAGACCGTCCAGCTGCTCACCCGCCACTGGGTGATCACCGACGGCCGCGGCGCGCGTCACTCGGTCGAGGGCGAAGGCGTGGTCGGCGAACAGCCGGTGATCGAACCGGGTGCGAGCTTCGATTACGTCTCGGGCTGCCCGCTCGCGACCCCGTCGGGTGCGATGCAGGGGAGCTACCAGATGGTCCGCGAAGACGGCGCCGTGTTCGCGGTCGAGATACCCCGCTTCTCGCTGTTCGCCCCCGCGGTGCTGAATTGAAGCGCACGCATCTCCCGCTCAATGGCCTGCGCGTGCTCGATGCGGCGGCGCGGCATCTGTCGTTTACGCGCGCAGCAGACGAGTTGGCGGTGACGCCGGCGGCAGTCGGGCAGCAGATCCGTGCGCTGGAAGATACGCTGGGCGTCGTGCTGTTCCGCCGTACGACGCGCGGGCTCGAACTGACGCCTGAAGCGGAAGCGGGTCTAGGCGCGCTCCGTGGCGGGTTCCTGCAGTTCGAGGAAGCCGTGCGCGCCATGCAGGCGGGGCAGTCCTCCAAATCGTTGACGATCGCCGCGCCGCGCGACCTGACCGAGAAGTGGCTGATGCCGCGGCTCGCCCAGATCGCCGAGGCCGATCCCGAACTGCGTTTCGTGCTGATCACCGCCGACGAGAATGTCGATTTTACCGAAGCCAATCTCGACCTCGCAATCCGCTGGGGCGATGGTCCCGGCGAGCATGAGGGTGAGGCACTGGAATCAGAGGGCATGGTGACGATCGCCAAGCCCGGCACCGATAGCGAAGCCGCGATCGCATGGTCGGGCGAGGACGGCGTAGCGCTGGTTCGCGTCACTGACGCTGGGCTCGCGATCGATGCGGCGGCGGCGGGGCTCGGTCGCGCGACGGTGCCGGAACTTCTTGCTCGCCGCGATCTGGCGCAGGCCCGCGTACGGCTTATCGGCGAGTCGCAGCCCTCGAAGGGGGGGTATTGGCTCGTCGCCCCGCTCCCGCAGTGGCGCCAGAAGAAAGTCCGCGCGCTCGTGGATGCGCTTACCGCGTGAGGCAACCCGGACGCAGACCACGGCGCGCCGGCGTATCGCCGGTGCTGAAGACGCGACGGCTGCGCTTGCGCCCGCTCGTCGAGGGCGATGCGCCTGCATTGCACCCGATGCTCGCCGATGCGGAGCTGATGGCCTATTCCGCGGACGGCCCCTTGGGCTCGGTCGACGACGTCCGCACCTACCTCGCCGAGGAAGCCGCACCGGGTAACCAGCGCACTTGGGCGATCACCCGCACCGGCGACGACCGCGCGATCGGCTGGGTCTCGGGCAGCGAGGCCGATGGAGCAGGGGTGACGGAGATCGGTTTCATCCTCGCGCGCGAAGCGTGGGGGCGAGGGATCGCGCGGGAGGCTGTGTCGGCAGTGATCGATCGCCTGTTCGCGGAAGGTCGCAGCCGCGTGTTCGCCGACGCGGATACCGAGAATACTGCGTCGATCACGTTGCTGGAACGTCTCGGTTTCCGTCGCGAGCGTCTGTTACGCGACGAGTGGGAAACGCATCTGGGGTTGCGCGACAGCCTGATCTACGGACTCTGCGCCGATAGCTGGCAGGCGGCTGGGCGGGCCTGAGCCCACTTAATAAGCTGTTCTCCTGCGAACGCAGGAGCCCAGGATCACAAACGCCGTCTTCAGTTACCCTGGACCCCCGCCTTCGCGGGGGAACGGCATGGGTTGCGTTCGCGCTGTATTTGATCAGCCTATGGGGGCATTCAGCGAAAAGCAGCGACCCTACCGGGCCGCCAGCAACGCCAGCGCCCGCCCCATCAACCCCGCAAACCGCACCTCGTTCACGCCGTCGTCCGTCCGGTGCCAGTTCCCGGTCGCCGCATACCAGCGCCCGTCCTTCGCCTGCACCAGGTAGTTCAGCGTTAGCACCCCAGGCTCGCCACCTCCCTTGAACCCGACATACCCAAACCGCTTGGCGATCGCCGGATCGACCCCCGCATTGACCGCCAGCACCGCCCGAGTCGTAGCGTCCGCTCCCCGCAGCGCGTTCAGCACGACAGCCATCGCCGCCGAACTCGCAAACCATTCGACGCTGTCGATCGCCACCGGCTTCCCCGCGAACACGGTAGGATCCAGCTTGGCGGTGGAAATTTTCACCGCATTGTCCACCAGCAGCGCCCGCCGTTCGTCCACAGACCCAGCCGCCCAGGCCTTCGTCAGCGCCGGATCGCCCTTCAGCGCAAACATCTCGCGCGTGGTCATTACCGGCACGCTGCCGCCAGCAGCCTCCGCCATCGCATCGACCTTCGCGCGTCCGAGCGTCGTCAGCAGCGTATCCGTCGCGGTATTGTCGCTGATCGAGATCATCATCGTCGCCAGCGTCTGCACCGTCACCGGCGACCCGGCAGGCCAGCTCTGCAAAACACCGGACGGCAGGGACGGCGCCCCGACCTTCACGACGTCCTCCCAATGCCGCTCGCCGCCTGCCACCTGCCGCGCCAATTCCGCCAGCACCCAGAGCTTGAACGCCGACCCCAGCGGCGCCGCAACGTCCGCACGGTATTCGAGGATCGGCTCAGGCCTGCCGCTGCCCAACGCGTACAGCCCGAAACCGCTAGCCCCCGGCAGTGCACGAAACTCCGCCTCGACCTTCGCCAAAGTATCGTACCGCGCGCCCGTACCCGTAATCAGCAACCCGGTCGCAGCATGCGGCGCCTCGGGGGCTATCACCAGCCGAACGCTCGCCGTCCCCCGCGCATAGCCAACGACCAGATCCGCGGACCACGCCGACGTCGCCGCCAGCGACTCGATCTTCTGCGGGGCGCCCAGCGTCGTCTTCAGCTTCTCGGCGATCACCGAAAACTGCGCCTTGGGCACCTTTTCGCGGAAGCTCGCCGCAAAATACGTGTCGTAGGCACCGCGCCCGTCGAGGATCGCGACCAGCGCATCCGCCTTAGCCCGCAAAGCCGGGTCCGCCACCGCACCCTGCGCTACCGCACCGACCGGCAGCAAAGCCACCGCCAACGCCACCAGCCAAAGCGCGAGCCTGTGCATCAGTTCTTCAGCTTCCAACCGCTCTTCAGCAACCGGTAGCACAGCGTCGCGAGCACGAGATCGATCACCAGGATCACGATCCCGCCGACCATCACTGGCGAGTCGGCAATGCCGAGGAACCCGTAGCGAAAGCCCGAGATGATGTAGAAGAACGGGTTCGCATGGCTGAACGCGCGGAACGCCGGGGCGAGCTTGTCGACCGAGTAGAACGTCCCCGACAACAGCGACAGCGGCGCGATCACGAAGTTGGTGACCGCCGCGGCATGATCGAACTTGTCCGCCCAGATCGACGTCAGCACGCCCAGCAACGCGAGGAACGTCGCGCCCAGCAACCCGAACCAGATGATCGCGAGCGGTGCATGCGGCGTCACGTGCACACCCGGATACAGCGCCATCGCCGCCCACACGACGATCCCGACGATGACCGCACGCGTGATCGCGCCGCCGACCAGCGCGGCCAGCAACTCACCCGTCGACAAGGGCGGCTGAAGGTAGTCGACGATCGTCCCCTGCATCTTGCCGGCCAGCAGCGAGAAGCTCGCATTGGCGAATGCCGGACCCATCATGCCCTGCGCGATGATCAGCCCCGGCGCGATGAAATCGGCAAAATCGACGATCTGGCCATCGACCGGTACCGGGCTTTTCGCGCCGGTCGCGATGGTGAACACGATCAGAAACAGCAACGTCGTGATCGCCGGCGCCCACACCGTCTGGAGCTGCACCTTGAAGAACCGGCGCACCTCCTTGATATAGAGGGTTCGCAGTCCCTCCCAGTTCACGCTCTTTATGACGGGAACACCGGGGGCGGAATGCACCGCCGACTGGATTTCACCGATTGGGGGCTGGCTGCTCATGGGAGTTGCGGGTAATCCCTGCCGCTGCCGCCCGCAACCCGGCTTGAAGATTGGCCGACTGACGTAGACTAAGGAACGAACATGTCCTGGACCGACGAGCGCATCGCGACGCTCAAGACGATGTGGGAGGCCGGCCAGACCGCCAGCCAGATCGCCGAAGCACTGGGTGGCGTCAGCCGCAACGCCGTCATCGGCAAGGCGCACCGCCTCGAACTGCAGGCGCGCCCGTCGCCGGTGAAGCCGAACGATCCCGAGGCCAAGGCAGCAGCTGCTGCCGAAGCATCGGCGTCGGTTGCGGCGGCGGCCCCCGAACCGGTCGCGGCATCGGAGCCGGTCGAGGTCGAAGCCCCCAAGCCCGCCCCGGTCGCGCCGCCCGTCGTCGCAGCGGCCAAGCCTGCGGTACCGGTCGAACCAGAGCCGGTCGCCGAAGAGCCTGAGGACGACGAGGACGAGGACGAGGATGAGGACGAGGATGAGGACGAGGCTGCTCCGGCCGTCGCCGCACCCGTCCGCGCGCCGCAGCCGATCCTGCGCTCGGTCGGCCCCGGCGGCTTCCTTCGCCAGGCACCCGGCGAGCAGCAGCCGCCGAGCACGCCGGCCCCGCCGCGCCGCCTCGTGCCCGCCAAGCCGTCGGCCGAGATGGCGAACAAGACGAGCCTGCTCGAACTGAACGATCGCATCTGCAAATGGCCGCTCGGCCATCCTGGCGAGCCCGACTTCCACTTCTGCGGCAAGGCGGTGAACCCGGGGTTCCCGTATTGCGTCGATCATTGTGGCCATGCCTACCAGGCGCAGTTGCCGCGCCGCGATCGCCGTCCGACTCCGCCGCTTCCGTTCGGCGGTCCGCGGCCGAGGTGAGGCGCAGGGCGGCCTGCCCCAACCTCGCGCAGGACTCGCCCAAGCCCGGCCGGCGCGGCTAGCCGCGGCCGACGACATGGGCTTTGCCCATGGCTAGCTTGGTATAGAAAAGGCCGTTTCCTCGGGCGAGGAAGCGGCCTTTCTCTAACTGCTACCACCCCGGCGAAGGCCGGGGCCCAATTGGAAAGGTAGCGGTTACTGAGCGCCGCGCCCGTTTGGCAACGTTTCCCAACGGGGCCCCGGCCTCCGCCGGGGTGGTGATTCTTGCAGCTCAACGCGTCTTCCGCCCCTTCCTTGTTCTCCCGCGAAGGCGGGAGCCCAGACTGGGTCCCCGCCTTCGCGGGGAAACAAATTTTGCATGCAATCAAAGAAGGCCGCTTCCCCGTGTGAGGAAGCGGCCTTTTTGATATCACGCTAGCCATGGGCAAAGCCCATGTCGTCGGTCGCGGCGAGCCGCGCCGGCCGGGCTTGGGCGAGTCCTGCACCAGCTTGGTGCGGGCCGCCCTGCGCCTCAGAACCGGAACGCCACCGTGCCGCGCAGGCTGTGCCAGCGGAAGTTGTCATCCGAGCGCTTGAACGCGGTACCAGCCGTGTTCGGCGCGAGCACGAACGGGTTGTTCGCCGGCTGCGTGCCGCGCGTCACGAGAACGCGCGCGTCGTCGTCCTGATACTGGTGGAACATGTATTCCATGCCGACCGAGATGTTCTTGCCGAGCTTCTGCTCGATGCCACCGCCGCCGGTGATGCCGAACTGATTCTTCTTGCCGCTCTGCGCATAGGCGTTGGCCGTGTTGCTCGAATAGAAATCGCGGTTGATGCGCGCATAGCCCGGACCGAACGTGCCGTAGAACAGCGTCGTGTTGACCGCATAGCCCACACGGCCACGGATCGAGGCTTCCCAGTCGAGGTCGCGCGTCATCGTGTAGAAGGCGGGCGTGGTCGAGAAGGCGGTGACGCTGTCGCGGATGTTCGACTTGCCGAACTCGCCGACGACGCCGACGACGATGTTGCCACGCTGCTGGTCGATGCCGACGCGCGCGTAATAGGCGGTGTTGTCCTTATCGTTCCGGCAGCCACGGCCACCGACGGCAGGAGCCGTGCTGCTCCGTGCGGCGCCGTTGCAGAAACCCGGCGAGAACGCGTTGGCGCCGGCAGCGGTCGTGACGGCGTCACCGAAGCGGCCATCGAGATTGCGATCGAACAGGATCGACGAACCCTCGTCGTTCGGCTGGACGTCATAGCCACCGGCCGCACCGAAATAGATGCCGCTGAACGGCGCGTCGGCCGTAACTTCCTGCGCAGCGGCAGGTGCCGCGAACCCCAGCGTAGCGGCGCCAGCGAGCGCCACCATCATCGTCTTGCTCATATTCACTCCCGGAAACTTCATGACAGGTTTTTCATAAACGGCGGATCGCTCGAAATTTATCCCATCGATGCAACAATCTACATCAATGTGGCTTTCCGGTAACACGGAGAACAAACAGAGCCTGTGGCTTTGTCGCAAGCCAGCGGCTACGTTCGCTCCATGGCTGAAGATCTGTTCGCGTCCCCGGGCGCGTCTGGCGGGAAGACCGCTGCAAACACCTATGACGCGTCCTCGATCGAGGTGCTCGAAGGCCTCGAACCCGTACGTCGCCGCCCTGGCATGTACGTCGGCGGTACCGACGAGCGCGCGTTGCATCACCTCGCCGCCGAAGTGCTCGACAACGCGATGGACGAGGCGGTCGCCGGCCACGCGACGCGGATCGAAGTCACGCTGGAGGCGAACAACCGCCTGACGATCGTCGACAACGGCCGCGGCATCCCGGTGGACCCGCACCCGAAGTTCCCCGACAAGTCCGCGCTAGAGGTGATCCTCTCGACGCTCCATTCGGGTGGCAAGTTCGCGGGCAAGGCCTATGCGACGTCGGGCGGCCTGCACGGCGTCGGCATCAGCGTCGTCAACGCGCTGTCGTCCGACACCGTCGTCGAAGTCGCGCGCGATCGGCAATTGTACCGCCAGCGCTTCGCCAAGGGGCTGACGCTCGGGCCGATCGAGCATCTTGGGGCCACGCCCAACCGTCGCGGGACTAGCGTCGCCTTCACGCCCGATACCGAGATCTTCGGCACCGAACTGAACTTCAAGCCGCAGCGCCTCTACAAGCTCGTCCGCTCGAAGGCGTATCTGTTCGCCGGCGTCGAGATTCGCTGGCACTGCGCACCCGACCTGATCGCGGACGATACCCCCGCACACGCCGTGTTCCAGTTCCCCGGCGGCCTCGCCGATCACCTCCGCGACCAGATCGCCGGCCGCGAATGCGCGACCTCCGACTTCTTCTCCGGCTCGCAGGATTTCCCGAGCGCGAACGGCGAAACGCAGGGCCGCGTCGAATGGGCGGTCGCGTGGCCGCTGTGGAGCGACGGCTCGTATAGCTGGTATTGCAACACCATCCCGACCCCCGACGGCGGCACGCACGAACAGGGCCTCCGCCAGGCGCTGGTCCGCGGCCTGCGCGCGTTCGGCGACCTCGTCGGGAACAAGAAGACCAAGGATATGAGCGCGGACGACGTCATGGTCGGCAGCGAACTGATGCTGTCGGTCTTCATCCGCGAGCCGCAATTCCAGAGCCAGACCAAGGATCGCCTCACCAGCCCCGAAGCCGCCGGCCTCGTCGAGAAGGCAGTGCGCGATCATTTCGACCATTTCCTCAGCCACAACATGGAGCGCGGCAAGGCGCTGCTGAATTACGTGCTGGAGCGGATGGACGAACGCCTGCGCCGCAAGCAGGAGCGCGACGTCAAGCGCAAGACCGCAACGTCCGCACGGAAGCTGCGCCTGCCCGGCAAGCTCACCGACTGTTCGGCGAACTCGCCCGAGGGCACCGAGCTGTTCATCGTCGAGGGCGATTCGGCAGGCGGCTCGGCGAAGCAGGCGCGTGACCGCAAGACGCAGGCGATCCTCCCGATCCGCGGCAAGATCCTCAACGTCGCGTCGGCCACCAGCGCGAAGATCTTCGCCAACCAGGAAATCGCCGACCTCACCCTCGCTCTCGGCTGCGGCACGCGAAAAGACTGTACGCCGGACACGCTGCGCTACGAACGCATCGTCATCATGACCGACGCAGACGTCGACGGCGCGCACATCGCCACGCTGCTGATGACGTTCTTCTTCCAGGAGATGCCCGAACTCGTCCGTCGTGGGCATCTCTACCTCGCGCAACCGCCGCTCTACCGCCTCACCGTCGGCACCAAGAGCATCTACGCGAGAGACGACGCGCACCGCGCCGAACTCGAACGCACCGTGTTCAAGGGCAAGAAGGTCGATGTCGGCCGCTTCAAGGGCCTCGGCGAGATGAACCCGAGCCAGCTCCGCGAAACCACGATGGACCCCGCCACCCGCGGCATGCTCCGCATCACGCTCCCGCAGGAATATGAGGAGCGCGCACAGGTGAAAGACCTCGTCGACCGCCTGATGGGCAACAACCCCGCCCACCGCTTCGCCTTCATCCAGGAGAACGCGGGACGAATGGACGAGGAAGCGATCGACGCGTGAGCGATGACGTGCACCTCGACGCCGTTGTAGACACCGTCGATGGACAAGTGTGCGCCGTCGGGTACAGTTGCTCCCGATGTTGCTTGCGTAGGGCCTAACCGCATGATCCTGGTCGTCGTTGCTCTTCTCCAGGCCGCCGCCGTGGTCCCACCCGCCCAAATGCCAGGGGGTGACACGACGATCGTCGTTGTCGGACAGCGGCTCTCGAGCACCGAGCACGCACTCGCCTAATGCATCGCGCGGGGCTGCTCGCCCAAGGAGGAAATTGCGGCATCGCTCGCGCATGCCGAGAATCAGTTTCTGGTCGGCGACTATGCGGCCTCCCGACAGACGCTTCTGAAGGCGCGCAGCCGCAACGAGAAATACGCCAAGGACATACCCGTTGATGTCGCCAACCTGATCCGCGCAAGCGGGCGACTGGCGAGCTTGAACGGCCAGTCGGACTCGTCGCGCATCAATTCGATCGACTCGCTGGACGTTCTCAAGGGCGGCCTCGATCGGAGTGACCCCCGAGTCCTGACGCAACGCCTGCTCGTCGGCGATACCTTTGCCAAAGAGCGCCGCTATACCGCAGCCGAGGACGTCTACAGCACGGTTGCGAAGCAGGCCCACGCCGCCAAACTAAAGCAGGTGGAGGGGCTTGCGATGCTGAGGACTGCAGTGCTGTACGCCGCGCTGGCCAGCGTAGACTCCACTTACAACTACCAGGCGCGCAAGGCCGTCCGCAATATACAGGAGACGACGGATCCCGAACTGGCGCCGTTTCGCGAGGCGACGGTGACGCTGGACCGACGCATCAAGGCCGGTGACAAGGCGCACGACGTCGAGAAAGCCGAACTTGCCAAGGTTCCACCGGGGCAACGGACCGACGAAGCGATACTCGTCTATGCGCCGCCGATCGATCTGCCGGACCGCTCGGCAAGCGGATCGAAGGTCGTTGCGATGTCCGGCGATCCGGTGCCGCAATGGATCGACGTCACGTTCGTGGTTCGACCGGACGGCACGGTGCAGGATATCGATGTGGCGCGGCAATCCGACAATGTCCGGGGGGCTTGGGTTGAGGCTGTTAAGGTGTCGCTTGCAAAACGGCTGTACAGGCCACTCGCCATGGCTGCGGACCGGCCGGGGCTACGGCGGATCGAGCGCTACTCTCTGGTCTATGACGTAACCTATGCGTCGGCATCGCGTGTGCAGGTACGCTCGAGCGTACCTCGGATAGAGATGACCGATCTTACCGTTGAAAAACCCTCTGGTTGACGCGTCGGCTACCGCACTCGTATCAGGCGGTTCGGGCGGCCGATAAGGGTCGCCCTCGCTGTTTGAAGGAGCTTGCCGTCGTGACCATCACCCCGCTCATGCCCGTCTACCCGCGGTGTGGCGTGCGTCCGGTCCGAGGCGAGGGCGCGTACCTCTTCGGCGAGGACGGCCAGCAGTATCTCGATTTCGCCAGCGGTATCGCGGTCAACGCGCTCGGCCACGGCCACCCGCATCTGACCAAGGCGATCGCCGAGCAGGCGGCGACGCTGATGCACGTGTCGAACCTGTACGGGTCGCCGCAGGGCGAGCACCTCGCGCAGCGCCTCGTCGACAACACATTCGCGGACACGGTGTTCTTCACCAACTCGGGTGCCGAGGCGGTCGAGTGCGCGATCAAGACCGCGCGGCGCTATCATTTCGCCAACGGCAATCCGCAGCGCCACACGCTGATCACGTTCGATACCGCGTTCCACGGGCGTACGCTCGGCGCGATCTCGGCGACCAATCAGGCGAAGATGCGCGACGGGTTCGAGCCGCTGCTGCCGGGGTTCGCCTATGCCAAGTTCAACGATCTCGAAGGCGCGCTGGCGCTGATCGACGACAATACAGCGGGCTTCCTGGTCGAGCCGATTCAGGGCGAGGGCGGCATCCGCCAGGCGAGCCACGAGTTCCTGACGGGCTTGCGGAAAGCCTGCGACGAGCACGGCCTGTTGCTGGTGCTCGACGAGGTCCAGTGCGGCTATGGCCGCACCGGCAAGTTCTTCGCGCATGAACTGTACGGCATCACGCCGGACATCATGGCGGTCGCCAAGGGTATCGGCGGCGGCTTCCCGCTGGGCGCCTGCCTCGCGACCGAGGAAGCGGCCAAGGGCATGGTCGCCGGCACGCACGGCTCGACCTATGGCGGCAATCCGCTGGCGATGGCGGCGGGCGAGGCGATCCTCGACGTGATGCTGGAGGACGGCTTCCTCGACAACGTCACCGCGATGGGCGACCGGTTGCGGCAGGGGCTCGAACAGATGATCCCCAACCACGATCACCTGTTCGACAGCGTTCGCGGCACCGGGCTGATGCTCGGGCTAAAGCTGAAGAGCGACAGCCGTGCGTTCGTCGCGTTCGCGCGCGACAACCACAATCTGTTGCTGGTCTCGGCGGGCGAGAACGTCGTCCGAATCCTGCCGCCGCTGGTGATCGACGAGAGCCACATCGCCGAGTGCATCGACAAGCTGTCGACCGCCGCGCGTGTCTACGTACCCGCCGCCGACGATTAACTTAAATCCTCCCCGGCACGGGGAGGGGGACCATGCGAAGCATGGTGGAGGGGGTTTTCCCCGCAGCGTAGCGCCCGTGGAGGTCCCCCTCCACCCCGCTCTGCGAGCGCGGTCCCCCTCCCCGTGCCGGGGAGGATATTATGACCCGCCATTTCCTGAATCTCACCGACGCCGGAGCCGACGGCATCGCCGCGATGCTGTCCGATGCACTCGACCGCAAGGCGGCCCGCGCCGGCTTCCCCAAGGGCCGTACCGACACCGATGCGCCGCTCGCCGGCCACACGCTCGCGATGGTCTTCGAAAAGAGCTCCACCCGCACGCGCTTCTCGTTCGACATGGCGATCCGCCAGCTCGGCGGCACGTCGATCGTGTCCGACGGCGGCTCGATGCAACTCGGCCGCGGCGAGTCGATCGCCGATACCGCGCGCATCTTGTCGGGCTATGTCGACGCGATCATGATCCGCACCGACGATCACGCCAAGATCGAGGAGATGGCGCACTACGCCTCCGTCCCGGTCATCAACGGCCTGACCGACGCGTCGCATCCGTGCCAGATCATGGCCGACCTGCTGACGATCATCGAAAGCGGCAAGACGCTGCCCGGCCTCAAGGTCGCGTGGCTCGGCGACGGCAACAACGTGCTCGCGTCGATCGTCGAGGCGGCCGGCCTGATGCAGTTCGACGTCGTCGCGGCCTGCCCGCAGGGGTTCCAACCGGAGGAAGAGGCCATCACGCGGTCGTCGGGTCGGGCGCGCGTCGTATCCGATCCACGCGAGGCGGTTGAGGGTGCGGATATCGTCGTGACCGACACGTGGATCTCGATGGGTCAGGCGCATGCTGAGGCGAAGCTGAAGGCGCTCACCCCATACCAGGTCGACGCCGCGCTGATGGCACTCGCCAAGCCCGACGCGAAGTTCCTCCACTGCCTGCCCGCGCACCGCGGCGAGGAAGTCACGCCCGAGGTGATCGACGGCCCACAGTCGCTGATCTGGCAGGAAGCGGAGAATCGCCTCCACGCGCAGAAGTCGGTCCTGCGCTGGTGCTTCGGGCAGATCGGTTGACCTGAACGGGCAGGGTCACCATCTGGCGGACGATGAACGATACGCCAAAATTCGATCCCAACGTGACCGATCTCGACCGTGCGCTGGCTTTCGCGATCCCCGCGCGCAGTGCACGCGGGCGGATCGTGCGGCTCGGCACCGCGCTCGACGAAGTGCTTGCCGCGCACGCCTATCCGCCCGCGATCGAGAAACTGCTCGCCGAAGCGCTGACGCTCGCCGCGCTGATCGGTTCGACGCTCAAGGACTCGAGCGGCCAGCTAACGATGCAGACGCGCACCGACAACGGCGTCGTCCAGTTGCTCGTCTGCGACTATCGTGGCGGCGAAGTGCGCGGCTATATCGAGTACGACGCGGACAAGCTCGCCGAAGCCCCCGCCGAGCCGTCGCTGTTCGCGCTGTTCGGCGCCGGCTATCTCGCGATCACGTTCGACATGGCGACCAGCAACGAACGCTATCAGGGGATCGTGCCGCTCGATGGTGATACGCTTTCGCAGGCCGCGCAGAGCTATTTCACGCAGTCCGAGCAGATCCCGACGATGATCCGCACCGGCATGGCGAAAGGCCCCGACGGTCGCTGCATCTCCGGCGGGCTGTTCCTCCAGCATCTTCCCGAAGGCGAGGACGGGCGCGAACGCCTGCATACCAAGCTCGATCATCCGGAATGGGAGCATGTCGCCACGCTCGGCAACACGATGGGCGTCGATGAACTCACCGATGCGACGTTGCCGCTGGAAACGCTCGTCTGGCGCCTGTTCAACGAGGAGAAGGACGTTCGCATCCTCGCCGATATCCCGATCACGCGCGGGTGTCGCTGCGATCCCGAGTACATCAAGGGCGTGATCTCGAAATTCCCATTGGAGGAGCGCCAGTCGATGGCGGACGAAACCGGCTTCATCATCGTCGACTGCGCGTTCTGTGCGACAAAATTTCCGGTGCCAGTTGACGGCTAAGCGACTGGACTAAAAGGAAAAACAGGCGCGCACCGCCGAATTAACGTGATCTTTACTTCCAGTCGGCATAGGTGACTCCGTGCTCTTATTCAGCACGTTTTTTCTCCCTTGTGGCGCGCTTGCGCGCCAACCTTCAGGGCCGCTCCACAGGGCGGCCCTTTCTTTTTGGCCGCTGCTGGCCTAGCGGACTCCGCATCATGACATCCTCCCCTTATGCGGTCGCCCTCGTCTCCGGCGGCCTCGACTCGATGGTATCCGCGGCGATGGCGCGCGACGCCGGACAGCGCGTGCTCGCGCTGTCGTTCGACTATAACCAGCGTCACCGCGTCGAGCTTGCCGCCGCACGCCGGATCGCCGACGCGCTCGGCGTCGAGCGCCATATCGTCCTGCCGATGGATCTGTCCGCGTTCGGCGGCTCCGCGCTGACCGCCGATATCGACGTGCCGAAGGACGGCGCGGGTACCGAAGACGGCGGCGGCATTCCCGTCACCTACGTGCCGGCGCGCAACACGATCTTCCTCAGCCTCGCGCTCGGCTGGGCCGAAGCGGCGGGTGCGCGCGACATCTATATCGGCGTCAACGCGCTCGATTATTCGGGCTATCCCGATTGCCGTCCCGAGTTCATCGCCGCGTTCGAAGGTCTCGCCGAACTCGCGACCAAGGCCGGTGTCGAAGGCGACCCGTTCCGCATCCAGGCACCGCTCCAGCATATGACGAAGGCGGATATCGTCCGCGAAGGCACGCGTCTCGGGCTCGATCTCGGGCTGAGCTGGTCATGCTATGATCCAGCACCTGGCTCCCTGCATTGCGGCGAATGCGATAGCTGCCGGCTGCGCGCGAAGGGCTTCGACGAGGCCGGGATCGCCGATCCGACGCGCTATGCCGTGAAGCCGATCTGACGATGAGTTATGCGGTCAAGGAGATGTTCCTGACGCTGCAGGGCGAGGGCGTGAACGCGGGCCGCCGTGCGGTGTTCGTGCGCTTTGCCGGGTGCAACCTGTGGTCCGGCCGCGAACAGGATCGCGCCACCGCGGTGTGCAAATTCTGCGATACAGAGTTCGTCGGCACCGATGGGCTCGGCGGCGGCAAGTTCGCCGATGCGCAGGCGTTGGCGGATGCGGTCGCGGGGTTC
Organism: Sphingomonas sp. CFBP 13728; assembly: GCF_014841895.1. Taxonomy (NCBI): domain Bacteria; kingdom Pseudomonadati; phylum Pseudomonadota; class Alphaproteobacteria; order Sphingomonadales; family Sphingomonadaceae; genus Sphingomonas; species Sphingomonas sp. CFBP 13728. Next base: position 1,412,840 of record NZ_JACYUS010000001.1, on the reverse strand, counting down.
TGGGGCGAGGGTACGATCGACCGGTTCGTAGTGCTCACCGGTGGCGAGCCGATGCTCCAGATCGACGACGCGATCGTCGAGGCGCTGCATGCGGCCGGCTTCCGGATCGCGATGGAGAGCAACGGGACGATTGCCGCACACCCCGGGATCGACTGGGTCTGCATCAGTCCCAAGGCCGGCAGCATCGTGGTCCAGCGCACCGGCGACGAGCTGAAGCTGGTCTGGCCGCAGCCGGGCACCGATATCGCCGATGTCGAGACATGGGACTTCGCGAACCTGCTGCTCCAGCCGCTCGACGATCCGAATGCGGATGCGAACCGCGAGGCGTGCGTGGATATGGTGATGGCGCGGCCGCAATGGCGGCTCTCGCTCCAGACCCACAAGCTGCTGGGCTTGCGCTGAGGCGTTCGGGAGGGGGGGCTGGACGTTTTCGTCCCGTCCAAGCGCGCTCCACTCCGCCCCCTGATCGACGCCCCCCCCGTCATCCCAGCGAAAGCTGGGATATCCCCGTTTGACTCCGGTCGTCTGACCCGAGGGATACCCCAGCTTTCGCTGGGGTGACGGGATGGGGGAGGCGGAATAAAGATACGCGATAAGGGCAGGGGCCGGAAGAAGTCGACGCAGACTTGGTCCCGACTCACAACCCCCGATGCCTTACCGTCCGGCGATCCCGACGCCTGCTGGCGGCCAGTTCTGCGCCCCGCACTTCTTGTCGACCCACTCGCCCTTCTTGTTCCAGCAGATCACGTCGAGGCGCGGCATCGCGGCCGTGTCGCGACCGATGCGACGCGGGAAGCGCTGCTCGCCCCAGGGGATCAGGCTGTTGCGCAGCTCACGCGAGCGCGCCAGCGCGACCTCGGAGAAATGCCCGCGCGGCGTGAAGATCGCGTCGCGACCGATCGAGGCGGCAGTCTGGCAGAAGCCGTACTGCGCAGCGACCGTGGCAAAGCTCGAATAGGTGCGCGTGCCGAACTGGTCGAGCGCGGTCTGCCCGGCCTTGGGGCCCGCCGCCTTGTTTACGCGAACGAAGTATTTGGTCAGCGTGTCGAACGAATTCTTCAACTCGTCACCGTGATCGGCGAGGATCGAATTGTAGGTCGGCACGGTCAGCAGGGTCGGCTCGAACTGGCACTGCAGCGCCGCAACGTTCAGTGCCGCACGCATGTGCCATACGAGTGCGGCGCGCGTCTCGGCCGGGGTCGCACCGGGCAAGGGCTGCCCCAGATCCGCTTCGTCGCCGGTCACGGCAGCGGCCGAAAAATCGCGCGACTGTAAAAAGAACTGCGCCGACGCCGACTGCGCGACAGCGAGCCCGCTCGACGCGACGCAAAGCGCGAGCGCGGTACGCAACACTTTCATTCCAACCTCCCCAGGGGCATTCCAAGGGACCGAATCTAAAGCGTTTCGCGGAAACTCCCAAGCGATTTTAACCTTTTCCGACCGCCGCGAGCACATCGGCCGCACCGCGCCGGAAAACTCGATTCGTCGCGTCCGGAACGATCGCTGCATGCGCCCGGATCGGGGGCGGCATGCCACAACGGAAAAGGGCCGCCCGGTTGCCCGGGCGCCCCTTCACACCGCGTAGGTCCTGTCGGAAACTACCCGCCAAAGCGGGTAATCTCCACGGGATTACATTGCGTTGTTGGTCATCATGGTGTCGTTCGATATCATCGTGTCGTTCGCCATCATGGTGTCGTTGGCCATCATGCCACCGTTCGACGCGCCGTCGACTGCGGTCATGTTGTCGGTCATGGTGTCCATGCCTTCAGTGGCGTTCATGTCGGTGACCATCGTGTTGTCGGTGGTCGTCTCGGTCTTCGGACCGCAAGCCGAAACGGCAAGTGCTGCGCTGGCGATCAGCGAACCGGTCAGGACCTTGGAAATGAGTGCACGCATGTGGAAGCTCCCTAGATAGAGGATTTGGCTGGCTGCTCGCCCTTAATACCCAAATCGTAGTGGACATTAATCCGATAACGCCTTGCCCTCAAGCCTCGTTTTCTCAAGGACAAGAAACTGTTTCAAGAAAAGCGTCGTTTGTTAACGCGAGGGCTGCATCGAAAGTTGCAAGATCGGCTTTAATGCCCAGCGATTGCAGGCTGGTAACGCCGAACTCGGGCAAGCCACAGGGGACGATACCGCCAAAGTGCGACAGATCGGGGTCGACGTTCACCGAGAAGCCGTGGAGCGTGACCCAACGTCTGACCCGAACGCCGATCGCCCCGATCTTGGCCTCTCGTCCCCGATCGAGCGTCCAGATGCCGACCCGGCCATCGACCGCGAACGCCTCGACGCCGAGTTCGCCGAGCGCCGCGATCACCCAGGATTCGAGCGCGTGGACATAGCGGCGGACGTCGCGCCCGCGCTTGGTCAGGTCGAGCACGACATAGCCGATCCGCTGGCCCGGCCCATGATAGGTGTATTTCCCACCGCGCCCGGTCGGGATCACCGGAAAGCGCGCATCGATCAGGTCGCCCGGTTCGGCGCTGGTGCCTGCGGTGTAGACCGGCGGATGTTCGAGCATCCACAGCAGCTCGCGCGCATCGCCGGTGCCGACTGCGGCCGCGCGCGTCTCCATTTCCGCCAGCGCGTCGGCATAGGGCGTCAGGCCGGCGCTGGTCCGCCATTCGATATCGGAGGGGAGGGGGGTGGTCACCGATCCCAATTGCGCACCCGCGCGCCAAGTTGCAACTCCGGCGCGTGTCGCAACCATGTGGTCAAGTGCAGGGGCTTGGGCTAACCCGCGAGCCGAGATCAGCGGGGGAGCAAGACGCATGGTGAAGATGGGGACGGTCTGGGATCGCACGGTCGAAGTGCTCAACGGGCGCACCGGCATGATTACGCCGATCGCGCTGCTCGGCATGGTCGTGCCCAGCGTGATCCGCGACGGCTATGTCGCGTTCTCGACGCCGGGGACGATCAGCTTTGCCCTGGTCGGTAGCGTGCTGGCGATCGGGACGCTGGTCGCGATGCTCTGGTCGCAGCTCGCGATCGTCGCGATCGCGACCGACCCCGCCACCGATGCCGCATCCGCACGCCGCCAGGCTGGCTCGCGCGTGTTGCCGGCGTTCGGCATCACCGTGCTGATCACGCTCGTCGCGGTGCTCCTCGTCATACCGCCGGTCATCGTGCTGATGTCCTCGTCGGGAACGATCCCGTACGTCGGATTCTCTGCTGCCGGCAGTGCGATGCTTCGTACGGCGCCGTCGCAAGGCCGTGCCGCGCAGTTCGCCATACTGTACTTCTCAGTGTTCACGCTGATCGCGATCTGGATCGGCGCGCGACTGGCGCTGCTCAACGCGGTCATCCTCAACGAACGCCGCAGGGTCGGTGCGATCCGCCGCTCCTTCCAGCTGACCAAGGGGCTGACGTGGCGGATCATCGGCGTGCTGATCCTGTTCGCGATCGTCATGCTCGTGTCCACCTGGGCCGCGCAGTCGGTGACCGGGATCATCTTCCGCCTCGCGCTCGGCGCAAAGGGCATTGCGACCGCGACGTTCCTGTCGGGCGTCGTCGCCACGATCGTCACCACCGTCTTCACCGCGCTCGCCGCGGTCTTCACCGCGCAGCTCTACGTCGCGGTCAGAGAGAAACTTCCCCAGGAATGAAATCCCCGATGAAGCTCGATTTCGCGACCGTCCTCACCGACGCCTGGACGCTGTTCAAGCGCGACCGCGACCTGTTGCTGCGGATCGCCGCGCCGTTCCTGTTCCTGCCCGCGTTCGCGCTCGCGCTGGTCGTCCCCGATCCGCCGATGCCCGATGCCGCGGCAGGCAATAACGAGGCGCAGGCGCTGGTCTGGGCCGACGCGGTACAGACCTGGGCGGCGGCGCATGGCGGCTGGTATCTGCTGGCCTATGTGATGAGCTTCTTCGGCACGTCCTTGTTCTACGCACTGTATCTCGATCGCGAGCATCTCGACCTGCGGCAGGCGTTGACGCGCTGCCTGCGAATCTTCCCGCGTTTTCTGTTGGCGATGGTGATCGTCTCGCTGCCGGCCGGCGCAGGGCTGCTGCTGTACGCGATCCCCGGCCTCTACATCCTCGGCCGAACGATGCTGACCGGCCCGGCGCTCTTCGCCGAAGCCCCGCTCGGTGCATTGGGAGCGATCCGCCGCAGCTTCACGCTCAGCCGAGGTTCGGGGCTCCCACTCATGGGATTGGCCGCGTTCAGCTACATCAGCGGCTGGCTCGTCGGCGCGCCGTTCATGATGCTCGACCGAGCCCTCCGCGAAGGCGGGCAGGCCAACCCGGTCGCGCTGGCGATCGTCGATGCCGGCGCCGCGGTGGCGGCCATGGCAGCCGGCATCGCGATGGCCCTGATCGCCATCTCCGCCTACCGCCGCCTGGCGCGGTAGGGGCCGGCCTCCGCCAATGTCTGCGGAGGAGGCACGCACCAACTGCTCCCTCTCCCCTCCGGGGAGAGGGTTGGGGTGAGGGTTTGGGGCAGTTGCCAGCGTTTCCGCCTGGGGCGCCCCTCACCCCGCCCCTCTCCCCAAGGGGGAGAGGGAGTTTCGGTTGCGACCTCTTCGACGCCCGACTTCTCGGCTTCGTAGTGCGCCTGCTGCCTTTATGCTCGCGGGGAAACACGTCTCACGCTTACCCCCGCTTCCCCAGATACGGAATCTGTGGCGCGGTCTCCGGCGGCAGCAACCCGGAAGCCCGCGGGTCGGGAAACGTCTCGATCGTCCGCTTCACCGCCACGAACCCCTGCGCCCGATAAAATCCCAGCGCGCTTGGATGATCGAGCGTGCAGGTATGCAACCAGACCCGCTCCACCCCCTTCGCCCAGGCCCGCGCGCACGCTTCGGCCATCAGCCACCGCCCATGACCTTGCCCGGCAAGCTCCGGGATCAACCCGAAATACGAAATCTCGCACGCGCCCGCCTCGCGGAAATCGAGTTCGAGCATCCCGACCTCGATTCCCGCCGGATCGAGCACCGCATACACCGCGATCCCCGGATCATGCACGATCGCCGCGAGTACATCGTCCGCCATCACCAGCCGCGAAAACCACAGCCACGGGCTCCCCACCCGCCGGAACAGCGCACGGTATTTCTCCAGCGCCGGCCGCTCCCACTTCACCAGCCGCAACCGCGATCCCGGGCTCGGCCGCAGCGGCGGTCGCTTGCGCATTTCCAATGTCGTGACGATCGTCGCGAGGACGTCGTCGGCAACCGGGATCAGCGCCACTGGATCACGACCACGTCGCGCGCGGCGGCAGGCTCATCAGGATCGCGTCGATGTTGCCGCCGGTCTTCAACCCGAACAGCGTGCCGCGATCATAGACGAGATTGAACTCGGCATAGCGCCCGCGCCATTCGAGCATCCGCGCCTCGTCGACCGCATCGAACGGCGTATCCATCCGCCGCCGCACGATCCGCGGATAGGCATCCAGAAACGCCTCGCCGACATCGCGCGTGAAGGCGAAATTGGTGTCGAAATCGCCATCGAGATGATCGAAGAAAATTCCGCCGACACCGCGGCTCACTTTCCGGTGCGGGATGTAGAAATAGGTCTCCGCCCAGTCCCTGAACCGCTCGTAATGCGCCGGATCGTGCGCGTCGCACGCCGCCTTCATCGTCGCGTGAAAGTCGGCCGTATCCTCCTCGATCGGCAAGGGCGGGTTGAGATCGCCGCCGCCGCCGAACCAGCGCTTGGTCGTGTTGAGGAAGCGGCAGTTCATGTGCACCGCCGGCACATGCGGGTTGGTCATGTGCGCGACCAGGCTGATCCCGGTCGCGAAGAAGCGGGGGTCGTCGCCGGCCCCGTGGATCGACTTGGCGAAGTCGCCTTCGAACGTGCCGCCGACGGTCGAGACGTTGACGCCGACCTTCTCGAAGACCTTGCCCTTCATCACGCCGCGGACGCCGCCGCCGCCCGGTTCACCCGACGGATCGATCCGGTCCCACGGCGTATATTCAAACGACGCGTCGGAACCCGCCTCCCGCTCGATCGCCTCGAACTCCGCACAGATACGATCGCGCAGGGATTCGAACCAGGTTCGGGCGGCGGCTTGCTGGGGGTCGAGATCGGTCATGCGCAGGTCCCTACCAAATCCTCCCCGGCACGGGGAGGGGGACCGTTCGGCTACTTGGCCGAAGGGTGGAGGGGGGCTTCCACGAGCGTACCAGTTGTGATGACGAAGCGGTACGTTCGAGGTGAACCCCCTCCACCATGCTTCGCACGGTCCCCCTCCCCGTGTCGGGGAGGATCAGCTCGGCCAGCCACCCGTCTGCCGCAACGCCTCCGCCGCAACGATCCCCGTCGCCACGGAAATGTTCATCGACCGCAACCCAGGCCGCATCGGGATCAGCACCCGTACGTCGGCGCGCGCGTGCACCTCCTCAGGAACCCCAGTCCCCTCGCTCCCCATCAGCAGCACGTCGTCCTCGTGAAACTCCGCGACATCCAGCCGCACCGCGCCCTTGGTGGTCAGCAACACGATCCGCCCCTGCACCTGCGCTAGGAACGTGTCCCAATCGACATGCCGCACCACGTCGACCACCCCCACATAATCCATTCCTGAGCGCGCGACCGCCTTCTCGCTCCAGGTGAATCCCATCGGTTCGATCAGGTCGACGCCGATCCCCATGCACGCGGCGGTCCGCAGGATCGCGCCGACATTTCCGGCGATATCGGGCTGATAGAGGGCAATTCTCATGCCCGATCCCCTAGCAAGGCGGTAACCCAAAGCAAAATGCAGTTGGCAAACCCGCGCCCCGCCGTCTATCAAAGCACAGCCTCCGTGGGGACGGTCGGACGGATTGGGGATATGGTTTCGCGAAACCGAAAGCCCAGCCCGTCACGAAAAAAATAACGTGCAAGGGCGAGATGAATGGCGACAGTCGACGACATGGTTCCCCCCGGCGAATCGCCAGAGCCGTTTCACGAAGAGGCCCATGATCCTCGCCGCCGTGATTTCATCAACATCGCCGCGGTCTCCTTTGCAGGGGTAGGTGCGGTTGCGATCGTCCTGCCGCTGATCAACCAGATGAACCCGAGCGCAGACGTCCTCGCACAGTCGACCACCGAGATCGACCTGTCGAAGATCCTTCCCGGCCAGGCGATCAAGACCAGCTTCCGCAAGCAGCCGCTGTTCGTGCGCAACCTGACGCCGAAGGAAATCTCCGAAGCCGACGCGGTCGATATCTCGACGCTGCGCGATCCGCAGACGCTCGAACAGCGCACCAAGGCGGGCAAGAAGAACTGGCTGATCACGCTGGGCGTCTGCACCCACCTCGGCTGCGTCCCGCTCGGCGCGGGCGAGGGTGAGAACAAGGGACCGTTCGGCGGCTATTTCTGCCCGTGCCACGGCTCGGCCTACGACACCGCCGCGCGCATCCGCAAAGGCCCCGCTCCGTCGAACCTCCACGTTCCGGACTATGCCTTCAACTCCGACACCGTCGTCACGGTAGGCTGAGGAAAACATCATGAGCTTTCCCTGGGCCAAGCAATACGAACCGAAGCTGCCGCTGACGCGGTGGCTGGATGAGCGGCTTCCCGTTCCCCGGCTCGTCTACAATTCACTCGGCGGCGGCTATCCCGTCCCGCGCAACCTCAATTATTTCTGGAACTTCGGCGTGCTCGCCGGCGCCGCACTGGCGATCCAGATCGTCACCGGCATCGTCCTGGCGATGCACTATGCCGCCAACGGCCTGGTCGCGTTCGACTCGGTCGAGAGCATCATGCGCGACGTCAATGCGGGCTGGTTCCTGCGCTACGCTCACGCGAACGGCGCCTCGATGTTCTTCATCGTCGTCTACACGCACATCTTCCGCGGGCTCTATTACGGCTCGTACAAGGCGCCACGCGAGATGGTGTGGCTGCTCGGCGTGGTCATCTTCCTGCTGATGATGGCGACCGCATTCATGGGCTACGTGCTTCCCTGGGGCCAGATGAGCTTCTGGGGCGCGCAGGTCATCACCGGGTTCTTCTCGGCGATCCCGCTGGTCGGCGACACCATCCGCATCTGGCTGCTCGGCGGATTCGCGCCGGACAATGCCGCGCTCAACCGCTTCTTCTCGCTGCATTACCTACTGCCGTTCGTGATCGCGGGCGTCATCATCCTGCACATCTGGGCGCTGCACATCCCCGGCTCGAACAACCCGACCGGCGTCGACGTGAAGGGCGAACAGGACACCGTCCCGTTCCACCCCTATTACACCGCCAAGGACGGCTTCGGGCTTGGCATCTTCATGCTGATCTTCGCGGGCTTGCTGTTCTTCTTCCCGAACTATCTCGGCCACCCGGATAACTACATCCCGGCGAACCCGCTCTCGACGCCCGCGCATATCGTTCCCGAATGGTATTTCTGGCCGTTCTACGCGATCCTGCGCGCCTTCACCGCGGACTTCATCCTGCCGGCCAAGCTCTGGGGCGTGCTGGCGATGTTCGGCTCGATCCTGCTGCTGTTCTTCCTGCCCTGGCTGGACAGCTCGCCGGTCCGTTCGATGAACTATCGGCCCAAGGCGCGGATCGCGTTCTGGGTGCTGGTCGCCGACATCCTGATCCTCGGCTATTGCGGCGGTGCACCGGCGACGGCGACCTACGTGATCCTGAGCCAGATCTGCGCGGCGTACTACTTCGCGCATTTCCTGATCATCCTGCCGCTGATCTCGCGCTCCGAGCGTCCGCGGCCGCTGCCCAACTCGATCACCGAGGCCGTCCTGGCCAATCACGGTGGCACGAGCCCGGCCCAGACCGCGCTGTCGACGGCTTCTACGCCGCACGCCGCGCACTGATACGAACTAGAGGACACACACATGGTTCGTCTCATCGCATCCCTGGTCGGCGCGGCCTTCGTGCTGGTGCTCGGCATCGCGCTGTTCGGCAGCGTCTACGGGGCCATCACCGACCCCGTCGCACCGACCGCCGAGAGCGAGTATCATCTCCATCCGAAGGAGCTGGACCTCGCCTCGAACGGCGTGTTCGGCAAGTTCGACCGTCGCCAGCTCCAGCGCGGTTTCCAGGTCTACAAGGAAGTCTGCGCCGCCTGCCACTCGCTGCGCCTGGTGGCGTTCCGCGACCTGCAGAAGATCGGTTATTCGGAGCCCGAGGTTAAGGCGATCGCCAACCAGTGGGTGATCGAGCAGCCGTCGATCAACCCGGAGACGGGCGAAGCGGCCACGCGGAAGAACATTCCGTCGGATCACTTCCCGCTGCCGTTCGCCAACGACGTCGCCGCCCGCGCCGCCAACAACAACGCGCTGCCGCCCGACCTGTCGCTGATGACGAAGGCACGTCACGACGGCGCGGCGTACATCCATTCGCTGCTGACCGGCTACCAGCCGCAGTCGGCAAAGATGTTGAAGGAATTCCCGGACATCAAGACGCCAGAGGGTCTTCACTACAACCCGTATTTCGCGAACCTCAACATCGCGATGCCGCCACCGCTGACCTCCGATGGCCAGGTCGGCTATGCGGACGGGACGAAGGCGACCAAGGAGCAGATGTCGACCGACGTCGCCGCGTTCCTGACCTGGACCGCCGAGCCGAACCTCGAGGCACGCCATGCCGCCGGGTTCGCGTCGATCATCTTCATCCTGATCTTCTGCGGCCTCGCCTGGGGCGCCTACCAGAACGTCTGGCGCGACGTTAAGCATTGATGACGGCCCGGCTCCCGCGGTAAGGGCGCACGGATAGAGGGAGCGGCGGACGGGCAAACAGCCTGATCCGCCGCTTTCGTTTTGGCCGTCGCGCGGCGCCGCGCGACGGCCGCCGCTTCGTGCGAAGAAGGGAACGCCCATGTCCGATATCAACGAGCGCAACGCCGACCTGAAGGCGCTGATCCGCACCATCCCGGACTTCCCCAAGCCCGGCATCCAGTTCCGCGACATCACCACCTTGCTGCTCGACCCGAACGGCTGGGCGACCGCGATCGAGCGGATGGTCGCGGCAGTCTCCGGCCCCGTCGACCTGGTCGCCGGCATCGAAGCCCGCGGCTTCCTCTTCGCCGCCGCGCTAGCCGCACCGCTCAGGGCCGGCGTCCTGCTGATCCGCAAGGACGGCAAGCTCCCCGGCGCCACCATCGCCGAAGACTATGCTCTGGAGTACGGCACCGACCGCATCGCGATCCACGCCGACGCCTTCGCCCCCGGCGCTCGCGTCCTGCTGGTCGACGACCTGATCGCCACCGGCGGCACCGCCCGCGCGGCGGTCCGCCTGCTCCACAAGGCCGGCGCGGTCGTCACGCAAGCCCAGTTCCTGGTCGACCTCCCCGACCTCGGCGGAGCAGACGCGCTCCGCTCGGATGGCGTCGAAGCAATCGCCCTGATCCACTTCCCCGGCCACTGACCGCGCGCTTGCCGCGGAAGCCCGCGGCCTCGTTCCCCCGCGGACGCGGGGGCCCAGCTAGATACCGCAGCGACCGCTACCCTGTACCCCCGCGTGCGCGAGGGAACAGCAGAGGGATGCGGTCCCTTCGAGCTCCCATGGAACCCAAACCTCGTCAGACCCCATTCATGGAACTTGCGATATAAGGACTCCGTTGTGCGATGAATGGCGGCCCGTTGTGTCCGCTCTCCACGTACGGGAGAACCTCCATGTTTATGAAGCGCTTCGGCATTATCGGCCTAGCCCTGGGTCTCGGACTGGGCGTCGCGGGCTGCACCGACGGGTACGGCTATGGCGGCGCGGGCGTCGGCTATGCCAGCGATCCCTATTACGGCGGCGGCTATGGCGACGGCTATTACGGCGCGGGCTATTACGGCGCGGGCTATGATGGCTTCGCAGGCTATGGCGGCCTGAACTCCTACTACGGTTGGAGCGGCGATTATTATTATCCCGGCTCGGGCGTCTACGTCTACGATCGCTATCGCCGCCCGCACCGCTGGAACGGCAACCAGCAACGCTACTGGCAGGGCCGCCAGCAATATCGCGGCAACCGCAACGATGGCGGCCGCGGCAACTGGGGCGGCTTTGGCAACCGAGGCAATGGCGGCCGAGACGGCGGCTGGCGTGGCAACCGTCCAGGCTATCAGGGCAATCCCGGCACGCCCGGTCAGGGCCAGTTCGGCAACGGCCGTCCCGGCCGCGGCGACGATCGCGGCCGTGGTCCCGGTCGCGGCCAATTCGGTCAACCAGGCCAGCCTCCGCAGCCCGGCCAGGTCGCCAACCCGCAGCAGCCCCAGGTCCAAGGCGGCTTCCGCGGCAATCGCGGCGACGGCGCATTCCGAGGCAATCGCGGCGGCGGCCAGCGTTTCGGCGGTGGACGGCAAGGCGGCGGTCGTCAGGGCGGCGGCAACCGCGGCGGCGGTCGTCCGGCGCAGTAACTAGAGCAGGTTGGTTCACGCGAAGGCGCGAGGGCGCGAAGAGAAGGATTAGTTTTCACGCGGAGACGCGGAGACGCGGAGAGTAGTTCAGGAACGGCGCGGTCCACTCATCGCGACAGTGAAGCCCACGACGAAGCTCTGCCATTCTAAATTTCTCCGCGCCTCCGCGCCTCCGCGTGAACAAATCTTCTCTTAGCGCCTCTGCGCCTTTGAATTGAAAACACCGACGTCAGACCAAAAGCCGCATATCGTGAGGGGCAATAGACCGTCTATCAACCGGCGGGTGTCCCGGCAGGGCGCGTCGCGACGAGGCCGTTCGATACGAACGTCATCACCATCACGTCGTCCTGATTAAACACCCGCATCCGGCTCTTGAAGATCCCCATCTCCGGCCGGCTCGCCGACACGCGCTTTTCCAGGATCTCGGTCTCGCACCGCAAAGTGTCCCCCGGATACACCGGCTTCACCCACTTCAATTCGTCGATCCCCGGCGACCCGAGCCCGGCCTGCTGGTTCTCCTTCAAATTCGCGACCACCATCGACATCACCATCGCGCACGTATGCCAGCCGCTCGCCGACAACCGCCCGAAATGCGTCTGCGCGGCCGCCTCGTCGGACAGATGAAACGGCTGCGGATCGTATTTCGCGGCGAAGTCCATCACCTCCTCGCGCGTGACCGCGTAGGAACCGAACGACGCGGTCCGACCGACCTCGATATCCTCGAAATACTGCACAACCTCTCCTCTTATCGTTGCAGAACCTTCTGGAAGGGTGCGTCGGTGCCGTCCAGCCCCGCTTCGGCCGGCAACCCGATCAGGTCGCGCAACAAGGGCTCGATCGCCACGTTGTCGAAGCTGGCAATCGTCTTGCCCGCCACGAACGCCGGCCCGTTGGCGATGAACAGCGCGCGCATCTCCGGCGCCATGTTGTCATAGCCGTGCATCCCGCCGACCGAAGCCTTGGTCGGCGCGCTCGGATCGACCCGCCAGCCGACATCGGCAAGGCACAGATAGCTGGGCACGCGCGGATTGCGCCCATAATGGAACCGCGCCGGGATCTCCCCCTTCCGCCAGCATTGCAGATGATCGTGGCGGGTCAGCAACCGCGCCTCCAGCGCCGCCTCATGCCCCGGTACCGCGAACAGAGTCGCGTACGGCCCGGTCTCGACCGTGCGATAGTCCGCCTTGTCCGCAATCGCGTCGAGCGCCACCACCCGCGTGCTGCTAGTCGCCGCCATGCCGTGATCCGCGACGATCACTAGGTTCGCCCGCTGCCCCAGCGCGGCAAGCCCATCGACCAGCGCGCCAATGCTCGCATCGACATCCGCCACCGCCTGCGTCACCCCAGCGCTCTCCGGCCCACCCGCATGACCCGCGCTGTCGACCGTATCGAAATACAACGTCACCAGTTTAGGCCGGATCGCGGCGGGCCGCCGCATCCAGTCGAGCACCGCGTTGACCCGCTGCGTCCCCGAGACCTGCTGGTTGAACTGCTGCCAGTCCTCCGGCCGCGTCCCGCCGTCGATCGCGCCGTGGCTGTCCGGCTTGACCTTGCCGCCGACCGCAACATTCGCGCCCGGCCAGAACATCGTCGCGGTCCGGATCCCCGCCTTCTCCGCATCGACCCAGATCGGCGAACTTTCGCTCCACCAGAACGGATCGTCGGTCGCCATCGTGAACGTCTCGCCCGTCCGCGCCGGGTCCTCCATCTTGTTGCCGACGATTCCGCTGCGATCTGGCCGCAGGCCGGTCACCAGCGTCCAGTGATTGGGAAAGGTGATGCTCGGAAACGACGGCCGCATGCTCGCGAACACCCCGCCAGCCCGCAGCCGGTTGAGGTTGGGCGTCACGCCACGATCAAGATAATCCGGTCGGAAGCCATCGATCGACACGAGGATCGTGACCGGCGCGCGAGTCTCGCCCGGCGTCGCAGCCGCCGCCATCATCGCGGTCGGAGCAGGTGCAGTAATCGGCGCAAGGGCGGGGGGCGTATACGGATAGGCACACCCGGCGAGCGTCAGCCCGAGTGCCGAACCGAGGAGAGCCAGCGCGTTCTTCATCATAACCGTTCGTCCCAAGCAGGTGGCGACTTCGCGCGATCCCTACTCGGCACGACAGGGGAGGGAAACCCGTTCGCGGCTCTTCTCCCGCGTCTACCTCATCGGCATCCGCCACGGCCCCGCCCGATCCGCCACACCTACGCGGGCGCACCTGGAGTTCATCGCAACCGCAGCCACGCCCAATCGCCGACTTGCCCGAAAGCCGCGAAAGGTTCAGCCTCGGCCGATGAAGACCCCAACGCCCCCCGCACGAAACGAAACCCGCCAAGCCCCCGCCGCCAAAGTCTCGATCCGGATCGGCAAGCGCACCACCTTCGACGCCTCGGTCACCACCGTCGGCCTGCTGTCGGTCGGCGCGCTAGTGTCGAGCATCCTCCTGTCCAGCGCAGTCATCGTCGCCGCAGCAGGGCGCAAGGCCGCAAGACGGCCGCTGGCATTGCCCGATCATACCAGGACCGTCGGCTAACGCCCAACCGGCTTACCCGCCCTGAGGCTTCTTGCTCAGCTTATGGGCAATTCGAGCCCACTCGTCGCGCGTCCGGCATTCCCGTGCACCGTTGCTGGTTCGCGTAAGACAGATTTTAGGCTCGCTGCTCAAGCTTAAGGGGTAGGCGCCATACCCTGCCGACTGAAAGATAGGTGTTCCCGTGAGCGACCGAGTCTGTGCCGTGGCAGCGCCGATCGGTGACAGGATCAAAACAGCAGCTATGGGACACATGACTTTGCGGCGCATCGTTCTCTCCGTCGTGATGTCCGCTTACACTAAGTCTCGTCTGCAAAGCCGACAATCCGCTTTTCCCATCATAGCGGCATCGCGTAACCTGCCGTCCCGGCTGTTCAGGCAGCAACCATCGATAAATATTCGTCAACCACTCCGCCCGTATAGTGCGTTATGGAGCGCTCTTTTATCGCGGTCACGGCGATCGCCTCGACATTGATGTTTGCCGGTGTCTGGAAAGCCACCGAACCGCGGCCGACCGCAGTTTCGGCTGTCGTCGATACCACGGCCGCTCCCGAAGCAGCGGTGGCCGCGTCGCCGGCGTTGCGGCGGCATGTGGTCGCGCCTCCCCGGCAAGTCGCCGACGCCGAGCCGTACAACGTCGTTCGACCGGCATACGGACCATCTACCCCGGCCCGTCGTTCGACCAACGCCGGATCGGAAAGCTCGGTATTCTACAGCGGGTGCCGCGAAGTACGCGCGGCAGGCGCAGCGCCGCTACACCGCGGCCAGCCGGGCTATCGCACCGGCATGGACGGCGATGGCGACGGGATAGCCTGCGAAAACTATCGCTGACCCGCCGCCGCCGCCTAACCCTCAGCTATGCAGGAAGTGCATAACGTCGCCGTCGTGGACGACGTACGCCTTGCCTTCCGCGCGCAGCTTGCCCGCCTCGCGTGCCTTCGATTCGCCACCCAGCGCGATGAAGTCGTCGAACGCGATCGTCTCGGCGCGGATGAAGCCCTTTTCGAAATCGCCGTGGATCTCGCCCGCCGCCTGCGGTGCGGTCGCGCCCTCGTGGACGGTCCAGGCACGCGCTTCCTTCGGCCCGACCGTGAAGAACGTCAGCAGGTGGAGCAGCTTGTACCCCGCGGTGATGACGCGCGCGAGGCCAGTCTCCTCCAGCCCCAGCTCGCCAAGAAACTCGCCGCGATCCTCCGCTGGCATCGTCGCGATTTCTGCCTCGATCGCCGCCGACACCACGACCGCCTCGGCGCCCTCGGCCTTCGCCTTCTCGAACACCCGCGCCGACAGCGCATTGCCGTTCGCCGCATCGCCCTCGTCGACGTTGCACACGTACAGTACGGGCTTTGCCGTCAGCAGCTGCGCCTGTGCGAACACGCGCGCCTCGTCCTCGTCCTTCGGTACGGTCAGCCGCGCGGGCTTGCCTTCGCGCAGCAGTTCGAGCGCTTGGCCGAGCACGGCGGCGCCGATCTTGGCCTCCTTGTCGCCCTGCATGCCCTTCTTGGCGAGGTTCGGCACGCGCTTCTCGAGGCTTTCGAGATCGCTCAGCATCAGCTCGGTGTCGACCGTCTCGGCATCGGCGATCGGATCGACCTTGTTGTCGACATGCGTTACGTCGCCGTTCTCGAAACAGCGCAGCACGTGGACGATCGCGTCGACCTCGCGGATGTTGCCGAGGAACTGGTTGCCGAGCCCTTCGCCCTTCGACGCGCCGCGCACGAGGCCGGCGATGTCGACGAAGCCGAGCTGAGTCTCGATGATCTTCTGCGATCCGGCGATCTTGGCGAGCGCGTCGAGCCGCTTGTCGGGCACGCCGACGTTACCGACGTTCGGCTCGATCGTGCAGAACGGATAGTTCGCCGCCTGCGCCGCGGCCGTCTCGGTCAGCGCGTTGAAGAGAGTGGACTTGCCGACGTTCGGCAGCCCCACGATGCCGCAGCGAAAACCCATGATATGCCCTTGGTATAAGAATGTGCGGGCGCTTTAGGGCAGGGCGGTCCGGAAGGCCAGCAAGGACGCTTGTGCATATCGTTGGGCGCCACTCCGCCTATGTCCACCACCCCGGCGAAGGCCGGGGCCCAATTGGGGGACGTTGCTGACGATGGTCAGCACGTCGTTATTGCCACCTTTCCAATTGGGCCCCGGCCTCCGCCGGGGTGGCGTCCCTGCTCGATGCCGAGCCTGATCGAACCACTCGATTGCCGCAATGCAGCAAAATTATCATACCGCTCGGTAGAGATATCGTCGCTCGATGGTTATCATGAGCCTCTCCCCCAGAAATCCCCAGGAATTCCATGACCACGACCGCCAACGGCTACGCCGCGCAATCCCCCGAAACGCCGCTCGCCCCCTTCAGCTTCGAGCGCCGCGAACCCGGCAAGACCGACGTCGCGATCGACATCGCGTTCTGCGGCGTCTGCCATTCCGACCTCCACACCGCCAAGGGCGAGTGGGAAGGCACGCTCTACCCCTGCGTCCCCGGCCACGAGATCGTCGGCCACGTCACCGCCGTCGGCAGCGACGTCACCAAGTTCGCGGTCGGCGACGTCGTCGGCGTCGGCTGCATGGTCGACAGCTGCGGCGAGTGCCCGTCGTGCAAGGACGGCGAAGAGCAATATTGCGAAACCACCGGCTTCGTCGGCACGTATAATGGCCCCGATCCCGTGCTCGGCGGCCACACCTTCGGTGGCTATTCGGACCAGATCGTCGTCGACGAGGGCTTCGTGCTGAAGGTCTCGCATCCCGAAGCCGACCTCGCCGCGGTCGCGCCACTGCTCTGCGCCGGCATCACCACCTATTCGCCGCTCAAGCACTGGAAGGTCGGCCCCGGCCAGAAGGTCGGCATCGTCGGTCTCGGCGGTCTCGGCCACATGGGCGTCAAGATCGCCAACGCGATGGGTGCCGAGGTTTATGTCTTCTCGACCTCGCCGAACAAGCGCGACGATGCCAAGCGTCTCGGCGCGAAGGACCTGATCGTGTCGAAGGACGAGGCCGCGATGGCCGAACACGCGAACAGCTTCGACTTCATCCTGAACACCGTCGCGGCGAGCCACAACCTCGACACCTTCACCGCGTTGCTCAAGCGCGACGGCACGATGACGCTGGTCGGCGTGCCCGAGCACGCGCATCCATCGCCCTCGGTCGGCAACCTGATCTTCAAGCGCCGCGCGATCGCCGGCTCGCTGATCGGCGGCATCGCCGAGACGCAGGAGATGCTCGATTTCTGCAACGAGCACGGCCTGGTGTCGGACATCGAGATGATCCGCATGGACGAGATCGAACCCTCGTATCAGCGCATGGTGAAGAGCGACGTGAAATACCGTTTCGTCATCGACATGGCCTCGATGAAGACGGCCTGATCGGGCAGGGGGCGGCGCTCAACGAGTGCCGCCCTCATTCGAGAGAGCACCGTTCTCCTGCGAACGCAGGAGCCCAGGGTCAGGAACGTCGCACTATGTAACCCTGGGTTCCTGCGTCCGCAGGAAAACGAGACGCGGACCGGTAGCGAGCCGCCCCAATCACCACCGATAGTTAAAACTAATACTGATCCGCTCGCCCTTGGCAGCATTCGGCACGACCTCATGCCGCAACCAGCTCTCCCAGAGAAAAACGCTCCCCGGCTTAGGCTCCGCATAGACGAACGTCCGCAGATCCTCCGCCGCATCCTCCAGCCGCGTTGGCGCCGCCATCATCATCGGCAACCGCGGATCCTCCAGCTTGAGCGCCCCAGACCCCTCAGGAATCGCCACGTACATCGTCCCCGACACGACGCTATGCGGATGAATATGCCCCGAATGCGCGCCACCCGGCTTCAGGACGTTCACCCAAAGACTGTCGAGCTTCAGCTTCCGCCCGCCGAGATCGAACGCACAGTCCTTCGCGAACTGCGCGACATGCTTGTTCAGCAGCCGCACGAGATCCCCGAACCGCGGATCGCGGAGTGGCAGGTCGTTCAGCGACGCATACGACGTGTACCCGCGATATCCATGCGCCTTAGACCAGGCGACGCCCGCACGATCGGCCTTCGCCAGTTCGAGCGCGGCGTCCTCGAGTTCCTCGACCAGATCGTCGTCGCCGAGATCGGCCTCGTAGAACCGCGTGGCAAACAGAGAGCGGGTGGTCATGGCTGCATCCTCAACGCGACATCGTTCATGAAGCGGACGTCGTCGCCTTCCGCCAGCCACTTCGCCTCCGCCGCGACCGCGCCGAGCATGTCGGACAGCGGCTCGATCTCGGCCTTCGCATAATTTCCGAGCACATAGCCGGTCACGCGGTCCTTGTGCCCCGGATGCCCGATCCCCAGCCGCACGCGGCGAAACTCGGGTCCCAGATGCTGGTCGGTCGAGCGCAAGCCATTATGCCCCGCGGTCCCGCCGCCGGTCTTCACCTTCACGCGGAACGGCGCGATGTCGAGCTCGTCGTGAAACACCGTCAGCGCCTCGACCCCGAGCTTGTAGAAGCGCAGCGCCTCGCCGATCGCGCGACCGCTCTCGTTCATGAAGGTCGCAGGCTTCAGCAGCAGGATCTTGGTCGACCCCATCCGCCCCTCCTGCGTCCAGCCCTGGAACTGCTTCTTGACTGCGCCGAAGCCGTGCACCTCGGCGATCGCGTCGGCGACCATGAACCCGACATTGTGCCGGTGCATCGCATATTGCGCCCCCGGATTGCCGAGTCCCGCCCAGATCTGCACGTGTGATTCTCCAAAAGACCGCGTCGGCTACGTAACCGTGTTCTCCTGCGAACGCAGGAGCCAAGGGTAACGGGCGGCGGCGCTGCTTGATCCTGGACGCCCGCGTTCGCGAGGGAACAGTAAGGGGCAGCCCCATAAAACGAAACGGGCGGGAAAGCCCTAGCTTTCCCGCCCGCCAGATCATCCTAAGACGAAGGGCTGAACCCTCAGTCCTTCTTCTGCGGCGTGATCTTGTCGTCGTCGTTGTCGTCGTCGTTCGGCTCAACGACCGGCTCTTCGTCCGAAGCAGCCTCGGCAGCCTGAGCTTCGGCGACTTCAGCCTCGAGCTCTTCGTCCTCGACGGTCGGCACGGTCGGCGGCACGATCGTGGCGATCGCGAAGTCGCGGTCGTCGATCGCGGGCGTTGCGCCCTTGGGCAGCTTCACGTCGCTGATGTGGATCGAATCACCGATCTCCAGACCGGCGAGCGAAATCGTGATCTCGCTCGGGATGTCCGAAGCGTCGACGACCAGCTCGATCTCGTGACGCGTGATGTTGAGGACGCCCTTGCCCTTCTTGATGCCCGGTGCGTCGTCCTCGTCGGTGAACGCGATCGGCACCGCGACGGTGACGGTCGAATGCTCGCCGATGCGCAGGAAGTCGACGTGGATCGGGCGATCCGAAACCGGGTGGAACGACACGTCCTTCGGCAGCGTGCGCACGCCGTTGACCATCACCACGGAATTCATGAAATGGCCGGTCATCAGCGCCTTCATCAGCGCCTTTTCCTCGAGGTGAACCGAGGTTGGTTCCTGGTTCAGGCCGTAGATCACGGCAGGCACGCGGCCATCACGACGCAGCGCCCGGGAGGCTCCCTTGCCAACCCGGTCACGCGTCTCGGCTGCGAGCGTCAACTGGTCGCTCATCTGTATTCTCCGAAACTCGTTTGTTGTCCTTCCCGCCCACGCCTCCAGGGATGACCATGGACCGGAAGCGCGGGCGCATAGCGGAAAGCGGCGTTAGAATCAACTAAACCTGACCCCTCGCCCCTCCGGGGAGAGGGAGGGGCCCGCACGCACTTGCGGGTGGGAGGGTGAGGGGTGGTGAGGCTCGGGACGTTTTATCCCAACTCCCCCCTCACCCTTCCGTCGCAAGGGCTCCTCCCTCCCTCTCCCCGAGGGGAGAGGGACTCGGGAGCTCAATACTGAACCCGCTCAGCCTTCACCCCGAGCTTCGCCAACTGCGCCTGCACGCTGTCCTTACCCGCCAGATGCCCCGCACCGACCGCGACAAACACAGTCCCCGGTGTCCCGAGCCGAGTCTTCACCCACTCCGCCCACCGCGCATTGCGATCCACCAGCAGCACCTTCGCCACCTCCGGCGAGTCCTTCAAACTGTCGTTCATCTCTTTGGCGAGCGCTTCAGGATCCCCCTTCGCCCACTCGTCGACCATCGTTGCCATCGTCGTCTCCAGCTTGGGCAACTCGTCGATCGTGCTCCCCAGAAACTGGATCTGCGCCTTTTGTGAAAGTCCCCCGAAATACCCCAGCTGCTGCTCCGCGGTCTCCAGCCCGATCACCGGCTTCCCGGCAGCCTTTGCCGCCGCCGTAATCACCTGCTCGGGCCCGTTCGCCGCATCATACCCCAGCTTGGACAGCGGCGCGATCGACAGGTTGGTCGCCGCCAGCCAAGGCTTGAACCGGTCGAACGCATTCGCCGGCAGCCCTAGGTCCGTCACCGCCTTCGCATACGCCGCACGCTTGTCCGCGGGCAGCTGTTCGGTCAGCGTCGGGCCATCCTTCGACACCCCCGTCGCCATCACCAGCGACTGCATCTTCGTCGGATCAGGCATCACCAGCTCCAGCACCACCTGGTTCGAGCGATCGAACGCGGTCTTCACCGCCTCGTCGAACCACGTCATGCCGGGCTTCAACACATGGATCGTCCCGAACAGGTAGATCGTCGTGTCCTTGTCCTTCACCACCCACAAGGCCGGATCGGCATCGTTCGCGGCCTGAGCCGGCTTCGGCGAGACCTGCGCACAGGCGGGCAGGGCGAACGCCATGGCAATTGCGGACAGCGCGGATCGGAACGAAACGATCTTCGAGAACAGCTTCAAGGTGACGGCATCCTTATCGTTGGTGCAGCCCATGTAGGACGCCGGACCTTAACGCACCACTTGCCTCCCGCACCCCCATCCGCCAAAGCCCGCGCGTGACCCAGCCCGTGATAAAGCCTCTTAGCTTCCAGCGCATGATCCTCACGCTCCACGATTACTGGAGCGAACACGGATGCCTGATCCTGCAGCCCTACGACATGGAAATGGGCGCGGGCACCTTCCACACCGCCACGACGCTCCGCGCGCTCGGCCCGAAACCGTGGAACGCCGCGTTCGTCCAGCCCTGCCGCCGCCCGACCGACGGCCGCTACGGCGAGAACCCCAATCGGCTCCAGCATTACTACCAGTATCAGGTCATCCTGAAACCATCCCCCGCCAACCTCCAGGAACTCTACCTCGGCAGCCTCGCGGCGATCGGCATCGACATGCTGAAGCACGACATCCGCTTCGTCGAGGACGACTGGGAAAGCCCGACGCTCGGCGCCTGGGGGCTCGGCTGGGAGGTCTGGTGCGACGGCATGGAAGTGACTCAGTTCACCTATTTCCAGCAGATGGGCGGCTTCGACATGAAGCCCGTCGCCGGCGAACTCACCTACGGGTTGGAGCGCCTCGCGATGTACATCCAGGACAAGGACTCGGTGTACGACCTGGCGTTCAACGACGCCGGCGTGACCTACGGCGACGTGTTCCTGGAGAACGAGCAGGAGATGTCGAAGTGGAACTTCGAGATCGCCGACACGGACTCGCTGTTCGACCAGTTCCGCAAGCACGTCGCCGAATGCGAGAACTCGCTGGCCGCCAAGCTCCCGATCCCTGCCTACGAGCAAGCGATCAAAGCCAGCCACATCTTCAACCTGCTCCAGGCCCGCGGCGTAATCTCGGTCGCCGAACGCCAAGCCTATATGGGCCGCGTCCGAGACCTCGCGAAGGGCGCCTGTGCAGCATGGATGGACAAGCACGGATGGGCGGCGTGATGCGCCCCCGCGCCGCAGGCCTCAATCAATCCTTCTTATCTCTTCGCGCCTTTGCGCCTTCGCGTGAGAAAATCTTGTTCACGCAAAGGCGCGATGGCGCGAAGATGGAGCGTTCCGCGTGACTGATTTCCTCCTAGAACTCCGCTCCGAAGAAATCCCGGCACGCATGCAAGCGCGTGCGCGCGAAGATTTGTCGAAGCTGTTCACCGCCGAGCTGGCCAAGGCCGGCATCGCCACCAGCGCCATCGTCACCTACGCGACCCCGCGTCGCCTGACGCTGATCGCGCGCAACCTGCCGCTCGAGACCGCCGCCGTCTCCGAGGAAACCAAAGGCCCCAAGACCTCCGCGCCCCCGCAAGCGCTCGAAGGCTTCCTCCGAAAAACCGGCCTCACGCGAGAGCAACTGATAGACCGCAACGGCACGCTGTTCGCGGTCACCGAGAAGCCCGGCCGCGCCACCGCCGCCGTGCTCGCAGACGCGATCCCCGCGATCGTCCGCGCGTTCCCGTGGCCGAAGTCGATGCGCTGGGGCGACGCCTCCGCCAGCACTGAATCGCTCCGGTGGGTCCGCCCGCTGCAAGGCATCGTCGCGCTGCTCGGCGAAGAGATCGTGCCGTTCGAGATCGCCGGGATCGCCAGCGGCGCCGCTACGCTCGGCCACCGCTTCCACCACCCGTACCAGATCACGATCGGCGGCGCGCACGACTATGTCGAGAAACTGCGCGCCTGCCACGTCATCGTCGACCACGACGAACGCGCCACGCTGATCCGCGACCACGCCCGCGAAGCCGCGATGCAAGCCGGCCTCGAACTGATCGAGGACGAAGGACTCGTCGCGGAGAATGCCGGGCTGACGGAATGGCCGATTCCCCTGCTAGGCCAGTTCGACCCCGCGTTTCTCGACGTCCCGCCCGAGGTGATCCAGCTCACGGCGCGCGTAAACCAGAAATATTTCGTCTGCCGCGGGGCCGACGGAAAACTGGCGAACGCGTTCGTCTGTACCGCTAACATCGCCGCGCACGACGGCGGCGCGAAGATCGTCGAGGGCAATCGCAAGGTCCTCGCCGCCCGGTTGTCGGACGCGAAATTCTTCTACGACACCGACCTCAATACCAAGCTCGACGACCTTCGTCCGAAGCTCGAAAAGATCGTCTTCCACGAAAAGCTCGGCACGGTAGCCGACAAGGTCGACCGCGTCGCAAAGCTCGCCCGCTGGCTGGTAGAAGAGGGCATAATCACGTCTGCTCCCTCTCCCCTCCGGGGAGAGGGCGGGGGGGAGGGGCTGCCAAGCAGCGCCACGCCCGGAACAGCCCCTCACCCCAACCCTCTCCCCGCAGGGGAGAGGGAGCAGTTGGCAACCCAAGCAGACCGCGCAGCCCGCCTCGCAAAGGCCGACCTCGTCACCGGCATGGTCGGCGAGTTCCCCGAGCTGCAAGGCCTGATGGGCGGCTACTACGCCGCCGCGCAGGGCGAGCACCCGGCCGTCGCCACCGCCATCCGCGACCACTACAAGCCGGTCGGCCAAGGCGACGACGTCCCCACCGACCCGGTAACGGTGGCCGTGAGCTTGGCCGACAAGCTGGACACGATCGTTGCTTTCTTCGCGATCGGTGAGAAGCCGACCGGATCCAAAGATCCGTTTGCATTACGCCGCGCTGCGCTCGGCCTTGTTCGACTAGTCATCAGCGCTAACCTACGATTCAGCCTTAGACGTTCAATCTACCACGCTGGCCATCATTTTAAGCTTGCTTCAGATCTTCGTGGTGAAGAAGTGCTCGACTTCTTCGCTGACCGCCTAAAAGTCCAGCAACGCGAAGCCGGCGTCCGTCACGACCTGATCGATGCGGTGTTCGCACTCGGTGGCGAGGACGATCTTGTCCGCCTGCTCGCGCGCGTCCACGCGCTTCAGGCGTTCGTGACCACCGAGGACGGTGCGAACCTGCTCGCCGGCTACAAGCGCGCCGCCAATATCCTGAAGAAGGAAGCGCCTTCTGCTCCCTCTCCCCCTCGGGGAGAGGGTAGGGGTGAGGGGCAGCCAAGCAGTGCAGCGCCCGGAACAGCCCCTCACCCCGCCCCTCTCCCCGCAGGGGAGAGGGAGCAGGAAACGCTGTCCTACACCCCCGAACCGGCAGAGGCTGCGCTGATGACCGCGCTCGACTCCGCCGAACCCCGCGCCACCGCCGCGATCGAGCGCGAGGACTTCGCCGCCGCGATGGCTGCGCTTGCAAGCCTCCGCGCGCCGATCGACGCGTTCTTTGATAGCGTTATCGTCAACGACTCCGATCCCGCCAAGCGCTCCGCCCGTCTCGCACTACTTGAGCGAGTCCGCGCCGCAGTGCACAACGTCGCAGATTTTTCGAAGATCGAGGGCTGACTGGGGTGGAAGTGCAGACGGCTCCCAGCGTCTGCACTTTCTATACTTCACTTTTGCCCCGCCCATAAAAACAAGCACTTAGAGGACCCGCGATGACCCAATATGTGTACCGCTTCGGCGGCGGTGTTTCGGATGGCGGCAAGGGCGACAAGAACCTGCTCGGCGGCAAGGGCGCGAACCTCGCCGAGATGGCGTCGATCGGCCTGCCGGTCCCGCCGGGCTTCACGATCTCGACCGACTTCTGCGCGGTCTATTACGACGAGGGCGGCCAGTTCCCGCAGGGCCTGCGCGACGAGGTCGCCACCGGCCTCGCGCACATCGAGGGCGTGACGGGGAAAAAGTTCGGCGACCCCGCCGACCCGCTGCTCGTCTCTGTCCGGAGCGGCGCCCGCGCGTCGATGCCGGGAATGATGGACACCGTCCTCAACCTCGGCCTCAACGACCAGACCGTCGAAGGCCTCGCCGCCAAGTCCGAGGACGCGCGCTTCGCCTGGGACAGCTATCGCCGCTTCATCCAGATGTACGCCGACGTCGTGCTCGAACTCGATCACGGCGCGTTCGAGGAAGCGCTGGAGATCGCCAAGGAAGACCAGGGCTTCACGCTCGACACCGAACTCTCCGCCGACGACCTGCGCAAACTCGTCGCCGAGTATAAGGGCCTCGTCGAGAAGCTCTGGGGCAAGCCCTTCCCACAAGACGTCCACGATCAGCTCTGGGGCGCGGTCGGCGCGGTGTTCGGCTCGTGGCAGTCCGAGCGTGCGAAAGTCTATCGCCGCCTCAACGACATCCCCGGCGGCTGGGGCACCGCGGTCAACATCCAGGCCATGGTGTTCGGCAACATGGGCGACACCTCGGCGACCGGCGTCGCGTTCACGCGCGACCCGTCCAAGGGCGACCGCGCCTATTACGGCGAATTCCTGATCAATGCGCAGGGCGAGGACGTCGTCGCCGGCATCCGCACGCCGCAGTATCTGACCAAGACCGCGCGCGAAGACGCTGGCGCCAAGCCCGCCTCGATGGAAGAGGCGATGCCCGAGGTCTATCATCAGCTCGCCGACGTGTTCGACACGCTCGAAAACCACTATCGCGACATGCAGGACATCGAGTTCACGGTCGAGAAGACCAAGCTCTGGATGCTCCAGACCCGCGCCGGCAAACGCACCGCCAAGGCCGCGCTCAAGATCGCCGTCGACATGGCGAACGAGGGTCTGATCACCCGCGAGGAAGCGATCCTGCGCGTCGAGCCGATGGCGCTCGACCAGCTGCTCCACCCGACGCTCGATCCCAAGGCGCATCGCGACGTGCTGACCAAGGGCCTCCCCGCCTCGCCGGGTGCAGCCTCAGGTGCGGTCGTGTTCGACGCCGATGCCGCCGAGAAGAAGGCCGCCGATGGCGTTGCCGTGATCCTCGTCCGGACCGAGACCTCGCCCGACGACATCCACGGCATGCACGCGGCGAAGGGCATCCTGACCGCACGCGGCGGGATGACGAGCCACGCGGCCGTGGTCGCCCGCGGCATGGGACGCCCCTGCGTTTCGGGCGCCGGCACGCTCTCCATCGACGCGAAGGCGAAGATCATGCGCTGCGGCGGCCGCGAGGTGAAGGAGGGCGACCTGCTCACCATCGACGGCACCACCGGCGAAGTGATGATCGGCGCGGTCGCGACCGTGCAGCCCGAGCTGTCAGGCGATTTCGCGACGTTGATGGTCTGGGCCGACGAGGTCCGCCGCCTGAAGGTCCGCGCCAACGCCGAGACGCCGGAGGATTGCCGCGTCGCACGCGAGTTCGGCGCCGAGGGCGTCGGCCTCTGCCGCACGGAACACATGTTCTTCGAGAGCAGCCGCATCACCAACGTCCGCCAGATGATCCTGGCATCGGACGAGAAGGGCCGCCGCGTCGCGCTCGAAAAGCTGCTCCCCGAACAGCGCAAGGATTTCACCGAGATCCTCGAGGTGATGGCCGGCCTCCCGGTGACGATCCGCCTGCTCGACCCGCCGCTCCACGAATTCCTCCCGCACGAGGAATCCGAATTCGCCGAAGTCGCGACCGCGGCGGGCGTCGACGTCGACACCTTAAAGCGCCGCGCGGCGGAACTGCACGAGTTCAACCCGATGCTCGGCCATCGCGGTTGCCGTCTCGGCGTGACCTATCCCGAGATCTACGAAATGCAGGCTCGCGCCATCTTCGAGGCGGCAGTCGACGTCGCCGAGAAGTCCGGCGCCGCCCCGATTCCCGAAGTCATGATCCCGCTGGTCGCCACCCGCCGCGAGCTCGAACTGATGAAGGCCGTCGTAGACAAGGCTGCCCAGGCGGTGTTCGCCGAAAAGGGCCGGACGATCGAATATCTCGTCGGCACGATGATCGAACTCCCCCGCGCAGCACTCCGCGCCGGTGAAATCGCGGAAGTCGGCGAGTTCTTCTCGTTCGGCACCAACGACCTGACGCAGACCACCTTGGGTGTCAGCCGAGACGACGCCTCGCGCTTCCTCGGCGCGTATGTCGAGCAGGGCATTTACGCGAAGGACCCGTTCGTCAGCATCGACGTCGAAGGCGTCGGCGAACTGATCGAAATCGCCGCGGAGCGTGGGCGCAAGACGCGGGCCGGTATCAAGCTCGGCATCTGCGGCGAACACGGCGGCGACCCGGCGAGCATCGCGTTCTGCGAGAAGGTCGGCCTCGATTACGTCTCGGCGTCACCCTATCGCGTCCCGATCGCCCGCCTTGCAGCGGCACAAGCGGCGCTGTCGAAGAAGTAAGATCCACCTAAAGAACAGCACCACCCCGGCGAAGGCCGGGGCCCAATTGGAACGTCCAGAGTAACGAAGGACCATCCCCAGTCACTCAGCGCTCCCAATTGGGCCCCGGCCTCCGCCGGGGTGGAAGAACAAAAGAATGTTTCCCCGCGAAGGCGGGGACCCAGACTGGACTCCCGCCTTCGCGGGAGAACAACGGGGCAGGGGCTAACCTACCCCCAGCAACCTACCGACGCTGATCGAAATCGAACCACCCACGCTTGGTCCCATCGGCATTATAAGCCGGCCGAGCATAACCCGCCCGTGCCGAAGACAGCGCCCCAGTCCGCGACGTATCCACAATTGGCGCCCGCTCCAAAACCGGCTGACGCTCGACAACCGCCGGAGCAACCCGCGCAGCCTCGGCCGCCTTCACCAGCCGGCCATTCTCATGCTCGGCCTCGACAGCCCGCTTCTCCGCCGCCGCCGCCCGAACATCGCCATCCTTCTTCACCGCAGCATGCGCATCCCGCTCGGCCAGATACCGCGCCTTCCACTTCTTGCCCCCCGGATGGCTCGCCAGTCCGAACAGCCAGCCGGCAACGAAGACCAGCGCAAGCGCCGCGAACTGCGTAGGTGTGGAAAACAACGGCATCGTAAAAACCCTCCTGTTACGGGAGCTCAACGATCCGCCGGCGCTGCGGTTGCCTCAGCCCTTGATCAGGTTGTCGGAGATCGAACACGCCGCCGGTCCGAGGATGACGACGAACAGCACCGGCAGGATGAACAGGATCAGCGGGACGGTCATGATCGCCGGCAGTCGCGCGGCCTTTTCCTCGGCGCGCATCATACGCTCGTTGCGGAACTCGGCCGACAGCACGCGCAGCGCCGATGCCAGCGGGGTGCCGTATTTCTCGGTCTGGATCATCGTCGTGACGACGCCCTTCACCGCGTCCAGCTTCACGCGCAGGGCAAAGTTCTCGAATGCGCTGCGCCGGTCGGTCAGGAACCCCAGCTCGATCGCGGTCAGCGTGAACTCCTCGCCGAGTTCGGGATAGGCACGCCCCAGTTCGCGCGCGACGCGGTGGAATGCGGCATCGACGGTCAGACCGGCTTCGGCGCAGATCACGAGCAGATCGAGCGCATCCGGCAGCCCCTTGCGGATCGCGTCCGAGCGCTTCTTGATCTTGTTGTCGAGATACAGGTCCGGCGCCTTGTAGCTCAGGATGAACGTCATCGCGACGAGCCCGTATTTCTTGAGCGGCCCCCAGGTCGCGAAGCCGTCGGTGCCGTACACCCAGTACAGCATCGCCCCGCCGAGCACGATCGGCAGCACGAGCCGACCGAAGATCACCGACGGTGCCCATTCCTTCGAACGGATGCCGGCCTGCATCAGCTTGACCTGGACCGCCTTGACCTGGCTATCCTGCAACACCTTCATCGACGACAGGATGCCGCGCATGCGGTCCGCGGTATCGTTGCGCTGGACCAGCTTCGCGCGGCGTTTGGTGGACGCGGTGATGCCCGCCTTCAACTGCTCGCGCCGGTCGTTCAACGCCTTGACGCGCTTGGCCATCGGATCGTTGACGGTCATCACCGCGTAGATCGCGATCATCACCGCGAACGCGGCGACGCCCGACAGGATCGTCGCGACCCAGAGTACATCGATCCCGAGCAGGGTAGGTCCGGCGGTCTCGCCCATGTCGTATCCCTCAGATCTCGAAGTTGATCATCTTGCTCATCACGAAGGCGCCGATCCCCATCCAGATCAGGCCGCCTATGCCGGTGACGATGAGCCGTGGATCGATGAAGAAGTTCTGCATGTAGGTGCCGTTGACGAAATAGATCAGCCCGAACACGATGAACGGCAGCGCGCCGATGATGTAGGCGGACGCTTTCGATTCCGACGACATCGCCTTGATCTTGAGCTTCATCTGGCCGCGTTGACGCAGCACGGTGGCGAGGTTCGCGAGCGTCTCCGCCAGGTTGCCGCCCGTCTCGCGCTGGATCGCGATGGTGATGACGAAGAACTGGAACTCCGGCGTGCCGAGACGGTCGGCGGTTTCCTGCAGCGCGGCGTCCATCGTCCGGCCGATCTTCATCTTGTCGCTGACCGACCGGAATTCTTCGCCGACCGGCCCGTCGAGTTCCTGTCCGACGACCCCGATCGTCTCGCTGATCGGCAGGCCCGAGCGCAGTCCGCGCACCAGCAGTTCGATCGCGTCCGGGAATTTCACGGTGAACTTGCCGATCCGCCGCTGGATCGTCTTGCCCACCACGAGATGCGGCAGGCCGACGCCGACGAACAGCCCGAACAGCAAGGCCAGCAGGATCGGCATGCCCTTGAGCAGCATCAGTGCCGCAACGACCACTGCGATCCCGGCAGTCGCCATGCCGTATTGCCCGACGGTCCAGTCCTTGCCGGTCATCGCCAGCCGCTTGGCGAGCAGCACCGGGTTCGGCAGGATGCGGCCGAACGCGATGTCCATCTTGGTATCGCGGTTGTTCGAGATGCGGCGCATCTGCGCTTCCGCGACGATCAGCGCGTCACCGTGGCGCTCGCGCAGCGACGCGATGCGCCGCGACTTGGCGCGCCCGGCCGATGGCCCCGCAAATGCGAACACCACCATGGCAAGCACCACGCAGGCACCGATCATGACCAACAGCAACGGCAACAGCGGCATGGCCTAGCGGTCCCCGATTGCGGCAAGCCGGCGATCGGATCGGGCGCGCATGGTCACTTCGCCTTTGCCGGTTTCGCCGCGCGCTTCGGGATCAACCCCCTCAGCTCGCCGAACTTGCCCATCAGCGACTTGCCCTTCGCGCCCTTCGCGCCATCGACACCGCTGTCCGCGACCGCGGCCGCCAATGCGCTCGCCAGTGCGACGATCGGCGTGATGGTCTTGGAGTTCTTGCCGGTTTCGACCAGCGGCTTGCCCAGCTTGGCCGCCTGCGCCGCGAGTTTCTGGTCGAACGACACGAGATAGTCGATCTTGCGCTCGATCGAGCCTTCGAAGTCCTTGCGTGTGATCTCGAGCTGCCCGCCGACATGAACCCTGTTGGCGACCACGAACAGCTCGGTCTGCGGTGCGTTCGACTTCATCCACGACAGGATGCGGATCGTATCGCGCGCCGCGGCCAGCGTCAGGTCGGTGACGATCACCGCCAGCTTCACGTCGCTGATCAGATGCGGGTGCTGGATCAGCATCGCGCGCGGCAGATCGACGACGGTGCATTCGAACGCCGCGCGCATCTCCCCCTGCAACTGGTAGAAGGCGGCACCATCGGTGACCAGCGGCGTGCTGATCGGGGCCTCGGCGCTCAATACGGACAGCTTCTCGGAGGCCTTGACCATCGCCCGCTCGATGAACAGCCCGTCGATCCGGCTAGGATTCTCGATCGCATCGGTCAGGCCGCGTCCCGGCTCGAGATCGAGGCTGAGTGCGCCGGTGCCGAAATGCACGTCGAGATCGAGCAACGCGGTCGATCGCTTCTCCTTGTCCGACAGCAGCCACGCGATCGACGTCGCGATCGTCGACGCGCCGACTCCGCCGCGCGTACCGATCACGCCGACCGAACAATGCGGGCGCTCCGGCGATACCTCGACGTGCTTGGGCGCGTTCAGCATCGTCTGCGCATGTACGAACGCCTCGCGCAGCATGTCCGGATGCAGCGGCTTCAGCAGATAATCCTGGATCCCGCTCGCGACGAGATCGCGGTACAGACGGACATCGTTCACCTGGCCCGCGGCGATCACCACGGTGCCCGGCTCGCAGACTTCGGCGAGCGCGTGGATGTCGTTCAGCGGATCGCCCGATTCGGCGAGGTCGACGAACAGGATCTGCGGCGAGGCAGATACCGACAGCGACTGGATCGCGTTGCGCAGGCCGCCCTTGTGGATCTTCTCGACGGGCCAGCCGAGCTCGGTCGCGATCGGGCGCAACGCCTCGGCGGTCGTCTCGTCGCAGACATAGGCGATAAAGGGTTCGCGGTGCGCGATCCCACCCGGTTTCCAGGGCGCGTTCATCACTTCCCTCCCGTGCTGGCGGCGGCCAGGCCGCTGGCACCGGTCGGCGCTTTCTTGCGGTACGTGTCGATCGCCTTGTACGAGACCGCCGCATCCGTGGTTTCCGTACCCGGCGCACCGCGCACCAGATCGGCGGGATTGGCGACCATCGCAGCCAGGTTGCGATTGACCGCGCAACCATAGTTGGAGGACGTGTTCGACTCGAATTCGTTGGTCGAATCGCGCGACCAGTCCGGGCAGCGCGGCACGGCGGCGCGCATCCGGCTGACCACGACGCGGATCGTTCCGGGGGTGACGGCCGCGGGCGTCACCGGCGCGTCGTCGCTCAACAGCAAGCCGTATCCCGCGATCACCGCGGCGACGGCGTCATGCGCGCGGAGGCCTTCGCCCGCAGGATCGTCGATCGCGACCCGGTCGCCATATGCGAGCCGCATCGTCGTCATCCAGCCGGCCAGACGGCGTTCTTCGCCGGGGGCCAGCGCACCCCCGGATACGCCGAGATCCAACGCATAGTCGGATCGGCTGACGACCGGCTGGTGGACCGATTCGAGACCGCGATTCTCCGTCCCCATGCAGCCCGCGAGCAGCAGTGCGGACGCGAGGGGCGCTAGGATCGATTTGTTGATCATCGGAAATCCTTGGTGCGTTGGGCGCATGACGGGCTCAATTCGAGAAGCCGGGGGCGGGCACGGCGCCCTTTTTCGGTTTGGCATTGCCCTTGGTCTGAACGGCCGGGGTGGCGTCGGCTTCGCTGCGGCGAACGTCGCTGCGGGGCACGGGCATGACGGGTGCGGCCGCTCCGATCGCAGGGCGCGCATAAGTTGGCGGCGCGAGAGTCGGGACGGGACGCTTGCCGCCGTCGGTCGCGCTCAGCCGCCCCAGCAACACCCGGTCGAGATCGGTCGGCGCACGCGCGCCGTCGGTCGGCAAGGCGATGTCGCTGGCGTTGTTGACCGGCTTCACCAGATACGGCGTGATGACGATGACCAGCTCGGTTTCGTTGCGCTGGAAGGCGTTCGAGCGAAACAGCGCGCCGATGATCGGTAGGTTCGAGAGGCCGGGCGTCTTGTCGTAGGTGTTGTTGTTGTTGTTCGACAACAGGCCACTGATCATCATGCTCTGGCCCGAGCCGAGTTCGACGGTGGTCTCGGTCCGCCGCGTGGTGATGCCGGGCACGCGGGTACCGCTCAGCGTGATGGCGTTCGCATAATCGAGCTGCGACACTTCGGGGCGCACACGCAACGAGATGCGGCCGTCGGACAATACCGTTGGGGTATAGGCCAGGCTGATTCCGTATTGCTTGTACTCGACCGAGATCGTGCCGAGCGCCTGCGCCAGCGGGATTGGAATTTCGCCGCCTGCCAGGAACGTGCCGGTCTCACCCGACAAGGCGGTCAGGTTCGGATTGGCGAGCGTGGTCACCTGACCCAACGTCTCGCCCAGGTCGATCGCGCCGAGCAGGTCGACACCCAGCAATTTGCCGGCGAGGCCGAATGTCGACCCCAACGCGCCCTTGGCCACACCCGTATTGCCAGCCGTCGGCGTAGCACCGCCAACGAACATTCCGCCACCGGGTGCAAATATCGTAGCGTCTCGTCCTTGCCCCAGTCCGAACTTGAAACCACCAGTCCGGTCGAAGGATTGGATGTTCACGCCGATATTCTTGACGAAGCTGCGGGTGACTTCGGCGACGCGCACCTGCAGGTTCACCTGCAACGGCGTCGCGGTCTTCAGGCGCGACAGCACCTTGGTCGATTCGCCGACGAACGCCTGCACCAGCCGCTCGGCTTCGGCGGCATCCTCGGGTGCCGCAACCGTTCCCGTCAGGAGGATCAGTCCGTTCATCGGCGTCGCGACGACCTGCGCCTCGGGCATCGCCAGGCCCAGCATCTGCTGGACCGAATCGAGGTTGTTGCCGACGCGGACGGTGGCGGAATACACGACGGAGCCACCCCTTGCGGTGGCCGAGATCGTGGTCTCGCCGGTCTTCTTGCCGAACACGTAGAGCTGGGTTGGCGACCGCACCTGGACATCGGCGATCGCGTCGTCGGCGACGAACAGGTCGGTCATCGGCTGCGCCAGCGTCACCAGCCGGCCACGGCCGGTGTTGACCTGTACGATCGGCGAGCCGGCTGCCGCTGTGGTCGCCCTGCCGCGCTGCGCCAGGGCAGGGACGGACGGTGCTGCCGTCGCTGCGACCAGGGCGACCGCGAGCGGCCAACCGAGCGGTTTGCCGATCCGCGTCGCGAGGAGAGTGGTTGCAATACGCATCTTAATTCTTCCCCCCGACCGGAACGACGGTCAATGCGTTGCCGCGGGCGACCCGCACCACCGGTCCCTGGACGGCAACCGCGCCGCCAGCGGATGGCGCGACCGGCACGCCCTGCATCGACGGGCCGCTCATCCCGCCACCCTGAGCCTCTTTGCCGGGCACGCTGCTGCGCTGATAGCGCGAGACGTCCGCCCCGGTCTGGTAGGTAGAGGCGCCGGCCGAGGGCTGGCTCGCGAGCCTAACCATCATCGCCTTTTCCGCCTTGGGATCGTTGCCGTCCGGCACCTTGACGGCACCCGAGGCGATTGCTTCCTCCAGTTCGGCCGAATTGTCCGCGATCGAGCGCAGCGACAGCGACAGCGTTCCCAGCGTCTGCGCGACCGCAACCTGCTCCGCCATCTTCGGCGTCGCCTCGATCGTCACGTTGGAGAATGTCTGGACCTTGGTCTTGCCGTCCTCGCCGACGAGGTTATCGGTCCGCTGGTCGGTGGCGAGCACGCGGATGTTGCGCATGATCGTCTCGGAGACCTTCAACGGCTGGCCGTCGCCGCCACCGGCGACCGTCTGGGTCAGGACCAGGTCGATCCGGTCACCCGGAAACACGAAGCCCGCGACCGCAGCCTGCGCCGACACCGGGACGGTCACCGCCCGCATGCCCGGCCCGAGGGCCGCCGCCAGGAACCCGCGATCGCCGGGCTTCACCAGCGAGCCTTGCGTCACCGGCTGCCCGGCGGTGATGATGCTCCGCACCACCGTGCCCTGCAGCGACTGGAGGTTGGTCTTGTCCTTGAGGTAATAGGCGTTGTCGACCAGCTCCTTGGGCCAGGGCTGATATTTCAGCGCAGTCGCGTCGAGGATCGTGCCGACCGGCAGCGAACGTGTCGCGACGAGAACTTCCGGACCATCGATGACGGGCGCGGCGACGACTACGGCACCGGCTTGCGGTGCAGAACTCCCGGCGATGAGCGTCCTGGCAAAGAATGCTGTGATGGCTGCAACTATCAGCGCGCCAACCAGCAAAATTATCTTGCGACTATCCATGACTACATCGTGCCTTTCAGGCGCCGGGAGTGTGTTCCGACATTAATCATCACTGAAACTGGTTAAGGAGTGGTTCGCGGATCGCAAGAAGCCCGGCGAATGCTATCGCTACGCCGTATGGAACTTCGATCTGTCCTGGGTTTTTCTTGATTCTGCGTTCGATCATCATCACGATGGTGACGACGCCGCCGGCGATCGACATCACCATCAGCATCGACAGGAACGCCGGGAACGGCAGCCACAGCGCCAACGCGACGATCAGTTTCACGTCGCCGCCACCCATCATCCCGAAATGGAACGCGACCAGAAATACCGCGAACACCGCCAGTGCGCAGCCGACCTGCAGTGCCATGTCCGGCCAGAGGTCCAGCCCGTTGGCGTACCACCAGACGGGCGCCAGCAGCGCGACCGCCGCATTCTTCCAATTGGCGATCTCACGCGTCCGCGCGTCCTGGATCCCGGCGGAAACCAGCAGGCCACCGAGCATCACGATCAAAATTGGAAGAGCAATGTTCCACCCCATCGGCTAGGTCCTAACGGAGATGGCTTTCGAAAAAGTAACCGTCCCCGGTAATTTCCTTCCCAATTCCGGGACCTTCGCCGGGCCGGATGCCCTCCAGGCCGTGCGTCGTGCGATTCCCGCCGATGCACGCGTGAGATGGTGGACGGCACCCGATGGCTGGAAGCTGCGACGTTTCGACTGGCTCGCGGCCAGCCCACGTGGGCGCCTGTTGTTCCAGACCGGTCGCGGCGATATCTTCGAGAAATATCTGGAGACGCTCGCATGTTTCCACGCAGGCGGCTGGTCGGTCACCGCGTTCGACTGGCGTGGGCAGGGTGGTTCGGGGCGGCTGTCGGCGGATCCCCATGTCGGCCATGCGAGCGATTACGGCGTTTTCGACTCGGATCTCGCGGCGTTCTGGGCGGACTGGATCGCGGACGGTGATCTGCCCAGCGTCGTACTGGGCCATTCGATGGGCGGGATGATGGTCATGCGCGCGCTTGCGAATCGCGCGATCCGTCCCGATGCAGCGATCCTCGTTGCGCCGATGATCGGGTTGAAAGCGCCGCTAGGCGCGGCGTTCAGTGGTACCGTTGCTCGGTGGATGGCGAAACACGGCGATCCCGCTCGCGCGGCCTGGCGTAACAACGAACGCCCCGGCTCGGTCGCATCGCGGCAAACGCTGCTGACGCACGATGTCGACCGCTACGCCGACGAAGGTTGGTGGCAGCGGCAACATCCCGAGCTGGTGCTGGGCCCGCCAAGCTGGGCATGGCTCGCGCAGGGGTTTGCAGGCGCCGCCGCACTCGCCGTCGATCCGCGGATCGAGTCGGTCGACACGCCGGTGCTGATGCTGGTCGCTGAGGCCGACAAGCTGGTCGATCCTCCCGCGGCGCTTCGGCTCGCGGCGCGGTTGCCGGACGCGCAAGTCGTGCGCTTCGGTCCGGAATCCGCGCACGAGATCCTCCGCGAGGCAGATCCGGTGCGCAACCGCGCGTTGTCGGCGATCGACTCGTTCCTGGCCGCGTGCGTGCCATCGCAGTGACGGCGTCCGTGTACGATATCGCGATCGTCGGTGCCGGCATGGCGGGCACCAGCCTCGCTGCGGCGATCGGATCGCAGGCGCGCACGCTCGTGCTCGAAGCCGAGGATGCGCCCGGCTATCATGCGACCGGGCGTTCGGCGGCATTCTGGTCGGAAACCTATGGCGGCCCCGGTATTCAGCCGTTCACTACTGCGTCGGGCCCGGTCCTCCAGGCCGGCGGGCATCTGGCGCCGCTCGGCTCGCTGCATGTCGGTCGCGCCGAAGACGAGCCCGCGATGGACGCGTTCCTCGCCGAATTCGCCGGCAGCGACGTCGTCCTTGACCGCGTCGATCCGGCGGCGTTCATCCCCGGCCTCCGCTCCGCATGGACGCTGGGCGTGCAGGAGGCGAGTTGCGCGTATATCGACGTCGCCGGTCTGCATGCCGACGGCATCGCCCTGGCCCGGCGTGCAGGCGTGGACTTCGTCACCGATGCCGCGTTGGTGAGCGCAACGCGTGCGGATGGCGTCTGGACGATCGAGACGAAGGCCGGCGCCTTTCGTGCGCGCACGCTCGTCAACGCGGCGGGGGCTTGGGCCGACGCGGTTGCGATCCGCGCCGGCGTCCGTCCATTGGGGCTGCAAGCCTATCGCCGAACGATGGCGCAACTCCGCACCGATCCCGGCGCACCGGTGGGCTTGCCGCACGTCGCGGACATTGCGGGCCGCTTCTATTTCAAGCCCGAGCCCGGTGGTCGGCTCTGGCTCAGTCCGCACGACGAAACCGCGACCAACCCGTGCGACGCGGCGCCCGAGGAGATCGACATCGCGATCGCGGTCGACCGGTTCGAGCAGGTCGTCGACTGGCGGGTCGCTGCGGTCGAACGAAGCTGGGCGGGGCTGCGCACGTTCGCGCCCGATCGCCTGCCGATCTATGGCTTCGACGTCCGTATGGCTGGCTTTTTCTGGTGCGCGGGGCAGGGTGGCTTCGGCATACAGACCGCACCCGCCGCAGCCATGCTCGCGGCCGGTCTCCTGCTCGATACTCCGCCCGATCGCGCTATCGCGGCCATCGATCCCGCTCGCTATTCGCCGAGTCGTTTCCGCTAAACGCGCAACAACAGCATCAAAGCGACGTCCGGAGATACAAAGCGATCTGGATGTTTGTGCGATTTCGACCACCAAATCGGTAGATGAATCCGGCGCTGGACTGGATAATTTCCGGCGCAAGCTCCGCGCAAACGAACAGCAATGAACTAGTCAGCAAAACTAGAAAAATGTTAGTTTTCGTTCGTGGTTAACGCTTCATAACCATGACCTCATCTTAGGCGATGTCGTCGGGATGCCAAGGCAACGACGAAGTTGGTTTGGCTGTAGTGGTGGTGGAAGCACAATGGACAAGCTTTTCGTGGGAAGTGCCGTCGCGACGATCAGCGCGCGCGGCGAACTGGTGCTTCCGGAGCAATTCTGCATCGCGATACAGTCACGCGGCGCCCGCGAGGATCTGTTCATCGGTCTTCACGCCGACGATCCCTGCATGCTCGTCTATGACGGCACGAGCGTCGTCGATCAGCACCGCGAACTCGCTGCGAACTGGGAAAGCGGTGCGCGCGATACGCTGCTGCGAAGACGCCTCGGCTTCGTCGCGCCCGCGCAGATGGACGGCAAGGGGCGGATCGCGATCGCGTCGTGGATGCGCGCGCGCCGCGGCGTCCGACAGCGCGCGCTGCTGGTCGGCATGGGACATCATTTCGAGGTCTGGAATCTCGATCAGGTGCTCGAACAGGGGCCGGGCGACCTGATCGTGCTGGCCGCACTGCATCTCGATACATCGATCATCAAGGAGGATCATCATGAACCTGCTCTGTCACGCCTCGGGGCACGTCGCCGCGCCGCTCGTCCTGGAAAATCAGGGGTTCCTGTTCAGCCGCTGCCAGCGGTGCCGGCACGACCTGATTCGCTCCGTCCGATCGTCAACAGGGTCGTCGGAAGTCGATAGCTGGACAGGGGTTCCGGAGGGCCTGCGCGTGGCGTGGCGCTCAGCCGATGTGTCCGCGTTCGACCAGCCGTCTTGGTTGCAGCGATCGTGGGAACGGGTGCGGGATCGCGGCCATCAGTCGAGCGTCGCGGTCACCGATGCGGCGCAGGTCGCGCTGGCGATCGTTGGCTGGCACGTCACCGACGCGACCCGGCGTGCAAAGGCAACGACGCTCGCCGCCTATCGTTCAGGCCAACAGGTCATCCGCCTGCCACGTCCGGCGCCGCGTCCGGCGCCACGCCCACCGCATGCCGGCGTCGTCATCATCAACCTGACGATGAACCGCGAGCCGTACGCCCGTGACGCCGTTCACACCGATACGCAGTTCGGCGACATGGTCGGCGCGTAAGACGGAACATGCGTCCCCGGCGGAGGTCGGGGCCCAGTCGGGATACGGCGCTAAGGGAGGGTGACGCGCCGTGGCCTCCACATCCTGCTGGGCCCCAACCTGCGCCGGGGACGTGCCGAATGGGCTAGCGTCGCCCGGCAGCCACCGCGGCATCGCTCGCGAGCTTGTCGGCGCGCTCGTTCTCCGGGTGGCCCGCGTGCCCCTTCACCCACTGCCACTCGATCTTGTGCCGCGCGACCGCTGCCAGCAGCGCGTGCCACAGTTCGGCGTTCTTCACCGGCTTTTTGTCGGCGGTCTTCCAGCCATTGCGCTGCCAGCCCTTCACCCACTTGGTGAGGCCGTCCATCACGTATTTGCTGTCGGTGTACAGCGTCACCGCACACGGCCGGGTCAGCGCGTTAAGTGCCTCGATCGCTGCGGTCATCTCCATCCGGTTGTTGGTCGTCGGCGTCTCGCCGCCCGACAATTCCTTCTCGTGCGCGCCCATGCGGATCACCGCGCCCCAGCCGCCGGGGCCAGGATTGCCCTTGCACGCGCCGTCGGTGAAGATCTCGACCTTGGTGATGGAAACGGGAGCTTCGTCAGTCATGCGAATAGATCGTCCTTGCGATACGCCTCGAACCGCCGCCAGTACGCCAACGGATCCTTGCGCGTCACCAGCGCATCCGCCGGCGTGTTGAGCCAGTCCCACGCGCGCGTCGCCAGGAAGCGGAGGCACGCCCCCTGCGCCAGTACCTGCAGTGCGGCGCGCTCGGCGGGGGACAGCGAATGCCGATCGACATAGCCCGCGACCAGCGCCTTGCCGACCGCCGCGTCGTAATTTTCGCCGTGCGCATCGAACGCCCAGGCACTGTGCATGATCGCCAGATCGTACGCGCGGACGTCGGTGCACGCGAAATAGAAGTCTATCAGCCCCGTTACCCGGTCGCCGAGCATCAGCACGTTGTCGGGAAACAGATCGGCATGGATGACGCTGCGCGGCAGGTCCGCAGGCCACGCCGCCACGACCGCGTCGGCCGCCGCACTCACCGTGTCGAACAACCCCGGCTCTATCGCATCCAGATCGCGGCCGCACTTGGCCAGCAACGCGCGCCACCCGTCCGGCCCCAGCGTATTGGCGCGCTCCTGCGCAAACCCGGCAAGGCTGACGTGCATCGACCCCATCGCCGCACCGGCCGCGCGTGCCTGCGCTTCGGTCGGATGCGACACCGATACCCCGGTAAGGAACTCGATCAGGCAGGCCGGTCGCCCGCACAGCTCGTGGATCAGCGCGCCGCTGCGATCGGGCAGCGCACGCGGTACCGGATTCCCGTCGACCGCCAGATGATCGAGCATCGCCATGAAGAACGGCAGGTCGTCCGCCGACACGCGCTTTTCGTACAGAGTCAGGATGAACCGCCCGGTCGTCGTATCGACCAGATAGTTGCTGTTCTCGACCCCCTCGGCGATGCCCTTGGCCGAGACGAGGTCGCCATGATCGAACTTGGCGAGGAACGCGCCCAGCGCCTCCGCCGACACCTGCGTATAGACCGCCATGCTAGGCGGCCGCCTCCAGTCCGCGTGGCAGCTTGAACGCGATCGTCTCGCGGTTCGTCTCGACCTCGCGCTCCGTCACCGTGAAGCGCTCCGACAGCCGGTCGACCAGTTCGCGGACCAGCAATTCGGGTGCCGACGCGCCGGCGGTGATCCCCAGCGTGCCGACACCGGCAAGGAAGTCCCAATCGAGTTCGCTCGCGCGCTGGATCAGCATCGCCGGCGTCCCCTCGCGCTCGGCGACCTCAACGAGACGCACCGAGTTGGACGAGTTCGGCGCACCGATCACCAGCACCGCATCGACGCTGTGCGCGATTGCCTTGACCGCGGTCTGGCGGTTCGACGTCGCGTAGCAGATGTCCTCGCCCCGCGGCGGCAACATCTGCGGGAAGCGGCGCTGCAACGTCGCCACCACCGCCGCGGTATCGTCCACCGACAGCGTCGTCTGCGTCAGGAAGGCGAGGTTGGTATGATCGATCGGCATGAACACCTCGGCGTCCTCGACCGTCTCGATCAGCGACATCGCGCCTTCGGGAACCTGCCCGAACGTACCGATCACCTCGGGATGCCCGGCATGGCCGATGAACACGATATGACGTCCGGCAGCCACCAGACGCTCGGCCTGCCGGTGCACCTTCGATACCAGGGGGCAGGTCGCGTCGAGATATTCGAGCCCGCGATTCTGCGCGTCGAGCGGCACCGATTTGGGCACGCCATGCGCGGAGAACACCACCGGGGCGCCGTCGGGCACCTCGTCCAGTTCCTCGACGAAGATCGCGCCTTGCGCCTTCAGCGTGTCGACGACGAACTTGTTGTGGACGATCTCGTGGCGGACATAGACCGGCGCCCCGTGTTTCTCGATCGCCAGTTCGACGATCCGGATCGCGCGGTCGACACCTGCGCAAAAGCCTCGGGGTGCTGCGATCAACAGTTCGAGCGGCGGCTTGTCGATTGGGCTCATGATGGCTTGCCTCTACGCGATTGCTTGCCTGGACGATAGCCGGTTCCTATGGTGTGCCGCGACAGGGGCCGCTTGCGATATGCGGCGGCCCTTTCGCTCGTTCGAGAAGGTAAGCGTCGCCGTGAAAGCCCCTATCCTAGCCGTTTCCGCGTGTGCGATCCTGTTGAGCGGGTGCGCCACCAAGGGCGAAGTCGACGCGACCGGCGGTATCTCCGCGGTCCGTTCGGTTTGCCCGCCAGTAGCGATCCCGGCCGCCACCGGCGACATCACGCTGTTCAATCCGACCACCAGCCGGGACCAGTCGGCGATCGACGTCGCCGCGTTGATGACCAACGTCCGGTCGACCTGCGCCGACGCCACCGATCAAATCGTCACCAGCGTCACCTTCGACATTCGCGCCCGTCGCAACCGCACCGAGGGTGCACGCGACGTGACGTTGCCGTACTTCATCACGGTGGTTCGCGGCGGCAGCGCGGTCGTCGCCAAGCGCGTCGGCCGTGTCGCGTTGCACTTCGATGCAGGCCAAACGCTGGCCTCCGCTTCGGCGACCGCCTCCGCGACGGTCGCGCGTTCGGCCGCGACGCTGCCCGACGACGTCCGCGAAAAGCTCACGCGCAAGCGCAAGGCAGGCGATCAGGATGCTGCTGTCGATCCGCTGAGCACCCCCGAAGTCCGTCAGGCCGTCCTGCGGGCCAGCTTCGAGGCACTGGTCGGGTTCCAGCTGACCGACGACCAGCTCAAGTACAACGCCACCCGCTAAGACAAATCGCCCCGACGGTTTACCGTCGAGGCGATTAAGTCGACTCGATTAGAGCGAAGCGCCCCTCTCCCGACGATATGCCGGAAGAGGGGCATCGCTTACTTGTCGCCGCGCACCAGTTCGGTTGCGGCCAGATGCTCGGCCAGGAACCACACCTGCGGCTCGTGCGTGCGAACGATGTTGCTCACCAGCAGATCGTTGGTGCCGTCGTCGCCGGATTCGTCAGCGGCTTCCGCACCCTCATGCGCCTGACGCAGGATGATTTCGTGTGCTTCGAGCAGACGCGCGAGCTGCGTCGGCACGTCTTCGCGACCCTTTGGCGGACGCGGGATGGTCGTCATTTCGGCGACGTCGGGCGCCATCGCGATCGAGATGCCACCAAGCGCCATGATGCGCTCCGCCACGAGATCGACCAACGCGGCCTGCTCCTCGTAATGCTTGTCCAGCAGCAGATGCAGTTGGTAGAACGTCGCGCCCGACATCTGCCAGTGATGCTTCTTGTACATGTCGCGAAGCGTCATCGTGTCGGCCAGCACCTGGTTCAGGATCGACACGCTCTGCGCGCGCGCATTGTCCTCGAGTGCGATCGGCAGGCGCTTCAGCGTGCCGTACGGCTGGATTTCGCGATACTCGACCTGGTATTGCGGCTGCGCCTCGCTCGATACGTTCGTGTCGACCTTGGGCAGCTTTGCGGGTTTCTTCGCCATCGGAAATTCCTGTCTGTTCGTGTGAACTCGACGGTCTTAACGCATGATCGGCCATATCGACAGCAAGCGAAATCCTCGCTCACGGTGATCGCAATCACGCCGGAACGCGGGCTCGCCTCTTGACGGGAGCACCGCAGCAAAGGAAGCGGGCCGCGACAACGCGTTGGGAGTTGAGGATGACGGAAGCACCACTGGTCGCAGGAATCGAACTCGGTGGCACGAAATGCATCTGCATTCTTGCGCGCGGACCCGACCAGATCGAAGAAACCGTACGCATTCCCACGACCCGGCCCGACGAGACGCTTGCTGCGATCGAGGCGGTGCTCGATCGCTGGAGCGGGTTCGTGGCGATCGGTATCGCCAGTTTCGGTCCGGTTTCGATCGATCGTCACTCGCATGATTACGGCCACATCACGTCGACGCCGAAGCCCGGCTGGGCAGGAACCGACATCGCCGGCCGCCTGCAGCGGCGCTACGGCGTACCCACCGGCTTCCACAGCGATGTCGTCGGGGCCGCGCTGGCCGAGGCGTTCTGGGGCGCTGCAAAGGGCCTGCCCGATATCGCCTATGTCACCGTCGGCACCGGTGTCGGTGCCGGCATGATCGCGGGCAACCGTCCGGTCGACGGGCTGACGCATTCCGAACTCGGCCATATCCGCCCCGCGCGGTTCCACGGCGATGACTGGATCGGGAATTGCCCGTTCCACGGCGCCTGCATCGAAGGGCTGGTCGCTGGCCCGGCGATCGCCGCGCGGATCGGCTTCCCCGCCGACCAAGCACCGGCGGACCATCCCGTCTGGGACGGTGTCGCCGACGCGCTCGGCCAGCTCTGTCATACGTTGGTGCTGACCGGGATACCCCGTCGGATCGTCATGGGCGGCGGCGTGATGGGCGCGTCGCATCTGTTCCCGCGGGTGCGGGCGGCGATGACGCGCAGCCTCGGCGGCTATATCACGCTGCCCGAGGTAGCGCTGACCGACACGTTCATCGTGCCGCCCGCGCTTGGCAACAATGCCGGCCCGCTCGGCGCAATCGTGCTGGGTGCTCAGGCACTTGGCCATCAACTCGAAACGTCGTTTACAGCGTCTTAACCGTAACCCACTAGCCCTTGCTGCAATAGCGAGCAGCACAGGGCGTCACCGCGAACCGTGGATGCAGTGCCCACAAGGAGCGGTTTTTGGATGCGTATTCTCATCGTGGACGACGAGCCGGCGATGCACGACAGCTACCGGCGCAGCTTCGCCGGGCAGCGGTCGGACAGCGACGAGGCGCTGGGTGCGATGGCGGCGGAACTGTTCGGTGAGAATACGCCTGTCGGGGAGGGGCTGCCTGATTTCGCGCTGACGCACTGCTGGCAGGGGCTCGATGCGGTCGATGCGGTCGACCGGGCGCATGCGGATGGCGACCCGTTCGCGGTCGCGTTCATCGACATCCGCATGCCGCCCGGCATCGACGGTCGCGAGACCGCCCAGCGCCTTCGCGCGCTCGATCCCGAGATCAACCTCGTCATCGTCACCGGCTATTCCGACTTCTCGCCGGTAGAGATCAGCAAGGTCGCAGGCCCTGCGGACAAGATCTTCTACATCGCCAAGCCGTTCGAGGTCGCCGAGATCACGCAGACCGCGACCGCGCTCGCGAAACGCTGGGAAGTCGATCGCGAACTGAAATCCGCGCGCGAAACGCTCGCGTCGCAGGTGGTCCAGCTGCAGGAACAGGGCGCCGAACTTGCCGCGAACGAGAGTCGCGCGATCCACATCGCGACTCACGACTCGCTGACCGATGCGCCCAATCGGCTCGCCTTCCTGCGCGCGCTGGCCGAGCGGACCCGGACCAAGGGGCTGTTCGCGACGGTGATGGTGGATCTCGATCGCTTCAAGCTGGTCAACGACACGCTCGGGCATCTCGCGGGCGACGCGCTCATCCGCGAGGTCTGCGGCATC
Organism: Sphingomonas sp. CFBP 13728; assembly: GCF_014841895.1. NCBI lineage: Bacteria > Pseudomonadati > Pseudomonadota > Alphaproteobacteria > Sphingomonadales > Sphingomonadaceae > Sphingomonas > Sphingomonas sp. CFBP 13728. Next base: position 1,369,028 of record NZ_JACYUS010000001.1, on the reverse strand, counting down.
CTTGGCCGGTCGTCGCCCGAACAGGCGCTCGTCGCCCGGCTCGGCGGCGACGAATTCGGCATCCTGTTCGAAACGACGGGCGAGGCGGACGCAGTGATGGCGTGCGAACGGGTCGTCGCGGCGTGCTCGGTCAGTCTCCAGGTGTTCGGCAATTCGGTCCAGGGCGGCGCGTCTGCGGGGCTCGTCGTCAGCGAAGGTGGGCAGGGCCGCGATCCGGTCGACGTCATGCGTCGCTCCGATCTCGCGCTCAACGACGCAAAGCGCGGTGGCCGCGGGATCGTCCGGTTGTTCGACGAAAGCATGGACGAGGGGATCCGCTTCCGTCGTCGTGTCGAAGGGGGGCTGAGCCAGGCGATCGCCAAGGGGGAGTTGAGCCTGGTCTATCAGCCGATCGTCTCGCGCGACGTGGTCGAGGTGGTCGGGTTCGAGGCGCTGGTCCGCTGGAATACGCCCGAATACGGGCAGATGAGCCCGGCGACCTTCATTCCGATCGCGGAGGAATCGAACCTCATCCACGAACTCGGCGATTGGGTACTCGGTCAGGCGCTGGAGGTGCTGAAGCAATGGCCAGGCCAGTATGTCTCGGTCAATTTCTCGCCCCGCCAGTTTCGTCGCCACAATTTCGTCGGGCACATCATGAAGTGCGTCCAGCGCGCCGGAATCGCGCCTGCACGGTTGCAGATCGAGATCACCGAGACGGCGATCTTCGATGATGCCGAGCGCGCGGCGGAGACGCTCTACAAGCTGCGCCAGATGGGTTTCCGGATCGCGCTCGACGATTTCGGGACGGGCTATTCGAGCCTCTACAACATCCGCAAGTTCGCGCTCGACTGCCTGAAGATCGACCGTTCTTTCATCGACGGCATGGGCCGCGAACGCGAAAGCGCCGCCATCGTCCATTCGATCATCCACCTAGGCCGCGCCCTCGGCTTGGGTGTGATCGCGGAAGGCGTCGAGACCGAGGCACAGGTTCAGGCATTGCGTCTCGCCGGTGCGAGCCATCTCCAGGGCTATTATTTTTCGCGCCCCGTCTCCTCTGCGATCGCGCTCGAAATGGCCAATGCGCGGTTCATGGGCGGCGAGGATGACACCGCGGGAGATGCGGCGGTGGTGCCACGCAAGCTGGGCGGCGGGGCGCTCGGCTGATGCCGACCATCGGGAGGGGGCGTCTTCCCGCGACGCTCGGTCTTCAGTTCGGCCGCATGCGAAGCCGCACGTCGCTCGGTGCAAAGCTCGTGTTGATCATGACCGTGGTCGGCCTCGTCGCGGCGGTCGCGGTCACGCTTTTGCTGGCAACGATCATCACGCCCAGTTTCACGAAGCTCGAAGACAAGGCAATCGCCGCGCATGTCGAGCGCACCCGTGCTGCGCTGTCCGAATACGCCGCCGAGCTGGAAAGCGCGGTGCGCGACTATGGCGACTGGAGCGACAGCTACGATTACATGGCGCATCCTTACACGCGGTTCGAACGCGAGAGGTTTTCACCGGAGGCGATGCGCAGCATCGACGTTCAGGGCATGGCGTATGTTGCGCCTGACGGCCGTATCGTCATCGCTCGCTGGCGTGATCCGACCAGCGGCGCCGAACGTACCGGCATGCGCGAGCAGCTGACCGCGATGATCGGCCAGACCGATCTTGCGCGCGTCCTTAGAGGGCGCAGTTCTGGGCGGTTCTTTGCGAAAATCGGCGGCAGCGTCGCGGCGATCGGCGTGGCGCAGGTTCGGCGCTCGGACGGCACCGGCTCGGCACGTGGCTACGTACTGATGGCACGGGTCATCACGGCAGGACAGATTTCGGACCTGCTCGGGCTCGACGCGACGATCGACCTGAACACGCACGGTGGTAGCGAGGCCGTCGCTCTCAGCACGCCCAAGATGATGATCGCGGTGCCGATGATGGGTCCGAACGGCCAAGCCATTGCCCGCACGCAGTTCAGCGTACCGCGCGACGTGTTGCTGCTGGGGCGCCGGATGCTGCTCCTCGCGGTCGCCGGTTCGACGGTGCTGCTGCTTCTGATGCTCGTCATGCTGCGACGGATGATCGATCGATCGGTGCTTCGGCCGCTCCACCGGGTGGAGGGACACATGCAGCGCGTCCGCGTGTCTGGTTCGCTCGCGCTGCTCGAAGAGGACGGCCGGCGCGACGAGATCGGCTCGCTCGGACGAAGCTTCAATGCGATGCTGCGCCAGTTGAAGGATCTGCGCGAACGGATCGAGGTGCAGTCGTTCGATCTCGGGCGCAGCGAAAGCGCGGTCGCGGTCATGCACAACGTCCGCAACGCGCTGAACCCGATCAGCACGATACTGAGCCAGGGCATTGCGCAACGGTCGCCGATCGACCGTGCCACGCTCGACCGGGCAATCGCCGAACTGGCACGGGGCGACGTGCCGGCCGTGCGCCGCGAAAAGCTCGCCGCGTTCGTGACCGCGGCGATCGAGGCTGAGGTCGCCAGTCGCGAGGCAACCCGCCGCGAACTCACGATCGGCCGCGAGGCGATGGCCCACGTCCTCGAAATCATCGGCCAACAGCAGAGTGCCGCGCACGAGCGCCCCAAGCTCGAGGTGTGCGACGTCACCGACATCATCGCCCGCAACGCGACGATAGCCCGCTATTCGCAAGATGCCTCGATCGCGTTCAGCTTTCCGGCGGGGCCGACCATGGTGTTGGCAAGTCGGATCATCCTGAGCCAGGTCATCGGCAATCTGTTCGGCAACGCGGTCGAATCGATCGTCGCGCGGGGGCTAGGCAGCGGATCGATCATCACGTCGATCACGAACGCGGAGGGCCGCGTGACGATCCTGGTTCGCGATGACGGAGAGGGGTTCTCGCCTGAAAGTGCGGCGATGCTGTTCCAACGCGGCTTCTCGACGCGCGCTCACAAATCGGGTGGGCTGGGGCTCCACTGGTGCGCGAATTCGATGAACGCGATGAAAGGATCGCTGCGGCTTGAAAGCGACGGGCCGGGGTTGGGTGCGGTCGCGCTGCTCACGCTGCATGCCGGCGATACGCCACCACTGATAGCCGCATCGTAGGAGCTTCTCCGAAGCGATCGCCTACGCAAAAGTCTTCAAAGCAAGCTCGGCTGCACTTCGTCGTCTTCGCCCATTATTCCCGACAGCGTGAGGCCCAGCAGTCGAACCCCGTCGGGTACCGGCAGTTGTGCCATCAGTAGGTCGAGTCCGGCGGCAAGGAAGGCCGCCTTGTCCGTCACGGCAGACGCCGAGGACCGCGCGCGCGTGATCGTGCGGAAGTCGGCGTGGCGCAGCTTCAGCGTGATCGTCCGGCCGCGCGTACCGTGTCGTTCGATCCGGACCCACGCGGCGTCTGCGACCCGGTCGAGTGCTGCGCGCAGGTCTTCGGGATCGCTGAGGTTGGTTTCGAACGTGCGTTCGGCACCGACCGACTTGGCGGCGCGATCGACGCGCACCGGACGATGGTCGATACCGCGCGCCGCGCCGTACAGATAGTCCGCATAGCTGCCGAAATGCGCCTGGAGAAACGTGAGGCTTTGGGCGAACAGATCGGCTCCCGTGAGGATGCCGAGCCGCTCCATCTTCTGCGCGGTGACCGGGCCGACGCCGTGGAACCGCTTCACCGGCAACGACTGCACGAACGCCGCGCCACGCTTCGGCGTGATGATGCAGATTCCGTCGGGCTTGTTCTGATCCGATGCGAGCTTGGCGATGAACTTGTTGTAGCTCACCCCCGCCGACGCGGTCAGGCCGGTATCCGCCTTGATCCTGGCGCGGATCTCCTCGGCGATCGCCGCCGCGGTGCCCAAGCCCCGAATGTCCTCGGTCACGTCGAGATACGCCTCGTCGAGCGACAAGGGTTCGATCAACGTGGTGTAATCCGCGAAGATCGCACGGATCTGGTCTGATACGCCGCGGTAGACGTCGAACCGCGGGGGCACGAACACCAGGTCGGGGCAGCGTCGGATCGCGGTGACCGACGGCATCGCGCTGCGGACGCCGAACGCGCGGGCCTCATAGCTGGCCGCCGCCACCACGCCGCGCGCCCGCGATCCCCCGACCGCGACCGGCCTGCCTCTGAGCGAGGGATCGTCACGCTGTTCGACCGACGCGTAGAAGGCATCCATATCGACATGGATCACCTTGCGCTGCACCGGGGGCTGGGTAGGGGGAAGCATCGAAGCGTTAGATAGGCGCACGGGCGGCGGCGATACAGGGCGTCCACGCAACCAATTGCGCCGCCGCGCATAGTGCCGACGTGCAGACGAAGGGACGTGAATGCAGGTCGGGACGGAATGCTGGCGGATCGAACGCGCCGACCAGATGGCGGTGATCGTCGATGCCGCGGACTATTTCCGCACCGCACGCGTCGCGATGCTGGGCGCCAAGCGCCGCATCCTGCTGATCGGGTGGGACTTCGACGCGCGTATCTCGCTGGAGCCGGGCGTGGACCGTCCGGGCGAGCCCAAGACACTGGGCGGCTTCATGCACTGGCTGGTCGAGCGCGAACCCGAGCTCGAGATCTTCGTGCTGCGCTGGGATACCGGTGCGATCAAGTCGCTGTTCCGCGGGTCGACGCTGTTCACGATGCTCAAATGGATGCGACACAAGCGCATCCATACGAAGCTCGACGGGCACCATCCCACTGCGGCGTCGCATCACCAGAAGATCGTCATCATCGACGATGCGCTGGCATTTTGCGGCGGGATCGACATGACCGGCGATCGCTGGGACACGCGCGAACACCGCGACGGCGATCCGCATCGCGTCCAGCCCTCGGGCAAGCCGTACAAGCCATGGCATGACGCGATCAGCGCGGTGGAGGGACCTGTCGCCCACGCGCTGGGCGAACTGTTCCGCCGCCGGTGGCATCTGGCTGGTGGCATGAAGATGGCACCCGGCGTACCCGGCGGGCGGAGTTGGCCAGAGGGGCTGCCGGTCGACTTCCACAATGTCGACGTTGCGATCGCGCGCAGCGAACCCGAAATGTCCGACCAGGAGCCGGTGTACGAGAGCGAGGCGCTGTTTCTCGGTCAGATCGCGCGGGCGAAGAAATATCTGTACATCGAGAGCCAGTATTTCGCGTCACGCAAGATCGCGGAAGCCGTCGCGAGGCGTCTCGACGAGGCGAATGGCCCGGAAATCGTCATCATCAATCCGACGACCGCGCAGGGGTGGCTGGAGCCGCTGGCGATGGACACCGCGCGGGCGCGGCTGATGGAGGCGCTGCACCGCCGCGACACGCACAAGCGGCTGCGCATGTATCATCCGTACACCGCGGGCGGCGCGCCGATCTATTGCCACGCCAAGATTCTGATCGCCGACGACGACGTGTTCCGCCTGGGTTCGTCGAACATGAACAACCGGTCGCTGCGGCTCGATACCGAATGCGATCTCGCGATCCGTGCAACCGACACGGCGACGTCGAAAGGCATCGCGACGATCCGCGACGGACTGATCGCGGAGCATCTCGGCGTCGAACCGCAGGTGGTGACCGATCTCGTCGCGGAGACGGGATCGCTGATCCAGACGATCGAGCGATTGCGCGGCAAGGGGAAGACGTTGCGCTGTTACGAAGTGCCCGATCTCACCGCGGTCGAGGAATGGCTGGCCGACAACGAGGTGCTCGATCCCGAAGGTCCTCAGGAAATGTTCGAGTCGCTCAGCAAGCGTGGGCTGTTCCGGCGGTGGCGGCGCAAATAGGAAAGGCCGCGGCACCCCCCGGTACCGCGGCCTCAAGCGCTCCCGAAAAACAGGGGAGTTACGCGACCTGGGCTTCGAGCGCCTCGTCGGGTTCGCGCAGGACGTAGCCTCGACCCCAGACCGTCTCGATGTAATTCTCGCCATCGCACGCCAGGCTGAGCTTCTTGCGCAGCTTGCAGATGAACACGTCGATGATCTTCAGTTCGGGCTCGTCCATCCCGCCGTAAAGGTGGTTGAGGAACATTTCCTTGGTCAAGGTCGTGCCCTTGCGGAGCGAGAGCAGCTCCAGCATCGCATATTCCTTGCCGGTCAGGTGGACGCGGCTGCCATCGACTTCGACCGTCTTCGCGTCGAGATTGACCGCCAGCTTGCCGGTACGGATGACCGACTGGCTATGGCCCTTCGAGCGGCGGACGACGGCGTGGATGCGTGCGACCAGTTCTTCGCGGTGGAACGGCTTGGTGACGTAGTCGTCGGCGCCGAAGCCGAAGCTCCGCACCTTCGAGTCCATCTCGTTCACGCCCGACAGGATCAGTACCGGCGTCGACACCCGCGCGACCCGCAAGCGCTTGAGCACATCGTAGCCGTGCATATCGGGCAGGTTCAGATCGAGCAGGATGATGTCGTAATCATACAGCTTGCCCAGATCGAGGCCTTCTTCCCCGAGATCGGTGATGTAGACGTTGAACCCTTCGGTCGTCAGCATCAGCTCGATAGCCTTGGCCGTGGTCGGCTCGTCCTCGATCAGCAGCACCCGCATGCGTCGTCCCCTTATCGCGAGACCGCCCGACACCCCATGTCAGCCGCTCGACTTCGATTCATTAACCACACAACATCTGAAGGCAAAAGGTTAATTTCGAACTAAGGTTGGTACCCGGGTGCCTCCCGATTGCTGCTGACCGCTTGTTTTTCTTACAAATCATCCGCCGGCGGACGTGGTGTGAGATCGGGTCCCAATAATGTTCGGTGTACGGTTCGCGGGATATCCTCACCAAGAACTTCGCGCAGATACAGGCTGCGGACGAGAGTGAAGATCACCACCAGCAGCGCCGCCGAGAAGAATAAGCCGAACAGTCCGAAGATCGTACCGATGCCGATGATCGCGAACACAGTGATCGCGGGCGGGATCGAGATCACGCGGTTCTGCACGTACGGCGTGATGAAATTGGTCTGGACGAGCCGCACGACCGCATAGGTGACGAGCGTGCCGACGATCGACGAGGTCCCCTGCGTCGCCGCGAGCCCGAGCGCGGGGATCATCGCCGCGGTCGGGCCGATGTACGGAATGAACTCGGACAACCCGGCGAGCAGCCCGAGCGCGGCGGCGCTGGGGACGCCCGACAACCACAACCCGATCCCGACCAGGAATCCCATCGTCGTCATCAGGATCAGCGACGAGCCGAGCCACAGCCGCAACGTCGAGCCGACGTCGAATAGCGCATCCTCGACCGCGGCACGCTTCGAGCGCGGGATCAGCAACAGGAAGCCGCGCTCGTACACCTTGGGATCGGCAGCGAAGAACAGCGCGCCGACCAGCAGCAACAGGCAGTTGAGCACGAGTTCGCCCGCGCCCGTCACGAGTCCGCCGACGTCTTGCGCGACCTTCGACCCGGCATAGGCCTGCTGCACGGCGTCGACGAGTTTCGCGCCGACCGCGCTTTGCGAGAGATACGCGGCGAGTTGGTCGAGCAGCGCCGGCGTCTGCGCGATCAGGACGTTGACCTGGCTGCGGAACTGCACGCCGAACAGCCAGACCAGGAACGCGATGATGCCGAGCACGGTGGCGATGCCGAGGCCTAGCGCCGGCTTGCGTGGAACACGGAGATGGTCGCGGTAGAGATCGGCGATCGCGTGGATGACGATCGCGCCGAGCATCGACCCGAAGGCGAGGATGAGCAGGTCGCCCGCCTTGTAGAGCGCGGCGACGACCGCGACGATCACGATCGTGAGTACGACGCGGCGAATGAAGCGCGAATCGTCCGAGTCGGGGGCGAGGCGGTTCATGTGGATACGAGCCGCGCGAGGGGCGTCGTACGAGGCAAAACCGAGTGAAGTATAGAAAGTGTAGACGCTGGGAGAGTATGTACACATCGCGTTCGATCGCTGGACGCGGGCATCTCGCCGTCGGTTTGGCGTTGCAGGGTTTGGAAGGTCGGATCGCTCATCGGTCGACCGTGGCAGATCGTCACGGCGTAGGACAGCCGTTCCAAGGACTTAAGCTATGTTCCGGAAGTGACGGGCGCTGATCCTCCCCCGCCAGGGGGAGATGGCTGGCGCTTGGCAGACGGAGGGGGAGGTTGGCGACGACCTCGGCTCCGTGTCCTCCCCCTCCGTCACCTTCGGCGACACCTCCCCCTGGCGGGGGAGGATCGTGAAGCGACGTCTGGCCTGGCTTACAGCGCGAGGTCGGGGCTGCGGTCTGGCTTTACGCGCATGGCCGCGGGGCGTGGGCTGGCTGCTACGCCGACCGTGGGCGACGGGATCGCGAGTTGCAGCGTGTCCGCGGTCGAGGCCCAATGTTCGGCGAGGACGTCGGGGGTCTCGTTGAGCATCACGCCGTAGGTCGGCACGATCTCGCGGATCTTCGCCTGCCAGCCGGCGGTCGCCAGATGGTTCGGGAACACCTTCTTCAACAGGTTGAGCATGATCGACGGCGCGGTCGAGGCGCCCGGCGAGGCGCCGAGCAGCGCGGCGATCGAGCCGTCCTTCGACGCGACGATCTCGGTGCCGAGCCGCAGCACGCCGCCCTTTTCGGGATCGCGCTTGATGATCTGGACGCGCTGGCCCGCCTGCCACAGGCGCCAGTCGGCGTCCTTCGCACCCGGGAAATACTCGCGCAGGGCATCCATCCGGTCGCTGTCCGACATGATGAGCTGGCCTGCGAGATATTCGACGAGGTCGAAATCATCCCAGCCAACCGCCAGCATCGGCCGGAAATTGTCGAGCGTGACCGACGCCGGAAGATCGAAATACGAGCCTTCCTTGAGGAACTTGGTCGAGAAGGTCGCGAACGGGCCGAACAACAGCGCCTGTTTGCCGTCGAGGAACCGCGTGTCGAGATGCGGCACGGACATCGGCGGGGAGCCGACCGCCGCCTTGCCGTAGACCTTGGCGAGATGGCGGTGCGTGATTTCGGGCTTGTCCGCGACCAGGAACGAGCCGCCGACCGGGAAGCCGGCATAATCGTCGGCCTCGGGGATGCCCGACTTCTGGAGGATCGGCAGCGCGCCGCCGCCGGCGCCTGCGAACACGAAGCGTGCCTTGATCACCTGCTTCTCGTCGGTCTTCATGTCGCGCGCGGTGACGCGCCAGCGCGCCTTCTTGCCGCCGATCGTCTCGCGTTCGAGCGAGCGGACCTCGTGGCCCGTGGTCAGCGTGAAATTGTCCTGCTTGGCGAGCGAGCCGATGTACTGGCGCGTGACCTCGCCCCAGTCGCAATCGGTGCCGAGCGGCGAGCGCGTCGCGGCGAGCTTGGTGCCGGGCGCGCGGCCCTCCATCATCACCGGCACCCACTGCGAGATCTGCTTCGGGTCGGTGGTGAATTCCATGCCGGAGAACAGCGGGCTCGCCTGGAGCGCGGCGTGGCGCTTTTGCAGGAAGGCGACGTTGGCATCGCCCCACACCAGATTCATGTGCGGCGTCGAATTGATGAACGAGCGCGGGTTGGCGAGGATGCCGGTATCGACCTGGTGGCTCAGGAACTGACGCGTGACCTGGAACTGCTCGTTGATCTCGACCGCCTTGGCGATCTCGACCTTGCCGTCAGCCTTGTTGACCGGCGTGTAGTTGAGTTCGCACAGCGCGGAGTGGCCAGTGCCGGCGTTGTTCCAGCCGTTCGAGCTCTCGTCGGCGACCTTGTCGAGGCGCTCGACCATCTCGATCGTCCAGGTCGGCTCGAGCTCGCGCAGGAGGACGGCGAGCGTCGCGCTCATGATGCCGCCGCCGATCAGCAGGACGTCGACCGTCCGCTCGGTGGTCGCGGCGTCGGCGTGCGCTATCGGCAGCGCGGCTGCACCGCCGGCGACGATCGCCGAGCCGAGCAGGTTGCGCCGGGTCACGCCGGTCTTGGATACTGGGGAGATCGTGTCGTTAGCGTCAAACCGCATGGTCATGCCTATTCGTTTCGGCATGGTCCGCTGTCCCGACACAGGCCGAAGACGACGAGAATCCATAACCGGATTATCGGGTCAGCCACGCGGAAAACACGGAATCGATACACGAACTACCGACTGAGCGCGGCCGCTGCTCAAAGTCCTCATCCCGGTATCGGGTGTCGTTGGGATCGCGCTGGGTTGCAAACTCGAGCGTCTATCCAGCCTCTTACATGGCATCCGTCCCGGTTTTGCGCAAGGTCGTCGCGTCAGGCTTGCCCTGCGTTCGGATCGCGGAGGCGTGCGGCGAGGAAGTCTATCAGGGCCTCGACGCGCGCCGGGCGGAGGGGGCTTGGCGGGGTGAGGAGGTGGAGTCCGATCTTCGCGGGTGCCCAGTCCTCCAGGATGATGACGAGCTCGCCGGACGCGATATGCCGGTCGACGATGAAGTCGGGCAGGCGCGCGATGCCGAGGCCGGCGATCAGCGCGGGGACGATCGCCTCGCCGCTGTTGGCGGTGAGCTGGCCCTGTAGCCGCACCGAGACGTCGGCGCCGCCGGGGCCGTGGAAGCGCCACGGGCCGACGACGTTCGAATAGCCGATCAATTGATGCTCGCCGAGCTGTGCCGGGTGCGTCGGGGTGCCGTGCTTGGCGAGGTAACTCGGTGCGGCGACGGTGTGCGCCTGGATGCTGCACAGGCGGCGGGCGCGGAGCGAGCTGTCGGGAAGCTCGGCGATCCGCAGCGCGACGTCGAACCCTTCCGCGACGATGTCGACGCGCGCGTCGGACAGGTGGAAATCGACCTCGATGCCGGGATGCGCGACGAGGAACTCGGCGAGGATGGGGGCGACGTTGGTGACGCCGAAGCTCATCGGTGCGGCGAGGCGGACGCGGCCGGTATGCGCGCTGGCGGCGTCGTGTGCGGACTCCTCGGCGGCGCGGGCTTCGGCGAGGATGCGCGCGGCGTGCTCGGCGAGCGGCTTGCCGGCTTCGGTGAGCGCGAGGCGGCGCGAGGTGCGGTGGAAGAGCGACTGGCCGAGATGCGCTTCGAGGCGGGTGATCGCCTTCGACACGGTCGCCTTGCTGAGCCCGACCGCATCGGCGGCGGCGCTGAACGAGCGGTGCTCGACGACGCTGGCGAAGATCGCCCAGGCTTCGAGATCGGGCAGGCGCATGTGAGGGTCTCCGATACTAGAGCCGTACTGGATTTACCTCCCCGGCGGAGGCCGGGGCCCAGTTGGAAAGGTGGTCGTAACGAAGGACTGCGCTTCGTTATCGACGTTCCGCAACTGGGCCCCGGCCTTCGCCGGGGAGGTGCACTCTATGGGTTCTTTATCTAGAGCTCACGTTAGCCACCGAAACGATCGGTTTCCAGCGTTTCTATTTACGTCATGATCGCAGCACTTATCTTGGGTTCAACCAGTGGAGACATATCATGACGACCACGACCCTTTCCAAAGTCGAACGCCGCCCCTTCGAGAGCCTCGGCTATGCCGATCATGGCTGGCTGAATGCGCGGCATCATTTCTCGTTCGCGAACTATTACGATCCCGCCCGAATGGGCTGGGGCGCGATCCGCGTGTGGAACGACGACCAGATCGCCGCGAACTCAGGCTTCCCGCCGCATCCGCATCAGGACATGGAGATCATTACCTATGTCCGGTCTGGCGCGATCACGCATCAGGATTCGCTCGGCAACAAGGGCCGTACCGAGGCTGGCGACGTGCAGGTGATGAGCGCGGGCACCGGCGTGCGGCATGCCGAGTATAATCTGGAGCCCGAGACGACGACGATCTTCCAGATCTGGATCGAGCCTTCGCGTAAGGGTGGTTCGCCGAGCTGGGGTGCCAAGCCGTTTCCGAAGGGCGAGCGCTCGGGGCAGTTCGTGACGCTGGCCAGCGGGTTCGAGGGTGATGGCGATGCGTTGCCGATCCGGGCGAATGCGCGGGTGCTGGCGGCGACGCTAAAGGCTGGCGACAGCGTCGACTATGCGGTCGGCGAGGGACGCCACGTGTACCTCGTGCCGGCGACCGGTGCGATCACGATCGGCGACGACGCCTTTGCCGCACGCGACGGAGCGGCGCTGACGGGCGGCCAGACGGTGACGATCACGGCTCAAGAGGACGCCGAGATCGTTCTGGTAGACTCGGAGTAAAACTCCCCTCCCGCTTGCGGGAGGGGTCGGGGGAGGGGCTTCCTCCCGCGATCCCGCCCGGAACTGCCCTCCCCTAACCCCTCCCGCAAGCGGGAGGGGAACTCGAAGGAAACACATATGACCAAGGTTCTCGTGCTCTATTACTCGTCCTACGGCCATATCGAGCAGATGGCGGATGCCGTCGCCGAGGGCGCGCGTGCCGGTGGGGCCGAGGTGGACATCCGTCGCGTCGCAGAAACCGCACCGCAGGCGGTGATCGAGGCGGCGCACTTCAAGACCGACACTGCGCATGCCGAGATCGAGGGCCCCGCCGCGCTCGAGCAGTATGACGCGATCATCGTCGGTGCGCCGACCCGCTTCGGCCGGATGCCCGCGCAGATGGCGCAGTTCTGGGACACGACCGGTGGCCAGTGGTTCTCCGGCGCGCTGATCGGCAAGGTCGGCGGTGCGTTCACCTCGACCGCGAGCCAGCATGGCGGCCAGGAAACGACGTTGTTCTCGATCATCACCAACCTGCTGCACCACGGCATGACGATCGTCGGGCTCGACTATGGCTTTCAGGCGCAGATGGGCGTCGACACGGTCAAGGGCGGCTCGCCCTACGGCGCCACGACGATCTCGGACGGCGACGGCAGCCGCCAGCCGAGCAAGGACGAGCTCGACGGTGCGCGCTACCAGGGCAAGCGGATCGCCGAGACCGCGGCCAAGCTGAGCGCATAACCGGCTTCGCTCCGGTGGTGGCCGGCCCGACGAAACTTACCCCAGGGTAGGACGTTGCGCCACCACCGGAGCAGTTCGCTTCGCGTGCATCAGCTATGCGAGGATATGATCATGGGCCTGTTTTCCAAGGACATCGCGACGTTCGAAGACCTGTTCCTGCACCAGTTGCAGGACGTGTATTATGCCGAGCACCAGATCACCAAAACACTGCCGAAGATGACCGACAAGGCGACCGCGCCGGGTCTGAAGGCCGGGTTCGAGACGCACCTGCGCGAGACCGAGGGCCAGATCGTTCGACTCGAGCGGATCTTCGAACTGCTCGGCGAGAAAGCCAAGGCCGTGACCTGCCCGGCGATCGACGGGATCATCAAGGAAGCCAACGAAGTCGCGGGCGAGATCGCCGACAAGGCGGTCCTTGATGCGGCGCTGATCGCGTCGGCGCAGGCGGTCGAGCATTACGAGATCACGCGCTATGGCACGCTGATCGCGTGGGCGAACCAGCTTGGTCGCAGCGAGATCGCGGCGATCCTCAAGGAAACGCTCGACGAGGAATATGCGACCGACGACAAGCTGACCGCGATGGCGACGTCGAAGGTCAATCCGAAGGCCGAGGCGGTTACCGCCTGAGCCTTTCGCGACGTAACCAAAAAAAAGGGCCGGCGATCATGCGATCGCCGGCCCGTTTTTCGTTCAGGCCTTCTTGCGCGCGCGCTTGGGCGCGGCGGCGGCGGCGACGTCCTCTTCCTCGTCCGGCGCATCCTCACCGGCTTCGGTCAGCGCCTCGCCGAGCGCCTTCAGCTTGTCCTGCGACTTGTCGGCCTTGTCGGCGATCTTGGTGGTCGCGGTGCCGAGGCGGTGGAGCAGCGCGTGAACGCGGTCGGCGTCGGGTTCGCCCTTCTCGAGCTGCTTGCGCAACGATCCGAGATCGCGAAGGATACCCTTTGCGCCCGGCGTGTCGAGATCGGCGAGCGCGGCCTCCCAATCCTCGATCATGTCGGCACCCTTGTCCGGCTTGGTCGCGTCGAGCCCGCGATTGATCGCGTTCATCGTTCCTGCAAATTTAACGGCCATTTCCATCCTCTCCATGACGCCTTCTGGCACCCGACCAACGCCGCGGATTGGTGGAAATGTCCTCCCGATATGGGTATCTGCCGGTAAAGTAACGCAGGATACCGTCGCGACTACGGGCTATAGTCGGATGCCCAGGCCGACCCCGAAGACCAGCGGATCGACGCCGAGCTTCACGCACTGCGTGCCCGCAGCAGCGGTGTCGAGGCGAACGGTCGTGTCGATATCGATGTATTTGACGTCGAGGTTGAGGAAGACCTTCGGCGTGATATCGATATCGACGCCGGCCTGCGCAGCCCAGCCGAAGCTGTCCTTCATGCGGACCCGCGTGGAACCGACTGCGGCCTGAAGGCCGTGCGACGCCTTCTCGTTCCAGAAGACCGTGTAGTTGAGCCCCGCGCCGACATAGGGCCGGATGTGGCCGGTCGGCGCGAAGTGATATTGCGCGGTCAGCGTCGGCGGCAATACCCAGGTGCTGGCGAGCTTGCCGATGCTGCCGGTCGTGCCGCTCGTCCCGCTCGCCTTGTGCTTGGTGGTCGAGGCGATCAGTTCGAAGCCGATGTGATCGGTCGCCATGTAGGTCGCGTCGATCTCGGGCATGCCGCTGTCGTTCACCTTGACCTTCTCGCCGGGGAAGGCGGGAAGGATGCTGCCGGATTTCTCGTTGGGTGCCACGACGATCGCACGGACGCGCAACAGCACGTCGCCGGCACGGATGCCGACGCGCGGCGCCGCTTCAACGGGCGCGGCCTGCGCCTGCGCCATCGCGGGGAGCGCGAATGTGCCTGCCGCCATGGCCAGCACTGTGGCTGCACGCTGCGTGATGCTCGTCATATCAATCGTCCTCGTCGTGGTGGGACACCGAATAGGCGCGCACGACGACCGCGCCCTTGACGGCGAACAAGGCGCGGATTGATCGCGGTCAAAGGCAGCGTGATCGCGCGCGCGCATCGCCGTCGGCATGTGGCGCTATCACCCAGAGCTGCTCGCGCGCGCCGTACCGCGCTATACGAGCTATCCGACCGCGGCCGAGTTCGGCGACGACGTCGGCCATGCCGACATGGCGGAGGCGGTGGACGGGGTTGCGGCGGACGCACGCGTGTCGTTGTACCTGCACATCCCGTATTGCCACGCGATCTGCTGGTATTGCGGGTGCAACACCGGGGCGGCCAACCGCGGCGCGCGGCTCGACGCGTATCTGGCGCGGTTGCACGAGGAGATCGACCTGCTCGCCGCGCGGCTCGGCGGACGCGGCAGGATCGGACGGATCGCGTTCGGCGGAGGCAGCCCCAACGCGGTCTCGCCGGACGCGTTCGTGGCGCTCGCGCATCGTCTCCGCGACGCCTTTGCCTGCGACGACGCGACATGGTCGGTCGAACTCGATCCGCGCGGCTTCGATGTCGACTGGGCGCGTGCGATCGCAGCGACGGGCGTGACTCGGGCGAGCCTGGGCGTGCAGACGTTCGACGCGGGATTGCAGGCGAGGATCGGGCGGGTCCAGCCGACCGCGGACATCCGCCGCGCCGTCGACCTCCTGCGGCATGCGGGCGTGGATTCGATCAATTTCGACCTGATGTACGGGTTGCCCGGGCAGGACGAGGCGGCGCTGGCGGCGACGCTCGACACCGCGGTGGCGATGGCGCCGGAGCGGCTGGCGGTGTTCGGCTATGCGCACGTGCCGCAGATGATCCCGCGCCAGCGACGGATCGACGCGCGTGCCTTGCCCGATGCGGAAACCCGGTTCGCGCAGGCGGCGCAGGCGCATGCCCGGCTGACGGGCACCGGCTATCGGGCGATCGGGTTCGATCATTTCGCGGTGCCGGGGGATGCGCTCGCACGGGCCGCGGCGGCCGGCACGCTGCGCCGCAATTTCCAGGGCTTCACCGAGGATCGGGCGGATGTGCTGATCGGGCTAGGCGCGAGCGCGATCAGCCAGTTCCCCGACCGGCTGCTGCAAAACGAGAAGAACGCCGGGCGCTGGCATGCGGCCATCGGGCAAGGGAGGTTCGCGATAGCGCGGGGGCTCCGGCGGACCGACGAGGACCGGGTTCGCGGCGATGCGATCGAGGCGATCCTGTGCAGCGGCGGCGCGAACCTGTCCGACGTGCCCGATCTGGCGGCGGTCGATGCGCGGCTGGGTGCATTCGCGGCGCGCGGGTTGCTGCGGCGGCAGGATACGCGGCTGGAACTGGCGGCGGGCGCGGTGCCGTATGCGCGGGCGATCGCGGCGACGCTCGACGCGTATCGCACGGGAGATCCCGGTCGGTTCAGCAATGCCGTCTGAGCCCGCCTCCGCGATCCCGGCGCGGTGTGCGGCGTGCGCGGCGCGCGATCTGTCGCTGTGCGCAGGGCTGGCGGACGGTGAACTCTCCGCGCTCAACGCGATCGGTCGGCGACGGATACTGCCGGCGGGTCAGGTGGTGAGTTGGGCGGGCGATGCCGCGGAGGTATGCGCCAATCTGGTGTCGGGGGTGCTGAAGGTCGTGCGCGAGGAGCCGGACGGGCGCACCCAGATCGTCGGGCTGCTGTTTCCGGGCGATTTCGTCGGCGAACTGTTCGTGCGGCAGGGGGCCGACACGATCGCGGTGCTCGCCGAGGCGGAGCTGTGCGTCTACCCGCGCGAGGCGCTGGAGCGGACGCTGGCGCAGTATCGGGGGACGGAACGGCTGTTGCTGCGACGGACGCTGGCGACGCTGGCGGCGGCACGGCGCGCGCTGCCGATGCTGGCCCATGCGCGGGCCGATGCCCGGCTGGCGGCGTTCCTGCTCGACATGGCACGGCGCGCGGGCGTGCAGGATGGCGGCGTGGTGATGCTGCCGCTGTCGCGTGGCGAGATCGCCGAGGCGCTGGGGCTCGCGATCGAAACGGTGAGCCGGCACATGACCGCTTTCCGCGACGAGGGGCTGATCGCGCTGTCGGGCCTACGCGGCGTGACGCTGCTCGATCGCGCGGCGCTGGAGCGACTGGTCGGCTAGCGTGCGCCGGCCTGGCGGATCGCCAATCGCCGGGTGCAGAGCGCGAGTAGCGCGGGGCGGTGGCTGACGAGGATCAGGCCCTGTCCGGTCCGGGCGATCCGCGCGCCGAGCCGCGCGACCACCCGCGCCAGCGTCGCCGCATCGAGGCCTTCGCCGGGCTCGTCGAGCAGCAGCCACGACGCGTGCGCGACATAGGCGCGGGCGAGCGACAATCGCCGCCGCTCGCCACCCGAGAGCCGCGCGCCATCGTCGTCGAGCCAGGTATCGAAGCCCTGTGGCAACGCGCGGACCACATCGTCGAGCGCAGCATCGGCCAGCGCGCTCCATAGCCGCGCATCGTCGGCAGCAGGATCGGCGAGCATGAGATTGTCGCGGATCGTGCCGGCGATCAGCGCGGCGTCCTGCGGTGCCCAGGCGAACGTCGCGCGCAGCGTCGCGGGGGCGAGATCGGCGATGTCGATGCCGTCCAGCATCGCGCGTCCGCGCGCGATCGGGCGCAGGCCGAGCAGCATCTCGACCAGCGTCGTCTTGCCGATCCCCGATACGCCGGTCAGCGCGATCCGGTCGCCGGGCGATACGGTGCCGCCATCGATCGTCAGTGTGGGGTCGGGCGTTTGCAAAGGCGCGACGGGCAGGGGCGCTGCCGCCGCGAAGATATCCTCCAGCCGGGTCTCGGCCTCGCGCAATCGCCCGCGTTCGGCGAGTGCGCGAAGCACCGGCGCCGCCGCGTCGATCGTCATCGCCGCCGCCAGCGCCGCGAGCGCGGCGATCGGCGCGCCGGCACCAGTGGCGGTCGCCAGCGTCAACGCAAGCGCGGAGGCCAGGCCGATCGTCGCCGCGTGGAGCAGCTCGATCCGAACCGCCACGCCGGCTTGCGCGATGTGCGCCGCGGCGAGGATGTCGCCCGCAGCGTCGATCCGGGCCGCCGCCCGATCCTCCAGCCCGTAGCAGCGGAGTTCGGCCGCGGCCTCGGCCAGCATCGCCACCTCCTCGCGCAGCAGGCCGGTCGCGCGCTGGACGCGGCGGCCCTGCGCCTCGAGCCGGTGCGCGAGCAGGAGCCCGAGCGACAGCGCACCGCCGAGGCAGGTGAGCGTCGCGAGTGCCGCCGCCCAGCCGGCGAGCAGGATCAGCGCGGTACCCGACACGATCGCCGCACCGACGCCCCATGGTCCGGACAGGCGGACGAAGCGCAGCTCGATCGCGTCGACGTCGCCGATCAGTCGCGCGGTCGCCTCGCCGCGACCGAGTGCCAGCGCGCGGTCGGGCGGGGCTGCGGCGATCGCGCGGAACAACGCGGGGCGCAGGCGGGCGAGCGCACCGAACGCGGCGGCATGCCCCGCCAGTCGCTCGCCGTAGCGTGCGCCGGTCCGGACGATCGCGAGCAACCGGATGCCCGCCGACGGCAGCATGAAATTGAACGCCTGCGCCACCGCGATGCCGCCCGCGCCCGCGATCGCCGCGGCGGTGATGAACCAGCCCGACAGGCCGAGCAGCAGGATCGACGCGGCGGCGACCAGCGCGGCGCAGGTCGCGGCCTGACGCAGCCGGCGGCGTTCGGCACGGCGTTCGCGAGCGAGGAGATCTGACAGCGTCATGCGGCGTCTCCCAGATGCACCGTGCGCGTTGCGATCGCGGCGAGCGCGGCGCTGTGCGTGGCGATCAACGTCGTCCGGCCCGTCATCGCACGCGCGATGGTGGCGATCAGCGCGGCTTCGGCATCGGCATCGAGATGCGCGGTCGGCTCGTCGAGCAGCAGGAACGGCGCAGGCTTCAGCAGAGCACGGGCGAGCGACAGCCGCCGTCGCTCGCCGCCCGACAGTCCGCCGCCTCGCGCGTCGAGCGGTGTGTCGAGCCCCGCATCGAGCCCCGCATCGAGCCCGCGCGCACGGTGCGCGAGCATCGGGCCGAGCCCCGCTGCCTCGACCGCTGCGTGCAGCGCTGCCTCGGTCGCGGTCGGATGTGCGAGCAGCAGGTTCTCGCGGATCGTGCCGGGGATCAGCAGGGGATGCTGGCCCGCCCAGCTCGCGCGGCCCGCCAGCGTGTCGAGCGGTTCGCCGTCGAGCGTGATGCTGCCCGCGGTGAGCGGCGCCAGCCCCAGCAGGAGGTGCAGCACGCTGGTCTTGCCGCTGCCCGACGGGCCGAGCAGCGCGACCGTCTCGCCCGGTACGATCGTCAACGACAGGCCGGATACCGCCGGGTGATCGGACCCTGGATAGCGGATCGATACGTCGCGCAGCGTCAGCGTGCCGCTGGTCGATCCGATCGGCGCGCGAGAAACCGGTTCCGGCATCGCCATCAGCGCATCCGCGGCGGTCTCGGCGGCCTGCTTGTCGTGATAGGCGGCGGCGAGGCGGCGCATCGGCGCGTAGAATTCGGGGGCCAGCGCCAGCACGAAGAACGCCTGGCCGAGCGTCAGCGTCTCGGGTGCGGTGAACGGCAACAGCCCGAGCAGCGCGAACCCGCAATAGACCGCGACCAGCGCGACCGACAGCGCGGCGAAGAACTCCAGCGAAGCCGACGACAGGAACGCGACGCGCAGCACGCGGATCGTCCGCCGTGCGAGATCGTCCGCGGCGGTGCCGATCGCGACCGCCTCGCGGTCCTCGGCGCGGAAGGCGAGCACCACGGGCAGCGCGCGGATCCGGTCGGCGAACCGTCCCGAAAGGCGTGCGAGCGCGGCGAACTGGCGGCGTGATTCCTCCGCCGCGGCACCGCCCGCAAGCGCCATCGCGGCGATGAAGGGAATCAACGTCAGCGCCAGGATCGCGGTCGCGACCCAGCTTGCGCAGGCGGTGGCGAGAAGCACGATAAAGGGCGCGATCGAACTCGCCCGACGCGCGGGGAGGAAGCGCGCGACATGGCCTTCGAGCGCCTCCACCGCATCGACCGCGAGATGCGCGAAGCCGCCGTCGCCGATCGGCCTGTCGGGCGCACGGTGAAGCGCCGCGGCGACGACGAGACCGCGCTGGCGGTGCTTCGCCGCAGCTGCACCGCGTGCGCCGACCTGGATCGCCGCCATCGCCAGGCACCCGCGTGCCGCACCCGCCGCGATGGCGAGCAGCGCCCAGGGCACGACCGCCGCGACGCCGTGCGGCACCGCCACCACGCCGCCGGCCAGCGCACCCGCAAAGCCGATCGCCGCCGCCGTATCGAGCAGCAGCAATCCCGCCGCGCCGCGCTCGCGACCCGCCCCGCCGTGCTCGCGACCCGCTGCCGTACGCAGCCAGCGGGTGCGTGCGCGCGCGTGGATCTTGTCCTGTACCATCGTCGTCATGACCGCGTCCGTCGGACGGCATGCCCGGAGCGTCTTTGACCGCGGTCAATGTCGGTCGCGCCGCACGCCCCTAGCGACGGGGGATGACGGGGCCCGGGGTGGCACTGTCCCAAGGAGAATCGCCATGGATCCGGGGGTCGTCGACCTGTCGCGGCTGCAATTCGCGTTGACCGCTTTGTATCATTTCCTGTTCGTGCCGCTGACGCTCGGACTGTCGACGATGCTGGTCATCATGGAAGCGGTCTATGTGATGACCAACCGCCGGATCTGGCGGACCACGACGCGGTTCTGGGGCAAGATCTTCGGGATCAACTTCGTGCTGGGCGTCGCCACCGGGCTGACCATGGAGTTCCAGTTCGGCACCAACTGGTCGTATTTCTCGCATTATGTCGGCGACATCTTCGGCGCGCCGCTCGCGATCGAGGGGCTGATGGCGTTCTTCCTCGAAGCGACGATGGTCGGGCTGATGTTCTTCGGCTGGGACCGGCTGTCGAAGCTGGGGCATCTGCTCGTCACCTGCATGGTCGCGCTGGGCACCAATCTGTCCGCTCTGTGGATCCTGGTCGCCAACGGCTGGATGCAGAACCCGGTGGGTGCCGCCTTCAATCCCGAGACGATGCGGATGGAGGTGACCGATTTCGGCGCGGTGCTGTTCAATCCGGTCGCGCAGGCCAAGTTCGTCCACACCGTCAGCGCCGGCTATGTCTGCGCATCGGTGGTGGTGCTGGGCGTGTCGGCGTTCTGGCTGCTCAAGGGGCGGTTCGTGCCGGTCGCGCGGCGATCGATGACGGTGGCGGCGGCGTTCGGTCTTGCCGCATCGCTGTCGGTGGTCGTGCTGGGCGACGAGAGCGGCTATGCGCTGACCGACAACCAGAAGATGAAGCTCGCCGCGATCGAGGCAGTCTGGCACACCGAGCCGGGGCAGTCGGGGCTGACGCTGTTCGGCCTGCCCGACACGCTGACGCACAGCACGCGCTACAAGGTCGAGATCCCGTGGGTGCTCGGGCTGATCGCGACGCGCAGCCTGGACGGTACCGTCACCGGCATGTCCGAACTGGTGCTGAAGGCGCAGGAACGGATCGAATCTGGCGTCATCGCCTATGATGCGGTTCAGCATCTGAAGGTCGCGCCGACCGACATCGCCCAGCGGGCGCGGTTCGAGGCGCATCGCAGCGATCTCGGCTATGCGCTGCTGCTCAAGCGGCACATCGCCGACCCGCGCGCCGCGACGCCGCAGCAGATCGAGGCGGCGGCGTGGGATACGGTGCCCGATGTCGGGCTGTTGTTCTGGAGCTTCCGGATCATGGCGTTCATCGGTTTCGCGATGATCGCGCTGTTCGCGACCGCGTTCGTCCTGTGCACGTTGCGCAAGCATACGACCTCGCGGCGGTTCCTGATGCTGGCGGTCGCGGCGCTGCCGTTGCCGTGGGTGGCGATCGAGCTTGGCTGGGTGGTCGCGGAACTGGGGCGCCAGCCCTGGGCGATCGAAGGCGTGCTGCCGACGTTCCTGGCGACCAGTTCGCTGTCGCGCGCCGCTTTGTGGACGACGATCACGGGGTTCACGCTGATCTACGGAGTGCTGGCGGTGATCGAGGTGCGGCTGATCCTCGCCGCGATCCGGCATGGGCCGGAGCAGCCTGACGACCAGCCGACGGAGACGACGGTCGCCGCCACTCGCCCCCCCGGCGTCATTCCCACACCCGCCTGATCAGGAAGGACATATCATGTTCGATTACGAGATATTGCGGCTGATCTGGTGGGCGCTGCTGGGCGTGCTGCTGATCGGCTTCGCGCTGACCGACGGGTTCGACCTGGGGGTCGCGGCGCTGCTGCCGTTCGTCGCGCGAAACGACCCCGAGCGCCGGATGGTGATCAACGCGATCGGCCCGACCTGGGAGGGCAACCAGGTCTGGTTCATCCTCGGCGGCGGCGCGATCTTCGCGGCATGGCCGTTCGTCTATGCGGTCAGCTTCTCGGGCTTTTACCTCGCGATGTTCCTCGTGCTGGCGGCACTGATCCTGCGGCCGGTCGGGTTCAAATACCGCTCGAAGCGGCCCGATCCGGCATGGCGCGCGCGCTGGGACTGGGCGTTGTTCGTCGGCGGCTTCGTACCGGCGCTGGTGTTCGGCGTCGCGGTCGGCAACGTCTTGCTCGGTGCGCCTTTCCGCCTCGATGGCGATCTGCGCTCGTTCTACGAGGGATCGTTGCTCGGGCTGTTCACGCCGTTCGCGTTGCTCTGCGGGCTGTTGTCGGTGACGATGCTGGTGCTGCACGGCGCGGCGTGGCTGACGATCAAGGTCGAGCACGGACCGGTCCACGATCGCGCGCGCACGTTCGGCACGGTCGCGGCGATCGCCTCGATCGTGCTGTTCGCAATCGGTTTCGTGTTCGTCCGCTGGGGCGGGATCGGCTACCGGATCGTCGGCACGGTCGACCCGGCCGGACCGTCCAACCCGCTGCGGACCACTGTTGAGCAGGTCGGCGGCGCGTGGCTCGACAATTTCGCCGCGCATCCGTGGATGATGGTGTTGCCGGTGCTCGGGTTCGTCGGCGCAGGGCTGGCGTTGCTCGGCATCCGTTCGGGGCGCGAGGCGCTCGCTTTCTCGGGCTCGTCGGTGTCGACGGTCGGGATCGTCGCGACGGTGGGCTGTTCGATGTTCCCGTTCATCCTGCCGTCGAGCATCGATGCGCATTCCAGCCTGCTGGTGTGGAACGCATCGTCGACACACAAGACGCTCGGCCTGATGCTGTTCGTGACCGCGGTGCTGCTGCCCATCGTGCTCGCCTACACCGCCTGGGCCTACAAGGTGATGTTCGGCCGGGTCACCGCCGAAGACGTCCGCACCAATCCCGACTTCTACTAGATAGGACACGACGATGTGGTATTTTTCCTGGGTATTGGGCCTCGGTCTCGCGGTCGGTTTCGGCATTCTCAACGGTATCTGGCATGAATTTCACTTGCCCGTAGAAGATGATAGCTGAAAACGGCGTGCAATGACCGGTAATAGGGCGGGAAAGGGCGACAGATCTTCCCGCCTGCTCTACATCAAGTGGATGGGTCCAACCGACATCTGTACCGAGTGTGCGGTGCGCGACAGTGCGTTGTGCGGCAGCCTCGACGATCGCGAACTGCTGACGCTCAACACGCTGGGCCGGCGTCGGCGGATCGTGTCGGGCCAGACGGTCGCCTGGGCGGGCGAGGACGGTGTGATCTGCGGCAACGTGCTGTCGGGCGTGCTCAAGCTGGTCGCCGCGACGTCGGACGGGCGCGAACAGATCGTCGGGCTGCTGTATCCCGCCGAATTCTTTGGCCAGCCCTATGCGGGGCCGACCGACTTCACGCTCGTCGCGCTGACCGATGCCGAGCTCTGCGTGTTCCCACGCGCCGGGTTCGAGCGCGTGCTGGAGGACCATCAGCGGATGGAGCGGTTGCTGCTCCAGCGCACGATGGAGTCGCTCAGCGATGCGCGCGGGCGGATGCTGGCATTGGCGCGCAAGTCCGCAGGCGAGAAGGTCGCGGGCTTCCTGCTCGACATGGCGACGCGGGCGGGGGAGGCGGGGTGTCGCGCCACGCCCGGCGGCCCGGTGACGTTCGACCTGCCGATGACGCGCGGCCAGATCGCCGACGTGCTCGGCATGACGATCGAGACGGTCAGCCGGCAACTCACCAAGATGAAGACGGCGGGCATCATTGCCTTGCCGGGAACGCGCGCGGTGACGATCAGCGACCGTGCCGCGCTCGCCGCCCGTGCCGAAGCCGCCTGAGCCGTCAGCCCTCGCGGCGGACCGACAGGCTGTCGATCAGCATCGTCCGGGCGTTTCGGGTCAGTCGGTGGCCCGCCGAGGCGAGGATCGCGAGCTGCTCGAAATCGATCGCGTGACGACAGCCGGTGAAGAAACCGCGCAACATGTAACCGAGCGCATCCGCCGTCGGCCGCCGGTCGGAGGCGACGGCAGGACCGAGCATGTCGATCAGTTCCTGCGCCGCGGTGGCGTCGTTCATGCACCGGATGCGGATATGATCGAGCAGCGCGGCGCCCAGCGCATCGTCGGCATCCTTGAGCAGCATCGCCTCGAGAGAGGGCTCGCCGCGTGCCGCGATCTCCGCCAGTGCGCCGCAAAGCGCCGCAAGCTCGTAACGCGGGGGCAGCGCGGGCAGGCCATCGCCCACCGCCTCGAGCCGGTCGCACAGTTCGGCGCGCCTGCGCTGCGCACCGATCAGGCGGACCAGGTCGATCTCGTGGATCACCTGCCAGCGCCGCGCGAACGGCACGACGTTTCCGGCAAGCCGCTCATGGTCCATCACCGCCTTCTCCTTGTCATGCGGGATGCGCGGGCCGGGCGGTATCGGCATTGACCGGCGTCAAAGCCCCTGTCTTCGTCACGGCTATGCGGTGCGACATGGAATGCGAAGTGATCGTGGTGGGCGGCGGGCCCGCGGGGCTGGCCTGTGCGCTAGGGCTCGCGGACAGCGGGCTCGCGGTGATCGTGGTGGAGCGACAGCCGATCGCGGCGCTGGCCGATCCGGCGGTCGACGGACGGGCGATCGCGCTGACGCACCGGTCGGTGGATATCCTGCGCGCGCTCGGGGCATGGGCTTTGATCGATCCGGCGGTGGTGTCGCCGTTGCGGCGCGCGTGCGTGCTCGACGGCCGGTCCGATTTCACGCTCGCATTCGATCCCCCGAACGACCGGTTGAGCGAGGACCGGCTCGGCCAGCTCGTCGCCAATCATCATATCCGCCGGGCCTTGTTCGCGGCGGCGACATCCGGAGAGACGGCGGCGGTCACGTCGAAGCTGACGATCCTCGCGGAAAGTGCGGTTTGCGACGTCGTGGCGGATCGAGCGGGAACGGCGGTCACGCTGAGCGACGGGCGCGTGCTGCGGGGACGGTTGCTGGTTGCGGCGGATTCGCGCTTTTCAGGCGTTCGCGACCGTCTCGGAATCGGCGCAACGGTGAACCGTCTCGGGCGGTCGATGCTGGTCGTGGACGTGACGCATGAATGCGATCATCGCGGGATCGCGACCGAATGGTTCGGATACGACCAGACGATCGCGCTGCTGCCGCTGGTCGGGCGCCGATCGTCGGTGGTGCTGACGTTGCCGGAGGACGCGATCGCACGACTTGCGGGGCTGGAGCCGGCGGCGCTGGCGGCCGAACTGACGCGACGATCCGCCGGCAAGCTCGGCACGATGCACGTCGCCGGGCGCGCGCACGTCTATCCGCTCGCGACGGTGTGGAGCCATCATTTCGCCGCGACCCGCGCTGCGCTGATCGGCGATGCGGCGGTCGGGATGCACCCGGTGACCGCACATGGCTTCAACCTGGGATTGCGCAGCGCGGCGTCGCTCGCCAGCCTCGTATCGCACGCGGCCGGGAGCGGACGCGATATCGGGGCCTCGTCGCTCCTGCGCCGGTACGAAGTCGCGCACCGGATCGCCGCGGCACCGGCGTTTGCCGCGACCGGCCTCATCGTCGGTCTGTACACCGACGACCGGATGCCCGCGCGCGTGGCGCGCCCCGCGATCCTGCGCGCCGCCGCCCGCCTGTCGCCGATACGCGCGGGCGTTTCGCGGATGCTGATGCGGCACTGAGCGTCGCATCCGGCAGTCCTCGATTGACCGCCGTCAAACCCGTGCGCCGACGTGCTCGCTAGACGCTGAGGCATGAAGACGCTCTCCACGACGCTGCGGTTCTGGGATCGCACGCACCAGCTAGGCCGCATGGGCCTGCGCGATCTGTTCCTCGCGTATTTCACGCACTACGCGGTCATCGTCTATCTGGTGCTGGCGGGAGCGAGCATCGCCGCGTTCGCGCGGTGGCCGGCGCCGCTCGTGCCGACATTGGCGATCGTCTTGCTGGTCGCGGTCGCCTATCCGCTGGTCTGGTACGTGCTTCACCGCTGGGTGCTGCACAGCCGCTGGATGTTCAAGGTTCCCGCGCTGGCGGGTATCTGGAAACGCATCCACTATGATCATCACATGGACCCTGACCGGCTCGAGATCCTGTTCGGCGCGCTCCACACCACGCTGCCGACATTGCCGCTGGTCGCGGCCTTGCCGGGCTGGCTGATCGGCGGGACGGGCGGCGCGCTGATCGGGTTCGCGACCGGACTGCTCTACACCGCGTTCTACGAGTTCGCGCACTGCGTCCAGCATCTCGGGTGGAAGCCGCGCAACCGCTGGCTCGCGACGATGAAGCGGCGTCACATGGAACATCATTTCCATGACGAGGACGGCAATTTCGGGATCACCAGCTTCGTCTGGGACCGGCTGTTCGGCACGCTCTACACGCGCACTCAGCGTCCGGCGAAGAGCGCGACCGTCTTCAATCTCGGCTACACCGACGCGGTTGCCGCACGCTATCCGGCGGTCGCGAACCGATCCCGTTCGATGCCGCACCGGCCCGGTCGCAGGCGATCGTAGGCGGCGTCATTCGTCGGCGATCGGTGCCGTCACGGTAACCCGCAGGCCGGGATCGTTGTCGGTCTCCTCGATCGTCCCGGCCAGCCGCTTGACCATCGACGATAGCATCCGCGAGCCGAACCCGGCTCCCGTGCCCGTTTTGCCCGCGCCGCGATCGGACACCACCAGCCGAAAGCGGTTGCGGTGCTGTTCGAGTTCGATCGTGATCGGCCCGGAGCCGCCCGCATAGGCGTATTTGTTGGCGTTGATGACCAGCTCGGTCAGGATCAGCCCGACGTTGACCGCGCGCTCGGTCGAGATGAGCACGGGCGCGAGATCGAGCTGGATCGCGTCGCCCCAGGAACGGTCCATCGACGATTTGATCTCCGCACACAGGTCGCCGATGTAGCGCGCGAGGTCGATCGCCTGGAGGTGCTCGTCCGAATGGAGCCGGCGATGGACCATCGCGACCGCGGACAGCCGGCGCTGCGCCTCCGCCAGATGCGCGGTCAACACCTCGTCGCCGACCGCCTTGCCCTGCAATCCGAGGAACGCGGAGACCAGCTGGAGGCTGTTCTGCACGCGGTGATGGACCTCCTTGATGAGGTAGTCCTTTTGCAGCAGCAGGCTTTCGTTGTCGGCGATCGTCGCGGTCAGTTCGCGGTTCACCTCGAACAGGCGGCGGTTCTGGCGCGCCTCGAACATCGTCCGCCGAAGCCGGCTCGCCGCCTCGATCTCGAACAGCGTCCACGGCGCGGACCGACCGCGCACCGCCTCGCTCCAGCTCTCGAACGACGCGCGCGGGCTCAGCGTCGCGGCCGGATCGGCGGGCACGTCCTTGTGCGGATTGCCCGCCCAGTTCACCACCTCGATCTGCTCGGCGCGAAACCAGATCAGGATGGTCGGTTCGTCGGTCGACATGGTCACCGCGAGAACGCCGCTCGCGAGATCCTGATAGGCGACCGCATCGGGAAGCTGCTCGGACAGACGGTCGGTCGAGAAGGGCAGCGTCCTCGCGCGCTCGCCGACATACGCGGCGACCGCCAGCACGTCGGCATGGCGCGGCGAGCGGCCGGCGACGTACAGCTCGCCCCCGCGGACGGCGGCAAAGCTGTCCGCGCCGAGCATCCGGCACATGTCGTCGCCCGCGGTGGCGAAGAACCCGGCGAGCGAGATGTCGCTGCCGAGCCGCAGCACGACGGCATCCTCCGCAGAGCGCAACCGGATGCGCTCGCGGTAGAGTTCGGCATCCTCCTTCGCCCTGATCTGTCGCGACAGGCTGCCCGCCAGCGCGCGGCACGCCATCCGGACGTGGAGGGGCAGGAACCGCGTGGTCGGATGATGGCAGGCGATCAGCCCCCACAACCGGCCATCGCGGACGATCGAGATCGAGGCGGACGCGGTGACGCCCATGTTCTTCAGATATTGCAGGTGGATCGGCGACACGCTGCGCAGCCCGACATCGCTCAGGTCGAGCGAGGCGGCGGCCTGCGGGCGGATCGGGGCGGGCTCGTAGCCGGCATCGGGGATGATCCGGACCCGGTTGCGGACATACAGCGCCCGCGCCTGGCTGGGGATGTCGGAGGCGGGGAAATGCTGGTTGAGGAAACTGTTCGCCGCCGGATCGCGATCCTCGGCGACGACGACACCGGCATCGTCGTCGAGGAAGCGATACACCATGACGCGGTCGAACCCGGTCAGGTTGCGGAAGGCGCGCGCCGCACGTTCGCAGAGTTCGCGGAGCCCGAACGCCTGCTCGAAGGTGGCGGCGGCTTCCTCCATCGCGGACAGGACGTCGATCGACGACGGCATCGAGGCGGGCGCGGGTTCGAGTTCGACGATCAGCTTTCCGAGCGACCGATGCGCTATCGCGACGAAGGTCTGCGCGATCCCCTGGACGTCGTTCAGTGCAACCGTCGACCCGGTCGGGCGGGCATCGAGCTTGTCGGTCACGGCCTGCCGGAGCAGTTCGCCCAGCGGCCTGCCGAGCCAGTCGCGGGCCAGCGACGTCTCGATATCGCCGGCGCCCGCAACGATCGTCAGATCGGGAAGGCTGGCGACCAGCAGGAGGCCATGGGGCTGTATCGATCCGGGGATGTGGATCGGTTCGCGGTCGCATGCGTCGATACCGGACGACGAAGACGACGGGCCGTGCCCCGGCGCGACGATAGCGGAGCTTGGCATCCATGATCCGATCCGCGGGAGGGTAGGCTAACGACCCGGAACCCCGCGTTGTTACGGCCGCGATACAACGTCCGAATGCCGCCGTCTGTCAAATACATGCATAATGATCGGCCCGAAATGGACGTAAGAGACAGGGGGAGCGTCGCCGTCCGGGTACCGGCGCCGATCGCTATTTCTTGTTGAGACGGGTCCAGAGCATCGTGCCGACCAACGCGATGCCGGCGGCGGTCCCGCCTACCGCGACCGCGGCCATGACCGGCGACACGGTGCCGTCGGCGCGGTGCAGGTGGGGACGCAGGTTCTTCAGCAGGGGCTTGCGGCCCGCCAGCCCCTCGAACATCTCGCCGGGACCTTCCGGATCGAGGATCTTGTTGTCCGCCAGCCATTCGCGCACGGAATCGAGTTCGGGCACCTCATAGGGACGCAGCGACCGGCCATCGCCGCGCAGTCGCTCGATCGTCTCGATGATCGAACCCGTCTCCGCGATCATCGTCGCGATCGTGTCCGGATCGCTGTCGAGGTGTTCGGCGAGCAGGTCGTTGCGGATGCTGGCGATCGTATCGCGCTCGCCCGCGTTGCGGGTCCGTCCGGCGTCGATCACGACGTCGCACTCGCTGTCGAGCCGGAGCGAGCGGTTGTTGAAGTTGGACGATCCGACTCGCAGCACCTCGTCGTCGACCACCGTCACCTTGGCATGGACGTAGATCGGCTGCCCACCCGCGGTGAACGGGTGATACAGGCGCAGGCGCTTGTGCGGGTCCTGTTCGTGCAGCGCCTCGACCAGCCGCGCGCGTGCCGAATCCATCGCGATCGGCTCCAGCCAGCCCTCTGCGGTGGTCGGGTGGACGATGACGAACTCGGGACCGTCGGGTTCGCGCAGCCGCTTGCCGATCGCTTCGGCCACCTTGCGCGAGGCGAAATACTGGCTCTCGGCGTAGAAGAAGCGCTTCGTACGGGCGATCAGGTCGACGTACAGCGCCTCGATATCGTGGCGCGGCTCCTGTTCGGCCATTTCGGGAATGGTCAGCGCGATGCCGACTTCGACATCGGTGAAATCCGCGGTCACATGCTCGGGCCAGCAATCGGCGCCACCCGATACCGACTCCAGCGCACCGCCGCCCGAGACCTCCCAGCGGCCGCGGCACATGTCGCCCAGCGCGCGGGCGACGGGGCCTTGCAACATCGTCGTCGCGTCGTGCCACGGGCCATAGACCGTGCCGTCCGGCTCGATCCGGCGCGGCTCGTCATCGGCATGGTCGCGCGTGTCCCAGCGATCGACGGTCATGTCGATCCCGCCGCAGAACGCGACGTCGTCGTCGATCACGACCACTTTCTGGTGATGCGATCCGGCGGGGGGATGATGCCCGTCGAGCCGGAGATGGACCTGCGGATCCTTGATCCACCTGGCGATGCGCAACAGCGTCTGGCCGTGGAACAGCGTCTTGATCGCGCCGGTATCCCAGCGGAGGATATGGATGTTGAGACCGGGCGTACGCTTCGCCAGCCAGCTGATGAACGCGCCGACGCGTTCCGGACCGCCATCGTCGACGTCGCCGCCGAACCGGATGCGCGCGTCGAAATCCCAGCCGACGAGCAGGATCTGCGTCTTGGCCTTCATCATCGCGGCGCGGGCGGCTTTGAAATAATCGTCGGCATCGACGATGACCGTCGCCCGTTCGGCATCTTCGATGCGCCAGCAGTTGCGACCGGGCTCGAGCAGGGTGTCGTGTTTCGTCATCCCGCACGCCATCGCAGGCTTGGCCGGATCAGCCAAGCGCGGGCCGCCGCTTTTACCGATCGATCTCGAACGCGTCGGGGTCCTTGCCGGTAGCCGCGCACACGCTGCGGACCACGAGCATGTGGTCGTCGATCTGCGGCAAGCCCGATACCGCGATGCAGCCGATCACGCCGCAGCCGGCCAGCGTGATCGGGAACGCCCCGCCATGCGCTGCGAAATCGAGCAGGGGCAGGCCGTAGCGTTCCAGCAGCGACGATCCCTTCGCCGCCATGTCCAGCCCGACGCCGTAGCTGGACCGATGATAGCGTTCGACGACGTTGCGCTTGCGGCGCGCCCATTCGGCATTGTCGGGGACCGATCCCGGCAACGCGGCGAAGAACAGCGGACGGTGGAAGAGGCGGATGTCGATCACGATCGGCGCGCGGGTGGCGCGGCCCTGGTCCGCGATCCAGCTCCCCAGTGACCAGGCGGTCTCTTCGTCGAACCGATCGAAGACCAGCGTACGCTCCTGGTGCGCGATCATTTCGACGGGCGTCATGCGCGCCGCTCCTCGTCGGTCAGCGACAGTGCGACCGACGCCTGCGCCAGCGACGACTGCACCGCCGCCTCGACGATCGCCATCACCCATAGCGCCTCGATCGGTGGCACGGGATTGGCGGCCGTGCCGTTTATCGCATCGGCGATGCCGCTATAATAGCGACGCTGATCGCCGGGGAGGGTGGCAACCTCGCGGGGCGGGGCGGTGCCGTCGTAGAAGACCAGCGGATCGGGATCGTCACCCCAGCCCGGCGCACCCGGCACCATGCCCGCCAGCAATTGCGCCTCCTGACGGTCGATCGCGTGCTTGACGATGCTGCCGGCGTCGCCGTGCACCGTGAAGCGGTGCGTGCCGCCGCCGACGAGCATGCCGGCGTGGAGCACGACCCGCCGTTCGCCGTAGGACAGCACGACATGCGCCCAGTCGTCGGCGACCGCCCCGCTACGCTGTTTCGCCAGCGACGCCTGGACGCGGTCCGGCAGGCCGAACAACTGCACTGCCTGGTCGACGAGATGCGGCCCTAGATCGAACCAGATTCCGCCACCCGCGACGTCGTGCTCTCGCCAGCGATCGCGCACCGCGGGCCGGAACCGGTCGAAATGCGATTCGAAATGACTGACGGTGCCGATCAGGCCGTCCTCGA
Organism: Sphingomonas sp. CFBP 13728; assembly: GCF_014841895.1. Classification (NCBI taxonomy): domain Bacteria; kingdom Pseudomonadati; phylum Pseudomonadota; class Alphaproteobacteria; order Sphingomonadales; family Sphingomonadaceae; genus Sphingomonas; species Sphingomonas sp. CFBP 13728. The sequence goes on along the minus strand of NZ_JACYUS010000001.1, from coordinate 1,337,562 downwards.
TCGCGCGCCGCACCCCGAGGAAATCGCTGTCCCAGCGGCGGTTGTGGAAGACCGACAGGATCACGCCGCGGTGCTCCGCCAGAGCGACCAGTGCGCGCGCTTCCGCCAGATCGAGCGTGAACGGCTTGTCGATCACGACGTGCTTGCCGGCCTCGATCGCGGCGCGGGCAAGGGGCGCATGGGTGTCGTTGGGGGTGGCGATGACGACCAGATCGATGTCGTCGGCCGTCAGCATTGCCGCAGGATCGGCATACACCACCGCATCGGGGAGATCGGCGTTCACCTTGGCCGCATCACGCGACACGACCGCGCAGAGAGACAGTCCGGGTACTGCCCCGATCAGCGGCGCGTGGAACGTCTTGCCCGAAAATCCATAGCCGATCAGGCCGACGCGGACCTGCCGTGCTGGAGTGTTCGGATTGCTGTTTGCCAACGCCATGGTCGTCTCCTCGAGCCCGCCCATACGACTGCGATGGGGGGGCAGGGAAGCGTTTGGGGGAAGGCTGTCTCGTATGGCGGCCCAGCAGATGCTGGCCGATATGCGATTTGGCTCGCCTTCGTCGCGATGAAGAACGGCAGGCGACGGGCGTTCGTGGTATCGACTTGTTTTAAAATATGCCGTCATTTATCCGACGTGCGGAGTATTAAATCTGCAAAGAGGCGGACAAATTACGATGTCGAATTGGTTTTATAATGACCCAATCTGAATTCAACTATCTGGCGACGCTGTATTATATAAGATTTCCGATGATTATTCTTCGATGGCTCGACGCGATCGAAAAAATATCAATGAATCTGCAATAACTTCGGTCATATCACGGCGCGATGGAATCGTATTCTGATACCCCACGAGCGACGGATGTGAACGCCTCCACGAGCGTTTTGCTCAAGCTGCAGAATACGATTCTTGAGATGATCGCCACCGGGGTTGCGTTGATACCGACCTGCGGGCGCCTCTGCGAAGAGGTCGAGACGTTGCTTCCGGGCGTGACCTGTTCGGTTCTGTCCGTCGATGCAGCCGGCTTGCTCCACCCGCTGGCTGGCCCCAGTCTTCCCGAAGTCTATTCGAACGCACTGGATGGCCTCGGCATTGGTCCGGTCGCCGGCTCTTGCGGCACCGCAGCCTTTCTGGGGGTGGATGTTGCGGTCACCGACATCGAAACCGACGACCGCTGGGCCGAATTCAAGCATCTGGCGCTGCCCCACGGGCTGCTTGCCTGCTGGTCGAGCCCGATCGTCAACGCGCAGGGTGCCACGGTCGGCACGTTCGCGTTCTACTACCGCGAACGGCGGGGTCCGACGGCGTTCGAGCGGGACGTGGTGCGCAACTCGGTGCGCCTGTGTCTCATTGCGATCGACCGCCACCAGCGCGTCGTCGAACACGAGCGGCGCGCATTCACCGATGCACTTACCGGCCTGCCCAATCGCGCCGCGTTCAATGCCGCGCTGCTCGACCTCGATTGCAACGCGCCGGGTAGCTGGGCGATCTTCGTGCTCGACCTCGACAATCTGAAGACCGTCAACGACACGTTCGGGCACCATGCGGGCGACTGCCTGTTGCAGATCGCGGGCGACCGGATCGCGGCGGCGATGCTCCCCGGGCGGACATACCGGATCGGCGGCGATGAGTTCGGGATGGTCATCGATCGACCCGATGCATTACGGAACCTCGACCGAACGGCAGAGAGCATACTCGATGCACTGGCGGTGTCCGCCAACTGCGGAGGCCATGTCGTCGTGCCGCGCGCGACGATCGGCGGCGCCGTCCTGTCGAACGACGATCCGGTGGTCGATCGCGTACGCCAGAATGCCGACTTCGCACTATATCATGCCAAGGAGACGGGGCGCGGCGGCTTCGTGCGCTACTGGCCGGGTCTCGGTTCGACGATGACGCGGCGACTGGGGGCGATCCGTGACGTCAACGCGGCGCTGCGCGAGCACCGGATCGAGGCGTATTACCAGCCGATCTTCCGCCTCGACACACGCGAGGTCGTCGGGCTCGAGGCGCTGTGTCGCATGCGGATCGGCAACGCGGTCGTCTCGGCGGCATCCTTCCACGAGGCGACCACGGACGCGCACGTCGCGACGGCGTTGACGGCGCGCATGTTGGCGCTGGTCGCGGCCGACCTGCGCGCGTGGCTCGACATGGGAATCCCGTTCCAGCACGTCGGGATCAACGTCTCGTCCGCGGATCTCAGCGGGGGGGCGATCGAGCGCGTACTGACGTCGGCATTCGAGCGGGAGGGCGTGTCGCTGGAACACGTGATCCTCGAAGTGACCGAAACGGTGTACATGGGCGACGGCGATCAGGCGGTGCAGACTGCGATCAGGGCGCTTCGCGACCGGGGTATCCGCGTGGCGCTGGACGATTTCGGCACCGGCTTTGCCTCGCTGACGCATCTGCTCACCGTGCCGGTCGACGTGATCAAGATCGACAAGACCTTCATCGATCATCTCACGCCCGAAAGCGTAAGCATGACGATCGTCGAAGGCCTGATCCGCATCGCCGAACGGATGAACATCCGGATCGTCGCGGAAGGTGTGGAATCGGAGGAACAGGCGGCGATGCTTCAGGCGGCGGGCTGCGTGCTCGGCCAGGGCTTCCTCTATGCGCCCGCGCTCGATCGCCGGAAGATCACCGCGCTGCTGCTGGACCGGGCGCAGTACGCTACCGCGTCCAACGCTACGAACACCGCCGCCGCTGCTCGTCGGCGGTAACGCCCGTCCCGTGCGTGGCGGCGATCGCGCCCGTGCCGGCGGTTTGCCAGGTGCGGCGCCAGATCAGCGGGGTCACGCCCACCACGCGGCGGAACAGTCGGGTGAGGTGCGCCTGGTCGCTCAGCCCGCAGGCATAGGCGATCTGGCTGAGCGTATCGTCGGTCCGCAGCATCAGCGTCTGCGCACGGCGGACGCGCTGGAGGATGAGGAACGCGTGCGGCGTTTCGCCGGTCGTCGCCTTGAAGGCGCGACAGAAATGGCCCGCGCTGAGCCGTGCGACCTGCGCCAGCGCATCGACGCCGATCGTGCTGCCCAGCCGCTCCTCGATATACAGCACGACGCCGCGCAATTGCCACGCCGCCAGCCCGCCTTTCACCGGCTCGGCTTGCGGTGGCGGAGTGTCGGGCGCGAACATCGCCGCGAGCCGCTCCAGATAATGCCGTGCCATGTGAGGATCGCGGTCCAGCGCGCTGACCGCGTTCGCCACCAGGCTGGCGGCGGTGGTCGGCCCGAAATGGGACCGGCCGGCATGGGACACGGCAGGCTGGGACGCTGTCGCCGAAAGGGGAATATGCAGCATCGCCTGGGTCTCCATCGCAGCCTGTACGATCGAGCATAGCGGATGCGGGCCGGTCGCCTGCGCCCCGGGCGGGGCGGTCGGTCACCCCCCTTTCGTGTGGCGCGACGTGCGCCGGGTTAGAGCTCGATGATGCCGCGCTTCGCTGCGATCGTCACCGCGTGCGTGCGATCCGAGGCGCCGAGCTTGGCAAAGATCAGCTTCATATGGCCTTTCACGGTTTCCTCGGTGACCGCGAGCCGGGCGGCGATCTGCTTGTTCGAATTGCCCGACGCGGCCAGCGACAACACGCCGATCTCGCGCTCGGTCAGCGCATCCTCGATGACGTGGAAGGCGATGCTGGACGCGACCTGCGCGTTGAGGTGCTTGCCACCGGCCTGGACCGAGCGGATCGTGTCGAGCAGTTCCTTGCGGAGCGTGTTCTTCAGCAGATAGCCCGCAGCACCGGCACGCAACGCCCGCAGTGCCTGCGCGTCGCCCGAATAGGTGGTGAGCACGACGATGCGCGCCTGCGGCCAGTGGCTGCGCATGACCGCGATGGTGTCGACGCCGCCGATCCCCGGCATCTGCAGGTCCATGAGCACGACGTCGGGCAGATGCGTCGGATAGAGCGCCAGCGCCTGTTCGCCCGATTCCGCTTCCGCGACGAGTTCGAGATCCGCCTGCGTTTCAATCACGGCCTTCACGCCTTCGCGCAGGAAGGGATGATCGTCGACGATCATGATGCGGATCGGGGGGGAGGGCGGCAACGGGCACTCGCGCAATGGCAGGACGTCGGGCGGATACCCTGCGCCGCGTCCGGCGGACAAGGCAAGGGGCCGCTCCATCAGCGCATCGCCAATCGGTCGAACGCCGCGCAAAACGCGTCGACCCTGTCGTCGAACCGCGCGCCGCCGACGCAGAACACCCAGCGTGACAGCGTCGCTGGCCGGCGATCCGCCAGCGCGTCGAACAGGCCCGCGAGCATCGCTTCAGGAGTGCCGTCGAGCATGGTGGGCAGCAGCCCGCTGTCGAGCAGGCTCGGCGCGAACGCGGCGGAGGCGGCGTCGAGGCGGATCGTCTCGCGCACCGCGGTCGCGACCGCCGGACGCATCGCCGCCGGCGTCCAGGCCGTCGGGTCGCCCAGGCCGATCGCGAGTATCGTCGCCGCATGGATCGGCGGGGCAGGCGCCGACAGCGTCAGCACCTCGCCCGGTCCCGCCCGGAAGATGCCGTCCGCCCGCAGCCGCGTGATCGCGCCGCCGAGTGCGGCGTCGAGATGTCCCAGCCCGCCGCCGGGTCGGCCGCCGGGTCCGCCGCCGGGTCGATCCTGGCCGATCTCGTGGGTGAAGACGCCGACGCTCGCAACCGACACCTCCGCGCTCACCGCATCGCGTGGCGCCACCTCGATGCGGACGCCGCACCACAGCCCGATCGTCGCCGCGTCGTCGGCACCGCCGTTACTCGCCGGCATCCTGTTCTCCCGTCGATCGGGGACCGACCTGGATAGTCCCGTACCACGATGTCGGGATGAATCGCGTGGACGGGACTGACCGATTTTGAACAATCGCGCGGTCGGTGACGAGAATACGCAATACGCGGCGAATGGATCAGGCTACGGCTGTCGGCACTTGCATTTGTTCGTTCCGCAGGCGCAACGTAAATCATCATGACCCTGCCGAGCGAAGTCTTCACGATCGTGCGATCCGGCTTTCTGCGCGCCATGCGTGGACGTGGACGTGGACGTGGACGTGGAGGCAAGGGTAAGCGAGCGGTGATGCGCACGCTGTTCGCGATCCTCTGCTGGGTCGTGATGGCGAGCGGTGCCTCGGCGCTGGATCCGGCGCGGACGATCGCGCAACTACGCCATTCGCGCTGGACACTCGGCGATGGCGCTCCGGGTAACATCCGCGCGATCGCGCAGGGCCGTGACGGCTATCTCTGGCTCGGGACCGCGACCGGTATTTATCGGTTCGACGGCATCACCTTCGAACGGATCGTGCCGGTCGACCAGGATCGGTATCGGTCGCCTCAGATCACCGCGTTGCTGGCGGCGCGCAACGGCGACATCTGGGTCGGCTACGACTTTGGCGGTATCTCCGTGGTTCGCGGCGGCGTGTTGAGCGATGCCAACCCATGGCCCGCGGTGGGGGGCGTGACGACCATCGTCGAGGGGCGCGACGGCGCGATCTGGGTCGCCGGCAGTTCGGTGGACACGATGAGCCTCGCTCGCCTGTCGGCGGGCCGGTGGACGAAGTTCGGTGCCGGACAGGGCGTGCCCGAACGCGGCGTGGGCGACCTCCTGAGCACGGCCGGCGGCATCTACCTCTCGCATGCGTCCCGACTTCTGCGGCTGACGCCGGGGGGCTCGCGCTTCGAGGATGCGGGAGCTGGCAGCGGCGGCGTGCCGGACGATGCGTACGTCGCGCTCGCGCAGGACCGTCGCGGGACGATATGGCGTCGTACCGGTACCCTGGTCGAGGCGGTCGAGCGCGATCCGCGCCGCTATCGCATCGGCCGCGCGACGACGCCCTATGTCCTCGAACGGTCGCTGTTCGACCGCGACGGCAATCTCTGGATCACCGGACAGGATGCCGGGCTGGGGCGAATATCCGCGTCGGCCTTGCAGCACCCCGGCACATCCGGCAGCGTCGCATCGTTCATCGAAAGCCAGGGTCTGACCGCGGCGCTGACGCTGGCGGTGCTGGAGGATCGCGAGGGCAATATCTGGGTCGGCACGGAATCCGGGTTAGACCGGTTTTCACCCAGCAACATCGTCCAGCCGCGACAGACCGAGGCGATCGTTTCGGGCTTCGTCGGCGGCGCCGGCGGCGGCGGGGCGCAGAACCTGTTCATTGCCGGACTTTCCGGGGTCTATCGCATCGGCAGGTCCGGCGTCCCGGCGCTGATCTTCGCCAAGCCCGATATCGGCGTGATGTGCGGCGATGGCCGTCGCCTGCTGGTGATCGGGATGGAGGGCAAATACCTGCTCGACCTCGATCATGCGGGCAATGTCGCCAGGGCGACGCCGGTCGCGGGGCCGTTGTCGATCACCTGCGCGATGGACACGCACGGCGTGTTCTGGACCGGGATCGACACGCTCTACCGCCTCGTCGGACGGCGGTTGCTGCCATATGGCGCGCCCGCCGGCACGCCGAAGGGAACGGTCCACCGTATCCGGTCGGACGGCGCCGGGGGCGTGGTGTTCGGGCGTATCGGGCAGGGTGTTTCCCGCCTTCGCCAGGGCGTCGAAACGTTGCTCTGGCGCAGCCGGGATCAGGTGACCGGCAGGACCACGACATGGCTACCGGTCCGCCAGGGTTTGCTGGTGGTCGGCGATCAGGGACTGGCATTGTACGACGGTACGCGCCTCGTCTCGTTGCGCGATCGGACCTACCCGTTCCTCGCCGGATTGACCGGACTGCTCCAGACCGCGGACGGATCGACCTGGGTGATCGGCGCAAACGGGATCGTCCGGATGCCGACATCGTCGCTCGATGCGGCGTTCGCGCACCCCGGCCTGCCGATCCCGCACGAACGGTTCGGCTATCAGGAGGATTTCCGGGCGCGCTCCAACATGGTCGAGGCGAACGATATCGGGCAGGACGCGGCCGGACGGCTATGGTTCGCCACCAACCGTGGATTGACGATGATCGATCCCGCCAGGCTATTCCGAAACCGGTTGCCGCCGGCGGTGCAGATCCGGTCGCTGGTCGCCGGTGGCGTGGACCGGCCGGCGACGGACACGACGATCGCGCTTCCGCCCGGCACCAACCATGTCCAGATCCGCTATACCGCGCTCAGCCTGACCAACGCCGTCGCCAACCGGTTCCGCTATCGGATGGCGGGCATTGACCCCGACTGGATCGACGCGGGCGAGGCTCGCGAAGCACTGTATACCAACCTCGGCCCCGGCGAATACCGGTTCCAGGTGATCGCCGCGAACAACGATGGCGTCTGGAACCGACGCGGCGCGACGCTGACGTTCGAGATCGCCCCGCGCTTCTACCAGACGCATGCGTTCGCGGCCGCCTGCATCGTGGTCGCCGGGACGCTGGTGTGGCTGCTGTATCGGCGCCGGCTGCGGATCGTTGCGGAGCGGACGCGGGCGCGGTTCGAGACGCAGATCGCGGAGCGCGAGCGGATCGCCCGCGAACTCCACGACACGCTGTTGCAGGGGTTCCAGGGGCTGATGCTGCGCTTCCAGTCGGTGGTCGAGCAACTGCCGCAGGGGGATCGCGCACGGATCAGCCTTGAGAGCGCGCTGGAACGCGCCGACGATGTGCTGCTCGACGGCCGCGACCGGGTCCGGTTCCTGCGCGAGACCATGGAGCCGGTTGCGCTGCCCGCGTTGCTGACCGCCATCGCGGACGACACCGTTGCGCCACCGCTGACCTGGGATCTGGATGTCGAGGGTGTCCTGCAGCCGGTCTGCGCACCGGTAGCGGACGAGATCGCGCAGATCGTCCGCGAAGCGCTCGCAAACGCAGTGCGCCATGCCCAGGCGGATCGCCTGGTGATCGCGATCCGATCGAGCGCCGACAGGCTCGTGATCACCGTGACGGACGACGGTATCGGTATCCCGCGAGACGTCCGCGAGACGGGGCATCGCCCTGGACATTACGGACTGATCGGGATGCGCGAACGCGCCACCGCGATGGGTGGAACGCTCGCGATCCAGTCCGACATCGGGTCCGGCACCGAGATCAGGGTGACGGTCCCGGCGCGTATCGCCTATCGCTGAGCGGGAGGATGACGATCGTCACCCTCCCGCCGATCACGCCGTAGCGCTCAGCCCTTCACGAACGCGAGCATATCCGGGTTGATGACGTCGGCATGCGTCGTCAGCATCCCGTGTGGAAAGCCCTTGTAGATCTTGAGCGTGGCGTTCTTCAGGAGTTTGGCCTGAAGCAGCGCGGCATTGGCGAACGGCACGATCTGGTCGTCGTCGCCCTGCAGCACGAGCGTCGGGACGGTAATCGCCTTCAGATCCGCGGTCTGGTCGGTTTCGGAGAACGCCTTGATCCCCTCGTAATGTGCGAGCGCGCCGCCCATCATGCCCTGGCGCCACCAATTGTCGACCACCCCCTGCGACAGCTTTTCGGTGGGGCGGTTGAAGCCGTAGAACGGCCCCGACGCGAGATCGATATAGAATTGCGCACGGTTGTCGGCGAGCGCCTTGCGCAGGCCGTCGAACACCGAAATCGGCAAACCGCCGGGATTCCCCGCGGTCTTGAGCATCAGCGGCGGTACCGAGCTGACCAAGACGACCTTGGCGACGCGGCCCTGCGGCTGGCCGAACTTCGCGACATAGCGCGCGACTTCGCCGCCGCCGGTCGAGTGACCGATATGCACCGCGCTCTTGAGGTCGAGATGCTCGACCACCGCGGAGGCATCGGCGGCGTAATGGTCCATGTCGTTGCCGGTATCGACCTGCGACGACCGGCCGTGACCGCGGCGATCATGCGCGACCACGCGGTAGCCCTCGGCAAGGAAGAACAGCATCTGCGTGTCCCAGTCGTCCGACGACAGCGGCCAGCCGTGATGGAACACGATCGGCTGCGCATCCTTCGGACCCCAGTCCTTGTAGAAGATGTCGGTGCCGTCCTTGGTCTTGATGAATCCGCTGCTCATGCTGAATACTCCGTGGGGTTTGGGGGCGAGGGGGGAGGCGAACGTCATGGCCGGCAGCATCAGCGCGGCGGCGGCCGTTGCGGCGGCTGCGGTCGAGGCGATGACGACGGCACGCCTGGACAGGTCGGGTATGGTGTTCGGCATATCTTTGTCCCCGATGATGGCGGTCGTGGCCGCACGACGCTGCTGAGACGCCGTGCGTGCGCGGTGGCAGCCTCGGCGGTCACGCTCTGATGCGCGTCCGGCAGCGCGGATTCTTGGCGAACCGGAACGGAATTTGCGCAGGACCGACATATTGCGCGCGAGCGGCCCGGCTCGCGCTGGGATTGCGGAAAACGCCCTGATAGGTCGCTCGCGGGCAATCAGACCGGGGAAAAGCGATGAGCGGGCGTCACATGGGACCGGCACGGCTCGAGGCGTTCACCGACGGCGTGGTGGCGATCATCATCACGATCATGGTGCTCGAGTTGAAGGTGCCCGAAACCGGCGACCTGCGGGGTCTGGCCGGCAGCGCGCCGGTGCTGCTCGCCTATCTGCTGAGCTTCGTGAACGTGGGGCTGTACTGGAACAATCATCACCACATGTTCTCCGCGGTCGAACGGATCGACGGGCGCGTGCTGTGGGCCAACCTGTTCCTGTTGTTCTGGCTCAGCCTGGTGCCGTTCGTGATCCGCTGGCTCGACGAAAGCCAGTTCGCGGCCGGCGCCACGGCGGCGTACGGGATCGTCCTGGGGCTGGCCGCGGTCGGTTATTCGCTCACCGAACGCGCGATCATCGCGTGCAACGGCAAACAGTCTGCGGTGGCGCGCGCGATCGGATCGGACTGGAAAGGCTGGAGCAGCATTGCGTTCTACGCAGCGGCCGTGCCCTTGGCGTTCGCGAGCCGGTGGATCGCGATCGCGCTGTACGTCGCCGTCATCGCGCTGTGGCTGATCCCCGATCGCCGGATCGTTCGAACGGTCGACGACCTCGCCAGAACGCCGTGAACGGCCGGCATCGAGGCGGTTCATAGGCCGATCGCGAGCCGCAGCGTGATCGCGCGCGGGCGGATCGGGACGGTCTGCGTCGTCGTCGCGAGCGTGAACGGGTTGCCGAAACCGAAACTGTTGCCGCGTCCGTCGAGCAGGTTGTCGATGTCGACCGACCAGTGGCGCCGGCCGTCGTCGAGCGTCGCGCCGACGCCGATCGTCGCGTAATCGCCGGCGGGGCGGTCGAGTGCCGGGTCGAAGCTCAGCCGGGTCTGGCCGATGTAGCGTGCCGTGACATAGCCGCTCGCAGGCAGGTCGATCAGCGAGAACCGCCGCGTCAGCCCGAGCCGCGCGGAATAATCGGGGACCACCGGCAAGCGCCGATCGTTCACATCGACCTGACCCTTGGCCGGCGCGGTGAGGCGCGCGCGCTGGATCGTGGTGCCGAAGTCGATCGTGGCGCGCCCGGCGTCGAACCGCCCGCCGAACTCCACACCGTAATTGGTGGCATTCCCTGCATCAACCGTCCCAAACAACCCATCCGAGCCGACCACGTCGCTGCGCAGATGTTCCCAGAACGACCCGAAGATCGCACCGCTGAGACTGAGGCGATCGTCGAGGCCACGGATGCGCCAACCGAATTCGAGGCTCTGCAGTTCGTCGCCGGGAATCCGCTGCTCGGTGGTGGCGATGGCGCGCGTGACGCCGGCCGGCCGGATCGCGCTGGCATAGCGCAACCAGAGCAGCCCGGTATCGTCGCGGTGCCAGCTGAGCGTGGCGCTTGGGGTGACGCCCAGCTTGGTCGCGTTCTGCTCGTTCGGTCCTTGCTGCTCGATATCGTTGACGGTGACGAAGCCGCGCAGGCCGAGCTTGAAATCGAGCGCGGGGGACAGCCGTTGCGTGCCTTCTGCGAACACTGCGGCCTCGAATACCGCTTCCCTGTCGTCGCGCGCGATGACGGTCGCGCCGTTCGACTTGAAGCGTCCATTGAGGCGGGTGGTCGCGTCGAGCACCGACGCGCCGACGATCCAGGGATGACGTGCAGTCGGATCGCTCAGACGGATTTCCTGCGTCACCAGATCGATCGATCGATCCTCGACATAGGCGACCGGCGCGATAGTACCGAGTGCCGCCGCCATGCTGCTGGCGTCGTAGGTGCTGCCGAAAATATGCGAGACGATCGTGGTCGTCGATTGCACGTCCAGGCTGCCGACCGGGCCGTGAATGTCGAGCGTACCTGAAACGAAATCATTGTCTTGCGGTTCGGCGATCGCGGTCGTGCGCGACAGGCCCTTCGTCGCATACTGGCTGTCGCGCGCGTCGATCCACTGGCCGATGCCGCTGGCGGTCGCGGTCCAGCCGTTACCGATCGCCCAGCGCAGTGCCGCGCGGACGCCGGGGCGCGCGGTACGGTTTACGTCTGACTTTCCGCGTCCGGTGTCGTCGATCCAGCCGGGCATCGTCTCGGTCCAGACCGATGCCCGGAGCGCGAGACGTCCGGCCACGATCGGCACGTTGACGGTGCCGTCGAACGCACCGCCGACCGCGCCGTTGTTGATCCCGGTCGCCTCGGCTGCGACGGTGCCCGAGACGTGATCGAGGTCGGGCGCGGTGGTGACGATGCGGATGACGCCGCCGAGTGCGCCGGTGCCGTACAGCGTGCCCTGCGGCCCGCGGAGGATCTCGATGCGATCGATGTCGACCATGCGGAGATCGGGATCGGGCGACGAATAGCCGATCCGCGCATCGTCGATATACAGGCTGACGAGCGACTGGCTGGTGCCGTTGAAGGCGCTGTCCGCGACGCCGCGCAGGAACACGCGGTCGCGGCCGGGGCCCAGATTGGTCGAAAACGCACCGTCGGTGGTCGCGAGCAGGTCGACCAGGCCGCGTTTGCCGGCGAGGCGGTCGAGCGCGTGGGTACCGACGATCGTGATCGACACGGGCAGGTCGGACAGGCGTTCGTCGCGCTTGCTGGCGGTGACGATTATGTCGGCGCCTTCCGCGGTCGGGGGCGGGGTGGGACGCGTCCCGGAGGCGCGCAATCGAGCGGTGCGGCGCGGCTCGGGTTCGATCCGCCAGGTCGTCGCATCGACGCGGATCGCGCGGAGGTGGGTTCCCGACAACAGGCGTTTCAGCGCCTGCGCGACATCCGATGCGTCGATCCTCCGCGTCTGCGTAGCGGGCAGCGTGCCGGCCATGCCGATCGAGATGCCGGTCTGGCGCGCCAGCGCATCCAGCGCGGTGCGGAGCGACCCCGCCGGGATGACGATGGCGGCCGATTTGGCGCCTGTCGACCTAGCGGCGGCCGGACCGCTCCAGATGCACGACGCCATCAGCGCGACGCAGGCGTAGCGGCAAGACCGCGCGAAGCTGATCGAGAAGCCGCGAGCCGTCGCCAATCGTCAAAACCCCGGAAAAATGCAGCCCTGCGGCGGACGGATCGACCACCAGCGGCGCCCCCGCATACCGCGATATGTCGGCAGCAACCAGCGACAACGGCGCGCCGTCATAGCTCAGCCTGCCGTCGCTCCAGTCGGCGACCGACGCTGGGGCAATAGACCGCCGCTCGGCGACTCCGGCGGACGGATCGATGTCGAGACGCTGGCCTGCGACGAGCGTCGTCGGCGCGCTGCCGTCGGGGTCGTGGGGCGCGACGCTGACGCTGCCCTCGGCCACCGCGATCGAGACTTTCCCCTGCGCGTTGGTGACCGCGAAACGCGTGCCGACGTCGCGGATGTCGTAGGCCCCGGCGCGGACGATCAAAATGCGCGACGGATCGTGACGGACCGAGAAGCTCGCCGCGCCGTCCGCGAGTTCGATAAACGGGGTCTTGCCGCCCGTCACCGACACGCGCGACCCGCGATCGAGCTGCATCGCGCTGCCGTCGGCGAGTGTCACCGCACGCGTATCGCCAGCGCTGGTGGCGTAGGTCTGCGCCGTATCGGTGACGGTCGGTCCGACCAGCAGAAACGCGAGACCGGCGGCGAGTGCGCTACCAGTTCCTGCCGCAGCCCATCGCCATCGGTTCGGGCGGGATACCGGTACAGCGTCGGTCGCGTCGTCGTCGTTGGCGGGCAGCAGCGCGCCGATCGCAGGGGCTGCCGCGCCGATCTCGGCATCGAGCAGCGCGATCGAATCATAGGCGGCGCGGTGCAACGGATCGGCGGCCAGCCAGTCGCCAAAGCCCGCCCAGTCCATGTCGGACGCATCGATCCGCGCATGCCAGGTGGCTGCGGCGGCGATCGGGTCCTGCGTCGTTGCGTCCATCATCGCGCCCTCGTTTCGAGCGAATGCCCCCCGCTCACATCATAGACGCCGCCGCTCGGATGGCACCGCAGTTCGCCGTGATACTCAATCATCGAGCGCCTTTCTCAAATGGCGCAGCGCGACTGCGATGTGCTTTTCGACCGCGCTGCGGCTGATAGCGAATTCGGCCGCGACCTCGGCATGCGACAGGCCATCGATCTTGTGGCGGCGGAACACGCGCATCGCGCCCTCGGGTGGTCCGGCCAGCGCCGCGGCCAGGTGCCCGATGCGTTCGCGGCTGGCGACTGCGTCGAAGGCGGAGGGCGCATCGTCGACCGCCTCGGCGCCCGCGATCGATATCGTTGCCTCGACATAGCCAGCGTCGCGTCGGACGCGGCGGCCGTTGGCGCGAACGCGGTCGAGCACGATGTTCATGCCGATCCGGTGCAGATACGCGAGTGGGTTGGCGATCGGGCCTGCGATAGGCGCATCGGTTGGCCGGCCGATATGCAGCCAGATCTCCTGCACGACGTCTTCGGCTTCCGCGACGCTGCCGGTCCGCCCGGCGAAAAACCGGACGAGTTGCGGGCGGTTCGCCGCGAGCACTGCGGACAGACCGGCAGGCTGGGGACTGTCGATGTCGGCTACGGCGAGGCTCCAGGACGCGGGGGCCGCAGCAGATACCGGGTCACGTCGTTCTTGTCGTTATCAAATCCCAACTCCGGTGCAGGAGACGCCAGCCGAGGATCACGCCGATGGCGATGAGCAGGAGCACGCCAGCCACGAACGACAGGTAGAATAACGGTTCGCGCCACGGCGACGCGACGGTCTCGGAGCGAGCCATTTCAAGCGGACGTGCGATCGCGATCATCGGCTGCTCTCCAGTCGACGCATCGGCGTCGGCAGTCCGTCTCCGTAGAGCGCCAGCAACGCGTCGAAATGATCGTCCATCGTCCGAACCGGGCGATCCGGTCGGCCGGCACCCTGCGCGGCGATCGTCTCCGCCACGCGCAGTATCGCGTCGGCAGCGGCTTGTGCATCGCCCGACGCGTACACCGCGCCGTCGTTGGCACGCGCCAGGTCGGCCGCACCGCCGCGATCCGGCGCGATCAACGTCAGGCCGGATGCGATCGCCTCGGCGGCGACGAAGCAGAACGTCTCCGCCTCGCAGCCGTGGATCAGCGCGTCGGCGCTCGCCATCAGCCGTGCCAGCGCGCCCCGCTCCCGGATCGGATCGAGCAGGCGGACGTGCGGGTTGTCGCCGATCGCATCGATCACCCGACGCTGGCGTCCGCCACCACCGATGATCAGCAACCCGACCGGTGCGTGAGTCCCCGCGATCGCCGCCGCCTGCGCGACCATGGCCCAGCGCTTCTCGGGGGCGTGGCGGCCGACGCCGATCAGCAGCAGCGCATCCTCGCCGAGGCCGCACAACGCCAGCATCTCGCGGCGCAGGCCGGCATCGCGCAGTCGTGGCGAGAACTGGCCGGGCTCGACCCCCATCGGATCGGTCATCACTTTCCGCAGCCCGCCGTCGCGTAGCCGCTGCGTCAGACTGTCGCTGGCGCTGACGATATGGTCGAACTGTGCGTCGAGCCGGCGAAGGTGACGCCAGTACCAGTCGAACGCGCGGTCGATGACCTGCGTCGAGGCGACGTTGCCGAACCAGCGATAGGCATAGGCGGAGAGCGGGTCGGCATGCGCGATCAGCGACAGCCGCGCGCGCGATCCCGAGCGCGTCCGCCAGTCCGCGACCATCGACGCGCTGCGCCACGGCGAGGAGACCTCGACGACATCGGCATCCTCCTCGTCGAGCATCGCATGAAGCGCCTCGCGGTCGGCGAAATAGCGGTAGGACCGGTCGAGCGGGAAGCGCGGCGAGCGCAGCCAGCGGACACGCGCGTTGGGACCGCGCTGTTCCTCGCGGTCCTCTTCGCCCGGCGCGATGACGACGATCTCGTGGCCGCGTCCGGCGAGCGCGACCAGCTTGCGGTCGATATAGGTGCGGACGCCGCCACCGGTCGGGGTGTAGAACGCGCACACGTCGACGATCTTCATGCCGCCACCTGCTCGGTCACGAGATCCGCGTACCGCGAAACGGTACGGCGTTCGGCGAGCGTCCGCAGCGTGCGGTCGATGCTCGTCAGCAGCGAATCCTTGGTGACGTCGCCCGGATGGACCGCGACGCGCATCGTCGGCATCCAGTCGGGCATCGCGCGTGCCACCGCGGCGACCGCGAGCGAACTCGCGGTGCGCGCAGGCGTCCGGCTCGCCCAGGTGACGACCGGGCCGCGCGCGACGATCGCGCCGGTGCGGGGCTGCCAGACGCGGAAATGATCCTCGGCGAGCGCGAAGTCGCAGGCTTTCAGTGCGGCGTGCGCACCCGGACCATATAGCCATGCGGGGGCGATGAACCCCGCTACCTCACGCCCGATCGCCTGTTCGACCATGTCGCGACCCGCGCGCATGCGATGCTCGGCCTCGGCCGCGTCGAGCCCGAGGAACTCGCCTTCGCCCGCGGTCATGTACTTTGCCTTCAACGCGCTCGCGGCGCCGCGATGATCGCTCGCATCGCGGTGGAACCAGCCGTGGAGGAACATCTCGACCCCGGCCTCCGCCCATTCGCGGAGGCGGCGGCCAAAGGCGGGATCGCGGTCGAGCCGCGCCGCGCCCCAGTGATCGGGCACCACCAGCATCGCGAAGCGCGGACCGCCAAGGATCGCCTCGATCCGCTCGGCCAGCATCGCGATCGGTATGGCGAACGCCGGCGACACGTCGTGGATCGAGACGATCAGCCGCTTGTCCGGCGCGATGCCCGCGCGTGGGGCCCGTTCGCCCAAAACCGTGCCGTGTTCGAAATTCACCATGATCTCGCTCTCGTCGTGGACTCGCTGATGATGCGACGGCGCCGCATGGGTCGGGCCGCAGTCTGACCCCATCCTGCACCGAAATTATTTCATGAGCGCGTCGTCGGACGGCTGCGGTTCGCTGCAAGGGGCGGCGTCCTCTCGACATGACGACCTCCCGCCAGCCCGTCCCCGCTCCGGCCAGCATCGGCTGGCGGCAACCTTCCAGTTTTAGCAGTCCCGAGAGGATCATCGCATGAACCAGCCGCTGGCGCTGACGCGTGCGGAGATATTCCCACCGCTGACTCCGACGATCGTCCGCAAGACCTTCCTCGCCCGCTGGCTCGCGCCCTTGCTGTCCGCGGCGATCCTGGTCGCGGCCTTGTGGCAATTGCGCAGCCTCGACGTGGCCGCCACGCTGCATCTGGTGCCGCGCTCGCCGCTGTTCTGGACGATCTTCGCGGCCGGCTATCTGGTCACGCCGTTCAGCGAATGGGTGATCTACCGGCGGCTGTGGCAGCTCCCCGCCAGCGGCATCCTCGCGCTGTTGCGCAAGCGGATCAGCAACGAGATCGTGCTCGGCTATTCGGGCGAGCTGTATTTCTACGGCTGGGCGCGGAAACACGCGACGATGGTGGGCACCCCGTTCGGCGCGATCAAGGACGTCTCGATCCTGTCCGCGGTGGTCGCCAACGTCTGCACGCTCGGGCTAGCCCTGGTCAGCTGGCAGGCGCTCGGCGCGCTGCACTTCGGCACCGACGCCAAGGTGATGACCGTGTCGGCCGCGAGCATGGCGATCCCGTCGATCGTCACGCTGGTAATGCGCAAGACGCTGCTGACGCTGCCGCGACCCGAGCTGGGCCGGATCGCGGTCATCCATTCCCTGCGGATCGTCGCGACCACCTTGTTCGCAGCACTCCTCTGGGCGGCGGTGATGCCGGCCGCGCCGCTCGCGTGGTGGCTGGCGCTGGCGACGTTGCGGCTCCTCGTGTCGCGGCTGCCGTTGCTGCCGAACAAGGACATCGTGTTCGCCGGGCTGGTCGCATTCACCGTCGGGCGGACGTCCGACGTGACCGCGGTGCTGACGATGATCGCCGGGTTGTGGCTCGTCACGCATCTGCTGCTCGGTGCCGCGCTGACCGCCGTCGAACTCGTTACCATGGAGCGTACCAAGTGATCCTGCTCGCCCTTTCCCTTGCCACTACCCCTGCCGTCACGCCGCCCTCGACCCCGCGGCTCGGGACGGTCGAAGCGCGCTGTCGGCCGCATGAGGCGGGCCCGGCGCTGATCGTTGACATCGACGGGTTGAAGGACCGCGCCGGCGTGCTGCGCGCTGAACTCTATCCCGCGCGCGACGGCGATTTCCTCGCCGACGACAACGTCCTGATCGGGCAGGGCAAGACATTCCGGCGCAGCGTGATCACGGTGCCCGCGACCGGCGCGGTCTCGCTGTGCCTGCGCGTTCCCGGACCCGGCACCTATGCGCTCAGCGTCGTCCATGCGCGCGACGGCGGCCACGGCTTCAGCCTGCTCCACGACGGCATCGGCTTTGCGAGCAATCCCAAGCTCGGCCATTCCAAACCGCGCGCGGAGCAGGCGATGGTCGCGGTGGGTGCGGGCATCACGACCACGCACGTCGTGATGAACTATCGCAGCGGATTGTTCTCGTTTGCGCCGCTCAAACGGTAATCTTTCGGAGCCTCGGAATACGCCTGCGGACGACCGTCAACGGCGGCTAGCACGTAGGAAAACAAGGGAAACTCAACATGATGGTACGGTATCTCGGTGCAGCACTGGCCGTAGCAGCGTCGATCCATACCCCTGCGACGGCCGCCGCTTCCTTGGCCCGCCCCGGAGCGCGTGACGTAGCTCGAGACGCAGCGCGCGACGTGACCCTGATGACCTATAACGTTCATGGCCTGCCGTGGCCGATCGCCGACGATCGGTCGGCGGATCTCGCGGCGATCGGCACCAGGCTGAAGTCGATGCGCAACGCAGGCGATCAGCCCGGCATCGTCGTGTTGCAGGAAGCGTTCGTCGCCAACGCCAAGGCGATCGGCCGCACCGCAGGCTATCGCTATGCGGCGTTCGGCCCCGGCGAGGACGCGGCACCGGTACCGCGCACCGACGACGGGTTCGTCGCGGACGGCAGTCGCATGGTCGGCGAGCGGCTTGGCAAGCATGTCGACAGCGGCCTCGCGATCTTCTCCGACTATCCGATCTTGGCGGTCCGTCGCATCGCTTATCCGGTGTGCGCCGGCTATGACTGCCTAGCCAACAAGGGCGCGGTCGCGGCGCTGATCGCAGTGCCCGGCGTCGCGACGCCGATCGTCGTGGTCGACACGCATCTGAACAGCAACGGCGCATCTGGCGCGGGATCGCCGCGTGCCACCTACGCCTATCGCCGCCAGCTCGATCTGCTTGCCGGCTTCATCGCCTCGCTTGGCGCTGGCGACCGCCCGATCCTGGTCGCAGGCGATTTCAACGTCGGCCAGGACCTCGCGCGCAGGACGCATTTCGACCTGCGCATGCTGGGCGGCGGCGCCGCGTTGCAGACCGTGATCGGGGCCTGCCGGATCGCCCCGAAATGCCCGGTCGCAGAGCCCGCCGAGATGGCTATTTCGCTCGGCCGCGCGAAGGACTGGATGCTGTACCGTCCATCCTCGACCGTCGGGATTCGTCCGATCGGCCTGGCCGCGCCGTTCGGCCGCGCGGGGAACGGCTCGATGCTGTCCGATCACGTCGGCGTATCGGTACGCTACCGGATCGACGGGGGGACGCCGCTTCGTTCGTCCGCGCTGATGGCGAGCCGATGATTCCAGCGACGATGCGCCGAACGGACGTCCAAACCCTCCGAAGCGAATGCGAACGATTTGCAATAAAAACTGTATACGGCTAGCTCGCCCGATATTCGGGGGATGACATGCGATACGGACGTTGGAATCTACTGGTGTTGCCTTTGGTCGGTATGACGTTGCCGGCGTGGGCGCAAGATGTGCGTATCGATCCTTCTGCGGCCGACACGCGTGACCGTGCCGAAGCCGCTTCCGATGATGATAGCCCTGCGGATATCGTCGTCAGCGCGACGCGCAGCATCCTGCCACCGAACGCGCTGCCACTGACGATCGACGTGATCGACCGTGCGGCTCTGGATCAGCAGGTCGCGATCGGTGGTTCGGTGGTCGATGCGGTCTCGAACCTGACGGCGTCCTTCTCGCCGACGCGACAGAAGCTCTCGGGCGCGGGCGAGACGTTGCGTGGTCGCTCGCCGCTGTACGCGATCAACGGCATTCCGCAGTCGACCCCGCTGCGTGACGGATCGCGCGACGGGTTCACGATCGATCCGTTCTTCATCGATCGGGTCGAGCTGATCTACGGCTCGAACGCGTTGCAGGGGATCGGCGGCACCGGCGGGATCGTCAACCAAGTGACCGTGCAGCCGCCACGGACCGAGGGTCTGTCGGGTCGCGCCCTCGTGCAGGGAACGACCGACACCGGGTTCAACGGCGACGGCAATGGCGGCAAGGTCGCCGCGCTGCTAGCGTGGAAATCAGGGCGTTTCGACGTCATGGCCGGCGGTGCGTACGACAAGCGCGGCGCGTTCTACGACGGGCACGGCAACCGCGTCGGTACCGACCTGACGCAGGGCGAGACGCAGGACTCGCGGAGTTGGTCGGCGTTCGCACGCGCCGGCTATGCCCTGACCGACACCGCACGGGTCGACCTGATCGCCAATCGGTTCGAGTTGAAGGGTGGTGGCAATTATATCGCCAGCACGGGCGATGTCGTCATCAACCGACCGACGACATCGGTGCGGGGCACGCCGCCGGGCGTCCCTGCGACCAACCGGACCGAAAGCATCGCGCTGTCCCTTACCGACCCCGATCTGTGGGGCGGCAACCTCGTGACCCAGGTCTTCTTCAACCGATCGCGCGATACGTTCGGCGGCGAGGTCAAGCCGATCGCGACGTTCCAGCTCGTGAAGGGCGGCACGCTCTTCGACCAGTCGCAGAACCGCTCGCGCAAATATGGCGGCAAATTCAGCTATGAGCGCGCTGTCCCCGGCTTCGAGGCCCTGACCGCGACGCTCGGCTTCGATGCGCTGTACGATCGGACCGAGCAACGGCTGATCGCCACCAACCGCGTCTGGGTGCCACCAGCCGATTTCCGCAGCCTCGCGCCATTCGGCCAGGTCAACCTCGCGCTGTTCGACAAGGTCGTCCGCCTCGCTGGCGGCGCGCGATACGAGAACGTGAAGATCGTCATCGACGACTACACCACGCTCGCCTCCTATGGCAGCCACGCGGTGGCGGGCGGCAGTCCGAGCTTCAGCAAGGCGCTGTTCAACGGCGGCGTCATCGTCGAGCCGATCCCCGGTATTCGCGCCTATGGCAGTTATGCGCAGGGCTTCACCGTACCCGACGTCGGCCGCATCTCACGCGCGATCGGCCGCGACGGCGTCGATCTCGACACCTATGTCGACATCGCGCCGATCGTGTCGAACAACCGCGAGCTCGGCGTCGAAGTGAAGCGCGGACCGATGAACGCGAGCGCGACCTATTTCTGGTCGACCAGCACGCGCGGACAGGTGCTGGTGTTCGTCGGCGGCGCGTATGAAGCACAACGCCAGCGCGTCGAGATCCAGGGCATCGAGGTAAATCTGGAAGCCCGCATGCCCATCCCGGGACTGACGCTGTCGACCGGCTTCGCGCATTTGATCGGGCGCACGGATTCGGATGACGACGGCAAGGTCGACATCGACCTCGACGGCGCGAACATCTCACCCGACCGGCTGAACCTCGCCGCCAGCTACGCGCGCGGCAAGGTGTCGGCACGGTTGCAGCAGCAATTCTTTCTCTCGCGCAAATACGAGGGGTTGCCCGCCGCGAACGATTTCGGCGGGTACAACGTCACCGACGCCAGCGTGCGCTATCAGTTGCCGGTCGGCGCGGTGACGCTGAGCGCGCAGAACATCTTCGACCATTTCTACATCGATTATTACAGCGACACGGTACGCCCGACCGACAACGAGCATTTCTTCGCCGGACGCGGGCGTAATTTCACGCTTGGCTGGGACGTTCGGTTCTAGGATGGCGCTGCTCGATACGCTGCATCGATGGGCTGGCGGTTTTGTCGGGCTGGTCCTCGCCCTGCTTGGGCTGACGGGGGCGATCCTGGTGCACCGCGATGCGTGGATCATGCTCCCACATGCGGGCGACGCGCAGATCCAGAGCACGCATGTCCTCGCCGCGACCACCGAACGGCTGATGAGCAATCCGGAAACGCGACCCCAGAGCATTACCTTCGCGAACGCCAATCTCGGCCTCGATCGGCTCGATTTCGGCAAGGGGGCGGGGGCCTATACCGATCAGGCCGGCACGATCGTCAGCCAGTGGCAGACGCAATGGGCGCGGCCGGAATTGTGGCTGTTCGACCTGCATCATCACCTGTTCTCGGGCGATACCGGCGAGACGATCATCGGTATCGCTGGCGTGGCGGGGCTGTTCTTCGTGATCACGGGCACGATCCTTTGGTGGCGGACCCGCAAGACGTTCGCGTTTCGCCCGTTGCCCAAGCGGCTCAGCCGGCCCGCGATCGTGCGGCATCACCGTGATCTCGGGATCGTCGCCGCGCCCTTGCTGATCCTCTCGCTGCTGACGGGCGCGACATTGGTGTTCCGGCCGATCAGCGCGGTGTTCCTGGGGCCGGGCGCACCGGCGACGATCGACACCGCGTTGCAGGCGCCGAAGGGGCCGAAGGTCGCGCTTGCCGACCACCTCGACTGGCGGGGCATGATCGTCACGGCGCGCGCGCGCTTTCCCGATGCCGAACTGCGCAGCCTGTCGCTGCCGCGCAAGGAAAGCGGGCTCGTCACGATCCGCATGAAGCGCCCGCAGGAATGGCTGCCGAACGGACGCACGACCTTGTGGTTCGCCGCCGATGACGGCCGTTTGATCGGTGCGCGCGATGCAGCGTCGCTGTCGAATGTCGTGGCCGCGTACAACATCCTGTATCCGCTGCACGCGGCCAAGGTCGGCGGGCTCGGTTACCGCCTCGTGATGACGCTGTCGGGCTTGACGCTGGGGTTGCTCGGCACGTTGAGCGTCTGGAGCTTCTGGTTCAAACGACCACGTCCGGCGAAGGTGCGCCGGAGCGTTCGACCCTGACGATTGCTACAGCGCCGCGTTTCAAGGCAGTCCTGCACAGCATCGGCGCGATCCCGGTCAGTTCGGCTGAAGACGGACATCCTTTGCTTCGAAGGACAAGGGTATGGTGTATTCGCCCCGCTCCAACGTCGCGCCCGGAAGAGCGTAGGAACGTCCTCCCGCCGTCGTCGTTTCGAGCGACAGCCTTGCCGAGGGCGTCGTCGCCGAGGCCGGGTCCAGCGTCAGCCGGACGGCACCGGTGGCCGTGTCATACGCCGCCTTGGCGATCTTGCCGGCGGTCAGCGTGATCCACAGGCCGGCGGGGGCAACGAACAGGCGGCTGCGGGCGCCGTCCTTCGGCGCGATCGAAACGACGGTGCCGGAAGCTTGGCTCACGTTGCCGCCGAAGCCCAGCCAGCCGAATGTCGGATCCTTGACGAGATAGCTCGCGGCGGTGACGGCGTGGCCGTAGAAGCCCATGCCGTAATCGCCGCTGTAAGGGTCCCATTTCATCATGTCGGGCGCGGAATGGAACGCCGCCGACGAGAAGCCCTGCCGGTCGATATTGGTGATGCCGCCCATCATACCGCCATACGCGACCCGTAGCAGTCGCAGGTCCGACGGATCGGCCCGGTAAGCATCGAGCAACGGCACGGCGTTGAGCGTCGATCCGTAGTGATGGATCTGGCGCTCGATCCGCGGGTATTTGCCGCCGTACAGGAAATCCCAATAGCGACGGGCATTGCCGTTATAGCCCCAGCTGGGGATCGTCGGATCGTACGCCAGGATCACCTGCTTGGTCTCGTCGGCCTGCGGCTGGTATCCGAAATAACGCATCCAGGCATAGACTTCGGGCTGGCCGGTCGAATCCCAGGCCATCTCGCTGCCGAAGGGATAGGTCAGCGTGCGCCAGTGATCAGCGCGGCCCTTCATCAGGCGCTCCATCTCGGTCGCTTCGGTGGTCAGCCCCTCGTGCTTCAGGTCCTTCAGGATGTCGACGAACACGTCGCCCTCCATCAGTCCGAACTGCGTGTAATAGGGCGCATCGCGCATCATTGCGACGGTGGTCTGGTAAGCGTGGTCGAGATACCAACGCCATGGGTGCGCGGTGACCATGCCGGGATGGTTGCGCGCGACACGGTAGAGCACCCAGTGGCCGATCGCGACGTGCGGGTAATTATACGCGCGGCCGAGGTCGCCGGCGTCCCTCTTCGACCAGGACGTCCAGCTCTTCCAGTTGGTCGCGGCGTCGTAATAGCCGGGATGTGCCGCAGGATCGTAATAGAAGATGCTCTTACGGACTGCGCCCGCATGCTCGCCGTCGGGCACCTGGAGCCGGCCTTGAACGGTCTCGTCGACCAGCCGCTGGAGCTTGGCGACCTCCGCTGCGTCGGGATTGTCGAGTTGCTTGGCCATCGCGGCGACCCAGCTGCCGCCGCCGCCTTCGTCGCTCATGCCCGAAATCCACACGCGCGGATCCTGCGTGACGATCTTGTCGGCTTCCCGGTCATAGGTGAGGATCGCGGGGTTGCGGCCGAACGGGTCGGCCTTGTTCTCATACCATTGCTGAGTGGTCGAGAACCGTCCGAGGTCCGCCATCGTCTGGTCGAGTGGCTTGGTGATGAAATAGCTGACGGTCTGGACGCTGCCATCGGCATAGGTGATCGCCAGGCTCGCGCGGCCCCAACCGCTGCTGCGCACCGCATAGCGCGCCCAGCCCTTGGCTCCCGCCGCCCTGGACGCGGTCAGCGCACCGGCGGGCAGGCTCTCGACCTTGGCGATGCGCTGCGGCGTGCGGAGGAACAGCGACGCCTCCTGATCGGTCGGCACCACGTAACCGGGAATGCCGACCGCGACGGGGCGCTTGTTGGCGACCAGCGTATCCTCGATCGCGGCGATCGACGGCGACGTGACGAAGCGCACGCCGATCGTGCGGCTCGTGCCCGGCGCCATCGTGAAGCTGGTGGGCGTGTTCCACTGCTCGCCGGCCTTGGCCCATTCCTTGTCGGCGAAACCCTTGCTGGCGATCGTCCAGTCGTAGAATCCCTCCGACGTCTGCCCGCGCGGGCTGCGATCGGTGAAGACGTCGGTTTCACCAGAGCGGCGCGCTTCCACGATCGGGCGATAGGCCTCGAGCGGGGTGCCCTTTTCGGGGAGCACCAGCAGGGCAGGGCCCTTGCCGTTCAGCCGCGTGACCTGAAGATAGCCGGCATCGCGGCCGATATAGGGGTCGACGAAACTCGCCTGCGCATGCGCCTGTTCGAGGTTGCGGTCCGAAATGATGTTGTCGAAGATCATCGGCAGGCCGAGGCCGCCGATCTCGACCGGCTGGGGGGCGGTGTTGATCAGCGTGAAGCGCAGCGCGAGCACGCCGTGGTCGTTGACCCAGCGGCGCTCGATCCTGATCGGGCTGGCACCCAGCGATGCGGTAATGTCGGCTGCGGCCAGCACGGACCCGCCCGCGGGCAGGAGCCGGACCGGCTGGCGCCGGTGTGCGGAGGCGAAGTCGGTCCACGCGCCGCCAGGCGTGCGCACTCGCAGGTTGATGTCGCCGATATGGACATAGCCGTCGCCGGCCCGCTCGGCTTCGCGTGCGCCGGGGGTGAAATCGAACGTCGCATCGCCGGTCGGTGATAGCCGCGACAGCGTCTGCGTGTCCGACCGCAGCGCCAGATCGAAGCTCGGCGTGCGGATCGGCGTCTCGGCGATCGGCGGGTAGACTCGCTTGGCCGGCTGCTGCTCCTGCGCGAGCGCGGCCCGGGGCGTCGGGATCGCCATCGACGTGCCAGCCAGCAGCAGGGCGGCAGCGGTAAAGCGGCAGATGCGCGTCATGATCGGGCTCGGTGTATTGGAGTGGTAGGAGCGGGGGTAAATGCCTCGACGGCACGAGCCGTGCCCGGTGTATTGCAAAGCAATTCCGTCGCTGGTGCAGGGCGATAAACGCCGGTGGCGTCGGGCCGCATCACTATGTCGCGATACGATTGCCGACGCAGAATTGACCTGGATGTCGTCAGTCGGAACCTTAAGCCGTAAGGACGCCGACACGTACCGCGTTCGTCAGTCACGAAGATCGCGCCAATCTGACGGTGCTTTCCCTGTCAGCCATCACCCGCCGCTTCTGTCGGCTGTCACGTCGATCGTGGTCGGTTCGGTATGGACTTTGCCGATCACCGGAAGCCTCCAAGGATTGTGCGAGCGCCTCGTCGTGCTGCGTCGACGTACGCTCAAACTGCCCACGGCAAAGACAGGTGTCAACAAAAATTATACAGTATATTATCTAGGTTCGGCCGAACGGATTGGCGGACGCGTTTTGGGACCCCGCTACCAGCGCCGCTTGTTTTTAGCTTATCGCAGGCTTGCCGCGTCGCCATAGGCATAGACGGTGCTGACCGCGCCCTTGTAATCTGCAACACGACCCGAGCCGTTGATCGTCAGTTCCTGCAACAGCGGGACATTCTTGACCAACGGGATCGAGATTTCACCGAACGCTTCCTTCACTTCGAAGGCTGGCGAACGGAACGACGGGATGGCGTTGTAGAACGCGTATCCAGCCTGCGTGGTCGGGTCCAGATCATAGGACAGCGTCTCCCGGCGATACTCGCCACCTAGCGAGAACGCGATCGGGCCACCCGGCAGCTCGAACAACTGGCTGATCGCCCGACATGTAGCCGGTACCCTGGAACTGCGTCGCCTTGCCGGTCGCAACGGTCGAAACGGTCAGATACTGCCTTGCAGCCTGGCTGATCGAACCGTCGCCGAACGGGTTGAGTGGAACGCACGCCGCAACATCGGCTGCGAGAACCGCGGCGTTGCCGGCCCTCTCGGTGCCAGCGTAACGCGAGTCGACCTGCGAACGGCAGACGATCTGGCCCGCTGCATTTCGAGCGGTGTCGTTGGCGAGCAGGAAGCGCTGACGATTGATGTTGCCCTGAATGACGTTCCGCTCGCGGTGCTCGCCATAGTTGCCGGACAGTTCGTAATGCCAATCGCCGTTGAAATCGCCGCGGATACCGACGACGAGACGGTAGGTTTCACGACGGATATTCTCGTCGCGGATGCCGAGATCGACATAGTTGCGGCGCGAGGACAAACGGTACGTTCCCGCCGCGATCTGTGCCACCGATGCATTGCGCAAGGCGATGCCCGCGGCCGTCGTGCCGAACGCTGCGCCGGTGTTGGGATTGACCCCGGAGTTCACGGCGGCGGTCAGCTGCGACGCGAGTGTCGCGCGTGCGCTTGTCGAGAGGTAGGGGTTGTCGAGGCGGATGCCCTCGCGGTTGACCGGACCGTTGCCCGTCGGGTTGGCCAGCACGTACGAGCGATCGCTGAACCCGGCGATGGCAATGCCGTCCGACAGGGTCTGGCCCTGCGAGAAGAACGGTCCGCTCTGCGAGCCGCGTGCTTCTGACCGGACATACTTGGCTTCGATGAACGGAACGAAGGCAGGGCTGACTTCGAAATGGCCGATGAGGTTAGCCGCGTACCGGTTGAGTTCCGGCGACAATACGAGAACCGGCCTTCGCGTCCGATATAGCCGTTGCCGCCCGTGAAGCTGCCATTCGGTCCAAGACCGATACGCGTGCCCGTCTGCGGAGCGAGCGCGCCGCCCGGCTGGAACAGATAGGCGCAGGTAAACGAGCTACCCGCCGAGTCCACGCCGCATGGTGCGGTCGCGGTGTTGGCATAGCGGATGCCGACTTGTCCGCCGGTCGAGATCGTCGTGGAGCGGATGTCACGCACGAAGACGTGATCGGGAATGCTGTCCGACCCGTTGACCGAGCCGGCCGGATCGGTGTCGACAACCACGAACGCGTCGTTCTGGCGCAGGTTCGGACGACCCGGCGCATAGTAATCCTGCTGATGCGCATATTCGAGATTGACCGCGATATTGCCGCGTCCATCGGCAAAGTTCTTGCCGGCTACCGCCAACAGATACTGATTGCCGGCCGCTCGTCGAGTTCTGCGAGTCGACCGTGCTGTGCAGCTGCGCCGTATCGCCAACGCCGCAGGTTCGGACGGCCACCCGAAGGTGGTTGTCATCCTCTTCTGCGGAAGACGGCCAGTCCTGCAATGGCGAGCCGCAGCGCTGGAACGGCTGTTTCTGCGAACGACCAGCGCACCAGACGCGCGACCACGGGTTTGGCAAAGGCAATGCGCTGCGCGGCGAGCGCATAGGCGATGTTGGGCAATTCGCTGCTGGCGATCTCGCGCCACGTCTTGCCATCGGCACTGACTTCGATGCGGTAGGCTTTGGGGGGAGCCGTCTGCGCCATGACTGCGCGCGACGGGGTCAGGACGAACCCGGCAAGCGTTTCGGTGGTGCCCAGGTCGACCGTGACAGATGCGGGTGCGTCTGGCGTGGGGGCGGGGATCACCCAGGAGGTGGCGGTATCGTCGTCCAGCATCGCTTCCGCGCCCGGTGCCGAAGCGGTGACGATAGACCACCGCGCGGAAGACACGATGCCGGTATCGGCCATGACCACTGGCGCGACGGGAGCTGGTGTGACCTGACAGAACAGTGCGACATCGCTGATCGCGGGGCAGGCGGTGCCTTCGAGGATCCGCAGGCGAAGGCGGCGGGCGGCGATCGGTTTGTTTAGGCGGACGATGCGCTGGGGGCCGATACCCGAATGCTCGGCGAGTTTGCGCCATTGTCCGTCGATCTCGGCGTCGATCGCGAACCGGGTCACGCGGATGCCGAGCGGAAGATATTCACGGAGGCGGATGAGGTCGAACGCGCGGCCCGGCGGGAGGTCTAGCGTCAGTGTCGGCGTGATGACGGCGTCGGGCGTCGACCAGTAGGTGTCGCGGTTGCCGTCGAGCGCCGCGCTTGCCGCATAGGTCTTCCCGCGGACGTGGCTGGCCGATGCGACCGCACCCTTGGCGAGGTTGGTAGCGAAGGTCGCGGCCTGCGCCGTGCCGAACGACTTCAGCGTCTCGACGTCGATGTCGGCGAGGCGACCGCGACGGTCGGGTGGCAGGTTGAGGTTGAGGTTGGTGCCGCGACCGACCGACTCGTCGTGGAGCTTGATCAGGCGGGCGGGCGTCTTGACCTTCGAATCCTCGTCGGCGTGATAGAACCAGCCGGGCCGGATCGAGACGTCGGTTTCCGCTGGCCACCAGAGCGGTGCGCCGCGCACGCCGGAATTGCCCTCGGACTGGACATAGGGATGGTTCGGCATGGTCGGCCAGCACGGATCGCCGGCGACGCCGTCCTCGTTACCGACCCAGCGCAGGTCCGCGCCGAGCGGGTCGAAGGTGCAGGCCATCGGCTGATGCTCGTGGACCAGCGCGACGATCGAGGGCCAGTTATAGTATTTCGGCGCCTCGATCTTCCGCGTGTCGCGCGCGCCGCCGTAATAGCCGTCGCCGCCGTTCGCGCCGTCGAACCAGAATTCGAACAGCGTGCCGTAACGCGTGCAGAGCTCGACCACCTGCTTGCGGAAATACTCGACATAGGCGGGGCGGCCATATTCGGCGTGATTGCGATCCCAGGGCGAGAGATACAGGCCGAAATCGAGGCCGGCGCGACGGGTGGCGCGTTCCATCTCGCCGACGATGTCGCCCTTGCCGTCCTTGTAGGGGCTGTTGCGGATGCAGTGTTCGGTCAGCATCGTCGGCCAGAGGCAGAAGCCGTCATGATGCTTGGCGGTCAGGATGATGCCGCGCATGCCGCCTGCCTTGGCCGCGGCGACGATCTGGTCGGGCGAGAAGTCGGTCGGGTTGAAGAGCTTCGGATCCTCGTCGCCATAGCCCCATTCGCGATCGGTGAAGGTGTTGATCGAGAAATGGACGAACGCGTATTGCTCACGCGCGTGCCAAGCGAGTTGGCGCTTCGAGGGTGTCGCACCCCAGGGTTTCGGCGCGGTGTCGCGGCCGGCACCGATCGCGGGCGTGGCGGTGGCGGCTATACCCGAGGCGAGCAGCAGGCGGCGGGAAACTTCGGTCATCATCGTCTCCGGGAGAGGCTCAGGCAGCGGGCTGGCCGAACGAGGGCGGTCGGTCGGCGAGCTTGGCGCCGAATGCAGGGTTCGGCGTGGCGGACATCGTGAAGCGGAGCGTGCCGCCGGCCGCGAGATCGGCATGCGATATCCAGCTTTTCGTCCACGGTTTGCCGTTCCACTGGACCGCCGCGACATAGGGCGTGTCGGCGCGGTTGCCGGGGGCGTCGATCACCAGTCGGCGACCGTTGCCGACCGACACCTCGGCGCGCGTGAACAAGGGCGAGCCGAACACGTACACCGCCTCGACCGGATCGACCGGATAGAGGCCGAGTGCGGAGAACACGAACCACGCACTCATCTGGCCGCAGTCGTCGTTGCCGATGATCCCGTCAGGATCGTTGCGGTACATCTCAGTGCACAGCCGCCGGACCATCGCCTGAGTCTTCCACGCCGCGCCGACATAGGCATAGAGATAGGCGGCATGCTGGTCGGGCTCGTTGCCGTGCGCATATTGGCCGACCAGCCCGGCTATGTCCGGCGGTGCGTTCGCCGGCAGCGTCGAGGGTGCCGCGAACAGCGTATCGAGCTTGCTCTCGAACGCGGAAGGGCCACCGAAATGCGCGATCTGGCCGTGGATGTCGTGCTGGTTGAGGAAGGTCGCCTGCCAGCCGTTCGCCTCGGTATAATCGCGCCACCAGGGTTTGGGCATATGACCGAGCTGGATCGGGTCATAGGGCTTCCACCAGGAGCCGTCGGCAAACCGCGGGCGTGCGAAACCGATACTGGCATCCAGTACGTTCTTCCAGTTGTGAGACCTTTTCAGCAACCTGGCGGCGTCTTCGGTCGCGCCGGCCGCGCGTGCCAGATGCGACGAGGCCCAATCGTCATACGCATATTCCTGCGTGCGGCTGACGCTCTCGAAGACCTTGTCCGCAGGGACGTAGCCAAGGCGGTCGTAAAGGTCGCGGCCCAGGCTGTTGTCCAGGTCGGGCGCGGCGAAGTCGAAGCTGCGGCGGCGGATCGCGGGCCAGGCGGCGGCATAGTCGGCCGGAATGCCCTTTGCTTGCGCCTCGGCGAGGGGAACGACGCCGTGCCAGCCGATCATCGTGCCGGTCTCCTTGCCCTGGAGCGGCCAGACCAGCGGGCCATAGCGCGACTGGATGGTCTGCCGGATCAGGTCGTCAACCAGGCTCTTGGTCCGCGCCGGCTGGATCAGTGCGAGCAGGGGGTGCAGCGCGCGATACGTGTCCCATAGCGACCAGCTGCTGTACGCGGCGCCTCCCTTCGGCACGACATGCACCGCGCCGTCCATCCCGAGATAGCGGCCATCGACGTCCGAGAAGAGCGTCGGCGCCAGCTGCGCATGGTACAGCGCGGAGGCCATGATGGTGCGCTGGTCGTCGGTGCCGCCCTGCACGCGAACCTTGTCGAGCGCCTCGGCCCAGCGCGCGGTGGCGGCGGCCCGGGTGCGGTCGAAATCCCAGTGCGGTGCCTCCGCCGAGAGGTTCGCGCGTGCGCCGGCGATGTCCACGCCCGAGATGCCGCAGCGGATCAGCACCGGCGCGGCACCGGCATCGTCATAGTGCAGCGCGACCTTGAGCCGCTTGCCCTTCACTCCGGTGGTGCCTGCGGGCTGTGCGGTATCGCCGTCGCCGTAGAACATGATCCGGTCGGGCCTGCGCGAGAACTGCATCGCGAAATGGATACGGCGCCCCTTGGCCCAGCGGAACACCCGGCGGCTGCCGATCAGCGTACCGTCGGCGTCAAACGCCAGCGATGCCTCGTCGACCAGCGGTTGCGTGTCGGAGGTGTCGAGGATCAGATGCGACAGATCGACCAGGATATGCCCTGGCCCCTTGGGAAAGCTGTGGCGGTGCCAGCCGGTGCGATCGGTCACGGTCAGTTCGGCGCGCACCCCCGATTCGAGCGAGACGCGGTAGTAGCCGGGCTCGGCATGTTCGTCGGTGAAGCGCTGGCGGTATCCGGCGTCGGGATCATCGAGCGGGCCGGGTATCAGCTTCACTGGGCCATTGGTCGGCACGACCAGGATGTCGAGCATGTCTCCGATCCCAGTGCCGGACAGATGCGTGTGACTGAACCCCATGATCGACGTGTCGGTGCGATGATAGCCCGAGCACGCATCCCAGCGCTCGACGTCGGTATCGGGGCTGAGCTGAACCATCCCGGACGGCAATGTCGCTCCCGGATAGGTATGGCCGTGCCCGCCGGTGCCGATGAACAGGTTCGCGCGGGTCTCGGGCGCACGTTTCGCAGCCGGCAAAGTGGTGGCGATCAAGCCGAGCGAGGCACTGCCGAGCAGGGTGCGGCGGGTCAGGATCATAAGGCGCTACTCAGCAAAGCGGGGCGGGTGTCGGCGAGACGGACGACCAGTTCCCCGAACAGCCCGTTGGCCCAGGCGAACCAGGAGCGCGTGAACTTGGCGGGATCGTCTTTGTCGAACGCCTCGTGGATGAAACCGGTGTCGGCATCGGTGTCGCGCAGCATCCGCAGGCACGCGCGGACGGTCGCATCGTCGGCGCCCGCCAGCGCACGGACGATCAGCGACATCGGCCAGATCTGGCCGAGCCCGACATGCGGTCCGCCGATCCCCTCGACCTTGGTGCCCTTGAAGAAATAGGGGTTGGCGTCGCTCCAGGCAGCTTGCGCGGTGCGGCGCCAGAGCGGATCGGTGGCGGGGACGCAGCCCATATACGCGAGGGCGGAAAGCGACGGCACGTTGGCGTCGTCCATGAAGACCGCGTTGCCGAAGCCGTCGACCTCGTATGCCCAGACCTCGCTGCCGTCGCGCAGGCGCATCCGGCCGTGTGCGACGAGCGCCGCCTCGACTTCGTTCGCGAGCGCGGTCGCATCGGCGGCGAGCGCGGTGTCGTGACGCGCTTCGTTCGCAACGACCGCGAGTTCGCGCAGGGTGGTGACCGCGAACAGGTTTGACGGGATCAGATAGGGGTAAACGCAGGCATCGTCCGAGGGGCGGAAGCCGCATTGGATCAGGCCGTTGGGTTTGGCGGGGTTGCCCCAGCCTTCCAGCGCCATCGTCTCGGTGTTGCGGTTCGAGGATCGCAGGAAGCTGTAGGGGCCGCGACCGTCCTTGCGCTGTTGCTCGCGGTAGGTGCGGATGCTCGCGCGGGCGGCCTCGGCCCAGGTCGCGTCGAACGGCGTCGCGTCACGCGTCGCCTGCCAATATCCGTAGGCGAGGCGCATCGGATAGCAGAGCGAGTCGATTTCCCATTTGCGCTCCGCGACGCCGGGTTTCATCTCGGTCTGGTCCTTCAGCGCCCAGCTGAGGTTGGTCTTCGCCGTCGGGCTTTCCATGAACGCGTTGGCGTAGGGGTCGATCAGGATCGAGCGCGACTGGCGCGCGATGAGCCCGCGGAAGAGCGTGCGTAGCGCCGGGTCTTCGCGGACGAGATGAAGGTACGGGCGAAGCTGCGCTGAGCTATCGCGGAGCCACAGGCAGGGGATGTCGCCGGTGATGACGAACGCGTCGG
Source organism: Sphingomonas sp. CFBP 13728 (assembly GCF_014841895.1). Taxonomy (NCBI): domain Bacteria; kingdom Pseudomonadati; phylum Pseudomonadota; class Alphaproteobacteria; order Sphingomonadales; family Sphingomonadaceae; genus Sphingomonas; species Sphingomonas sp. CFBP 13728. The sequence continues at coordinate 1,304,992 of NZ_JACYUS010000001.1, read as the reverse complement.
GGGCACCGCCTATGGTCGACATGCGGACGGTGGTGTCGAGCGTGTTCGGATAGCAGTTGCCGAACATCCAGCGGAGCTTCGGGTCGCCGATCCGGGCGGAGACGCGCGCGATCTCGCGTTCGACCGAACGGCTGGTGAAGTTGCGGTCGGCGAGCGCGGGGCGCTTGCTGGGGAGCGAGGGGCGGGCGGCGAAGGCGGGCGTCCCGACGAGCGCGAGGCCACCGGCGACGCCGCCCGCCATGACCGTGCGGCGATCCATGGTCGACGCGCTCACTTGGGCAACTCCACCGTCGCGCCAGTGATCGTGAGGTCGCTCCACTGGCCGGCACCATCGCCGGGTTGGCCGCCGCCGATATAGAGGCGGTAGGCGCCGGGGACGATCGTCCGCGTGCCGTCGCGCGCGACGCTGCTCATCGATCGGGGATCGATCGTGATCGGCACGGTACGCGACTGGCCGGGCTTCAGCGCGACGCGGCCGAAGCCGACGAGCTGGCGCTGGAGGACGGGTGTGGTCGGGCCACCGGCCTTGGCGGCGGGCGCTACGAGGTAGGCCTGGACGACTTCTTCGCCGGCGCGATTGCCGGCGTTCGAGAGCTTGGCGGTGACGGTCAGCGGCTGTCCGGCGGCGACGCTGAGGGCTGGCTTCTTCGTCGCGTAGGCGAAGTTGGTGTAGCTCAGACCGTGGCCGAAGCCCCAGAGCGGCGTGCCGGTGAAGTAGCGATAGGTGCGCTCCTTCATCGTGTAGTCGGTGAACGCGGGCAGGTCGGCGGTGGTCTTGTAGAAGGTGACGGGGAGGCGGCCCGACGGGTTGTTGAGTCCGGCTAGCGTCTCGGCGATCGCGGTGCCGCCGGCCTGGCCCGGATACCAGGCGGCGAGGATCGCATCGGCCGATGCCGGATCGACCGCGACCGCACTGCCGCTGGTGAGGACGAGGACGATGGGCTTGCCGGTCGCCTTCAGTGCTTCGAGCAGGCGGACCTGTGCTGGAGGCAGGCCGATGTCGGTGCGGTCGCCGCCGACGAAGCCGGGGACGCTGACCGAGAGTGCTTCGCCTTCGAGATCGGGCGACAGGCCCATGACGGCGACGATCACGTCGGCATCGCGCGCGGTTGCGACGGCCTGGGCGAGCAACGGCTCTCCGGGGGGGCTCCAGAGCAGGCGGACGCCTTCGTCGTCGCTGCGGTGATCGAGTTCGAGGCGGAACGGGACGGGCTTGCCGTCGCTGGTCAACGTGACCTCGACGCGGCCCTTCTTGACCTCGCCCGCCGAGAGCTGGCGATCACCGATCCAGAGCCGGACCGCGTCGTGTGTCGAGCAATCCTTCCAGCAGGCGGGGACGTCGACGACCAGCGGATAGGTACCGGCGGCGGGGGGCGTCAAGGTCCCGGTCCAGCGCACGCCGAAGGTCTTGCCGAGGCCGGGGGCGGGGCTCGCGCGGTTGTGGTCGATGTCGATGTGGCGATCGGTGCGCGTCAGGGTCGGCGCGCCGACGCCGGCTTGGGCGGCGAAATACTCGGTCTTCAGGCCGCCCGCGAAAACGGTCTCGGGGACTGGCACGGCCGCGCCGTCGGCTAGCGACGAGCCTTGCGCATAGCGGACGTTGGCGGTGCCGAACTGCTTGCGGATGCCCTCCAGCGGGGTGACGGGCGCGACCGCGGTGCCGTGGTAATTGCCTTGCAGCACGCCGAGATCGTCGGCGTCCGCGCCGATCACCGCGATCCGGCTGCCGAGTTTCAACGGCAGGCGGTTGGCGTCGTTCTTGAGCAAGACGATCGATTTCCGTGCCGCGTCGAGCGCAAGCGCACGGTGCGCCGGGGTGTCGACCTGGTCGGTGCCGATGCTGCGCCACGGATTGGCCGCGCCGAATACGGTGCCGAGCGCGCGGCGCGCTTCGAGCGAACGGATCAGCGCGGTGTCGACCTCGGCTTCGGTGACGAGGCCTTGGCGGACGGCGGCCGGGAGGGCGGCGTAGGCGCTGCCGCAATTGAGGTCGGTGCCCCCCCGTATCGCGGCGGCGGCGGCGCCCGCGGCGTCGAGGCGGTAATGGTGGTAGAGGCTGATGTTCGACACCGCGTCGCAGTCCGACACGGTGAAGCCCTTGAACCCCCAGTCGCGCCGCAGACGGTCGATCATCAACGCCGATGATGCGCAGGCTGGGACGCCGTGGATCGAGTTGTACGCGCACATCAGCGACTGCGCCTTGCCCTCGGTGACGGCGAGCCGGAACGCGGGGAAGTAGGTCGCCTCCAGGTCATAGGGGCTGGGATCGACGTCGAAGCTGTCGCGCCCGGCTTCGGGCCCGCTGTGCACCGCGAAATGCTTGGGGGTGGCGATGACCTTGGGATGGAGCGGGTCGGGGCCCTGCAACCCGCCGATGAACGCGACGCCGAGGCGGCCGGTCAGATACGGGTCCTCGCCATAAGTTTCCTGGCCACGGCCCCAGCGTGGATCGCGGAAGATGTTGATGTTGGGCGACCAGATCGTCAGCCCCTCGTAGATCTTGCGGTTCGCGCCGACGTCCTGCGCGTTGAAGCGTGCGCGGGCCTCGGTCGCGACGACGTCGCCGATCTTAGCAACCAGCGCGGTATCCCAGGTCGCGGCCATGCCGATCGCCTGCGGGAAGACGGTGGCGTGGCCGTTGCGCGCGAGGCCGTGGAGCCCCTCGTTCCACCAGTCGTAGGCGGGCAGGCCGGCTTTCGGATCGGCAGGCACGGTGCTCTGCAACTGCGCCGCTTTCTGTTCGAGCGACATTTGCGCGACGGCAGTGGCCACCGGATCGGCGGATGCGAGCAAGAGCCAGATCATCGGGCGAGGGTCCTCAGGGTAAGTGCTTTTCGCAACGTGGCGGCGGAGGCGTCGGAGACGACATGGATGGTGACGCTCTCGCCCGGCAACAGGTCGAAGCCGTCGTCGGAGGGTTGCGCGGCGACCGCGCCGAAATCGAGCATGACCGCGCGGGCCAGGTTGGCCGCGGTGATCTTCACGTCGGTGCCGGTCCAGCGAACGCTGAGGCCGGGGTCGGGATACGCCATGTCCTTGGGCAAGGCGCGCTCGATGATCGCCCGGCTCGTGCCGCCGTTATCGAGCTGCAGATCGGCGACCGCGTAGCTGCCGGTCGGCGCGGCGGTCCCGAACAGCGCGTCGTCGGAGAGCGTCGCCACCAGCCTCGATGAGAGCGGCTCGAGCATCAGCGCGGCGGTGGTGTCCTTCAACACCTTGCCGTCCACCGTCATCGTCCGCACCCGCCAGCGGGAGTCGACCAGCGTCGTCGCGTCGGAGATCAGCGAGATACGCGTCGCGCCGTCCTTCCGCTCGGCGACGATCGCTTGCGGCGCGAAGAACCGCCGGGCGGCGTAGTTGAGCAGCTTCCACCGGCCGGCATGATCGATGCTCGCCCAGCTGATCGAGGGCCAGACGTCGTTGAGTTGCCAGTAAAGCGAGCCCATCGTGACCGGGCGACAGGCGCGGTGATGCGAGGCGGCGATGCGGATTGCCTCGGCCTGGTTGACCTGCGTCAGGTAGACGAGATCGGCGAAGTCGTGCGCGGGGCGCAACCGATCGCGCAGGTACATCATCAGCCGCTCATTGCCTTCGCCGGCGAGGAACTTCTGGTGCGCCTTCATCACCGGGCTGTCCGCCGTGAGCGCGCCCTTGCCGGCGAATTCGCGGATCGTCGACAGGTCCGGCATCGACTGGAAGCCATATTCGGACATGAAGCGTGGGCAGCTGTCGAGATAGTTCTCGACCGGCTTGGATCCCGACCACACGTCCCAGAAATGGCGGTCGCCGTCCTTGTCGGTGTCGACGGGACCCTCGTAATTGGTCGAGGGCGAGCCCGGCCAATAGGGCGTGCCGGGGGCGTTGCGCGTCACGGCTTCGCGCAGGACGCGGTCGAACAGCACGGCCATGCCGGCGCCGATGCGCTCCTGCTCGTCGGCGCCGACCGCCTTCTTGAACGCTTTCCGGTCGGACCAGTTTTCCCAGCCCGACAGAACCTCGTTGCCACCGGCCCACAGCACGACGGAGGGATGCGATCCGATCCGCGCGACCTGTTCCTCGGCTTCGATCCGGACGTTCTCGCGGAAGGCGGCGTCGGGCGGCGTGACGCTGCCGCCGAACATGAAGTCCTGCCACACCATCAGTCCCATTCGGTCGGCGATGTCGTAGAACGCGTCGTCGAGATAGGTCCCGCCGCCCCAGATGCGGACCATGTTCATGTTGGCGTCGCGCGCGCCTTTCAGGATGGTCTCCATATAGTCAGGCGTGACGCGTGCCGGGAAACTGTCGAACGGGATGATGTTCGCGCCCTTGGCGAAGATCGGCGTGCCGTTGACCTTGAACCCGAAGCTGCCATCCTTGCGGATCAGCTCGACCGTGCGCAGGCCGATCCGCTTCGTCACGCTGTCCTCGGGCGTCGGCTCCGCGCCGCCCAGCGAGGCGGTGACGGTGTAGAGCGGCTGCGCACCGTAGCCGACCGGCTGCCAACGCTTGGGATCGGCGATCGCCAGCGGGATCGAGACCGCATTGTTGCCTTTAATGAGCGTCACCGTCCGGTCGACCGAGACCGTCTTGCCATCCGGTCCGGTGACCGCCGCGCGGATCGTCGCGACACCGGGCGTCTCGACGGCGATGTCGAGCTTGGCGGACAGCCGCGCCTCGGTCGGCGTCAGTGCTTCCTGGTCGACGCGGAGCATGTCGATCCGCGCGTCGTCCCAGATCTCCAGCCGGACCGGCCGCCAGATACCGGTGTTGACGATGCGGGGACCCCAATCCCAGCCGTAATTGTATTTGGGTTTGCGGATGTAGGGCGAGGTCTGCTTGCCCTTCGGCTCGTCGCCGAACGCGCTGTCATATTCGCCGGGGAGTGGGTTCTTTTCGGCGAGTACCATCGGCTGGAGCGTGCGGATCGGCGAGGCGATCGTCACCAGCACCTCGTTGCGCCCGACCTTCAGCACGGGCTGCGCATCCACGCGCCAGCGCCGGTGCGCGTTGTCGGTGGTCAGCAGCACCGTGCCATTGACGCTGACCGTCGCGAACGTGTCGAGCCCGTCGAACACGAGGTCGAGGTGATTGCGCTGGAGCATCGCCGGGGTGACGTCGAACACCCGGCGGAACTGCCATTTGGTCAGCCCGGCCCACTGGATCGCCGCCTCGTTGGTGCCCTTGAACGGATCGGGCACGCGGTGCGCCGCGATCAGGTCCTGTTGCACCGATCCGGGGACGGCCGCCGGCAGCCACTTGGCCTCGCGCTTGTGCGCGGCGGCCGCGGCGGTGTCGGTCGGATCGATCCGCACCTGCCACGCGCCGTCGAGCGGCACGACGGTCTTTGGCGAGGCGACCGCTGGCGTGGCGAGCGCGATCAGGGGAAGGACGAACCAGCGACGCATCAGCGCGTCTCCGCCAGCTGCATCCGCTCGACCGCGTAGAACGGATCGGACGTCGGCGAGGTGAACTGGAGGCATATATCGCGGTCGCCGGTCATCGCGGGTAATATACCCTTCACGCTGAACCGCGTCGGGGCGGACTTCGGATCGGGCAACGGGAAAGTGCCTGCGACCACCGGTTTCGCGTCCTTGATGGTGCAGCCGACCAGTACGATCAGCTCGCCGTGCGGAGTGACGTTGTAATGCTGGCGGACCGCTTTGAAATCGTGCGCGAGGCCGTAGTGACGCGGCAGTCGCGCGATATCGATCGTGAAGCTACGGGCGACGTCCATCGGTGCCGCGGGGTAGGCGGTGCAGGTGTCGAACAGGTTGATGTTGAACACCGGTGCGTTCGCCTGCGCCTCCGACGTCAGCGGTACGCGGAGGCCGAGCGCGCCCTTCGGACAGGCGATCATGTCGGAGGCAGTGCGGTTCAGCAGCGCCTCGCGGCCGGTGTCGAACAGCCGCGGTTCGGCGGTCGGCTGGCCGCTTGCGTCGAACGCCGCGGCGCGGATCTGCACGCCGGGTTTCAGCGACAGGGGCGCGGTATAGGCGTTGGAGCGCGCCGTCGGGGTCTTGCCGTCGAGCGTGTAGCGGATCGCGCCATAGCCAGCCTGCGTGGCGAGCACGACCTTCGCGCGGTTGGTGCGCAGCGCATCGCCGCGCGTGCCGTCGAGCGTATAGCCAACCGCGAACGCACTGTCCGCGACTTCCAGCCCCGATCTGCGCCAGCGCCGGATCTGCGGCTGGACGCGGTCGAGGAAGCTCGCATAGTCGCGCTTGTCCTTGCCCGACCAGGTGATCTCGGCGAGCGCGGCGGCACGCGGGAAGATCAGGTGCTGCATTTGATACGGCGTGACGATGTACTCGGCCCATGAATTGCCCTGCGCGCCAAGGACGTGGTGCGCCTTGTCCGGCGCGATCCCCGCGGGCATCGGCTCATACTTGTACACGTCGGCAAGCGTCTGGATCGACAGGCGGCCGGGCGGCTCGTCGCGGCGGTCGCTTTGCAGGCTGTCGAAATAGAGGATCGGCGCAGGGGTCAGCACGACGTCGTGTCCCTGGTTGGCGGCGTCCACCGCGCCCTTCTCGCCGCGCCACGACATCACCGAGGCCGACGGTGGCAGGCCGCCTTCGAGGATCTCGTCCCAGCCGATCAGGCGGCGCTTCTTGCTCGCGAGATATTCGCCGAACTGGTCGATCATCCAGCTTTGCAGGCCGTTCTCGTCCTTGATGCCGAGCTTGGCCATCTGCGCCTGGACCTCGGGGCTGCGTTCCCACTGGTCCTTGACCGCCTCGTCGCCGCCGAGATGGATATAGGTGCCGGGGAACACCGCCATCACTTCGTCGAGGACCGTCTTGACGAAGGCGATGCCCTTGGGCGCGGGGTTGAAGAGATAGGGGTTCACGCCCCATTCGTTGCTGACCTGCGGCGTGTCGCCGATCACGCCGAGTTCGGGATAGGCCGCGACGAGCGCCTGTGCGTGGCCCGGCAGGTCGATCTCGGGGACGATGACGATACTGCGCTCGGCGGCGTAGGCGACCAGTTTGCGCAGTTCGTCCTGCGTGTAGAAGCCGCCGACGCGCGTGCCGGGTTTCTCGCCGGTCGATGGCCCGGTGCGGACGCTGCCGATCTCGGTGAGCTTGGGATACGCCTTCACCTCGAACCGCCAGCCCTGGTCGTCGGTAAGGTGCAGGTGGAGCGTGTTGAGCTTCACCGACGCCATCTGGTCGACGATCGCGTAGATCGACGGCAGCGACTGGAAGTGCCGCGCGGTATCGACCATCAGCCCGCGCCAGGCGAAGCGGGGGGCGTCGTCGATCATCGTCGCGGCGATCCGGACCGGCTGGCCGAACGCGTGATCGGGGCTGGCGAGCTGCGCCAGCGTCATCGCGCCGTAGAGCAGCCCGGCATCGCCCGACGCCGCGATCTTCACGCCCGTTGCGTCGCCCGATCCGACAACCGTGAGGCGGTACGCTTCCGCGCCCTTGATCGAGGAATCGCGAACGAAGCGGATCGCGCCGCTCGCCGAGGTCTGGAGCGTAAGGCCGCGTTCGGTCTTCACATGGGCGATCAACAGGCGGGCAGCGGCGGCGGCACCCGTGTCGGTCGGGTCGGCGGTGATCCCGGTGCCGTTCGCGATCGTGAAGCTGCCGGCGGCAGGCGTAACTTGCGACGGTTGCGGGACCAGCGGTGCGCGGGCCTGCGCATAAGCCTCGACCGAGGTGAGCGCGGCGGCGCAGATGGCAAAGGGAAGCATCGTCGACGCGACGAGCAAGCGCCCGAGATTACGGTTCGCGGCTGCACGCATGTTGACTGCTCCCTGTATCGGCTCCTGATGGCCGCTGGTCGAGGAATGTAACCAATATAGGTCCATACACAACCCCGTGTTTTGCGTCCGTATCGGGCCAACGGCTTTGGGATTGTTTCGCGAAGACGGTTTGGAACGTACCAATATGGCCCTTGGATTTAGTCTGGTTGCCGAGCACGCGGTCCTTGGCTACGCTACCACGAAGGACGCGGCGTGGCTCGCTTTGAGCTGCCGGTCGGAGGGGGAATACATGGCGTTTTCCGATGAAATCGGACGCTTTCGCAAGGGAAATCCATCGCCGCTCTACCTCCAGTTGCAGGAACTGATCCGCAACGCGATCGGCGAGAAGCTGTTGGTACAAGGCAATGCGATCCCGGCCGAGCGCGATCTCGCGATCGAGTACGACGTATCGCGGATCACCGTGCGCAAAGCTATCGGCGGACTGGTCGAGGAGGGGCTTCTCACGCGCCGGCGCGGCGCGGGGACGTTCGTCGCCGGGCGCGTCGAGAAGAGCTTCTCGAAGCTGTCGTCGTTCAGCGAGGACATGGCGGCACGGGGGCGGACGTCGAGCAGCAGCTGGATCTCGCGCTCGGCGGGGCAGGTGAACCCGGAGGAAGCGATGGCGCTGGGGTTGTCGCCGGGGGCGGCGGTGTTCCGCTTCAACCGCATCCGCTATGCCGACGAAGAAGCGATGGCGCTCGAATTCTCGACCATCGCGGGATATTGCCTGCCATCGGTCGAGGTCGTCGATGACTCGCTGTATGCGGCACTGGAGAACGCCGGCAGCCGGCCGGTACGCGCGCTGCAACGCCTGCGCGCGGTGCCGTTCGGGGGCGAGCATGCGCGGATGCTGGGCGTCGACGCGGGCCATGCCGGTCTGCTGATCGAGCGCCGCGGGTTCCTGCGCGATGGCCGGGCCGCGGAGTTCACGCGCTCCTATTACCGCGGCGATGCGTACGACTTCGTCGCCGAACTCGCCGATATCTGACCTTTACCGAGAGTACCCGATGAACCGACGTGAGCTTCTTGTTGGCACGGCGGGCGCCGGTGCCTCTCTGGTCGTGGGGCCGATCGAGGCCGGGTTCGCGGCTAGCGGTAAAGCGCAGGGATCGGCCGGTGCGCTGCCGATGCCGCAGCCGACGCGGACCTTGCCGTCGCGCGCGCTGGTGCAGGACCCGTCGCGCACGCTGATCGAGCGCGGCTGGCTGTTCCACGAGGGCGACGTGATCGCGCCCGCGCCCGAAGGCCACAACGCGACGTATCTGAGCGTGAAGGCGGGTAACGCACTTGGCGCCGCGGCGATGGCGTATGACGGTTCCGACTGGCAGTCGGTTCGCCTGCCGCATGACTGGGCCTCCGCGCAGCCGTTCGTGAAGACCGCAAACATCTCGCAAGGCTATCGGGCGAGGGGCATCGGCTGGTACCGGCGGACGCTACGGCTCGATCCGGCCGACCGTGGCAAGACGATCGGGCTGCAGTTCGACGGGATCGCGACCAACGCGACGGTCTGGGTCAACGGCAGCGTCGTCGCGCACAACTGGTCGGCGTATAACAGCGTCGAGATCGACCTGACGCCGTTCGCGCGGTTCGGCGACGACCTCAACGTCATTGCGGTTCGCGTCGACGCGCAGGCGATGGAGGGCTGGTGGTACGAAGGCGCGGGTATCTATCGGCACGCGTGGCTGATCCGCCGTGCGCCGGTGGCGATCGTGACCGACGGCGTGCACTGCGATCCGAGGCGCGCCGCGAATGGCGCGTGGAGTGTGCCGGTCGAAGTGAAGCTCGGCAGCATCGATCGCGCGTCGGTCGGCGTGACGGTGGACGTCGCGCTGCTCGATCCCGACGGCAAGCGCGTGGCGGTGGCGCAGGCGGCTGCGACGGTCCTGCCGTTGGAGCGCGCGACTGCGGTATTGACGCTGGCCGTGCCTGCACCGCGCATCTGGTCGATCGAGACGCCGACGCTCTATACCGTCGTGACGCATGTCCTTCGCGACGGCGCGATCGTCGACGAGCGGCGCATCCCGGTCGGCTTTCGAACGATCCGGTTCGATGCGGACCGTGGCTTCCTGCTCAACGACAAGTCGGTGAAGCTGAAGGGCGTGTGCCTGCACCAGGATCACGCCGGCGTCGGGACCGCGATCCCCGACGCGCTGCTGCGCTGGCGGCTGGAGCGGCTGAAGGCGATGGGCTGCAACGCGATCCGCTGTTCGCACAACGCGCCGGCCGCCGAACTGCTCGACCTGTGCGACGAGATGGGCTTCGTCGTGATGGACGAGAACCGCCAGTTCAATCCCGCGCCCGATTACATGGCGCAGCTCGAATGGATGGTCCGCCGCGATCGCAACCACCCGAGCGTCATCCTGTGGTCGGTGTTCAACGAGGAGCCGATGCAGGGCACCGAGGCGGGCGTCGAGATGCTCCGGCGAATGGCGCACGCGGCGCATGCGCTCGACGACAGCCGGCCGGTGACGGGGGCGATGAACGGCGCGTTCTTCGATCCGATCAACGTGTCGAGCATTTTCGACGTGGTCGGCTTCAACTATTACCAGGGCGACTACGACCGGTTCCACCAGCTCAACCCGACCAAGCCGATGACGAGCTCGGAGGATACCAGCGCCTACGAAACGCGCGGCGCCTTCGCGAGCGATCCGGCCGCGCATGTCCAGTCGTCCTACGACGTCGAGGCGGCGAGCTGGGGCGATACGCACCGCGCGACGTGGAAGAAGATCGTCGACCGCCCGTTCGTCGCGGGCGGGTTCGTGTGGACCGGGTTCGATTATCACGGCGAACCGACGCCGCACGAATGGCCGACTATCTCCAGTTTCTTCGGCATCCTCGACCTGTGCGGGTTCCCGAAGACTGCGTTCGACATTCACCGTGCGCACTGGGTCGATGACGTGCCGGTCGTCAGTTTGACGCCGCACTGGACTTGGCCGGGACGCGAGGGGCAGCCGGTCGTGGTGCTGGTGATGAGCAATGCCGAGCGCGTCGAGTTGCGGTTGAACGGGCGGAAGGTCGGCGAGCAGGCGGTCGACCGGATCATGGGCAACGAGTTCAGCGTGCCCTATGCGCCGGGACGGATCGAAGTTGTCGCGATGCGGGGCGGCAAGGTCGTCGCTACCGCCGCGCACGAGACCGTCGGCAAGGCGGTTGTTTTGCGGCTTACTCCGGCGCGGACCGTGATGGCGGGCGACGACGAGGATACGCAGCCGGTGACGATCGATGCGATCGATGCGGCCGGACGGCATGTTCCGACCGCGAACCTGCCGACGCAGTTCTCGGTCGAGGGCGCGGCGATCATCGGGGTCGGCAATGGCGATCCGAACAGCCATGAGCCGGAGAAGGGCGATGCGCGGTCGTTGTTCAACGGGCTGGCGCAGGTCATCGTACAGGCGGGGACGGGGCGAGGGCGGATCGTGATGACCGCGACCGCGCCGGGATTGAAGCCGGCGCGTCTGGTTATCGACCGGGCAACGATCGCGCCGCGCGCGCAGGTGGCCGCGACCTATGGTGGGCAGGCGATCCGGGAGTGGCGTCGCTCGCCGGCGTTCGTCGCGCGGCCGGATCCTGCGCTGGCGCCGATCGATGGGGATAATAACAGCTGGGCGTTCGTGCGGAGCGGCACGCCGGTGCAGGCTGTGGCGGAGGGTCGTTGGCGGCTTTACCGGGCTAGCGTGACGCCGTGGCGGCGGATCGGTGCGGAGGGCGGCACGATCCGCTTTGCCGCGATCGCGGGGAAGGCCGAGCTGTGGGTCGACGGTCGGCGGCTTGCGTCGAAGACTGGCGCCGAGGGGGGGCCGCTGGAGGCGGCGTTGCCCGCGGGCGGTGGCGTGCGCCAGATCGTGCTGGTGGTGGAAGCGGCCGCGGACGGGGTTTCTGGTATCGTCGGGCCGGTGTCGCTGGAACCGCGAGCGCGCTAAGGCAGTCGGCCGATCCGTGATTTTGCGATCCTCCCCCGCAAGGGGGAGGTGTCGCCGAAGGTGACGGAGGGGGAGGACGCGCAACAGGCGTTTCCCTTTCCTCCCCCTCCGTCTGGCAAGTGCCAGCCACCTCCCCCTGGCGGGGGAGGATCAGCGGGTTACCGGGCCAGCTCGGTCAGGACCGCGTCGGTCGCCAGCACATGAAGCTGGCCTGGCGCGGGTCGGGCGATCGCGCGGATACCGAGCTTTGCCAGCGCCGCATCGTCTGCCAGCGCTATATCGCTCAGCTGGACGCGTAGTCGGCCAGTATGGCGGCTGGCGCCAAGGACATTCGCCGCTCCGCCGAGTGCACTTTCCGTTATGGATGAAAGGGCGATCGAGTCCGACACTACGGGCGCTTCAGGCTTGATCGCCACATCACCACCCAGCGCCAGCGCATCGCGAATTTCCATCGAGACGACATCGGCGATCGGCCCGAGCACGACCTGAAGCGCGGAGTTCGACGGGCGCAGGATACCGCGTGCCCCGAGTGCCTTCAGCGCGGCATCGTCGACCGCCGACTGGTCCACGACGATCAACCGCAACCGCGTCGTGCAGGCGCTCACCGTGGTCAGGTTCGCTCCGCCGCCGAGCGCCTGCGCGAACGCTGCACCGCGCCCGCCTGCCGCGGTAGGCGCCACGGCAGCGACGGTTTCGGCTTCGCGCCCCGGCGTCGCGAGGTCGAACTTGCGGATAAAGAAGCGGAACAGCCCGTAATACAGCACGAAATACACCGCACCGACCGGCAGCAGGACGAGCGGTCGCGTCGCCTTGCCGAAGTTCAGCACGTAATCGAGCAGCCCCGCCGAGAAGCCGAAGCCCATCTTGACGCCGAGCAGGTCCATCAGCGCCATCGACAGGCCGGTCAGCACCGCGTGCACCGCGTACAGCACGGGCGCGAGGAACATGAAGCTGAACTCGATCGGCTCGGTAACGCCGGTCAGCGCCGAGGTGAGCGCGAGGCTGAGCAGCATGCCGCCGACCGCTTTCCGGCGCTCGGGCTTCGCGGAATGGTACATGGCGAGGCACGCGGCGGGCAGGCCGAACATCATCACCGGGAAGAAGCCGGCCATGAAGATCCCGGCCGACGGATCGCCTGCAAAGAAGCGGCGCAGATCGCCCGAGGTGCCGTGGTAATCGCCCGCGACGAACCAGACGATGTTGTTGAGCAGGTGATGCAGCCCGGTGACGAGCAGCAGGCGGTTGAGCAACCCGAACACGAACACGCCGATCGCACCGCTGCCGGTGATCGCGACGCTCAATTGGTCGACGCCCTGGCTCAGTAGCGAGAAGCCGAAGCCGAATACCGCTGCGAGTACGAGGCCCGCCACGCCGCTGACGATCGGCACGAACCGTCGGCCGCCGAAGAAGGCGAGATATTCTGGCAGCTTGATCGTCGAATAGCGATTGTAGAGCGTCCCGCCGGCTAGTCCCGACAGGATGCCGATCGGCACGTCGAGCCGCGCCATCGCCTTGGCTTTCCACGCTGCGATGGCAAGGTCGGCGGAGACGCCGGTCAGCCCTGCGGACACGTCGGGCGCGACGGTGATCAGGACTTTGCCCGCTTCGGTCGCGACCAGGAAGCAGACGACGCCGGCGAGACACGCGGCACCGTTGCCGTCGCGGGCGAACCCGGTGGCGACGCCGATCGCGAACAATAGGCCGAGATGCGAGAAGATCGCGTCGCCCGCCGCGGTGATGAAGGCGATGTCGAGCAGGTCGGGCTGGCCGAGGCGGAGCAGCAGGCCGGCGATCGGCAGCACCGCGATCGGCAGCATCAGCGCGCGGCCGAGCGGCTGGAGGGCTTCGAGGATCGATTTCATGCGGTGAACTCCCGGGCGAGCGAGCGGACGTCGGCGGCAGACCCGCATTGCAGCGCGGCGGTGGCATGCGCGCGGCACGCCTCCATCGTCAGCGTGGCGACCAGCGCCTTGATCTCGGGCACCAGCGCCGGTGCGGACGAGAGTTCGGTGACGCCGAGCCCGATCAGGATGGGGACGGCGAGCGGGTCGGACGCGAGCCCGCCACACACACCCGTCCAGCGGCCATGCACCGCGCCGCCCTTGCAGGTCTGCGCGATCAGCCGGAGGACGGCGGGGTGCAGCCCGTCGATCCCGCTCGCGACGGCGGCGTTGCCGCGGTCCATCGCCAGCGTGTACTGCGTGAGGTCGTTGGTACCGACCGACAGAAAATCGGCCTCCGCAGCAATCAGGTCGGCGGTGACGGCGGCGGCGGGCGTCTCGATCATCACGCCGACTGGGACGCGGTCGACGATGCCGATCTCGGCGGCGACGCGGTCTACCACCGCGCGGACGGCGCGCAGTTCGTCGAGGCTGGCGATCATCGGCACCATGATCCGGCATCGCCCGGCGGGCTTTACCGACAGGATCGCGCGAACCTGGTCCTCCAGGATCTGCGGGTGCGCAAGGCCGACGCGGATGCCGCGCAAGCCAAGCGCGGGGTTCTCTTCAGGCGCCATCGGCAGATACGGCGCGGGCTTGTCGCCGCCGATGTCGAGCAGGCGGACGATCAGCGGGCGGCCGTCGAGCGCGTCGGCGATCGCCTGATAATCGGCGGTCTGTTCGGCGACCGTCGGGGCGGCATCGCGTTCGAGGAACAGGAATTCGGTGCGCAGCAGGCCCGAGCCTTCCGCGCCGTTCTCGACCGCGAGATGCGCATCGCCGAGCGCGCCGAGATTGGCGAAGGCCTCGATCCGGGTACCGTCGGCCATGCGGCAGGGTTCGCTCGCCCGCGCGAGCGCTTCGGTGCGGCGGACCTGCGCCTGGACGATCCGCACCTGCGTGGCGACCAGCGTGTCGGCGTCGGGATCGATCCGCAACAGGCCTTCGCTGGCGTCGAGGATGACGGGCGTGTCGTCGGTGACGGCGTTCAACGGCGACCCGATCGCGACCAGCGCGGGGAGGCCCATCGTCGCGGCGAGGATCGCGACGTGCGAGGTCGGGCCGCCGCGCTCGACGCAGAAACCGACGATGTTCGCGCGGTCGAGCGACAGGACGTGCGACGGCAGCAGGTCGTCCGCGAGCAGGATCGTGTCGGGCGGGAACGACAGTGGTGTGGTCTCAACGCCGGCGATCAGCGCGAGCAACTGGCGTTCGAGATCGAGCATGTCATCGGCACGCTCGGCGAGCCGCGGATCGGTGCTGGTGCGCAACGCGTCGGCCTGTGGGCGGATCGAGCCGCGCCAAGCATGACCCGCGCTCTCGCCGCGGGCGATGCCGCTGCGCGTCGTCTCGTGGAGCATCGGGTCGTCGAGCATCGCCGCATGCGCCTCGACGATCGCGCGTTCGGGGCCGGTTGCGCTGCGAGCGCGGTCCGTGAACCGGGTCGAGAGCGTGGTGACGGCCGCATCGAAGCGAGCCTCTTCGACGGCGATGCCTTCGCCCTGTTCGGAGACGACCATGTCGGCGGGGCGGAACCAGCGTGCCCGGCCGATTGCCAGGCCGGGTGCCGCGGTGACGCCGGTCAGCGCGCCGTCGACTGCGGGGCGGGCTGGCGAGGGCGCGACGACTGGCGCGCGGGCGGGGGCTTCGGCGGGCTCGTCCATGCCGCTATCGATCAGGTCGCAGATCGCGGCGAGTGCGGTGGCAGCATCGGCGCCTGCTGCGGTAACCACGATCGTATCGTCGCGGCGGATCGCCAAGGCTAGCAGGGCGATCGGGCTGCGGACGTTGGCGGTCTTGTCGCCGCATGCGAGCGTCACGTCGGCGTCGAAGCGCTTGGCGGTCGCGGCAAGGCGCGCGGCCGGGCGGGCGTGGATGCCGTGAGGGAGCGGAACGACGACCGTGCGTGCGTGCGTCGCGCCGTCTTGGCTCGTCTCGCGGCGCGCGACCGCATCGCTGGGTTCGAGGGTCATCAAAGGATCGCCGACCGCAACCAGTTCGCTGGAGACGGCGTGGACGATCCTGAACCGGTCGGGGTTCACGATAACGATCGGCGTGACGACCGCGCGAGCCTCGCGCACCAGCAGGTCGAGGTCGAAGCGGATCAGCGGTGCACCGCGCTCGACCGTGTCGCCGACCGCGACGCACGGGCTGAACCCGCGTCCGCCGAGCGCGACCGTGTCGAGACCGATGTGGATCAGGATCTCCGCACCCTCGGGCGTGGCGAGCGTGATCGCGTGGCCGCTCGGCAACAGCGTCAGCACGGTGCCGGCGCTAGGGGCGTAGAGACAGTCGCCGGTCGGATCGATCGCGACGCCGTCACCCAGCATCTTCTCCGAGAACACCGCGTCGGGCACTTCGTCGATCGGCGTTGCCCAGCCCTGCATCGGCGCGGTCAGGAGGATGGAGGCCATGGGTGCGTTCTCGATACCAAAAGGGAGGGGCGCAAAAGCAGGGTGGAGGCGGTCAGGCCGCGCTTGCCCCGCCGATCCATGTGCCGACCGGATGCAGGTCGCGGGTGAGCACGACCCAGTCGGCGGTGCAGCCGACCTGCAACGTGCCGCGCTCCTGCGACAGCCGCAGGAACGCCGCCGGATAGGTCGCTGCCATCGCTGCTGCGATTTCGGGCGCGACGCCGAGCCGGTCGACGGTGTTGCGGACCGCGCCGGCCATGTCGAGATCGGAGCCTGCCAGCGTGCCGTCGGCGCCGACGCAGCGGCCGCCCTCGACGTGGATCTCGCGGCCTTGCAGCACGAACGACTTCTCGGCCGCGCCGACGCACGGCATCGCGTCGGATACCAGCATGAACCGGTCGTGCGGCCGTGCGCGCAACGCGATCCGCAGCACCGCGTCGTCGACATGGAAGCCGTCGACGATGATCCCGCAATATACCGTCTGGTCGTCGAGCACCGCGCCGACCACGCCCGGGGCGCGGTGGACCAGCGGCGACATCGCGTTGAACAGATGCGTCACGCCGGTGATCCCGGCGGCGATCCCGGCGCTCGCGGTGACGTGATCCGCGTCGCTATGGCCGATGCTGATGAGCACGCCGGCGGCGGTCAGCGTTGCGATCTGTGCCTCGGTAACGCGCT
Source organism: Sphingomonas sp. CFBP 13728 (assembly GCF_014841895.1). Classification (NCBI taxonomy): domain Bacteria; kingdom Pseudomonadati; phylum Pseudomonadota; class Alphaproteobacteria; order Sphingomonadales; family Sphingomonadaceae; genus Sphingomonas; species Sphingomonas sp. CFBP 13728. Next base: position 1,288,305 of record NZ_JACYUS010000001.1, on the reverse strand, counting down.
CGGGGGCGAGCGTCACCATGACCCGGCCGAGGCGGGGGCGGGTCAGCAGCGCGAGCAGGTCGTCGTCGAGATCCTGGAAGCGCGTCGGGTCGTGAATGCCCTTGCGTGCCGGGCTGATCACCGGGCCCTCGATATGGATGCCGAGCACGCCGGGGACACCCGCGAGGATCGCCGCGTCGACCGCGTCGAGCGCTTGCGCGATCACGTCGGGCGTGTCGCTGATCAGCGTCGGCAGGAACGCGGTGGTCCCGAACGGGCGATGCGCCGCGCCGATCGCGGCGATGCCCTCGACCGTGGGCGTATCGTTGAACAGCACGCCGCCGCCGCCGTTGACCTGCGTATCGACGAAGCCCGGCATTAGCCAGCCGCCGTAGAGGTCGATCGCGTGATCCACGGCCTGATCGGACGTCGCGTCGCCGATCTGCGTAATCCGACCGTCCTGGACGACGATCGTCGCTTCGTGAAGGACGCCGGTCGAGGCCGCGATATGGCCGTTGGAGAAACGGTAGGTCGTCATAGTGTGCGCGTCACTTTGCTCAGATGCGAGGGTGCGTCGGGGTTGAAGCCACGCGCGAGCGAGAGCGCGTTGACCATGCGGTAGAAGCTCTGGATCATCAGGATCGGCTCGATCGCCGGATGTGCCGCGAGCGCGGGCAGGACCGTGTCGTCATGACTACCATCCAGCGCGGCGTCGGCAAGCAGGACGCGCGCGCCACGGTTCGCGAACTCGCGCGCAGCCTCGCGGACGCCATCGCCCGCAACATCCGAGGTGGCCAGCGCGAGCAGCGGAAAGCCGTCGTCGACGAGTTGCATCGGCCCGTGGCGAACCTCGGCCGAGCTGAACGATTCGGCGTGCAGCGCGCAGGTTTCCTTCATCTTCAACGCGGCTTCGTTGGCGATGCCGAAGCCGATCCCGCGCGCGATCACGAACAGGTTGGTCGCGGTGCGCAGCGGCTCGACCGCAGCCGACCAGTCGAGTGTCCAGGCGCGCGCGAGGTCGGCGGGCAGCGCGGCGACCGCGTCACGCAGCCCGTCGTCGTCGGCCCATTCGGCGGTGAGCGCGGCCAGCGCGGCGAGCGAACAGATATAGGACTTGGTCGCGGCAACCGATTTTTCCGGGCCGGCATGCAGCGGTATCAGGGTATCGGCAGCCTCTGCGAGCGGCGAGGTCTCGTCGTTGACCAGCGCCACGACGTGCGCGCCGGCGGCCTTTTGCGCGGCGACCGTCGCGAGCAGATCGGGGCTGCGGCCGCTTTGCGAAACCGCGATGCACAAGGTGTTCCGCGCGCCGAGCGGCGCGTCATACAGCGACACGACCGAGGGGGCCGCGGCGGCCACGGGTATGCCCGTCTTCGTCCAGATCAGGTATTTGCCGTAGACCGCCGCATGATCGGACGATCCGCGCGCGCAGGTCACGACGACCGCGGGCGGCATGGCGCGCAGTCGGGCGCCAAGCGCTGCGAAAGCCGCCGCATTCGCAGACAGCATCCGCTGTACGGCGTCGCTGGATTCCGCGGCCTCGCGAAACATCAATGTTGCGTCTTCGGCGATGGAAGAGGGGGCCAGAGAAGAGGAAGCAGTTTCATGCATGGCAGCGGCTCGCTTCGATTATCGTGCGGGTGTCGTGCGGGCAGGGAGCGAGCGGCCCCCCGACCAAGACCAGTTCGAGTAAGTTATGAATTGGTATTATTCAAGCGTCAGATGACCGGCCATCATGCGCGCCAGCCGGTCGACCGTATCTCGATCGGTCACGCCGCGTTCGACGGCGGCAAAGCCAAACCGCAGATCCGCCGGGTCCGGCGCGGTCTCCGAGGCAACGCGGCACGACGCGTGGACTTCGTGGACGCCGGATTTGAGGATGGCGGGTAGCGTGGCGGGCGAGACTCCGCTGCCGGCCAGGATGACGATCCGCCCTGCCGCCCGTCGATGCAGGTTGCCCAACATCGCGACGCCGTCGACCGCTTTGGGAACGCCGCCCGATGTCAGGATCCGGTCGAAGCCGAGCGATACGGCGGCTTCGAGCGCGGCGGGCAGGTCCGCGCACAGATCGAACGCACGGTGCAGCGTCAGCGAAAGCGGATGGCCGCGTGCCGTACCCAGCGCGCGCGCGTGCGCGATCCATGCGGCCAGCACCGGAAGGTCCAGCTGGTGCGTGGCATCGAGCGCACCGATCACGATTCCCGCCAGCCCGGCCTCGGCGGCGGTGCGGATATCGTCCGCGATCAGGGCCTGCTCGCGGCGGGAATATACGAACCCGCCTTCCCGCGGGCGGGCCAGCAAGTGGACGGGCAGGGCAGGGGTGCCCGTTCTTCCCGCAGTCGCCGACACGGCCGCGCGGATCAGCGACGCGGGCGGGGTAAGGCCGCCGACCGCGAGCGCCGCGCAGAGTTCGATACGGCCCGCACCCCCCGCGATCGCCGTATCGATACCATGGAGATCTTCGACGCAGACCTCGAGCATCGGCGTCGCGTTGGGGAGAATGCCGTCCCCGCTCACGCCCGCCCCGCTTACGCCCACACCAATCATGCCTTGAACAGCGAGTTGGCTTTCAGCACCGTCGTCGTGCCGCGCGCGTCGGTGACGGCATAGGTAAAGCCGGGCAACAGGCAGAACGCGCCGACATTGCCCTTCGTGTCGAGCGCGAGAAATCCGACCTGGACGCCGCGAATGGCGTCGCCGCGGAGGTGGGCGATATGGCGGACGACCTCTTCGCACGCCTGCTGCGGCGACGCGCCACCGCGCATCGACGCGACGACGCGCGCGGACCCTGCGACTCGCGTCACCTCCTCGCCGACTCCCGTCGACGTGGCGCCGCCGACTCCTGCCTCGACGTACAGGCCCGATCCGACCTGCGGCGAATCGCCGACACGGCCGCGCATCTTGAACGCCATGCCTGACGTCGTGCACGCGCCTGCCATGCGACCGTCCGCGGTGCGCGCGAGCAGGCCGATCGTGTCGTGATCGAGTGCGCCGCCGGGCGTGCGCGTGACGCGGTTCTCGCTATTGGCTTCGGGTTGGTATTTCGCGGTCTTCAGCCAGTCTCGCCACGCCTTCTCCGACTCGGGCGTGAGCAGCGATCGTTGCGGGAACCCCTGGTCGCGCGCGAACCGCGTCGCGCCCTCGCCGACGAGGAAGGTGTGCGGCGTTCGCTCCATTACCCGTCGCGCGACCGAGATCGCATGCACCGTGTTCTCCAGCGCCGCGACCGCGCCGACGCCGCCCGCGTCGTCCATGATGACGGCATCGAGCGTCACATGGCCATCGCGGTCCGGATATCCCGAATAGCCGACGCTATGATTGCTGGGGTCGGCTTCGGGGACCATCGCGCCAGCCTCGACCGCGTCGATCAGCGAGCCGCCCTTGGCCAGGCGGGTGAATGCTGCTGCGTTGGCGGCGGCGCCGAAATCCCATGTCGACAGGACGACCGCGCCAGAGGCCGCGGAGTCGGGCGCCGTTCCTGCACCCATCGTGTTCGCCGCCGCGCTCCGCGCGGTCACGAATGGTATCGTTCCCATGCTGCCCAAGCCTGCCAGCAACCATCTGCGCGTGTTCGCCATGTGATCCCCCATCGCCTCCCTTCCAGCGTGATCCGCTATCCGGTTGAGATGCTCAGGCTATCGCAGGATAAGTCGCCCCGCCAGTCGTGACGCCGATTTGAAACATTTTATCGCAAATGTTCCATAAAGGTATTGTTTAGGCATTGACTGAAATCCCGATTTGACGAAACCTGTTAGCGCAACCCGACACAACGCCAGTGCGCGATCGGGCATTGAAAAGGGGTAGGTATGCACTTCGGCCATTCTGTTTCGCGGATCGCACTCGTCGGTTCTCTCGTCTTTTCGGCCTTACCCGCGCTGGCGCAGGACTTGTCCGCGACGACGCAGGATGCACCCGCGACGGCGCAGGATGCACCGGCCGTGACGCCCGCGCAGGCAGCGGCGACGACCCCCGCCGACGCCAAGGTCCAGGCCGATGCGACGACCGCGACCGCAGCCGCCGATCAGACCAGCCGGGATGCCCAGTCGAGCGATGCCCAGTCGAGCGGTGCGATCGTCGTGACCGGATCGCGCATCCAGCGGCCGAACACGACATCCGCAGCGCCGATCACCTCGGTCACCGCGCAGGACATCCGCGCACAGGCCGCAGTCAACGTCGAGGACGTACTGAACCGCCTTCCGCAGATCGCGCCGGACAGCCAGCAGACCTATAACGACTCCGACGGTCGCCAGCGCATCAAGCTGCGCAGCCTCGGGTTCGAGCGTACGCTGGTGCTGATCGACGGCAAGCGCCTCGGCACGCAAAACGGGCAGGACGTCGGCATCATTCCGCCGTCGCTGCTCGAGCGCGTCGACGTGCTGACCGGCGGCGCCTCGTCGGTCTATGGTTCGGACGCGGTCGCCGGTGTCGTCAACTTCGTCCTGAAGAAGGATTTCGAAGGGCTTCAGATCGACGGCAACTACAATCTCTACAATCACAACAACAAGGACACGGTCGTGTCGTCGCTGGCGCGCGCATCGGGCTTCAGCAGCCCGCGCGGCCTGACCAACGATGGTGGCCGGGTCGACGTCACGGTGACGGCGGGCAAGAAGCTGTTCGACGGCGCGCTGCGGATCAACGGGTTCGTCAACTACAAGCATACCGATCCGGTATTGCTGTCGGAGCGCTCGAACTCGGGGTGCTACCTGACGCAGACCACGCTGAACGCGCCGCTGTCGTGCGGTCTGACGCCAAGCAGCTCGACCAGTGGGCTCATCACGCCGCAGAGCGGTGCGAACGCCAACGCGCAATACGTCAACAACCCCAACGGCACGCGGACGTTCGTTCCGTTCGGTCCGGGCGCGGGCAACGCCTCGAACTATTTCAGCAACTACGCGTATCAGCGTCCGTCAGAGCGCGTGAACGCCGGCGGCTTCGTCAGCCTCGACATCGCACCGGACGCCGAGCTGTACGCATCGGGCATCTGGTTCCGCGACAAGTCGTACAACAACTACCCGGCGATCGCGGGCGGCGGCGTCCAGGTGAACTGCGACAACCCGTTCCTGTCGGGGTCGCAGGCGACCGCGATCTGCGGCGCCGCGGCTGGTACGGCTACGACGGCGCCCATCGACCTTCGCTATCGTCTGGGCGAGGGCAATGATCAGCCCGACACCTATCTGAACACCGGCGTGCGCCTTACCGGCGGTCTTCGTGGCAAGGCCGGCGACGCGTGGACCTACGATGTCGGCGGCGTCTATGCCCGCAACCGTCAGGATTACACGCCGAGCTTCGTCAACGCGACCAACCTGCAGAACGCGATCAACGTCGGCGGCACGCGCGCCGCACCGACCTGTGCCACGACCACGGATGCCGCCTGCGTCCCGTTCGACGCGTTCAGCGCCGGCAACACCAATCCGGCGCTCATCGACTACCTGTATGACCGAGGGACATCGGTCACCACGGGCACGCTGTACGACGTCCAGGCTAACGTCACCGGCGACCTCGGCAAATACGGCATCACTTCACCGTTCGCGGAGCAGGGCGTGGCGATCGCGCTGGGGACGGAGTACCGCAAGGATACGCTCAAATCGACCGCTGACAGCGTGTATCGCGCAGGCCTCGGCGGCAACGACACGTACCTGAAGCAGGACGTCTGGGAGGCCAACGTCGAAGTGCAGGTGCCGCTCGTCCAGCACAAGCGCTTCGCCGATCTGCTGCAGGCCAACGGTGGCTACCGTGTCTCGAAGTACAGCAGCAATCCGAGCACGTTCAACACCTGGAAGATCGAGGGCATATACGCGCCGGTCAGCGACCTGACGTTCCGCGCCTCGTTCAACAAGGCACAGCGCGCACCGACGGTGACCGAAATTCGCCAGGCGACGAACGTCGAGTTCGCACGCGGCGGATCGGGTACGATCAACGATTTCTGCGCGCCGACCGTCACCAGCAACCCCAATGGCGGTGTGACGTACGGCACGCCGATCGCCTCGCGCGACGTATGCCGCGCGACCGGCCTGTCCGACGCGCTTTACGGCAGCCCGACGCTGATCTGCCCGGGTGACGCGTCGACCGGTGCGACCGGATGTACGGTACGCTCGGGTGGCTTCACCGCCGATCCCGAAACCGCCTACACGCAGACCTATGGCCTGATCGTGAAGCCGCGGTTCGTGCGCGGGCTGGTCTTCTCGGTCGATCGCTACAAGATCAAGATCGACGACTCGCTCGGCTATAATGATTTCAGCTATTACACCGATGGCTGTCAGCGTTCGAACGGCGACGCGTTCTTCTGTCAGGGCATCGTCCGCAACCCGGGCACGGGCACGCTCTATTCGCCGGCTGGCACCAACCCTTCCACCGGCTTCATCCGCCAGGGCACGACCAACTTCTACAAGTCGATCGCGCGCGGTTATGATTTCCAGGCACAGTACACGCTCGATCTCGCCAGCGCGGGCAAGATCGATTGGAGCTTCAACGGCTCGCTGACGACGTTTGCAGGGGGGCAGGACTCGCCGCTCCAGCCGACCCGCAACTGCGCCGGCTACTACGGCAATGGCTGCGGCCAGCTGATCCCGAAATGGTCGCATGGCCTGCGCGCAACCTACACGACGCTCGACCGCGGCTTCAGCGCCTCGTTCAACTGGCGCTATGTCGGATCGCTGACCAACGCGGACAATTCGGGTGATCCGGCGATCGGCGGCACCGATGCGCGCGCGCGGACCAGCTACTTCCGCGTCTCGCCCAAGAGCTATTTCGACCTCGCGCTCAACTTCGCGATCGACAAGGCGTTTTCGCTGCGCCTGATCGCGAACAATCTGCTCGACAAGAGCGCCCCGATCGTTCCGGACTCGTACAACGTCGCCCTCGCGCGTACGAACACGATCCCGCAGCGCTACGACTCGCTGGGCCGCAGCCTGTCAGTCGGTGCGACCGTCAAGTTCTGATCGGATAGCGCATAAAGGCTCGCCGTTCGCGGCGGGCCGTTTTTATGGAGGCCACTTACGCGGTAGCAAAATGGCCGATCCGCGCCAGCGCCCGTACGTATTTGCGGCCATACGGCAAGGTCGGCTTGGCCTCTGACGCGGGGTGGATACTAAAAGTTTTCGCGTATCCGGTTGAATGGGTAGTCTGTATTCGCCGCTAGATCCATATGAACCGGCGATCGATTGGCTACGGACAGGCGTATTCTTTGGAGGCCTGGCTCGATACCCCGTAATGCTGTGGGGTTGCCATTCCTGTCGGTCGTCAACCGGACTGCACCGTCGTCGATGCGCGCAACTCTCGTGCCGTCCAGCGTCAGCGTGGCGCCTTGGGCGCTATAGTGGATCGTCGCGATCCGCCCGTCGTCGGTCCGGCGGCTCAGCATCGTGCCCTTTGCCGCGGGATGTTTCGGGCGGATGTTCCAGTGAATCGTGTCCGCGTCCTCGTGAAAACCGACCAGCCGCCAGGTATAATCGACCATCACCAGCGCGGCGGGGGAATAGCCGGGTGCGTCTTCCTGCGTGAAGCGGCCGGTCAGCGGATCGAGTTGCTGGCGCATCGACGCGTCCGCCTGGATCGCGTCGCACCACGCGGTCATCATCGTCCCGAATTCGGCAGAGCGACCGTAATGATCGAACCACCGCCCCGCACGTAATGCGGTGAGGGCTTGCGACGCGCCGCCCCAGCTGTTGGCGGGGATCGGCCGGACGAAGCTGGGGTCATCGAGCGCGATCGACGGTAGCGGGATGGGGCTCCAGAACGCCTTGGGGTTGCCGAGCTGCTGCTGCCAGATTCGGTCGAACATCGGCTGGTCGACGACATGCTCGCCGCATACCCGGCTGATGACGTCGCCGCGCACGCGGACGAACCGGTCCTGCGGATCGCGGTCGTAAAAGGCGGAGTCCGCCGCGTCGTACAGGCGCGCCAGGATCAGGCGACGGATCGCCTCCGCGCGTTCGTCCCAGCGGGCTGCTTCGTCGGCGTGTCCCAGCGCGCGCGCCATCGCGGCCAGCGCGCGGCGCGCGCCGAATACGGTCGCCGACAGGTCCGGGCAAAGACGCGGCAACGACGCGATCGGGTGATGCGTGGCGGCGTCCTTGTTCGGGCATTGGTTCGGCATCCCGGCCCAGCGCGGGCTGTTGTCGTGGCCCGTGTCATAGGTGCAGAACCCCTCGATCAGGCCCGTGCCGCGCGTGTTGCGATGACGCACGAGCCAATCGTCCCATGCCGAACAGGCGCGATAGGCTTGGGCGAGCAGGGCCTCGTCGCCGGTGGCGCGCGCGAGTTCCCAGGCGGTGGCGGCGATCGGCACGACCATCTGAATCTGGCCGAAGCTCGTTTCCGTGATCTTGTTGTTCGCCGGCAACTGGCCATTGGCGCGTTGCAGGTCGAAGAACGTCGTGTGGCTGTTGCGCGCGACGTCGGGACGCCAGTGACGATAGACGAGTGCTTCGTGCGGTCCGCATTCCTGCCAGATGCCCTGATAGGTCGCGCCTTCGATCAGCACCGGGGCACTGACATAGGGCATGGTCCGGACATTGGCGGCGAGCACAGCCAGCGCCTTGTCGTAGGTCGCTTGCCAGCGTGTGTTCGCGGTCTTGAAGACCGGTGTTTCGGGCGGCGTGGCGGAGATGGCGGCGCGGGACAGGGCGAGCGTCGCGACGGCGGCGGTCGTCCCGGCGAGGAAGTGGCGGCGGTCCATCAGGATCTCCCGGCAGGAATGGGCGTATCGACCACCACGCGGTCGACGTCGATCGATCCGCCCGGCCTGTCGCGGGTGAAGGTGAACAGCGCGGGGCGCGACCCTTTCCACCAGGAGAAGCGCGCGAGCGGTGTCGGCATGCCGATCGATACGAAGGTCTTGCCGTCGAGGCTGTAGCTGTAGGCGACGCGCTGGTCAGCAGTGACGTCGGCGCGCAGGTCGATGCGGGGGCCGGTGAGCACGGGGCCGGCGGTCTCCACACCTTCGTGTGCGAGCGTTACGCGCGTCTTGCCCGCCGCGCGGACGAGGCCGATCCAGCTCGGGCGAACGCCGAACAGAGACAGCCCGGCGCGTTGCCCGTCAACTATCCGGCGTGGATCGAGGCGCGCGGTGATCCGGCTCGATGGGCCTTGCAGGATCTGGGTGAGCGTATTGCGGGCGGTGACGAGATGCTCGGCGGGTAACGCGGTCAGGCGCAGGAAGCCGGGACGCGCGCGGAGGCTCCAGCCGCGGTCGTCGGGATTGTGGTTCCATTCCCATTGCGGACCCAGCGTACTGGTGGAGAACTCGTCGGAGGCTTGCAGGCGGTACGGCGCGAGACTGTTCCGCGTGTCCGGGACCGCGTGGCGATCGACCGGCTGGCCGGCGCTGGAGCCAGGTATAGGCGCGCCGATCAGCGGCCAGCCGTCGATCCAGCGCAGCGGTTCGAGATAGCTGATCCGGCCGAATGCGCCGGTCGAGTTGAAGTGCACGAACCAGCCTTGCCCGGACGATGTCTCGACCCAGCCGCCCTGATGCGGTCCTTCCAGCTTAGTCGTGCCCTGGCGCAGCACCACGCGCTGTTCGTAAGGGCCGCGAATGTCGCGGGCGCGCAAGGCGACCTGCGCACCCTTCTCGACCCCGCCGAACGGCGCGAGGATGTAATACCAGCCGTCACGCTTGTAGAGTTTGGGGCCTTCGAGGATGGGGAGGTTGACCTTGTCCTCGACGATCGTCGTGCCGGCATCGAGGACGCGGGTGCCGTCCGCGCTCATCCGGTGAAGGATCAACGGGCCCGCGCCGTGGCGCGAATGAATCAGCCAGGCAGTGCCGTCATCGTCCCAGAACGGGCACGGGTCCTCCAGCATCGGCTGGTCGATCACCTTGACGGGCGTGCTCCACGGGCCGCCTGCACGCGTGGCGGTGGCCATGAAGATGCCCTCGTCGGGGGTCGCCCAATAGACGTAGAAGCGTCCGGCGCGATGGCGGATCGAGGGTGCCCAGACGCCGCCGGCATAGCGCGTGCCGCCGACCGGCTTCGAGATCGCGTCGGTCAGCGTGTGGGGGCCGGGCATGTCGTATTCGGGCGCGAACGGCAGGCGCGGCAGGACGTGGCCGAGGATGCGCCAATGCACCAGATCGCGCGAATGCAGGATCGGTATCCCGGGCGAAAAGTGGAAGCTCGACGCGACGAGGTAATAGTCCTCGCCGACGCGGATGACGTCTGGATCGGAATAGTCCGCGAAGATCACCGGATTGGTATAGGTCGCAGGTGCCGCGCTTATTGCTGGAACCGCGGCGAGCGCCAGGACGAGTGCGAGACGCGTCATGCGGCGAGCCTGTTGCCGTAGCCGATGATGACGGTCGCCAGCACCAGCAGCGCGACGCCGCCCCAGACGGTCGCGCGGACCCGTGGTGCTGCGTCCCGCCACTCGCGAAACGCGAAGCCCCAGAGCGTGCCGAAGATGATGATCGAGGCCATGTGCAGCGTCCAGGACGAGAAGCCGAACCGCCCCATCTGGCTTTCGCCCATCGTGTAGAAGAAGAACTGGAAATACCAGGCGAGACCGGCGACCGCGCAGAGCAGGAAGTTTGCGACGAGCGGCGTTCGGCCCCCGTCGACGTCGGGAGCGACGTCGGTGCCGATGTCGCTGCCGGCGTTGCTGATCCGGCTTGCGCGTCCGATCCACTGGCCGGCGCTGCGATTGCGCGCGATCAGGATCGTGCACCAGATGCCGTTGGTGACGAGGCCGCCGAACATGACCAGGCAGAGCACCGGAAGGCCCGTCCAGAGTGGACCGGTACCGGCGGCGGCGGACAGCACGCGGACCGGTTCGCCCGCGGCCAGCCCGAACGCGAAGCAGGACGACATGATTCCCGAGAAGATCGCGACGCCGATCCCCTTGCGGAAGTCGAACTCGGCGACCGCGGCGCGCTTCGCCTCGACCGACAGCGCTGCATCCTTGCGCGCGCCCGCCAGCGCGACGACCACGATCCCGAGCAGGGTCACGCCGAGACCGAGCAGGACGATGAGTCCGCTGGTCGTGTCGAGCAGTTTCGCCGCGAAATCACCCTGGAACAGCGGTGGGATCAGCGTGCCGAAGACGGTGCACAGCCCCAGCACGACCGCCATGCCGAGCGACAGCCCGAGATAGCGCATCGTCAAACCATAGGTGAGGCCACCGAAACCCCAGAGCATGCCGAACACGATCGGCCACAGGATCGCGCGGCGGGGCGCCGCCGCCAGCACACCCAGCAGATCCTCGGTCTGCAACGCGGCGAACAGCCAGGGCGCGATCAACCACGAGACGATCCCGCCGGTCAGCCAGTAGATCTCCCACGACCAGCGCTTCACGCCGCGATAGGGGACGTAGAAACTCGCCGACGCGAGCCCGCCAAGCCAATGGAAACCGACGCCGAGCAGCGGGTTGGGAGTCATCGGACGTCTCCGTCGAAAGCGGGGGCGAGGTCGAGCCCGAGGCGGTAGAGGCGGTTCGCGTTGCCCGCGAACAGTGCGCGGCGTTCGTCTTCGGACAGGTCCGCTACCGAATCGTGGAGCATCGCCAGCGTATCGTCGAACGAAGCGAACAGCCGGTCGGTCGGGAAATCGCTCGCCATCATCGCGCGGTCGGTGCCGAACAGGTCGATCGCGCGGCGGACACGGTCACGCGCTGCGCGGGCGTCCCAGGGGCGGAGCGCGAAACCGAGGCCGGACAGCTTGATCGCCACGTGCGGCAACCGGGCCAGCGCGCGCAGGCCGTCGCGCCAGTCGGTTTCGCCGTCGACGCCCATGCCGGCATGATTGAGGAATACCGGGATGTCGGGGTGCCGTTCGATCATTTTGGCAAGCGTCGCGAACTGGCCGGGATAGGCTTGCAGGTCGAACGACAGGTCGTGATCGGCAAGGCGCGCGAAGCCGTGTTGCCAGCGCTCGTCGGTCGTCATGTCTCGGGGCGTGTAGGTCCGGTTCGGATCGGGATGCCAGTTGACGATCTGGCGGACGCCGCGGACCGCCGGGCGGTCGGCCTGTGCGGCGAGTTGCGCGTCGATATCGGGTGCATCGAGCGCGGCGAAGGCGACGATCGCGGTCGGCAAGGATTGCGTTGCAACGGCGGCCTGCACCCAGTCGGTCTCCGCGATCGCCTGAGACGGCGCCGCACCAGCCTCGACATGAACCGCGCCGACGACGTTCCAGCGCGCAGCCTCGTCCAGATAGTCCGCTGGACCGTAATCGTGCGCGATCGGCGAGACGTTGCCGTTCGGGCCATCGTCCGCGAAAGGCGGCGTCAGCCACGCATAGTCCAGCCGACCCGGCTGCCAGAAATGGACATGGGCATCGACGAACGGGACGGGATCGATCACGGCCATGCCGCTATCCTCTCTGGAACGGGCGGCCCCGGTTTTTACCGGTGACCGTAAGACGTGGGTCGTGGTCGGCGGAGCGTCAGAAGGTCGTGCGGCCCCCCGACGTGTCGAACGTGGACGCGGTGGTGAAGCTGCATTCGTCCGAGGCCATGAAACAGATCATCGCCGCGGATTCGTCGACTTCGCCGAGCCGCCCCATCGGGATCTTGCCGCGCATGTAATCGACCTGACTCTGCGGCAGTTGCTCGAGGATCGGGCTTTCGAAGGTTGCCGGCGTGATCGCGTTGGCGACGATCCCGCCGGGGCCGCCCTTGCCCGCGAGTTCCTTGCCGAGCGACTTGGTGAAGCCGATCACCGCCGCCTTCGACGCGGAATAGGCAGACGCGTTGGGGTTGCCTTCCTTGCCCGCGACCGATGCGACGTTGACGATCCGGCCATAGCCGTTCGCCAGCAGCAGCGGCACGACCGCGCGGTTGCAATAGAACAGCCCGTTGACGTTGATGTCGATCACGCGCTGCCAGCTGTCGATGGGATAGTCGTGCACGGGGGCGGTGGCGCCGGTTATGCCCGCCGCGCAGATCAGGATGTCGACCGAACCAAGGGCTGCATGCGTGGCCGTCGCCGCAGCCTCGACCGCCCCGGCATCGGCCACGTCGAGCGCCTCGACATGCGTTGCGCCGATCTCCGCCCCCGCGCTCGCGAGCTTGTCCGCATCGAGATCCCACAGCGCGACCCGGCCACCTTCCGCGACGATCCGCGCCGCGACCGCCTTGCCCAGACCCGACGCGCCGCCCGTGACGATCGCCGTCCGACCGGCAAAGCGGCCCGCGTACAGGCTCATGCGGTCACCGCATCGCGTGGATGCTGCCACGCCACGACCATCTGCGTCTGCTCGCCGAGTCCGTCGATCGCCAGGTGCATCGTGTCACCGGCCTTCAGGAAGATCGATGTGGGTTTCTTGCCCTCGCCGACACCGGGCGGGGTGCCGGTGATGAGCAGATCGCCGGGCTCCAGCGTGACGTATTCGCTGACGTACGAAATCAGTTCGTCGATCGCGAAGATCATCGTCTTGGTGTTGCCGGTCTGCATCCGCTCGCCGTTGACGTCGAGCGCCATCGCCAGGTCTTGCGGATCGCCGATCTCGTCGGGTGTCACCAGCCAGGGGCCGGCCGGGCAGAAGGTGTCGTGCCCCTTGCCCTTGGACCATTGCGAGCCGCGCTGCTTCTGGTTGAAGCGCTCGGACACGTCGTTGACGAGGACGTAGCCGGCGACATGATCCATCGCATCGGCCTTGTCGACGTAGCAGCAGGTCTTGCCGATCACGACGCCCAGTTCGACCTCCCAATCGCTATGCGTCGAGTCCTTCGGCAGCATCACCGGATCGTTCGGACCGGACAGGCTCGACAGCGGCTTCATGAACATCATCGGTTCGGTCGGGATCGGCAGGCCCGATTCGATCGCGTGATCGCGGTAGTTGAGGCCGATCGCGACGATTTTGCCGATCCCCGCAACAGGCACGCCGTAGCGCGGCGCGTTCTCGACCAGAGGCAGCGCTGCGGGGTCGATATCGGCAACGCCAGCGATCGCGTCGACGGTCAGGTCGGGTATCATCGCGGACAGGTCGCGGATGCGGCCGTCTGCGTCGATCATTCCCGGTTTTTCGGCACCCTTCGGGCCGTGGCGGCAGAGCTTCATGACGATATCCTCAGTGCGTGTAGGGGCGGTGGAGCGGAATGTCGGGGTTCAGCGCGACGCCGAAGCCCGGTTTGTCGAGCGCGCTGGCCTTGATCCGGCCATTGATCGGCACCGGCTCGCCGAGCAGTTGCGGCGCGAACATCGGCACGACCTCGGTAGGGCCGGGATGCATCATCAGGAACTCCGCGAACGGCGAATTGTGGCGCGTGATGACGAAGTGATAGCTGTAGACCGACGAGCCGTGCGGCACGACCATCTTGCCGCGCGCATCGGCCATCGCGCTGATCTTGAGCAGTTCGGTGATCCCGCCGCACCAGCCGACATCCGGCTGGATGATGTCGCAGCACTCCATCTCCATCAGCATGCGAAAGCCCCAGCGGGTCGCCTCATGCTCGCCGGTCGTCACCAGCATGCCCTTGGGGACGTTGCGCTTGAGTTCGGCATAGCCCCAGTAATCGTCGGGGCTGATCGCTTCCTCGATCCATTTCAGGCCGTGCTCGTGACAGGCGATGGCGAGGCGCGTGGCGTAATCGACGTCGAGCGCCATCCAGCAATCGTACATCAGCCAGAAGTCGGGTCCGCATTTCTCGCGCATCTCGGCGAGCAGTTCGACGTTCTTCCTGAGGCCCTCAAGCCCCTCGGCGGGTCCGTGATGCAGCGGCAGCTTGCCACCGATGAACCCCAGCTCCTTGGCGATATCGGGTCGCGCGCCGGTCGCATAGAATTGCAGTTCGTCGCGGACCGGGCCGCCGAGCAACTGGTGGACGGGCTCGTCGCGCAGCTTGCCGATCAGGTCCCACAGCGCGAGGTCGACCCCGGAAATGGCGTTGATGACCAGCCCCTTGCGGCCGTAATATTGCGTCGAGAAATACATCTGGTCCCAGATCTTCTCGGTCTCGGCGGGGTTTCGTCCTTCGAGGAAGCGCGCGAGATGCTTCTCGACGATGTAGCAGGCGGGCTCGCCGCCGGTCGTCACTGCGAAGCCGATCGTGCCATCCTCCGCCTCGATCTCGACGACCAGCGTGCCCAGCACGTTGATCCCGAAACTCTGCCGCGACTGGCGATATTCGGGATAGCGCGCCATCGGCGTGGCGATGTGGTCGTCGATCCAGTGGCCGGCGCCCTGATCGTGATAATCCGCGCCGCCACCACGCACGGTGAAAGCGCGAACATGCTTGATGCGGGACAGACCCATGCGGTTCCTCTCTTTCCTGCTTTCGCGAAAAGGCAGATACGTCGTTCCATCATGCGGTACGAGTTTTCACTCGAATGCTTGCCAGCCGCTACGCTATCTTCCATATTATGGGAATGGATGTTATTAAATGAGAAATGATCCGTCAAATGCTTCTTCGCAACAGGCGCAACCGGATGCCGCCGCTCGGGCGTCGTTGGGAAGCCAGACCTTGTTGCGCGGCCTCGACGTGATCGAGGCGGTGGTCGATGGTCCGGTGACGCTGGCGGACCTCGCGAGCCGGCTCGGGCTGACGCGATCGACCGCGCACCGGCTGGCGACCGCGCTGATCGAGCGCCGCTACATTACCTTCACGCCGCGTCTCGGATATCTGTCGGGGCCCAAGCTGCTCGAGCTGGGTTTTGCCGCACAACGCCAAACCGATATCGTCCAGGTCGCGCGCCCGCATCTCGAAAGCCTCGCCGCGTCGACCGAGGACACCGTGCACATCGGCGTGCGCGACCGGGACCGCGCGCTCTATCTCGACAAGATTCCCGGGCGGCGCCGGGTCGAGATCAGCAGCCGGGTGGGGGACCGCCAGCCGCTGACCGCGACCGGGCTCGGCAAGGCGCTGTTGCTCGACGACGCGCCGGAAGGCTGGGCAGCAATGGTGGCGGAGGATCGCGGCAGCGGCGCGCGACCGATCGATTTCCCGACCTGGCAGGCGCGGATGCAGGGCTATGTCGCGGGTGGCCATGCCTATGACCTCGAGGAGAACGAGGATCTGATCCGCTGCGTCGCGGCGCCGGTGCGCGACGCGAGCGGCCGGATCGTCGGCGCGATCAGCGTGTCCAGCGCGGCGCAATATATGGACGATGAGCGGATGGCAGGTCTGACCGACGAGGTGCGTGGAACCGCACAGGCGATCAGCCTCGATCTCGGCTGGTCCGAACCCGAACCCAAATAAGGACAGGACGCGATGGGAATGCTCGACGGCAAGACGCTATTGGTGACGGGGGCATCGGCGGGGATCGGTCGCGCGGTCGCGATCGGCGCGGCGCGACACGGCGCCGACGTCGTGATCAATTTCGCGCGCGACGAGGCAGGGGCCGCGGGGGCGGTGGCCGAGATCGAAGCGCTGGGCCGGCGCGCGATCGCGGTACAGGGCGATGTCGCGGATCCTGCGACCGCCAGGGATTTCATCGTGCGCGCGGTCGATGCGTTCGGAAAGGTCGACGTATTCGTCAACAACGCCGGAATTTGTCCGTTCCACGCGTTCCTGGACATGCCGGTCGAGACGTTCGAGCGGACGATGCGCGTCAATCTGCACGGTGCGTATTTCATGGTCCAGGCGGCGGCGAACCAGATGGTGGCGCAGGGACGGGGCGGCGCGATCGTCGCGGTGTCGTCGATTTCGGCGCTGGTCGGCGGCGAATACCAGACGCATTACACACCTACCAAGGCCGGGCTGCATTCTCTCATGCAGTCGACCGCGATCGCGCTGGGGCGGTACGGTATCCGTTGTAACTCTGTTCTTCCGGGCACCATCCTGACCGACATCAACAAGGACGATCTGGCCGACGCCGACAAGCGCGCGCGGATGGCCGCGCGCGTCCCTCTCGGCCGGTTGGGCGAGCCCGACGATCTGGTCGGCCCGGTCGTGTTCCTCGCGTCGGATCTCGCACGCTATGTCACCGGTGCATCGTTGCTGGTCGACGGTGGCGCGTTCGTGAACCTTCAATAGCAATGGGTGAGGCCGCTTCCACGCTGGATTTTCGCGAACGGGCGCGACGACGGCTGCCGCATTTCCTGTTCGAATATATTGATGGCGGTTCCTACGCGGAGACGACGCTGCGCCGAAACGCGGCGGATCTCGAAAAGGTCATGTTGCGACAGCGGGTGTTGCGCGACATCGGCACGATCGATCCGTCCACGACGCTGTTTGGTCAGCGGATGGCGCTGCCGGTCGCCCTCGCGCCGATCGGGCTGGCGGGGATGAACGCGCGCCGCGGTGAAGTGCAGGCGGCGCGTGCAGCGGCTGCGGCAGGCGTGCCATTCTGCCTGTCGACCGTATCCGCCTGCCCGATCGACGAAGTCGCGCGCGCTAGCGAACGGCCGTTCTGGTTCCAGCTCTACATGATCCGCGACCGCGGTTTCATGAAGGATCTCATCCAGCAGGCGAAGGCGGCAAGGTGTTCGGCGCTGGTGTTCACCGTCGACATGCCGGTGCCGGGATCGCGCTATCGCGACTATCGATCGGGGCTGGCCGGATCGGCGGGCAGGGCCGGCGCGCTACGTCGGATGTGGCAGGCGGCAAGGCGACCGCATTGGGCGTGGGACGTCGGCGTCCGCGGTCGTCCGCATCAACTGGGCAACATCGCGCCGCTGCTCGGCGACAGCACGGGGCTGGAGGATTTCTTCGCGTGGATGCGCGGTAATTTCGATCCGACCGTGACGTGGCGCGATCTCGATTTCATCCGCCAGAACTGGGACGGGCCGCTCATCATCAAGGGCATTCTCGACGCGGACGACGCACGCGAGGCCGCCGAACTGGGCGCGGACGGTATCGTCGTCTCCAATCACGGCGGTCGCCAGCTCGACGGCGTGCCATCGACCGCGATGGCGCTGCCGCCGATAGCGGCGGCGGTCGAGGATCGGCTGACCGTGCTGGTCGACGGCGGCGTGCGGACCGGGCTGGATGTCGTGCGGATGCTTGCGCTCGGTGCCAGAGGCGTGATGCTCGGGCGAGCCTGGGCGTTCGCCTTGGCTGCGGACGGCGAAGCCGGCGTCGCGCGGATGCTGGCGCTGGTCGAAGCGGAGATGCGGGTCGCTATGGCCCTGACCGGCTGCACCGATCTGACCAAGATCACGCCCGACATCCTGGTTCGCTAGTCGCGTCGCACAGGTAGCGGCCACCCATCGCCCCCTATCTACGCGCATGCGATGCCGTGGCGGTATCGAACCGCTCCACTCAGTCGGCCGAAGCGGAGATGGAATTTCGCTCATTTCCTCACCTCGTCGTACCGGCTTGACTCGGTAAATCTCACAAGATAGATATCAGTCTCAATATACGGGATTTATTGGTCAAGCGGTGATATCGCTACCATCGGATCGCGACAGAGCGGGCTACCCGCCGGGACAATGGGACGACAACGACACCGGTCGCGCTGCGCCGGGCGTCTTTAGGGGAGGATTGCGATGCATTTGACTATTGCCCGCCGCCGGCTGCTTGGTGGTACCGTTCTCTCGGCGCTCGCCGGAATCATGCTTTCCGCACCCGCGAGCGCCCAGACGGCGCCGCAACCAGGCGCCGGCGACCCTGCCGCTCCGGTCTCCCAGTCCGCGGATGCTGTTCCCGCTGCCGCGGCCGATCTGCCGCAAACAGGCGCGGCGAGCGCGGGCAATGAGGACATCGTCGTGACCGGCTCGCGCATCGCCCGAAACGGGTTCGATGCGTCGACCCCCGTCAGCGTCGTCGGTGCCGAGGACATCAAGCTGTCGGGCAACGTGAACATCGAAAAGACGTTGTCGCAGATCCCGCAGGCGGTCGGCTCGCAGCTCGGCAGCGCCACCTCGAACACCGTTCCGGGCGGCTTTGCCGACGTCAATCTGCGCGGCTTCGGTTCGCAGCGGAACCTGGTGCTGGTCAATGGTCGCCGTTTCGCGATCTATGGGCCGGAACAGGTGGTCGATCTGAATACGATCCCGTCAACGCTGGTGCAGCGTACCGAAATCGTCACCGGCGGTTCGTCCGCGGTCTACGGTTCGGACGCCATCACCGGTGTCGTCAACTTCATCATCCGCGACGATTTCGAAGGCGTCGAAGCGCGCGCGCAGCTCAACATGGACCGCGCGACCGGTACCCCGGTGTACAACGCCGATCTGACGCTGGGCGGCAACTTCGCGGAGAACCGCGGCAACCTCGTGGTATCGGGCAACTACCTCAAGCGCGGCGCGATCACGCGCGGCGATCGCGGCAGTTTCGCGTTCGATTCACTCAATGACGGTTGCGTCGTGCGCGGTACGAGCAGTCCGGACCGCGCCGGTACGCCCTTCACGTCGGTCGGCACGAACGGCTGCGTTGCTGCGGGCGGCGAACTCGGGTTCGTTCGCGGTGGTAGCGGCGACATTCCCAACGGCCGCTTTTCCGGGATACCGGCGGCGGGTGGCTCCAATGCAGCGCTGAATGCCGCTTACGCCGCCGCCGGCCTCGGCGCGCTGGGTTCGCGCGGGTTCACGTTCAACGGTGGCGGCACCGCCGCGCGCCCGGCGCTCACCCCGCAGGACGATTTCAATCTTGGGCCGGACAACTACCTGATCCAGCCGCAGGAACGGTGGATGATCAACAGCTTCGGTCATTACGACTTCAACGATCATATCACCGGCTATACCGAGCTTCACTACAGCAACAACGAGGTGAACGCGCGACTGGCGCCGACCAACGTCGGCGTGCCGACGCTGTTCAACGTCAATAATCCCTATCTCACGCCCGCACTGCAGGGCGTCCTCCAGCAACTCGATCTTGCCGAGACGGGCACGACCACCGTGACCAGCGGCACGGCGACGCGCACGACGACGCGCGGCGACGGGTTGGCGGTACTGACCGCGGGCCGCCGCTATTCGGAGGTCGGCCCCCGCCTTGCCAGCGAACGACGCAACGTCTTCCGCGGTGCATGGGGCCTGCGCGGCGATCTCGGCAGCGTCTCCGACACCGTTCTGACCGACCTGAAGTACGACGTCTATTACACCTATGCGCGCAGCGAGGACACGTTGCTGCTCCAGAACGCGATCTCGCGCAGCCGCCTTCAGGCCAGCCTGTTGTCCGCTGGCGGCGCCGCGCCGGTGTGCAACATCTTCGGCGCCAACGTCTCCGAGGCGTGCGCGTCGGCGATCCGCATCGGCGCGACCAATTCGACGGTCGCGACGCAGCAGGTCGCGCAGGGCAATCTGACGGGCACGTTGTTCAAGCTGCCGGCGGGGCCGGTCGGATTCTCCTATGGCTATGAATGGCGCAAGACGAGCGCACAGTTCACGCCGGATTCGTTCCTGTCGTCGGGCGATGTCGCAGGCTTCAACCCGGGCCTGCCGACGCGCGGTTCGACCACCGTCAAGGAGGTGTTCGGCGAAGTCCGCGTACCGCTGATCCACAACACGCCGTTCATCGAAAGCCTCGTCGCCAATGGCGCGTTCCGGTATTCGAAGTACAACCTGTCGGGTGTGGGCGGGCAGTGGACTTATCTCGGCGGCGCCGACTGGCGGGTGAACCGCGATATCGCCTTCCGCGGCCAGTATCAGCGCGCGATCCGTGCGCCGAGCGTCGCCGAACTGTTCGGTGGCACGACGCGCGTCGTCGGGGCTGCGACCGATCCCTGTTCGAACCGCGGCGCGGTGGCGCAGCAGACCGCGGCGGTCCGCGCGATCTGTGCTGCGACCGGCGTTCCCGCCGCGCAGATCTTCACGGGAAGCGTGCAGCCCAACAACATCATTCCAGCCGATTTCGGCGGCAACGCAAACCTCGGCGCGGAGAAATCGGACACCTACACGCTCGGGGTCGTCGTCACGCCCGCCGCGATGCCGCGGCTGTTCCTCAGCGTCGATTACTTCAACGTCGGACTGAAGGGTGCGATCTCGTCGCTCGGTGGTGGCCTGCAGAACACGCTCAACCTGTGTTACAACGTCATCCAGGACGCGAGCAGCGAGTTCTGCCGGGCGATCAGGCGCAACCCGTCCTCGGGTGAGATCAACGATCCGTTCGTGGCGCAGGTGCTCAACGCGAACACCGGTGAACTGAAGACATCGGGGATCGATTTCGCCGCGCGCTATGCCTTCAACCTGGGCTTTGGCCTGCCGGGCCTAGGCACCAGCAGCCGTGTCGAGATCGGCACCAACTATACTTGGCTGGCACAGTTCGACTCGGTCCCCGTCGCGGCCTTGCCCGCACTCGAAAACAAGTGCGCCGGATCGTTCGGCACCACGTGCGGACAACCGCTGCCGCGGTGGCGCGGTACGTCGCGCGTGACGTGGACGACCGGCGATTTCGGCCTGTCGCTGCGGCATCGCTATATCGGTCCGGTAACCAACGATCGCTACGTCGTGCCGCTGCGACAGGGATCGGCGTCGACGCCGACGCTCGACAGCCTCGTCTATCCGAAGCTCGGGGCGGAGAATTATTTCGACCTGTCCTTCACGGCCGCGCTCCTGAAGAACATCGAGCTGTTCGGCGGCGCGAACAACCTGTTCAACAACAAGCCCCCGATCACGACGCAGGGGCCGAACGCCAACACCTTCTCGTCGACCTACGACGTGCTCGGTACCGAGTTCTTCCTCGGCGCGTCGCTCAAGTTCTAGATGTCCCCTCCTAGAGGCGCAGGTCTCGTACCTGCGCCTCCTTTTTCTCAGTTTTCCGGGAAGAGCCCTATGTTCGCCACTCCGCTTGATCGTCGCGCGCTGATCGTCGGCAGCGCCGCACTGTCGGCGATGGCCGCCGTGCCGGCCTTCGCGGCGGGGGAGGGGTGGACCAGCGTTCGCCGCTACGGTGCGAAGGGCAATGGCATCGCGATCGACTCCGATGCGATCAACCGTGCGATCGACAGCGTCGCGACCAAAGGCGGCGGTACCGTCTACATCCCGCCCGGTACCTATGCCTGCTACACCATTAGGCTGAAAAGCACGGTCACGCTCTACATCGAAAACGGCGCGACGTTGCTCGCCGCGGCGCCGACGACGACACGCGGCTACGACCATGCCGAGCCGATCGATCCGGCCATCGCCGGTTTCCAGGACTTCGGTCACAGCCACTGGCGCAACAGCCTGATCTGGGGCGAGGGGCTTCACGATATCGCGATCCTCGGCGGTGGCCTGATCTGGGGCAAGGGCCTCGGACGAGGGGACGGCAAGGACAATTGGCTGTCGGACCCGACCGGTCCCGGCACCGCGAACAAGGCGATCGGCCTCAAGAATTGCCACGGCGTCACGCTGCGTGATTTCCGCATGCTGGAGGGCGGCTGGTTCGCGATCCTCGCGACCGGCGTCGACAATATGACGATCGACAATTTGCTGATCGACACCAACCGCGACGGCATGGACATCGATTGTTGCCGCAACGTCCGCGTCAGCAATTGCACCGTCAACGCGCCGTGGGACGACGCGATCTGCCCGAAGAGCAGCTTCGCGCTCGGCGAGGCGCGGATCACGGAGAACGTGACGATCTCCGGTTGCGTCGTGATGGGTAATTATCAGGTCGGGTCGGTGCTCGACGGCAGCTGGCGCCGGATGCCGCCGGCGTTCGCGCCGAAGATCCACGGCCGTATCAAGTGCGGCACCGAGAGCAATGGCGGGTTCCGCAACATCACGGTCACCAACTGCATTTTCGAGGACAGCCGCGGTCTCGCGTTCGAGACGGTCGACGGTGGCGTGATCGAGGATATCGCGGTCTCGAACATGACGATGCGAGGGATCGTCGATGCGCCGATCTTCCTGCGGCTGGGCAAGCGGATGCGCGGTCCTGCGGGTCGCCCGATCGGCAGCCTGAAGCGCGTGATGATCGATAATGTCGTAAGTTCGGGCGCGAACATGCTGCCTTCGGTCATCGCAGGGCTTGCGGATCATCCGATCGAGGACATCGCGATCTCGGACAGCCATTTCCACCATGTCGGCGGCGCGCCCGCCAGCATGGCGACGCTGCGCCCGCCCGAAGCCGAGCTCGGTTACCCCGAAGCGACGATGTTCGGCGACCTTCCCGCGACCGGCTTTTTCGCGCGCCACGTGCGCGGACTGTCGATGCGCGGCGTGGAAGTGACCACCGCAGCGCCCGATCCGCGACCCGCGATCCGACTGGACGATGTCGTCGAGGCCGATTTCGCCGGCATGCGGCTGCCCGCGGGCGTCGGCTATTCGCTCGACAAGGTGCGCGCCTTCTCCAGCGTCGACGCGCGCGGGCGCAGCGATCGCCGTATCGAGGGGCCGTTCACCGGTACCGTCTAGGCGAACGTCGCCTTTCGTGGCGCGGCTGCAGCGAACGCCGCGGCGATCGCGTCGCGCATCGGCTTGGGCGCGAACGCCGCGTCATACGGTAGCGGGCGCTTTGGCAGTCCATCCGGGCGCGGCCGCAACTCCTGCAGCCAGCTGTACCGATCGCTCAGCCCCCAGCACATCACCGTCCTGCACTGCGGATAGGACAGCATGAGATCGAGATACGCGCGGGTATGCGCAGCCACCTGACGATCGCGCAGGCCGATGGCGCTCGGCAGAGGATTGTCGTGGACGTCGAGTTCGGTGACGAGCAGGTCCAGCCCCATTCCCGTCACCTCGTCGAGAAAACGGCGCCACGCCGTTTCGTCCAGGGCGCCGAGGCCCGTCGGCGCCTCGCTGTATTTGCTGCCGAGATGGCTTTGCACACCGAGTGCGGTGATGGGCGTCCCGCGTTTCACGAGCCCTTCCAGCAGTCGTAGCACCGCGTCGCGGTGTCGGCCGTCGTACGACTGCCAACTCATGAAGTCGTTGTAGACGAGCTGCGCGCGCGGTGCCGCCGCTCTTGCAGTGTGGAAGGCAAGATCGATCGCCGCTTCGGCACCGAGATGTTTCGACAATGCGGTCTCGTGCAACAGCCCCGTGTCGGGATCGACAGCCTCGTTCACGACGTCGAAGCTGTCGACCGCAGGGGCATAGCGCCGGACGACGGTATCGACATGATCGACCAGCAGGCGCACCGCCTCGGCTTTGGGGTTCGCGCCGTAATCGTGCGTCCGAGTCCATTCCGGCATCCAGCGTTCGAATTGCCAGAGCAACGTATGACCGCGGACCCCGAGGCCGGCCCGCCGCGCCCATGCGACGATCGCATCCGCTGCACGAAAATCGAAGTTGCGGGCATCGGGCCGTAGCGCGACCCATTTCATGGCGTTTTCGGGAACGACCAGGCCGCATTGTGCGGCGTTCAGGGCGCGGTACGCGGGGTTCGCAAAATTCGAGCCGCCCATCGTGCTGCCGAAGCGGATACCCTTCGCGCGCGCCAGGGCGGCCAGCGACGGGGTGGACATCGCGTCGAGACGCGCCGAGCCGTAAGTCAGTGCCAAGGCCGCTCCGCCCAGTATCATCGCCCGTCGATCGACTGTCATCGCTGCTCCTGACTGCCGCCGCGCTACGTCGCGACGATCATTGCTATGCTTGCCAGCCGGCTTATCACTTGCGCACCCAGGCGTTCAACGCGGCCATCAGCCATTTGACCCATCGGGATTATGCGCAACCTGGACGGAGGTTCCGGAGCACGACGGCACCGATGCGCGCTCGTTCAACGATCTAGATCTTCGACCAGCGCGCGCAGGCGTTCGGCGGATGCGGGGGAGGCTGGATTGTAGATGATCATGCCCAGTTCGGGGCGCCCCTCCACGGTGAACGACGAGAACTCCATTTCGAGCAGTCCGGCATCGGGGTGATGGATCCGCTTCACTCCCTCGCCGTGCGAGACGACGTCGTTGTCCCGCCAGAATGCTTCGAATTCGGGACTAATCCGGCTCAGTTCGGCAACCAGCCGAGCGGCCTCCGCACTGGTACCGGCACCCGCGCGAGCCACATCCGCACGGAAGGCGCCGACCACGAACCGGCCTATGGCCTCCCAGTCCGCATTTCTTGCACGCACGCGATCGTTGCCGAACATGAGGCGCAGGATATTGCGCCCTTCGCGCGGCAGTTTGGAATAGTCGGTCAGCATCAGCGCGGCCGCCCGGTTCCAGCCGACCACGTCCCACAGCGCCGTCTTGATGATTGCCGGGCTGAGCGGCATGCCGTCGAGCGTCCGTTGCAGGCGCGGACTGATACCGTCGACCGCTCGGTAGCGTGCTTCCGGCGGCCGGCCGAGACCCAGCATGTACAGATGCTCGCGCTCGGGCTCGGTCAGCATCAGCCCCTTCGCGATGCGGTCGAGCACGTCTGCGGATGGCGCCCCGCCGCGGCCCTGTTCCAGCCAGGTATACCAGGTCGGGCTGATGTTCGCCCGGCTCGCCACCTCCTCGCGCCGCAATCCGGGGGTCCGTCGCCGCCCGCCCACGAAGCCGAATGCCACCGGGTCGAGGCGGGTGCGGCGATCGCGAAGATAGGTGCCGAGCGGGTTGGTCGTCTGGCCGGCCATGATCGATCCTGTTGGTCGTTATACCTCGATAAGGTCACTATTTTAACATGACGCACCGACGCGTGAAATGCCGATCTCAACCAAGGAGATCTCCATGCGCGTATTCTTGACTGGTGCGACGGGTTTCATCGGCTCTCGCATCCTCCCCGAACTTATCGCGGCCGGTCATCAGGTCGTCGGTAATACCCGATCCGACGCCGGTGCCCGCCGACTCGAGGCGGCTGGTGCGGAGGTGCACCGCGGCGACCTCGACGATCCTGTGGGGTTGGCGGGGGGAGCGGAGGGGGCCGATGCTGTTATCCATACCGCTTTCGATCATGACTTCTCGCGCTTCGTGGAAGCCTGCGAGAAGGATGGACGCGTCATCCGCGCGCTCGGGGACGTGCTCGCGGCGTCGAATCGCCCTCTCATCATCACCTCGGGGGTCGCGCTGGGCACGCCGGCGCCGGGTCAGGCCGCACGCGAGGACGTCTTCAACCGCGACGATCCGATCCCTCGCGTCGCGAGCGAACTGGCCGGCGAAGCCGTTGGCGCGCGCGGCGTCTCGGTCGCCGTCGTCCGCCTGCCGCAAGTCCATGATCCGGTGAAGCAGGGCCTGATTTCGCCACTGATCGATCTCGCGCGGGAGAAGCGCGTGTCGCCCTATGTCGACGAGGGCCACAACCGCTGGTGCGCTGCCGCGGTCGAGGATGTCGCCCGCCTCTATGTCCTCGCGCTCGAGCAGCACGTACCGGGCGCGCGGTGGCATGCGGTGGCCGAGGAGGCGATCCCTATGCGTTCGATCGCCGAGGCGGTGGGGGTAGGGCTGGACGTTCCCGTCGTCTCGATGACGCAGGGGGAGGCCGCAGAGCATTTCGGGTGGATGGCACGGTTCGCCAGCCTCGATATGCCCGCCTCGAGCGCGATCACGCGCGAACGACTCGGCTGGCGACCAGCCGGCCCGACGCTGCTTGATGACCTCGGGCGGATGGACTATTCGGCGGTCTCCCCGGCCTGAACCACTGCCGCCCGGGGCGCGCGGCAGATAAGGTGAGCCAGCGCGAGAGAACCGGCGTCGCCTCGGCGCCGCTCTCTCGCGCCTTCCCCGTCACCCGAATGTCGGCGCAGGCACTCATACGCGTCGACGGCGGCGTCGTGCTCTCGATAAAAGGCCTTTCGCGTAGGGGCTTAGCGGGTAAAAGGCGCACTATTGCTTCAACGATGCGTGAGTGCGCAGCCCTGACTTTCCTGACGACAGAACAGCTCGACGCGGACAATGCGCGTCTGCGCGCACGGGTTGCCGAGCTGGAGACCCGCCAGAACGCGCTTGCCAGCGGCGCGGCGCGGCAACGGGCGATCTTCGAAAGCACGACCGATATCGCCATGGTCATCACCGATCCGGCCGGGATCATCACCGACTGGAACCCGGGCGCGGAGCGGGTGATGGGCTGGACTGCGGCCGAGATGATCGGTCGCGACGCGGAACGTTTCTTTACGCCTGAGGACCGGGCCAGCGGTCGCATCGATCAGGAAATGAAACTGGCGTTGCAAGACGGGCGTGCCTCGGACGAGCGTTGGCATCTGCGCAAGAGCGGCCAGCGTTTCTGGGCCTCGGGCGAGCTGTTACCGTTGCACGACGGTGGTCACGAGCATCTGGGCTTCGTCAAGATCCTGCGCGACCGCACCGATGCCCATGTCGCGGGTGCTGCGCTGAAGCAGGTCAAGGAGCGCTTCCAGACCGTTCTCGAAACGGTCGATTCCGCGTTCGCGATCATCGAGGTCAAGTTCGATGGCGACGATCGACCGGTCGACTACCGCTTCATCGAAGCCAATCCCGCGTTCGAACGACAGTCGGGCGCCGACCTTCGCGGGAAATGGGTCACCGAACACGCCCCGGACCTGGAGCGGTTCTGGTTCGAGACCTACGGCCGGGTGGCGAAAACGCGCGAGCCCGCCAATTTCGAAAGCTATGCGGAAGGGTTCGGTCGCTGGTTCGAGGTGCGCGCGGTCCCGGTGGGCAATCCCGAAGACCTTCAGATCGCGATCCTGTTCAACGATGTCACCGAACGTCGCGAAGCCGAGCAGCGGTTGCGTGCCAGCGAGGCATTGGCGCGCGAGAACGTCGAGCGTGTGCAGCTCGCGTTGGCGGCGGGTGCGATCATCGGCACCTGGCACTGGGATCTGCCCAGCGACCAGTTCGCGATCGACGAGGGGTTTGCCAACGCCTTCGGCATCGATCCGGCCTTGGGTCGAGAAGGCATACCGCTCGCCCAGATCGTCGCGACCGTCCATCCGGACGATCAGGAGGGATTGGCGAACGCGATCAACGACGTGATCGCGCGCGGGGGCTCCTATGCCCATCAATACCGGGTCCGCCGTGTCGATGGGCATTATTACTGGATAGAGGCGAACGGCCGTGTCGATCATGGGCCCGATGGCACCCCGCTCAGGTTTCCGGGCGTCCTGATCGACGTGGAGGCGCGGCGCACCGTCGAGGCCGAGCGTGACACCGCGATCGCGGCGTTGCGGTCCCTCAACGAGCATCTCGAGCAGCGCGTCGCCGATCGTACGGGTGAGCTCGTGCGGGCCGAGGATGCGTTGCGCCAGTCGCAGAAGGTCGAGGCGATCGGCCAGCTTACCGGCGGTGTCGCGCATGATTTCAACAACCTGCTGACGGTGATACGCGGATCGGTGGATCTTCTTCGCCGGCCGGGTATCTCGGACGAGCGTCGCGAGCGCTATATCGATGCGATCTCGGATACGGCGGATCGCGCGGCCAAGCTGACCGGGCAATTGCTCGCCTTCGCGCGCCGACAGTCGCTGACCCCCGAGGTCTTCGATGCCGCCGCCAGCGTGCGGACGATCAGCGACATGGTGCGGACCCTGACCGGCTCCCGGATCCAGGTCACGGTGCTGCTGCGAGCCGAACCATGCCATATCGATGCCGATCGCAGCCAGTTCGACACCGCGATCGTCAACATGGCCGTCAACGCCCGCGACGCGATGAAGGGGAGCGGCGAGCTGACGATATCGGTCGGCGAGACCGCCGAGATGCCCGCCATCCGATCGCATCCGGCGGTGTCCGGTGCGTTCGTCACGGTGTGCCTGGCAGACAGCGGCCCCGGTATTCCCGCCGACCGGATCGACCAGATCTTCGAACCTTTCTTCACCACCAAGGGCGTGGGCGAGGGGACCGGGCTGGGATTGAGCCAGGTGTTCGGCTTCACCAAACAGTCGGGCGGGGACATCTTCGTCGAAAGCATCGAAGGCGAGGGGGCGACCTTCACGATGTACCTGCCTCGCGTGGATCAGGTGTCGGGCGCCGTAACGGAGGCTGGCGACACGTCGTTGCTGCTCGGCGAGGGCGCCTGCGTTCTGGTGGTCGAGGACAATGCGGAAGTCGGGATGTTCGCGACGCAGGCTTTGGCAGAGTTGGGATACGACACCGTCCTGGCGATGAACGGCGATCGGGCGCTGGCCGAACTGGCATCCGGCGCAGATCGGTTCGACGTCGTGTTCTCCGATGTAATGATGCCCGGTATGTCCGGTGTGGAACTCGGCCAGGAGATCGCCCGCCTCTATCCGACGCTGCCGGTCATGCTGACCAGCGGCTACAGCGAGGTTCTCGCGCAGAGCGGTGCGCACGGGTTCGATCTGCTGCACAAGCCGTATTCCATCGATGCGTTGTCCCGGGCCCTGAGGAAGGTGTCGCGACCTCGGTGACGCGGGCAGGAGCCTGTTCGTCGACGCGAGGCACGACCCGCGGTGAGCCGGACCTGCGGGCGGAGACACGGAAACATCGGTCCATCCCCGAGTTGGTTCGGCTCGTGCATCATGCTTCGCCCGGAAGGCCTCGTTTATGACCAGACGCCCGTTGATCGTATTCGACGTCAACGAGACGTTGCTCGACATCGACAGCCTCGAACCGCTGTTCGCCGATATCTTCGCGGCCCCGGCGCGCATGCGCGAATGGTTCGCTCAGCTGATCCTGTATTCGCAGTCGCTTTCGCTCGCGGGACCTTATGTTCCATTCGGAACGCTGGGAGGCGGTGTGCTGCGGATGCTCGGTCAGGTTCACGGCGTCGCGGTGACCGACGACCATGTCCGCGAGCTTGGCAGGCTGATCGCGGACATGCCCGTGCATGTGGACGTTGCCGCGGGCCTGACATTGCTCAGGGATGCCGGGTTTTCGTTGGTCACGCTCACAAACTCGCCCAAGGGTGTCGGGCCGGACGCGCTCGACAAGGCAGGGCTGGGATCGATGTTCGAACGGCGTTTCACGGTGGATACCGTGCGAGGGTTCAAGCCGGCGCCTGCAACCTATCGCCACGTCGCCGATGCGATGGCGGCGGTTCCGCGCGATACGTGGCTGATGGCGGCGCATATATGGGACACGATCGGCGCGCAGTCGTTCGGGTGGAACGCGGCACTGATCACGCGCGGCGTGAACGCGCCGCTGCCGATCGACGGTGTTCCGCAGCCTACGCTCATCGCCCGCGACGTCGAGGATGCGGCGCAGGCGATCGTGTCCCGACCGTAGCGTCGCCGCAAGGCTTCCCGGCAGGACGAGACCGGAACGCGTGGATTGGCACGACAAGCGTGCTATGGCCGCGCGCATGTCGAACATCCGCAGCAATACCGGTACCGTCGAGGTCGACGGCATCTCCTACGACTGGCAACTCCAGCGCGAGCCGCAATGGTCCGATGCCGAAGGCTGGAAGGGCATGATGGTGTCCCTGCGCGAGAAGGATACCCAGCGGGAGGCGGTGCTGGAATTTCCTGCGCCCAAACGCCTGTTGAAGGGATTGCCGCGTGGGCGGCTCCAGATCGACGATCCGACCATATCCCGTGGCGTCAGGGCAGCGTTGCTCGCGGGATGGGAGCCGATGTCACGTGGCAAGCCGATGATCTTCACGGTAGACGCCGAAGGGAATTAGGGTTTCCGCCCCCGCGTGGAAATCAAGACGTCGCCGGGTTCGCCGTGCCGACCTGTTCCAAGTCCCCAACAAAGGACCGCCCGAAGCGGATGCACACCGACACCGACCTGGAAACCACGCTCCTGGGGCCGGTCCTGGCGGATCGCGCATGCGGCGATTGCACGGTGTGCTGCACCGAACTCACGGTCGATACGCCCGATTTCGCCAAACCGGCGGGAACACCCTGTATCCACCTCTCGGGACAAGGGTGCGGTATTCACGCCGTCCGTCCCCGCATTTGCCGGACCTGGTTCTGCGCGTGGCGACGGATCGCCAGCCTGCCCGATGACGCTAGACCGGATCAGTCGGGCCTTCTCGTGTCGATCAACTTCGTCAAGGCGCCGCAGAACTGCTTCGAAGGCGTCTCGATCAATGTCCGCGTGCTTGCCGGCAGCAACGCGATCGAGAACGGCCTGGCTGCAACGGTACTCGACAGCGTGTGCGATCAGCTGATCCCCGTCTGGTTCAGCGACGGATCGAAGAAAATGCTGATGCATCCCGATAACGATGTCGCTCGCCTCGTCCTCTCGGGCGACGCCGCGCCGCACCATCTGCGCGACGAAGTAGCCGCATGGCGCGAACGCTACGGTGTGTTCGCCGCCAATGGCTAGATAAGCGGAAAGACGGGAGACTCGTCACCAGACCGGCGCCGCGCGAGGCGGTCGTTCTGCAATCGCCGACGTCGTTTTCGAAGGGGGATTGCAAGCCACGCGACGTCGCCCTGCAACCCCCAATCACTCAGATCTGCGCGACGCCGCCGTCGACGAACATCTCGCTGCCGGTCATGAAGCTGCTGTCCGCGGACGCCAGGAAGGCGGCAGCGGCGGCGATCTCGGCGGGTTCGCCGACCCGGCCGATCGGGGTGCCCGCGCCCATTTCCGTCATCGCATCCTCGCCGACCACCTCCAGCGCGAGTTCGGTCTTGGTCGGTCCCGGCGACAGCACGTTGATGCGGATGCCGGTGCCGCGGAGATCGAGCGCCCAGCTGCGCGCGAAATTGCGGATCGCCGCCTTGGTCGCGCTGTAGACGCTGAACCGCGGCGTTCCCATCACGCTCGTGCTGGAGCCGGTGAGGATGATCGAGCCGCCCGCGCGCATCAGCGGCAGCGCCTTCTGCACGGTGAATACCAGGCCCTTCACGTTGACGTCGAACGTCCGGTCGTAATGCTCGGGTGTGATCTCGCCGAGCGGGACGAGCTCGCCGGTGCCGGCATTGGCAAACAGGATGTCGAGCGAACCGCGCTCCGTCCTGACCGTCTCGAACAGGTGATCGAGATCCGCCATGTCGGAGACCGAGCCGCTGATCGCGCGGGCATTCTCGCCGAGTTCGACGAGCGCCGCGTCGAGTGCAGCCTGGCGCCGCCCGAAGATGTAGACGAATGCGCCCTCGTCGATGAAGCGCTTGGCCGATGCGAGGCCGATCCCGGTGCCGCCGCCGGTCACGATCGCCGTCTTGCCGTTCAATCTGTCCATCTGATGTCTCCGTGTTTGCCAAGACTGCTAGCTGGTGGTGTGCACACCCATCGACAAGTATCCACCTTTTGGTTAGTACCTCCTAGCATGACTTTGCCACCTCCGACCGACGGCTTCACCTGCGGCCTCGACGTGACGCTCCGCATCATCGCCGGCAAGTGGAAGCCGCTGATCCTGTATTTCCTGTTGCAGCAGCCCAATCGCTACGGCGAACTCAAGCGCTCGGTACGCGGCGTCAGCGACAAGATGCTGATCCAGCAGTTGAAGGAACTGGAGGCGGACGCGGTGCTCACGCGGACCGATCACCACGAGGTCCCGCCGCGGGTCGACTACACGCTGACGCCGATGGGGCGGAGCCTTGCCGAGGCGCTGGCGCCGCTGTGTACCTGGGGGACCGAGAACATGGCGGAGGTCACGCGGGTATTCGCCGAGCGCGATGGCTGGCAGCGCGAGGCGGGCTGACCCACACTCGCGCCGCGCTCAGGCCGCCTCCGCGCGGCGTGGCAGTTTCCAGTTCGGGCGGACGAAATGGCAGGTATAGCCGTTCGGCTTGCGCTCGAGATAATCCTGATGTTCGGGCTCGGCCTCCCAGAAATCGCCGACCGGGGAGAGTTCGGTCACGACCTTGCCCGGCCATAGCCCCGATGCCTCGACGTCGGCGATCGTGTCCTGCGCCACCGCCTTCTGGTCGTCGTCGGTGTAGAAGATCGCCGAGCGATAGCTGGCGCCGCGATCGTTGCCCTGCCGGTTGGCCGTCGTCGGATCGTGTATCTGGAAGAAGAATTCGAGCAGCGTGCGAAAGTCGGTGCGCCCCGGATCGAAGACGATTTCGATCGCCTCGGCATGGTTGCCGTGACGGCGGTACGTCGCGTTGGCGATCTCGCCGCCGGAATAGCCGACGCGCGTCGAGACGACTCCGGGCAGCGCGCGGATCAGGTCCTGCATGCCCCAGAAGCAGCCACCGGCGAGCACCGCGCGCTCGGTGCTGGCGGGAAACTCCTCGACCTGATCGAGATACGCGGCATAGCCTTGCGCCGCCATCTCGCCGCGCGGGACGAACCGCAACGCTGCCGAATTAATGCAGTAGCGCAATCCGCCGCGGCCGCGTGGGCCGTCCTTGAAGACATGCCCCAGATGGCTGTCGCCGTGCGCCGAGCGGACCTCCGTGCGCGGGATGAGCATCGACCAGTCGCGCTTCGACCTGACGTTCGCAGGCTCGATCGGTCGGGTGAAGCTCGGCCAGCCACAGCCAGACTCGTATTTGTCAGCGCTCGCGAACAGCGGCTCACCCGAGACGATGTCGACATAGATGCCCGCGTCCTTGGTGTGCAGCAACGCGCCGGAGCCGGGACGCTCGGTCGCGTTCTCCTGCGTCACCCGGTATTGTTCGGGCGTCAGCGCGGCGACGGCGTCTTCGGTCTTGCGGTAATCGGTCATGGCAGCACTCCGTTGACCGGAATGTGGTAAGCCTGCCGCGTGCTGTCGAGGTGGTGCGCAGGCGGCGTTCGTATCAGGCGCCCACCCCGCGTTCGTGTGCCCAGACGATCGCGGCGCTGCGCCGGTTGACGCCGATCTTCGCATACAGACGCGCGACGTGGTTGCGGACGGTGTTGCGCGACAGGCCGAGCCGGTCCGAGATCGCCGCATCGTCGAGGTCCTGGCAGATCAGCTCCAGCACCTCGCGCTCGCGCTTGCTGAGATCGGCCGCGGGTGTCGCGGACCCGGTAGCGCCGCGCGGGTTCCGCAAGGTCGCCAGCTTGTCCATGATCGACCGGCTGAGCCAGTTGGCGTCCTTCATCACCGCATCGATCGCCTCGACCAGTTCCAGCTCGCCGCGCCGCCGTGCCGAGATGTCCTGGTAAAGCCACAGCACGCACGGCGCGCCGTCGACGCTGATCCGTTCGGCGGACACGAGGCAGTCGAGCGCCTCGCCGGCCTTGTGCAGCAACTGCACGTCGCGGCTGCGGAAGCCGCGATGCTCGCCGATCTCGGTTTCGAGCTGCTGGCGCTGCGCGGCATCGTTCCAGAGCTGCAGGTCGTCGGCGATGCGGCCGATCACCGCGCGGTCCGTGTAGCCGGTCAGCGCCTTGAACGCCGCGTTGACTTGGACGATGCGGTTGTCGCCGCCTTCGGTCACGACCATCGCGACCGGCGCCATCTCGAACACCGAAGCGAAGTGGCGCTCGCTCGCCTTCAGCGCATGTTCGGCACGCCGCCGCGGTTCGAGATCGGCGAAGGTGAACAACAGGCAATCCTGATTGGCGACCTCGATCGGCTGGCCCGCGAGGATGACCAGCGTCTTCTCGCCGTCGGCGAGCGGTAGTTCCGCCTCGAGCTGCGGGATCGTCTTGCCCGCCGCGACGCAGTCCTTGACGAACGCCTTGCGGTCGACCTCCGCGAGAAAGTCGAAATCGAACAGCGTCTTGCCGACGATCTGGTCGCGCGCATAACCAGACAGGTCGAGGAAACCCTGGTTGACGAGCACATAGCGCTGGTCGGCGACGCGGATGATCAGCGCGGGGGCGGGGTTGGCGTGGAACATCGCCTCGAACCGATCCTCCGCGTCGAACCGTTCGGAGACGTCGTTGATGACGAGCCCCAGGCAATCGGGCTCGCCGCCATCCTCGTCCATGACGATGTCGCGCACCTGGTGGACCCAGCGCGGTTCGTCGGCATCGACCGGCGCGACCTCGACGATCAGGTCGGGGAAGCTCTGCCCCGCGAGCAGCCGCATCAGCGGATAGTCCCGCCGCGGCAGCTTGCGACGATCCCGGTAACGCAGGCTGAACCGCGTCGCATAGTCGTCCGCGGTCTGCCCGAGATCCTCGACCGCCCGCACCCCGTGCATTTTCAGCGCGGCCGGGTTGGCGCTCAGGATGATCCCGGTCGGATCCATCAGGATCACGCCTTCGAGCAGCCCGGTCATCAGCTGTTCGAGATGGTGCAGGGTGGGGGCGTGAAGCGGTTTGGCGGGCATCTTGGTCATCCCGGTTCAGCGCCGTGAAGCGCTTCGGGTTCCGGTCGGGCCGGCATAAATCTACCAATAGCCCCGGTACTTGCGCACCAATTCCGAATTCGTCGAAAAGCGCGCGAACTGAACGGATCGGGCATCGAGACTGTTGAGGCACCTGTACCATTATCGAACAGGAGCCTCATCATGAACCTCATCATCCTTCTCGTCGTCGGCGGACTCATCGGCTGGGTCGCCAGCATGATCATGCGGACCGATGCGCAGCAGGGCGTCTTCCTCAACGTCGTCGTCGGCATCGTCGGTGCGCTGCTCGCCGGCTTCCTGATCACGCCGCTGATCGGTGGCGCATCGATCATGGACGGCGCGCTCAACATCCAGTCGATCCTCATTTCGCTGGTCGGCGCGGTGATCCTGCTCGCGATCGTCAACATGTTTCGTCGCGGTACGGTGCGCTGAGCGAACGGGAGGGCACGCTCGCGTCGCCCTCCCACACCCCGGAAAATACAGACACTTAGGAGAGTGCAATGACCGTTCGAGTTATCCTGGCATGCGGCGCGATGCTGCTGGCCTCCGGCGCCGTCGCGCAGACCGCGACGCATACCGGCGCGCACAACCCCGCGGTCAAGGCGAGTGCCGCGGCGCACGTCGCCGCCCCCGCCAGCGGTGCCAATTCCTTCTCGGAAGACCAGGCCCGCGGTCGGCTGACCAAGGCCGGCTATCGCTCGATCTCGCGCTTGGCGAAGGACAAGGACGGCGTCTGGCGGGGCACGGGCACCCGCGCCGGCAAGACCGTCCATGTCGGGCTCGACTACAAGGGCAACGTCTCGTCGCGCTGAATCCATTCGATAGGAGAGATACCATGACCAAGACCATCACCCGCCTGTTCGACGACTATTCGGACGCGACCGCGGCGCTGCACGACCTCGAACGCCTGGGCGTGCCGCATGATTCCATCAGCATCGTCGCCAACAACGCGGACGGCGCGCATGGCGACGCGGCCACGTCGCTCGGCGACGTCAACGATCACGGCGACGTCAGCCGTGGCGTCTCGACCGGTGCTGCGGTCGGTGGCGTCGGCGGCCTGCTGGCAGGGCTCGGCCTGCTCGCGATCCCCGGTCTCGGTCCGATCGTTGCGGCCGGGTGGCTGGCATCGACCGTCGTTGGCGTAGGCATCGGTGCTGCCGGTGGGGCTGCGACGGGAACGATCGTCGGCGCCCTGAAGGATGCCGGCCACTCCGACGACGAGGCTCACGTCTATTCGGAAGGCGTCCGCCGTGGCGGCACGCTGCTCAGTGCGCGGGTCGACGATAGCTTGGCAACCGAGGCCGAAGCGGTGCTGGACCGCAACCGGTCGGTAGACGCGTCGACGCGTGGCAGCGCCTATCGTCAGGACGGTTGGTCGTCGTTCGACGACACCGCCCCTGCCTACAGCCGCGACGAAGTGGCCGCCGAGCGTGACCGCTATCGGTCCACACCGACGTCGACGACCTACTGATACGACGACACCGCCGACCTGCCAAACAGGTCGGCGGTGTCTTTCGCATCGCGAGGACGACGTCTAGACCGGGCTGGGCGAGTCCTTGTGCTCTTCGCGCAGGAAGGTGAGCAGTTCCTCGATCTCGTCCGGGCCGTAGCGCAGCGACATGTCGTCGATCTCGATCTCGACGGAAGACCGATCGGTCCTGGACCAATCCTCCAGGATTTCGGCGCAATCCGACAGGCTGCCACGCGCGACGACTTCCCGCGCCGAGCCCTCGTCTTGGTCAGCCGTTCGATAGATCGTAGCCGGTTCGCTCAAGGGATAGGTCGTCATGATCTCCGCTTCCGTCCTCTGCCTGCATCGCATCAACGCCCGCCGACGTGATGCCAGCGGGCGATCGAGAGTCATTCGTCTTCGGCGTCGATGTTGACGGTCGTCTCGGCGAGCTTCGTCATATATTCGTCGCCACCGTAGATGTCCTTGGTGGCCGCGCTGAGCTTCTTGTGGTCGTCCTTGAGCCCCAGCGCCTTGGCGTACGCCGTCGCCGTGCCGAACCCGGCGATCCCGTAATGCGTCATCCGCTGATATTGTGCGATGATCATCACATCGAGCAGCGGACCCTTTTCCGGACCTTCCTCGAGAACATGCTTGGTGGCTTCGGCGACGAGGCCTTCCATGCCCTTGCAATGCTCCTTCGAGACCTTCTCGTCGTTCGACGCGATCAGGTCCTTGAGCAGGTCGGTATGCGTCTCGATATCCGCCTGCGACTTGGTCAGCATGTCCTTCAGCGACGCGTCGCTCGCCTTCGACGTGATCTTCTTAAGGACCTTCTTCATCTGGTCGTTCGCGGACCACAGATCCTTGAGCTCGTCGGTGTAGATTTCCTGGAGATCTTCGGGTGCAGACATGGGATCATCCTCTTGATGTCGCCGGGCGGGATGCGCGGCGGCTGATTTTAAATTTCGGGAATGCGGATCGAAGCGTGGCGACCTCAGCCGGCGCCGGGCTGCTTCTGCTCTTCCTCGTACCGGGCATCGGTGCCGATCTTGCCGTTGGCCTCGGCCTCGGCGATGCCCGACGTCTTGACGACCTCGATCGTGCGACATTCGGCAGTAATCGCATGCGGTACGCGATCGGCATCAGGGTCGGCGGCGATCGTCGTGCCGTCACCGCCGCCCGATCCTGCCACGCCGTTCGCCGCGCTGCCGCGGTCCTCGCCGGCCTGCCCGCCACCGTGATAGGCGATGTCGGTCTGGCCGCCATGTGCCATGAAACCGGTGTTCGTCTCGGTCTTGCCGGCATGCGGATTGGGATAGGAGCCGCCGCCGCTTTCGCCGCCCTCGCTGCGGCCGTGAACATCATCGTGGCCGCTCGGGGAGTCCGAGACGCCGTCCGGTGCGCCCTTGCTCGCAGGGTTGCCGGGAACGGGGGTATGAACCTTGTCACTCATCGGTACGTCCTTCTGAATGTAGCGGATCAAAACAAACCGGCCCGGTCCGCTCATC
Organism: Sphingomonas sp. CFBP 13728; assembly: GCF_014841895.1. Lineage (NCBI taxonomy): Bacteria > Pseudomonadati > Pseudomonadota > Alphaproteobacteria > Sphingomonadales > Sphingomonadaceae > Sphingomonas > Sphingomonas sp. CFBP 13728. The sequence goes on along the minus strand of NZ_JACYUS010000001.1, from coordinate 1,250,652 downwards.
GGGAGCAGACCGGGCCGGGAAGGGGTTACGGCCGCAGCACGACCTTGATGACGCCGTCCTGCTTGTCGCGGAACTTCTGGTACATCTCAGGCGCATCCTCAAGGCTGGCCGGGTGCGTCACGACGAAGCTCGGGTCGATGTCGCCCGCCTCGATCCGGGCGAGCAGTGGCTTGGTGTAGGCTTGGACGTGCGTCTGGCCGGTCTTGATCGTCAGCCCCTTGTTCATCATCGCGCCGATCGGGATCTTGTCGCCCATCCCGACATAGACGCCGGGGATCGACACCGTGCCGCCCATCCGGCAGCTCATGATCGCCTCGCGCAACACGTGCACGCGGTCGGTCGCGAGGAACGTCGCCGCCTTCACCTTGTCGATCACCGCATCCATCGCGCCATGACCCGAAGCCTCTGCGCCGACCGCATCGATGCAGCTGTCGGGGCCACGGCCCTTGGTGCGGAACTGGAGTTCGTCATAGACGCTGTCGACCTCGGCGAAGTTGATCGTCTCCGCACCACCCGCCTCGGCCATCGCCAGACGCTCGGGCACCTCGTCGATCGCGATCACGCGGCCCGCACCGAGCATCAGCGCCGAGCGGATCGCGAACTGGCCGACCGGACCGCAGCCCCAGATCGCCACGGTATCGCCCGGCTCGATCTGCGCATTCTCGGCGGCCATGTAACCGGTCGGGAAGATGTCGGAGAGGAACAGCGCCTGCTCGTCGGTGACGCTGTCGGGCACCTTGATCGGGCCGATATCCGCCATCGGCACGCGCAGATACTCGGCCTGGCCGCCGCAATAACCGCCCAGCATGTGGCTGAACCCGAACAGGCCGGCGGGCGAATGGCCCATTGCCTTGATCGCCATCTCGGAATTCGGATTGGTCCGCTCGCACGCCGAGAACAGCCCCTTGCGACAGAAGAAACAATCACCGCAGCTGATCGTGAATGGCACCACGACACGGTCGCCGATCTTCAGGTTGGTGACTTCGGAGCCGAGCGCGACGACGACGCCCATGTTCTCGTGGCCAAGGATGTCGCCCGCCTGCATCGTCGGCTGGTAGCCGTCGAGTAGATGCAGATCAGATCCGCAGATCGCGCAGGCCGTAACCTTGATGATCGCATCGCGCGGATGCTTGATCTCGGGATCGGCAACAGTATCGACGCGGACGTCGCCTTTGCCATGCCAAACGAGTGCGCGCATCGAAGCTTCTCCATTGTTGGTGTAACTAATAAATCTGTGAAAATCGCGGATTTATGCAATACGTCGCCAAGTATGAAATTGGCACTGATCAACAAAAAGGTGAAAACCATGTCGAAATGGTTAGCGTGCAGCATTCGAAACCGTGAGTATTGTCACAGGGCTTGAGGGCGTGTTGGAGGGTATAGCGATCAGGGCGGCGTCATCGTTCCTGCACAAGCAAGAATATCCGTCATTTATATTTTATGCTGATTTCAATCAGTGGCGACTGAGTTGATCGATAATATACCGATCTGAAAAACTTCAGACTTCATAGATACTTAATGCGGCAGCGCTTCGGCGACCTCATTACGGTTGCGATATTGATGGTGTCTGGCTCGACGAGCGATGCGGTGAGGATCTTCGGTCTGTTGAGCTATCGCGACCTGGAGTTCCGCGAATTGTGGCTCAATGCGAATTGACAGGTAGGGCGGGTTTCTGCCGAGGCCGGTCATCGACACGGTCGAGAGGCCTGGCCCGCTTGGAGTAGCGGTAGTCGCACGCGGAAAATCGTGGGTTTCGCGCTGCCTGCCGGGGCCTCGTTCGGTGCCGACATGAAGCCCCGGATTTGCCGGAAGTAGTGCGGGAATATCGGTGGCTACCGGGGGGGACAAGGCTGGAGCCTTCAACTGACGCCCCCGGCTCCGGCCGCTTTAGCTGACGCCTTGCTTTCTGGCTCCCACGATCATTTTCCGCGCGATCTGGCGTACGGCGTCGTCGTCCTTCGTGTCGTCGGCCGCCGGATCGCCGAGGTGATCGAGGCTCTGTTCCATGAAGTCGAGCAGGCCGCTGTGGCGATCCTCGACATACTCCATCAGCTTGAACAGCAGATGCTCGGTGGCGATCTCGCGTCGACGAGCCTGCGTCGCAGTATCCGGCGTTGCAGTATCCGGCGTGGTCACTTGGCCACCTGTTCCGACGCATCGAACTCGGCGAATGCCGCGCGTACTTCATCGGCTTTCGCATCGTCGGCGACGTCGACGGTCACGACGACCTTGCCGTTGAGTTCGGCGTCGTCGCGCGCCTCGGGGCTGGGCTCGCCGGCCTTGTTGTCGGACCCGTCTTCGGCCACGCCCGCGGTGTTCTCATTGCCATCCGCCGCGATGACAACCTTCGCGCGGTCGATCTCGAACTGTTGTACCAGGCGCTCGACGGTCATTTCCGCGTCGCGCCGTGTGTCGAACTTTGCCGTCAATTTCATGATGCTAACCCTCAAGCCGGCATGGCTCGACAGGACAACCGCTCAGATCGCGGCTGGTGCCATGCGTCGTCCCGGTTTCGGCCGTCGTCCTCTTCGCACCAATTGACGTGGCGCGAAAATCGCAACATTCTGCGGGCGAAGCAATCGTCCAAAACCGAGTTCACGGGGCTGCATCGGTGCCACAACGCACGCTTGAGCCTGATCAACGCCTCCGCGAGCATCTCGAAGATGCGCTGGCCGAAGCCGACAGCCTGGGGTGGACTGTGGTCGCAGCGCTCATCTCCGAGGCGCTCGATGCACTCGGGCCCCCCGCGACCGCGCGGATCGGGTAGGTCCATCACCGATCGGTCAGGCGGCCTCACGCGTCGGGAATACCGGGCCACGCACGGTCATCGCGCCCGCCGGATACGGACGCTGTAGCGCGAGGGCATCATCGTAGCTGCCGGTCAGCCAGCGTTCCTGGTCGTCGGGGCGGAGGATCGTGATCATCGCCTTCGGATGGATCGGCGCGACGAGCGCGTTCGTGTCGCACGTCACCATGGCGAAATAGCGCTGATCGCCGACCTGACGCCAGAAGCCGGCGACCGCGAACACCGGCTGGTCGGTAACCGCGAACCACATCTCGCCCTTGATCGGCTTCTTGCCGTCGCCGAGATCGGTCGGCTGGCGCGCCCATTCGCAGAATTCGGTCAGCGGAATGAGGCACCGGTTCGCCGGATCGGTGACGAGCGAACGCCATTGCGGAAGGTGAAGGCTGCGCACGTTCGTCTGCGCGACCTTGCGACCGGCCTGCCTCGCCTGACCGGCCAGGACGTCCCACTCCATCACGTCGAGCCCGCGACGCCCGCCATCGTTGCGCACGACATAGGCCCGGCCGAACGGACGCAGTTCCTTCGAATCGAACCGGTTGTCCATCGGCTTCGTCGTCAGCCAGTCCGCACCGAAGCGCTCGGTGATAGTCTCCGGTTCGCCGTCGAACCGAGCGCGATTACACATCGATCAGGATCCGAGGCCACGACGCTTGATCTCGCCGAGCAGTGCTTCGGCGACGGGATGGCCGACTTCGCCACCGGATTGCGCATAGGCGTTCGTGAGGTCCACATCGGACGCGGTGTTGAGCAGGTCGCGGACCTCGGCGCTGAACATGTCGACTTCGCCCGCAGCGGCATCTGCCGCCTCGTCGCTGGTGACGGCGGGCTCGTCGCCCGGCGCGGGCGCATGCGCCATCACGGCATCCTGTTTGAACAGGTCGAACGCATCGGCGGCTTCGCTGCGTTCTTCGAGAGCGATTTCGAGCCGCGTGAACAGGTCGAGCGGGGAGGCTGTGTTTTCCATCGCGCGAGCCTAAGCGCGGTTCGGCGCCCTACGCAATACGGCACCGTCTCAGACCGGTAGCCGGCGTTTCCCGGCCGATAGCGGTTCACGCTGGCGAGACACCGTCGGCGTTGACGAGGTCGGGGCCGACGAGCGTGCCGATCAGGCGCACGCGTTTTTCGACGAGATCGACGGGCGTGCGGTGCAGCTCGAGTTCGAACCGGCCACCGGCGTCGCGACGCAGATAGAATGCGCCGCCATCGCGGACGAGCAGCCCGACCTCGTTGATCCTAGTACCGACGTCCATCTTCCGTTCCCGCCTCGTCATCGTCTCGATTTCGTGAAGCCTCTGCCACGAGCCCGGTCGCGCCTACAGCGGTTTTCGCTGATAAGATCGTGGAGCGGGAGATTTGCGGGAACAGAAGGCGACGGCCGGTTGTACCATCTTGCGTGGTCGATCAGACGGCGGACCGCAGGAGTATCCATGAGCGCGCGCGAGATTTCTTCTGGTGAGACCGACGGGGCCAGGGTCCCTTTCGACACGCCCCTTCTGGACACGGCCCCTCTCCTCGACGTGCGGGCGCTGACCAAGTCGGTGCCGGGCCCGCGGCGCCTGTTTCGAAACCTCGATCTGGCGGTTCACGGCGGCGAACTCGTGGCGATCATCGGCGAGTCCGGGGTCGGCAAATCGACGTTGCTCAACATCCTCGCCGGCCTCGACGATGCGGATGGCGGCAGCGTCGCGATCGATGGCGTCGACCTGGCCGCGCTCGACGAAACCGCGCGCACCAGGCTTCGCCGGGAACGGATCGGCTTCGTGTTCCAGGCCTTCCACATCCTGCCCTATCTGACCTTGCGCCAGAACGTCGCGCTGCCGCTCGCGCTGGTATCGCCGGACGCAGCAGCCGCCGATCGCCGCGCCGAGGATATGCTCGATGCCGTCGGCCTGGGCGGGCGAGGCGATGGCTATGCCCGCGATCTTTCGGGGGGCGAACTGCAACGCGTCGCGATCGCGCGCGCGCTGGTGCACCGGCCCGCGCTGATCCTGGCGGACGAGCCGACCGGGAACCTCGATCCGGAGACCGCGGCGCGCGTGCTGGCGCTGTTTGCCGACGCGGTGCGGGGGCATGGCGCGGCCGGCGTGATGGTGACGCATTCGGAGGCGAGTGCCGCGATGGCGGACCGCGTGCTGACGCTCGGGGCGGAAGGGTTGGTCGACCGGCGTGGCTGATCGGGCCGGGGGATTTTCGGGCAGGCTTGCGCTGCGCTGGCTGATCGGTGGCGAGTGGCGCTTCCATCCCGCGCGCTTCCTGATGACCGCGGTGTCGATCGCGGTCGGCGTCGCGCTGGGCTTTGCCGTCCACCTCGTCAACGGGTCCGCGCTGGCCTCGTTCGACGGGGCGATGCGCGGGATCAGCGGCGCCGCCGAACTGTCGATCCGCGCGACCAGTCCGCTCGGCTTCGACGAACGCGTCTACCCGCGGGTGGCGACCGCGGATGGCGTCGCCGACACCAGTCCGGTCGTCAGCCTGGATGCGCGGATCGGCGGCGTTCGCGTCACGCTGCTGGGGGTCGACGTGATCCGCGCCGCGGCGGTGACTCCGTCGCTGATCGGCTTGCGTGCCTCCGGGCCGGATACGCAGAACGATGCCGTCTTCGACGAGGCCGCGCTGTTCCTCTCGCGCCGTGCGCTGATGCAAACCGGAGCACGGGTAGGATCGACGGTCACGGTCGTCGCGAACGGCCGGACGGTGCCGTTGCGGATCGCGGGTACGTTGCCCGCCACCGACGATGCGACGATCGGCGTGATCGACATCGCCGCGGCGCAATGGCGGTTCGGCAGGCTGGGCCGGATCGACCGGCTCGACCTCGCGCTGTCCGATCGTGCCGTAGCCGAGCCGGCGCTGCGCGCGCTGCTGCCGGCGGACGCCGTGCTCTCCACCCCCGAGAAGCAGAATGCGCAGGGCGACGCCCTGTCGCGTGCCTATCGCGTCAACCTCGATATGCTGGCGCTGGTCGCGCTGCTGACGGGCGGCTTCCTGGTGTATTCCGCGCAATCGCTGTCGGTGGTGCGTCGTCAGCGTGCGTTCGCGCTGTTGCGGACGCTGGGCATGCCGCGCGGTGGCGTGATGGCGGCGGTCGTCGTCGAAGGCGTCGCGATCGGCGTGGTTGGGTCGGCGGTCGGATTGCTGGCGGGCTACGGCCTGGCATGGGCGGCGCTGCACTGGTTCGGCGGCGATCTCGGCGCGGGGTATTTCGCAGGGGGCCATTCGCAGGTCGTGTTCCAACCGCTGGCCGCGATGGTCTTTTTCGCCCTCGGCCTGCTCGCGGCGTGCCTGGGGAGCGCGTTGCCCGCGCGCGTCGCGGCACGCGCCGCACCGGCGGCCGCGCTCAAGAACGTCGGCGACGTAATCGATCCCCGGCAGCGGATCGCGTGGTGGCCGGCCGCAGCCTTGCTCGTCGCAGGCGGCGGCGCGGCGGTCTTGCCCGCGGTCCGCGGGCTGCCGCTGTTCGGCTTTGCGGGGATGGCGCTGATGCTCGCGGGGGGCGTGGCGGGCGTGCCGTGGTTCGCGCGGACGTTGCTCGCGCCGCTCGCTCGTCGCGGCGCAGCGAACGTCCCGCGCCTGCTGGCCGTGCGCCATCTGCACGGCGCACCCGGCGAAGCGGCCACCGCGTTGTGCGGGATCGTCGCCTCGACCGCGCTGATGATCGCGATGGCGACGATGGTGACAAGCTTCCGGGGCGCGGTCGACGACTGGCTGGGCGACGTGCTCGGTGCCGATCTGTATGCGCGGACGACGGCGGGGGCGTCGTTCGATCCGGCAACGCGCACGAGGCTGGCCGCGACGCCCGGGATCGCACGCGTCGCCTTCAGCCGGCAGCTGCCGCTGACGATCGCCGCCGATCGCCCCCCGGTCAGCCTGATCGCGCGGCCCGAGCGCAACGGCCGCGATCCCCTGCTGGTGCTGATCGATCGTGCGCCGAGCGTGCCGGCCGGCACGTTGCCGGTCTGGGTGTCCGAGCCCGCTCAGCGTCTCTACGGCTGGGAGCCGGGCGACACGATCGCGTTGCCTATCGCCGGCCGAACGCGCTTTTTCGTCGCCGGCGTCTGGCGCGATTACGGCCGGCAGGCGGGCGCCGTGCTGATCGACGAGGCGGATTATCAGCGCCTGACCGGCGACGAGGGGCGCGACGAAATATCGGTGATGGTGACGCCCGGACAGGACGCCGATCGCGTTGCCGCGGGCCTGACCGCGCGGCTTCCCACAGCGCTGCGCGATCAGGTCGAGATCACCCGGCCGGCAACCTTGCGAAAGCTCGCGCTCACGCTGTTCGATCGCAGCTTTGCCGTCACCTACCTGCTCGAGGCGGTGGCGATCCTGGTCGGGCTGGCGGGTGTCGCGGCGACCATGTCCGCGCAGACGATCGCGCGCGAACGCGAATTCGGCATGCTCCGGCACCTTGGCCTGACCCGCCGCCAGCTAATGTCGATGCTGGCGACGGAGGGCGCGATCGTCGGATTGACGGGAGCGCTTGCGGGCATCGGCCTGGGGCTGGTGCTGGCACAGGTGCTGATCCACGTCATCAACCCGCAGTCGTTCAACTGGACGATGACGACGCGCATCCCGGTCGGCACGCTGTTCGGCGTGGCCGCGGCGCTGACCGGTGCGGCGGCATTGACCGCGGTGCTGGCAGGGCGACGCGCGACGGCGCGCAGCGCGATCACGTCGGTTCGGGAGGATTGGTGATGCGGCGAACGTTGATGATGGCCGGCTTGCTGGCCGCGGTCGCCGTGGCGGCACCCGCGGCCACGCCGTATCCGCAGGTGAAGCCGGGCATCCTACTGCGCTTTCCCGGCGACCACGGTGCGCATCCAGCGTTCCGGACCGAATGGTGGTACGTGACCGGCTGGCTGAAAACCGCGGATGGCAAGGATCTCGGTTTCCAGGTGACCTTCTTCCGCACGCGGCCCCCCGTCGATTCCGCAAACCCGAGCCGGTTCGCGGCGCGGCAGGTGCTTTTCGCGCACGCCGCGCTGTCCGACCCGGCGACCGGGCGCCTGCTCCACGGCGAGCGCGCCACGCGGCAGGGCTTTGGTCTGGCATCGGCGCGGACCGACGACGCGGACGTGGCGATCCGCGACTGGCAGCTTCGCCGTGGCGCGGACGGGCGCTGGCGCACGCGCGTGACGGCGGACGGCTTTCAACTCGCGCTCGCCTTCCAGCCGACCCAGCCGCCGCTGCCGCAGGGGCAGGGCGGCTATAGCCGGAAGGGGCCGCGCCCCGAGGAGGCGAGCTATTATTACTCGATCCCGCATCTGCGCGTCGCGGGCACCGTCACGCGCGCCGGCCGGCCCGTCGCGGTCACCGGCGAAGCATGGCTCGACCGCGAATGGTCGTCGAACTACCTCGCCCCGGCCGCGCAAGGCTGGGACTGGACCGGCCTCAATTTCGACGATGGCTCCGCGCTGATGGCGTTCAGGATACGGCGCAAGGGCGGCGGCACGTTATGGGCGGGCGGCGCGCTACGCCGTGCCGATGGGCGAACGATGGTACTCGGACCTGGCGACGTGGCCTTCCGGCCGGTCGCGACATGGCGGAGCCGCGCGACCGGTGCCGTCTATCCGGTCATGCAGGATCTCAGCATCAGGGTCGGCGGCAAGATCACGACCCGCCGGCTGACGCCGATGTTCGCCGCGCAGGAACTCGACGCACGGCGAAGCGGACTGCCCGTCTATTGGGAAGGTGCGGTGCGGACGCCCGGAGGCCGCGGCTATCTGGAGTTGACCGGATACGACAAGGCGCTGGCGATGTAGCTCGGCAATCGCGCGCGCAGGCGTGATCAATGCGCGCGCTCGCCAAGCTCCGCCATCTCGCCGTCCGCGGTATCGTTCGGGAAGCGAACCGCGATCATCTGTCCGTGACGGCAACGACATTGTCGTCGCTGTTGCGATCTACGTACAGCGTATAGGGATCGATACCGGCAAATGCCGGGCGACGCTTGGAGACGATCCGTACGGTCTGCATACCCGACACGATCGGTCGGCGCTCCTTGAGGATCACGTCCTTCGCGGCAAAGCTGCCGAGGCCGGGGCGCTGGTCGAACAGACCGACATCGATATCGTCCTTCAGCGGCGCGGCTTTCTCCACCCCGGCGCCGTTCGCATAGACCTTGCCCGCGTTGAGCGTGAGCATGGTTTCGTAGGTGCCGTCCGCCAGTTTGCGGGTCGTCGCGGCCGATGCTTTCAGATCGTACACGGTGATGCGATCGAGCAGGTCGAGCACGAGTTGGCGTTCGGCCGGATTGCGCGCGAGCGACAGGAAGCCGTCGACGAGATCGAGCGAGCGGGGATAGGGCGCGCCCTTGAACCGGTAGCGGTTGAGCAGGTCGCGGAGCATCGCGTTGACGCGGTCCTCGCCCAGCCGATCCTGCAACAGGTACACCGCGAGCGAGCCCTTGCGGTAATGGATGTATCCCTGGTTCTCGACGCGATCGAGCGGGACTTCCTCGACGACCTCGCCGCCGCGCGAGCGCAGATACGAGTCGAGTTCGTATTTCAGGAAGCGGCGGATCTTGTCGTCGCCATATTCGTGCTTCATCACCATCAGCGCGGAATATTGCGCCATCGTTTCGATGAGCATCGATCCGCCCTGCATATCCGCGCCGATCAGTTGATGGCCCCAATATTGATGGCCGAGTTCGTGCGCGGTGACGTAGCTGACATAGTCGATCGTGTCGGGATTGCGGGTATCGGCGATGAAGCCGATGCGTTCGGAATAGGGGATCGTACCGGCAAAGGCCTGCGCGAAGCTCTGGTAGCCGGGAAACTCGATGATCCGCGCGTAGTCGAACTGATAGGGCCCGAAATTGGCGCGGTAATAGGCGAGCGAGCGCTGCATCGCGTCGAGCATGCGATCGACGTTGAACGGGTGCTGCGGATCGTAGAACACCGTCAGGGCCGTGCCGTCGGCGCGTCGCGATTTTTCCGCATAGGCGGCGGACTGGACCGAGAAGAACGCGAGGATCGGTGCGCGCGAGACGAAGCGCGCGGTGCGACGTCCGCCGGCCGTGCTGTCGGCCACCTTGTCGCCGGGCGCGATCGGCGTCTGGCCTGCGATCGTCGACACGGTGATGTCGGAATGCACCCAGGGCGCGTTGACGATCAAGTTGCGAGCCTGTGCCGACCGGTCCTCCAGCTTGGCGGGACGCAGTTCGGGGGTGAGACCGTATTTGCGGCGCTTGGCGCGGTCCTGCAGCAGGCCGTTCTTGTCCATCCCGAACCGTGGCGCGAATTCGCCGTTGTTGAGGAAGGTCCCGTTTCCGACGAGACGGGTATCGTCGTTGTTGGCGACGAGCCCGCGCTGCCAGCGGTCCGTGCGGAACGTCATGGTTCCCCTGGCGCCTGGTGCCATCGGACGTGCGAAGCGGTAGATGCGGTATTGCAGGTCCGCGTCGTTCATCACGACCGTCGCACCGGGTACCGTCACCGCGCGCAGGTGAGTCAGGTCGTCCATCATGCGGACGTGAAGATCGCGAAGCGGCGCGCCGGTGTCGTTGACGAACGCGTAGGTACCGCTCGCCACCATCCGCCGCTGTTCGGGGTACAACGCTACGCTCACGCGCATGTCGGTGATGGAAGGCTGTTTCAGTGCGAGGTATTTGAGGTATTTCTTCTCGTAGAGCGCCTGTCGCGCCTCGCCTTCCTGTTTCGTCCGATAGACGTTCACGACATCCATGTCGTGATACAGGAACGCGCCCGTTGCTGCCGTGACGCACAGCGCCACCGCCATGATCGCGCCGGGCACCCCGAGCAGCCGACGGGGCAGATGCACCAGCCGTGCCTTGAGCCGGGTCTCGGTCCCGCGGCGCCACAGCAGGTGCGCGATCACGCCGAGCGCAACCGCGACACCGCCCCAGTACAGCCTGAGCCACCAGCCGGCAGGACCGCCGATCTGGTCGCCGTTCATGTCGGACAGCTGCGTGTTACCCGTGCTGCCATATTGGTAGAGCGGGTGCTCGAAACCGATATTGCTGAGCGTGATCGTGGCCACGAGGTAGACGACCATCACCGCCCAACCGACATATTTGTTGGGACTGATGGCCTGGATGAACACGGCCAGGATCGCGAGCAGCAGCACGTCCACCGTCATCGGCAGCAGGTACCAGAGCAGGTAATGACCGAGCGCGAGATCGGTCTGGCCGCGCGCGAGCTGGACGATGCATGCGGTGATCACCGATACGAGCAACGTCGCGAACAGCACCAGCGTCACCGCCAGCACCTTGGGCACCAGATACGCCCAGTTCGGCAGCGAGGTCGCATCGACGATCTCGTGCATGCCGCGTTCGCGGTCCCGCCAGACGAGTTCGCCCGAATAATAGATCGCGATGATCAGCGGGATGATGCTGAAACTACCCTGCAGCGTGCCGATCACCGCGAAGGTCAGCTGGCGGATCGGCGCACCGAACATCTCGTTGGCGAACAGCAGGCCGCCAAGCGAATTGAACAGCCCGATGAGCAGCAGCACGAGGAACGCCGGGCTGCGGAATACCAGCGCCATCTCGAATTTGCAGCGGGACAGCATTCGCGCCCAGGCGGCATCTTGCGGACGTGCCGCGGGCAGGCGGTCGACGATCAGCGGTGGCGTGGCAGCGAGCCGCGCCGCGGTACGCGCCTGCTTGCGCAGCTTGCGCTTCGACACGCCCCGTTCGGCAAAGCTGAACCGGGCATAGGCGATCCCGACCGCTACCAGTCCGATGGCGATCGCAATCGCCCGGTTGGCCAGCAGCACGCCGGTGAACGGCGGCATGCCGCCATTGGCTTCGCTCGCGGTCCAATAGCGCGTCGTCGTACCGAACGCGCCAAACCCGAACAGCTCGAAATAGGCGCCGGTCGCCCGCCATTCGGGCTTTGCGCGCAGTACCGCGTTGATCGCCAGATACAGCATCAGGAACACGACGACGCCGAGATAGCTGTACATCATCGACCGCGTCGCCGTCGCGACCGCGAAGAAGATCGCCGACGTCAGGAAGACGTTGGGCAGGGCCAGCAGGAAATACGCATAGGCATAATCCTTCAGCCGGTTCGGACCGAGCGTCTCCGAATCGATCCAGGGCATCAGCGAACCGAGCCAGATCGCAAGCGGGATCGCGGCGAAGGCGAGCGCGGCGGCACCGAACGCGCCGAGGAAGCGCGCGATCAGATAGTCGAACTTGCTGACCCGCGTGGATCGTACCATCGGGCCGAACCCGCTCTCGTCGTCCCGCACGATCACGTTGGCGACGAACGCGGTCGTCACGAACATGAAGAACAGCGACATGATCAGATGCACCTGCGCGATCGCGACGGGTGCGTTCTTGTGAATGTTGGCGCCGCTGCCGATCTGGATCTGCTCCACCGTCATCGACCCGAAGGTCAGCAGGAAGAACAGGATCGCAACCACCCAGAACACGGGGTTGCGCAACTGATAGCGCAGCTCGAACCGGGCGATCTGGCCGAACACGACTATGCTGCCACGGTCGAGGAAACGGGTTCGCTTGCCGGCACCCGTCGCGATCGCGCCAGCGTGGAGAAATAGACGTCCTCCAGTCCGCCTGCGGCCGCGGTGAAACCGTCGCCGGGATCGTCGGGGGACAGGATGTGGATGATCGTGCGACCCGCGAACAACCGCGTCGAGATAATCTCGTAGCGCAGCCGGCATTCGTCGAGTTCGTCGCGCCCGATCGTCTTCGCCCACACCGCGCCGCGAGTCTTCGCGATCAAATCGAGGGGCGCGCCCTCCAGCTGGATTCGTCCGGCGGCCAGCACCGCCATGCGCGGGCACAGGTCCGACACGTCCTCGACGATATGCGTCGACAGGATCACGACGACGTTTTCGCCGATCTCGGCAAGCAGGTTGAGAAACCGGTTGCGCTCTTCGGGATCCAGCCCGGCGGTCGGTTCGTCGACGATGATGAGTTCGGGGTTGCCGATCAGCGCCTGCGCGATGCCGAAACGCTGTCGCATGCCGCCTGAAAACCCGGCGATCGCCTTCTTGCGGACCGCCCAGAGATTGGTCTGTTCGAGCAACGTCTCGACGGTTTCCTTGCGCTCCTGCGCCGATGCCACGCCCTTCAGCACCGCCATGTGATCGAGCATGTCATACGCGGACACACGCGGGTAGACGCCGAAATCCTGCGGCAGATACCCGAGCCGCTCGCGCAACGCCTCGGGTTTCGCAATCACGTCGATATCGCCGAAGCGGATCGTGCCCTCGGTCGGCGTCTGCAACGTGGCGACGGTCCGCATCAGCGTCGACTTGCCCGCCCCATTCGGCCCCAGCAGCCCGAACATTCCCTTGGGAACGTGCAGCGTCACCGCATCGAGTGCCCTCGTCCCGTTGGCGTAGACGTGCGTGACGTTTTCGAGATCGAGCATGAGCACCTCTTCCGGTTCGGGAAGCAGTGTACGCGGTGTATTGCTTGAGTAAAGCGCTTATCGATCCAAATCCGCGTATGAATCCGGTGCCCGTACCGAGCGTCCCGGCGCGGCGCGTACGGCTGGCCGTATGTCCTATCCGCCGTACCGGCTGACGAGTGCCCGGCGGAGCATCCGGTCCTCCAGCGAGTAATACAGCGCTATCCGGTTTCCGTCCGCGACCGTCGACGCGGCGAAAGCGATGTCCGTCGCCTCTCGGCTGAGGGCTGGGGGCGGTACCAGCAGCGGCTCGAGACCACGCCCCGTCACGCGCGCCAAATCGGGGCTGAAGCTGATCCAGCCGATCCGCCAGCGTGCGTCGTGCGTCGCCCCGTTGTAGAACATCACCGGGTCGTGGCCGTCGGCCTGCCAGATCGGCCCCGTCGAAAGATGCCAGTTATCCCAGCTATCGTCGCGTATGCCAAAGGGATCGGGCAGCACGGTCCACGGACCTTTCGGCGTCGGCCCGCCTGCCATGCCAATTCGCGAGGCGCCGTCCGCGGCATATTCGTAGAACAGCCGCCAATCGCCGGATGAGGTCTGGGCGAGCGTCGCTTCCTTGATATTGCCCTCGCCGGGAGGCGCCTTGAGGATCAGGTCTTCCTTGACCAGCGCGGTCAGGTCGCGCCCGGCGGCAAGTATCATGCAGCCCTGGCTGCGTGCCGCATCGACGCCGGTATAATAGACGAGATATTCGTGGCCGGTCACCAGGACGGTCGGATCTTCGCATCCGCCCATGTCCTGCATGCCGGGGCCCGGGGAGATCGCGAGGCCCGGATCCATCACGAACGTCAGCCCGTCGCGGCTTTCTCCGCGTGCGATGATACCCGTCGGGTCATGCGGCCCGAGTGGATGCGGTACGCCGCGCACCATGATCCGGTACAGATCGCCTTCCTGCCACACGAACGGGCTCATCAGATCCATGTCGTCGACCACCGACGCGGACGAGATGGTGACGGTGTCGAGTTGCTCGACCGCGTAGGTGACCGTCATGCGCCCTGCGCCACGGTCAGCGATAGCGCGCCATCGATCGTCACGGTGGTACCGGTGATATAGTCCGCCGCGGGTGACAGCAGGAACGTGACGAGTGCGGCAACCTCGTCGGGGCGTCCGGCCCGCTTCCACGGGATCGCCGCTTCCTTTGCCGCCAGTTCCGCTGGATGATCGAGCGCGGACTGGTTCATCGGCGTCAGGATCATGCCCGGCGCGACGCCGTTTACCGCGATACCCTTGGGCGCCAGTTCCAGCGCCAACGTCGCGGTCAGTTGCGACAGGCCACCCTTGGCGGAGTCATAGTCGACGCCACCGGGGCGGGGCGCCCGTTCGTGGATCGAAGAAATGTTGACGATCCGGCCTTTCGCATCCTGCGCTTCCAGCGCACGCACCAGCCGCCGGCACGTCAGGAACGGCCCGTAGAGATCGGAGCGGATCACGCGGTCGAACTGCGCAAGCGGCATGTCGACGAGCATCACGCCGCTCATGTTGAGACCTGCGGAATTGACCAGCAGGCTGACCGTGCCGAAACTGTCCTCGGCCTTGGCGAACAACCGTTCGACCGCGGCTTCGTCGCCGACGTCCACCTGCACCGCGATCGCGCGACCCGGTCTGCCGATCGAGGCGCAAACCGCCTGCGCCGCCGCCTCGTCCTTGAAATAGGTTATCACGACGCGCGCACCAGCCTCACCCAGCGCCTTGGCGCACGCAGCGCCGATGCCGGACTCGCCGCCGGTAACGATTGCGATTTGATCGTCGAACATGGTCATCGTAACTGAACCGGTCAGGCAGGGCGGAGTTTCATGAATTCGCTGCCATCAAACTACCGTGGCGGGATATCGGGCACGCCTCGCACGGCCGGGGCGCGGACGTTCACGGCCGTCAGTCGTTCACCCGACCGCTGGCAAGCACAGGCAGATTGTCCTCGATCCAGTCCGCCAGCGCCTGCACCAGCACCGCGGCCTGCTTGCCCTGTTCGGTCAGCGCATAGTCGACGCGGGGTGGTACGACCGGAAAGCTTCGGCGATGCACCAGCCCGTCCCCCTCCAGTTGCTTGAGCGTCTGCGAGAGCATGCGTTCGCTGACGCCGGCGACCCTGCGGCGCAGATCGCTGAACCGGAGTGTGCCGGGTAGCAGCGCGATCAGCGTCAGCGTCCCCCAGCTGCTCGTCACGTGCTTCAGGATTTCGCGCGACGGACAGCGCGGCGCGAATACGTCGCCGCGCTCCATGCGATCGGCGAGGCGGAGGGGTGGATCGCCGGACATTTCAAAACTTACCTTTTTGTGCGTACTTCTCTTGCGTAAGTTAGTCGCTTACGTGGCGGGCATCAACACTGCAAAATTGGAGAACGCCTTATGTACGCCGTAACGGGAGCTTCCGGTCAGCTTGGCCGCCTGGTAATCGACGCGCTTCTCCGGACGGTCGCGCCTTCCGAGGTGGTGGCGCTGGTGCGAAATCCGTCCAAGCTGGCCGATCTCGCGGCACGGGGCGTCGTCGTGCGTGCGTTCGACTATGATGCGCCCGCCACGCTCGTGCCCGCGCTCGCCGGGGTCGATCGCCTGCTGCTGATCTCGTCGAGCGAAGTCGGATCGCGCGAGGCACAGCACGGTGCGGTGATCGCCGCCGCCAGGACGGCAGGCGTCGGCTACATCGCGTACACCAGCATCCTTCATGCGGACGCCAATCCGATGAACCTTGCGATCGAGCACCGCGCTACCGAGGCCGCGATCGCGGCCAGCGGCCTGCCGCACGCGTTCCTGCGCAATGGGTGGTACACCGAGAACTACGTCATGTCCGTGGCGCCTGCGATCGAACATGGTGCGCTGATCGGTAGCGCGGGTGATGGTCGGGTCTCGAGCGCGAGCCGCGAGGACTATGCCGATGCCGCTGCTTCGGTCCTGGTCGACGGCTCGGTCGAAACGCGGATCTTCGAACTTGCCGGAGACGATGCCTACACGCTCACCGAGTTCGCTGTCGCGATCGGTGACATCGCCGGGCGGCCGGTGATCTACAAGGATTTGCCACAGGACGACTATCGTGGAGTTCTGGAGGGCGCCGGCCTCCCGGCACCGATCGCCGATATGCTCGCGGAAAGCGATGCGAAGGCGGCACAAGGCTCGCTGTTCGACGACGGTCGTGCGCTCAGTACGCTGATCCGCCGCCCGACGACGCCGTGGCGGACGACGCTCGCCGCCGCGATGAAGGGCAGCCAGGACTGACGGTCGTCGACAAACAACGTCGGCCGGATCGCCCCCGGCTGGAACGCGCGCGGGAACGTCGACGATCGTCGTTCCCGCGGCGACTTCGACGGGGCGTGATCGAAGCCGGACTTGGCAACGCACCCGATATCTCGATGTCGCCCATCCGCCGTACCGCAGTCAGCTGGCTGGCTGATCCGACAGATACAACTCGACGGGTAGTCGTGGTGCAGCGCCCGGCTCGGGCCTTGCGCGCGCGGCTGCCGCTTCGATCCATTCGGGCCCCCCAGGACGGCGGCGGGTCGACCCGTCGGAGCGCGTCGGCACCTTGCCGTAGATCGCGGGTCCCTCGTTGCCGGGCGACCCGCCGCCGAAGGATGCGGCGATGTTGCCATAGGTCGAGGGATCACGGCCATCGAGGCTCAGTCGGTCATTGAGGTAACAGGCGGTGGCCCACGCCGTTTTGGGATCGGGCGTCATCGCGATGATCCGTTTGCCCCAGTACATGCGGAGATTGTTGTGCATCCATCCATCGATCAGGAACTGGCGCTGGCAGGCGTTCCAGGTTTCGTCGCGAGTCTCGCCGCGCAGTAGCGCTTCGAGCGTTTCGAGGTCCGGCCGTTCGTCCGATGAATGTGCTTCGAGCGTTTCGCGTGCCCATCCCGAAATCCGGTCGTACTGCTCGGGCGCGGGCAAGGCGCGTGCCTGATAGTGGAACCACTCGCGCCACGTCAGCAGCTCGTCGGCAAACTTCTCCTTGGCATTGATGGGGGCCGCCGCCGCCTCGACCGTAGCCATGATCTCACGCGGCCCGATCACGCCGAAATGCAGATACGGCGACAGCATGCTGGCGCCTTCGGGGCGGGTCGCATCGTTGCGAACCGTCGCATAGATCGGCAACACGTCGTCCATCAGCCGCTCTAGCATCGAAAGCGCGCCGTCGCGGCCGAGGGGAAACAGCGGGCTCAGCGTGAGCGAGTGATCGATCGCCGCGTTCCCGATCAGGCGATCGATATCGGCATCGGTACGATCTTCGAGCCGATCCGAGGCAAAGGGCAGGGGCCCATCATACGCCGCTGCTGCCGGGTGGAGATCGTCCGCCGCGCTCCAGTCCTCCCGCAGGGGCTGATGCCGCCGCCGAAATCCGGTGGTCGAGCCGATGTCGTCGCCAAGCACGGCAGGCGGCACTAGGCAGGCTGCGTTGACGGCGATTACGGCGCGATCGGTGCGCGCTGCGAACCGTTCCGACTGCCAGCGCGCGACGAAGGTCGGCTGGTCCTCGACGATCACGGCCGCGCTGTCGGCGGCCAGGCGGTAGACGAGTCCTTTTTCACGGGCATCCGCCTGTTCGACGTGCTGGACACACGCCAACCCGCGCTGCCGACATTCGCGTGCGAGGTCGCGGCTTGCCCCCAGGATGAATCGGTGGAGACGATCCGATGCGTATGGATAATCCTCACGTAGTCCGTGATAGACGAGCACGGGCAGGCCGAGGTCGTGGGCGAGGCAGATCGCGGCGTCGATCACGGGATTGTCGCGCGCGCGCAACGCCTGCTGGAGCCAGCACAGGACGTAGCGGCCGTCGGTCCGTACGCTGCACGCGTTCAGGGAACGAACGCGGGGGGCTTCGGACCAATTGGCCCAAGCGTTGGGGAGGGACGATGTCATAGCGCCCCAACCATCGGCATGCCCTCCCGATCCCGCAGCATGTATCGATCGTCGTGTCCGGGGCGCCACCGTCGAAATCGAGGCGCCTTCGACGGCAGCAAGCCGTAGCCATCCTCTTGTCCGGAAGTCGGTCCGGACGGCGCGCGCGCGCTGTCGTGCGGTCCCTGTCGTGCGACGTGCGATGCTGCTATCGATTGCCGATGCTGAACCTACGAACGAAACGTCGCGTCGCAACGGGAGACCGGGCTTCTGCGCGGCTTGCTGAGATACAGGCGTCGGTCTCGGCGCTTGTCGACGATGATTTGCTCGATCTCGCGGATATCTTCAAAAGCACCGCGCCGACACCGTTGTGGGATATCGCACAGGCTGAAATGACTCGGCGCGACCTGAAGCTATGACCGTTCGTGGTTGACGATTACGCGCATGGCCAGCGCGATGGCCTGCGGCTCGCTTTATCGATCCTGGCAGCGGAGGAGGCTAAATGGGCGGCCTTGCTCGGTGAAAGCTCCTCGTGGCGGACCAACGCTACCCGGGAGGTGCGGCACAAGACGTTGCAGGTGGCGCAGGCACGGTTGCAGACCGCGCTGAACCGGATGAGCCGGAAGAATGCCCCTGAAGCCGAGGCCGAGATCGCATTGGCCCTGACGAAGCTGGGACTGTGATCCACCGACTAGCTACCGATCCATGTCTCAAGGCACTCGCATCTCCGCATTTTTGAAACAGCACGCAGACCGCAACGGTTCTTTGGTCAGTTGATCGGCACGCCGCCGGTCACCGCGATCACCGCGCCGGTCATGTAACTTCCCTCCGACGAGGCAAGCAGGACATAGGCAGGGGCGAGCTCGGCAGGCTGTCCTGCGCGGCCCAGTGGCGTATCCTGACCTAGCGTCTCCAGTTCTTCCGGCGATTTCGCGATCGGCTGGATCGGTGTCCAGATCGGGCCGGGCGCGACCGCATTGACGCGAATACCCTTCGCGACGAGCAGGTTGGACAGCCCGACCGTCATGCTGGAGATCGCACCTTTGGTCGCCGCATAGACGATCATGCTCTTGGTCGCGACCTTGGCCTGTTCACTGGTGGTGTTCACGATGGCGGACCCCGGCTTCATATGCGGCGCCGCGGCCTTGGCGAGACGGATCATCGCGAACACGTTGGTGGCGAACGCGCGCTCCATCTCGTCGTCGTCGATGCTGTCGAGATCCTCGTTCATGGTCTGCGCCGCGGCGTTGTTGACCAGAATGTCGAGCCCACCAAGCTCCGCGACGGTACTCTCGACCAGAGCGAGGCAGTGGCCCCGGTCGCTTATGTCGCCCGGCAACAGAACGCAGCGCTGCCCTGCTTTCTCGACCCAGACACGCGTATCTTCGGCGTCGGCCTGCTCGACCGCGAGGTAGGAGATCGCGACATTCGCACCCTCTCGCGCATAAGCGATCGCAACTGCCTTGCCGATGCCCGAGTCTCCGCCGGTGATGAGCGCGACCTTGCCCTTCAACAGGCCTTTGCCGACATAGCTGTCCTCGCCGTGATCGGGTTTCGTCCTCATGTTCGCGACAAGGCCGGGGCTCGGCTGTTGCGGCTCGCCGGGGAAGCTGGTCGGCTGGCTGTTGCGTGGGTCGTCAGTCATCCGGAAATCCTGCCTGTTCTGGTCATCGACCGAACGGTCCGCGTTCCATTAAGTGCCGCTCGTTTCCGGAGTCGGCGATCGAGCCGTGGCACCATCGTGCACCGAGGTGGCCGATGTCGGTACGACGGGCAGGTGACTTGCCGGTGGTTGCTCGCACCAACCGCTTGATGCGCGCCGCGGCGTCCTATCGATTTGCCGCCGTGGTCACCGTGCCCGCGGACAATGCGGGCGTCGGCAGGACGTCGATCGCGGGACGCGCGAACAGGTATCCTTGGCAAAGGCGGACACCGATCTCGCGCAATGCCCGCAGTTCCGCCGCGGTCTCGATCCCCTCCGCGATGCAGCGGATGCCGAGTTCGTCGGCCATGCGAACCACGCCCGCGACGATCGTCCTGCGGGCTGCCGAGCCGTCGATCCCGCGGATCAGCGCCATATCGAGCTTGAGCATGTCCGGGCGCAGGTCCGCGAGCAGGCCGAGCCCGGCATAGCCCGCGCCGAAGTCGTCGATCGCGGTGGTGAACCCGCGCGCCTGATAGGATTCGATGATATGCCGGACGTGGACGACGTCGACCATCCGCTCGTTCTCGGTAAACTCGAACATCAGCCGCCCGGGGTCGAACCCGACGCGGCGGGCGGCGGCCAGCGACGCACGGATGCACGCGTTCGGCTCGTACACCGCGTTGGGCATGAAATTGATCGACAGTTTCGCATCGCCATCGGGCGCGAACAGTGCGCCGGCCAGTTCGATCGCCTTTACCCGGCACGCCTGGTCGAACTTGTAGATCATGTCGGGCTCGATGCTGGACAGCACTTCGCCGGCCGATTGACCGTCCGCTCCCCGCACGAGCGCTTCATAGGCGAACACGGATCCGGTTTCGATATCGACGATCGGCTGGAACGCCATCGTGATCGCGCTCCTGAGCGGCGAGCCCGTCCGGCAGCCCCGGCACGCCTGCGCAAGGGACAGCGGTGTGGCGCGCGCCGTGTCGGCCGCGGTGATGGGTGCGTGCATCATGTCCAGTCTTCCAGTTTTCCCATCGCGTTGCGCGGCAAGGCCGGTCCGAAGCGATACGTCTTGGGACGTTCGGGATCGGTCAGGCGCGCGGCGGCGACCTGTTCGATCCGCGCGGAGATCTGCACGGGATCGCTATCCTTGTCGGGAACGACGAACGCCTTCAGGCGTCCGTTCGCGTGTAGCCTGACCGCGACGTCCGCGGCGCCGTCGATCGTTCGCAGGACGCGCGCGACGCGCTCCGGCCAGACGTTGTGGCCCGCGACCTGGACCGCGCCGTCTCGCCGGCCGATCGGCCGGATCGCGCGATCGCCGATACGCTCGATATGATCCGGCAGGTCGCACAGCCGCCCATCGCGGTCCACGAGGCGCCAGTCGTCGTCACCGTTCGGGGCCAACCCCCAGCGTGGCAGAAGATCGTACGCGGACGCGGGCAGATCGCGCATCGCGATCCCGCCGGTCTCCGACGAGCCGTATATATCCACGAGCCGCGCGAGGCCCGCCGCCGCCAGTCCCGCCGCGACGTCGTCGTCGAGCGACCCGGCCGAACTGACGCCGACGACGTCGTCCGGAAAGCGGCGGATCATGCGCAACAGCACTTGCCACTGATCGGGTACGGCGACGACCAGATCGCCCGCGGCCAACGCGAGTGGTGCGCCGATCGAGCGCGCGACGACCGGCACGCCCAGCGTTGCGGGCAACAATGCGGTCCAGATGATCCCGTACAGGTGATGCGCCGGCACCAGCGCGACCACCCGGCGTCGCCCGTCGAACCGTGCTGCAAGGACCGCAGCCTCGGCGAGGAGATCGGTGATCGCATGAATGCAGGGCCGCGGGCGGCCGGTCGAGCCAGAGGTGGCGACCGTCATCCGCCCGTTTCCCCCAGCATCCTCCGCATGTGCCTGCATGATCCAGTCGACCCACGCGCCCACCGTTCGCGGCGGATCGTCGCTCAGCAGACTGTCGTCGAGGTCGAACGCTTCGGCCAGCGCCCCCAGCGCACCAAGCTGCTCGATCGAATCCAGGCCCAGTCCTTGGTCGCCGATCTGAGTCGAGTCGGGCCAATCCCCCTTCACGGCGTCGGAATGGGGCGTATCGCGCAGGCGGCGCACTTCGGCGGCGACGACGGCGCACGCGATGCGGTGCGCGGCCGCACGCTGCAATTTCGGCATGGTCACGCGGCGGAGGCTTGGTGATGACAGACCTGGTTTCGTCCTGCCTGCTTCGCGACATACAGCCGCTTGTCGGCCAGCGCGATGAGCGCATCGATCGAACCGTCGGCTTCGTCCAGCGACGCGCAGCCCAGGCTGGCGGTTACGGTCAACTGCCCGCGCGGCGTTTCCACCTCGAGCGCAGCGATCGCCGTGCGCATCTCCTCGGCGAGCGTCATCGCTTGGTCATTGTCGTAGCGCGGCAGCAGGGCACCGAACTCCTCTCCCCCCAGCCGGGCGAAGATCCCCCGCGGCGGCAGCAGCGCGGTACAGACCTCCGCCACCCGACAGAGCAGGATGTCGCCGACCGGATGGCCGTGCGTGTCGTTGACCGATTTGAAGTGATCGAGATCGAGAACGATCAGCGACAGCGACTGCCGCAGTTCGCGCCAATGCGCCTGCTCGCGCTCCATCACCTGGCCGAAGTGCCGGCGGTTCGCCGCGCCCGTCAGGTGATCGCACGTCAGCAGTCGGCGTACGTCCTCCGCGGCTTCCTCGCGTCGCGGTACGTCGCGCAGGATGACCGAAAAACCCGACGCGCGGCGTTCATCGCCCTCGGAGCGCGCGACGACCAGCCGTTGGCACCAGTAGCGCTCGCCGTCCGCGCGTTGTTGCCATCCCTCCTGGAGATGCCACCCGTCGCGTCCCGCGATCACCAGTTGCTCTTCGAGCCTCAGGTCGCCGCCGGTCGCTTCGGTATGCAGCAGTTCGGTCAGATCGCGGCCGAGCACCTCTGCGCAGTCATGCCCGGTCTGGCGGGTGAAGCAGGGGTCGGCCGATTCGATCCTGCCATTCTGCGCGATCGTCAGCGCGGCATAGTCGTTGACGCCGTCCAGCAGCGTCGCGAACCAGGTATCCGCCTGGCGCAGCCGTTCCTCCTGGACCACCTGCTGGCTGATATCCGACAGCGTCGCCATCAGCCGGTCGGGACCCAGTTTCATCAGCGTGCACGCCAGTACCTTGGGCGGGGCCGTGCGTCGGCGTGATCCGAGATCGACGAAGATACGGTGCCCGTCGCAGATGCGGCCGGTGGACGGCGCATAGGAAGCGACGATGCTGCGCAGCTCGGGCGCGTGCTGCTCCAACGCCGCAAACAGGTTGCCGGGATCGCGCGCGCCGGCGAGCGGCAACAGGTGCTGCATCGCATGCGGGTTCATCAGTGCGATCTCGCCGGCGATGTCGCATTCGATCAGCCCGACGGGGCAGGCGTACAGGAATTCGAGAAGCTGTTCCTCGCTGGAAATATCGCTCATGATCGCGGTCTCACCGTTCGATGAGGATGTAGCGGCGCGGCGTTCCGGGGGCCGCCAGCAGGCGCAGCCGCACTCTCGTCGGACGCATCCGCAGCGTCAGGACATAGGGT
Organism: Sphingomonas sp. CFBP 13728; assembly: GCF_014841895.1. NCBI lineage: Bacteria > Pseudomonadati > Pseudomonadota > Alphaproteobacteria > Sphingomonadales > Sphingomonadaceae > Sphingomonas > Sphingomonas sp. CFBP 13728. The sequence goes on along the minus strand of NZ_JACYUS010000001.1, from coordinate 1,227,379 downwards.
ATGATGTCGTCGATCTCGGGCTCGTCCTCGAACCGCTGGGCGACCATGAAATTGTTCATGCACTGCGCAACCGCATCGAAGAACGGCACGCCGATGACCGTGGCGGGGTCGAGCCCGGACATGCGCGCCTCAGTCGCGTTATAGGACTGCACGATCGTATCCGCTTCGAAGCCAACCACCCCGAACGGCAGGGCATCGCGTTCGTCGACGCTCATCGTATCAAGGTCGCTCAACGCAACCGCTTCAAAACTGGCTTCTTTTTGCGACACACCCATGTCTCCCTTGCAACGGCGCTATGCCTCCGGTTGCGTTAAGCATCACCTAACATCGTGCATTGGGAGCGACGGAGTCCGTCGACGGTCGCTCGGCGAGCGCCGGCGACCGAGACTTTGGCATCTGCGTACGGCCCTTCGGGGTGGGCGATACGTTGCGGCCCGCAGACGCTACCTGCACCGGACATCGGTACAACGAACGAGCGCCGGGTTCAAAGAGGCCGCGAACGTCGGGGGCGTTGGGTGGAGGGCAGATGACTGGTCCGGAGCGTCATCCGGACATGACGCTCGTCAGCCCGTCGTCGCCGTGCGTTCGATCGGGAAGATCAGCAGCGTCGAGGTTGCCGTTGCGCACAGGCGGCCGTTGCGATCCGTGAGCCTGGCTTCGGAAAAGGCGGTGCGGCGGCCGATCGAGACGATCCGGCCCTCGGCGCGGACCGGGCCGCTCATGTCGTTCAACGGGCGATGATAGGCGACCTTCAGTTCGAGCGTGGTGTAGCCTTGCTCGGCGGTCAGTTTGGAATGCACCGCGCACCCGCACGCGCTGTCGAGCAGCGTCGCCGCATAGCCGCCATGCACCGAGCCGATCGGGTTGTAGACGCTGCGGTCCGGGCTCCCCTCGAACACCGCGCGGCCTTCCTCGACCTCGACCAACGTGAACCCCAGCGTCACGTTGATCGGCGGCGGCGTGTTCTCGGCGATGATCGCGTGGAGCTGCTCCAGGCCCGACAGGCCGGATGCGTTGTTCTTGATGATATCCATGATGCGTCCTTGCGGTCGAGGCGGCCGGTGGGGCGGGGCGGAATCAAACCTGGCGGGCAGGCGCCTGCGAAGTCGCGCTGACCGCGTCGAGGCGGCGGGACTGTTCGTCGGTCAGGACGACGTCGAGCGCACCGAGGTTGCTGGTCAGTTGCGCCATCGACCGCGGCCCGATCATCGGCACCGCGCCGTGGCTTCCGGCCCAGGCGATCGCGACCTGGTCGGGGCTCGCCTGCAGCTCGTCGGCGATCGCGATCACGGTGTCGATGATCGCGGTACGTTGCGCGGTGTCCTCCGCCTGGAAGACCTTGCCGCCGAACCCTTCGGCGCGGCCGGTCTCGCCCTTGCGGTACTTGCCGGTTAGCACGCCGCCGCCGAGCGGCGACCAGGTGACGACGCCGAGCCCCAGCCCGCGCGAGGCGGGGAACAGGTCGGCCTCGGGATCGCGGTGGACGAGGCTGTGCTCGAACTGCGCGGCTGCGATCGGCAGCGCACGCGTCAGGTCCGCGATCGTCGCGGCCTGCGCAAGGCGCCACGCCGGGAAGTTCGACAGGCCTGCGTAGAGGATCTTGCCGGCCCGCGCGAGGTCGTCGAAGCCGCGGACGATCTCGTCGGTCGCGGTCACGTCGTCGGGATGGTGGACCCAGTACAGGTCGATGCGGTCGGTCTTGAGACGCTTCAGGCTCGCTTCGACTGAGGCGATCATCGCCTTGCGGCTGTTGCCGGTGACGAGCCGGTTGGCATTGGGGGCGGCGCCGTTGCTGAATTTCGAGGCGAGCACGAAATCCTCGCGCCGCCCCGCCAGCGCCTTGCCGATGATCTCTTCGGATTGGCCGAATTGATAGACGTCCGCGGTATCGAGGAAATTGCCGCCCGCATCGGCATAGGCGTCGAGGATCGCGGTGCTGGTCTCCGCATCGGCGCCATGGCCCCAGCCGGTGCCGAAGTTGCCGGTCCCGAGTGCGATCTGCGACACGGTCAGGCCAGTGCGGCCGAAGGGTATGTAGTCCATGATCTATACCTTCTTGGAGGGGCGATGACTCTTGAAGAGCGATGAGTCTTGGAGGGCGATGGGTCTTGAAGGGCGATGACTGGGGGAGGGGGCTCAGGCGGCCAGAAACGCACGCACGCGCTGCACGAAGTCCTCGTGATACTGGAAGATGCCGCCATGGCCCGCGTCTGGGTACAGGACCAGTTCGGCCCCCGGGATGCGGCGCGCCATGTCGGCGGAGTTCTCGCTCGGCACCATGATGTCGCGATCGCCGTTCGCGACCAGGACAGGCTTGGCGATGCTCCCGAGATCCTGCGCGGGCTGGCGACCCCATGCCGTGATCGCCTTCAACTGGCGCAGAAACACTTTCGGGGTGATCGGCGCATCGCGGTCGATCTTGCGCGCCTTCAACCGAAGCAGGAACGCCTTCGCCGCCTGCCGACCGTTCGCGGTCGAGGTGAAGAAGAGATAGGTTTTCGGATCCTTCAGCGTCAGCAGGCCCTTGATCATGAGCGGCCACGCGACCGCACCGACCCGCGCGATGCCTCTGCCGCCTGCCGGCCCGGTACCCGCGAGCACCAGCTTGCGGACCAGGTCGGGGCGGGTGAGCGTGATCTGTTGCGCGACGAAACCGCCGAGCGAGACGCCGATCAGGTCGACCGCGTCGAGCCCGAGGCTGGCGACGACCGCGACGATGTCCTCGGCCATCGCCGCGATCGTCGTCGGTGCGTCGCCACCCGACTTGCCGACGCCGCGGTAATCCAGCGCGTAGACCGGCCGATCCCGCGCCAGACCATCGACGATCCGGGGATCGAAATCGTCGAGATTGGCGACCCAATGATTGAGCAGGACGACCGGGACGCCCTGCGCCGGGCCAAGCCGACGATAGGCGAACGTCGTTCCCGCCGCCTCGATGGTCAGCGTCGGCGTTTCGATCCAGGTTTCCGTGGCACGGATATGCGAAGCGGGTTGTGACATGACAGCTACCTTTGCTCGGGAGATCGCGATCAGCGGATGCTGACGACGACCTTGCCCTTCGCGCGGCCGGTATCGATGTAGGCCATCGCATCGTTCAGTTCGGCGAAGGGGAAGACGCGGTCGACGACAGGCCGGATCTCGCCGCCCTCGATCAGCGTGCCGATGGTCGCCAGCTGCTCGCCGCTCGCCTGCATGAACAGGAACGAATAGCTGATTTCGCGGCGTCTGGCCTTGGCGCGGATACCTGCGCTGAGCAGCCGCATCACCAGACGCAGCCCCCAGTTCAGCCCCTGCTGTCGCGCAAACGCCGGATCGGGCGGCCCCGAGATCGAGATCAGCTTGCCGCCGGGCTTGAGCGTATCGAGCGACTTGGCGAGCGTCTTCCCGTCGAGGCTGTTGAGCGCCACGTCGTAGCCGGACACCAGCTCGGCGAAATCCTGCGTCCTGTAATCGATGACCGTGTCCGCACCGAGATCGCGAACCAGGTCGAGGTTGCTCGTTCCCGCAGTCGTCGCGACGTGCAGACCCAGGTGTTTCGCAAGCTGGATGGCGAATGTCCCGACACCGCCCGATCCGGCGTGGATCAACACCTTCTGCCCGCGCTTCAGTTTGGCGCGCTCGACCAGCACCTGCCACGCGGTGAGGCCGACTAGCGGGATCGACGCGGCCTCCTCCATCGACAGGTTCACGGGCTTCAGCGCGACATCGGCCTGATCCACCGCGATGAGTTCGGCAAACGTGCCGATCCGTCCCTGGCGCGGGCTACCATAGACCGCATCGCCGACCGCGAACCGCGTAACGTTGGCACCGACCAGCTTCACGATCCCGGCGAAATCCGCCCCCAGGACGAAGGGTGGCTTGTACGGCAGGACGAGCTTGAACTCGCCGTTGCGGATCTTCGAATCGATGACGTTGAGCGCGGCGGCGTGGATCTCGACCAGCACGTCGTCCGGCCCGACGACCGGGTCCGGCCTGTCGCCGAGGCGCAGTCGATTGGTCTTGCCATAGGCATCGAGGATATAGGCTTTCATGATGCTTCCCTCTGGAGGCGTCGGGGACTGCGCCCGGCGTGGAGTGCGTCGGATCAGGCGGCGGCGTAGCGATCCGCGCGTAGAAGCTGGGCGAACCGCGGCACCATCGCCTTGCGCGCGTCGTCGAACGCATCCCAGAGTTCGCCCTCGTGCAGCGTCGGGATCGTCACGCCTTCGCGACGATCGAAACCGACGAGCGCCGCATCGACCAGTTCGTTGACGTCCATCATTCCCGACAGATCGGCACCGACCATTCCGGCGCGACCCCATAATTCGGTGCCGGTTGCGGCCGGCAACACGGCCTGGACGTAGACGCCCTTGGGGCCCAGTTCGAGCGCGAGGCCCTGCGACAGGAACAGCACGAACGCCTTGGTCGCGCCGTACACGCTCATGCCGAACTCCGGTGCGAGCCCGACGACCGAGCCCAGGTTGACGATCGACCCCGTGCCCGCCGCCACCAGACGCGGCGCGATCGCATGCGCGAGCCGGACGACCGCCGTCGTGTTGAGCGCGACGTTGCCGCGGACGGCCTCCGCGGACTGATCGACGAAGCTCCCGCCGAGCCCGGCACCCGCGTTGTTGATCAGGATCTCGATCTTCGCATCGTCACGCAACCGTGCCTCGACCGCGGCGATGTCGGCCTCGCGGGTCAGGTCCGCGGTCAGGATATCGACCGCCACCTCGGCCGCGAGCTGTGCCGCAAGCGCTTCGAGCCGCGCGGTGTCGCGGGCGACGAGCACGAGGTCGTGGCCGCGACGGGCGAAACGATCGGCATAGGTCGCGCCGATGCCGGTGGAGGCGCCGGTGATGAGAACGGTCGGAGGGGTCATGGGATTGCTCTCTTTCGGTCGCTGCTTATATACATGACGAACATCATGATTGCTCAAATATGATGGCTATCATGAAACTGTCAATGCCGATCCAGGAGTTTTTCGCCATGAAGGTCAGTCGCGAGCAGATGTCGGCGAACCGCACCCGCATCCTCGATGCCGCCAGCACGCTGTTCCGAGACCGCGGGTTCGACGCCGTTACCGTGTCGGAGGTGATGAAGGCGGCAGGTCTGACGCATGGCGGATTCTACGGTCACTTCGCGTCGAAGGACGATCTGATCGCGCAGACGGTCACGCATGCGCTGACCCCGTCCGACGCCGTTAGCGGTGACCTGAACGCCTATCTCGACGCGTATCTATCACCTCATCACCGCGATCGCGCCGCGACCGGCTGTCCGACCGCTGGCTTTGCCAGCCCGTTACGCCATCAATCGCCAGAGGCGCGTGCCGCCATGACGAAGGGGTTGTCCTCCCAGATCGACCGCCTTGCCCAAGCTGTGCCGGGAGCGGACTCCGCGGAGAAGCGACGCGCGGCGATCGGGACGTGGGCGGCGATGGTAGGGGCGGTCATCCTCGCACGCGCCGTCGATGATCCCGTGTTGTCCGACGACGTGTTGAAGCAGACACGCGCCTGGATCGAAGGCTGAAAGCGAAGACCGGGCATCGATGTCGGTGAAGCCCGTCTACGTGGAGGCGTTGCCGCATCGATCTGCCCGTGAATTTTTATTGCGCGGCGGCCACCGTATCGGCCGACTTGCGGCGGACGGTCGCCTCGAAACCTGGCCGTGCGCGGTGGTGGGCTGTCTTCCCGACGGGGATCATCTTCAACGCGGATTTGCCGTTCGACCGCCGCGTTTGCTCGCGTCGGCTACGATGGATGATCCGCAAGTATCCGCAAATGCGCGCCTCAACCATTTGATGGACGACGATTTTTAGAGGTCGGCTGCCGTCGTGGACTGAGCGACGCTCCCATGGAACTTCAAGCAATTTTGCGTCGCCGCGTGACGGTCGCGGATGCCCGATGGCTGCCGTCCGGACACGGTATCGACCCTATCAGGGGGAGAACTGGAGGGGTACCTTTCTGAAATATTATGTCGACAATGTATTTGATAGGTATTGTTTGGGTATTGACTGGCACTGTGATCTGACCAAGTCTGTCGTTCGAGCCGACTAAAGCGCCAGACGCGGTCGGTGACAAAAAGGGGTGCTAAATGATCTTTGACCAGACCGTGTCTCGTATTGCGCTTTCGGGGGCGCTGCTGTTTTACGCGATGCCTGCGATGGCGCAGGATCCCGCCGCCGGCGCCCAAACGCCAGCACAGGCCAAGGTCGAGGCGGATGCGCAGACTGCTCTCGCCTCGCCGGATGCCGCACCCGCGACGAACGACATGATCGTCGTCACCGGTTCCCGCATCCAGCGTCCGAACATGACGTCGGCCGCGCCGATCACGTCGATCACCGCGCAGGACATTCGTGCCCAGGCGCCGACCAATATCGAGGACGTGCTCAACCGCCTGCCGCAGATCTCGCCTGACGCGCAGCAGACCTATCAGGATTCGGATGGTCGTCAGCGCATCAAGCTGCGCAGCCTGGGGTTCGAGCGCACGCTGACGCTGATCGACGGCAAGCGCCTCGGTACGCAGAATGGCGCGGACGTCGGTATCATCCCGCCGTCGCTCCTCGAGCGGGTCGACGTGCTGACCGGCGGCGCCTCGTCGGTCTATGGCTCGGACGCGGTCGCCGGCGTGGTCAACTTCATCCTCAAGAAGGATTTCGAGGGGCTCCAGATCGACGGCAACTATAATTTCTACAATCATGACAACAAGGACACGATCGTCTCGCCGCTGGCGCGCGCGAACGCGTTCGGCAGCCCACGCGGAATGACCAACGACGGCGGCCGCGCCGACATCACCGTGACCGCAGGCAGGAAACTGTTCGACGGCAAGCTCCGCCTGTCGGGCTTCGTCAACTACCGCCACACCGACGCGGTCGATTACGACGCGCGCTCCAGCTCCGCCTGCCAGCTCATCCAGACCGGCAAGGACGGCCCGCTGTCCTGCTCGCTGTCGACCTATTCGCGCAGCGGCTACGTCTCGCCGCGCTCGGGTGCGAACAACGGTGCTGCCTACGTCAACGATCCGAGCGGTACGCGCACCTTCGTCCCCTACGGCGTCGGTGCGGGCAACGCGGCCAACCCGTATGACGGCTATTCCTATCAGCGCGCGTCGGAACGGTGGAACGCCGGCGGCTTCGTCAGTGCCGATCTGACGTCCGATATCGAAGTCTATGGTTCGGGCATCTGGTTTCGCGACAAGTCCGAGAACGTCTATCCGGCGCGGATCTACAGCTACACCGTCTATGGCGATCAGCCGTATCAGGTGAACTGCAACAATCCGTATCTGTCCGGTTCGCAGGCGACCGCGATCTGCGGCGGCGCAGCCGGCACCAACACGAAGGCGCCGATCGAACTCCGCTATCGCTTCAACGATCTCGCCGACATTCCCGATATCTATATCAACAGCGGCGTCCGCGCGACCGGCGGCTTCCGCGGCAAGGTCGGCGATGCGTGGACCTGGGATGTCGGCGGCGTCTATTCGCGCAACCAGCAGGTGGCGAACTACGGCAATCTGCCCGATTACGACCGCGTCAACCAGTCGCTCGATGTCGTCAACGTCAACGGCGTACCGACCTGTGCCAGCGGCGTCGCGGGCTGCGTGCCGTTCAATGCCTTTGCCGCCAACACCCCCGGCCAGCCGGTCGCGAACTGGCTGTTCACCGCGCCGGGCGGCAGCACCAAGGGTGTCGGCACGCTCTGGGACGGCCTGATCTCCGTGACCGGCGATCTCGGCAAATACGGCGTCACCTCGCCGCTCGCGAACCAGGGCGTCGCGATCGCGCTAGGTGCCGAATACCGCCACGACAACTACACGTCGACCGCCGACTCCTTCTACCGCGACCTGAACGGCGGCAGCGATCTCGACATCTCGCAGAGCGTCTGGGAGTCGAACATCGAGGTACAGGCGCCGCTGATCGAGGAGCGTCCCTTCGCGCATCTGTTGCAGGCCAATGGCGGCTACCGCGTGTCGAAATACAGCAGCAATCCCAAGACCTTCAACACCTGGAAGATCGAGGGCATCTACGCACCGGTCAGCGACCTGACCTTCCGAGCCTCGTACAACAAGGCGCAGCGCGCGCCGACGGTGATCGAGATCGGCCAGTCGCGGAACATCAGCTATGGTCTGCAGGGTGGCTCGCAGAACGATTTCTGCGCGCCGACCGTGACGACCAACCCTGCGACCGGCGCGGTGACATACGGCACGCCGGTCGCATCGCGCGACGTCTGCCGCGCGACCGGACTGTCCGATGCGCTCTATGGCAGCCCGACGCTGTTGTGCGCACAGGGTGACGGCAACCAGTGCACCGTCCAGTCGGGTGGATTCACCGCCGACCCGGAGAGCGCCTACACGCTGACCTACGGCCTGGTGGTGAAGCCCAGCTTCATCCGCGGGCTCGTCTTCTCGGTCGATCGCTATCAGATCAGAATCGACAACTCGCTCGGGTATAACGATTACACCTACTACACCGATGGCTGCCAGCGCTCGAACGGCGATCCGTTCTTCTGCTCGGGCATCGTCCGCCAGCCGGGGACGGGCATTCTCTACGCCCCCGCCAGCAGCAATCCGACCAGCGGTTTCATCCGCCAGGGCACCACGAACTACTACAAGTCGATTGCGCGCGGCATCGATTTCCAGGCGCAATACACGCTCGGCCTCGGCGGCGCGGGCAAGGTCGACTGGAACTTCAACGGATCGCTGACCACCTTCGCGGGCAGCCAGGATTCGCCGCTCCAGCCCAAGCGCAATTGTGCCGGCTATTACGGGAATGGGTGCAGCCAGTTGCTGCCGAAATGGTCGCACGGTCTGCGCACGACCTATACGACCGGCGATGGCATCTTCAGCACGTCGTTCAACTGGCGCTATGTCGGTTCGCTGACGCACGCCGATAATTCGGGCGACGAGGCGATCGGCGGCACGCCGGAGCGGGCTCGGACGACGTTCTATCACATCGCGCCGGCCAGCTATTTCGACCTGGCGTTCACCTTTGCGATCGCAAAGGACTTCTCGCTGCGGTTCATCGCCAACAACCTGCTCGACAAGACGCCTCCGATCCTCGCGAACTCGTACGACATCAGCCTCGCGCGGAGCAACACGATCCCCGCGCGCTACGACTCGCTCGGCCGCAACCTTGCGATCGGCGCGACCGTCCGGTTCTGATCCGGATCGACGACTATCGGGCCCGTCACCAGACGGGCCCGACACGCCGCATCATGGACGAGAATTGCAAGACCGCGGACCTTCACGTCCGTGAGCGACCCACAAAAAAGCCTGCCGCTGGAACGCTCCAGCGGCAGGCTTTTCTAAACACCCGTCGTGTAAAGGCTACTCAGCCTCGACCGTCTCGGTCTTGCCCTTCTTCTTGGGCTTCTTCGGTGCGGCAGGCTCGATCGCGAACGACAGCGCGCCGTCCTTCATCTTCACCGTCACCTCACCACCGTGGACCAGCTTGCCGAACAACAATTCCTCGGCAAGCGGCTGCTTGATCTTCTCCTGGATCAGGCGGCCCATCGGCCGTGCGCCGTACAGCTTGTCATAGCCCTTGGTCGTGAGCCACGCCTTCGACTCGTCGTCGAGGACGATGTGCACGCCGCGGTCCGCCAGCTGAAGTTCGAGCTGGAGGATGAACTTGTCCACCACCCGCGCCACCACTTCGGTCGGGAGGTAGCCGAACGGCACCACCGCATCGAGACGGTTGCGGAATTCCGGCGTGAACATCTTCGTCACGGCCACCTCGTCCTCGCCTTCGCGCGACAGGTTGCCGAAGCCGACCGTCTCGCGCGCCATGTCGCTGGCGCCCGCATTCGTCGTCATGATCAGGATGACGTTGCGGAAATCGACCGACTTGCCATGCTGGTCGGTGAGCCGCCCGTTATCCATCACCTGCAACAGGATGTTGAACAGGTCCGGATGCGCCTTCTCGATCTCGTCGAGCAGAAGCACGCAATGCGGGTTCTGGTCGATCGCATCGGTCAGCAAACCACCCTGGTCGAACCCGACATAGCCCGGCGGCGCACCGATCAGACGACTGACCGAATGCCGCTCCATATATTCGGACATGTCGAACCGCTGGAGCGGAATGCCGAGGATCGTCGACAGCTGCTTGGCGACTTCGGTCTTGCCGACACCGGTAGGCCCGGTGAACAGATAGTTGCCGATCGGCTTCTCCGGCTCGCGCAAGCCAGCGCGAGCGAGCTTGATCGCCGACGACAGCTTTTCGATTGCCGCATTCTGCCCGAACACCACGCGCTTCAGATCCGTTTCGAGCGTAGCCAGAGCCAGCTTGTCGTCGGTCGAAACCGACTTCGGCGGGATGCGTGCCATCGTCGCGATGACCTGCTCGATCTCCTTCGGCGTGATCGTCTTCTTGCGCTTGTTCGGCGGCACCAGCATCTGCATCGCACCGACCTCGTCGATCACGTCGATCGCCTTGTCCGGCAGCTTGCGGTCGTTGATGTACCGCGCCGACAGCTCGACCGCCGACTTGATCGCGTCGGGCGTGTACTTGACGTTGTGGTGATCCTCGAACGCGCTCCGTAGGCCCGCAAGGATCTTAATGGTATCCTCGATCGTCGGCTCGTTCACGTCGATCTTCTGGAAGCGCCGCAGCAGAGCGCGGTCCTTCTCGAAGTGATTGCGGAACTCCTTGTACGTGGTCGAGCCGATGCACCGGATGGTGCCACCCGACAAAGCCGGCTTGAGCAGGTTCGACGCATCCATGGCGCCGCCACTCGTCGCGCCCGCACCGATCACGGTGTGGATCTCGTCGATGAACAATACTGCATCCGGCAGCTTCTCGAGCTCGTTGACGACCGCCTTCAAGCGCTCCTCGAAGTCGCCACGATAGCGCGTCCCCGCCAGCAACGCGCCCATGTCGAGCGAATAGATAACGGCAGGCAACAGCACGTCGGGCACGTCGCCCTCGACGATCTTCCGCGCAAGGCCTTCTGCGATCGCGGTCTTGCCGACGCCCGGATCACCGACATAGAGCGGGTTGTTCTTCGACCGGCGGCACAGGATCTGGATCGTGCGATCCACCTCCGGCCCGCGCCCGATCAGGGGATCGACCTTGCCGTTCTTGGCCTTCTCGTTGAGGTCGACCGTGAATTGCTTGAGCGCGCTTTCCGTCTTGCCCTTCTCCTGTCCCTTGGCCGGCTTCTCGTCGTCCGCACCCTTTGGCGTGGATGCTTCGGTCGCCTGCTGCCCGCCCTTGCCGACACCGTGGCTGATGAAGCTGACCGCATCGAGGCGGCTCATGTCCTGCTGTTGCAGGAAATAGACGGCATAGCTCTCGCGCTCGCTGAACAAGGCGACGAGCACGTTGGCACCGGTCACTTCGTCGCGGCCCGATGACTGGACGTGCAGGATCGCGCGCTGGACGACGCGCTGGAACCCGCTGGTGGGCGAGGGATCGGTCGCCGCATCGACCTTCAGCGCATCAAGTTCGCTGTCGAGGTAGTGCGAGACGGTATTCTTCAGATCGCCGATCTCGACGTTGCACGCGGTCATGACCTTCGACGCATGTTCGTCGTCGATCAGCGCGAGCAGCAGATGCTCCAGCGTCGCATATTCGTGACGCCGGGACGATGCCGCCTCGAGCGCCTTGTGCAGCGTGGTCTCGAGGGCGGGTGCAAATGATGGCATTTACAATACTCCTGTCGGGCCGCGAGAACGCGAGCCCTTTGCCACTATGTCGGAATTGATATCGGTCGCATCAAGCACTTGAACCCGGCCCCGTCCGTTCCTGCGCTGCCTAAATGCGACGCTTGTGGAGGCGGGCAGCGCGATCACCGCCTGAAGAGGTCGTCGGCGCTGGCGCGGTGACTGACCGCGCGGTCCTTCTTCAGCTGGCAGCGCGCGATCTCGCCCTGCAGCACGGTGATCCGCGCATCGAGCTCGGCGACCGACAACGGATCGAGGTCCTGTCGCACTAGCGCGTCGAGCAGATCGTCGGGACGGGAGGGGGTGTCGTCCGGTTCCATAGTTTCTGTAACGTTGACCCGCACCAGAGTGATGTCAATAAGGCGCGGAAATCTAAAGGGACGTGACGAGCGATGACCGCGATACCCGAAAACCAATCCAGTAACTTACGTGTACCCGACGTCATGAAGGCGATCGATCCGGAACAGCCCGGCGGTCCCGAAGTGCTGGTCCTCGTCGACCGTCCCGTGCCCCAGCCGGGGCAGGGTGAGGTGCTGGTCAAGGTGGCGGCCGCCGGGGTCAATCGACCCGAGGTGATGCAGCGCCAGGGCAAGTATCCGCCCCCGCCGGGTGCCCCCTCGATCCTCGGCATGGAGATCTCCGGCACGATCGTCGCGGTCGGCGAAGGCGTCGGCGACGAACAGATCGGCCAGCTTGTCTGCGCATTGATCTCTGGCGGTGCGTATGCGGAATACGCGGTCGCGCCGTTCGGCCAGTGCTTGCCCGTCCCCGAGGCGCTGACGATGGTCGAGGCGGCGGCGATGCCCGAGACGCTCTTCACCGTCTGGACCAACCTGTTCGAGCGCGCCTACGCGATGGAGGGGGACACCGTCCTCGTCCACGGCGGCACCAGCGGCATCGGCACGATGGCGATCGGGCTGTGCAACGTCTTTGGCATCGACATTATCGTCACCGCCGGCTCGAAGGCAAAGTGCGAAGCTGCTCTGAGCCTCGGCGCAACGCACGCGATCGACTACAAGTCGGAGGATTTCGTCGAGCGCGTCAAGCAGATCACCGGCGGCAAGGGCGTCGCCGCGGTGCTAGACATGGTCGGCGGCGACTACGTCCCGCGCAACCTGCAATGCCTCGCGGAGGACGGCCGCCACGTGTCGATCGCGGTCCAGGGCGGCATGATGGCGACGGTCCCCCTGTTCGAGATCATGCGCCGCCGCCTGACGCTGACCGGCTCCACGCTCCGCCCGCGCGACACCGCATTCAAGTCGCTGGTCGCGGACGAACTCGCCCGCACCGTCTGGCCGCACGTCGAGGCCGGCAAGCTGAAACCAGTGATCGACCGCGTGTTCGCCTTCGCAGATGCACCGGCAGCACACACGCGGATGGAAGCGGGCGACCACGTCGGGAAGATCGTGCTGACGATGGAGTGAGGTGAGGGGGCAAACGCCTACCACTCGCAGCATTGCACCACCCCGGCGGAGGCCGGGGTCCAGGGGGGGACGCTCAGTAAGGACGCGGTGCGCTTCGTTATTGCCACCTCTCCAACTGGGCCCCGGCCTCCGCCGGGGTGGTGGCCTCAAAGCGCTACCCGACCCAAAACTTGTTCTCCCGCGAAGGCGGGAGCCCAGTCTGGATCCCCGCCTTCGCGGGGAAACATGCTGACCTTGTTTCAGCTATAAGCACGACAGATCCGCTGACTTGGAACAGTCACCAGACTGCGACCACCGTGTAACAATACTCGCCTAATACTCGCGGCAAGGATAGTTTTGCGGGGGCAGGCTCATGAACGCCATCACGACGTTTTCGCCATCTAGCTTCGTTGGCGCCGACATCACCGATATCGCCGACTTCATCCACTCCCGGCCCGCCGTACCCGAGCCGGTCGTCGAACGCCGCCAGTATCGCACGATCTGGATCTCCGACGTCCATCTCGGCACGCGCGGCTGCAACGCCGGGATGCTCAACGATTTCCTCGATCACGTCGACAGCGAGACGATGTACCTCGTCGGCGACATGATCGACGGCTGGCGGCTCAAGAAGAAATTCTACTGGCCCGCCGCGCACAACGACGTGATCTGGCGCCTGCTCAAGCGCGCCAAGCGCGGCACCCGCGTCGTCTACATTCCCGGCAACCACGACGAGGTGTTCCGCCAATATTCTGGCCTCGACCTGGGCGGCATCTCGATCCGCCGCAACGCGATCCACGAGACGGCGGACGGTCGTCGCCTGCTGGTCCTCCACGGCGACGAGTTCGACGCGATCACGCTCGCACACCGCTGGATCGCGCACATCGGCGACGCCGCCTACACGATGCTGATGGGCCTCAACCGGTGGGTCAACGGCGCGCGCCGCCGCATGGGCATGCCCTATTGGTCGCTATCGAAGCACGCGAAAGCCAAGGTCAAGAACGCGGTCGCCTTCATCTCGCACTTCGAGGAAGTCGTCGCGCACGCGGCCGGCGTCCGCGGCGTCGAAGGCGTCGTCTGTGGGCACATCCACACCGCCGAGATGCGCGAGATCGCCGGCATCGCCTATTACAACGACGGCGACTGGGTCGAAGGCTGCACCGCCTTGGTCGAGCATTTCGACGGCCGCATGGAACTCCTCCACTGGGGCGACGAAATCGCCGCCCGCGAGAAGGACAAGGTCATATCCATGGCCGCCTGACCTCTAACCCTCTCCCCGATGGGGAGAGGGCAAGCCGCGTCAGCGGCGCGGGTGAGGACAAGTCCACAACGCGAGTGAAAGCGTGCCCTCACCCTCCCACCCGGCTGCGCCGGCCGGACCCCTCCCTCTCCCCATGGGAGAGGGGCAAAACGGAGAAGACACGATGCGTATCGCAATCGTCACGGACGCCTGGAGCCCACAAATCAACGGCGTCGTCCGCACCCTCCAGTCGGTCCAGCGCGAACTCGAATCCATCGGCCACGAGGTCCTGGTAGTCTCCCCCGAACGCTTCGCCTCGATGCCCTGCCCGACCTATCCTGAGATCCGCCTAGCCTTCGCCCGCTCGGGTGCCGTCGGCCGCATGCTCGCAGCCTTCGGTGCCGACGCGATCCATCTCGCCACCGAAGGGCCCGTCTGCCTCGCCGCCCGCAACTGGTGCCTCGCCCGCGCGCTCCCGTTCACCAGCGCGTATCACACGCAGTTCCCCGACTATATCGCCGCCCGCACCGGCGCGAACCCCGACTGGATCTGGCGCTACATCCGCTGGTTCCACCGCCCAGCGCAATCGATCCTGGTCTCCACGCCGTCGGTTGCCGCCACGCTCGCCAAGCAAGGTCTGCATCAGGTCCGAGAATGGGGCAGGGGCGTCGACTTCGTGCAGTTCGGCCTCGACGGTGCGCGCGATCCCGAGATGACGGCGCTACGTGGCCCGATCCTCCTCTATGTCGGGCGCGTCGCGGTCGAGAAGAACATCGAGGCATTCCTGTCCTCCGCATATCCCGGCACGAAGGTCGTCGTCGGCGACGGCCCCGCCCGCGCGACTTTAGCCCGCCGCTTCCCCAACGCCGTGTTCCTAGGCCAGCGCTCCGGCCTCGACCTCGCCGCCGCCTATCGCACAGCAGACGTCCTCGTCTTCCCAAGCCGCACCGACACGTTCGGCCTCGTCATGATCGAAGCACTGGCCTGCGGAACCCCAGTCGCGGCGTACCCGGTCACCGGCCCGATCGACGTGCTCGACGACCGGGTCGGCGCGATGCACGAGGACCTCGACACTGCGATCGCCACCGCGCTCACCCGCGACCGCGTCACCTGCGCCGCCTATGCCGCGCGCTACAGCTGGCCCGCCAGCGCACGCCAGTTCCTTCACGCGCTCGTCCCCCTCGAAGGAAAGCTCATGGCCGCCTGAGCTTGTTCGCTTGCCTGTTGCCCCCGCGCGCACTAAGTCTCTCTCATGTCAGGCCGCTCCGAAAGGGGCGGCCCTTTCTATTTTTACGGAGTTTCCGCCGTGGCCCAGCCGCTCATGCCCCACGCGACCGCCGCCTGGATGGTCGACAATACCGCGCTCAGCTTCGAGCAGATCGCGGACTTCTGCGGCCTGCACATCCTCGAGATCCAGGCGATCGCCGACGACACCACCTCGACCAAGCTCACCGGTCGCGATCCCGTACGCGCCCATGAGGTCACGCAGGACGAGATCGACAAGGGTGCCGCCGATCCCGACTACCAGCTCAAGATGATCAAGGGCCCCGAGCAGGTCCGCCGCACCAAGGGGCCGCGCTACACGCCGGTCTCGAAGCGCCAGGACAAGCCCGACGGCATCTCGTGGATCATCCGCAATCACCCGGAGATCACCGACGGCGCGATCTCGCTGCTGATCGGCACCACCCGCACGACGATCGCCGCGATCCGCGACCGCAGCC
This sequence comes from Sphingomonas sp. CFBP 13728, assembly GCF_014841895.1. Taxonomy (NCBI): domain Bacteria; kingdom Pseudomonadati; phylum Pseudomonadota; class Alphaproteobacteria; order Sphingomonadales; family Sphingomonadaceae; genus Sphingomonas; species Sphingomonas sp. CFBP 13728. Next base: position 1,211,381 of record NZ_JACYUS010000001.1, on the reverse strand, counting down.
ACTGGAACATCGCTAACATCACGCCGAAGGACCCGGTCACGCTCGGCCTGACTTCGCAGCGCGAGCTCGACGCAGCCGTGGCGAAGGCGGCGAAGGCAGCCGGCATGGAAGCCCCGACCGACACCCGCCTCGAAGGCGATCGCGAAGTCCTGCTCCAGCAGCTCCGCGCCGAGCGCACCCAGGCAGCCGCGGACGCACAGTTCGTGGCAGAAGGCGGCGTCCTCCCCGTCAAGCCGCTCTTCGACGACCCCTTCAAGCGCTGATCGTCTTTCCCGGTATTGTCGGTAAAAAGATAAAGAGGGGCGGTGCCGAAAGGTGCCGCCCTTTTTCGTGTGGAACACGGCGCCATCCCGTCGCACCTCCCCGGCGAAGGCCGGGGCCCAGTTGGGGGGACGGTCATGGCTATGACGGCGCACCGTTACTTCAACCTTTCCAACTGGACCCCGGCCTACGCCGGGGAGGTGGCTTCAGGCATATCAGTTACCGACCCGAGTGCGGGTTCTGGCTGACAGCTGATGAGCCAATGCCGCTGGCCTACAAACCGACCAGTTGCTAACCGCAACGGATGGTAACCGCACCCGATACCAATTTCGCGCCGACCAGTCACAAAGGGCTGACCTACCCGTTTGGTGGCGCAGAACCTGAAGTAGGCGGCACGATGCAGGTCGCCCCCGGCATAGGCTGGGTCCGCCTCCACATCCCTGGCCCCTTACGCCACGTAAACTGCTGGCTCCTCACCGACACCGACGGCGAAGCGTTGGTCGACACCGGCATGAACACCGCGGCCGCGCGCGACGCGTGGAAAGCCATCTTCAGCGGCCCCAAAGCCAACACCCGCATCACGCAAATGATCGGCACCCACTTCCACCCAGATCATATCGGCCTAGCCGGCTGGATGTGCGATCACCATTCCGCCCCCATCATCATGACCCGAGCCGAATGGCTGACCGCGCGCATGCTCGCCGCCGATGCTCGCGACTCCGTCCCCCACGAAATGCTCGCCTTCTGGCAGGCTGCCGGCTGGGACGCCGCACAGATCGACCACGCCACCGGCAAGGGCTGGGCCGGCTTCCGTAAGATCATCACGCCGCTCCCGCTAAGCTACACCCGCATCGAAGACGGCGACACGCTCACCATCGGCACGCGAGATTGGCGTGTCGTCACCGGCTCCGGCCACTCCCCCGAACACGCGTGCCTGTACGACGAAGCCGGCGGCATCCTCATCGCCGGCGACCAGGTCCTCCCGCGCATCAGCCCCAACGTCTCGCTCGGGGTCACCGAACCCAATGCCGACCCCTTGGGCGAATGGTTCGCCTCGATCGCCAAGCTCAAGACGCTGCCCGCCGACCTGCTCGTCCTCCCCGGCCACGGCGACCCGTTCACCGGCCTCCACACCCGCCTCGACGCGATGGACCGCGAGCACCGCGAACGGCTCGACGAACTGGCCGTCTTCCTCGCCGAGCCCCGCCGCGCCGTCGACTGTTTCGGCCGCCTGTTCCGCCGGGCGATCGGGCAGGACGTGCTCGGCATGGCGACCGGCGAAGCTCTAGCCCATCTCCGCCGCCTCGAAGTCGAAGGCCGAGCGATCCGCGAGACGCACGATGGCGTATGGTGGTGGCGCGCGGGCTGAGTTAGCATGCGGCCAAATTCAAGAGGATAGCCCCATGTGCGACGAGCATACCGCAGACGATAACGAAGCCTATCTGGCCGGAGTCTCGCGCCGCCAGTTCGGCATGATGACCGGCGCGATGGGGCTGACGATGTTGCTCCCAGCCCCCGCGAATGCCGCGGTCATCAAGGGCCGCGACGTCTCGATCGCAACGCCCGACGGCAAGGCCGACGCCTATTTCGTCGCGCCTGCGACCGGTAAGCACCCCGGCGTGCTGGTCTGGCCCGACATCATGGGCCTGCGCCCCGCCTTCCGCCAGATGGCCGACCGCCTCGCGCAATCGGGCTATGCGGTGCTCGTCGTCAACCAGTTCTACCGCTCGACCAAGGCACCGTTCCTGAAACCCGGCGAATCCTACGACCAACCCGAAGTCAAAAGCCGCATCGCCCCATTCCGCGAAGCCCTCACGTCCGAAGGGACGGTTCGCGACGCGAAAGCCTTCACCGCCTTCCTCGACGCGCAACCGCAGGTCGATCGCAAGCGCGGCATGGCTACCACCGGCTATTGCATGGGCGGCCCGATGGTGATGCGCACCGCCGCAGCGGTCGCGAACCGCATCCGCGCAGGCGCGACGTTCCACGGCGGCGGCTTCGTCACCGACAAGTCCGACAGCCCGCACCTCCTGATCCCGCAGATGAAAGCGCAATACCTCATCGTGATCGCCGCCAACGACGACGCCCGCGCGCCGACCGAGAAGGACACGCTCCGCACCGCGTTTGCCGCAGCGAAACTCCCAGCCGAGATCGAGGTCTACGAAGGCACGATGCACGGTTGGTGCCCGCCCGACTCGAAGGTCTACAATCCGGCCCAGGCGGACAAGGCCTGGGCGCGCATGCTCGCGCTGTTCGACAAGGCGTTGGTGTAACGGAGGCTAGAAACCGAGCCCGGTATTCCGCTTCCTTGTTCTCCCGCCTTTGCGGGAGAACAACCTTGCTTCGCCAACAGCCCGCTTGACCGTGTCCCCGCTCCATGAGACCATCGTTCACGATCCGTTCTCAAGGAGAGTCGCGTGGCCCTGACCCTGTACACCAACCCGATGTCGCGCGGTCGCATCGCGCGCTGGATGCTCGAAGAGATCGGCGCCGCGTACGAGACGGTCGTGCTCGGCTACGACACGACGATGAAGGCCGAGGCGTATCGCGCGATCAACCCGATGGCCAAGGTCCCCGCGCTGGTCCACAACGGCAAGACCATCACCGAATGCGCTGCGATCTGCGCTTATCTCGCCGAGACCTTCCCGGACGCTGAGCTCGCCCCACGCGACGAAGAGCGCGCCGACTATTATCGCTGGCTGTTCTACGCCGCCGGTCCCGTTGAATCTGCGATTACCAACCGCTCGCTCGGCGTCGTCACCACGGATGCGCAACAGCGCATGGTCGGTTATGGCAGCTTTGATGCCGTCGTCGACGTGCTTGAACGCGCCATATCCGCGCATCCCTACATCGCCGGCGACCGCTTTACCGCAGCCGACGTGTATGTCGGGTCGCAGATCCTGTTCGGTCTGCAATTTGGCTATTTACCCAAGCGCGATGCGTTTGCAGCCTACGCCGCCCGCCTGATCGAACGTCCGGCATACAAGCGCGCTGGAGAGCTGGACGACGCACTCATCGCAGCTGCAGCCTGAAGTCGACCAACGGCGTGTGATCGGTCATACCTGACCTCGTCATCCTGACGAAAGTCAGGATCCAGAGTCACGAAGGCGAGCTGTCGGTACCCTGGATCCTGACTTTCGTCAGGCTGACGGCGGGTATTGGGCCGGCACAGTGTGTTGAAATTAGCTTTATGGGAGAACCGGTTGCGTTGGCAGCCTAATGGCGCGCACCGGATCGACATCAAACGGGCAGGAGGCGCTGGATGCTCTCGGCTAGAAAAAGGGGCCAACTCACGAACACGACCGGTAGCAAGGGCCCGTACAAACCTTGCCCTCACCCTTCCCACGGCCAAGTGGCCGCGGGCCCCTTCCCTCTCCCGTAGGGGAGAGGGAGAGACGCGAAGGCGGCGATAGGTGAGGGCACTTCACCGATTGCAATCGTGGACCCTAAATTCGCTAGCTAGGCGACTGACTAGCGACGCCCATTTCAAACTAAACCAGTATGCAGCCAGCCGACTCACAAAACTCAGATCAGGCTGCCCACTTCGCCAGCCAATCGGCCAAGGCCTGAGGCCCCATCGACCGAGCATCAGCCAGTTCGGTCTCATGCCCGGCATTCAACAGCTTGTTGGTCCGCGGATCGACCACCAGCACCGCGGGCACGCCCTTCAGGCGGCCCTTGATCCCGTAACCCGCCGCGATCTGCCCGTTCTTGTCGAAGCGACCGATGTCGACCGTCACCACCACGAACTTGCTGTCGACGAAGCGCTTCATCTCGGGCAGGTCGATCGTCCCCGCGAGCAGGCGGCAGTCGAGGCACCAGTTGCCGCCTAGATCGATCAGCAACCGCTTGTGCGTCTTCAGTGCCCGCGCACGGGCGGCGGCAACCTGCGCATTGGCGTTCGCCGACTCGTTATACGGCAGCGGCAACGGCTGTGGCAGCTTGTCGAAGCTCGTCGTGTTGACGTGCGGCGCCACGACTTTCGCGCGGGGCGCAGCGGGGGCGGCCACGGCGGTTGCGAGCAAGGTAAGCGCGGCGAGACGGCGTATCGACATCATTCATATCCTCCGATCACGGCATTCAGGAAGCTCGGGAATGGTCCGTTCCAGCCATCCACCGGCGTTTCGGCGATCGGTTGGCGGCGACCACCGGTTGGATCCGCAGGGATGCGCTCCGTCCGTGGCGTCCGTGGCGGCTCGACCTTCGCGGCTTCCGAACGAACAGCTTGCGTGCGAACTGGTTCCGACCGCGCAGGCTCCGACCGAACGGGCGCCGCGCGAACCGGTTCGACATACGCCGGTTCGACCTGCACCGGCTCGACCCGTGCCGGCTCCGCAACGCGCGGCTTCACCGCGGGCACGGGCTCGTCGATCGGCGTCCGCTCCCAGCGCGGACGCTTGGCCGCCGCAACCGGCTCGGCCGCAGCCAGCACCTCGGCGACGATCGCCGGGGCCACCGTATCCGCCCGCAGCACCCGCCGCGTACGTGGCCGATCCGACTCCTCGGCAGCCGCCGCCGCAACCGGCACTGGCGTAAACGTCGCGGACCGCGCGCCACGACGCGGCCGTGCGCGCCGCGCCGTGCCATCGTCTTCGGTCGCAGCAGTAACTGCCGCCGTCTTCGGCTCGGCAACCTTCAACCGCTCGATCGTCTGCCCGGTAAGCTTCTCGATATTGACGATATTCTCGGCATCGTCGGGCGCGACGAACGTGTACGCCGTCCCCGTCGCCCCGGCGCGGCCCGTCCGCCCGATCCGGTGGACATAGTCGTCGGGATGCCAAGGCGCGTCATAGTTGAACACCGTCGACACACCCTTGATGTCGAGCCCGCGCGCTGCGACGTCAGACGCGACCAGGATCGTCACCGCGCCCGACTTGAACAGCTCGAGTTCGGCCAGCCGCTGCGGCTGTTCCATGTCGCCGTGAATCTCACCCGACTTGTAGCCCGCCTGCTTCAGCACCTTGTTGAGGTCGCGCACCGTCGTCTTGCGGTTGCAGAAGATGATCGCGTTGGTGACCTCTTCCTGCGCGAGGATGCGACGCAGCGTATCGCGCTTGGCGGTCTGGCTCGGCACAGGCACGAGATACTGCTTGATGTTGAGGTTGGTCGACGCCGGGCGCGATACCTCGATCGTCTTGGGATTGGTCAGGAACTTGTCCGCCAGCTTCTTGATCGGCGGCGGCATCGTTGCCGAGAACAGCAACGTCTGGCGCTGCTTCGGCAGCTTGGTGCAGATTTCCTCGATGTCGGGGATGAAGCCCATGTCGAGCATCCGATCCGCCTCGTCGATCACCAGCATCGAACAGCCGTTGAGCATGATCTTGCCGCGCCCGAACAGGTCCATCAGCCGGCCCGGCGTCGCGATCAGGACGTCGACGCCCTTCTCCAGCGCGGCGAGCTGGTCGCCCATCGACACGCCGCCGATCAGCAGCGCCATCGAGAGGTTCGAATTGACGCCGTATTTCTCGAAATTCTCCGCCACCTGCGCGGCGAGTTCGCGCGTCGGCTCGAGGATCAGCGAGCGCGGCATCCGCGCGCGGCTACGCCCATGCGCGAGAATGTCGATCATCGGCAGCACGAACGACGCGGTCTTGCCGGTGCCCGTCTGGGCGATGCCGATGATGTCGCGCATCATCAGCACGGACGGGATCGCACCGGCCTGGATCGGGGTCGGCTCGGTATAGCCGGAGTCGGTGACTGCCTTGAGCAGTTCGTCGGAGAGGCCGAGATCGGCAAAACTCATGCAAATGTCCGGTAAATGGAGGGTGAAATGCACTGCCCTCAAGCGTTCCGGCGCTCGCCGATTTGGCGACAAATGTCAAGGAAACGCGGTGAATCGAGGGTGGGGACCGGGCGACGGGCGGCGTATTTCCGCAAAAACCCCCGTCATCCTGACGAAAGTCAGGATCCAGAGCCAAGCAGCGTACCGTCAGTTACTCTGGATCCTGACTTTCGTCAGGATGGCGGAGCTAGGTGAGACTGCGTTCGCCACACACGCGACTGGCCGGCCCCCCGCTACTTCTTCGCCCGCAAGCTCTTGAACCCTTCGATCTCGCAACGCGCACCCGATCGCATCCGGATCGCATCGCGGTCCTTGCAGATCATCCCGTCCGGGCCCGGCCGCAGATAGAACCCCGAATAATAATCGAGCGGCTTGCAGTCTCCGTCGAGCCGCGCGCGCAACCGCGTCGTGTCGTCCATCACCAGGTCGACCGCGCCATCCTTGTTGAGCATGGCGCCGGCGATCTCGTCGACCGCGATGCATTTGGGGCCCTTATGCTCCTTCCACTCAGTCGGCGGCGCGTAGGTACGAACGGGGGCTCGGCTCATCCGGGGCACGCGGATGATGATGCGTTCGTGGATCGAGACCTGCGCGATCTGCATACCATCAAGCTCGAATCCCGAAGACTGCCCGGGTGACGGTACATCACGCAACGCCACAGCAAAGGGACCCGCGAGCGCGAGCAGGGTGGCGGGTATCGCGGGGTGAATCATGGTGTCTGGATCATGCTGACGTAATCGTTAGCGCCTATCGTTGAACGCGCGATGAATTTTGTCTAGCGCCGCGTACATGGCCGAAATTCAGTCAGCAATCCTGACGCCTTCGCAGGCGGCAATGCTCGAATCGCTCTCCTCGCATCTCGACGCGAAGGCGATCGTCACCGACCCCGCCGACATCGATCCCTGGTTGCACGACTGGCGCGGCCGGTTTCACGGCGCCGCGCCCGCGATGGTCGCACCGGCCTCGACCGCGGAGGTGGCGCTGATCGTCGCGGCGGCCGCCGAGCACCGCGTGCCGCTGGTCGCGCAAGGCGGCAACACCTCGATGGTCGGCGGCGCGACCGCCCCCACCGACGGCAGAGCGCTGATCCTGTCGCTGCGCCGCATGAACACTATCCGCAGCCTCGACATCGACGCCGGGCTTGCGATCGCCGAGGCCGGCGTAATCCTCGCCGACCTCGACGGCGCTGCGCAAGGGGAGGGCTGGCGCTTCCCGCTGACGCTCGGCGCACGCGGCACGGCGACGATCGGTGGCCTCGTCTCGACCAACGCCGGTGGCACGCAGGTGCTCAAGTTCGGCACGATGCGCGGCCTCGTCGCGGGCGTCGAGGCGGTGCTCGCCGATGGCAGCATCTACGACGGCCTGTCCGCGCTCAAGAAAGACAACCGCGGCTACGACCTCGACCAGCTCTTCATCGGCGCGGAGGGCACGCTGGCGATCGTCACCGCCGCCACGCTCCACCTGGCCCCCGCAATCGCAGCGCGTGGCACGGCGTGGGTCGGCATCGGCTCGCCCCACGCCGCGCTGAAACTCCTGCGGACGATGCAGGCCAAGACCGACGCGATCGAGAGCTTCGAGATTCTCCCCGCCGAGTCGCTCGACGCCGCCATCGCGCATCTCCCGAACGCCCGCGCGCCGCTCGCCGGCCGCCACCCCTGGCACCTCCTGATCGAGGCGACCTCGGCCATCACTGAAGGCGAGTCCCCGTCCGCGTTGCTCGAACGCCTGCTCGGCAAAGCCCTCGAAGACGGCGCGATCGAAGATGCGACGATCGCCACCAGCGAAGCCCAGTCCACCGCATTCTGGCTCCTACGCGACTCGCTCTCCGCCGCCGAACGCGCGCTCGGCCCCGCGACGCAGCACGACATTTCGATTCCCGTCGAGACGATGCCGCGCTTCATGATCGAGGCGGCGGCGGCGTGCGATGCGCGCTTCCCCGGCACGCACGCGAGCGGCTTCGGCCATCTCGGCGACGGCAACGTCCATTTTCATGTCCGCGCCGCGCCCGGCACCGACCCCGCGTACTGGTATGGCGAGAACGCGCCGGTGGTCACCCGCTTCGTCGGCGACCTCGTCGTTGCGGCCGGTGGTTCGATCTCAGCGGAGCACGGCATCGGCCAGATGAAGCGCGACGAACTCGAACGCCTCTCGTCGCCCGCACGGATGACAGCACTCCGCGCGATCAAGTCCGCGCTCGATCCGCTCGGCATCCTCAACCCCGGCAAGCTCGTCACACTTGCACGCCCGCTCGGCGCACCATAGAGCCTCGCCCCAATCGGTGGCATGAGCCACCGGCATTTCGACCGACCGATCCGGAGAGTAACATGGCCAGCACCGCCCAGCTTCCGCTTTTCTATAATGGCCTCGAGCCGCTTTCGAGCGACACGCACGCGAACTACAAGGTCCGCCCGCAGGACAGCGCCCCGTTCCTGGTCGGCCAGCACGCGATCCCGATCACCGTCGACGAGTTTCCGCTGGTCCAGCGTCACATGCCGATCGTGTTCTCGGTCGGTGACGACGCGATCCCGCTCGCGCTGATGGGCTTGAACGAGGGCGTCAACGTGTTCGTCGGCGAAGACGGCAAGCTGACTGAGAACACGTTCTACGTGCCCGCCTATGTCCGCCGCTACCCGTACATGCTCGCGCGCCTGCACCCGGAAGCACAGGAGCTGTCGCTCTGCTTCGACCCCACCTCGCAGGCGATCGGTGATTTCGAGGACGGCGATGCGCTGTTCGAGAACGGCCAGCCGACCGAGCTGACCAAGAACATCCTCGGCTTCAACGAGTCGTTCGAACAGGCCGGCGCGCGTACGCAGAACTTCATGAACGAGCTGCGCGAGCTCGAGCTGCTGATGGACGGCGAAGTCACGATCCAGCCCGACGGCGCCGACCAGCCGTTCGTCTATCGCGGCTTCCAGATGATCAACGAGGAAAAGCTGATCGACCTGCGCGGCGATGCGCTGCGCAAGATGAGCAAGTCGGGCATGCTGCCGTTGCTGTACGCGCACCTGTTCTCGCTGTCGCTGATGCGCGACATCTTCGCACGCCAGGCGCAGCTCGGCATGACCCCGCAGCAGCAGATGCCGGCACCGGCGCAGTTCAACGTCTGATAGCGAAACCGGGAGGTCGCGAAAATTATTTGGGGTGCGGTGCAGCAGGGGTTGAACCAAAACGGCGCTCACCCATTTAGGTCCTGTACGGCATCGTGTCCCCCCCTTTCGCGGCGCCGTACGGGACGCTTCTAGCGTCCCTCCTCCCTGAACCTAGGCCACTCCGTGCAACACGCACGGGGTGGTTTTTTTTGGCCTTCGCGATGTGTCGGGCCCGTCCGCTCCTCCCACCCGTTGCGTGCCCGTGGAATTATTCGAAAGTCTCGACGTCATCCTGCTCGCCGCGCTGGTCCTGCTGGTCCTGGCGCGCAAATTGAACGTGCCGTACCCCACCTTGCTGGCGGTAGCCGGGATCGCCTTTGCGGCGCTGCCGTTCGCGCCGAAGATCACGGTAGAGCCGCATCTGGCGCTGGCCTTGTTCATCGCACCCGCGCTGCTCCACGCCGCGTATCACACCAGCCCGCGCGCCTTGCGGCGACACTGGTTCCCACTGCTGAGCCTCGCCGTGTTCGCGGTACTCGTCACTGCTGCAGCGGTCGCACTGGTCGGCGTGACGCTAGGTGGGCTGCCGCTCGCCGCCGCGTTCGCCTTGGGAGCGATCGTCGCACCGCCCGACGCCGCCGCATCGGAAGCGGTTCTCGGCGAAGTCGGCATCCCGCGCCGCGGCCTGTTGTTGCTGCAGGGCGAGAGCCTTCTCAACGACGCCACGGCACTGTTGTTGTTCGGCCTCGCGGTGGCCTTCGCGACGCATTCGGACACGCCAGTGACGCCGCTCGCGCTCGCCGCCGCGGTCCCGGGCGGGATCGTTCTCGGCGTCATCGCCTCGTGGCTGTACCTCCGCGTGACGCCCCTGTTCGCGCGGACGCTAGGCGCGAGCCTCGCCGATTTCGCGGTGACGTTCGGGATCTGGCTGCTGGCCGAGCGGCTGCATATCTCGCCGGTGCTCGCGGTCGTGACGTTCGGGATGATCGTGTCGCAGCGCCGCCCGATCGGCCAGCCCGCGCGCGACCGGTTGCAGGGCGCAGCGGTGTGGTCGTCGGCGGTACTCGTCCTCAACATCATCGCGTTCGCGCTGATGGGGCTGCAATCGCGCGACGTGCTGGTCGGTCTGCCCGCCGCCGAGCGCTGGCCCGCGATCGGGTTCGCCGCCGCGGTGCTGGCGACCGTGCTCGTCACGCGCATCGCGTGGGTGTTCTTCGTGCGGTTCGTCGAGGGCGTGATCGCCAACCGCTACGCACCGTCCTGGCTGCCCAAGCCGCCCCCCTGGAATGCGTCGATCATCCTGTCCTGGTCGGGCATGCGTGGCCTCCTGACGCTCGCGACCGCGTTCGCGCTGCCGCGATCGGTGCCGGGCCGCGACCTGATCGTACTCGCGGCGTTCGCCGTCGTGATCGGCACGCTGGTGCTGCAAGGGCTCACGCTCGGCCCCCTAATCCGCCGTCTCGACCTCGGCGAGGATACCGGGCTGGCCGACGAGATCGCCCCCGCGCGCAAGCGACTGATCGATGCAGGGCTAGCGGTACTGCCCGCGCGCGAAGGTGCGGCGGCGGACGCGTTGCGCTTCCGTTACGGCGCGGCGGGCAAGGTCACCGCCGAAGCGGACGATCCGCAAGCGACCTCGGAATTCGACGAACTCCACCTCGAGATGATCGCCTGCCAGCGCGTCGTGCTCCACGAAATGCGCAATAAGGGCGAGGTGGCCGAGGACGTCTATCGCCGCCTCCAGGAGGAACTCGACTGGGCGGAGGTCGACGCGCGCGCGTTCGGGGACAACATCCTCACGGCGACCTGAGAGCGCGCGCGGAACATCGGCACGCGCTACGCTGTTTGAGAGAACCACCGCAGAAAGGGTCGATGCATGTCCGAGGCGAATTCGTGAGCAAGTCCGTGAAGCCCGCCCCGCCGACGACGCTCGTGATCTTCGGTGCCTTCGGTGACCTGACGCGCCGCCTGCTGATGCCGGCGCTGATCAACATGACCCGGCTAGGGCTGGTCGGTAACGATTTCCACGTGCTCGGTGTCGGTATCGATGAAGGCAACGATCAGTCGTTGCGCGAGGCGCTCGGCACGTTCGACGCGAAGGGCGGCGAGGGGGCCGGCGAAAAAGGCGACGCGTGGGCGCGGCTCAAGGACCGAGTCGGCTATCTCCAGGGCGATTTCACGAAAGACGAGGTTTACGAACAACTAAAGGGACGCGTGAACGGCAACGTCGCGTTCTACTTCGCGGTGCCCGCGAAGTTCTTCGGCACGATCGTAGACAAGCTCGCCGACCACGGCTTGATGGCAGAGACGCCGCATGGCTTTCGCCGGATCGCGATCGAGAAGCCGTTCGGCCACGACCTCGCCTCCGCCCGCGATCTCAACGCACGCATCCTCGCCCGCGTGTCCGAGGCGCAAATCTACCGGATCGACCATTTCCTCGGCAAGGAGACCGTCCAGAACATCATGACCGCGCGGTTCGCGAACATGATGATCGAGCGCGTCTGGAATTCGGACTGCATCGCGCACGTCCAGATTACCGCCGCCGAGACGGTCGACGTCGGCACCCGCGGCAAATTCTACGACGGCACCGGTGCGCTCCGCGACATGGTCCCCAACCACCTGTTCCAGCTGCTCGCGATGGTCGCGATGGAGCCGCCCGCGAGCTTCGACGCAGAGGCGATCCGCAACGAAAAGGGCAAGGTGCTCAAAGCCGTCCGCGTCTATTCGCCCGGCAAGGCAAAGCGCAACGGCGTCCGCGGTCAGTATACCGCGGGAAAAGTGAAGGGGGTGGATGTCCCCGCCTACACCGCCTCGCCCGACGTCGCGCCGGACAGCCGGACCGAGACCTATGTCGCGCTGAAGCTGATGGTCGACACGTGGCGCTGGGCGGGCGTGCCGTTCTACCTGCGCACCGGCAAGGCGATGACCTGTCGCGACACCGAGATCGCGATCACCTTCAAGCCGGTCCCGTTCGCGTCGTTCCCCGGTGCCGCCGCCGACATGCTGCCGCCCAACCGGTTGATCATCCAGATCCAGCCCGACGAGGGGCTGAGTATGGACATCAACATCAAGCGTCCCGGTCTCGAAGTCGCGACCGCACCGATCGCGCTCGATTTCCGCTATGCCGACGAATTCGATATCGGTCACCTGACCGGCTACGAATCGCTGATCTACGACCTGTTCGTCGGCGACCAGACGCTGTTCCAACGGGCGGATGCGATCGAGGCGGGCTGGGCCGCGGTGCAACCGTTCCTCGACCTCTGGGCGCATGACGCCGGCATGCCGGAACTCTACGAGGCGGGCACGCTTGGTCCGGCCGCGGCGGATGCGCTGCTGGCACACGACGACCACACCTGGCACGAACTTGCCCCGGCAGGGCAGACGGTGCCGTAACTCATCCCTCACTGTTCTCCCGCGAAAGCGGGAGCCCAGGGTCTCGAACGATGGTGCTCGTGACCCTGGACCCCCGCCTCCGCGGGGGAACAGCATTGGTCGGGACCATCAATGAGCGCTCAAACCCGCTCGGTCAGCTCGATCTCGCCCTCGACCTCCATCTCGTCCTCGTCGCCCATCTCGTCCATGTCGGGCATCGTGAAGTCGGCCTTCCAGTCGTAGACTTTCTCGACCCCGCCCTGCACCCAGACGCGCACCGCGCCCGAGGTGATCTCGCCGCCCATCGCGCCGACGAAATCCGCCACCAGCGAATCCGCCGCATCCTCGTGATCGGTCGCTCCCGGAATCGTCGCGGCGGTCATTTCCTCATCGAGTTCGATGATCTGCGCCCAATATTGCTTCGCCATGTGTCGCTCCTGCGTAGATGAAAGGCCGTCAGCCGGCAGTGATTATGGGATGATCCTCGCGCAGCCGGTCCGCCAGCCGCTCGACCGCGTCGACCTCGCTCGCGCTGCCCGACGGGGTCACCGCCCAGTTGCAATGCGCGTGCGTCGCCAGGCTGTAGACCTTCACGTCGCCGACGATCAGCCGCCACCGTCGCCGGTCGCCGCTATTGTACCGGACGAGGTTGGTGACGAACAGGCTCTGGAGATCCGATGCGGTCATCCGCGCCCCATAGCGACAATCGCCCGCCCGCCGCCACCGCAAACGGCCCGCGGCGGATCCCATCCAAATTACGGCGCGTTTGGGATCGGAAGAGATCATCTAGATTATGGGAATTGCACATGGCCAAGACGGCACTGGTAGTGGGAACGAGCGGGATCGTCGGCAGCGCGACCGCCGCGGCGTTGGTGAAGGCGGGCTGGACCGTCCACGGTCTCGCGCGGCGCCCGACCGAGCAGGACGGCGTTCAGCCCGTCGCAGCGGACCTCCAGGATCCCGCCAGCCTCGAAAAGGCACTCACCGGTCTCAAGCCCGATGCTGTCTTCATCGCCACCTGGTCGCGCCAGGACAGCGAGGCGGAGAACATCCGCGTCAACGGCGGCATGGTCCGCAACCTGCTAGGCGCGTTGTCGCCAGCAGGCAGCGTCGGCCACGTGGCGCTGGTGACGGGCCTGAAGCATTACCTCGGACCGTTCGAAGCGTACGGCAAGGGCGTCCTCCCGCAGACCCCGTTCCGCGAGGAGCAGGGCCGTCTCGACGTCGAGAACTTCTATTACGCGCAGGAAGACGCCGTGTTCGAGGCTGCCGAGCGCGAAGGCTTCGGCTGGAGCGTCCACCGCCCGCACACGATCATAGGCAAGGCGGTCGGCAACGCGATGAATATGGGCACCACGCTGGCGGTCTACGCGACCTTGTGCCGCGAAACCGGCCGCCCGTTCCGCTTTCCCGGCTCGGCGGCGCAGTGGAACGGCCTGACCGACATGACCAGCGCGACGATGCTCGCCGATCACCTGATCTGGGCGGCGACCACGCCCGAGGCGCGCAACGAGGCGTTCAACGTCGTCAACGGCGACGTCTTTCGCTGGAGCTGGATGTGGGGCCGCATCGCCGAATGGTTCGGGATCGAGCCGGCCCCGTTCGACGGCACCATCCTGACGCTCGACGAGCAGATGAAGGACGATGCGGGCATCTGGCGCGAGATCGCGGCGCGCGAAGGTCTGGCGGAAGCCGACCTGTCGCGCCTCGCCTCGCCGTGGCACACCGACGCCGATCTCGGCCGCCCGATCGAGGTGGTGACGGACATGGGCAAGAGCCGGCGGCTCGGGTTCAAGGAATACCAGCCGACCGACGACGCGTTCTTCGACCTGTTCGCGGAACTGCGGGCGGATCGCTTGATCCCGTAAGTCTTGGGGCGGGCTGGAACCCAATCTTGCAATCCTCCCCCGCCAGGGGGAGGTGGCTGGCCCTTGCCAGACGGAGGGGGAGGTAAGGGCAACCACCGTTGCGTGTTCCTCCCCCTCCGTCACCTTCGGTGCCACCTCCCCCTTGCGGGGGAGGAATTCAAGGGGGGAAGTCAGCTTTTCACCGCCACCGTCGCCATTACCGCCGAGTCATCCCGAAGCTTCAGATACAGCGCACCGCCCACCGGCTTGGGCACGGTCAGCGAAGCCCCGGTAAACCCCTCCGGAACCCGCACCGCGTCCGCGAAACCCGCATTCGCCGCCACCGAATCGATCAGGAACAGGTCGCTCCCGGCCAGCGTACACACGTCCTTGCATGTCACCCCAGCCAGCGCCGGCACGCGCACCAGGCTCGTCAACGGCACCCAGTCGCCCGCAACGCCGTCCTGCACCAGCCGCCACCTCAGCGGCCCATGCGCGGACACGCCCAGCGCCTTGCCCGGCTCGACCGAAACGACCGCGATCCGCTCGTCCTGCACGGTCAGCTCGCGCCCCGACGCGACGCTCGTCGTCGGCCCACCGGCAACCGCGCCGATCTCGACACTGTCCCCCGCCGCGAACCGCGTCGTCCCTTCGGCACGCAGCGAGAAGGTGATCCGGGCATCCTGCGCGATCGCCGTATCAGCCGCCAGCACGACCGGCAGGCCAGGGGAGGGGGGCGCCACCACGCTCTTGGCGATCAGTGTAGCCTTGGGCCGCGCCGCCGCGACGGTGAACTTCACCGACCGCTTCCGCCCATCGGTCAGCGTCACGAGCGCGGTCTTCACCTGACCAGTGGCAAAGGCCGGCGCCGTATCCGCGGTCAGCCCCAGCAGATCGCCCTTGTCCGCGCGCACTACGTCGCCCGGCTTGAACGCGACCCCGTCGACGGTCATCGACGCGACCAGATCGAGCCGGGTTCCCGCCAGCGTCCCCGCCGTATCGCCCGCATACAGCGTAAGGCCATCGATCCGCCCCGCCTCGGCAAGCGCGGTCAGCGCGATCTTCTCCGGCGCCTCGACCCCGTATTGCTTGACCAGCAGCGTCAACTTCCCCGGCGCGGTCTTCGCAAGCGGCAGCGTCAGCCCGATCCGGTCGCCATTCGTCGTCCACGCCAGCGGCACCTCGCCCGAGGCTCCAACCAGCGTCACCGCCTCGACGCAACTCGGCGTCGGCCCTGCGAGCGCCACCGAATTGTCGCGCCCAACGACCAAATTCTCAGGATCGGTATCGACCATTGTCCACCCGCCGGCACGCGGCACCTGCAACCGAAACCGCGGCCCGTCGAACGGCGTGAAGCCCCAGCGCCCGTGCAACGTCGCATCGGTCACGCTGCTCAAGCCCGCGGTCTGCATGCCGACCTGATCGAGCACATAGCCGCCCCTCTCGGCATCGGCCTGAACGGGCAACTCCACCACGCCCCCCTGCGAAGTCGTCACCCGCAAGCTCATGTCGTGCGCGAACTTGGTCGCATAGATCAGCGGTGCGCCCTCGACCGGCAGCACCAGATCGGGCTTTGCCGCACAGACCAGCCGGTCCGCCTCCGCCCGCCGCATCGTCGGCGTCTGCGGCGCACCCGTCTCGATCACCGGCATCGCCACGACCATCACCGACTTCGGGCTGGCGAACGACGGCGCCGCGTTCAGCAGCAGTGCCAGCCGATCGTCATTCGCCCGCGCCAGTGCCGGAATATACCGGAACTGCGTCGTCTGGAACGCGCCGAAGATCTTCGCCAGATCGCGCACCACGCCGATATACGGGCTGTAATAGCCAAGCCCGCCCTCCGGCGTCGCGCTCAGTTGCAGCGCCAGATCGGTCGGTGCCCCCACCAGAGTATCCGCCAGCGTCGAACTCTGCCCATCCGCCAGCACCAGCGAATCGCGGCTTTGCGTCAGGCAGGAGGCTTGCAGATCCGCCGCGAGATCGAGGCACTCCGCCTTCAGCTTGATCGCCAGGCTGCGCGACAACAGTGGCGAGACCGCCTCGATCCGCTCCGGCCGCGTCCGCTCCAGCGCATGGATCCCGTCGAGAAACGCATCGAGCCGCGCCCGATCGAGCGACGCCTGGTCGAGATCCTGCACCGCGCGCACGAACGCCCCCGGCTGCTTGCGCACCGCCGACACGACGGCATCGAACCCGCCGCTTTCGGGCACCAGGAACACCACCAGTTGCCGCGCGCCCTCCGGTACCGTCAACGCCAGCGCGTTCTTTTTCGCCTTCCACGTCTCGGCCTTGAAGAACCACGATTTCGGCGGCGGCTCGGTCGCGCCGCGCAGGAACGCCGCGACCAGCAGATAGCGTGCGCCGTCGTCCTTCTTGCCGACGGCCAGATCCGCCGCGATCGAGACGCGGTCGCCGGTCGCCAGCCTCGGCACCTGCGCGATCGGCAACGTCGTCGTCCCATGCGTCACGCCGACCCGCAGGCTGGGCCCGGTCAGGTCGAACGGTGCCGGATCGGCGCGCGCAGCCAAGGGCACCAGCGCGGCAGCCAGCGCGCAGAACGGAAGAAATCGAAGCATCATCACAGGCGATCTCGTCGTCGGAAGCATCACAGATGGCCTGAACCGGTGTCGACAATAGGGCAAGGTAGACGAGTCGGTGCGACACGCGCGCATCCCTGCGGTCCGGTCCGCCGCCGACGATGCGACAGCAATGGTAACCGCGAGAAGACCGGAGATATCGAGTTCGTGTCGGAAACGGTAGAGCGCTGCCGATATCTGGGAAGTTCAACGCCGGTCACGTTTCACCGCTGCCCAGGCGCGCCTCGTCGCATCGCGGGTTGCCGTCGGACGTCGTTCAGCCTCCCCCGCGCACAACGCCGCGACGACCGCGCGCAGGGGATTTTCGACGATGACGACCGATCGCGGGGCGCTTGCCGCCCTGCTCGCCACCATGATCTTGCCGGTTTCGGTAGCGAGCCCGGCGATGGCGCAGACCGAGCAGACCGCCCCGGTCCAAGGCCTGGAGGGGTTGGTGACACCCGCCCCGCAAACGGATGCAACGGTTCCGATTCCCGATGCGCCGAAGATCGTCCTGCCGACCGAGACGGCGGCCCCCCGCCGCGCATCCCGCCCGCCCGCTACGGAAAAGGCCGCTACCGATAAGGCCGCCACCGAACGCTCGGCTGCGCGCAACGAACCGGCAACACGCCAAACCCGCACCTCGACCGAGCCGACGCGCTCGCCCGCACCCACCGAGCCCGTACCGGTAGCGACGCCTGAGCCGGCATCGCCTCCGCCGCCAGCCGCGACCTCGTCGACGGAGGCCGCCCCGCAGGCTGCCACCTCGCAACCTTCTCCAACGCCGACGCCGACGCCGGTCACGACACAGCCAACGGTAACCGCCCCCGAGACGGGCAGGGCGATGCCGCTCTGGCTTTCGCTCGCAGTGATCGTCGTTGTCCTGGCCGCGCTCTGGCTGCTCCGCCGCAAGCCCCGCGGCCATCGGCGGGACGGCGTAGAGGTCGAAACCGCCGTCGAGCCCACACCGGAACCGTCAGCACCCGAACCGGCCACCGCTTCGGTCATCGCCCCCAGCGTCGCCACAGACACAGCTAGATCCGTCGAGCCGCTAGCGGTGCCGGTTGCCGCCGCAATCCTTCCGTCCGCGGCAGCAGCACCAAAATTTCTCGAACCTCGCGCAAAAGCACCGCCGCCGCCGCAGGCCGCTCCCCGGGCGCGCGTCACCTGCGATCTTCGTCCGCTACGCGCCGGTCTCAACCTCCTGAGCGCCACGGTCGAGTGTGAGCTGGTCGTCACCAACACCGGCACCGTGCCCGCCGACGCGATCCGCACCGGTGTCGCGCTCCTCACCGCGCATGCCGGTCAGGACACCGATCTCGCGCAGTTCACCGCCGCCCCGATCAGTCGTCCGGCGACGCCGCCGTTCGCGCTGGCACCCGGCGAGACCCGCACGATCCGCACCGTCGTCGCGATCGCCCGCGATGCGATCCGGACGATGACCGCCGCCAATCGGCCGATGTTCGTCCCCGTCGTCGCCACCAACATCCTCTATGCGACCGCCGGTGAAGACGCTCAAACCGCTCGCGCGTGGGTCGTCGGGATCGAACGCGTCGACTCCGCCAAGCTCGCCCCGTTCTGGTTGGACGCCCCTGCTCGCATGTTCACGACGGTCGCAGCCCGACCGCACGCGGCGACGTTCGAACGCTAGATCGAAGGGTGGGGGGCGAGATGTCGCCGGCCCGCCATATTCGTGCTGAACAGCCCCGGTAACTTCGCAGAAGCGTATCGAGCGCTCGTATCGAAGCACAGGTTCCGCTGAACAACGTCGTTGCGCGTGAATTCAACATAACCAGACACGAAAAAAGGGCGACCCCATTTCTGGGGCCGCCCTTTTTCTTAGCTGCGGCCAGCAGGGGTAAAGCCCCCGCTTCGTCGGTCGGTGCAAGCACCGCCGGCCGGCCTTGCTGGAAAGACGATTTAGCCTGCGCTAAATCGTCTTTCCAGCTGCGGCTTACTTAACCTCAACCGTAGCGCCAGCTGCTTCGAGCTGAGCCTTGATCTTGGCTGCCTCGTCCTTCGACACGCCTTCCTTGACGGCCTTGGGAGCCGACTCGACCAGCGTCTTGGCTTCGGTCAGGCCGAGCGCGGTGATCGCGCGGACTTCCTTGATGACGTTAATCTTCTTGCCACCGTCGCCGGTCAGGATGACGTCGAATTCGGTCTGCTCTTCTGCTGCAGGAGCAGCTGCGCCGCCGCCTGCTGCCGGTGCTGCGACCGCTGCTGCGGCCGAAACGCCCCACTTCTCTTCGAGCAGCTTCGAAAGCTCAGCTGCTTCGAGAACGGTCAGTTCGCTCAGGCTCTCAACGAGCGCGTTCAGGTCTGCCATGATAAATCTCCATCTCGGGGCATCGGCCCCATCAGTTCAAAAAGGTAACGAAAGGCCTGCAAGATCAGGCGGCTTCCTTCTCCGCGTAGGCGGAAAGCACGCGCGCGAGCTGCGCTGCCGGAGCCTGCGTGATCGTTGCCAGCTTCGTGGCGGGTGCCACGATGAGGCCAACGATCTTGGCACGCAGTTCGTCCAGCGAGGGCAGCGTTGCGAGCGCCTTCACACCGTCGACGTCGAGGGTCGTCGCGCCCATCGCCCCACCCACGATTTCGAACTTGTCGTTCGTCTTCGCGAATTCCACGACCACCTTGGCGGCCGCGACGGGATCGATGGAGCTGGCCAGACCGACCGGACCCGTGAGCATGTCGCCCAGCGAGCTGTAGTCGGTGCCGTCCATTGCGATCTTGGCAAGCTTGTTCTTCGAGACCTTGTAGGTCGCGCCGGCGTCGCGCATCTTGTTCCGCAGCACAGTGGACTGTGCGACGGTCAGGCCGAGGTTGCGCGTGACAACGACGACGCCGACCTCGGAAAAGGTGCGGTTCAGCTCGGCTACGGCCGCGGTCTTTTGATCACGATCCATGCCATTCTCCACGTTTTACGAGTTCACCGCTTGCGCAGTGGACCCGGTTACTAACCGGAGGCGCAGACAAACCCGCGCTTCCGGGGTGTCTCGTCGATGGGGCATGGGAGAGGGGCGGCGCGCAGATGGGCCGACAAAATCTCATTCCCCGTCTAGGTGGGAGATTAAGCACCGGCAAACCCTGTGCACCCACTGTCTCGGACGGAGTTCGACGAGCAAGCCCGCCGAACGAGGGTGCGCCTTAGCGGAATATGCGGGGGAGTCAACGGATATGCGTGGCCTCGATCCGCGCTACCCGATGAGGCGGACAGTTTGCGCCGAAATGGTTGGGCACGTCCTTTGAAAGCACAGGTGCCGCCAAAACGGATACTGTATTTCCCTCTGCAGACTTGATCAGGAGTATTGGTTGTCCTCCGAATATCCTTCTCCAGTGGAGTGCGAGTATATCGGTAGCTGGGGGGGCGGACATGTTCGGACTGATACTCAAACATTATCTGAACTACACGGCGCAGGATCCCGTACAAGTCGCGGTATTGGACAAGTTCGCGACATTGATGGGTATTGTTTCGGTCGATCCGTCATCCGCCGCTGCTTCATGGCCACGCGCCGATATCGTTCCTCTCGCGCGGCGTGATGTCGAGTCGCAATTCGGTGGCGGTCTGCTTGAAGCCTATGTCTGCACGTTGCGCACGACAGACTACCAAGCCGAGTTTCCGGCCGGCGGTGGGCGGTGAAAAAGGCATATCTTTTCGGGGTGCTCTCGCTGAGCGCGTGTGCGCATCCAGAGGATCGTCGCTGGGCGGCACTGGTTGCCAGCCCGATGGGTGCGAAGATACCGAGCCCGAAGGGGCCGGATGCCGAGCACCCGAAAGTGACGGTATACTCCTTCGCGACGCCGGTGGAAGCGCGGCCGTCGACGCGGTTGCGCGATCTCGCTGGGGAGGGACAAGCAGCGTATATCGCCCAGATGAGTGTCGCGGACGACGCGTCTACCCTGCGGAAGAAGCTGGCTGCGCCGATCGCCGGCGAGCGGGGCCTCGGACCGACTATTCTTCCGGCCTTCGATCGAACGCTCGTCGTCTCGGTGCAAAAACCGCTTGGTGCGGGTGTCGGCGACCGCCTGATATCGACGGTCGTGACGATCGTGCCCGTCGCGGACGCATTCGAATTTGCCGGCTACACCGTCGTCGCGACCGACAACCAGGTTCAGGACATCGCGAAGCTCTCGACGACCAGCGACGCATCGCTCGATGTCAGCGTGGCGCCGCCGATCAAGGCACTCGGCGATGTCGGCATAGCCGGCAAGGCATCGCGCAGCCACACGACGACCGCCGATATCGTACAGCAATACGAGAAGCTGAACGTCGATATAGAGCCGAAGACGATGACGATCATCCGGGAAAGCGAGCGGGGCCTCGACGTCGTTGGCAACACGATCATCAATCTGACGATCGTTCCCAAGCAACCGGCAAACGGCGCGGTCGCCATGCAGGTCTTTCTTGCCGTCGGGCAGGACCTTGTTGCGAAGGGCGCGTTGCGCTCGGCCAAGACCGCATCGATCGATCTGGAAGATACCTATCTGTCGCAAAGATGCGCGCTGAAAGCGTCCGTCACGATGCGGTATCTCCTGCGGCACATCGTCTCCGGCAGCGAATATTACACCGAAGGCAAGCAGACGGTCGCGCTGATCAAGGACAAGACCGAGACCACCATCCATACGTTGATCCGCAAGGACGAAACCCAACCCCCCTTATGGCGGATCGTCGCGGCCAATGGCCACGGCCTCAGTGTGAAGCCGGTGTTGGGTACACCGCATATCCTGGTGTTCGACAATTACGCTTCGGCCCAGCAATTCGCCGGTTGGCTCGACCAAAATCGTGCAGGCAGGATCGGCAAGGACGGTGTGCTTTTGCAGGTCGATGCCGCCGCCATCACGTCCAAACCCAGCGTCATGCCCTATGCGGTGGAATGCGCGTAATCGTTCGTTCGCGATAGTGTCGTGCTCTCCGATCGGATGATTTCTTACGTGTCGGAAGAGGCGATGTGCATGGCGAACTCGCTTAATCGAGCGCCGTCCGAAGCTTCACGCAAAAGGGCCGGGATCGCTCCCGGCCCTTTCTGTCTCTAAGCGGCAGGACGGGAGTATATCCCGTCCCCGTCGGTCGCGGTTGCCCGCGCCGGCCGCGCTTTCGCCGTCTCGTGACCAGCTTTCGCTAACCCCGTGCGGCTCGGGCTTACGCGCCTGCAACCTCGGTCGTGTCGACCTTGATGCCCGCACCCATGGTCGACGAGATCGCGACCTTCTGGACATACTTGCCCTTGGCGCCGGTCGGCTTGGCCTTGACCACTGCGTCGACCAGTGCGTCGAAGTTCGCGCGCAGGTCTTCCGCCGGGAACGACGCCTTGCCGATGCCCGAATGGATGATGCCGGCCTTTTCGACGCGGTATTCGATCTGGCCGCCCTTGGCTGCCTGAACGGCCGCCGCGACGTTCATCGTCACCGTGCCGAGCTTCGGGTTCGGCATCAGGCCCTTGGGACCCAGCACCTTACCGAGGCGACCGACGATGCCCATCATGTCCGGGGTCGCGATGCAGCGATCGAAATCGATCGTGCCACCCTGGATGATCTCCATCAGGTCTTCGGCGCCGACGACGTCTGCGCCTGCTGCGAGGGCTTCCTCAGCCTTCGCGCCGCGGGCGAACACGCCGACGCGGACGGTCTTGCCGGTGCCCTTGGGCAGCGTGACGACGCCGCGGACCATCTGGTCTGCGTGACGCGGATCGACGCCCAGGTTCAGCGCGACTTCGATCGTCTCGTCGAACTTCGACGTGGCGCCCGACCGTGCGAGACCGATGGCCTCGTCGATGCCGTGCAGCTTGACGAGGTCGACCGTGACGGCCTTCTGCTTCTTGCTCAGCTTAGCCATGATATCAGCCCTCCACCACTTCGAGGCCCATTGCGCGGGCGCTGCCTTCGATGATCTTCGTCGCAGCGTCGATATCGTTGGCGTTGAGGTCCTTCATCTTCGTCGTGGCGATCTCGCTCAGCTGCGAGCGCTTGATCGTGCCGGCGACGACCTTGCCCGGCTCCTTCGAACCCGACTTGAGCCCAGCGGCCTCCTTGATCAGGTACGAGGCAGGCGGGGTCTTGGTCTCGAACGAGAACGAGCGATCCGCATAGACCGTGATGACGGTCGGGATCGGCATGCCCTTCTTCAGTTCGCTCGTGCCGGCGTTGAACGCCTTGCAGAACTCCATGATGTTCACGCCGCGCTGACCCAGCGCAGGCCCGATCGGCGGCGCGGGCTTTGCGTCGCCTGCAGGAACCTGCAGCTTGATGTATCCGGTAATCTTTTTAGCCATGTCACTCTCTTTATGTGAGCCTAGCGGTGATGGCGGCTGCCTCTCGGCAACCTCCCGCAATTCCAACAGTGAAGGTGGAAGCCGGCGCGCATAGCGTAAAAGCGCGAACGCGGCAACATGAGTCCGCGGGTCGTATCGGCCCGGTATCGGAAGGGGTATCGGCTGCCGCAGTTAGGCTGGTGCCGGCGGTGCGGCCTATTCGAACACGTCGACCGGCCAGGCGATCTGCCTCGCCGCGGCGTAGCACGCTGCGCGCGACGGATAGCCATCCGAATAGCTGATGAGAGTGCCGTTCTCGTGAAACAGCAGCCACGCCCAGTCACCGGTCAGCACGGGGGGAGGCTTGAGGTCGAGCTCGTCGACCTTGCGGATTTCCAGTTTCATGACGAGTGTTTCCGGTCGTCGAAGATCGGTGTCGGAAGGCAGCGCCGTGTTGCCGGTGGATTTTGCGAGGGCGCGGCCGAACCGACCGTCAGGCGGCATGGTGCGACGTGATCGATTGGTACGGTACGGGCTTGCCCCAGTAGAAGCCCTGGCCGCAATCGGCGCCCAGCAGTTCGGCCAGTCCGAGATCCTGTTCGGTCTCGATGCCTTCGATCACGGTTCCGATGTGCCTGCTCCTGCAATAATCGATGATCTCCTTCAGCAGCGACCGGGGAAATTCGCCTTTGCTGCATTTCCGGAAGATCTTGCGGTCGATCTTCACTTCCGAGACGGGCAGGTCGGCGATGCGATCGAAATTGGTCGCCCCCTTGCCGAAATCGTCGAGCGAGATCGGCACGCCCATCCGCCGCAGTTCGTGCATGTTGCTGAGGAGGTTGCCGTCGAGTCCCGAATAGGTGATCTCGGTCAGCTCGATCCCGATCATCCCGGTGGCGACCTGATGTCGTCGCAGCAGGATCGGGATCGCGGCGATGAAGTCGGGATGGGCGAGAACCGCGGCGCTGCAATTGGCCGCGATGGGCACCGGCCGCCCGTCCTTCGTCAGCGCGCCCAGCAGTCGCGCCGCAGCTTCCACCGCGAGCAACGTCGCGGCGATCTCCAGCGACAGGATCGTCGATGGCGCGAATATGTGTTCGGGGTTGAGCGACGGACGGTTCCGCAGCCTGGTCAGCGTTTCATATCCCGCGACGCTGCCGGTGCGCAGGTCGCGCTTGACGTGGAACTCATGCGTCAGGTTGGGGAGCAGGCGGCCCTGCTGGATCAGCCACGACAGGAAATGCCGATCGCCCGTGTCGCCGTCGTGATCGTGCCTAACGATCCCGGGCAGTCGATCGGCGATGCTCTGCGCGGTGTAGGGCGCATCGAGCGTATCGACATGCGCGATGTCCGACTGCTCTGCCGCGACCATCGCATCCTGGAAATGAAACCCGGCCCGCAGCACGGTAAGTGCTCCGTCGTAATGATGTTCGTCCAGCAACGCGATGATCGCGTGCCGGTTGGCGATCGATACGTCCGGGTTGACGATGACGAGATCCGGCTGGAACGCGACCCCGGCTCTTTCCTCGCTTGCCATGCCGATCCACGCGACCTTGTGGCCCATCGCTTCGAGCTGGCGATGGACGATGTTGCAGCGCTCGCCCTCATGGTCGAGAAATAGAATCCGATGTCCGAAAGAGATCGGAGTCGAACGAGGCTCTTCCTGCGGCAGTTCTCGTCTCATGATGTTTGTCGATTGCATCGATCACTTTCCACCGGCGAAGTTTTTCACGAGAACGCGTACGGGCAAAAACGGCACGATGCTTTCGCTCGGCAAGAGTATCGGCAACGGCAATTTTGGTGGTCGCTATCACTACATTGGCGATAGCCTGAGAAGGGGCTGAGCCACAGAAGTTAGCGAAATGTAAACCGATCTGGTTAACGCCGGATAGAGGTAAACGCGGTATCGTAGCCAAGCCACGGCCACCCCGCGTAACTCTATGAAAACATTCAAGTGCAACCTATGTTAGGTCGCCAAAATCAATATTTTACAATTAAATTTTTCCGAGTGTTACAGGGTGAATTGGCCCTAGGTGTGCCTCTCCAGTGCTGCAAAGGATCTGTCTGAGGCAGTCCACTGATCAATGGCATCACCCACTGACGCCGAGCTCGCGAATCAGCTTTGCGACGGCCGTACGAGATCTGATCGTCACGCACGTGCACCGGGTCTCGCCGGACACCGCCCGACCTGCGAAAAGCGCGCCTAATCGCCACGGGTCATCGCGCATTCGACCCCGATCGACCCGCGGTGCAGGAACCCGCAAGGTATTGAAGAGGTTTCACAGCCATGGCCCGTTGGGCCGTTTTCCGGGAGAACTACAACAATGACTGACTTTTCCGACCTCGTGGATGGCTATCAGCGGTTTCACACGTCTGATTGGCGTCGCGAGCGTGAGCGCTGGACGCAGCTTGCAGGCGAGC
Organism: Sphingomonas sp. CFBP 13728; assembly: GCF_014841895.1. NCBI lineage: Bacteria > Pseudomonadati > Pseudomonadota > Alphaproteobacteria > Sphingomonadales > Sphingomonadaceae > Sphingomonas > Sphingomonas sp. CFBP 13728. The sequence continues at coordinate 1,185,779 of NZ_JACYUS010000001.1, read as the reverse complement.
AAAAGCCCCGCGTGATGGTGATCGCCTGCTCGGACAGCCGAGTCGAGCCTGCACAGATTTTCGATACCTTGCCCGGCGAGATCTTCGTCGTCCGCAACGTTGCCGCGCTGGTCCCGCCCTGTGAGTCGGGTGATGGCGGCTATCACGGCGTCTCGGCCGCGGTCGAATTCGCAGTGACGCAGCTCAAGGTCGAGGAAATCGTCGTCCTCGGTCATGGCAGCTGCGGTGGCTGCAAGGCGTCGCTCGCACGCACCTTCGAGAAGACCGAAGACGGCGCGGACGGTCGCTTCATCGGCGATTGGGTCGGCCTGCTCGACGACGCACGCGACAAGGTCGAGAGCGAGTATGACGATCTCACCAGCCGCGAAGCCTATCGCGCGATGGAGCAGGAAGGCGTGAAGACGTCGATCCGCAACCTCCGCACCTTCCCGTTCGTCCGCAAGGCCGAGGAAGCAGGCGAGCTCAAGATCCAGGGCGCGGTCTTCGCGATCGACGACGGATCGCTCGTCGTGCTCGACGAGTCCGGCAAGTTCGAGGCTGCCAAGCCCCGCATGTAATGCGGTGATCCATAGAAAGGCGGCGCGATCATCACGGTCGCGCCGCTTTTTTCATGCCCGCAAGGTCGGGATCCATCACACGACATTCTCGCGTCCCGACGCAGCGCTCCGGTCAGGCACCGCCACCAGCCCGAGATTTCGGAGCGACTGCGCAAAGCCGCTGCACCACCGGTCACGCTCATCCTGCACGAGGCCACCCTGCACGAGGCGAAGAACCGGCCTTGCAATGTAGGATATCCAGGCAGACCCCCGCGCAATGGCGCGCACTTCAACCCCCGACGTGTTCACCCGACGCCAGGCCGCGCAGAACGCCGCGTTCCTCGCCAGCCTTCGCCGCACCGGCAACGCGCGAGAAGCCGCCCGCGCGCTCGGCTATAACCGTTCCACCTTCACCAAGCGCCGCGCCGTCCACCCCGCCTTCGCGGCCAGATGGGACGCTGCCCTGGCGTTCGCATCCGCCGCCCTAAATCTCCCCTCCCGTCCACGGGAGGGGGCGGGGGAGGGGAGTGCCCCAAACACCACCGTCTCAAACAAATCTCCCACCACGACAAGAACCGCCAACGGCCGCCTCCAGCTTCGTCGCCCCACCGCCAACCGCCTCGACCACGCCGCCGAGCAAGCCTTCCTCTCCGCGCTCTCCGCCACCGCCAACATCCGCCTCTCGGCCGCCGCCGCCGGGTTCAGCCACTCCGCCTTCTACGCCCGCCGCAAGGCCAGCCCCGCCTTTGCCCGCGAGATGCGTCTGGCAAAGGCGGCAGGCTACGAAACCGTCGAGTCCGCGCTGATCGCCGGCTCGCTATCCGGCTCGCACGACCACGACGAATGGCGCCATAATGCTCCCCCACCGATCCCGCCGATGACCGCGGACCAGGCGCTTCAGCTTCTCCACCTGCACAACCGGACGGTCCACCTCCAGCAGGAGCCACCGCACATCAAACGCCGCCGCGGCGAGTCGTCCGAAGCGCACAGCTACCGCCTGTCGGCGATGTACGAAGCCCGCCAAGCCCTGGATCGCGAAGCCTTCGACATCGCCGAAGCCGCCCGCCGCGAACGCGGCGAACCCACACTCATGAATCCCGATCCCCCAAGACTCCCGGCGCTCGATCAGGTCACCGGCTGGAGCAAGGCCGACCCGACCAAGGTATCGCACCACCCGGACACGGCGCTGTTCGACGGCTGGCAACTGGAAGATTGGGACGACTGAACGCGTCCATTCTCGACCTAATTTATCCATCCCGTGCGGGTTTTTCCGGGTTAGCATCGCCCCGATCGGATGGGGGCATCCGATGATACCGGGGGGATCATGTTCAAATCATACCGTACGCTGCTCGCGGTGCTGTTCGCGTCGCTGACGCTTGCCACGACCGCCCACGCGCAGGAAAAGACCGGCATCAAGCCAGGTTTCTCGTTGAAGCCCGGCACCGCGCGGATCGTCCTCATGCGGCCGTCGATCCGGGTCGGCGCGCAGTCGACCGGCGGCATGTACGAGCCGAACGCCGACTGGACCGATCAGGCGAAGGAGAACATCGCCACCGCGCTCGCCAAGGCGCAGACCGGCCTGGGCAACAGTGTCGTCGGGTATGTCGAGCCGCTCGGTACGGGTTCGGCGAAGGTCGCGGAGTATCAGGAACTGTTCGGCGCGGTCGCGTCGTCGGTGATCGAGTATCAGTTCTTCAAGGGCAACCGGCTGCCGACCAAGAAGCGCAAGGACCAGTTCGAATGGGGGCTCGGCCCCGACGTCCGCACGCTCCCCGGGCTGGAAGCGGCCGACTACGCGCTGTTCATCACAACGGAGGATCATTTCGGTTCGACCGGCCGGAAGGTGCTGCAGCTCTTCGCGGCGATGGCGCGCGTCCCAGTCACGGCAGGCGTTCACACGGGTTTCGCCGGGCTCGTCGACCTGCGGACAGGCGAGTTGGTCTGGTTGAATGCAGACAGGCAGATGGGCGGCGATGTCCGTGATGCCGAAGGCGCCGACAAGCGCGTGCGGCAATTGCTGGAGGGCTTCCCGGGAAAGCCGGTAGAAGCTCCGGCGGCGGTGACTGCCGTTGCAGCCGCTCCCGCCATCGCTTCGGCACACTAGGATGCGAACGCTGACAAGCGCATTGCTGCTCGGCGCGGTGATGTCGACCGCCGCGCTTGCTGCCGACAAGCGTCCCCCGCTACCTACGTACACACAGGCCTATACGCCAACGACGGTCGACGAACGTGGGGCTTGGATGGAGGCAGACGAAGACGAACGGCGCCTTCGTGAGTCCCGGTCAGTTATCAGGGATCCGGCCCTCAACGCGTATGTTCGCAGCGTACTCTGCCGTACCGTTGGCGAGGACCGCTGCAAGTCGGTGCGGATCTACATCGACGAAATTCCGGCGTTCAACGCGACTATGAGTCCGAACGGGACGTTGACGATCTGGTCGGGGCTATTGCTTCGCGTTCGGAATGAAGCCGAACTCGGCTCTATCCTGGGCCATGAGTTTGGTCATTTCGAACTTCGGCATTCGCTGATGGATTTTAAGAACCGGCGGAGTGGGAGCGACCTGATGGCTTGGGCCTCCATCCTCGTTCGGAACAGTAGCAATATTCGCTACGACACCATCGGCGGATTCTACGCATTCGACCGTGCGCAGGAACGCGAAGCCGACATGATGGGCTTCCAGTATCTTACGCGCTCGCGCTACCCATCGTCCGCTTCGGCGGATGTCTGGGATCATCTTATGGGCGAGGCCGATGCTACTGCGATCGGTCGCAAGGGCAGGGCACAGCAGAAATACGTTGCTGGCTTTTTTGCAACGCATCCAACCAACCTCGCTCGCGCCACGTATCTGCGCGCCGCGTCGATCGAGGCGCATGACGTAAAGCCTCCGGTCGTCGATACGCACCAGGCGGCGATGGCGAAGTGGCTGCCGGTCTTCCTCAACGACCAGATCAAGCTCAACGACTTCGGTGGCAGCGAATATCTGCTCGCTTACCTCGCCGAGGGTAGCGGCTGGACGACGCCATTGCTGTGCGCGCGCGGCGATCTCTATCGCGAGCGTGGCAATCCCCGCGACCTCGTCAGTGCCGCGCAATTCTACCAGGAGGCGATCGGCAAGGGCGACGCGCTGCCCGAGGCGTATCGCGGCCTCGGCCTGGCGCTGCTCCGCAGCCAGCAGGTTGCCGAAGGCCAGGCCGCGCTGGCGACGTATCTCCGCCTCAAGCCGGCCGCGACCGACGCCGCGCTCATCGCCACGCTGATCTCGTAAGGAGGACAACCATGTCCAAGAAACTCGCCCTGCTCGCCGCGGTCGCATCGCTGTCGTTCGCGGCCCCCGTCGCGGCCGGCAACAAGCTTATCCCAGCCGGCCAGCGCATCGCCGTCGCCAAGTCGGCGATGACGGTGCAGCCGGGGGCGGAGTGGAACAAGCTCTCGGAGCGCCCCGGTCGCAATGCCGAAACCTGGACGCAGGACGGTGACGAACTGAACGATCTGAGCTTCTATGGCGGCATAGAATCCGGCAGGCCGCTGTTCCGCGAGGTCGACAAGAAGAACAGGCCGTTGCCGAAGGTCTCTGCAACGATGCTGATCACCGACATCCCGGTGCTGCTCGAAAACAGCTACCGGATCGCGCGCGACGCATCGTCGATGGCGATCGACACGATCGCGCCGATCCAGTTCGCCGGCAACAAGGGCGTGCGTTTCACCTACACCTTCGCGAAACAGAACGAGACGCTGCAACGGCGCGGTGAAGCACGCGGCGCGGTGATCGGCGGCAAACTGTATCTGGTGACGTACGAGGCGCCGAGCTTGTATTACTACGACCGTAGCGCGGCAGCTGCCCGCGTGGTGGCGGACAGCGTTCGGTTTTGAGGACGCGCTTGTAAGCGAGGGCGGCAAGGGTCCGAACGCGTTTCTCGGATCGTATGGCGCCTTTTTTTTCGTCAGCCTGACGAAAGTCAGGATCCAGAGCCAAGCAGCTCAGCGTTCCGTAACTTGAATCCTGACTTTCGTCAGGATGACGGAGCGGGAGATGGCTCTCGTGGGAGGCGCGCCCGCCTAAAACGCGACGCGGGAGTAAATCCCGCGTCGTCGGCCGGGCAGTTGGCCCGCCGGCCGGGCGGGCGTCGTCTCGGGATCAGCGAGTGCTGATCCCGTGCGACTTGGCCTTACTTGCTGCGCTCGACCTGCTCGAATTCGAGCTCCACAGGCGTCGCACGCCCGAAGATCGACACCGAAACCTTGACGCGGCTGCGGTCGAAGTCGAGTTCTTCCACAAGCCCGTTGAAGGTCGCGAACGGACCGTCGAGGACCTTGACCTGATCGCCGATCTCGTAGTCGACCTTGACCTTCTGCTTGGGCGCAGCGGCGGCTTCTTCCTTGCTGTTCAGCATCCGCGTGGCTTCCGCCTCGCTGATCGCCTGCGGCTTGCCCATGCTGCCGAGGAAGCCGGTGACCTTGGGCGTGTTCTTCACTAGGTGATACACGTCGTCGTTCATGTTCAGCTTGGCGAGCACGTAGCCAGGCATGAACTTGCGCTCGACCGCGATCTTCTTGCCGCGACGGGCTTCCGTCGTAGTTTCGGTCGGGACTTCGATCTGCTCGACGAGCTGTTCGAGACCCATCCGGGTCGCCTCGGCCATGATCGAGTCGCGGACCTTGCCCTCGAAGCCCGAATAGGCGTGAATGATGTACCAGCGCGCCATGACGGAACCTTGCTTACTGAGCGAGTTTGAGGAGGGCGGAGACGATCGCTTGCAGGATCGAGTCGACGCCCAGGAAGAACAGCGCGAGGATCGTCGTCATGATCACCACCATCACGCCGGTCATGACCGTCTCGCGACGCGTCGGCCACGTGACCTTCGCGGTCTCGTTGCGGACCTGCTGGATGAATTCGAGGGGGGACGTCTTCGCCACGATGTTCTTCGAACCCGCTGATTGAGAAACTGAGATGCGAGACATAGACCCACTAGTCGCTCCCTGTGAAGGGCAGCGGCGGCAGGTCCGTCCTCGCTGTCGGAAGCGCGGCAGATAGCTTCCGCCCGTGGTGAAAGCAAGTGCGCGGCAGGAGAGGGGCGGGCGCCATGCGGAAAGCAGCACGGCGGTGGCCGGGAGAAGTGGCGGGGGAGAGTGCTTGGGTCACTCGATCCCCCGCACGATCGTCTTGCCGGTGCCGGTTTGACCGGCGGCTCCGCTCCCACGGTTTCTATTTATCGTTCGGCTTGACGACGGCAACCGAGGTGTACGCCGAACGCAGACGAAAAAAAAGGCCGGTACAAGACCGGCCGTAAAAGTTTTTAGGAGAGGATGCCTGAAAGGCCTGAGTGTTGTGCATCGCAGCAGATGATTTCTCAAGTGCGCAATATGCATCAAGGAATGCATTTTTTGCAATCGCAATGGGCGCACGAAAGCGGCGCGTGCAATCGCCGCGATTTTTACCGGAAATTTTAAAGGGGGTGGCAGGAGTGCTCGGATTCGAACCGAGGGCCTTCGGTTTTGGAGACCGACGCTCTAACCAACTGAGCTACACTCCTACACGGACGCGCCCCTTACCCAGCGTTTTCGGGAAGGGCAAGCGTCTCGCGTGCAATTCGTCTCGCGAGCATCCCCGCAACCATCATCGTAAGGATGATGCGTTGCACGGTGCATGGTTTGCCCGTTAACCTTAAGCCGTCTCGTTGGATGTAGGAAAGCGTAATCGTATGAAGGCGGGATTGATGATGCTGGCGCTGCCGGTCGCGGCGTTGCTCATGGGGGCGGGGCCGGTGCCGCAGGTGCCGGACCTCGGGCCGCAGCTCGAACGCTTCACCTATCCGTGGCCCGTCCAGACGATGGAAGTCGATATCGTCGGCAGCCCTGCGCAGATGGCGTTCATGGATATCGCGCCGCAGCGCCCCAATGGCCGCACGGTCGTCCTGCTCCACGGCAAGAACTTTTGCGGCGCGACCTGGGGCAGCACCGCGCGGGCGCTGAGCGAGGTCGGCTACCGGGTAATCGTCCCAGATCAGATCGGCTTCTGCAAATCGTCCAAGCCTCGCGCGGCGCAGTATAGCTTCGAGATGCTCGCGACGTTCACCAAGCGGCTGCTCGAATCGCGCGGCATCACGCGGGCGACGATCGTCGGGCATTCGATGGGCGGCATGCTCGCGATGCGGTACGCCATTCTTTACCCGGCGTCGGTCGAGAAGCTGGTGCTCGTCAATCCGCTCGGCCTGAAGGATCGCGGCGAGGAGGGCGTGCCCTATACCGATGTCGATACGCTCTGGGCGAACGAGAAGAAGACGAGCTACGCGTCGATCAAGGCGTACCAGCTCGAGAATTATTACCACGGCGTGTGGAAGCCGTCGTATGATCGCTGGGTCTGGATGCAGGCTGGCATGTATCAGGGGGCGGGGCGCGACACAGTGGCGCTCGCGCAGGCCAAGACCAGCGAGATGATCAAGACGCAATCGGTCGCGCATGAGCTGTACCGGATCACGCCTTCGACCACCTTGATCATCGGCACGCTGGACAAGACCGCGTTCGGTCGCGCGCAGGCGCCCGCGAACTTGCGCAAGTTCCTCGAACCGGTGCCGATGGTGGCGCCGCGGGCGGTGAAGCAGATGCCGCATGCGAACCTGGTGATGCTCGAGGGGCTGGGGCACTCGCCGCAGGTCGAGGATCCTGCGCGATTCGAGAAGACTTTGCTTGCCGTGCTCGGGGCGCGTTCGCGGTAAAGCGGGTCGGGCGGTCCTCCCCCGCCAGGGGGAGGTGGCTGGCCCTTGCCAGGCGGAGGGGGAGGAAGGGGTAACGATCGTTGCGTGTTCCTCCCCCTCCGTCACCTGCGGTGCCACCTCCCCCTGGCGGGGGAGGATTAGAAAGGGCGGCCGGACTTACGTGAGGCATTGTCTCCGCCCACGAAGCCAATCCTTCGCCACCGCCATCCGATTCCAACCCGTTGACCGCAACCGACTCCTGACCTATAGGCGCGGCCTGTTCTTCGGGAGTGTTTCCCGCCGGGCATGCTTGAACATTGCTGGATGCATTCCAGGACCTGAGGGGCGCTCCCGCGTTCCTATGGTCCTTTTTGTATTCTCAGGCGCCTCATGGCTCCAGCAAAGTAACCACTTGAAAGGTGAAGGCTTCAATGCCGACGATCAACCAGCTGGTCCGCAAGGGCCGCGATCCGCAGAAGGCCAAGTCGAAGGTCCCTGCGATGGAAGCAAATCCGCAGAAGCGTGGCGTTTGCACGCGCGTCTACACGACGACCCCGAAGAAGCCGAACTCGGCTCTGCGCAAGGTGGCCAAGGTTCGCCTGACCAACCAGCGCGAAGTCATCAGCTACATCCCGGGCGAGGGCCACAATCTTCAGGAGCATTCGGTTGTCCTGATCCGTGGCGGTCGTGTCCGCGATCTTCCCGGTGTTCGCTACCACGTCCTGCGCGGCGTGCTCGATACACAGGGTGTGAAGGACCGGCGTCAGTCGCGTTCCAAGTACGGCGCCAAGCGTCCGAAGTAAGCCGATCGCTCATATTTGCGATCATCAAGGCTGAAGTTTAGAAGGAATACAAAATGGCACGTCGTCGTCGTCCCGAAAAGCGGGTCATCCTGCCTGATCCCAAGTTCGGGGATGAGGTTCTGTCGAAGTTCATGAACAGCGTCATGCTGGACGGCAAGAAGTCCGTCGCAGAGCTGATCGTGTACGGTGCATTCGAAACCGTCGAGAGCCGCGCCAAGCGCGATCCGATCGGCGTTTTCCACGATGCGCTGAACAACGTGAAGCCGGGCATCGAAGTCCGTTCGCGCCGCGTCGGTGGTGCAACGTACCAGGTGCCGGTCGAGGTTCGTCCCGAGCGTGCACAGGCGCTGGCGATTCGTTGGCTGATCGGTGCGGCGCGTTCGCGCAGCGAGAACACGATGGCCGCACGGCTGTCGGGTGAGCTGATGGATGCCGCCAACAACCGTGGCAACGCGGTCAAGAAGCGTGAAGATACGCACCGGATGGCGGAAGCCAACCGTGCATTCTCGCACTACCGCTGGTAACAGCGGGCTTCCTGCCGCTGGTAACAGCGGGCTTTGAAGCCTAGCATTGCTATCCGTGTGACGGGCGGTCTTTCGCCTGTCATGCAAACACCTATATATTGGGGAGCCGGCACGTTCGGCTCCCCATATCCTTAAGGAAGCACGATCATGGCCCGCAGCCATCCGCTCGACCGTTACCGCAACATCGGCATCATGGCGCACATCGACGCCGGTAAGACGACGACGACCGAGCGCATCCTCTATTACACCGGCAAGTCCTACAAGATCGGCGAAGTGCACGAAGGCACCGCGACGATGGATTGGATGGAGCAGGAGCAGGAGCGCGGGATCACGATCACGTCGGCTGCGACCACCTGCAAGTGGCGCGCCGAAGAAGGTAAGGGCGAAGAGCACCTTATCAACATCATCGATACGCCTGGCCACGTCGACTTCACGATCGAAGTCGAGCGTTCGCTCCGCGTGCTCGATGGCGCGGTCGCATGCTTCGACGGCGTTGCCGGCGTCGAGCCGCAGTCCGAGACCGTGTGGCGTCAGGCCGACAAGTACGGCGTGCCGCGCATGTGCTTCGTCAACAAGCTCGATCGCACCGGCGCCGATTTCTACTTCTGCGTGAACTCGATCATCGATCGTCTCGGTGCACGTCCAGCTGTGCTGTATCTTCCGATCGGCATGGAAGGTGGCTTCAAGGGCCTCGTCGATCTCGTCGAGAACCGTGCGATCATCTGGCTCGAAGAGAGCCTGGGTGCGAAGTTCGAATATGCCGAAATCCCTGAGGATTTGGTCGAGAAGGCCGCGAAGTATCGCAGCGAGCTGATCGAGATGGCCGTCGAGCAGGACGATGCCCTCATGGAGGCGTATCTCGAAGGCAACGAGCCGAGCGTCGCCGACCTTAAGAAGCTGATCCGCAAGGGTACGCTGAGCATGGCGTTCGTCCCCGTCGTTTGCGGTTCGGCGTTCAAGAACAAGGGCGTTCAGCCCCTGCTCGACGCTGTCGTCGACTATCTGCCTTCGCCGCTCGACGTTCCCGCGATCCAGGGTCTGAAGCTCGACGGCGTGACGCCGGACGAGCGTCCTTCGTCGGACGACGTTCCGTTTTCGGCGCTGGCGTTCAAGATCATGAACGATCCGTTCGTCGGCACGCTGACCTTCGCCCGCATCTACTCGGGCAAGCTGGAGACCGCATCGCAGGTCACCAACTCGGTCAAGGACAAGAAGGAAAAGGTCGGTCGCATGCTGCTTATGCATGCGAACAGCCGTGAGGACATCCAGGAGGCTTTCGCCGGCGACATCGTCGCTCTCGCGGGTCTCAAGGATACCACGACCGGTGACACGCTCTGCGCGATGAACGCACCGATCATTCTCGAGCGGATGGAATTCCCCGAGCCCGTGATCGAGCTTTCGGTGGAGCCGAAGACCAAGGCCGACCAGGAGAAGATGGGCGTCGCGCTCAATCGTCTCGCACGCGAGGATCCTTCGTTCCGCGTGTCGTCGGACCCCGAGTCGGGCCAGACCATCATCAAGGGCATGGGCGAGCTCCATCTCGAGATCCTGGTCGATCGCATGAAGCGTGAGTTCAAGGTCGAGGCGAATGTCGGCGCTCCTCAGGTCGCGTATCGCGAGTATCTGAAGAAGCCGGTCGACGTCGACTACACGCACAAGAAGCAGTCGGGTGGTACCGGCCAGTTCGGTCGCGTGAAGGTCAAGGTCACGCCAGGCGAGCGCGGTTCGGGCATCACGTTCAAGGACGAGATCAAGGGCGGCAACATTCCGAAGGAATACCTGCCTGCGATCGAGAAGGGCTTCCGCGAAACCGCTGCTTCGGGTTCGCTGGTCGGCTTCCCGATCATCGATTTCGAGATCGTGCTGTATGACGGCGCGTATCACGACGTCGACTCGTCGGCTCTGGCGTTCGAAATCTGTGCACGTGGCGCGATGCGTGAAGTCGCACAGAAGTCGGGCATCACGCTGCTTGAGCCGGTCATGAAGGTCGAGGTCGTCACCCCGGAGGATTACCTGGGCGACGTCATCGGCGACATGAACAGCCGTCGTGGCCAGATCCAGGGCACCGACAGCCGCGGCAACGCGCAGACGGTCGAGGCGATGGTCCCGCTGGCCAACATGTTCGGCTACGTGAACTCGCTCCGCTCGTTCACGCAGGGTCGCGCGCAGTACTCGATGCAGTTCTCGCACTATGACGAAGTGCCGCAGAACGTTGCTGACGAGGTGAAGGCTAAGCTGGCGTAAGCCCGAGGCGCGCTGAGCCAGGTTTTCCTGGCTCGGAGATGCCGAACGGCCGGCCGGCTTCGGTCAGCGACCGAAGTTCGACGACGCGGAATTTACTTCCGCGTCGGCCTCTCCCCAAGCAGGGGCTGGCGCAACGCTTTAACAGCCGCTATTGGGCCGCGTTCGCGCGGTTCCCGGGGTGGCACCGGAATACGAATCAGAAGGTAGGAAACAATGGCCAAGGCAAAATTTGAGCGGAACAAGCCGCATCTCAACATCGGCACCATCGGTCACGTCGATCATGGCAAGACGTCGCTCACCGCTGCGATCACGAAGGTTCTGGCAGAGACGACCGGCGGTACCGCTGTCGACTTCGCCAACATCGACAAGGCTCCCGAGGAGCGCGAGCGCGGCATCACGATCTCGACCGCACACGTCGAGTACGAGACGGCCAACCGTCACTACGCGCACGTCGATTGCCCGGGCCACGCCGATTATGTGAAGAACATGATCACCGGTGCAGCCCAGATGGACGGCGCGATCCTCGTCGTTTCGGCGACCGATGGCCCGATGCCACAGACCCGTGAGCACATCCTGCTCGCACGCCAGGTTGGCGTGCCTGCCATGGTCGTGTTCATGAACAAGGTCGATCTGGTCGACGACGAGGAAATCCTCGAGCTGGTCGAGATGGAAATCCGCGAGCTGCTCAGCTCGTACGACTTCCCGGGCGACGACATCCCCGTCATCAAGGGTTCGGCTACCTGCGCACTGTCGGGTTCGAACCAGAAGCTCGGCGCCGATGCCGTCACCGAGCTGATGCAGGCTGTCGACGACTACATCCCGCAGCCAGAGCGTCCGCTCGACAAGCCGTTCATGATGCCGATCGAGGACGTGTTCTCGATCTCGGGTCGTGGTACGGTCGTCACCGGCCGCGTCGAGACCGGCATCGTCAAGGTTGGCGAGGAAGTCGAGATCGTCGGCATTCACCCGACCGTCCGCAAGACCACGGTCACGGGCGTCGAGATGTTCCGCAAGCTGCTCGACCAGGGCCAGGCTGGCGATAACGTCGGCGCGCTGATCCGCGGCGTTGCACGTGACGAAGTCGAGCGTGGCCAGGTGCTCTGCAAGCCAGGCACGATCAAGCCGCACACCGACTTCAACTCGGAAGTGTACGTGCTGTCGAAGGAAGAGGGTGGCCGTCACACGCCGTTCTTCGCCAACTACCGCCCGCAGTTCTACTTCCGTACGACGGACGTGACCGGCACCGTCGAGCTGCCTGAGGGCACCGAGATGGTCATGCCAGGCGACAACGTGTCGCTCGGCATCAAGCTGATCGCACCGATCGCCATGGACGTGGGCCAGCGCTTCACGATCCGCGAAGGCGGCCGTACCGTCGGTGCAGGCGTCGTCAGCCAGATCGACAAGTAAGCATCGCCTCCTTCGGGAGTTGATCGAAAAGAGCCCGGCTTCTCGCGAGAGAGGCCGGGCTTTTTCGTGTTTGGGGAAGGAGGGTGAAAGTTAGTTCGGCAAGCTTGTCGAGGTGGTCCGCTTGCGCCCACAACCAGACATTAAGCTTCCCGTTACGGGAGGTGAAACAAACGGGGGCGTCGAGTGGACCTTTTAGGAAAAACCACTGCGCTAGCGGCCATCATTGCGCTATCGCCGGGCTGCTCGCCCAAATGGCCCTCCGAGCGTTTTCCCCCTGAACTGGAGGTAAAGCGGACACTGTTCGTGGGCGGTCAGCGAGGGCTTCAAGAAACCTGCGAGGCCATGATCGTCGAGATTACGGACAGGTCTGCTAGTCGCACGTTCCGACTGAGAACGTCTAAGAATGGGATCAAGGCAGTGCTGCCCGCTGACTGGAAGAGTACACCTATAGCTGCCGGTGAAGAGCCAGCGTTCTACGAGGGCGCGTTCGGCGGCTGCAACAATAGCGGCGGCGTACCGCTTGGAGATCTACCGGGTTGGCTGAAGCGCCCCGGCGCCTTCTACAAGGTTATCAACGGCGGCGAAGGCGTTGCGATCATCGTCCCACGAAGCAAGTTGGCTGGCTTTTATTACGTTGGCTGACGAGGAAGGGGTAACGTCCGCTTCCTCTCTTCAACTCATCCATCCAGCTTTTGGCTCAATCCTCCCCCGCTAGGGGGAGGAGGCGTGGAGGGGGAGGGGGCGATTAGCTCTCGATGATGGTTCGGCGTCGGAGTGCGATGGACATGATCTGGCGAACGACGTCGTCGAGGTTCGCTAGCATTTCGCGGACTGGGTAGTGGCGAGCGTGGATATTTTGGGCGACTAGCCAGGCGTCGCGGATTGCGTCTCGTTCAGGGCGGTTGCCGTGGTTGTGGGCTTCGCCGTCTACTTCGACTGCGAGTCGTGCCGGGGCGCAGTAGAAGTCTAGGACGTAGGGGCCTGCTGCATGCTGCTTTCGGAAACGTAGGCCTTCTTCGTTAGCTCTCAGCGCCAGCCAGAGCGCTATCTCTGGCGGAGTCATCTGCTTTCGCAGGCGCTTGGCGTTGGTGTGACCTTGTAGGGATCCTTCGAGCCGCATCGCTTGCCTCCCCCTCCGTCACGCTTCGCGTGCCACCTCCCCCTGGCGGGGGAGGATCGATGGGTAGCATGTGTCGGGCGAGTTGAGCCGGAAAACCCTCAACCCCCAGTTGCATTTCGCCCGACTCTCCCGTAATGGCCCGCCTTCGGTTTAAACATCAACCAGCAAGAGCCCGGAAACGGGCCCGCTCTTTCGCATCGGTAGGGACTATGGACAGCAATATCCGCATTCGTCTGAAGGCGTTCGATCACCGTGTGCTCGATCAGGCCACTGGCGACATCGCCGACACCGCACGCCGCACCGGCGCGCTCATCCGCGGTCCGATTCCCCTTCCGACGCGCATCGAAAAGTTCACCGTGAACCGCGGCCCGCACATCGACAAGAAGTCGCGCGAGCAGTTCGAGGTGCGCACGTACAAGCGTATGCTGGATATCGTCCAGCCGACGCCGCAGACGGTCGATGCGCTGATGAAGCTGGACCTCGCAGCAGGGGTGGACGTAGAGATCAAGCTGGCCTAAGGGCTGGCGCGGCGCGGTCGACCAGCAATGGTCCCGCGCCGCTCTACATTGGGATACCGCCGTCGGTGAAAACCGACGGGGCAGCGTCCCCCGTCGCGCTTCCGCACTCGCGGAAGCACCAGCCCGGGACGGGGGCACGTTTCGTATTACCGGGTTGAACCGACTCCATTCAGGGCTTTTGCCGGGGATGGGGTCAGGTGGACGCATCATGGAGCTCGCTCCGGACATGGTCTGCAAGCCCCCGAGGAATAGTCCGACGGGGCCTCTGTCTAGGAAGGGACAAGATCATGCGTACTGGCGTGATCGCGAAGAAGATGGGGATGACCCGCCTGTTCCAGGAAGATGGTCGGCACGTGCCGGTCACCGTTCTGGCACTCGAAGGCAATCAGGTCGTTTCCGTTCGCGAAATGGATCGTGACGGCTACACTGCCGTCCAGCTTGGTGCAGGTGTCGCCAAGTCGAAGAATGTCGCAAAGCCGCAGCGCGGCCATTTCGGCAAGGCCGAAGTGGAGCCCAAGGCTGTCGTCCATGAGTTCCGTGTGAACGCAGACGGCCTGCTCGACGTCGGCGCCGAGATCTCGGCCGACCACTACGTCGCAGGCCAGATCGTCGATATCCAGGGCAAGACCCAGGGTAAGGGCTTCCAGGGCGGCATGAAGCGTTGGGGCTTCGGCGGTCTGCGGGCAACCCACGGCGTGTCGGTCTCGCACCGTTCGCTCGGTTCGACCGGTCAGCGCCAGGATCCGGGCAAGGTCTTCAAGAACAAGAAGATGGCCGGCCACATGGGCGACAAGTATCGCACCCAGCAGAACCTCGAGATCGTATCGACGGACGTCGAGCGTGGTCTCCTGTTCGTCAAGGGTTCGGTTCCTGGCTCCAAGGGCGGCTGGCTCTTCGTCAAGGACTCGGTGAAGGTCGCGCGCCACGCCGACGCACCGTTCCCCGCCGGTCTCAAGACGGCAAACAGCAACACCGCAGCAGACACGCCGGCCGAAACGACCGACGCACCTGCAGCCGACGGCCAGGAGGGCTGAGCGTGAAGATCAAGGTTTCATCTTTCGCCGGCACTGACGCAGCGGACATCGAGCTCAACGACGAGGTCTTCGGCCTCGATCCGCGCGCCGACATCCTGCACCGTGTCGTCACCTGGCAGCTCGAGAAGCGTCGCGAGACGGCTCGTGGCACCCGTGAGCGCGCAGACGTCGCACGCACCGGCAAGAAGTTCGGTCGCCAGAAGGGCGGCGGTACGGCTCGTCACGGCGATCGTCGCGCACCTGTGTTCATCGGTGGTGGTAAGGCACACGGCGCACGCGTCCGTGACTTCAACCCGTCGCTGAACAAGAAGGTTCGTTCGCTCGGCCTGCGGATGGCTCTCAGCAGCCACGCCAAGGCGGGTTCGCTGGTCATCATGGACAGCTTGGCTGTCGAGGGTGGCAAGACCAAGACGCTGCAAGGCGATCTCGCAAAGCTCGGCTTCGGCAAGCGTGCGCTCGTCATCGACGGCGACATGGTCGACACCAGCTTCGCATTCGCTGCGGGCAACCTGTACGAAGTGAACGTGATGCCGGCAGCCGGCGCGAACGTTTACGACATCCTGAAGCATGACACGCTGGTGCTGACGCGCGCCGCTGTCGAAAAGCTGGAGGCGCGCTTCCATGGCTAAGAAGCAGAAGGCGGGCATCGATAATCGTCATTACGACGTTATCCTCGCCCCGCACATCACCGAGAAGACGACGACCCTGTCGGAGTTCAACGCGGTTGTGTTCAAGGTATCGAACGATGCCACGAAGCCCGAGATCAAGGCGGCCGTTGAGGCGCTGTTCGACGTGAACGTCGTCGGCGTGAACACGCTCGTCCAGAAGGGCAAGACCAAGAAGTGGAAGGGCACGAACTACTCGCGCTCCGACATGAAAAAGGCAATCGTGACGTTGAAGGACGGTCAGTCCATCGACGTGACGACGGGGATCTGAGGCCATGGCACTCAAGCATTATAATCCGACATCGCCGGCACGCCGCGGTCTCATCCTGGTCGACAAGTCGTCGCTCTGGAAGGGTCGCCCCGTCAAGGCGCTGACCGAAGGTAAGCACAAGACCGGCGGTCGCAACAACAAAGGCCATGTGACCTCGCGCGGCATCGCCGGCGGTCACAAGCAGAAGTACCGCTACATCGACTTCAAGCGTCGCAAGTGGGACGTCGAAGGCACCGTCGAGCGGATCGAGTATGATCCCAACCGCACCGCGTTCATCGCCCTGGTCAAGTACCCGGACGAGGAACTCGCCTACATCCTGGCGCCACAGCGTCTGGCCGTCGGCGACAAGGTCCTCGCGGCCAAGAAGACCGACGTGAAGCCAGGCAATGCCATGGAACTCGGTCAGATGCCGGTCGGCACCATCGTCCACAACGTGGAGATGAAGCCGATGAAGGGTGGCCAGATCGCCCGTTCGGCCGGCACGTACGTGCAGGTCGTCGGTCGCGACAAGGGCATGGTGATGGTCCGCCTGAACTCGGGCGAGCAGCGCTACATCCGCAGCGATTGCATGGCGACGGTTGGCGCGGTCTCGAACCCCGACAACCAGAACCAGAACCTGGGCAAG
Source organism: Sphingomonas sp. CFBP 13728 (assembly GCF_014841895.1). NCBI lineage: Bacteria > Pseudomonadati > Pseudomonadota > Alphaproteobacteria > Sphingomonadales > Sphingomonadaceae > Sphingomonas > Sphingomonas sp. CFBP 13728. Next base: position 1,169,342 of record NZ_JACYUS010000001.1, on the reverse strand, counting down.
GCAGGCCGTTCGCGCTGGATGGGTATCCGTCCTCTGACGCGCGGCGTCGCCAAGAACCCGGTCGACCATCCGCACGGCGGTGGTGAAGGCCGTACCTCGGGTGGCCGTCATCCGGTTACGCCTTGGGGCAAGCCGACGAAGGGTGCGCGCACGCGTCATAACAAGTCGACCGACAAGATGATCATCCGGTCGCGTCATTCGACGAAGAGGAAGGGCTAACATGGCTCGTTCAGTCTGGAAGGGCCCTTTCGTGGACCTTCATCTGCTCAAGAAGGCAGAAACCGCCCAGGATACCAACGCGCGTTCGCCGATCAAGACCTGGTCACGTCGCTCGACGATCCTGCCGTCGTTCGTGGGTCTCACGTTCAACGTCTATAACGGCCGCAAGTTCGTGCCCGTCTCGGTCAACGAAGACATGGTCGGCATGAAGCTCGGTGAGTTCGCGCCCACGCGCTACTTCCCCGGCCACTCCGCCGACAAGAAGGGCAAGCGCTGATGTCTAAGCAAGTCAGCCCGCGCAAGGTCGCGGACAACGAGGCGCTTTCGGTCGGTACGCAGATCCGTGGTTCCGCGCAGAAGCTCGGCCTCGTGGCTGCGCTGATCCGTGGCAAGAAGGTCGGCGATGCGATGAACATCCTCGCCTTCTCGACCAAGGGCATGGCGATCGAAGCGCGCAAGGTGCTGGCCTCGGCCATCGCCAACGCCGAGAACAACCATAACCTCGACGTCGACGCACTCGTCGTCGCCGAGGCTTCGGTCGGCAAGTCGATCACGATGAAGCGCTTCGCTACCCGCGGCCGCGGCAAGTCGACCCGCATTCTCAAGCCATTCAGCCGTCTGCGCATCGTCGTGCGCGAGCAGGAAGAAGCATAATGGGTCAGAAGAGCAACCCCATCGGTCTGCGTCTGCAGATCAACCGTACCTGGGATAGCCGCTGGTACGCCGAAGGCGCCGACTATGGTCGGCTCCTGCTCGAGGATCTCAAGATCCGCGCATTCATCATGAAGACGCTGCCGCAGGCCGCGATCTCCAAGGTGGTCATCGAGCGTCCGGCCAAGCTGGCCCGCATCTCCATCTTCGCTGCACGCCCCGGCGTGATCATCGGCAAGAAGGGTGCGGACATCGAGAAGCTGCGTTCGACGATCGGCAAGATGACGTCGTCGACCGTGTCGCTGAACATCGTCGAGATCCGCAAGCCGGAAGTCGATGCGCGCCTCGTCGCGCAGGGCATCGCCGATCAGCTCGAGCGTCGTATCGCCTTCCGTCGCGCTATGAAGCGTGCGGTCCAGTCGGCGATGCGTCTCGGTGCCGAGGGCATCCGGGTGAACTGCGGTGGCCGTCTTGGCGGCGCCGAGATCGCACGGTCGGAGAGCTATCGTGAGGGTCGGGTTCCGTTGCACACGCTGCGCGCGAACATCGATTATGCCGAGGCTACGGCGCACACGTCCTACGGCGTTTGCGGCGTGAAGGTCTGGGTCTTCAAGGGCGAGATTCTCGGCAACGATCCGACGTCGTACGACCGCATCATGATGGAGGCTCAGACCTCCGGCGTGCGGCCGCAGCGCGACGATCGTCGCTAAGGGGCAGGAACAGACATGCTGCAACCAAAAAAGACCAAGTTCCGGAAGGCCTTCAAGGGCAAGATTTCGGGCGACGCCAAGAGTGGCTTCTCGCTCAATTTCGGCTCCTACGGCCTCAAGGCGATGGAACCCGACCGGATTACCGCACGCCAGATCGAGGCGGCCCGCCGCGCGATTACGCGTCACATGAAGCGCCAGGGGCGTTTGTGGATCCGCATTTTCCCAGACCTTCCGGTCTCGGGAAAGCCAGCCGAAGTCCGCATGGGTAAGGGCAAGGGCGCGCCGGAATACTGGGCCGCTCGCGTCAAGCCGGGTCGGATCCTGTTCGAGCTCGATGGCGTCGACGGCAAGATCGCCGCCGAGGCGTTCGAGCGGGCGGCCATGAAGCTGCCGATCAAGGTAAAGGTCGTTGCCCGCCTGGGCGACACCTCGCATCTGGGAGGCGAGTAAGATCATGGCTCGTATCGACGACATGAAGACCAAGAGCGACGACCAGTTGTCGGAGTCGCTTGGCGAACTGAAGCGCGAGCAGTTCAACCTGCGCTTCCAGGCCGCCACGAACCAGCTCGAAAAGCCGAGCCGCGTTCGTGAGGTCCGCCGCGACATCGCTCGCATCAAGACCCTGCAGGCTCAGCGCACCAGCGCTGATGCCGCGAAGTAAGGAACGTATCATGCCGAAGCGCGTGCTGACCGGTCTGGTCGTGTCCGACAAGGGCGACAAGACGGTGGTCGTGAACGTCGAGCGTAAGGTGAAGCACCCGCTCTACGGGAAGATCATCCGTCGCTCGAAGAAGTATCATGCTCATGACGAGAGCAACGAGTTCAAGCAGGGCGAGACCGTGCGGATCGAAGAGACCGCACCGATCTCCAAGCTGAAGACCTGGAAGGTGATCGAGCGGGTCAACACCCACGCGACGCCGGAGCGGGCTTCGGCCGAGGGCTGAATCAAACACGAGGGCAGGGGGGCAACTCCCTGCGCTCTTGTTTTCGTAAACGGGAACGGCTAAGCGGCCGCTCCTCCCCGCTGCGGTTCGTCCGTGGCGGGGTGATTTTTTAGGCGGGGTTCGGTCGGTATCGACCCCAGAGACAGAGAAGGGATACGGATCCATGATCCAGATGCAGTCCAATCTCGACGTCGCTGACAACAGCGGCGCGAAGCGGGTGCAGTGCATCAAGGTGCTTGGGGGTTCCAAGCGTCGTGTTGCAGGCGTTGGCGACATCATCGTCGTCAGCATCAAGGAAGCGCAGCCACGTGGCCGTGTGAAGAAGGGCGACGTTCACCGCGCGGTGATCGTGCGTACCGCCAAGGATATCCGCCGTGCAGACGGTACGGTCATCCGCTTCGACGGCAATGCCGCGGTGCTGGTCAACAAGAACGAGGAGCCGATCGGCACTCGTATCTTCGGCCCAGTCGTTCGCGAGCTGCGCGGCAAGAAGCACATGAAGATCATCAGCCTCGCGCCGGAGGTGCTGTAATGGCGTCGCAGCGTATCAAGAAGGGTGACAAGGTCATCGTCCTGTCCGGCAAGGACAAGGGCAAGACCGGTGAAGTCACCGTCTCCATGCCGAAGACCGACAAGGTCGTCGTATCGGGCGTCAACATCGCCGTGCGCCACACCAAGCCGACTCAGGGTGACCCGCAGGGTGGCCTGATCCGCAAGGAAGCACCGATGCACGTTTCGAAGGTCGCGCACGTGACCGCCGACGGCAAGCCGACCCGCGTCCGCTTCGAGGAGCAGGACGGCAAGAAGGTCCGCGTCGCCGTCAAGACCGGGGAGAAGATCAATGGTTGATCAGAACACTGGCGAGCAGGCCGGCACCGAGGCCGTCTATGTTGCGCGCATGCGCAAGCTGTACGACGAGACGATCATCAAGGCGATGACCGAGAAGTTCGGTTACAAGAACGTCATGGAGATCCCGCGGCTCGACAAGATCGTGCTGAACATGGGCGTCGGCGAAGCCACGCAGGACAAGAAGAAGGTCGACCAGGCCGCTTCCGAAATGGAGCTGATCGCCGGCCAGAAGCCTGTCGTGACGAAGGCCAAGAAGTCGATCGCGCAGTTCAAGCTGCGTGAGGGCATGCCGATCGGCGTGAAGGTCACCCTTCGCCGCGAGCGCATGTACGAGTTTCTTGACCGTTTCATCACGATCGCTCTTCCCCGCGTCCGCGATTTCCGCGGCCTCAACCCGAAGAGCTTCGATGGCCGTGGCAACTATGCCTGCGGTATCAAGGAGCAGATCGTGTTCCCAGAAATCAGCTATGACCGGGTCGACAAGGTCCGCGGCATGGATGTGATCGTAACGACGACCGCAAAGACCGACGACGAGGCTCGCGAGCTTTTGCGTCTGTTCGGTTTCCCGTTCCCGATCGAAGACGACGCTGCCGACGAGAAGAAGGCAGCTTAATCTAAGTCCCCCTTCCGCTTGCGGGAGGGGTCAGGGGAGGGGCCTCGCGCCTAATAGGCGTTGGTCCTTCCCTCCCCCAACCCCTCCCGCAAGCGGGAGGGGAGCTAGCAAAGAAAGAACTTAAGTCGATGGCGAAACTGAGTTCAGTCAACAAGAACGAGCGCCGCAAGCGCATGGTCAAGCAGTATGCCCCGAAGTACGCGGCACTGAAGGCGATCGCAGCGGACAAGACGCTCGACGATGGTGAGCGTCTGATCGCTCGCCTCAAGATGGCGGCACTGCCGCGCAACGCGAACCCGACCCGCATCCGTAACCGGTGCGAGCTGACCGGTCGCCCGCGCGCCTATTACCGCAAGTTCCGGCTCTGCCGTATTCAGCTGCGCGATCTGGCCAACAAGGGCCTCATCCCCGGCGTCACGAAGTCGAGCTGGTAAGGACTAAATCATGGCAGTGACCGATCCCCTGGGTGATTTGCTCACCCGTATCCGTAATGGCCAGCGCGCGAAGAAGGACTCTGTCCTCACGCCGGCGTCGAAGCTGCGCGTCCGCGTGCTCGACGTTCTGCAGCGCGAGGGCTATATCCGTGGCTACAGCGAAGAGCAGATGGGCCCCGCGGCCGGCCTTCGCATCGAGCTGAAGTATTTCGAGGGCCAGCCTGCGATCAAGCATGTCGCGCGCGTCTCGAAGCCCGGCCGTCGCGTCTATTCCGGCTCGCAGGAACTCCCGCGCGTCCGTAACGGCCTCGGCATCACCATCGTCTCGACGCCCCGCGGCGTGCTGTCGGATTCCGAAGCGCGTGAGCAGAACGTCGGCGGCGAAGTCCTCGCGGAGGTGTTCTGATGAGCCGCATTGGTAAGAAGCCGGTCACCGTACCGGCGGGCATCACGCCGACCATCGAGAACAAGCAGCTGACGATGAAGGGCCCCAAGGGTACCCTCAAGATGCCGCTTCGCGACGAGATCAGCTACACGATCGAAGACGGCGGCATTTCGGTGCAGCCGGCCAACGACACCAAGCGCGCGCGCGCGTTCTGGGGCATGCAGCGGACCATGGTGCAGAACCTGGTCACCGGCGTGTCGGAAGGCTTCACCAAGAAGCTGCTGATCACCGGCGTCGGCTATCGTGCCGCAGCGCAGGGTCGCAACCTCAAGCTGCAGCTCGGCTACAGCCACGACGTCAACATCGACGTGCCGGAGGGGATCGAAGTCAAGACCCCCGACAACACGACGATCGAGATCTCGGGTTCGGACAAGCAGATGGTCGGTCAGCTGGCCGCGGAAATTCGTCAGTGGCGCAAGCCCGAGCCTTACAAGGGCAAGGGTATCAAGTACGACGGCGAGTTCATCTTCCGCAAGGAAGGGAAGAAGAAGTAATGACCAAGGGACTTTCTCTTTTCGCCAAGCGGCGTCGCCGCAACCGTACCGCGCTCCGCGCACGTGCAGGCACCCGTCCGCGGTTGTCGGTGCATCGCTCGGGCAAGCACATCTATGCCCAGGTGATCGACGATGCCGCCGGCACGACGGTCGCATCGGCCTCGACGCTGGAGAAGGACGTGCGCGGCACGTCCGGCGCCAACATCGACGCGGCGACTTCGGTCGGCAAGCGCGTCGCCGAGGCTGCCAAGGCAGCGGGCGTGACCCAGGTCGTGTTCGATCGCGGCGGCTTCCTCTACCACGGTCGCGTGAAGGCTCTTGCCGATGCCGCGCGCGAAGCCGGATTGGAGTTCTAAGACATGGCTGACGAAAACAACACGCCGGCAGTAATCGCTCCCGAGACGACCGCACAGGACGTCACGGCTCAGAACGTTCCGCAGAGCACTGGCTACCAGGGCAACAACGGTGGCGGTCGCGGTCGCGGCGGTCCCGGTGGCGGCGGCGGCGGTGGTCGTGGTGGCCCCGGTGGCAACCGCAGCGGTGGCCCAGGCGGCAACCGCGGTGGTCGCGACGGCGGTCGCGGTCGCGACAATCGTGGCGGTCGTCCCGGTGCGGACGATGGCGGCGAAGAGCTGATCGAGAAGCTGGTCCACATCAACCGCGTCTCGAAGACGGTCAAGGGCGGTAAGCGCTTCGGCTTCGCAGCACTCGTCGTCGTCGGCGACGGCAAGGGTCGTGCAGGCTTCGGTCATGGCAAGGCACGCGAAGTGCCGGAAGCCATCTCGAAGGCGACGGCTGCTGCCAAGAAGAAGATGGTTCGCGTTCCGTTGAAGGACGGTCGCACGCTGCATCATGACGGCAACGGTCACTTCGGTGCCGGCAAGGTCACGCTGCGGTCGGCGCCCCAGGGTACGGGCATCATCGCCGGTGGCCCGATGCGCGCAGTCTTCGAATCGCTGGGCGTTGCGGACGTTGTGACCAAGTCGGTCGGCACGTCGAACCCCTACAACATGATCCGCGCCACGTTCGAGGCCCTTGGTGAGCAGACCTCGCCCAAGGCCGTCGCACAGCGTCGCGGCAAGAAGATCGCCGACCTGCTCGGCCATGGTGGTTCGAAGACCGCCGAGGCCGATGCAGCTGCGATCACGGAGTAAGCGATCATGGCAACCATCAAGATCACGCAGACCGGTTCGCCGATCCGCCGCGAGAAGGATCAGCGCGCAACGCTGATCGGTCTCGGTCTCAACAAGATGCACAAGACCCGCGAGCTGGAAGACAGCCCAGAGGTCCGCGGCATGATCCGCAAGGTGCAGCACATGGTATCCGTCGAAGGCTGAGCCTTCACGCTACCTAGTGACAAATACGGGGAAGGGGGCTAACGGCCCCCTTTCTTATTACAGATTCTATCCAACCAGCGCGTAACAAGCGAAAGCGAGTGCATTATCATGAAGCTCAACGAACTCCGCGATAACGAAGGTGCCCGTAAGTCCAAGATGCGCGTCGGACGCGGCATCGGCTCGGGCAAGGGCAAGACCGCAGGCCGCGGCCAGAAGGGCCAGAAGAGCCGCGAGGGCGTCTCCATCGCCGGCTTCGAAGGCGGCCAGATGCCACTGCACATGCGTCTGCCTAAGCGCGGCTTCAACAACATCTTCCGCAAGGACTTCGCAGAGGTCAACCTCGGCGCGATCCAGCTCGCGGTCGACGCCGGCAAGATCGAGGCCAACGCCACGCTCGACCATGATGCGCTGAAGGTCGCTGGCCTGGCACGCGGCGGCAAGGACGGCGTCCGCCTCCTCGCCAAGGGCGAGCTGACCACGGTCCTCTCGTTCACCGTCGACGGCGCGTCGAAGGGCGCGATCGAAGCGGTCGAGAAGATCGGCGGCAAGGTCGAGGTGATCCACTTCGTCCCCGCAGCCGAAAAGGCTGCCGCCAAGAAGGGCGTGAAGTACAAGGAGCGTGCGGCGCACAAGGCGTCGTTCAAGGCTTAAGCCGGACTGAAGGGGGCGGGTGCTTATGCGCCCGCCCCCTTTTTATTTACCTGACTTGGCGTCTTCCCGTCGCCCACTTCTGACCTGCCGCCGTTCAGCGATTTCCCTTCCTCCGTTCGCCCTGAGCGAAGTCGAAGGGTACGTCACTTGGGGCGATGTCCTTCGACTTCGCTCAGGACGAACGGGGCATGGGGCGACCGGAAGTAGCCTTAGCCATTAGACAAGCGCGCCCGTGCGCCTATATGAGCGGCGGGGGCGGTCACAACGCATCCCGCCTTCTTTGTTTCCAGGACGATCACACGCATGGCATCCGCAGCCGACCAGATGGCGCAAAGCATCAGCCTTTCGAAATTCGCGAAGGCGACCGACCTCAAGAAGCGGTTGTGGTTCACGATCGGTGCGCTGATCATTTTCCGCCTGCTCAGCTATGTCCCGCTGCCGGGTGTCGACCCGACCGCGCTCGGCCTGCTTTCGCAGCAGACGCAGGGCGGCGTGCTCGATTTCTTCAACACCTTCTCGGGTGGCTCGCTCAGCCGCATGTCGCTGATCGCGCTCGGCGTGATGCCCTACATCACCGCCTCGATCGTGGTGCAGCTCGCGACCTCGCTGTCGCCGACGCTCGCCGCTATCAAGAAGGACGGTGAATCGGGTCGCAAGCGCCTCAACCAGTACACGCGCTACGGCACCGTCGGCCTGACCGCGGTGCAGGGCTATTTCATCGCCGTCGGCCTTGAGACGCTCGGCGCCGCACAGGGCATCCAGGCGGTCATCGAGCCCGGCATGATGTTCCGTGTCGCCGCGGTCATCTCGCTGATCGGCGGTACGATGTTCCTGATGTGGCTCGGCGAGCAGATCACGAGCCGCGGCATCGGCAACGGTGTCTCGCTGATCATCATGGCCGGCATCGTCGCGCATCTGCCTGTCACGCTCGTCAACCTGCTCGAAGGCGGTCGCTCGGGTTCGCTCGATCCGATCAAGCTGATCGGCATCGTCGTCGCAGTGGTCGTGCTGATCCTCTTCATCTGCTTCATGGAGCGCGCGCAGCGCCGCATCCTGATCCAGTATCCCAAGCGCCAGACGCAGCGCGGCATGCAGGCCGATCGCAGCCATCTGCCGCTCAAGATCAACACCGCCGGCGTCATCCCGCCGATCTTCGCGTCGTCGCTGCTGCTGATGCCGCTGACGATTTCGCAGTTCGCCGGTCAGCGCGTCGCGGGTGAGTCGAAGTGGGGTGATTTCATCATCACGCTGAACCAGTATCTGCAGCACGGCTCGCCCGTGTACATGCTGCTGTACGGCGCCGGCATTATCTTCTTCTCGTTCTTCTACACCGCGGTCGTCTTCAACCCCGAGGAAACCGCCGACAACCTGAAGCGCAACGGCGGGTTCATCCCCGGCATCCGTCCGGGCAAGAACACCGAGAATTACTTCGATTACGTGCTGACGCGCATCACCGTGATCGGTGCGGCGTATCTGACGATCATCTGCCTGTTGCCCGAGTATCTGGTGACCGCGTTGCAGATCCCGTTCTACCTTGGTGGCACCAGCCTGCTGATCGTCGTCAACGTGACTATGGACACGGTGACCCAGATCCAGTCGCATTTGCTGGCGCACCAGTATGGCGACCTGATCAAGAAGGCGAAGCTCAAGGGCAATCGACTTCGTTAAGCCGCGGGTCTAACGCGGTAAAAATCCTGCACGAACGAGGGGAGTGCGTTTCGTGAATATCATCCTTCTTGGACCGCCCGGCGCGGGCAAGGGCACGCAAGCCGCCACGCTCGTCAACGAGCGCGGCATGGTCCAGCTTTCGACCGGCGACATGCTGCGCGCAGCGGTTGCCGCCGGAACGCCGGTCGGCCTCCAGGCGAAATCCGTGATGGAGTCCGGCGGTCTCGTGTCTGACGAGATCGTTTCGGGCATCATCGGCGAGCGTCTCGACCAGCCGGACACGGCCAACGGCGTCATCTTCGACGGCTATCCGCGCACCGCCGCGCAGGCCGAAGCGCTCGACGGTCTGCTCGCCGATCGTGGTCGTACGCTCGACTACGTCATCGAACTGGGCGTCGACGAAGCCGCGCTGATCGACCGCGTCGTCGGCCGCTACACGTGCGCGAAGTGCGGTACGGGCTATCACGATCGCTACAAGAAGCCGGTCGTTGCCGGCGTCTGCGACGTCTGCGGCTCGACGGAGTTCAAGCGCCGTCCCGACGACAACGCTGAGACGGTCCACAACCGCATGGCCGAATACCGCGCGAAGACGGCACCGATCCTGCCGATCTATGACGCCCGAGGCCTGGTCAACCGGGTCGACGGCATGGCCGACATCGCGCACGTCGGCTCGGCGATCGCTGCGATTCTAGACGCTAAGTAAGGGCGCGCCCCGGGGGACATGACGCCGGGTGCGGCGGATCGCGCATGGATCGGCCGCACCCTCATCCGTCATCCCGGCGAACGCCGGGACCCACGGATACGGCGGACCCTGTGATGGCGCGCGCCCACTACCCCCTCCGCAACCATGGGTCCCGGCGTCCGCCGGGATGACGGGGGGGCATCGGGTGCCCGCGTCTTGAAGTGCCTTATTGAACAACATCAACATGACGAAATTGTCACCCCTCGGTCATCGCCCTGACCCCCGCCCGATCCTAGAACGAACACGTGGCCAGCAACGGCCGCATGAGTTTCCAGAGATCGGTGCCCGTCACTCCCGGGGGTACCGTGGGGGCCGGCGGGAAGGGTTCTTTCCGCCGGCCTTTCCGTTTATAAGGGCAGGAGATGGTGACCGAAATCGGTGGCAGGGAAGGTGATACCGCGTTGAGCCGCAAGATCCTGATCGTCGAGGACGACGCCTCAACATCCGCCTATCTTGCCAAGGGCTTGGCTGAGGCCGGCCATGCAATCGAAGCCTGTGCAGACGGCCGCGACGGCCTGTTCCTCGCCAGCGAAGGCATCTTCGACCTCATTATCGCGGACCGCATGTTGCCGGGCCTGGATGGCCTGTCGATGGTCAGCGCGATTCGCGCGGCTGGCATCGCCACGCCGGTTCTGATCCTGTCCGCGCTCGCCGCCGTCGACGACCGCGTCGATGGCCTCAAGGCCGGCGCCGACGATTATCTGTGCAAGCCCTTCTCGTTCGCCGAGCTCTCCGCACGGATCGAGGCCATGCTACGCCGCTCCGATCGTGCCGCGACAGAGCCGCAAAAGACGAAGCTGTCCGTCGGTGACCTTGAAATCGACCTGCTCGCCCGTGCCGTCTCGCGCGCTGGTCGCTCGATTCCGCTCGGCGCGCGCGAATTCAATTTGCTCGAGTTCCTTGCCCGTCACGCCGGCCAGGTCGTGACCCGCACGATGATGCTCGAGAAGATCTGGAACTACCATTTCGACCCGGGCTCGAACGTCGTCGACGTGCACATCGGTCGCCTCCGCCGCAAGCTCGAGGAAGGCTTCTCGACGCCGATCCTCCACACGGTCCGCGGCGCAGGCTACCGGCTCGCCGTAGAAGGGTGATTCGCCTTTCGGTAACAGCCCGAATCGCGCTGCTCTCGATCGCCCTGGCGCTGATCTCCAACCTCGCGCTGGTCGGCTTCGTCTGGAAGACCACCAGCGCGGATGCGATCGACGCGATCCGGCGCGAGACCACCGAACAATCGGAAGCCTTGCGCGCGGTCTGGCGTAACGGGGGCCTCCCCGCGATCCGCCAGGCGATCGACAGCGCGGTCGTCCCCGGCGACGTCTCGCTCGTGCTTGCGGTGGTCGACCCGAAGGGCAGGGCAGTTGTCGGCATCGCCCCGGAACGCCTCGCCGTCCCGCTTCGCATCACGCAGTTCCGGATTGCGCGACTTGGTGCCGACGAACTGTGGTCGGCGCGCGAGACTGGGTACGCGCTCCATCCACTCGGCAGCTACTGGCTACTGACCGGCCGCAATCTCGACCTGATCGCCGCGGAGGAACGCGCAATCGAACGCGCGCTCGCGGTTGCCGTGTTCCTGTCGCTCGCGCTGGGCGTGGTCGGCGGGCTCGTCCTGACGCGCTACGTCAGCCGCCGGCTCGACGGCATCGCGAAGGCGATCGAGGCGGCCGGCGAAGGCGACCTGTCTCGCCGCGTCGACATGATCGCGGGCGGGGGTGACGCGTTCGACCGCCTTGCCGCCCGCCTCAACGTCATGCTGGGCAAGCTCGAAGGCGTGATGGCCGAACTGCGGATCGTCACCGACAGCCTAGCGCACGACCTCCGCTCCCCGCTTGCGCGGCTGCGGACCAAGACCGAGCAGGCGGTGCTGATCGCCGATCCCGACGCTCGGGAAGCGGCGCTGGGCGGCCTCTTGGTCGAAACCGACCTGGTGATGCGGATGCTGACGATGGTGATCGAGATCAGCCGCTCGGGCTCGGTCTCGCGCGACCGCTTCATCGAGGTCTCGCCGGCGAACCTGCTGGAGGAGATCGGCGAACTCTACGCGCCCGTCGCGGAGGATGCCGGCCTCGTTTTCACGATCGCGATCGACGACCGCCCTCCGCCGATGAAGCTGCACCGTGAACTCATCAGCCAGGCAATCACCAACCTCATCGACAACGCGCTCCGCCACGGCGCCGGCGGTGGCGAGGTGACGCTGAGGATCGTCCACCGCACCGATGGCGTGGCGATCCAAGTCGAGGACCGCGGCCCCGGCATCGCCGCCTCCGACCGCGCCCAGGCGCTGAAGCGCTTCGGCCGCCTCGACAGCGCCCGATCGACGCCCGGTGCTGGCCTCGGCATGGCCCTGATCGAAGCCGTCGCGCGCCTGCACGACGGCCATTTCGAACTCGCCGACAACGCCCCCGGCCTCGTCGCACGCATAGTCCTCCCAGTCTGATCCTCCCCGGCAAGGGGGAGGTGGCTGGCGCTTGCCAGACGGAGGGGGAGGAAAGGGTAACCTCGGTTGCGTGTCCTCCCCCTCCGTCGCTACGCGCCACCTCCCCCTGGCGGGGGAGGATTGCAAGCCGCAATCGGTTGACCGGAACCGCCTCCCCGGCGAGACCGTGTCCATGACGACGCTTGCCTCCCACCGCCGCATCCTCGCCGCCAGCCTGGTCGGCACCGCGGTCGAGTTCTACGATTTCTATATCTACGCGACCGCCGCGGCACTGGTGTTCGGGCCGCTGTTCTTTTCGGGCCAGTCCGCGTCGGCGCAGTTGCTGTTGAGCTATGCGACGTTCGGCCTCGCCTTCGTCGCCCGCCCTGTCGGAGCGATCGTGTTCGGGCACTTCGGTGATCGCATCGGGCGCAAGTCCACCTTAGTCGCGTCGCTGTTGCTGATGGGCGGATCGACCGTCGGCATCGCGTTCCTGCCGACTTACGCGCAGGTGGGCTGGATCGCCCCCGCGCTGTTGTGCCTGATGCGGCTGGGGCAGGGGCTCGGGCTTGGCGGCGAATGGGGCGGGGCGGCGTTGCTCGCGGTCGAGAATGCGCCGCCGCACCGCAAGAACACCTGGGGGATGTTCCCGCCGCTTGGTGCCCCGGTTGGCTTCCTCGCCGCCAACGGACTGTTCCTGGTCATCGGGCTAGTGCTCGACGAAGCGCAGTTCATCGCCTGGGGCTGGCGCATCCCGTTCCTGCTTAGCGCGATTCTCGTCGGACTTGGCCTGTGGGTGCGGCTGAAGCTGACCGAGACTTCCGCCTTCCTGGAAGCGGAGGCTACCGAGGCACTCCCCAAGGTACCGATCGCAACGCTTCTCACGCAGCACCTCCGCGCGACGCTGGCTGGCACGTTCGGCGTCATCGCATGCTTCGCGCTGTTCTACCTCGCGACCGCGTTCGCGCTTGGCTACGGCACCAAGACGCTCGGCTATTCGCGCGAGGCGTTCCTCGGTGTCGAACTCGTCGCGATCTGGTTCCTGGCAGGCGGCGTTATCGTGGCCAGCGTTCTAGCGGACCGTCATTCCGCGGCACGGATGCTCGCGATCGGATTTGCCGGGTGCATCGGCGTCGGCGCGCTGATGGGGCCGATGCTGGGCTCGGGATCGCTGTTCACGGTGTGGCTGTGGCTGTCGGGCGCGCTGTTCGTGATGGGGTTCGCCTACGGCCCGCTCGGTGGCTGGCTGCCGAGCCTGTTTCCGGCGGGGGTGCGCTACACCGGCGTGTCGATGACGTTCAACCTTGGCGGCGTGCTTGGCGGTGCGCTTGCGCCGATCGTCGCGGAGGCACTGGCCCCGCATGGGTTGTGGCTGGTCGGCGGGTATCTGATGGCGGCCGGGGTGCTGAGCCTTGGCGGGCTGCTGATCCTCGGCCGCACGACCGACAAATAGAATGCTCTCCCGCCTCTGCGGGAGAGCATGCCTTTACGCCGACACTGGCCGCAAGAGCGTCAGCCGCGCCTTACCGTGCACGCGCGTGGCGTCGACCTCGAAGCCGGGCAGTTCGACGACTTCGGCCTTCGCCGTCTCCAGGCTGATCCAAGTCGCCGACCCGACCCAACCCAGCCGCGACAGCTTGTCGAGCGCGACCAGTCCGGCCCCGGTGTTGTAGGGCGGATCCATCAGGATCACGTCGAGCGGCGCCGGTGCGGGCCCGAGCGCCATCACCGACGTCGCGCGGACATCACCGCGGATTTCCAGCTTGGCGAGGTTCGCCTTCAGCGCGTCGACCGCCAGCTTGTCCGATTCGACGAACATGCACGTCGCCGCGCCGCGTGAGAGTGCCTCGATGCCGAGCGCGCCCGAGCCTGCGAACAGATCGGCGACCGCCAACCCTTCGAAGCTCCCGACGCGGCTCGTCAGCATCGAGAACAACGTCTCGCGCATCCGGTCGGCGGTGGGACGGGTGGTGTCACCCTTGGGCGCGGCGATCTGACGGCCGCGGTACAGTCCTGCGATGATCCGCATCAGCGCTTCCCTCCACGTGGTGCACGGGGCGGATGACCGCGCCCTCCCGACGGACCCTTGCCAGGCGCTGCGGGACGACTGCCTCGTTCAGGCCGCGCCGGACCCTCCGATCGCACGGGCCGTGGCTCGGCACCCGGACGCCCGCTGGCACTCCGCGCCGCGCGTTTGTCGAGCGAGCTACGTCCCCGCGAATCGTCGGCTTGCGGACGGAAGCCCCGCGGTTGCTCCTGACGCTGCACGGTAGCGCCCGCGCCGACGCGCGACGGCGCAGCGCGCTCCCGCGGTGGCTTGGCGGCGCGGAAATGCTTGATCTTGGGGCTCGTGCTCAGTTCCTCGCCGCGATCCGCACGCTCTTGGCGCACATAGGGCTTGGACATCTCGCCACTCGTCGGCCGGGCGTGATGCGTTCCCGTCGGCCGAGCGGCATTCCGCGCGTCCGGCCGCGCCCAGGGATCATTGACGTCGCCGCGTTGCATCGCCGCGGTCGGACGGATCCGCTCCGGACGTGCCGGTCGCGAAGGCCGATCGGTCGGTACCGCGCCACTAGAAAAGCCAGAGCTTGCAGGTGCCGCATACGGACTGCGAACCGGCGTACGCGCACCAACAGCAGGCCGCGCACCCGAAACCGGACGCGCACCCGGCGCCGGCCGTGCCGCCGGAGCAGGCCGCGGCGCGTTGCTGCCACGCTGGCTAGACCGCGCGCCGATTCCTGCCCCGGCACCGGCGCTCGCACTGATACCGATGTTCGCCCGTGCACCCGGACCCTCGGGTCGACCCTTCGCCAGTTCCTTCTGGAACGCGACGACGTCATGCTGCAGCACCTCGCCGATCTGCCCCGGCGGCAGGTCGCCCAGTACGAACGGACCGTAACGTGTCCGGATCAGCCGCGAGACCTGCAACCCGAGATGTTCCAGCACGCGGCGGACTTCACGGTTCTTGCCCTCGGTCAGGATCATCTCGATCCAGACGTTCGCGCCAGTGCGACGCTCGATATTCGCGTTGATCGAGCCGTAGCGCACGCCTTCGATCTCGATACCCTCGATCAGTTCCTCGAGCTGCGGCTGCGTGATGTTGCCGTAAGCGCGCGCGCGATAGGCACGCTCTACGCCGGTCGCGGGCAGTTCGAGCTGGCGCTTGAGCCCACCATCGGTGGTCATCAGCAACAGCCCCTCGGTGTTGAGATCGAGGCGACCGACCGGCACCAGCCGCGGCAATTCGCGGGGCAGGCGGTCGTAGATCGTCGTGCGTCCGGCCGGATCGCGCTCGGTGACGAGCAGCCCGGTCGGCTTGTGATACAGGAACAGCCGCGCCGAACTGGGTGCCTCGACCGGGTCGCCATCGACCGTCACGCCGTTGAGGTTGCGCAGGATGGTCGCAGGCGTGTCGAGAATGCTGCCGTTGAGCGCGACGCGGCCTTCGGCGATCATCCGCTCGATATCGCGGCGCGAGGCGATCCCGGCGCGCGCGAGCAGCTTGGCGATACGGTCGCCCTTGATCGGTGCGGCCGGCGTTTCGGGGGAGGTTGCGGGCGCGTCGTTCGACGGGCTGGCAGTCGGGTTATCGTCTTTTGAAGTCGTCATGGCGCGGCTGATACTATGGATCGGCGTCCAGCGCGAAAATATTTGCGACCGTTCGTGCGGCGGTGCGTTAGAACTCGCGAGCGTAACGACCTCTCGTTCGCGTCCGGGGGCCTGTCGGCAATGTTGTTCGGGAAGAAGAAGCGGCAGATTGTCCGGCTTTTGGTGGTCGAAGACGAACCGCTGGTCGCGTTCGACACCGAATATTTCCTGACCGATGCGAAGTTCACGATCGTCGCGACGATCGACCGGGTCGCTGAGGCCTTGCCGATCCTGGCGAGCGACACGGTGATCGATCTGGTGCTGGTCGACGTGAACCTCGCGGACGGTTCGGGCATCGATGTCGCACGCGCGGCACAGGCCCGTGGCGTGCCGGTGATGTTCGTGACGGGAAGCTGCCCGGTCGAAGCGACCACGCTCGCCGCCGGCTGCATGGCCAAGCCGTACATGCCGCGCGACCTGATCGCGGCGATCGAGGCGATCGAGGCTATGCTTGGCGGTGGTAAGCCGACGCGCGTGCCGTCTGGCTTCACGTTGTTTCCGCGGACGGCGTGACGTTTCCCCACGCTCCATCGCCTGACGGGTAGCGCATCCGCGATTTCCCGTTAGGGTCCGCGCGAGCGAGTGGGGAGCGTAAGTGCGATGAACGGAACCGTAGGCAAGCGCTGGAGCGACGGCTTCCGGCCGTATGCGGAGAAGGCGCCGCTGGGAGCATTGGCGCTCGGCATATCCTCGGGCTTTCCGTATGCGATGATCGGCGCGACGCTGACGACGCGGCTCGCGGCTAGTGGTATCGACAAGAAGACGGTGACGGCGTTCAGCCTCGCCTTCCTTGTCTACAATCTGAAGTTCCTGTGGGCGTGGGTGGTCGATGGCGTCCGGCTGCCGATCATCGGGAGACTGGGCCAACGCGTTTCGTGGTTGATCGTGACCGCCGCGCTTGTCGTCGCGGCGGTGATCAATCTTGCCTTGGTCGATCCTGCCGCGAGCATTGCAGCGACAGCAACCGCGGCGATCCTGGTCGGCGCGGCTGGGGCAACCTTCGACGTCGTGATCGACGCATTCCGGATCGAGACGCTCGAACCTCGCCAACTGGGCGTCGGGTCGGGAATGAGCCAATATGGCTGGCGGATCGGCTCGGCGGGTTCGGGGGCGTTGGCACTGGTCGTTGCCGAGCGCGCCGGGTGGAACGCGGCCTATCTGGCGTGCGTCGTCTTTGCATTGCCCGCGGTCTTGGCGGGTTTGGTGCTGGGCGAGCCCGAACGCCGCCGTCCGCCGATCGAACGCCGCGGTCTCGCGGAGGGCTTTCGCGCGATATGGGGGCCGTTCGTCCAGTTCTTCTCGCGCGAAGGGGCGTTCATCGTCCTCGCCTTCATCCTGATTTTCAAGGTCGGCGACACGCTCGCCAATCTGACGCTGCGGCTGCTGTTCGACGACCTCGGTTTCACCGGCGACGAGATCGCGTTCTACGATGTCGGGATCGGCTTCATCGCCTATCTGGTGGGCATCTTCATCGGTGGCATCCTGTACGCGCGGATGGGTATGAAGCGATCGGTGCTGCTGTCGCTGGTGCTGATGGGCGTCTCGAACCTGTCGTTCGCGGCGCTGGCGGCGGCTGGGCACTCGAACTTCGGCATGGCGGCAGCGATCGGCTTCGAGAACGCGTCGAGCGGTTTTGGCGGCGTCGTCGTGATCGCGTACTTTTCGGCGCTGTGCGATCTGCGCTTCACCGCGGCGCAGTTCGCGCTGATCTCGGCGGCGGCAAGTATCGTCGGACGGATCGTCACCGGCACCACTGCCGGTGCCTTGATCGAGGCATTCGGCTATGTCGATTTCTATCTACTGACGACCGCCCTCGCGCTGCCGGGCATCGTCCTGTTCTGGTGGATGAGTCGGTCGGGGATGATCGACCGTTCGATCGGCAGCGCGGGCGTCGAGGGTGAAGGCGACGCCCGCGCCGGTGATCCGGTCTAGCCCATCGCTACACCGTGATCGGGCGTCCCTCGTCGGCAAACGCCGCTGCGACCGCGGCAGCGCTGGCGAGGACGCCGTCGATGCGACGGACGCCGAGCAAGTCGGCCATAAGATAGCGTGCGATCTCGGGCGCAGTTTCGACGCGCGCGAGCACCGACAGCATCGCCGATTCCGCCGGGGTCATCCGCGCGCAGCAGCACGGGGCGATCGCGATCGTGCCCGCCGAAGTACCGGCAAGGTCAGCCATCAGTGCCCTCAGCAGGACCAGCGGGCGACGGAAGCCTTGCCCGAACGCAGTGAACATCGTGTGCGATGCGCGGGCGTCGGCGAGGCCGTGTGCGCCCATCCGCCGCATCGCGAACAAGGCGATTCGCGCGTTTTCACAAGGCGGTAGCGCATGGGGCAGCAGCGAGGTCGCGCTGGCGATGGTCTGTGTCGAGGCGGCCGTCGAGTTGGTCGTCGAATTGGGGCGGGTATCGGTCATTCACGCGACTCCGTGGTGGTGCCCACAAAGTCGCCCGTTGGTTATTGATAGTCAATAGCAATAAGAACTTAGTCCGGCGGTTGGTCGTTTGCGGCGAGCACTTCACCGGCAAGGTAGAGCGAGCCGGCGATCAGCACGAGTTGCGGCTGGTCGGTTTGTGCGGCGATCGAGCCTAGCGCCTCACTGGGCGTGGCGGCTGTTCCGGCGGTCTTTGCGAACGATCGGGCGAGCGTCGCAAGTTCCTCGGGCGCGTGATGGGCGTGGCCGGGGACGGGGATGGCGATGACGTGGCCGACCGATGGCGATAGGATGCGGATCACGGCGTCCGCGTCCTTGTTCGCGAGCATGCCGAGGACCAGCGTCACCGGGCGGCCCTTGGCGAGCGTCCTCAGCGCACGCGCGACCGGTTGCGCGGCGTTGGGGTTATGTGCGCCGTCGAGCCACAATTCGCTGCCCTCGGGCAATCGCGCGAGCAGCGGGCCATCCGACAATCGCTGCATGCGCCCGGGCCAGTGCGCCCAGTCCGCGGCGGCGCGCATCGCGGCTTCGGGAATGTGCAGCGCGCCTTGGTGACGAAGCATCGCGATCGCGAGCGCGAGGTTGCGAGACTGGTGCGCGCCGACGAGCCGGGGGCGGTTGGTAACGACCGAAAAGCCGGTATCCTCGTAGCGGACGGTCGATCGCGCAGTTTCACTGGTCCAGGCGGTGCCGCGGGTGAACACCGGTGCGCCAACGGCATCGGCGACGGCGGCGATCTTAGCGCGGAGGGCCTTGGGATAGTCCATCGTGACGAGCGGCACGCCGGGCTTGGCGATGCCCGCCTTCTCGCCGGCGATCTCCAGCAGCGTATCGCCGAGGAACGACTGGTGATCGATGCCGAGCGCAGCGATGCCGGTGACGACTGGGGTGGGGATGACGTTGGTCGCGTCGAGCCTGCCGCCGAGCCCGACTTCGACGATCGTCGCAGCGGCGGGCGTGCGCGCGAAGGCAAGGAACGCGGCGGCGGTGGTGACTTCGAAGAAGCTCGCCTGGAGGTCGGCGGCTTGGTCGAGCACTTCCGACAGCAAGGCGGCAAGCAGGTCGTCGTCGATCAGCTTGCCCGCGACGCGGATGCGTTCGTTGAAGCGGACGAGGTGCGGCGAGGAATAGACATGGACGCTGTGCCCGGCAGCCTCGATCGCGGCGCGCAGGAACGCGCAGGTCGAGCCTTTGCCGTTGGTGCCGGCGACGTGGAACACCGGGGGGAGCAAAAGGTGCGGGTCGCCGAGGCGGCTCAGCAGCGCGGTGATGCGCTCGAGGCCGAGAATATCCGCGCCGGGCGACAATGCGGTCAATCGGTCGAGCTGCGCCTGAACTGCGGGCGAGGAAGAAACGGCGTGGTCGGGCATTCTTCTAGGCTCCCTCTCCCCTCCGGGGAGAGGGCTGGGGTGAGGGGCTATACCGGGGCGCGGCGCTGCTGGGCTGCCCCTCACCCCGACCCTCTCCCCGAAGGGGAGAGGGAGTAGGTTCGTTACGCGGCCTCGCGCGCGCTGAGATACCCGATCACCGTACCGAGCTGCTCGCGCAGGTCCTTCCGGTGCACGACCATGTCGATCATCCCGTGCTCGAGATAATATTCGCTCGTCTGGAAATCCTCGGGCAGCTTCTCGCGGATCGTGCTCTCGATCACGCGGCGACCAGTGAACGCCAGCGTCGCCTTGGGCTCCGCGATCTGGACGTCGCCGAGCATCGCATACGCCGCCATCACGCCACCCGAGGTCGGGTCGGTGAGCACGACGATGTACGGCAGCCCGGCATCGTGCAGCATCTGGATCGCGACCGTACTGCGCGGCATCTGCATCAGGCTGAGGATGCCCTCCTGCATGCGCGCGCCACCGCTCGCGGTGAAGATCACGTAGGGAACCCGGTCCTCGATCGCCGCCTCGACGCCGCGAACGAACGCCTCGCCGACGGCCAAGCCCATCGAGCCGCCCATGAAGCCGAAATCCTGCACGCCGACGACGACGCGGTGGCCGTCGATCGCGCCGCGTGCGTTGATCAGCGCGTCCTGCTCGCTGTTGTCGGTCCGTGCCGCCTTGAGGCGATCAGTATACCGCTTCTGGTCACGGAACTTGAGCGGATCCTCGGGGACCTTCGGCGCCGGCAGTTCCGAACAGCTACCCTCGTCGAACAGCTGCGCGAAGCGGATCTTCGGCCCGATGCGGTCGTGGTGATCGCATTTGGGGCAGACATACAGGTTGTCCTCGAGCTCTTTGGTGAAGACCATCTGCCCGCAGCCCTTGCACTTGTGCCAGAGATTCTCGGGCGTCTCGCGCTTCGCGACGAAGGGCAGGACGTTGCGGACGCTGTTGAGCCAGCTCATGCGGGGACCTTTCGTGCGCTCGCGACGGCGTCGGCGAGAGACTTGATATAGGCGCGGACCGGTTCGGCGGCAGCTGCACCGTGCTGCGCGACCAGCTCGACGATCGCCGAGCCGACGACGACGCCGTCCGCAACGCGTGCGACATTGGCGGCCTGCTCAGGCGTGCGGATGCCGAAGCCGACCGCAATCGGGATGTCGGTCTGTGCCTTGAGGCGAGCGACGGCATCCTCGATCGAGGATTGCTGCGCCTGCTGGAGCCCAGTGATGCCCGCGACCGAGACGTAATAGAGGAACCCGCTCGCGCCATCGAGCACGGTCGGCAGGCGGGCAGCATCGGTGGTGGGGGTGGCGAGGCGGATCAGGTCGATCCCGGCGGCACGCAACTGAGGGCCGAGCGCATCGTCTTCCTCGGGCGGCACGTCGACGCAGATCACGCCGTCAACACCAGCGTTGGCAGCCGCCTGCGCGAACCAGTCGGCGCCACGCCGGAGCATCGGGTTGCCATAGCCCATCAGGACCAGCGGCACGTCCGGATGCCGCGCGCGGAAGGCGGTGGCGGTCGCAAGGATGTCCGCGGTGCGCGTCCCTTGCGCAAGGCTGCGGATGTTTGCGGCCTGGATCGCGGGGCCGTCGGCCATCGGATCGGTGAACGGCATGCCGAGCTCGATCGCATCCGCCCCGCCCGCGACGAGCGCGTCAAGAATCGGGCCGGTAGCCTCGGTGGTCGGATCACCCGCGGTGACGAACGCAACGAGCGCAGCGCGACCGGCGGCGGCGGTGCGCGCGAAGGTGCTGGCGAGGCGGCTCACAGCTCCCCTCCCGCTTGCGGGAGGGGTTGGGGGAGGGGCTGACATAGCCACGTATCGAATGTCCGGGGAGCGAACAGGCCCTCCCCCGACCCCTCCCGCAAGCGGGAGGGGAGCAGAAGCGAAGTCATATCGCCACCCCGAGTGCTTCGGCGACGGTAAAGATGTCCTTGTCGCCGCGGCCACACAGGTTCGCCAGGATGATCTGGTCCTGCCGCATCTCGCGCGCCTTCTTCGTCACCGTGGCGATCGCGTGGCTTGGCTCCAACGCGGGGATAATGCCTTCGGTCCGGCACAGCAACTGGAACGCGTCGAGCGCCTCCGTGTCGGTGGCGCTGTCATACTGGACGCGGCCGATGTCGCGCAGCCAAGCATGCTCGGGGCCGATGCCCGGATAATCCAAGCCGGCCGAGATCGAATGAGCCTCGGTGATCTGGCCGTCCTCGTCCTGCAACAGATAGGTCTTGTTGCCGTGGAGCACGCCGGGGAACCCGCCCGCGAGGCTCGCCGCATGCTGCTTGTCGAGCCCGTGACCCGCTGCCTCGACGCCGAGCATCTGCACGTCGGCATCGTCGAGGAACGGGTGGAACAGCCCGATCGCGTTCGAGCCGCCACCGATCGCCGCGACCAGCATGTCGGGCAGGCGACCGACGCGCGCGAGCATCTGCGCCCGCGCCTCGGTGCCGATCACACTCTGGAAATCGCGCACCATCTCGGGATACGGATGCGGGCCCGCAGCGGTGCCGATGATGTAGAAGGTGTCGTGGACGTTGGCGACCCAGTCGCGCATGCCCTCGTTCATCGCGTCCTTGAGCGTGTGCGCGCCCGACGTGACCGGGCGGACTTCGGCGCCGAGCAGCTTCATGCGGAACACGTTGGGGGCCTGACGCTCGACGTCCTTGGCGCCCATGTAGATCACGCAGGGCAGGCCGAAGCGCGCGCAGACCGTGGCGGTGGCGACGCCGTGCTGGCCCGCGCCGGTCTCGGCGATGATCCGCGTCTTGCCCATTCGCATCGCGAGCAGGATCTGACCGATGCAATTGTTGATCTTGTGCGCGCCGGTGTGGTTCAGCTCGTCGCGCTTGAACCAGACCTGCGCGCCCATCCCCTCGGGAGCAGACTCGCGCAAAGCTTCCGTAAGGCGCTCAGCGTAATAGAGCGGGCTCGGGCGGCCGACATAATGCTCGAGCAGATCGTCGAACTGCGCCTTGAAGGCGGGGTCGGCCTTGGCAGCCCGGTACGCTTCGTCGAGTTCGAGGACGAGTGGCATCAGCGTTTCGGCGACATAGCGACCGCCGAAGTCGCCGAAATGGCCGCGCTCGTCGGGCTGGGCGCGGTAGGAGTTGGGGGCGAGGGTGGGAGCGTTCATGCAGGGGCGTTTAGCACTTCGTAAATCGCTGTCACCCCTTCCGTTTCCGCTAAAGACCACCCCGGCGGAGGCCGGGGCCCCATTGGGAAAGGCTTTTTGGAGAGTCGGATGCTCCGTTACCTCGACCTTTCCAATTGGGCCCCGGCCTTCGCCGGGGTGGTGCTAGCGCGCGGCGACCGCTTTCAGGAACGCCGCGATTTTGGCTTCGTCCTTCGCGCCAGGCTCGTTTTCGACGCCGGACGAGACATCGACCAATTCCGCCCCTGTCCGCCGGATCGCTTCCGCGACATTCGCCGGATCGAGCCCGCCCGACAGCGCCCAGGGCAGCGGATGCTTGAACCCGTCGAGCAGGTCCCAATCGAACCGTAACCCCATCCCGCCGGGTAACGCGGCCGAGTCCGGAGTCTTCGCGTCGTACAGTATTCGGTCGGCGACCCCGACGAACCCGTGCGCCGCATCCAGATCGCCGCGCGTGCGAACCGCCACCGCGACCCAGGTCTCGATCCCGAACTTCGCGCGGATCGCGGCGGCGCGTGGCGGTGTTACCTTGTGGAGTTGGAGCACGTCGAGCGCGGCCGACCCTACCGCCTGTTCGAGCATGTCGTCCTCTGGATCGACGAACACGCCGACCTTGGCGACATGGCCCGGTACGCGTGCGGCAAGTTCGGCCGCCTTCGCAAACGTCACGTGGCGGGGCGAGGCGGGAAAGAAGACGAACCCGACATGACTCGCCCCGTGCCGGATCGCAGCGTCGAGCGTGGCGAGCGTGGAGAGGCCGCAGATCTTGGCGGTAGTCATGCTGGTTCCTTCGGCAGCAACACGTCCCGTCCTCCTGACTTTCGTCAGGACGACGGCGGCCGTTCAGAGCGTCGCGGCCATCGCGCGGGCGGCGGTGTCGGGGTCCTCGGCCTGCGTGATCGGGCGACCGACCACCAGGATCGAGGCGCCGGCGTCCATCGCCTGGCGCGGCGTGACGACGCGCTTCTGGTCGCCGATCTGGCCATCGGGAAGGCGCACGCCGGGGACGACGAAGAACCCCTTCGGCCAGATCGCCTTGGCTGCCGCGACTTCGGCACCCGAGCATACGATACCGTCGACGCCTGCCTCGCAGGCAAGCTCGGTCAGGCGCGTGACCTGATCGTGCGCGCTGCCGACTACGCCGGTCGCCGCGAGATCGGACGCGTCCAGGCTCGTCAGCATCGTGACCGCGATGACCTTGGTGCCGATCGGTGCCGCTGCCTTGGCATCCTCCAGCATCGCGCGACCGCCGCTGGCATGGACCGTCAGGATCGCTGGTTCGAGCGCACCCAAGGCCTGCACCGCCTTGGCGACCGTGTTCGGAATGTCGTGCAGCTTCAGGTCGAGGAAGATCGGCAGGCCGAATTCCGCCATCGCGTGCACGCCGGGCTGGCCATGCGCGGAAAAGAATTCGAGGCCGAGCTTGATCCCGCCGACATGATGGCGAACGCGGGTAGCGATGGCCTTGGCGCGGGCGAGGTCGGGCGTGTCGAGCGCGACGAAGATACGGTTGGTCATCAGGCGACGCTCGGCGGAATGGTGGTTGGTGTAACGGTGGGCGGCGTCACGATTGCGGGGGTCTCCGCCGGCACCGCGACCGCCGGCACCGCAACTACTGTCTCGGGCCGCGGCGTACGCAGGTCCGCCAGCGAACGCTCGCACGTCGCGAGGCGCTGACGCAGCCGCCACCGGATCGCGTGATTGTAGATCATCGTCGGGACGAACCCGATCAGGAACGTCACCAGCAGCAGCAGCGGCAGGTTCACGTCGGCGATCAGCCCACCCCAGAGCTGGATCTGCACCGCGTTCCAGTTGCTGATGGTGAACACTGCGGCGATGAACGCCAGCAGGCACCAGAACAGGATTTTCAGGAACTGCATGTGGCCACCTCTATCGCGTCCCTCGGTGCCGAAGCACCGATGGGGACCCGAGAGCTAC
Source organism: Sphingomonas sp. CFBP 13728 (assembly GCF_014841895.1). Lineage (NCBI taxonomy): Bacteria > Pseudomonadati > Pseudomonadota > Alphaproteobacteria > Sphingomonadales > Sphingomonadaceae > Sphingomonas > Sphingomonas sp. CFBP 13728. Next base: position 1,144,612 of record NZ_JACYUS010000001.1, on the reverse strand, counting down.
CGCCAGATCGCCCGTTTGGCCAGTCTTCTGCCGAAGAAGTGCGGCTGTCAGCCGATTTCGGTACGCAACTGCGCGATCAGCGGCAGTATCGTGGTCAGCCTCGGCTCCTCCTCGTCGAGAATCGCCAGGAACGCGGAACGCTTGATCGCGGCAACGCGGCCGGGCTTCATCCGCACCGTCTGCGGCAAGGTCGAGACGGTGATGTCGATCATCCGCTCGGCCCCGTGGAGGCGCCCCCAGAGGTAATCATTCTCGCGGTAGGCGCGACTAAAGAACGCGCCGAACGTCCCGAACTGGATGCCCTTTAGCGTCGTCTCGGCTCCACCCGAGCGGATCGAGGTCGCATCGTCGGGCGCGATCCGGTCGACCTTGATCGGGTCGAACTCGTCGAGGCCTTCGCCTTGCAGCAGCGGCAGGGTCGCCGTGTCGAAATACGGGAAGCCGAGATAGGCGAGCAACAGCGTCCGCCGTGCAGGCTTCGCGAGTGCGGCGAACGCCTCCGCCAGCCGCAGGTCGGTTTCCGCATCGAGCCGGTCCAGATCGAACGTCCGGCCGAGCGTTTCCAGTACGGCGGTGGCGTCGCCTCTCATGCCGCGCACCGCGTCGTGCAGCCCGACGTGCATCTCGCCCCGCAGACGATCGAGGTAGGGCGACAGCGACTCGTAGATCGCGTCGCGCATCGGCCCTAGCTCGAGCTCGTCGGCGGCCGTCTCCACCTCCGACAGGCGCCGCGCCATCAGCCGCAGTCGTCGGATGCGAAAGCCGATGTCGAAGGTTCGCAGGAACGCGATCGACGCAGCGCTTGCCCCGCCCGCGTGCCCCGAGCCAAGCAGGTCGGCGCCTGATGTTGCGACGTGCGCGACGATCGCCGCGCGGATCTGTGCCAGCCGCCGGGGCCGGTGGTGCTCTCCGGCATCGAACAACAGCAACGCCAGCGTTTCGATCACCGCGCTGCGTTTCAGATGGCCGTACGCGACGAAGCCATAGCCCGAACTGACAGCGGCGGCCTTCTGCGCGCGACGCCGCCATGCGATCAGTCGCGGCGCGGTCGGCCGGTCGAGGAACAGCGTGTGACCGAACAGCGATTCGACGTCCGCCTCCACCTCGGGGCGGATCGCGGTCAGGATCCCGCGCATCCGGTCGATCCGCGCCGAGCGTTCGGCGATCGCCTCCAGATTGTCGCGGATCGGCTGCTGGCGGGGAATGTCGCTGATCGCGCCGATGATCGTCTGGAAGAACCCCGGCGTGCCCTCGCCGCGATTGAGCCGGAGCTTGATGCCGGGAGAGGGGTCTATGTAGATGAAGCGCCGATCGATCTGACGGCGTGCAGGGCGTTCCTTCAGCGCATCCAGCGCCGGTCGGAACGGCGCGTTGGCGAGCACCGAGCCGTCGATCAGCACGGCGGTCTCGGCGGCGTTGGCAGCGGTATGGCGGGGCAGGACGCGCGCAAGGAAGTCGCGGCGTTCGGGCCAGGCGATCTTGCGATCCTTCAGCACCCCGTCGAGTTCGGCCACCGTGAACGGCGGGAACGCGCCGGGGAAACTCGACGTCGCCCGCGCCGCAAAGGCGAGTTCGCCGGCAGGCGCCAGGGTGTCGCAAACGCCGCCATTATCCGTGAAATCGACGACCAGGCGGTGTTCGGTCTCGACCACTTCGGGTGGGGAGTTGAGCTGCAACCGTTCCGGATGGCCCGAAAAATCCGTCACCGTCACGAACAGGTCGAGCGGCTGGCCCGGCGGCAACAGCCGCGGTCCGCGTTCGCTCGCCGCCATCGCATCGAACGCGTCGAGCAGCAGGTTGGTGAAGGTCTTCCCCCCGAACGGCGGCTCGAACCAGCGCGATCGGATGAAGTGCGACAGCTTGGTGCGCACCTCCTCGCGCGTCGGCTCGTCGAGCGCCTCGACCTTGTCCGTGCTGCGCCCTGCCGCCATCCACGCCAGCGGCATCGCCCAGGCCTTCGAGAATCGCGACTTGGGTGCCGCCTCGGTATCGATCAGCGCCTCGACGTCCGCCGACGTCATCCAGAGGTCGGTCAGCGGATCGAGGCTCTGCCCGGTCGCGATCGCCTGCGCGAGGAAGATGCCGTTGATCCCACCCGCACTAGCGCCCGCGATGATGTCGGCGAGCACGCGCACGCGGATCGACGCATGCTCTTCGATCTCCTGGAGCAGCGCGTGATAGACGCCCTCGCTGCCGCCCTTCGGGGTTTCACCGTCGTGGAACGCGCGGCTCGCGCAGACCAGCCGCCAGATTTCCTTGGTGATGCCGTGCATGTAGACTGCCAGGCTGATCCCGCCATAGCAGACGAGCGCGAGGCGGAGTTCTTTCTCGCGCATTCTAGATCCTCGTCCCGTCTGCTCGTCGGTGTTCGATTATACGGGCTCCAGCATAGCCCAGATCGGCAGATGATCCGAAGCCTTCCGCGCCGCCGGGCTCGCATGCACGCCGCATTCGACGATTCTCAAGTCGCGCGATACCATGATGCGGTCGAGCCGTGCGACCGCGCGGCGCGAATGAAAACTCGCGCCGGTTTCGGCAAACGCATAGTCGCGTCCGAAATCGCGCAAGCAGCCGGCACCCGCGCTCCATTCGTTCAGGTCGCCCATCAGCACGGTCGGGTGACGATGCGCGCAGGTATCGACATGGTTCAGGATCGCCGCCGCCTGCTTGCGCCGCCAAAGCCCTGACAGATCCAGGTGCATGCCGAGTACGCGGATCGTATCCTCCGCGAACCGCACGTCGGCCATTACCGCGCCGCGCGGTTCGAGTGCCGGCAGATGGATCGCCTCGCCGTCGATGACCTTTGCAGACTTGCGGACGAGGATGACGTTGCCGTGCCAGCCCATGCTCAGCGACCGCAGGCCGAAATCGACCGGCACCCAGTCGCTATGCTCCTCGAGCAGATGGTGCGGCAGGACGCAGGCCTTCGCGCCGAACCGCCGATCGGCCTCCTGCAACGCGATCACGTCCGCATCGATCTCGCGCAGCACCTCGACCACGCGCTCGGGGTTACGCCGTCGATCGAGCCCGATGCCCTTGTGGATATTGTAGCTGGCGACCTTGATCATGCGTGCGGCGTATAACGCGACGGGCGCGATCCGGGTTGCAGAATGAGGCTCACGGACCGAAAAAGCGCCCGCCCCAGGCTTTATCTCGCAGCAGGATGCGCGGGGTGGAGCAGGGGCCGGCGTACTGCGTTGTGCATTCTAGGCCACAGGTCAGGTCATTGGGGGGAAATTTTGGTGCGTATTGTTTCGATCGGTGCATCGCTGCTGGCGATGACGGCTGCGCTTTCGGGCTGCGAGGTCAAGACGACGACCGCTGCGAACCAGCAGGTCCCTGCGGCGGCCGCGAAGCCGGCAGGCTGGACGAAGACGACCGCCGAGCAGTTGCGCAAGGCGATCGCGGCGCGTGGTGCCCATGGTCTGGACCGGATGAGTTTCGATGCGAGCGCGCAACCCGGTGCTGACGACGCGGCGCTGACCAAGGCGGCGATCGCCTACGGCACGGCTTTGGCGCAAGGCGCGACGGACCCCGCCAAGCTGTTCGACGTGTACACCGTTCCCCGATCGAAGGTGGATGTCGCGCAAGGGCTGGCCGCCGCGCTTCAGGCCGGGGATATCGGCAAGTGGCTGTCGAGCCTCGCGCCGCAGGACGACAATTACGCGCGGCTGTCGAAGGCCTATCTCGCATTGCCCAAGCAGGAGCAGCCGGCGAGTGAGGTCATTCCGGACAATGGCGAGGCGATCAAGCCGGGTCAGGCCGACCCTCGCGTACCCGCGATCGCACAGCAGCTCGTCGCGTTCGATTATCTCGATCGTGCGGCGGCGCAGGGCGATCGGCTGACCCCTGCGATGATCCTCGCGATCAAGAAGATGCAGGCGGATTACGGGATCAAGCCCGATGGCATGATCGGCACCGCGGCGCTGGGCATCCTGAACTTGTCCGATGCCGACCGTGCGCGCGCGATCGCGGTCAACATGGAGCGGCTTCGCTGGCTCGATCGCAATGCGCCGGGAACGCGGATCGACGTCAACCTCGCCGCCGCCCGCCTGAGCTACTGGCGTGACGGCAAGCTGGTCGACAGCCGCAAGGTCGTCGTCGGCGAGCCCGACAAGGAAACGCCGCAGCTCGGTTCGCCGATCTTCCGCCTCGTCGCCAACCCGACCTGGACGGTGCCGCGGTCGGTCGAGAAGAAGGAGATGGCGGGCAAGGGTGCCGCCTATCTTCGCGCCAACAATCTGGCGTGGAAGGATGGTTGGCTCGTCCAGCAGTCGGGCCCCAAGAACTCGCTCGGCCTCGTCAAGTTCGACATGACGAACGATCACGCGATCTACCTCCACGATACGCCCGCCAAGCAGTTGTTCGCCGAAATTCAGCGCCAGCGCAGCCATGGCTGCGTTCGCGTCGAGGATGCGCTCGGGTTCGCCGAGATGCTGGCCAAGGACCAGGGCGTCACCGACCAGTGGCACCAGGCGCGGGCGACCGGCAAGGAGACGTTCGTGAAGCTGCCGAAGGAAATTCCGGTCAGGCTGCTATACCAGACGGTGCTGTTCGACGATGCGGGCGAACCGGTGATCCGCGCCGATCCCTATGGCTGGAACGACCGGGTCGCCGTAGCGCTCGGCCTCGGTTCGAGCGCGACCTACAAGCCGACTGCGCGCGACGCCGACGTCGGTCCGTAAATCGGTCGATCGATCGAGGAGGGGAGGGCCGGCGGCCTTACCCCTCCAGCGTGGTGGTCGACGGATAGTGCTTGTCGAGATGGCGCTTGATGATCCGCAGGTTGCGCGTGTTCGAGCGGAAGAAGAAGTCCGGGATCGCCCCGACGAACGGGATCATCCCGAATGCCCAGTCGATGCCGATATTACCGAACATCCGCGCCATCTGGATCTTCGACATGCCGATATTGCGGGCTTCCCATGCCATCCACGTGCCGACCGCGGCGGCGATCGTGCTGCCGGCGAACGGTATGATGTCGAGTATGACGTCCATGCCGACCTTGCGGTTGGTTCCAGGGATGACGAACAGTCCCTCCATCACGCGCTCCATCGCTTCGACGCGGCGGCGGACCGACAAGGCGTCGCGGCCCATGGGCAGGGCATCGAAGTTGATGCCGGGCGTTATGCGAGTTGCGCGTGGGTTCATGACTTCTAATTGGTGTCGGCGCGCAACCGGTTCAACGGGTGCCACGCGCGACTATTGGCCTGCCACTGGCGAAGCCGGGCGGCGACCAGCGACCAGCGCAACGGGCGGGCCAGCGGAATGAACGCTACGTCCTCGTTCATCGCCGCGTCGGCGGCCGCGATCCGCACGCCGCGTTCCGCCAGCGTCGGCGCTTCGCGCGCGGCTTCGAGCGCGGCCTGCGCGGCATCGCCACACGTCACGCAGGCGGTGGCGAGATACCAGCGCGCACTGTCGTAGGGCGCGACCGCATCGACCAGCTTCAGGTCCGCGGCATCGTCGATCCCGACGCGCATGGGCGTGATGCCGATCGCCATCAGCGAGGCGGCGACCTGCGCGTACAGCAACGTCGCACCCGGCCCGTCGGGGAGCGCGATCCGCACCGTGATCGGCCCGCCTGTCCACGCCGCCACCCGCCGTCGCGCGGCGACGCGGCGTTCGTCCTGCGTCAACAGCGTCCAGGCGGGGACCTGCGGCAAGGATGCGGAGTCGAGGATGTCGGGCAGGATTCGGTCGGCGGGATCCCATGCGGACGCGATCGCCGTCGTCAGCGCGGTCCGGTCGATCGCCTCCGATACCGCCGCGCGGTTGCCGGCATCGGCGAGGAAGCCGTCGCGGCGCACGATCGCCAGCCCGAACAGGCCGACCGCAGGGTCGACGCGTACGCTCGCCGGCGCCACGTCCGCGGTCGCCAGCAACGGCCAGTCGACGAAACTGCCGCCGCTGACCAGATCGGAGTCGCGATTGGCAAAGCGCGCGATGGCGCGGGCGGCGCGCTCGCCGATCAGCCGCACGTCCTCCTGCGGCCGCGCTTCGCGCTGATCGTCGGGATCGGCCTGGCCTGGATCGAACGCCGGACGCAACAGCGGCGCGCGCCCGCGCTGCGCGATCCGGAACGGCCCGGTACCTCCCGAGGGTCGAAGTCGGAGCAAGGCGAGTTCGGGTTGCGCGAACAGCTTGAGCAGATCCGGGCGGGGGCGCGACAGCCGCACCTCGATGACCTGAGGGGTCATCACGACGATCTCGTCGATCGCGGTCAGGAATGGCGCCAGCGGATTGCGCGAATCATGGTGGCTGCCCCCCGAACCGATCGCGCCGCCGATCTGGCGCTGGAGCATGGCGACGACCTGCTCGGCGGTGACTGGCGTGCCATCGCCCCAATCGCCCTCGCACAGGCGGAAGATGTAGCTCATGCCGTTGTCGATCACGATCCAACGCTCGGCGATGCCCGGCTCGATCTGACCCGCGGCATCGAACCGGACGAGTCCTTGCGCGGTGGAATCCATCATCAGGCGGGCAGGGGTGTCGAGCGCGACGCGGCTGGCGTCGGCGAGGTGTGGTGCGGACCCGATCGCGCTGACGATCACCGCACCGGTATCGGGCCGTCGATCGCATCCGGCCAGCATCGTGGAGCCTGCCAGCATCAGGCTGCCGGCGAGCATCAATCGACGCGTACGCCGGGCAACTCGAATGGTGCGGACGGCGGGACTCGAACCCGCACTCCTAGGGAGGGAGATTTTAAGTCTCCTGCGTCTACCGGTTTCGCCACGTCCGCACACGGGCCCAACAAGACGAGGTCGCGCGCAGGGTCAACCCATCTTGCTCGAAGCGTCGTATATTCTCTGCCCCGACGCGCGCGCCGCGTTCGGGGTTGGTACCGCTCACACGTTGAGGCGCGAGCGCATTTCCTTGCCGGGCTTGAAATACGGCACGCGCTTGGCCTCGACCTCGACGACTTCGCCGGTACGCGGGTTGCGACCCGTCCGGGCATCGCGTGCGCGCGTGGAGAATGCGCCGAAACCGCGCAGTTCGACCCGGCCGTCGGCGGCCAGTCGCTTCGATATCTCGTCGAAGAAGGTGCTGACGATCAGCTCCACTTCGTTAGGCTGTAGGTCCGGATGCGCCTCAGCGATCTTAAGGACCAGTTCAGATCGGATCATTCGAGCCCCCGCCCATCTAAAGCGCTTACTAATTGATACAAGTCAATCTGCGAGTCATTAGCACCAATTCGGGGACAGTCAAAAACCAAAAGCACTCAGACAAGAAAAAGCCCGGCATGTTCGAGACATGCCGGGCCAAATCTTCGTTAAGCCGTTGAGCTTACTTCTTCTCGGCGTCCGTACGAGCCTTGAGAGCCTCGCCCAGGATGTTGCCGAGAGTCGCGCCCGAGTCCGACGAACCATACTGCGCGACAGCCTGCTTCTCTTCCGAGATCTGCATAGCCTTGATCGAGAAGGTCGGCTTCTTCGAACGATCGAAGCCGGTGACCATCGCGTCGAACTTCTGGCCGACCTGGAAACGCTCCGGACGCTGCTCGTCGCGATCGCGACCCAGATCCGTGCGCTTGATAAAGCCGGTCGCGCCATCGTCGCCCTGCTGCACTTCGAGGCCCGCGTCGCGGACTTCGAGAACGGTCACGGTGACGATCGCGTTCTTGTTCAGCTTGTCGCCTGCTGCTGCGATGCCGCCGGCCGATGGCCCGCCGCGCTCGAGCTGCTTCATGCCGAGCGAGATACGCTCCTTCTCGGCGTCGATGTCGAGCACGACGGCCTCGACGGTCTCACCCTTGCGATGCAGGTTGAGCGCGTCTTCGCCCGAAACACCCCATGCGATGTCGGACATGTGGACCATGCCGTCGACGTCGTTGTCGAGGCCGATGAACAGACCGAACTCGGTCGCGTTCTTGACTTCGCCTTCGACAGTCGAACCGATCGGATGAGCGGCAGCGAAGGCCTCCCAAGGATTGGCCTGAGCCTGCTTGAGGCCGAGCGAGATGCGACGCTTCTCGGAATCGACTTCGAGGACCATGACGTCGACTTCCTGCGAGGTCGACACGATCTTGCCCGGATGGACGTTCTTCTTGGTCCAGGACATTTCCGACACGTGGACGAGGCCTTCGATGCCCGCTTCCAGCTCGACGAACGCACCATATTCGGTGATGTTCGTGACGCGGCCGGTGAGCTTCGCGCCGACCGGGTACTTGACCATCGCGCCATCCCAAGGATCGCTCTCCAGCTGCTTCATGCCGAGGCTGATGCGCTGGGTGTCCTTGTTGATGCGGATGATCTGCACCTTGACGGTGTCGCCGATGTTCAGGACTTCGCTCGGGTGACCGACGCGCTTGTAGCTGAGATCGGTGACGTGCAGCAGGCCATCGATGCCGCCGAGATCAACGAACGCACCGTAATCGGTGATGTTCTTGACGACGCCGTCGATGATCTGGCCCTCGGCCAGGCTGAGGATCAGGCCCGAACGCTGTTCTGCGCGCGTCTCTTCGAGAACGGCGCGACGCGACACGACGATGTTGCCGCGCTTGCGGTCCATCTTCAGGATCTGGAACGGCTGGGGGATGTCCATCAGCGGGGTGACATCGCGCACGGGGCGGATATCGACCTGCGAACCGGGCAGGAACGCGACGGCGCCGTTCAGGTCGACGGTGAAGCCACCCTTCACGCGGCCGAAGATCACGCCTTCGACGCGGGTCGTCTTGGAGAATTCGGTTTCCAGCTTGTCCCATGCCGCTTCGCGACGGGCGCGATCGCGGCTGAGCATCGCTTCGCCGTGGACGTTCTCGACGCGGTCGACATAGACTTCGACTTCGTCGCCGACCTTGAGGTCAGCCTTCTGGCCCGGCGCTGCGAATTCGCGAAGCGGCACGCGGCCTTCCGACTTCAAGCCGACGTCGATGACGGCCATGTCGTTCTCGATGCCGGTCACGGTGCCATGCACCACGCGGCCCTCGAAGCTGTCGGCGTCGCCGAGCGTTTCGTTCAGCATCGCCGCGAAATCGTCGCGGGTCGGCATTACCTGGGTTGCCATAGAATTCAGTAATCCTAGTCTGTTTCCGGCCAAGCGGTTGGGTCCGCTGGTCTTGGCCTTCGTTGCCGCGACGACCGAATGTCGGCACGGCATCCGGACGGCACGAAGCGCAGAGGACGTAGACGCTGAATGCGAAAACGGCGCGTGAGACTCGAGGGTCTCCGCGCCTTCCTCCACGAGCATCGCTCGCCGGACGGTTCCGTATAGCCGAAACCGGGTCTCGGAGCAAGTTCGCCGCTGCTTCGTTAGGGGCCGCTCACAACAGGAGCGAAGATTTGAACGAACGCGGCATTCTCGTGCTGGGCTGGGTCGCCACCGTGACGGCGATCGTGATGTACCTGTCATACATCGACCAGATCATGCTGAACCTTGCGGGTCAGAAAGGATCGGTGGTCCAGCCGTTCGCGACGATGGTAAATTGCGCGCTTTGGGTCGGGTATGGGTTTTTGAAGGACAAGCGGGACTGGCCGATCGTCGTGGCGAACTTTCCGGGGGTGGTGTTCGGGGCGGTGGCGCTGGTTACTGCGCTTTAGAAGAGCGTCGGTCACGGCGCTGTCGGCGGCGGGGCTTGGGGACATAACGGAAGGCGCCCCCCGCTTCCTTGTTCTCCCGCGAAGGCGGGAGCCCAGCCTGGATCCCCGCCTTCGCGGGGAAACAATATTGGGTCGCAATAGCTCACCCCAACAGAGCAACCACCCCGGCGAAGGCCGGGGCCCAATTGGGGGACGATGCTAACTGAGGACTGCGCTTCGTTACTGCTGACGTTCCAATTGGGCCCCGGCCTTCGCCGGGGTGGTGCACTCGCTCGGGTGTGAGGAAGCCCTAAACCGAAGCCGCCTTCTTCGCCCGCTGCGCCTCGACCAACGCAACCGCCCTCTGAACCGAAGCCTCGATCGACAAAAAGCTCGTATCCAGCAACGCAGCATCCGCCGCCATCACCAGCGGCGCAGTAGACCGCCCACTATCCCGAGCATCCCGCGCCCGGATATCCGCCAGAACCCGATCCTTGCTCGCAGTCCCACCCCGAGCCTGCAACTCCGCATGCCGCCGCTGCGCCCGGATATTCGGCGTGGCCTTCACGAACAGCTTCGCATCCGCATCCGGCGCGATCACCGTGCCGATGTCGCGCCCGTCGAGAATCGCGCCACCCTCCTGCGCCGCAAACCGCTTCTGCCGGTGCAGCAGCGCCGCGCGGACCAGCGGATGCGCCGACACCACCGACGCGAGCGCGCCGATATCGTCATCACGCAACGCCGGATCGCTCAACAGCGCATCGCTGAAATCGCACGCCGCGACCGCGTCGGCCTCGGTCTCCGGATCGAGCCCCATCCGCGCCACGCTCAACGCGACCGCGCGGTACAGCAGCCCGGTATCGAGATACGGCAGCTTGTAATGCTTGGCCAAGGCACGCGCGATGGTGCCCTTGCCCGATGCCGCCGGACCGTCGACTGCGATGATCATCTTAATTCCCCCGGCCGGTAAGCGCATCGAGCGACCGGAAGAACACGGGATAGCTCGTCGCCACCGGCGATACATCGTCAATCGTGACGGGCTCGCGGCTCCCAAGTCCAGCCACGACCATGCTCATTGCGATGCGGTGGTCGAGTTTCGAGGCGATCCGAGCGCCACCGCGAATCGCCGCGCCGCCCGACCCGGTGATCGCCATGCCGTCCTCGAATTCATCGCAAGGTACGCCGCAGGCTTCGAGCGCGATCCGCATCGTCGTGATCCGGTCCGATTCCTTGACGCGCAACTCATGAGCGCCGCGCGCGACGGTCGTGCCGGTCGCGAAGGCCGCCGCCACGAACAGCACCGGATATTCGTCGATCATGCTCGGCGCGAGATCGGCCGGCACTTCGATCGCGGTCAGGGGCGCGTGGCGGACGCGCAGATCGGCGACCGGCTCGCCACCGACAGTGCGCGGGTCGAGCTCGGTAATATCCGCGCCCATCATCCGCAGCGCGGTGACGATCCCGATGCGCGTCGGGTTCAGCCCGACGTTACGCACGACGATATCCGACCCCGGCACGATCGACGCAGCCACCAGCCAGAACGCCGACGACGACGGATCGCCCGGCACCACGATATCCTGCGGCTTCAACTCCGCTTCGCCGGTGATCGAGATGATGCGGCCGCGGTTCGTTTCCTCGACGGTCAGCTTCGCACCGAACCCGGTCAGCATCCGCTCGCTATGATCGCGCGTCGCGACTGGCTCGATCACGCGCGTGATCCCCGGCGTGTTGAGCCCAGCGAGCAAAATCGCGGACTTCACCTGTGCCGACGCGACCGGCAGCGTGTATTCGATCGGCACCGCCGGGCACATCCCGCGCACCATCAGCGGCAGCCGCCCGCCCGGCGAAGACGTGATGTCCGCCCCCATCTGCGAAAGCGGCTCGATCACGCGCCCCATCGGTCGCCCCGACAGCGACGCGTCGCCCGTAAAGGTGCAGGTGATCGGATGGCTCGACACGAGGCCCATCAGCAACCGTGTCGACGTGCCAGAATTGCCCATCTCCAGCGCGGTCTCGGGCTGGAGCAACCCGCCCACGCCAACACCGTCGACCGTCCAGATCCCGTCCTCACCACGTTCGATCGTCGCGCCCATCGCGCGCATCGCCGCCGCGGTAGCGAGCACGTCCTCGCCCTCCAGCAGCCCCTCGATTCGGCTGGTACCGACCGCCAAGCTCGCGAACATCAGTGCGCGGTGACTGATAGACTTGTCGCCTGGGACCGCGATCGAGCCGGTCAGTGGACCGCGCGCGACGACGTCCATCGAAGTGGGGAGGGGGTGTGCCATGGGGCCGGGCTTTTGACAGTGGCCTTGCGCTATGGCAAGGCGCGCCCACTTTGCGAGGGTATCCCCCCGCAATCCATTCATCCGAAAGGTTCTATCGGCATGATCAAGCCGGAATGGGGCACGAAGCGTTCGTGCCCGAAATGCGCGACGCGTTTCTACGACCTCGAAAAAGCCGACCCCGTGACCTGCATCGAATGCGGGTATGCGTGGGAGCCCGAGCCCATCCTGAAGTCGAAGCAGCCGCTGCCGTTCGAGGTCGCCAAGCCCGACACCAAGAAGCCCGACGCGGATCTCGAGGGTGACGAGGAAGAGGACATCGCCTCGATCACCGGCGAGGACGAAGAGCCGTCGGCCGACGACGAAGTCGATCTCGGCGGCGACGACGACCTCGGCGTCGAGACGCCGCAGGACGAGCACGAGCGTTAAGTGCAATAAATTTGGCAGGCGGCATTTACGCCGCTTGCCAACCCGGGCGGGTCCGGTTAGTGACCCGCCTCCCAACGGGAATGGGGCCGTAGCTCAGCTGGGAGAGCGTTCGCATGGCATGCGAAAGGTCAGGGGTTCGATCCCCCTCGGCTCCACCATTCCTCCGTTGATGACCGGTCCGCCGGTACCGCTTTTTATATAGCGTCAGTCGAGATCGTCGGCACCGGCCCCCGCCGTGTGCAGATCCCTGAACGTCTTCTCGATCGCCGCGACCATGACGCTTCCCTCGATCCGCGAGGCGGAGTCGTTCGCCACCAGCACGCCTACGCGCCGTGTCGGATCGAAGCCCGTCAACCGAATCATCGCGATGCCCTCGCTTGCAAAACTCAGCGGCATGACCGTCATCCCGAGCCCTGCACGGACATAGGTCAGTGCGCGGTCGTCGCTGACGGTGCGGGCGGCCATGAACGGTCGCACGCCGCGCGCGGTGAAGAAGCGGCTCGTCTCGGCCAGCGCTTCGCAGTGGCGGCGGACGATCATCGTTTCCTCCGCGACGTCGGCGACCGCGAGCGTGGCGCGTCCGGCCAGCCGGTGGTCGTTCGCCACCGCGACTGCGAAGCCTTCCTCGAACAGCACGCGACCGCGCGCATCGTCGCCGATCGCGCCGAGCATCACGTCGATCCGTCCGCGATCGAGCAGCGCGACGAGTTCGCTGCTCCGTCCCTCGACGACTTCGAGGCGTTCGGTGGTGGACGCGCGTCGCGCCCGACTTAGCGCGGCGGCTATCCAGGATGGCGGCAACGTCGTCGCGATCCCGAGGCGCACGAGCTTGGTCGGAGCCGTGTCCTGCAAATCCCGCTCGGCAGCGGCAAACTCGGCTTCGATCCGACGCGCATGCACCGCGAACCGCGTGCCCGAGGGCGTGAGTTCGATCCGCCGGTTGGTCCGCAGGAACAGCGTCTGCCCGAGCGACGCCTCCAGCTTGGCGATCCCGACCGACAGCGTCGGCTGCGAAATCCGGCACTGCGCGGCGGCACGCGTGAAATTGCCCTGGTCCACGACCGCCAGGAAATAGCGCAACACATAGCGTTCGATCATAGCGGTACGACCATAGACACGATCTATCGCATGTGTTCGGTCGTATCAATTTCTCTTGGACGTCGCGACCGAGTATCACGCCGACAACACAAGGTCTGGAGAGGCTGCATGATACCCGATTTCGATTTCGCGCTCGGCGAATCCGCGGACATGATCCGCGAGAGCACGCACCGCTTCGCCACCGACAAGATCGCGCCGCTGGCGGCGAAGATCGACGCCGACGACTGGTTTCCGCGCGAGCTGTGGCCGGCGATGGGCGAACTTGGCCTGCACGGCATCACCGTCGAAGAAGAATATGGCGGCCTCGGTCTCGGCTATCTCGAACACGTCGTCGCGGTCGAGGAAGTCTCGCGCGCATCCGCGTCGATCGGGCTCAGCTACGGCGCGCATTCGAACCTGTGCGTCAACCAGATCCGCCGCTGGGGCAATCCCGAGCAGAAGGCGAAGTACCTGCCCAAGCTCGTGTCGGGCGAGCATGTCGGCAGCCTCGCCATGTCCGAGGCGGGCGCCGGCTCCGACGTCGTCTCGATGAAGCTCAAGGCGGTGAAGACCGACACCGGCTACGTCCTCAACGGCACGAAGTTCTGGATCACCAACGCGGCCTATGCCGACACTCTGGTCGTCTATGCGAAGACCGGTGAGGGTTCGCGGGGGATCACCGCGTTCCTGATCGAGAAGGACATGCCGGGCTTCGCGATCGGCCAGAAGATCGACAAGATGGGGATGCGTGGCTCGCCGACCGCCGAACTCGTCTTCACCGATTGCGAAGTGCCGTTCGAGAACGTCATGGGCCCCGAGAATGGCGGCGTCGGCGTGCTGATGTCGGGCCTCGACTACGAGCGCGCGGTGCTGGCCGGCATCCAGCTCGGCATCATGCAGGCGTGCCTCGACGTCGTGATCCCGTACGTCCGCGAGCGGAAGCAGTTCGGGACGGCGATCGGCCAGTTCCAGCTAATCCAGGCGAAGGTCGCCGACATGTACGTCGCGCTGAGTTCGGCGCGCGCGTATGTCTACGCGGTGGCGAAGTCGTGCGATGCGGGCAAGACGACGCGGTTCGATGCGGCGGGCGCGATCCTGCTCGCGAGCGAGAGCGCGGTGAAAGTGTCGCTCGAATCGATCCAGGCGCTCGGCGGGGCAGGCTACACCAAGGACTGGCCGGTCGAGCGGTTCATGCGGGATGCGAAGTTGCTCGACATCGGCGCTGGGACGAACGAGATTCGCCGCATGCTGATCGGCAGAGAACTCATCGGGGCCGCCCCCAAGGTGGCGCAGTGAACACTGCACTGAACCCCTCTCCCTGCAGGGGAGAGGGAGGGGCCCGCACGGCGCAGCCGGGTGGGAGGGTGAGGGCACGCGCGCACCTCGAACGTGCCCTCACCCTCCCGTCGCTGCGCTCCTCCTTCCCTCTCCCCCAAGGGGAGAGGGGCAAGTGAGGGCGGCCGTCCTGACCTCCGCGCTATCCCCCGACAGCGAAACCTTCCGCGCGAACGCGACCCACAACCGCGCGCTCGCCGAAACCCTCCGCGAAGACGTCGCCCGCACAGCCCTCGGCGGCAACGCCAAGTCCCGCGAGCGCCACACCTCGCGCGGCAAGCTCCTCCCACGCGACCGCGTCGAACGGCTGCTCGACCCCGGCTCGCCCTTCCTCGAAATCGGCCAGCTTGTCGCCAACGGCCTGTACGAGGACGAAGTCCCCGGCGCCGGCCTGATCATCGGCATAGGCCGCGTTTCCGGTCGTCAGTGCATGATCGTCTGCAACGACGCGACCGTGAAGGGTGGCACCTACTACCCGCTCACCGTCAAGAAACACCTCCGCGCGCAGGAGATCGCGCAGGAGAACCGGCTCCCCTGCATCTACCTCGTCGACAGCGGCGGCGCGAACCTGCCGCACCAGGCGGAAGTCTTCCCCGACCGCGATCATTTCGGCCGGATATTCTTCAATCAGGCCAACATGTCAGCGCTCGGCATCCCGCAGATCGCCTGCGTCATGGGCAGCTGCACCGCGGGTGGCGCGTACGTGCCCGCGATGTCCGACGAGACGATCATCGTCCGCGGGCAGGGGACGATCTTCCTCGCCGGCCCACCGCTGGTGAAGGCCGCGACCGGCGAGGTCATCTCGGCCGAGGAACTGGGCGGCGCCGACACGCATGGCCGCCGCTCGGGCGTGGTCGATCACGTCGCCGAGAATGACGAGCACGCGCTGACGATCGTCCGCGACATCGTCTCGACGCTGCAACCGCAGGCGCAGACCGCGGTGAACCTCCAGCAGCCCAAGCCGCCAAAGTTCGCTCCCGAAGAACTGTACGGCATCGTCCCAAGCGACGTCCGCGCGCCCTACGACGTCCACGAGGTCATCGCGCGCCTCGTCGACGGCAGCGAGTTCCACGAGTTCAAGGCGCTCTATGGCACCTCGCTCGTCTGCGGCTTCGCGCATATCTGGGGCATCCCCGTCGCGATCCTCGCCAACAACGGCGTGCTGTTCAGTGAAAGCGCACAGAAGGGCGCGCATTTCATCGAGCTCGCCTGCCAGCGCCGCATCCCGCTGCTGTTCCTCCAGAACATCTCCGGCTTCATGGTCGGCGGCAAATACGAGGCGGAGGGCATCGCCAAGCACGGCGCCAAGCTCGTCACCGCCGTCGCCACCGCGACCGTTCCGAAGATCACGGTATTGATCGGCGGCAGCTTCGGCGCGGGCAATTACGGCATGTGCGGCCGCGCCTATTCGCCGCGCTTCCTGTTCACCTGGCCCAACAGCCGGATCAGCGTGATGGGCGGCGAGCAGGCAGCGTCGGTCCTCGCCACCGTCCACCGCGACGCGGAAAGCTGGACGCCCGAGCAGGCCGAGGCCTTCAAGGCGCCCGTCCGCCAGAAATACGAGGACGAGGGCAACCCCTGGTACGCCACCGCGCGTCTCTGGGACGACGGCATCATCGATCCCGCCCAAACGCGAGACGTGCTTGGCCTGGCCTTCGCCGCGACGCTCAACGCTCCCATCCCCGAACGCCCCGCGTTCGGCGTGTTCAGGATGTAACCCGATGATCCTGCTGTCACTTCTCCTCGCCGCTGGTCAGATCACCCCGGTCCAACCGATCGTCAAAGGCACCGGCCTGCCGCCCGCGGCAATGACCGAAGAGGCCGGCGTCATGGTCCCGATCGACGCGCTCTTCGCCGCGCTAGCCGCCCGCGACGGGCAGGCCATCCTCGCCCAGGTCCGCCCAGACGGCGGCGCCACCGTCGCCGAGGAAAAGCCCGACGGCACGCGCTCGGTCCGCCGCACCAGCTGGACCGAGTTCGCCGCATCGATCAAACCCGGCCCCGAACGCTACGCCGAGCGCCTGACCGATCCCGCGGTCGACATCGACGGCGACATCGCGATGGTCTGGTCGCCCTACGTCTTCACGATCGACGGCAAGGTCTCGCATTGCGGCACCGATCATTTCGACATGGTCCGCGAAGCCGGCCGCTGGAAGATCGCCAACCTCACTTGGTCGAAGCGCACCACCGGCTGCGCGAACTGACATGGCCTGTCCTACACCGCCCGCATCGGCCTATGCCGAGATCGCCATGCTGAAACAGCCGATCCCGTCCGCCGAAACCCGACCCTGCGCCGCCGTTTCCAACACGAAGTATACATCGCGTGGGCGTCTACACTTTCTATACTTCACTCGGCTGAACCGATGATCGAATCGCTCCTGATCGCCAATCGCGGCGAGATCGCCTGCCGCATCATCCGCACCGCACGCGGCCTCGGGATCCGCACGATCGCGGTCTATTCGGACGCCGACGCGAACGCGCTCCACGTCCGCCAGGCCGACGAAGCCGTGCACATCGGCGCTTCTCCGGCGCGCGAAAGCTACCTCGTCGGCGACCGCATCATTGCCGCCGCGCTCGACACCGGGGCCGAGGCTATCCACCCCGGCTACGGCTTCCTGTCGGAGAACGCCGACTTCGCCCAAGCCGTGCTCGACGCCGGCCTGATCTGGGTCGGCCCCAACCCCGACAGCATCCGCGCGATGGGCCTCAAGGATGCCGCGAAACAGCGCATGATCGCCGCCGGCGTGCCCGTCACCCCCGGCTATCTCGGTGAGGACCAATCGCCCGAACGTCTGAAGGCAGAGGCCGACGCGATCGGCTATCCCGTGCTCATCAAGGCGGTCGCGGGCGGCGGCGGCAAGGGCATGCGCCGCGTCGATACGGCGGCCGAGTTCGCCGACTCCCTCGTCTCGTGCCAGCGCGAGGCGGCCTCGTCATTCGGCAACACCGACGTCCTGATCGAGAAATACATCCTCTCGCCGCGCCATATAGAAGTGCAGGTCTTCGGCGACAGCCACTGCAATGTCGTCCATTTGTTCGAACGCGACTGCTCGCTCCAGCGCCGCCACCAGAAGGTGATCGAGGAAGCTCCCGCACCCGGCATGGACGAAGCGACCCGCGAGGCCATCTGTGCCGCTGCGGTAAAGGCCGCCAAGGCGGTCGATTACGTCGGCGCCGGCACGATCGAGTTCATCGCCGACGCCAGCGAAGGCCTCCGCGCCGACCGCATCTGGTTCATGGAAATGAACACGCGACTCCAGGTCGAGCATCCGGTCACCGAAGAGATCACCGGCCAGGACCTCGTCGAATGGCAACTCCGCGTCGCGTCCGGCGAGCGCTTGCCCAAGCGGCAGGACGAACTGGCGATCGACGGCTGGGCGATGGAAGCGCGGCTCTATGCGGAAGATCCCGCCAAGGGGTTCCTGCCGTCGATCGGCACGCTCGAACGCTTCGACCTCGGCACCTCAGCGCGCGTCGATACCGGGGTAGAGCAGGGCGCTGAAATCTCGCCCTTCTACGACCCGATGATCGCCAAGGTCATCGCCTGGGGCGAAGACCGCGAGACCGCGCGCGAAGCCTTGGCGTATGCACTCGACGGCGCGGTCGTCTGGCCGGTGCGCTCCAACGCCGGGTTCCTCGTCGAGGCGCTCGACCATCCCGACTTCGTGGCGGGCACGCTCGATACCGGGCTGATCGCCCGCGAAGGCGACGCGCTCATGCCGCCGACCCATCCGACCGAAGAGGCGTTGGCCGACGCCGCCGGCGCTCTCGTATCCGCCGATCCGATCGCCGGCTTCCGCCTAAATGCCGCCCCCCGCCGCAGCGCGACGTTCCTGCTGGACGGCGAACCGGTCGAGGTCGAATTCGACGGGCAGGCCGAAACGACGTCGGCGTTCGAAGACGTCCTGATCTCCGAAGCCGGCCAGACCTGGCAGCTCAAGTCGTGGCGTGCGTCAGGTGTCGCTGCGGGCGGAGCAGCCGACGGCGCGATCCTGTCGCCAATGCCGGGCCGGATCATCGCGGTCGACGTGACAGCGGGCGATACCGTCGCGAAGGGCCAGAAGCTCGTCACGCTCGAGGCGATGAAGATGGAACACTCCCTGACCGCGCCGTTCGACGGCATAGTCGCGGACCTCAACGCAATCGAGGGCGGGCAGGTGACCGAGGGCACCATGCTCGTCCGCATCGAGAAGGATTCCTGATGGCCGGCCGCTATTTCGACGACTGGAGCATCGGCGACCGGATCGAGCACGAGATCCGCCGCACGGTGACCGAGACGGACAACCTCCTGTTCTCGACGATGACGCACAACCCGCAGCCCCTCCACCTCGATATCGAGGCGGCGAAGGCGAGCGAGTTCGGACGGATCCTCGTCAACGGCACCTTCACCTTCGCGCTCATGGTCGGGCTGTCGGTCGGCGAGACGACGCTCGGCACGCTCGTCGCCAACCTCGGCTACGACAAGCTGGTGCATCCGAAGCCTGTGTTCATCGGTGACACGATGCGCTGCGAAACCGAAGTGACCGAGCTGAAGCCCAGCAAGTCCCGCCCGAACGCAGGCATCGTCACCTTCACGCACCGGCTGATCAACCAGCGCGACGAGATCGTCTGTCAATGTCTGCGCACCGCCCTGATCGAGCGGCGCGTAGCGGCAGGATAGCGGGTAAAGGTCTCCCGTTCAGCTCCGGACAGGTAAGATCAGGCACGCGACCAGACCGCCAAGCTCGGCGGACCGGCCGAGCGTGAGTTTACCGCCGTTCAACTCGGCTAGCTCGCGCGCGATGGACAGGCCGAAGCCGTGCCCACCCTCGCTCTCGTCGAGGCGGCGGCCCGGCAGGAGCGCTTGTTCTACCCCGATCTCGTTCAGACCAGGTCCGTCATCGGCAATGGCGAGGGAGACGAAAGCGCCCTCCGCCACCGCGGTCAGCGCGATAGCGGTCGATGCATGGCGCCAGGCGTTGTCGAGCAGATTGCCGATCATCTCGTCCAGATCCTGCGGATCGATCGCGACCGTCGTCTCGTCGGCGACAGCAATCTCGATCCGGAGCGGCCGCTCGGCGTGGATACGGCGCAACACGGCGACGATGTCGGTAATCGCGGGGGCGAGCGCGGTCTGCACGCGCGCTCCGCTGCCGGCAGCGTCGGCGCGAGCGCGGCCCAGATGGTGGCGTATCCGACGATCTATCTGGTCGACCATGTCGCGAACGTCGTCGTCCGCTTTCGCCTCTGCAAGCTTCAGCGAAAGCGCGGCAAGGGGGGTCTTCAGGCCATGCGCCAGATTGGCGACATGCTGGCGGGCATGCGCGAGCCCGGCAGCGTTCTGGTCGATCAGCGCGTTCAGTTCGGTGACGAGAGGTTGTAGTTCGCCGGGCTGGTCGGCGGGGACGTGACGTTCGGTGCCGGCGCGTACCGCGGCGAGCGAGAGGCGCAGATCGCGCAGCGGTCTGAACCCGATCCGCAACTGCAAGAGCGTGGCGAGTGCCAGG
The DNA here is from genome assembly GCF_014841895.1 of Sphingomonas sp. CFBP 13728. Classification (NCBI taxonomy): domain Bacteria; kingdom Pseudomonadati; phylum Pseudomonadota; class Alphaproteobacteria; order Sphingomonadales; family Sphingomonadaceae; genus Sphingomonas; species Sphingomonas sp. CFBP 13728. The sequence goes on along the minus strand of NZ_JACYUS010000001.1, from coordinate 1,124,488 downwards.
CCGACCCCAAGCAGCGCGAGCGAGCCAAGCAGCGGGATCATCGCTTCACGGAGCGGCGCCTCGACGATCCGACGCGGGCCGAACGCGGCTATCGTCACGGGGCCGATCCGGGTCGTCACCGTCAGCGTTCGCGAATGGAGCCGTTCACCACGCATTCCGCGGCCTTCGCCGGGACGTGGGCCATTATTGTCGCGCCGACCGTCAAGACGTGGTGGCCCCGGCGCGATCTGGCCCGGCGCGATCCGGAGCGGCATGGCGGTGCTCCGCCAGCTGCCAGCGGGTCCTTCGACCTGCCAAGCCCACCCCGAACCGAGCTGGTCGAAACCGGGCAGGTTGACGATGCGCGTCCGGTCGAGGGTCGCATCCGGGCGGACCGCGCGTGCGAGCACCGACACCTGCGCATCGAGCCGGTCGTCGAGGCCGTGCATCACGAACCGTTCGAGGACATGGCCGATCGTCACGCCTGCGAATATCAGCGCAAGCAGCGTCGAGATCGCCGAGATCGCGAGCATGCGTCCGAACAGCGATCGGGGAATGACAGAGCGGCGGCGCATCGTCATGGCGCCGTATCCGCGGTCAGGCGATACCCACGACCGCGTACCGTCTCGATCATCTGCGGACCGATCTTCCGCCGCAGCCGGCCGATGATGACCTCGATCGAGTTCGAGTCGACGTCTGCATCGCCTTCGTAGACGCGCTCGATCAGGTCGGCGCGCTCGATCACTACTTCCCGTCTCAACATCAGCGCGGAGAGGACGCGCCATTCGAAGGCGGTGAGTTTCAGCGGCAGGCCGTTCAGCTCGAACGTGCCGAGTTGCGCATCGAACGTCAGCGGTCCGCAGGTGACTCGCGACGCGGCATGGCCGGCGGCGCGACGGACCAGTGCGCGAAGTCGCATGACGACCTCCTCGACGCGGAACGGCTTTACGACATAGTCGTCCGCGCCGGCCTTGAAGCCCTCGACCTTTTCCGACCAGCCGTCGCGGGCGGTGAGGATCAGGACGGGGAGGTCGCGTCCCGCCGCGCGCCAGTCGCGCAAGACCGACAGGCCGTCGCGCTTGGGCAGGCCGAGGTCGAGCACTGCCGCGTCGTACAGTTCGGTCGCGCCCAGATGCCCGCCGTCCTCGCCGTTGCTGGCGACGTCCACCGCGAAATGCTCGGCACGCAACGCCCGCGCCAGCCCGTCGGCGATCGCCGCATCGTCCTCGACCAATAATACCCGCATGCGTTTGTCCCTATCCCTGAGACCCCAACGGAATCTGAACGGCTTGGTTCAGCGGGCGTCGGCAGCGCGGGCCTAGACGGTGATTCGTCAACCAACGAGAGGAACGACCCAAGTGACCGACCATTCCCATACCGCCCCGAAGACGCGCTTCGACTTCCGCCGCAACCGTCTTGCGCTCGCCGCGGCCGGCCTGCTCGTCGTCGGTGGTGCAGCCGGTGCCGTCACGGTCGCCGCAACGCGCCCGAGCGTGACGATGGCACCCGCCACGCCGATCGCGATCCGCTCGCTCCAATCCGACGGGATCGTCACGATCCGCGGGCGGGTCGCCGAAAAATACGGCAACAAGTTCGTGATGGCGGATAGCACCGGCCGCGCGCTGGTCGATCTCGGACGTGACGGCGAGGGCGGCAATCTGGTTGCGGCCGGTCAGCCGGTGACGATCCAGGGCCGGTTCGAGGATGGCTTCGTCCACGCCTCGTTCCTGGTCGCGCCCGGCGGCAAGGTGACGGCGCTCGGCCCGGTCGGGGGCCCGCGGCATGGCCCGCATGGGCCTGGCCGCGATGGTCCTGATGGTCCCGGCCGAGATGGGCCAGATCGTGATGGCCCCGGCCGCGATGGTCCTGGCGGTCCGGATCGCGGTCCGGGTGCTCCCCCGCCGCCGTCAGCCGGTATAGCACCGCCTCCGTCGACGGCGAATGGTGCAATCGCTCCGGCGCCAGTTGCTCCAGCGGGGACGCCGGCGACTGCACCCGCCCGGCAGGCCACGCCAGCGACCTGACATCAGCGCGGGGCCGGTATCATGCCGGCCCCGCGTTATCGGCGTATCGGTGCGGTCCGGAGCTGTTGGCGGCGCAGCACTGGTTCGGGCGGGCGGACCCAGTAACGGCCGGTCACGACCAGCGGCAGCGCGAGCAGCAGGCCTGCGCCGACATCCCAGACGCCGTCACCGATCAGGCCTGCCGCGAGCCCCGCGACGGTCGACACGCCGAGCAGGATCGGCAACGCGAAGATCTGGCCGTTGGTCTTGTGGGTCATGCGATTTCTCCCGCCATCACGACTTCGCGGACGCGCTGGTCGCTCGGACCACCGCGACGACGCAGCCAAAGATACAGCCCGCTGCCGAGCACGATGATCGTCAATATGTCGAAGAGCGCCCAGACGATCTTCATCGCGAGGCCGCCGTAGTTCCCGAAATGCAGCGGCTGCGCGAGCAGCATCGCCTGCATGTACCACGGCATCGGCACGACCGCGTCGAGCCGTCCGGTCGCGGCATCGACGAAGCCGGGCAGCAACATCTTCGACGTCAGCGGCGTCGCGCCCTTCAGGAAGACGGCGTAATGATGATGGCTGCTGAAGACGACGCCGGGGAAGGCGATGAACTGCGGCTTCATCTCGGGTGCCTCGCGCTGCACGGCGTCGAGCGCGGCCTGGACCGAGGCGCGCTGGGCGGGCAATGGTGTCCGTGCCTCGCTGGCGATGATCTCGGCGAGGCCGTTCGCCTTCCAGATACCGGTGATCGGCACGACGAAGGTGTTGATCGTGCCCGTCACGCCAACGACGCTCGCCCAGGCGAGCGTGACGATGCCGAGCAGATTATGGCGATCGAGCCAGCCGAGCCGCTTGCTGCGCCCGCGGCGTAATGTGCCGAACTCGAGCTTGGCCATGAACGGGGCGTAGAGCACGACGCCCGAGACGATCGCGGCGAAGAACAGCAGGCCCATCACGCCCAGGAAGATTTCCGCCCAGAAGCCGAGGAACATGTCGGTGTGGAGCTTCAGGATGAACGCCATCACGCCAGGGACATAAGGGGGCATCTTGGAACCGGTGCGCGCGTCGAACGCGAGGAAATGCATCGCTGCGGGGGCGGCATCGGCCGTCGGGCCGGTCGTCACGTAGACGATGGGGCGCTCGTCGTCGAAGCTGACGTAGAGCGGAATTTCGCCAGGGGCGGCCTTCGCCGCTCTGGCCAGAATGGCATCGAGCGACAGCGATGGCGTGGTTGCTGGCAGCGTCGCCATCGGCGCTGGCGGGTCGAGCCAGCCGTCGATTTCCTCGTCGAAGATCAGCGGCAGGCCGGTCACGCAGAGCATCAGCAGGAACGCGGTGCAGATCAGGCTCGTCCATTTGTGGACGAGATACCAGGTCTTGATCGTGCCGCGGGTCATGCGCGGGGCGCGGTCTTGCCGAGGGGTATGATTTGCTGGGCGGTCACCAGCGCACAGGTACAGATTTGATAACGATGTGCAATAGCGGGATTGAGCGGGCCTCTTAGCTATCCTCCCCCGTCAGGGGGAGGTGGCACCGAAGGTGTCGGAGGGGGAGGAACGCGCAACGACCGTGATCCTTGCCTCCCCCTCCGTCTGGCAAGGGCCAGCCACCTCCCCCTGGCGGGGGAGGATTAGAGGGTCAGGCTACCCCAGCGCCGCCGGTAACGCCGTAGACTTCACCCGTGATATAGCTGCCCTCCTGCGAGGCCAGCAGCACATATACCGGCGCGATCTCCACAGGCTGGCCCGGACGGCCGAAATGGCTCTTCGATCCGAACGTCTCGACCGACTCCTGCGGCTGGCCACCGCTGGGCTGCAACACCGTCCAGAACGGCCCCGGCGCGACGACGTTGGCGCGGATGCCCTTCTCGATCAGCTGCTTGGCGAGACCCTTGGTATACGCGACGATAGCCGCCTTGGTGGTCGCATAATCGAGCAGATTGTCCGACGGATCATAGCCCTGCACCGACGCTGTCGTGACCACCGCCGCGCCGACGGGGAGATGCGGGACGGCTGCTCGCACGAACCAGTGCAAGGCATAGACGTTGGTCTTCATCGTCTGGTCGAAATCGTCGGTCGAGATGTCGGCCACGGTCGGCCGCGTCTGCTGGCGCCCGGCGTTGACGACCAGCACGTCGAGGCCGCCGAACGCATCCACCGTCTGCTGGACTGCGGCGCGACAGAACGACTCGTCCTTCACGTCGCCCGGCAGCGCGAGGGCCTTGCGCCCCTCAGCCTCGATCAGCGCGACGACTTCCTTCGCATCGGCCTCTTCGGCGGGGAGATAGACGATCGCGACATCGGCGCCTTCGCGCGCATAGGCGATCGCCGCGGCACGGCCGATGCCGCTGTCGCCGCCGGTGATGAGCGCTTTGCGCCCCGCCAGCTTGCCCGAGCCCGTGTAGCTGGTCTCGCCGTGATCGGGCTTCGGGTCCATCTTCGACGCGATCCCCGGTGCTTCCTGCGGCTGTTGCGGGAAGGGGGGCTGCGGATATTGCGTACGCGGATCCTGTATCGTGAGCCGGTCGGCCATGGGGTGCTCCTGTGTCGAATGAACAGGGGCAACCCATGCCGGCGCGGATAGGTTGCGTCCTATTTGAGCAGGATCAACGCCTTCGACAGCGTCATGTAGATCCCCCAGAGGATCGGCAGCCCGACTGCCAGCCATGCGAACACGACGATCGGCGAGGTTCCGGTTGCCGCAGCAGCCGTACCGCCGGCCACCGTTTCGACCGCGATCGGCCGGTCATCCGCCGCCATGTGGAACTTGGCAGCTACCGGCCGGACGAACAGGTTCGCGACGAACCCCGCAACTAGCATCGCCGCCAGCACCAGAAAGATCGGCGGGTAGATATCGCTGCGAGGCACGCCCGCCGCGATCGCTCGGTCACGCATGTTCGCGACGAGTAATGGCCCGACCACGCCCGCGGTCGACCAGGCGGTCAGCAACCGGCCGTGGATCGCGCCGACATACTTGGTCCCGAACAGATCGGCGAGATACGCAGGCGCCGTCGCGAACCCGCCGCCGTACATCGAGGCGAGGATGCAGAAGACCAGGATGAACAGGCCCAGCGTGGTGCCCGCCAGCGCCGGCGCGGCGAAACCGTAGAGCACCGCGCCTGCCGCGAGGATCGTCGCGAACAAGGGTTTGCGGCCGATCCGATCGGACAACCAGGCCCAGAAGAACCGCCCACCGATGTTGAACAGGCTGATAGCCCCGACGAAGCCTGCGCCGACCGCCGCCGCCGACTTCTTCTGGTCGTCGTCGAACGCGGTGAACAACACCGAGGGGGCGTCGATCAGGCGGCCGCCGAACAGCTCCTGCAACATCGGCGAGGCGATACCGATGATCCCGATCGAGGCGGAGACGTTGAAGAACAGCACCAGCCACACCAGCCAGAATTGCGGCGTGCGGTGCGCATCCGACAGTGCCACGTTGAAGCGGCTGATCGAGGCCTTGGCACTCGTCGGCGCGGTCCAGCCGGCGGGCGCCCAGCCCTCGGCGGGGACGCGGTAGCCGATCGCGCCGGCCATCATGAACACGAAGTAGACGCAGGCCAGTACCAGGAACGTCTGCCACACGCCGACGCCTGCGGGGCTAGCGAAATGCTTCATCAACAGGTCGGCGAGCGGTCCGCCGATCATCGCGCCGCCGCCAAAGCCCATGATCGCCATGCCGGTCGCCATCCCGCGCCGGTCGGGAAACCATTTGATCAGCGTCGAAACGGGCGAGATGTAGCCGAGGCCAAGCCCGATCCCGCCGATCACGCCCGAGCCGAGCCAGATCAGCCAGAGCTGATGCGTGGAAATGCCGATCGCGGCGATACCCATGCCGCCACACCAGCAGAACGCGGCGACCACACCGGCTTTCCGGGGGCCGGCGCGTTCGAGCCAGCCGCCCCAGATCGCCGCGGCGGCGCCGAGTACGACGAAGAACAGCGTGTACGTCCAGACGAGGTCGCTGACCCGCCAGTCGCAGGTCGTGGTGGTCAGCGCGCCGAGCAGCGAGAGATTGGGGCAGGCGACCGGATCGGTGATCCCGATCGCGCGCGACAGCGGCAACCAGAACACGCTGAACCCGTACGCCATGCCGATGCACAGGTGGATCGCGAGTGCGCAGGGCGGCACCAGCCAGCGATTGAAGCCGGGTGCGGCGACGGTTCGGGCCCTGCTGAGAAAGCCCTCCGCGCCCAGGTCTCTCGTGTCCGGCATGCAACCCCCTGTTTAGTATCGTTTATGCGCCTGACGATGGGCGATCACGCGGCGAATGTCACCTCCAGTGTTTCGAACCCGTCGATCGTCGCGCGCACGGTCTGCCCGCGCTGGATCGGTCCGACACCGGCGGGGGTACCGGTGAAGATCAAATCGCCCGGCGCCAGCTCGACGAAGGTGGACAGCGTCGCGATGATCTCGGGCACGCTCCAGATCATCATCGACAGGTCGCCGGACTGACGTGTCTCGCCGTCGATCGCGAGTGCGATGCTGCCCTTGGTTGCGGGCACGCCCGGCGTGAGCGCGCCGATGGGGGCGGAGCGATCGAAGCCCTTCGCCATGTCCCACGGGCGCCCGGCATTCTTCGCCGCCGCCTGGAGGTCGCGGCGCGTCAGGTCGATGCCGATGCCAGCCCCGAAGATCGTCGCAGCGGCGTCCTCGACCGCAATATCCTTGCCGCCCTTACCAAGCGCGATCACCAACTCGACTTCGTGATGCAGGTCTTCGGTCTTGGGCGGGAAGGGTAGCGTGCTGCCGTTCGCAACGACCGCGTCGGCGGGTTTCGAGAAGAAGAACGGTTCCTGTCGGTCGGGGTCGGAGCCCATCTCGTGGGCGTGGTCGGCATAGTTCTGGCCGACGCAGAAGATGCGGCGAACGGGAAAGCGGTCGGTGGTGCCGGCGATCGCGACGGTCGGCGCGGTGACGTGTGGGATGTGCATGATGGCTCCTTTGGCGGCCTTCATCACGCGTTGGCGCCCGGTTTGCAACGAAAGCGGAACGTCCGCCGGGGCAACGGGTTACCGATGCGTACCCCGAGGAGATATGCATGCCCAGCAACCCGCCCGTCCGTTTCGATCCGTCCGTGGAGACGATCGCGTCCGACGAGCAGGATACGTTGCAGGGCCTCAAGGACTCGTTCCAGGATATTCTGGAGACCACGTCGCAGGATTACGGCCACGCGGTCCGCTCGGTGCATGCCAAGGCGCACGGCATCGCGCGCGGGACATTCACGATCGCCGATAATCTCCCGCCCGAACTCGCACAGGGTATCTTTGCGACGCCCGGCGCGCACGAGGCGATCATCCGCATCTCGACCAACGCGGGCGATATTCTCGACGACAGCATCAGCCTGCCGCGCGGTCTCGCGCTGAAGATCCTGGACGTCGACGGCGCGCGGCTGCCGGGGTCGGAAGGCGATACGACGCAGGACTTCATCATGGTCAACGGCCCGGCGTTTGCCGCGCCCGATGCCAAGTCGTTCGCCAAGAACCTCAAACTCCTGTCGAAGACGACCGATCGGTTCGAGGGCGTGAAGAAGGCGATGTCGGCGACCTTCCGCGTGGTCGAGTCGGCGCTCGAAGCGGTCGGCGCTCAGTCCACGACGCTGTCCCGGCTCGGCGGCGCAAAGCCCGTCCATCCGCTCGGCGAGACCTATTATTCGCAGACGCCATTCCGCCACGGCGACTATATCGCGAAGGTCGCGCTGTTCCCTGTTTCGCCCGGGATCACGCGTCTGACGGGCGACACCGTGAACGTCTCGGCACGGCCGGATGCCTTGCGCGAAGTCGTCGGCGAAGAGATGATCGAGCATGGCGGCACCTGGGAATTCCGCGTCCAGCTCAACACGGACCTTGATGCGATGCCGATCGAGGATGCCTCCGCGGTCTGGGGCGAGGAGCAGAGCCCGTTCGTGACCGTCGCATCGCTGGAAATCCCGCCGCAGCTTTCGTGGGAGCACGGGGTGACGGATCGGACCGATGACGCGCTGTCGTACAGCATCTGGCACGGCATCACCGCGCATCAGCCGCTCGGTGGCGTGAATCGCGCGCGCAAGGAAACGTACAAGCAGTCGGCGGACTTCCGTGGTCAGTTCAACGGATGCCCGATGCACGAGCCCGCCAAGCTGTCCGAAATTGTCTGAGATGATAGAAACGGGGCGCGCCGGCTTGAAGCTGTTCCACGTCAGCGACGTGCATTTCGGCGCGGAGGACCCGGCGGCGATCGCCTGGTTCTCCGAGCGTGTCGCGGAGGAAAAGCCCGACGCGGTCATCATGACCGGCGACTTGACGATGCGTGCGACGAAGGACGAGTTCCAGCAGGGCGGCGACTGGCTGCGGTCGCTCGGCGTGCCGGTGACGCTCGAGGTCGGCAATCACGACATCCCCTATTACTGGGATCCATTCCGCCGGCTGTTCGCGCCGTACCAGCGCTACGCAGCGGTCGAGCAGATGATCGAGAAGCCGTTGGAGCTTCCCGGCGTGACCGTCGTTCCGCTCAAGACGACGGCGCGGGCGCAGTGGCGCTGGAACTGGTCGAAGGGCCGCGTCAGCCCCGGATCGCTCAAGCGCGCGCTGGCGATGATCGCGGACGTGCCGAAGGGCAATCTGATCCTCATCGGTGCGCATCACCCGCTGATCGAGGGCGGCACCATGGGCACGGCGAAGACACGTCATGGCGACGAGGCACTGACGGCACTGGCTGAGGCCGGCGCGCACGCGGTGTTGTCGGGCCACGTCCACGACCCGTTCGACGTGCCGGTCGAGCGGGCCGGGCGGATCATCCGCATGATCGGTGCTGGCACGCTATCGAAGCGGACGCGTGGCAGCCCGCCTGCGTTCAACGAGATCCGCGTCGAGGGGGGGCAGTTCGAGACGTTGGCGCGGACGCTGTCGGACGAGGCCAAGCACTCGATTACGAGCGAGATCTGACCGAGGCTTTTATCCTCCCCCTGGCGGGGGAGGATCACAAGCCTGCCTAGTCCGGTGCTTTCCCGGAATTGAACTCGATATCGATCTCCACCCAACCGCCGAGGATCTGCTTCCCGCCGACGCGCGGTGGACGGACGCGGAACTGCCACGCAGCCTGCCGCATGGCGCGGGCCAGCCCCGAACCGACCGGCGACTCGCTCAGCGCACGGCAATTCTCGACCTGATAGTTCGCGATCATCCGGCAGGCGATCTTCGCCCAGCTGTTCGGCGGCGGGGCGCTTTTCAGATAGCCGTTGAGCTCGGCATCGGTCGGTCGGCGATACCATTCGACCTTGTACAACCGCTCGCCACCCGGGCCTTCGCCAGGACCATAGGCCGAACCACTGTCCTTACCCTTGCCCGACCCGCTACCACCGTCCCCGCCGGCAAGCTGGTCGTCGGGGTGCGACGGCATCTTCGAGATATCGGCCGCATCGAACATCTCCATCCCGCCAAGCATCTTGATCGGCAACGGTGGTGGCGATGTCGGTGGGGCAGGAGGCGCCTGTGCGGACGGGACCCTCGGTGCCGCGCGCTGCGGCGAACCACCGCTCGCACGCTTCTGCTTGGTCGGCGACGGCGTACGCTTCTGGGGCGTAGGCGCAGTTTGATCCGGGGCAATCTGGAACGTGACCGGCTCGCGGCGCTCCTCAGGCTTGACGACGGCGGAAGGCGCCAGTCGCAACAGCAACAGCAGAATGAAGAAATGCGCGATGACGGTCAGCATGAAGGCGCCGCTGCGCCGCCGCGTCGAACCGCGCGTCTCGATAGACGAAGGATGGTACGCCGACCGCATCGGCTGTTCGCCTAGCCGTGGTACGCGTCGCCCGCAACCGCCCGCAGACCCATGACGAAGAGTTCGTCAGCTACAATAACCGGACTCTTGCCTCGAACCGTTCGTACGAGATCGGGGCGCGGGGCGGGACGCAATTAAGCGGGCGCCAAGGTCAGTTGATATGCTTTTCTGTATGCGCGTACGTATGACGAACTCAGGCTTGCAACGGAGGTCTGGCTCGACGGTCGTCGTTCGATCAAGACGCCGGCTGCGCCGTAAAACGGGCGGCCCGTACACATGCAGCGAATACGGTAATCAGTAAAAATGGGGCAACGGGCACGCCGAAGTGCAGGGCAAGATTCCTTGCTCCGATCGGTAGCAGATAGGCCGCGACGAGAATGGCCTTCTCCCATGACAGAAAGCCGCGCCGCAGCCCTTCAGTGAATAGCCATGCGAGCGGGAACGCTAGGATCGTCAGATCGTAGTCGAGAAAGAAGGGGCTCATCAATGTCGAGGCAGCAACGCACAACGCCGCGTGGGCATTCGGTGAGGCGTTTCGCTGCCTTACACTGCCACCAAGAGCAAAAGCTGCCCCAATCGCGATCAGCCCCTGTCCCGCATAGGCCAACGTAGCCCCGCCACCCAGAACCTTTACGGCGGCAAACGCGCTGACCATTTTTCCAGGCTCGACCAAGCCCGCTTCCATGATGTCCCGAGCGGTCTGCCCGCCGGAAAGGAAGCCTGACCACGCACCCGCGCCCAGAACTAGCCACGAGACTACGCAGAACAGTAGCGCTGCCACGGTCCCGGCGATCGCGACCCGCCACCGCCCACTGGCAAGGACGAGCACCGGAATAGCAAAGGCCATTTGCGGCTTGATCACGAGCAGACCAAGCAAGGTGCCGGCGATCCAGGGACGACGGTCGAGCAGCCATAGACCACCACCGAGGAGCGCTCCGGTCAGAAAGCCATTCTGGCCATGGCCAGCGTTGATGAGGACGGCCGGGAACGCGAGTATCGTCATCGTTGCCCCGCGCGCGGCAACGGGTTGCGTGACAAGCCAATGATGAACGACGATCCCATAGGCAAGACCGGTCGACACGATCCACAGCGCTAGCGATATAAAATACGGCGCAAGGCCTAGTGGCATGCACAGCAACAGGAAGGGCGGAGGATATAGGAAAGACGACAGGCCGGGGTCGACCGGCATCGCGGCCACTTCCACTGCATAGATCCGGGCCAGATCGTAGGCAGCGGCCGCCTGGTGGTTTAGTGCTAGTTGTGATGCGGACCAAAAGGCGAGGAAGTCGGTGCCTAACGGCTTTCCCATGCGATCAATGCCCTGCTGAGATGTCAGGATCATACCGATCGCAACAATGGCCGACATTAGTAGCATGATCCTGCGATATCCGATCAAGCGCGTTCGCGTGAGCCAGTTCATCTCTCGTAGTGCGTCAATTGCGGAGGAAACGAATTGCAAGATATGGCCCCACATTGCTTGGTGTAGCGCCGAAGCCTTCGTTGGTCGCGCTCCGCTGGGAATGTTAGGTGGTGGTGGTTAAACAGCGATTAGCGATCACGTGAATACCGATCAACGCAGCTAATTGACCCTCAGCGACGCACGGTCTTCCAACAGCTCGGCCAGGAATGCGCGTTCGACACTACCGTCTGTGCAATAGAGCCGTTGTCCGCCATCGACCTTGCTATGCCCAGATACCGTTCCGCACCATGATCTACTGTATCTTGCCACTGCGTCCTCACGCCCCAAAACGAAAAAGGCCGCCGCCCGGTGTCCCGGACGGCGGCCTTTCCCTTAGTCAGCGCCGAAGGCGTCTGACGAAACCGATTACTCGGTCTCGTTCAGATACTCGCCGGCATCCGCGTCGGTGCCGGTGCCCGAGGTGACGACCGCTGCGAGCGGATCCTCACCCGTGCCGCCTGCATCACGCGGCGAGCGCGCGAGTTCGGCGGCGTGCTCGTCGGCAGCCGACATCGGTGCCACGATCGACACCTCCGCCATCTTGCGCTGCTGGACGCGCATCGCAGCGTCGCGGCTGTTGGCCACGACACGCAGGCGGTTGAGGCCTGCACCGGTGCCTGCCGGGATGAGCCGGCCGACGATCACGTTCTCCTTCAGGCCCATCAGCATGTCCTGCTTACCCTGGACCGCTGCCTCGGTGAGGACGCGGGTGGTCTCCTGGAACGATGCCGCCGAGATGAAGCTGCGGGTCTGCAGCGACGCCTTGGTGATGCCGAGCAGAATGGGCTTGCCCTGTGCGCGGGTCTGCTTCTTCTCGAGCTTCTCGTTGGTCGCGTCCATTTCCTCGCGATCGACCTGCTCGCCCTTCAGCAGCGTGGTGTCGCCGCCGTCGGTGATCTCGACCTTCTGCAGCATCTGACGAACGATCGTCTCGATGTGCTTGTCGTTGATCTTCACGCCCTGGAGACGATAGACCTCCTGGATTTCCGACACGAGATACTCGGCGAGGGGTTCGATACCCATCGTCTCGAGAATGTCGTGCGGATCGGGCGAGCCGCCGATCAGGTTATCGCCGCGCTTGACGTAATCGCCTTCCTGGACGTCGATCACCTTCGACTTCGGCACCAGATACTCGACGACGTCGCCGCCATCCTCAGGCTGGATGCCGATCTTGCGCTTCGCCTTGTAGTCCTTGCCGAACACGACACGGCCCGAGATCTTGGCGATGATCGCCGAGTCCTTGGGGATGCGTGCCTCGAACAGCTCGGCAACACGCGGCAGACCACCGGTGATGTCGCGCGTCTTGGCGCTCTCGCGGCTGACACGGGCCACGACGTCGCCGCCGAACACCTGTGCGCCATCCTCGACCGACAAGGTCGCGCCGATCGCCAGCATGTAACGACCGGTCTCGCCCGACGTCTCGTCGAGCAGGGTCATGCGCGGACGCAGATCCTCCTTCGACTTGGTCGCCGCACGATATTCGATCACGACGCGCTGGGCGATACCCGTGGCTTCGTCGGTCTGCTCGGTGAGCGTCTTGCCCTCGATCAGGTCGACATACTTGATCGTGCCCGGGTTCTCCGTGATCACCGGCATGGTGAACGGATCCCACTCGGCCATCCGATCGCCGCGCGACACGATGTGACCATCGTCGAACAGCACGTACGCACCGTAGGGGATGCGGTCGACCGAGAGCTCGCGGCCGTCCATGTCGACGATCGCGATTTCACCCGAGCGGCTGAGCACCACGCGACGGCCACGCTGGTCGACGATGATACGCAGATCGCGGAACTGCACCGTACCGTCGGCATGCGCCTCGAGGTTCGATGTTTCGTTGAGCTGCGCCGCACCACCGATGTGGAACGTACGCATCGTCAGCTGCGTGCCCGGCTCACCGATCGACTGCGCGGCGATGACGCCGACAGCTTCACCGATGTTAACCGGCGTACCGCGGGCGAGATCGCGCCCGTAGCACTTGCCGCAGACGCCGATCTTCGATTCGCAGACCAGCGGGCTGCGAATCTTGCACGACTGCGTACCGAGGCCTTCGATCGTCGTGATCATCGGCTCGTCGAGCAGCGTGCCCGACGGGATGACGACCTTGCCGGTCTTCGGATCGACGATGTCCTCCGCGGTCGTACGACCGAGGATGCGCTCGCCGAGGCTTGCGATCGTCGAACCACCCTGAAGAATGGCCTTCATCTCCAGAGCGCGCGTGGTGCCGCAATCCGGTTCGATGATGACGCAATCCTGCGACACGTCGACCAGACGACGCGTCAGGTAACCCGAGTTCGCCGTCTTCAACGCCGTATCCGCGAGGCCCTTGCGAGCGCCGTGGGTCGAGTTGAAGTATTCGAGGACGGTCAGGCCTTCCTTGAAGTTCGAGATGATCGGCGTTTCGATGATCTCGCCCGATGGCTTGGCCATCAGGCCGCGCATGCCGGCAAGCTGCTTGATCTGCGCCTGCGAACCACGAGCACCCGAGTGGGCCATCATGTAGATCGAGTTGATCGGCTTTTCACGGCCGGTCTCCTCGTCGACCTTCACCGCACGGATCTCGTCCATCATGGCGTTCGCGACCTGGTCGCCGCAACGACTCCAGGCGTCGATCACCTTGTTGTACTTCTCCTGCTGCGTGATCAGGCCGTCCTGATACTGCTGCTCGAAGTCCTTCACGAGCGCCTTGGTGTCGTCGACCAGACCAACCTTGGCGTCCGGAATGATCATGTCGTCCTTGCCGAACGAGATGCCGGCGCGGAATGCGTGGCGGAAGCCGAGCGACATGATCGCGTCGGCGAACAGCACGGTCTCCTTCTGGCCGGTGTGACGATAGACCTCGTCGATCACGTCGCCCACGTCCTTCTTGGTGAGGAGGCGGTTGACGGTGTCGAACGGCACCTTGTGGCTATGCGGCAGGCACTCGCCCAGCAGCATGCGGCCCGGGGTCGTCTCGTACCGCTTGAGGTACTGCTTGCCCTTCTCGTCGGTCTGCGGAACGCGGCTGATGACCTTGGTGTGCAGCGTGACCGCCTGAGCGTTCAGCGCCTGGTGCACTTCGGCCATGTCACCGAGCAGCATCCCCTGGCCCGGCTCGTTCTCCTTCATCATCGACAGATAATAGAGGCCGAGGACCATGTCCTGCGACGGAACGATGATCGGCTTGCCGTTGGCAGGCGACAGGATGTTGTTCGTCGACATCATCAGGACGCGTGCTTCGAGCTGGGCCTCGAGGCTCAGCGGGACGTGCACGGCCATCTGATCGCCGTCGAAATCGGCGTTGAACGCGGAGCAGACCAGCGGGTGAAGCTGGATCGCCTTGCCCTCGATCAGAACCGGCTCGAATGCCTGGATGCCGAGACGGTGAAGCGTCGGCGCACGGTTCAGCATGACCGGATGCTCGCGGATCACCTCGTCCAGGATATCCCAGACTTCCTTGCGCTCCTTCTCGACCCACTTCTTCGCCTGCTTCAGGGTCATCGACAGACCCTTCGCATCGAGACGTGCGTAGATGAACGGCTTGAACAGCTCGAGCGCCATCTTCTTCGGCAGGCCGCACTGGTGTAGCTTTAGCTCAGGCCCGGTCACGATGACCGAACGACCCGAATAGTCGACGCGCTTGCCGAGCAGATTCTGACGGAAGCGGCCCTGCTTGCCCTTGAGCATGTCGGACAGCGACTTCAGCGGACGCTTGTTGGCACCCGTGATCGTGCGACCGCGGCGACCGTTATCGAACAGTGCGTCGACGGCCTCCTGGAGCATGCGCTTCTCGTTGCGGACGATGATGTCCGGCGCACGAAGCTCCATCAGGCGCTTCAGGCGGTTGTTGCGGTTGATCACGCGGCGATACAGATCGTTCAGATCCGACGTCGCGAAACGACCACCGTCCAGCGGCACCAGCGGGCGCAGCTCGGGCGGGATGACCGGAACGACTTCGAGGATCATCCACTCGGGGCGATTGCCCGAATCGATGAAGCTCTCGACGACCTTCAGGCGCTTGATGATCTTCTTGGGCTTCAGCTCGGACTTGGTGACCGCGAGCTCTTCGAGCAGCGCGGTGCGCTCACCGACGAGATCGAGCGATTCGAGCATGATGCGGACCGCTTCGGCGCCAATACCGGCCGAGAACGCGTCCTCGCCATACTGGTCCTGCGCGTCGAGGAGCTCGTCCTCGGTCATCAGCTGGTACTTCTCGAGCGGGGTCAGGCCCGGCTCGATCACGATGTACGCCTCGAAGTACAGCACGCGCTCGAGCTGCTTGAGCTGCATGTCGAGCAGCAGGCCGATGCGCGACGGCAGCGACTTCAGGAACCAGATATGCGCGACCGGGGCGGCGAGCTCGATATGGCCCATCCGCTCGCGGCGGACCTTCGAGACGGTAACCTCGACGCCGCACTTCTCGCAGACGATGCCCTTGTACTTCATGCGCTTGTACTTGCCGCACAGGCACTCGTAATCCTTGATCGGACCGAAGATGCGCGCGCAGAACAGGCCGTCACGCTCGGGCTTGAACGTGCGATAGTTGATGGTCTCGGGCTTCTTGATCTCGCCGAACGACCACGAACGAATCTTGTCCGGGGACGCGATGCCGATCTGGATCTGGTCGAACGTCTCGGTCTTGGCGACCGGATTGGCGAAGGGGGTCATCTCGTTCATATATTGATCCTTCCAACTCCCCTCCCGCAAGCGGGAGGGGAAGGGGCCCAAGCTCTCGCTTGGGAAGGGGTGGGCACCCGGTTCGATCTTGGCGCTCCATCACTGGCCGGGAGCCCACCCCCGACCCCTCCCGCGAGCGGGAGGGAAGCTAAATCAACCGCGTTACTCCGCCGCGATCTGGATGCCGTCGCTGTCGAAGCCGGGCTCCGACTGCTTCAGGTCCACATTCAGGCCGAGCGAGCGCATTTCCTTGACGAGCACGTTGAAGCTCTCCGGGATGCCGGCCTCGAACGTGTCGTCGCCCTTGACGATCGCCTCGTAGACCTTGGTGCGGCCGACCACGTCGTCCGACTTCACCGTCAGCATTTCCTGCAAGGTATACGCCGCGCCGTAGGCCTGGAGTGCCCAGACCTCCATCTCGCCGAAGCGCTGCCCACCGAACTGCGCCTTACCACCCAGCGGCTGCTGCGTGACGAGCGAGTACGGCCCGATCGACCGTGCGTGGATCTTGTCGTCGACCAGATGGTGGAGCTTCAGCATGTAGATGTAGCCCACCGTCACCTTGCGATCGAACTGATCGCCGGTGCGGCCGTCGAACAGGTCCGACTGACCCGACGTGTCGAGGCCCGCCAGCGCCAGCATCGCCGAGACATCGGCTTCGCGGGCACCATCGAACACCGGCGTCGCCATCGGCACGCCGCCCTTCAGGTTCTTGGCCAGCTCGACGATCTCGTCACCCGTGCGGGCGTCGATCTCGGCGTGATACTGCTCGCCGTACACCGTCTTGAGGCGATCGCGGACCGCCTCCGGCATCGCACCCGGCTTGGCGTCCGGATTCTCTTCGCGCCACGTCTCGAGAGCCGCGGTGATCGACTGGCCCAGGCCACGTGCGGCCCAGCCCAGATGCGTCTCGAAGATCTGCCCGACGTTCATGCGCGACGGCACGCCCAGCGGGTTGAGCACGATATCGACCGGCGTACCATCGGCGAGGAACGGCATGTCCTCCGCCGGCAGGATGCGGCTGATGACGCCCTTGTTGCCGTGACGGCCGGCCATCTTGTCGCCCGGCTGCAGCTTGCGCTTCACCGCGACGAACACCTTGACCATCTTCAGCACGCCCGGCGACAGCTCGTCACCACGCTCCAGCTTCTCGCGGCGATCGTGGAACTTGTCCGTGATCAGCTTGGCCGCATCGTCATACTGGATCTTGACCGCTTCCAGATCGCTCTGGACCTTGTCGTCGGCGACCGCGAACTTCCACCACTCGTGGCGGTCGACGCTGTCGAGCAGATCCATGTCGATCACGACGCCCTTCTTGACACCCTTCGGCGCCGAGGTGGCGGTCTGGTCGAGCAGCATCTCGCGAAGACGCGACCACGTCGCACGGTTCAGGATCGAACGCTCGTCGTCCGAATCCTTCTTCAGGCGCTCGATCTCCTCGCGCTCGATCGCCATCGCGCGCTCGTCCTTGTCGATGCCGTGACGGTTGAAGACGCGAACGTCGACGACCGTACCCGACACGCCCGGCGGCAGGCGAAGCGACGTATCGCGCACGTCGCTGGCCTTCTCGCCGAAGATCGCACGGAGAAGCTTCTCCTCCGGCGTCATCGGCGACTCACCCTTCGGCGTGATCTTACCGGCGAGGATATCGCCCGGCTCGACCTCTGCACCGATGTAGACGATGCCCGCCTCGTCGAGGTTGCGAAGCGCTTCCTCGCCGACGTTCGGGATGTCGCGCGTGATGTCCTCAGGCCCAAGCTTGGTGTCGCGAGCCATGACCTCGAACTCGTCGATATGGATCGACGTGAACACGTCGTCCTTCACGATCCGCTCGGAGATCAGGATCGAATCCTCGTAGTTGTAGCCGTTCCACGGCATGAACGCGACGAGGCTGTTGCGACCCAGCGCCAGCTCGCCGAACTCGGTCGACGGGCCGTCGGCGAGCACGTCGCCCGCACGAACCGCATCGCCCACCTTCACCAGCGGACGCTGGTTGATGCAGGTCGACTGGTTCGAACGCTGGAACTTCATCAGCGTGTAGATATCGACGCCCGACTTGCCGGCATCGATCTCGCCGGTCGCCCGGATCACGATACGCGCCGCGTCGACCTGGTCGACGATGCCCGCACGCTTGGCCGAGATCGCGGCGCCCGAGTCACGCGCCACGGTCTCTTCCATGCCGGTGCCGACGAACGGCGCCTCGGCCTGGACGAGCGGCACGGCCTGACGCTGCATGTTCGAGCCCATCAGTGCGCGGTTGGCGTCATCGTTTTCCAGGAACGGAATGAGCGATGCGGCGACCGAGACGAGCTGCTTGGGGCTGACGTCCATCAACGTGATGTTGTCGGGCAGTGCCATCAGGAATTCGCCAGCCTGACGCGACGACACCAGTTCCTCGACGAAGCCGTTCGACGAATCGAGCTCGGCGTTGGCCTGCGCGATCGTGTGCTTGGCCTCTTCCATAGCCGACAGGTACACGACGTCGTCGGTCACCTTGTGGTCGACGACCTTGCGGTACGGAGTCTCGATGAAGCCGTACTTGTTGACGCGCGAGAAGCTGGCGAGCGAGTTGATCAGACCGATGTTCGGGCCTTCCGGCGTCTCGATCGGGCAGATGCGGCCGTAATGCGTCGGATGAACGTCGCGGACTTCGAAGCCGGCGCGCTCACGCGTCAGACCGCCTGGTCCAAGTGCCGACACGCGACGCTTGTGGGTGACTTCCGACAGCGGGTTGGTTTGATCCATGAACTGCGACAGCTGCGACGAGCCGAAGAATTCACGAACCGCGGCAACCGCAGGCTTCGCGTTGATCAGGTCGTTCGGCATGACCGTCGAGACGTCGACCGACGACATGCGCTCCTTCACGGCACGCTCCATGCGGAGCAGGCCGACGCGGTACTGGTTCTCGAGCAGCTCACCGACCGAACGGACACGACGGTTACCGAGGTTGTCGATATCGTCGATTTCGCCCTTGCCGTCCTTGAGGTTCACGAGCGTCTTGATGACCTCGAGAATGTCCTCGGTGCGCAGCGTCGTCACGGTGTCCTCGACGTCGAGGTCGAGACGCATGTTGAGCTTGACGCGGCCGACAGCCGACAGGTCGTAGCGATCCGGATCAAAGAACAGACCCGAGAACAATGCCTCGGCCGTCTCCAGCGTCGGCGGCTCGCCGGGGCGCATCACGCGGTAGATGTCGCTGAGGGCCTGCTCGCGCTCTTCGGCCTTGTCGACCTTGAGCGTGTTGCGGATCCACGGACCCGTCGCGACGTGATCGATGTCGAGCAGGTCGAGACGCTCGATGCCTGCCTGGTCGAGCAGTTCGAGGTTCTCGGACGTAACTTCGTCACCGGCTTCGATGTAGATGCGGCCGGTCGACTCGTCGATGAGGTCGTATGCCGAATAGCGGCCGAAGATTTCCTCGGTCGGGATCAGCAGGTCGGTCAGGCCGTCCTTGAACGCCTTGTTCGCAGCGCGTGGGCTGATCTTCTGGCCGTTCGGGAACACGACTTCGCCGGTCTTCGCATCGACGATGTCGAACATCGGCTTCTGGCCACGCCAGTTCTCGACCTGGAACGGAACGATCCAGCCACCCTGGCCGCGGACGAACGTCACGCGGTTGTAGAAATAGTTGAGGATCTCTTCCGACGTCATGCCGAGCGCGTAGAGCAGCGCCGTGACGGGCAGCTTGCGCTTGCGATCGATGCGGACGTTGACGATGTCCTTCGCGTCGAACTCGAAATCGAGCCACGAACCGCGATACGGAATCACGCGTGCCGCGAACAGATACTTGCCCGATGCGTGCGTCTTGCCGCGATCGTGATCGAACAGCACGCCCGGCGAACGGTGCATCTGCGAAACGATGACGCGCTCGGTGCCGTTGATGAAGAACGTGCCGTTCTCGGTCATGAGCGGCATGTCGCCCATGTACACGTCCTGCTCCTTGATATCGATGACCGACTTGGCCTCGGTATCGGGATCGACCTCGAACGCGGTCAGACGCAGCGTGACGCGCATCGGCGCGGCGTAGGTGATCCCGCGCTGGCGGCATTCCTCGACGTCGAACTTCGGCGGCTCAAGCACGTAGTCGTCGAAATCGAGATAGGCGGTGCCGGCGAAATCCTGGATCGGGAACACGCTGCGCAGCGTCTTCTCGAGACCCGAGACGTGGCCGATCGACTTGTCGGAGCGCAGGAACTGCTCGTAGCTCTCGCGCTGGACTTCGATCAGGTTCGGCATCTGCACGACTTCGTGGATGTTGCCGAAAACCTTGCGGATACGGCGCTTTGCAGTGCCGTGTTCGATCGCCTTGGAAGCCATAGGTTTTGTTTCGCCCTATAAAAACTGACGGATCAGTCGTAATTTCGTGCTTGGGAACCCCCAAGCGGGACGCACGTTCACGCAAAAAGGCCGCGCGCATCAGGTGCGGCGGCTCTCAGCGTATGAAACCTCGGTATCCAATACGATCGACACGCTGCGCGACGGCATGTCATTTCCCGGATGCTGTGGTGAGATGCGGATATAGGCGCGCCGTGGCGTCATGTCAAAGGGTGGACGCGATACGGTCGTTTCGACACGGCCGCACTGCCCGAAATACTATAGCGTCAGCCTTGGTCGACGCTATTTGCGTCCGCATCAGGATGTAACGCGTATTTCTAACATCACCGGATGCCATTCGCTGGGGAGTAGGCGACGTCATGAACGATAGGATCGCAGTGCGGACAGCGTCCGACCAGGACCGTGCGAACTGGACCCGGCTGATCGACGATCACGAGAAGATCGCCGGGCAGTGCGCCGAACTCGTCGGCCTGGCGCGACAGTCGAAAACGCAGAGCGCGCTCGCCTCGCGCAAACTGATCGAACTTGCCGTTACAGTTGCCGATCACCTCGGCGTCGAGGACGAGGTCATTGATCGCACCGTCGTGGCGATGGAAGCGCATTGCTCGGCCGATACCATCGCGATGATGGAAGAGGACCTCGACATCCTCCGCTCGGACTGGAAGGCGTTCATCGGCCGCTGGCTGCCGACGATCTCGCCTAAAGACTGGGCCGCGTTCGGGGTTCAGGCGGAGTCGATGCTCGATAGATTGTCGCATCAGGTGAAGCTGGAGACGGAGTTGCTGTACGATCATGCGCTGCGTGATGGCGTCGTGCGCCCGGGCGGCCTTGTGCTGCACTGAGGAGGGCGGGGCAGCCAGCCGGATCGTTGCTCCCGTTCTCCTCCCCAAAAGACCTACCACCCCGGCGGAGGCCGGGGCCCAGTTGGAAAGGTGGCAATAACGAAGCGTTGCCCGTCGTCAGCACCGTTCCCCAACTGGGCCCCGGCCTCCGCCGGGGTGGTAGTGCTTTCTGGGATACGCAGCCCCGATCAAACTGGTCTTTCTTCTACCGCCGCTTCTTTTTCGACGGTACGACCACCACCGGCGCCACCGGCACCGGCGGTTGCACGGTAACCTTCACCACCAGCGGCAAAACCCCCGGATCCGCCGGATACTCCCGCCGAGCCCGCGCAAACACGAACCGGGCCTTTGCCGCCCCAGGCGCACTCTCGCTTGCCCCGACCCAGCGCCAGTGCCACGGCTCCCACTTCACATGCTGCTTGTTCCCACCGGGAAAGCTTTGCTCGAACCCGAACCGCGGGGCGTTCAACCGCAGCCAGCGCGCCGCAGGCGTAGCGGCCATGCACGCCTCGGCGTCAGGACACCCGTTCGCCGGACGCACCGCGAAGTCCAGCGCATAGCCGGTCGAATGCTCGCTATACCCCGGCGGCGCGACCGAGATCGCGCGATCGGCCGGGCTGCCAGTCTCGCCGCGACAGAACACGCTGCGTTGGCGCGCGATCGACCGCTGGCACGACAGCGCACGAAGCTGACCCATCACCGAAGGATCGCCCTGCGCCGCCGCGAACAGCCGCAACAGGTCGGACAATATGTCGGCGCGCACTACGCACGGATTGCCCACCGAATACTCGGACGGCAGCGTCACCAGCTCGGTCTCGGGCGCATCGCCATATGGCAGATGTCCGAACGCACGACCGTCGGGCGCGATGGCGGCACTCTGTCCCTCGCACAATTGTGCTTCCGCGATCGTGGGGGCGAACAGGAGCGCGAGGGCCAGCGTGCGGTGCAACATTGACGCAAGCTCTGGCACGCAGGCGCTAATGATGGCAAGGGCGGCGCCATGCATGGTGAACGCGTACTCTTCCTCGACGGCGAGGCCCTGGTGATCGACAAGCCCGCAGGGCTGCCGGTCGATCCGCCCCGCGATGGCTCGCTGAGCCTCGAAAATCATCTCGAAAGCCTGAAGTTCGGCTTCCAGCGCTGGCCGAAGGCGGTGCACCGGCTCGACCGCGACACGAGCGGCTGCCTCTTATTGTCGCGCAACCCCAAGGCACACGCTCGGTTGCAGCAGGCGTTCGAGCAGGGCCTCGTCTCGAAACGCTACGTCGCGCTGCTCGACGGCGTGGTCGAAGGCACGTCGGGATTGATCGAGATGGCGCTGGGTAAAGTCAGCACGGCCGAGACCGGCTGGCGGATGGTCGAGGACCCCGACGGCAAGAAGTCGCGCACCAAGTGGCGTGTGCTGGAGATCAAGGACGGCCGCTCGCTGGTCGAATTCCTCCCCGAGACCGGCCGCACGCATCAGATCCGCGTCCACGCCGCGAGCGGCCTCGGTGCGCCGGTGGTCGGCGACGGCGTGTACGGCAAGGCCGACGGGCTCGGCATGATGCTCCACGCGCAGCGACTGATCGTCCCGCGCCCGGGCAAGCCCGACGTGCTCGCCGAAGCGCCGCTGCCCGAGCGCTTCGCCAAGGCCGGTTTCGCCGATGAGGCTGCCGCGGTTGCCGACGTCGCTCCGACTGCCGACGCGGTAACGACGCCCGACTCCACCGACGGCTGATAGCCGAGGGCAGGGGCTGATGGTCGCGATCCCGATCACCCGATCGATCTCGATCGACGACAGCGAACTGATCGAGAGCACGACGCGCTCGAGCGGTCCCGGCGGTCAGCACGTCAATACCACCGACAGCGCGGTGATCCTGCGCTTCGACGTCGGCCTTTCGCCCGGTCTGCCGCTCGCGGTGAAGAACCGCATCGCCGTGCTTGCCGGATCGCGACTGACCCGCGACGGTGTGCTGGTGCTGCGCAGCGAGGGTTCGCGATCGCAGTTGCTCAACCGCCAGGAAGTCCGCGAACGCCTCGTCGCGCTGATCAAGGAAGCGACGATCGTCCCCAAGGCACGCCGCGCGACCAAGCCGTCGAAAGCAGCGAAGGCGCGGCGGGTCGACACGAAGAAGGTGCGCAGCGGCGTGAAGGCGGGTCGAGGGAAAGTCCGCGACGATTGAGCGATTCATGGTCAGGTGCCATCCCTCCGCCCCGTCACCCCAGCAAAAGCTGGGGCATCCTTGAGGAACGGACCGCCGGCGCCAACATGGAGATCCCAGCTTTCGCTGGGATGACGGATTTTGGAGCGTGCTAGTTCCATCAAGGCGCCGACCAAGGAAGACACCATGTACCAGTTCGATATCTCCGCCGGCACGAAGGCCGATCTCTACCGCGACCTGCTCGCCGCGCTCGATGCGCTAACGACGGACGAAGCCGATCCGATCGCCAATATGGCGAATGCGGCGGCGCTGGTGTGGGAATATCTCCCCGACCTCAACTGGGCGGGGTTCTACCGGCTGGTGGAAGGTGAGCTCGTCCTCGGGCCATTCCAGGGCAAGGTCGCGTGCATCCGCATCCCGGTCGGCAAGGGCGTCTGCGGTGCCGCCGCCGCGACGCTGAAGACGCAACTGGTCGAGGACGTGCATGCGTTCCCGGGACACATCGCCTGCGACGCGGCAAGCCGGTCGGAGCTGGTGGTGCCGGTGACGAGGGATGGCGCGCTGATTGCGGTGCTCGATCTCGACAGCCCGGAGCCTGCGCGGTTCGATGCCGAGGATGCGGCAGGCTGCGAGGCGCTGGCGAGGTTGCTCGGCCAGCGGCTCGGCTAGCACCGGTCCGACGCGCCCCGTTTCGGGACAGCACGCCTTCTGGCGACTCCATCGTGCGCTTGGTAAGCAACACCTCAAGATATCCGGCGTTTGCGCTGGATCGGGTGGCAAACCAGGGAGACGGACATGCGGATGCTTTTGATCGCGGGCGCGGGCGCGGGGCTGGCGTTGGCAGGCGGCGTGGCAGAAGCGCAGCGCCCGACCCCGGGTGCGAGCTATCCTGCTCCCGGCATCGCGATGCAGGCGCCGATGGCCCGCCCGAACCGCCCCGGTCCGATCGCCGCGCGCGCACCTGTCGTGCGGGCTCCGACGCGACCGGTCAACGCTCAGCGTACGTCGCGCTGGGGCAGCAAGATCGGCGGTCGCTGGTGGGGTGGTGCGAACGCCCCGGGCGGCTGGGCCGGGTATCGTCGCCCGCACCGCGGCTGGGCCGTGCCGGGCTATTGGAACACGCCGCGCTTCTACGTCGGCGACTGGTCGAACTACGGTCTCGCACAGCCACCCCAAGGCTATAACTGGGCGCGCTACTACGACGACGCCGTGCTGATCGACTCGCGCGGTTCGGTCTACGACACCGCAAGCGACATCGACTGGGATCGCGCCGGGGGTGGCGACTACGCGGCGATCAGTCCGCACGACTATGCGGCTAACGACTCGGTCTATGCGGGTCCCGACGAGCGTGGGTACGCCGCGCCTTACGAGGATCGCCCTGCACCGCGTCGCGACAACGGTCTGGGTGGCGCTGCGATCGGTGCAGTGGCCGGCGGCGTCGCTGGCAACGTCATCGGCGGGCGTGGCAATCGTCTCGGCGGAACGCTGATCGGTGCAGGTGTCGGCGCCGCGGCCGGCTATGCGATCGACAAGAGCGAAGACCGCGGTCGGCGCGCACCGCCGCCTCCTGGATATGGCGCGGGATATGCGCCGCCTGCATACGCCAGCGATTATCCGCCACCAGTGCCAGCCTACGGCGCCGGCGATCAGCAACCGCGCGGGTATACCGTAGCGCCGGGCGGTACCTGGACGTCGCCTGATGGCGCGACGACGGTGATGACGACTAGCGGCGGCGCGTATCCGGCCGGCTCGACGACGGTGGTGGTGCAGTCCGTGCCCGTTACTACGACCACCACCACGACCGAATATTATGACGCAGTACCGTCTCCGCGGAGGAAAGTGCGGCGCCGCCGGTGATTCAGCCGAGCATCCCGGCATAGGTCTGCGGCGGCTGGGGCAACAGCACGCGCGCTGCAATGCCGCCGCCGACTACGATAACGAGTGCCCCTGCGCCGACCACGAGTATCTTGCGCGGCATGGGACGGTCGGCGAGTAGGACGCTCGCCACCGCGGTCGCGATCATTGGCCACAGATGGTAGCGCAAGTCAGACGCGATGCTCAGGGCTGCGAAGCTCGCCTCGAGCGCAATCGCGGACACGAGCAATGCGATGGCGAGATCGCGGGCCGGATCGCGCGGGCGCGCGAGGCTCGCGAGGCTCGCGAGGCTCGCGGCAAGCGCGGTGATGGCGACAACGATCCACGCGATCGGCCATCCGAGCGGCGTCTCGACGACCACTGCCGTCAGCGCTTCCCAACTCCGGGCTGCGGCACCGGGGTCGGCCAAGCCTAGCGTATTCGGTTCGGACGCGGCGGGCGGCGCCGCGCTCGGCCAGTGGAACGGGACCAGCCAGCGATCGGTGGAGTTCAGATGCGCGAAGCGGTGCCCGGCATAGGCGATCGGATGATGCAGCGCTGCGGATGCCAGCGTGACATAAAGCGTCGCGGTCGGCAGTGCGCGCAGACGCTCCATCGTCGTCGCGCAATGCGCGTCGTCGCCGAGCGGATCCCAAAAGAACGGCTTGGCGCAACGGCGGGCGATCACGGTTGTCGCTTCCGACCGGGTGAGGCCGGTGGTGTCGCTGCCCGGTGCCCGTGCGGCGATGCCGGCAAGGTCGTAGAGCGCCTGCGTTGCCTCGACGCCGCTTGGTTGTGCGCGGAGCATCTGGTGGTTCACTATCGGTGCGACGGCGAGCACGAGCACCACCGCGACAAGCCCAGTGACAAGTTTCGCGAGCGGGTGCGTCGGGCGCGGGGCAAGCGTCACGAGCAGCGGAACGACGATGAAGACGGCGTTGGCGCGGACCAGCACGGCGTAGGCGAGCAGCAGCGCGACCGGCACGCACATCGCGCGGGGAAGCGGACGGCGCGCAAGACGCCACCAGCCGATGATGCCAACCGCCCCGAGCAGCGCACCGGCGAGTTGCGCGTCCTTGAGGACGACGCCCTGCCAGCCGAGAAAGGGTGGGAGCAGGCCGATCGCAAGGATCGCGACGGCGCTGCGGGGCCGCCCGACCCGGGCTAGCGCGGCGGCGATCAGGCCAAGGCCCAGCCAGTAGGTGAGAAGTTGCAGAACGAGCATCGGTCTCGCGCCGGAGCCGAGCGGCGCGATCAGCGACCAGACGCGCGCCATAGCGGGGGGGTGCCAATCGTCGTACACGCCCGACAGGACTTGCTGGTATTGCGTGACGGTGTCGTACATCGCGGTGCCCGGCCAGAAGATCGCGAGCGAGGCGATGCACAGCGCGGCCGCGCCGATGGCGATATGGCGCTGCGTGAGGCGGGCGGCAGGTTCGATCGGCATTTGCGGGTCCTGCACCGTTGACTTGGAGGGCTACGAAATCCTGCTGGCAAGACCTCTCGGCTGGCGCGACCTTTCGATGCGGCATGCGCGAGGGTCAAGAGATATAGGGCCGAAACGGGATGGTTTGCCCGGATCGGTCGGCCGGTCGGGTATCGCGACCGTCGGAATGCCGTGTCCGACAAGAAACGTACGCCCCATGCGCCTAGTCACCCTGACGAAGGTCGGGATCCAGAGCCACCAGTAGCTGCGGGCTGTACCCTGGGTCGGACGGCGAAGGTCGCGGCATCGTGCTCGTATTTCCCGCTAGGGGAGGTGGCGCCGAAGGTGTCGGGGGGGGGGGGAGGGCACAGGCGAAACGTTATCGCCTCCGCCCCCTTCCGTCAGGCTAAAGCCTGCCACCTCCCCTTTGCGGGGGAGGATCGATTGCTCAGTAGTGGATCGCCCGGCCATAGGCGGCGAGGACGCTCTCGTGCATCATCTCCGACAGCGTCGGATGCGCGAAGACAGTTTCCATCAGTTCGGCTTCGGTCGTCTCAAGCTGGCGCGCGACGACATAGCCCTGGATCAGCTCGGTGACCTCCGCGCCGACCATGTGCGCGCCGAGCAGTTCGCCGGTCTTCGCATCGAACACCGTCTTCACGAAGCCCTCGGCCTCGCCGAGCGCGATCGCCTTGCCGTTGCCGATGAAGGGGAATTTGCCGACCTTCAGCTCGTAGCCCGCTTCCTTCGCCTTCGCCTCGGTCATGCCGACCGACGCGACCTGTGGGCGCGAATAGGTGCAGCCGGGGATGTTGGCCTTGTCCATCTGGTGCGGCGAACTGCCGGCGATCTTCTCGACCGCGATGATGCCCTCATGGCTCGCCTTGTGCGCGAGCCACGGCGCGCCGGTGACGTCGCCGATCGCCCAGATCCCGTCGACGTTGGTGCGGCCATAGCCATCTGTCTTGATGTGGCCGCGATCGGTCTCGACGCCGAGCGCCTCCAGCCCGATATTCTCGGTGTTGGGGACGATGCCGATCGCGATGATCGCGTGGCTGAAGGTCTCTTCCGAAACCTTGCCGTCCTTTGCCTTGATCTTCGCCGTGACGCCGTTCGCCGAGGGCGCGAGACCTTCGAGGCCGGTCTGGGTCAGCAGCTTGATGCCCTGCTTCGACAGCGCCTTATCCATGAACGCGGAGACTTCCTCGTCCTCGACGGGGAGGATGCGCGGGAGCATCTCGACGATCGTCACGTCGGCGCCCATGTCGTTGTAGAAGCTGGCGAACTCGACGCCGATCGCGCCCGAGCCGATGACGAGCAGCTTGGTCGGCATCTCGGTCGGCACCATCGCGTGGCGGTAGGTCCAGATCCGCTCGCCGTCAGCCTTGGCGAACGGCAGGTCGCGCGCGCGGGCGCCGGTTGCGACGATGATGTTCTTGGCTTCCAGCTCGACGGTCTTGTCGCCCTGCTTGACGCTCAACTTGCCCTTAGCCGTGACGGTGCCGACGCCCTCGACGACAGTCACCTTGTTCTTCTTCATCAGGCCCTTCACGCCCGCATTCAGCTGTCCCGCAACCTTGCGCGAACGATCGACGATCTTGGCGAGATCGAAGCCGACATTGTCCGCCTTGAGCCCGTAGCTCTCGGCGTTCTGCATGTAATGATAAATTTCCGACGTGCGGAGCAGCGCCTTGGTCGGGATGCAACCCCAGTTGAGGCAGATGCCGCCCAGCCGCTCGCGCTCGACGATCGCGACCTTCAGGCCGAGTTGCGACGCACGGATCGCGGCGACGTAGCCGCCGGGGCCCGAGCCGAGGATGACGAGATCATAGGTATCAGCCACGGTAGAGTCCTTTGAAAATCAGTTGGTTTCGGGCGGCACGGGCCGCGGTTTGCGATCGTCGCCGACCGCCACGAAGATGAAGCGAGCCTGGGTCACCTTGCAGCTGTCGTTGCTGTGGCGCGCGCGGCGCCAGGCCTCGACCTCGATCGTCATCGAGGTGCGGCCGACCGCGCTCAGGTCGGCATAAACCGAGACTTCGTCACCGACGACGACCGGCATGTGGAATTTCATCGCGTCCGCTGCGATCGTGACGGCACGGCCGCCGCTGCGCCGGGACGCAACCGAGCCGGCCGCAAGATCCATCTGGCCCATCAGCCAGCCGCCGAAGATGTCGCCATACGGGTTGGCGTCGGCGGGCATCGCGGTCACGCGGATCGTCGGGGCCTTGTTGGGAGGCAGGTCGGTCACGCTTCACTCCTGCGGGTCGTTTGGTCGAGACGGCGGGCGCGGCGCAGCGGTCCCACGCCCATCAGCATGGTCGCCACCATCGCCGCGGCACCGCACGACCAGATCACGTCCTGCCCGAGAGGGTAGGACCATGCCGCCGCCCAGGTGATCGCGATTGCGACGACGAGGCCTGCGAGGATGTGCAGGATCTCGATGGTCGTCTTCTTCATGTCGAACACCCCCCTAAACCGTTCGCGCCGAGCGCAGTCGAGGTACATGAGTCTCATGCCCTTCGACTTCGCACAGGGCGAACGGAGTGGGGGAGGTGAAAGTCCATGTCCGTCAGACTACGCCAGCATGCCCAGCGGGTTCTCGACGAGATGCTTGAACGCCTTCATGAACTGCGCGCCATCGGCACCGTCGATCGCGCGGTGATCGAAGCTGCCGGTCGCCGACATGACGGTCGCCACGGTCAGTTCGTCGCCGACGACGTACGGACGCTTCTCGCCCGCGCCGACCGCGAGGATCATCGCCTGCGGTGGGTTGATGACCGCATCGAACTGCGTGATGCCGAACATGCCCATGTTGCTGATCGAAGCGGTACCGCCCTGATATTCCTCGGGCTTCAGCTTGCCGTCGCGGGCGCGGGCGGCGAGGTCCTTCATCTGCGTCGAGATCGACGACAGCGAGGCGGTATCGGCACCGACGATGATCGGCGTGATCAGCCCCGACGGCGTGCTGACCGCGACCGAGATGTCGGCCCGCTGGAAGGTGATCAACTGGTCGGGCGTGAACATAACGTTGCAGGTCGGCACCTGCATCAGGGCGACGGCCTGCGCCTTGATCAGCAGGTCGTTGACCGACAGCTTCACGCCGCGCGATTCGAGGCTCTTGTTCAGCTCGCCGCGCAGCTTGAGCAGCGCGTCGAGGCGGATGTTCACGGTCAGATAGATATGCGGGACGGTCTGCTTCGACTCGGTCAGGCGCCGTGCGATGGTCTTGCGCACGTTGCTGAGCTTGGTCGCCTCGTGCGGAATATCCGGCACCGCTGCAGGCTTCGCGGCAGTAGCCGGAGCAGCGGACGCCGTCGGCGCAGAGGCTTCGGTCTTCGCAGCAGCCGGAGCCGCACCCGGCTTGGCGCTGTCGACGTCGGCCTTGACGATCCGCCCCTTCGGCCCCGAACCGGACACGGCGCCGAGATCGATCCCCTTGTCGGCAGCCAGGCGACGCGCGAGCGGGCTCGCCTTGACGCGGTCACCGCTGGCAGCGGGCTTGGCCGCGCCAGCATCATCGGGACGACCGTGATCCTCAGCTGACGCCTCGGTCCGCTCGACCGGCTTGGACTCGCTGCCGGTGTCGTTCGGATCTTTGGGGTCGGGCTTGGCTTCCGATTCCTTCGCGGCCGGCTCGGGCGTCTCGCTC
Organism: Sphingomonas sp. CFBP 13728; assembly: GCF_014841895.1. NCBI lineage: Bacteria > Pseudomonadati > Pseudomonadota > Alphaproteobacteria > Sphingomonadales > Sphingomonadaceae > Sphingomonas > Sphingomonas sp. CFBP 13728. The sequence goes on along the minus strand of NZ_JACYUS010000001.1, from coordinate 1,094,376 downwards.
TTGGTCGGCGTAGACGAGACCGACGACGCGTCCTCGCCCTCTTCGGCGATGATCGCGATGACGGTCCCGACCTTCACATTGTCGGTACCCTCCGCCACAAGGATCTTGACCACTGTGCCTTCGTCGACGGCTTCGAACTCCATTGTCGCCTTGTCGGTCTCGATCTCGGCCATCAGGTCGCCGGATTTCACGACGTCGCCCTCCTTGATCAACCATTTGGCGAGGGTACCCTCCTCCATGGTCGGGGACAGGGCAGGCATCTTGATCTCGATCGACATGGATTTCCCCAGGGCGTGACGTAACGGCATGCCTACTCGCGCCCTCGTCCGCTCGGGTCAACCCCGGCGCACTTGCGTATCGACCCGCCTCGGCCCAATTACCGGCAATAACGGGGGCGAAAATGCGCATTTATCTGGTGGTTATCGACGATAGTCCGGAAGCTGGCATCGCGTTGCGGTTCGCGGCCCGGCGTGCGGTAAAGACCGGCGGCGGCGTGGAGATCCTCACCGTTATCCCGCCGCAGGAGTTCATCGCGTTCGGCGGCGTCCAGGCGACGATCGAGGAGGAAGCGCGGTTGCACGCCGAGGGGTTGGTCGCCGGTGCCGCGGGTACGCTGATCGAGGAATCGGGACTTCGGCCGTCGATCACGGTGCGTGAAGGCGAGGCCGCCAAGATCATCCGCGAGATGATCGAGGCGAACCCCGATATCGCGGCGCTGGTGCTCGGGGCTGCGGCAAGCGGGGCACCGGGCGAACTGATCGCGCATTTCGCGGGCACAGACGCGGGCGCGCTACCCGTTCCGGTCATGATCATTCCCGGATCGCTGACCCGCGAGGCGATCGACAGGCTCAGCTAGCGATCGGCTTGGATAGCAACGGGCTGCCAACTACAGTCTGGATATAGCGTTTAGCTGACTTCCATTACGGGCTGAGTTGCGAGCAGTCGTTCGATACCGTCGATGCCGGTCTGGGTGAGTTGCAGCGCGTCGAGATCGGCGTGAGGCGGCTCGATCAGCGATCGGGTCTGGAGTACCCGGATCCACCGGCCGAGCGTCGTGCGAGACATGCTCAAGGCGTCGGCGACCATGTCGATACTGGCGATCCGGCCTTCGGCTTCGGCAACGTACACGATCAGCAGCGTCGTCCAGGCGTGATCGGCGAACAGATCTGAGCCAAGCGTTTCGTCGCGCGCGCGCATGACCCCCAGCAAGCTCTTTGCGCGTTGCCAGAGGCGGTAGGGCATGTCCGCGGGGTCGATGACGTCGACCGCGGTAGGGATGGTCGAGAGCGTGCCGACGAGATGACCCGTCTGACCGCTGCCGAGTCGCGACACCTGAACCTCCAGCGTCAGGCTATCGCCCTCGCCACCGATATAGCGCTTCCTGATTTTCGCGGAATTTCCGTTGGGTTGAAGCGCAATGACCTGCGAACGGTTACGGGCAAGATCATCGGGGTGGGTGATGGCGAGATAGGACAGCCCGACCAACTGTTTCTGGGTGCGCTGCAACAATGTCGCGACCGTTTCGTCTACCGCCTGGATAACGCCGTCACCGTTCGAAATAGAGTGGCCAATGATCATCGTCGTTCCTGCAGCCCCACGAACATCTTTACCAACCACGCCAAAATTTCTGCAACATGGATTATGCAGTTTCGTTTCAAGCCATTGGTAGGACGTACGAATAGTTGCTGGCGTGCTAAATATCGGTCGATTGTAAAAATATCATGATCGCGGCTTGAGCCGCGGGTCGGTTCGATCCAAGATCGTGGAATGTCCATCCTTGTCGCTCCGCTGCTACTTGCAGCCGTCGCCGCGTATCCTGCTCCATCTCCGGCACGACTGGAGGCCGATGTCACAACGATGGTCGGTTTCGGCACTCGTCATACCGCGTCGACCACGACCGATCCGAAGCGCGGCATCGGTGCCGCCCGGACCTGGGCCGCTGACCGGTTCAACGCGATTTCGGCAACCTGTGGCGGATGCATCACCGTCGACCGCATCTCGCGGCGCTTCACCGGACCGCGCGCACCGACCGGTGTCGTCGTCGAGGACGTGCTCGGTATCCAGAAGGGCCGCAATCCGAACCGCGTCGTGATCGTCGGCGCGCATATCGACAGCCGTGTCACCGACGTGATGAACGTGACGTCGGATGCGCCCGGCGCGAATGACAATGCGTCGGGCGTCGCGCTGGTGCTGGAGGCCGCACGAGTGCTGTCGCAGCGCCAGTTCGACGCGACGATCGTCTACGCGGTGTTCTCCGGCGAGGAGCAGGGCTTGTGGGGTGCCGAACTGCTCGCCGACACCGCCAAGGCTCGCGGCTGGCAGGTCTCGGCGATGCTCAACAACGATATCGTCGGCAACACGGTCGGGCAGGGCGGCGTGCGCGTCGCTGACAAGATTCGCGTGTTTTCGGAAGGCATTCGCGCATCGGAGGATCTCGTCGCGCAGCAGGGGCGCCGGGCGGAGGGCGGCGAGGACGACGGTCCCAGCCGCGCCTTGGCGAAGGCGATCGACGGAATCGCGCGCGGTATTCCCGGTGGACTAGATGTGATGCTCGATCGCCGGCCGGACCGGTTCGGACGCGGCGGCGATCACGAGCCGTTCCTGAAGCTCGGCTATCCCGCCGTACGCTTCTCGGTCGCGGCAGAAAATTGGGACCACCAGCACCAGGATCTGCGCACCGAGAAAGGCGTGGTCTACGGCGATACGATCGCCGGCATGGACTTCCCGTACCTTGCGAAGGTGACCGCGATCAACGTCGCGACGCTGTCGCGGATCGCCAGCGCACCCGCGGCGCCCGAGGACGTGTCGATCGCAGGGGCATTATCCCGTGACACGACGGTGAAGTGGACGGCCGTACCGGGCGCTGCCGGCTACCGCGTGCGGTGGCGTCGCAACGATGCGCAGAGCTGGACCGAGACCCGCGATGTCACGGGGGCCGGGACGGTTTTGACGCAGGTTCCGGTCGACGACAATTTCGTCGGCGTGTCCGCGCTTTCAGCTGCGGGGGCGGAAAGTCTCGTGAGCTTCGCCGGGCGCGAAGGGCGACGTTGAATGTCGCGTCCGTCGGGCTGTTCGCGGTCGATCAGGCAGCGGCGGACGCTCTCCAGCGCCGGTTGGCGAGCGCGCGCGCTTCCTCCACGGGCAGGGGGCGGCCAAAGTAGAAGCCCTGGACCTTGGTGCAGCCGAACTCCTGAACCATGCGGTGTTCGGCCTCGGTCTCCACGCCCTCTGCCGTCGTCGCCATGTCGAGGCTTTTCGCCAGCGCGATGACCGCGTGGACGATCGCAACCGCCTCGCGCATCCCCTTGGCGGCATCGCGAACGAAGCTGCGGTCGATCTTGATCGACGAAAAACGCGTGCGGCTGAGATAGCCGAGTGAAGAATAGCCGGTCCCGAAATCGTCGAGACTGAGGCGGACGCCGAGATCGAGCAGGCGTTCGAGCACCTTCGTCGCGCCAAGCCCCTCGTGCATGAAGACGCTTTCCGTGACCTCGAGCTCGAGGCGTTCGGCCGATAGCCCGGTGTTTGCCAGCGCGGACGTGACGGTGGTCACGAAGCTCGGATTCTGGAGCTGATTGGCGGAGATGTTCACCGCGATGCGAATGTCCGACGGCCATTTGGCCGCTTCCTCGCACGCTGTACGCAATACCCAGGCTCCGATAGGAGCGATCAGGCGCGCATCCTCGGCGAGCGGAATGAACTTGCTCGGTGCAATGGTGCCGTACGCCGTGCTGACCCATCGCAGCAACGCCTCGAAGCCCAACAGGGCGCCGGTGCCGGCGTCGACGACCGGCTGGTATTCGAGATGCATTTCGCCATTCTCGACGGCGGTGCGCAGCGCCAGTTCCAGCACCCGGCGCTCCTCGGCCTTGACGTGAAGTTCGGGCTCGTACGTCCGGTACACGCCGCGCCCGGCGTCCTTGGCACGGTACAGCGCTAAGTCGGCGGAGCGCACGAGCATCTCGGCGGTACGACCGTCACGCGGGCCTACCGCGATGCCGACGCTGACCCCAATGTACAACGTATGTGCGTCGATTTCGTAGGAATGGGACAGCGACTCGATGACTCGCTGCGCCAGGCCTTCGATCGCGACGGTGTCGCTCGCATCGCGGACGATCACCGCGAACTCGTCGCCGCCGAGCCGGCCGCACAGATGATCGTCGTCCATCAACTGGGCCAGGCGTTCAGAAACCTGGCCCAGCAAGCGGTCGCCGATCGGGTGACCGAGCGTGTCGTTGACCGCCTTGAAGCGATCGAGATCGAGCATCATGAACGCATAGCGGCCGCCCCAGATGTCCGCCTCCGCCATCGTCTTCACGAGCGTCTCGTTGATCATCAAGCGGTTGGGCAGGCCGGTGAGCGTATCGAACCGGGCCATGCGGTTGATCTTATCCGCGGATGCGCGCTGTTCGGTTACGTCGGAGCACACACCACGAAAACCCACAAATTCGCCGTCGTCGCCAAAGCGGGGCGAGGCCGCGAGTTCCCACCAGCGATCCTCGCCACCGATCTGCACCAGCAGCCGCAAATCGCGAAAGCTCTGCCGCATCTTCATCTTTTCGGCGAGCGTGCGCAGGCCGGCCGTGAAGTCGCCCGTATCCCAGCTTGGCCCCGCCAGCACCTGCAGGAACGGCATGCCCTCCAGGCCCCGCGCATCGAGCCCACAGGCGAACGCAAAGCGTGACGACGCCCGGACGATCCGTCGTGCGACATCGGTTTCCCAGAGCCAGTCGGCGCCGGTTTCCTCGAACTCGCGCAGCAACAGGCTGACCGTCTGGTCGCGTTCGTCGAGTGCGATCTCGGCAGCGCGGATCAGGACGAGCGTCCGCGCGCGGCTGACGCAGACGATCATCAACATCAGCGTGAAGCCGAAAATGCCCACCGCGGCTGCGCTGGCGCCGGCCATCGCCAGTTGGACGACCATCGCCGTGCCGAGATACCCGAGGAAGATCAGCGTCGCGAGCGCGAGCGGCGCCATCGCGAACGCCGCCGCGATCATCAAGACCGCAAGCGTTATGCCGAGGCCCGCGGTCGTTCCCGACGGTGCGTGGGTACAGAACAGCACGGGCACGATCGACCATGTAAGACCGAGCGCGAGCCCCTCCCATCCGGTGTTCCGGACGTCGCGGACGCTGGCATAGCTATCGCCGCGATGATTCGTCGCGAGCCGACGAAATCCGACGACCAGTGCAACCGTGAGAATCGAGACGGCCCAGCCGACGATCTGCCAGGTAGGGACGAAGCCACGCACCAGAAAGGCCGTGGTCAACGTCGCGCAGATGTTCGCGACCAGCACGAACAACGCCAACCTGCGCCCCGCAAAGAGCTGCGCGGCACGGATACGGCTCCATTCGAGATGATCCACGCCGCCGCGCAATCCAAGCAACGTCGGCGTATCAACCGTGAACCGGCGTGATGGAGAGGGTGATCTGATGTTCACGGGATCAGTGTAAAACAACCTGGTTAGCAGATCGTTGGTAATCCACCGAATTGGATGTAATTAACACCCGGCATGATGCTAAGTACTGGACGACACCTACTTTGTCGGCACGAACTTTTTCAGTGCCGGTCCGAGTCGCGATGGTTTCACGCTGCAATGTCATACGGCTTTATATCGCCGCTGAGGTACAGATTACGCGCTTTCGCACGGCTGAGCTTGCCTGACGACGTGCGCGGCAAGGTGCGCGGCGGGATCAGTTCGATCAGGCAGTTCATGCCCGTCACCGAACGGACGCGCTCGCGGATCTCGTCGCGCAGGCGCAGGCGTTCGGCTTCGTCGGAGCTGCGGCACTGGACCAATACGGCGGGGGTTTCCTCGCCGCCGGGCGTCGTGATCGCGAACGCGGCGATGTCGCCCGCCTTGAAGCCGGGAAGCTGTTCCACTGCCCATTCGATGTCCTGCGGCCAGTGGTTCTTGCCGTTGACGATGATCATGTCCTTGGCGCGGCCGACGATGTAGATGTAGCCGTCCGACATATAGCCCATGTCGCCGGTATCGAGCCAACCGCCGGACATGCACGCCTCGGTCGCGGCGTCGTCACGGAAATAGCCGACCATCACCGACTTGCCCTTGCACCAGACCTTGCCGATCGCGCGCTCGGGAAGCGGCGTGCCGTCCTCTTCGCGGATCTCGATCTGCATGTCGCGGACCGGCTTGCCGCAGTTGACGATTGCCCGGTAGCGCTGCGGACGGTCCCCGCCGCGGCTACCACCTGAGAGCTGGGTTTCCTCGACGAGTTCGACTCGGATGCCTTCGCCCGGCGGCATCAGCGATACCGCTAGCGTCGCCTCGGCAAGGCCGTAGCTCGGCAGGAACGCACTCGCCTTGAAGCCGGCATCGGCAAAGGCATCGACGAACGACTGCATCACGTCGGGGCGGATCATGTCGGCACCGTTGCCCGCGACACGCCAGCGCGACAGGTCGAAGCGGTCGCTCGCCTTGGTCTGCGAGGACATGCGGCGCGCGCAGATATCGTAGCCGAAGGTCGGCGAATAGCTGAGCGTCGTGCCTTCGTTGCGGCTGATGAGATCGAGCCACGCGAGCGGACGGCGCGCGAAATCCTCGGTCTTGAGGTAATCGGTCGAGACCTGGTTGGCGATCGGCGACAGGAAGCAGCCGACCAGCCCCATGTCGTGATACCAGGGCAGCCACGAGACGCAGCGATCGGTGTCGCAGACCTCCATGCCATGGCTGTGCGCGGCGAGGTTGTTGAGCAGCGCGGCGTGCGTGATGACGACGCCGTGCGGAAAGCGCGTCGAGCCGCTCGAATATTGGAGGTACGCGATGTCGTCGGGCTTGGCTTGGGGCAGCGTCGCGGCCGGTGTCTCGCGCACGGCGAACTCGGACCAGTCGATCCCGACGGTACCCGACAGGCGCGCGGCCTCGCCGGCCATCTGTGCCAGTTCGGGCGGGAAGATCAGCATCTTCGGATCGCAGCTCGCAAGCTGGACGCGGAGCTGTTCGATGTACGAATCGCGGCCGCCGAACGAGGTTGGCAGCGGCAGCGGCACGGGCCATGCGCCGGCATAGACGACGCCGAAGAACAATGCGGCGAACTCGGGACCGGTCTCCGCGACCAGCGCGATGCGATCGGCAGGCGCGACGCCGGCGGCGATCAGGCGATCCGCCATCGCACGCGCGTCGGTGCGGAGTTGCGAATAGGGGTAGGGCTGCGACAAAGTGCCGCGGGCGTCGTGAAAATTAAGTCCGCGGTTACCGCTTGCGGCGTAATCGAGCGCTTCGCCCAAGGTGCCGAAATCGGCGAAGCGGCGCGGCAGGGCGTCCTGGGTCGGCGTCGCGGTGATCGCGGTCTGGCCGTCCTTCTGAAGCGTCTCGGTCGTCATCGCAGTTCCTGTCTCTGGCGTCTTGCCCGGCATGGCGGCTGAGCGCACCTCGCCTATTTCTAGTCTAGCCGTTCAACTTCGGGTGTCAGTGTGGCACAATGATGGCGTGTCCGACGATGACGACCCCGATCGCGCGACAGGGCGCCCCAAAACCCGCGGTAAAGAGCGGTCCGCCGGCCGTGGCAACACGCGCAAGGCCGACCGCGCGCCGCCAAAGCCGATCGATGCCGCCGCGCTGGAGCGGATGGCGCTGCGCTATGTCGAGCGGTTCGCGACCACGCGGGGGCGGCTCACCGATTATCTGATGCGCAAGATCCGCGAGCGGGGTTGGGATGGTGGCTCTGCCGCGGCGTTGGCCGAGCCCGGCGAGCTCGCGCAACGGATGGCCGATCTGGGTTATGTCGACGACCGTGCGTTCGCCGAGCAACGTGCTGCTGCGATGCAGCGCCGAGGGCTGGGCGCGCGGCGTGTCGCGGGAGCCTTCCGCGAGGCCGGAATCGATGATGGCGATGCGGAATCGGTCGCGCCTGCGATTGCCGATCGTGCGGTCGAATCTGCACTCGCCTTTGCCCGGCGGAAGCGAATCGGACCGTACGGCAACGGCGAGGCGGACAGGAAACTTCAGGAAAAACAGCTCGCCGCGATGCTGCGCGCCGGTCACCGGTTCGACCTGGCGCGCAAAATTGTTGCTGCACCGCCGTCCGATACGCCGGAATTGGTGGATTTCGATTGAGTTCGGCAACGGATTCGTTGCGGTAGCGACGAAGCGTGCTATCTCGGCGTTCAGGGGTGTGACAATGCGTAACGACACGCAACAGGATGCGGACATGATAGTCGCGGCGGTATCGCCGGCCGTAGCGATGGCGACGCCGATGGTGGGGCCGATAGCGACGCCTATGGTGGTGCCGATCGCTGCGACCGTCGCGAACGGTGAAGACGTGCGCGCGATCGGTGGCGTCATCAAATGGTTCGACGTGACCCGGGGCTTCGGATTCGCGGTCGCGGACGACGAGGACGTGGGCGATATCCTCGTACATTTCTCCGTGCTGCAATCGCATGGCCGTCGCAGCCTTCCCGAGGGTGCGCGCGTCGAGACGCTGTCGGTCCAGCGCGGTCGCGGCTTTCAGGCGCGCGAGATCGTGTCGATCGACATGACCAACGCGGTCGAGGAGGTCGTGCGCGCCGTGTCCTCGCCCGATCGGGTCGATCCGATTGCGATGATCGACGCGGCGGGACCGTTCGAGGCGGCATCGGTGAAGTGGTTCAACCGGTTGAAGGGTTACGGCTTTCTGGTACGGAGTGCCGATGGCAGCGACATCTTCGTCCATATGGAAACGCTGCGCCGCGCCGGAATCGAGACGGTCGAACCCGACCAGCCGCTCCGCGCGCGCGTGGTCGAAGGGCGCAAGGGACCGCTTGCCGTCGCGGTCGAAGAGGATCCTGGATGAATCTGGTTGCGAAGGCCGTGTTGGCCGCGGTGCTGGCGCTGGGCGTCGGCGCCGGGGGTGTCGCGTACATGAATAGCAGCGCCGACACCGAAGCGGCGAAGGACGGCACGCTTGGGCTGGCGATCAAGAGCGCGAACGGGGCGCATGCGTTCCGGGTCGAGAGCGCGAAGACGGAGGCCGAGCAGGCGCGCGGACTGATGTTCCGCACCGACCTGAAGCCCGATCGCGGGATGCTGTTCTGGCCGTATCCCGCCACCGGCGGCAAGCCGGTGGAGGCGAACTTCTGGATGAAGAACACGCCGAGTTCGCTGGATATCATCTACATCCGTAGCGACGGGACGATCGCGCGGATCGCGGAGAATGCCGTGCCGTTTTCGGAAGTGCCGATACCGTCGGGCGAGCCGGTCGGAGCCGTACTGGAACTGATGGGCGGACGGGCTGCGGAACTGGGGATCGCCGAGGGTGATCTGGTGACGTGGGACAAGGCGGCGAAGTAGGCGGGGGCGGTTTGTCGTACGTCTAACAATGTCATCCCACCGCGCGATATCGTTGAAGCAATTACACCGCCCCGGCGAAGGCCGGGGTCCAGTTGGGGGACGTCGCCAACTGATGCCGCGCTCCGTTACCGCGGCTTTTCCAACTGGGCCCCGGCCTTCGCCGGGGTGGTGGCCTTGCTTGAAGCGTCCTCTAAAAGTTGCGGGTCGGTGAGGGCTAACCCTTCCAAGTAGAAAAGACTGTTTCCCCGCGAAGGCGGGGACCCAGACTGGGCTCCCGCCTTCGCGGGAGAACAAGGAAGCGGGAACCGTTGCAGGCAAGGGTCCCTAATCACAACGGCGAACCTCCACGATCCTCCCCCCAGCAAGGGAAGGATTGAGAGTAGGGGCGGCCTTCCCCCATCATCATGGTTGAAGCCCGCCGCCAGTCGGGTTAAGCGCCAGCCATGGGCTTTCTCGCATCGACTTTCACGTGGTGGAACGGCGCCACCCTCGGCACCAAATTCGGCTTGCGCAGCATGGCGAAGAAGGGCGAGGACGCGCTTGGCAACGTCTATTACGAAGGCGGCAAGGACACCGCCGGCAACCCGCGCCGCTGGGTGATCTACCAGGGCGCGACCGACGCGAGCCGCGTGCCGCCCGCGTGGTTCAGCTGGCTGCATCACCAGGTCGACGATGTGCCCGATCGCGCATTGCCGCCGATCCGTGCGTGGCAGAAGCCGGCCGTGCCGAACATGACGGGTACGGCGCTCGCCTATCGTCCTGCCGGTGCGCTCGAAAAAGGTGGCCATCGTGCCGCTGCGACGGGCGATTACGAAGCCTGGACGCCCGAAGGGTGATCATGCGCTGGCTCGCCGCGGCCGTGTTGGTCGTGGCGTTGGCGGTGGGCGGCTGGTTCGGATACCGCGCGCTCACCTCGCCTGCGGCGCCGGTTGCCACGGTTCAGCAGGACCTCCCCGGTCCGGATGAGGCCGGCAATTCGTCGATCGAGACGATCGAGACCGGTACGGCGGCGATCGCCAATGGCGGCACCCCGATGGTGCAGCGGGTTGCCGTGCTGGGCCTGCTCAACAAGCGTAACGGCGAAACCCATGACGTGACGCTCAAGCCCGGCCAGTCGACCCGGATGGGCGACGTCGTGCTGCGCCTCCGCGCGTGCGAGCAGACCGCGCCGTGGGAACAGGAGCAGCTGACCGGCGCCTTCGTGCAGGTGCTGGTGCGTGGTGTCGACACGCATTGGCGTCGGTCGTTCTCGGGCTGGTTGTACAAGGAACGCCCCGCGCTGAACGCGGTCCAGCACCCGATCTACGACGTCTGGACCAAGAGCTGTGCGATGACCTTCCCGGAGACCGGCCCCGATACTGCGCCGCCCGCGGAGGCCTTGCCGGCCAAGCGATCGAGTGCGCGGAAATCGCCCGCGGATGCGACGCCCGCCGCGGCCGACGCGCCGAGCGCGCCTTCGAGTGAAGCGCCCAGCAACGCGACGTAATCCGCGCGGTCGATCTCGATCGCGCCGAGCGAGGCGAGATGCGAGGTCTGGAACTGGCAGTCGAGCAGTGTGAAGCCGCCGGTCCGCAGGCGCGCGACGAGGTGCGCTAGTGCGACCTTGGAGGCGTCGGTGGCGCGGCTCACCATGCTTTCGCCGAAGAACGCGCGGCCCAGCGCGAGGCCGTAGAGCCCGCCGACCAGCTTGCCGCCGTCCCAGCATTCGACCGAATGCGCGAACCCCATTGCGTGGAGCGTCTGGAAGACGCGCTCGATGCCGTCGTTGATCCACGTCTCGGGGCGTCCCTCGACACTCTCCGCGCAGAGCTGCACGACACGCTCGAACGCGGTGTCGACGGTGACCTGAAACCGGTCTGCGGCGATCGTCTTCCTGAGCGAGCGGGAGAGCTGGAACCCGTCGAGCGGCAGGACGGCGCGGCGGCGCGGTTCGACCCAATACACGCTGGCGGCGTCGCGACTGTCCGCCATCGGGAATACGCCGACCGAATAGGCGCCCAGCACCAGTTGTGGGTCCAGGATGTCGCTCATGCGGCTAGCCGGTGTTCGATCCGACGCCAGAGATCGGCGAACGCCTGCGCGGCGGTCGAGCGGGGGGCGAACGCACCGACCGGCGCGCGCTTGACCGCCATCGATTCGATCCCGCTCGCCATCGGGATGACCGGCCAGTCGGGGTGACGGGACAGCGCCTCGGCGTGCAGCGCGCGACGTTTGTCGACCATCACGTGGACGGGGAGCAACGGCGTGCGACCGCCGAGATGCTGGACGACCGCGTCGTACGCTCTGGTCGAGAGCGGGGAGGGGATGACGGGGATGACGATCAGGTCGGCGGCGCGCATGACCTGGTCCGCGGTCTCGGTCAGCCCCGGCGGGCAGTCGAGGATCACGCGGTCGTAGCTGGCGAGTTCGGACAGCAGCTTGGCGAGCCGCTTCTTCTTGTCCAACTCATGGAACAGCTGGTCGAGACCGCGCAGCGACGCGTCGGCAGCGATCAGGTCGAGATGTGGGTAGGCGGTCGGCCGCGCCTGTTTGGCGACCGCGATGTCCTTCGAGAACATCGCCTGCGCCTGGTCGGTCTTGGCTCCGACTCCATGGGGTCCGCCGAGTACCCAGGTCGAGGCGGCCTGCGGGTCGAGATCCCAGAGCAGCGTGCGGCGCGCGGACAATGTCGCGGCGCACCAGGCCAGGTTCACCGAAAGCGTCGTCTTCCCGACGCCGCCCTTGAGGCTGTAGATCGCAACGGTTGCCATCGGCCTAGCGTGCCGGTCTGCGGCGATCAGGGCAAGAGTGCGCGGCGCAAAGAAAAACGGCCGGCGGATGATCCGCCGGCCGTTTTAGAACAAACAAGACGTCGAAGACTTACGCGTGGCAGGTCTGGGCGGACTTGCCGGGCGCGGTCAGCGTGACGTTGGTCTCGCTGCCGGTCATCGACCAGCCGCCCTCGGCGGTCTTCGGCGCACCGGCAACGTCCGACTTCAGCGTCGTTGCGGGGCCATCCTTTTTGGTCTTGACGACGGCCTGCTTGTCGCCCTGGAAGAACGTCACGAACAGCAGGCTGTTGTCCTTGCAACGCAGCGTTGCCTCGGACTTGATCGCGGGCGGCAGCTCGACCGGCGCGGCGTTGGCGAGCGTATTCGCCATCGGATCGGGATTGCTATCCAGCACCTCGGGCGAAGCGGGCTTGGAGTTGCAGGCTGCCAGCACGAGCAGCGCGGCGACGGCGGTCATGGGGAGGATTTTCATAGCGGCCATCGCTTCGCGCATGCAGCATTGGGCGTCAAGGTTTATGGTTTACGCTACGGCCCGATCGCGATGAACGGGGGAGCCGATCCTCATGGGCCGGGACGCCGTCTGCCGCCGTTCCGATATCCGCTGCCGGTGCGTATCTCACTCGCGGCCCGGGCTATTGCGATCCATCAGCCCGCCCTGCGGATAGAGCCGGGCCTCGACCAGCGCGAGCGGCGTCGCGATGTGCGCCGCGATCAGCGTGTCCCCAGCGGCTTCCATGACGTCCGAAGCCTCCTTCAGGAGGGCCTGGGCACGCAGATAGTTTTTCACGATATCCTTCTCCTGCTTCCGAGTCGGTCGGCTAACATAGATCATATCATCTATATTTCCGGGACGCGGTGCAATGGGATGCCGCCGCGGAGTTTTCGGTCGTGGTAATGCCCGTGAGGGCACACCGATTTAACGGCGCAAACTTTCGCTCGCTTGCTCCTGGGGGAGTGCCGCGCCACATAGCGGGCATGCACACGATACCTGATACGCTCGCCCTCATCGGCAATACTCCGCTCGTCCGCTTGAAGGGGCCGAGCGATGCGACCGGCTGCGATATCTTCGGCAAGTGCGAATATGCGAACCCCGGTGCATCGGTGAAGGACCGCGCGGCGCTGTTCATCGTCGAGGATGCGGAGCAGCGCGGGTTGCTCCAGCCGGGCGGGACGATCGTCGAGGGCACCGCGGGCAATACCGGGATCGGCCTCGCGCTGGTCGCCAACGCCAAGGGCTACAAGACGATCATCGTCATGCCCGAGACGCAAAGTCGCGAGAAGATGGACACGCTGCGCGCGCTCGGTGCCGAACTGGTGCTGGTGCCGGCCGCGGCATTCTCGTCGCCATGCCATTTTGTCCACACGTCGCGGCGGATCGCCGAGGAGACACCCGGCGCGATCTGGGCGAACCAGTTCGACAACACCGCCAATCGCCGTGCGCATATCGTCGGAACCGCCGAGGAGATCTGGTCGCAGATGGGCGGGCGGATCGACGGCTTCACCTGCGCGGCGGGAACCGGCGGCACGATCGCGGGGGTCGGGCTGGGGCTCAAGGCGAAGGACGAGAGCGTCTGCATCGCACTCAGCGATCCACACGGTGCTGCGCTGTATAATTACTACGCGCACGGCGAGTTGAAGGCGGAAGGATCTTCGGTCGCCGAGGGGATCGGGCAGGGGCGTATCACCGCCAATCTGGAGGGTGCACCGATCGATACGCAGTTCCGGATTTCGGATCAGGAAGGCTATGCCTGGGTCCGGCGACTGCTCGACGAGGAGGGGCTCTGTCTCGGGCTGTCGTCCGGGATCAACGTCGCCGGTGCAGTGGCGCTGGCCAAGCACCTGGGGCCCGGCAAGCGGATCGCGACCATCCTGTGCGACACCGGATTCCGCTATCTTTCGACGCTGTACGATCCCGAATGGCGCCAGGCGAAGGGTCTGGCTTGAGCGGTCCGGTTCCCGAGAATCGACAGAAGCGCGGCAGTCGGGTATCGAGGTGGGGCAAGATGAAGTTACCGCACGAACCTTCCCAGACGATGCAGCGCATCAAGGTCGGCATGATCGGCCTCGCCGCGGTCGTGCTGCTGATCGGGCTTGCGAGCGCGATCATCGGTTCGACCAATCGCGAACGGCCGGTCGCGACCGCGGGTACCGCGCAAGCCGACGTGGTGGCGAACATGGGCGTTTCGAACGTCATCGAAGCCGCCGGTGCGGGTGAACCGCTAGCGGAGATGGGCGTGGCGCCGAGCGCCAACGCGCAGGCACCCGCACAGTAATCACCAGCGCAACGCTGCAATTCTCGCTCGCCTCCCTTCAGGGAGGGGTGAGCGTCGTGCTCCATCCAAGTGTGCCGAGCCTCAGCTTCGGCCGGCGGCGGGACGAGCGCTTCTCGTAGCCCATCCCCGAAATTCCCCAGCACTGATGACCGCTCGCTGCCGGTCACATCCAATTCGCCCGCAAATCCCCCCGATCTGAGCGTCGAAACCGGCGTCAAATCCGTCCAATCCCCAAAAATCCCGTTGCGTCCCCGAAGCGCTATGGTAGATGGAGGTTAATACAGGGGCAATTTCACCGTTCGCTGAAAGCGCGGCCGGAGCGCGACGAGGGTCGTGTTTCGAAACGGTGAAGCGTGTGCGTCATTTCGAAGGGTTTTGGCGTGTCGGTGCGGGGTCGCTATCAAGGAGACGGTATCGGCCTTGTCGACGACAAGGGCCGGGTAGCCATCCCCTCGGCACTCCGCACCACGCTCTCGGCAAATGCGCCCAAGGCGAACGGCAAGGACGGCGGGACCATCATCATCGGCGCGCATCAGAAAAATCGCTGCCTGGTCGCGTATGATCCCGGTTACGTCGACATCCTCGCCGAGCGTCTCGATCGCCGCGAATCCGAGAACACGTCCGAGAACGGCGAGTATGACTACAACATCAAGCGCGCCGCCGCATCCGGCGAAGCGGTGCCGTTCGACGGCTCCGGTCGCTTCATCATGCCCGCGTTCCCGCGCTTCTATGCGGGCATCAAGGGCCACGCGTTCTTCTACGGCGTGCTCGATTATATCGAGATCTGGGACCCCGCGACGCTGATCGCCACCGACGGTATGCCCCCCGTCGTCAAGGAGATGGCGCGCTTCTACATGGCCGAGAAGGGGGTTCAGCTGTGAGTTCTCCCGACGCTCCGCACATCCCCGTTCTGCTCGACGAAGTCCTCGCTGCGCTTTCCCCTGAGCCCGGCGAGACGATGGTCGACGGCACGTTCGGCGCGGGCGGCTATACGCTGGCGTTGCTCAAGTCGGGCGCGCGGATCGTCGCGTTCGACCGCGATCCAGACGCGATCGCCAATGGTCGCGCGATGGAAGACGCCGAAGAAGGCCTGACGCTGATCGCCGCGGACTTCTCGGCGATGGCGTCCGAACTGGAATCGCGTGGCCTCGCACCGGTCGATGGCGTGACGCTCGATATCGGCGTGTCGTCGATGCAGCTCGACCAAGCCGAGCGCGGTTTCTCGTTCCAGTCGGACGGACCGCTCGACATGCGGATGGCGCAGGCCGGCATGTCGGCGGCGGACTTCGTCAACGAGGCGGACGAGAACGAGATCGCCGACGTGCTGTATCAATATGGCGACGAGCCCAAGTCGCGGCGTGTCGCGCGCGCGATCGTCGCGGCGCGCCCGCTGACTCGGACCGGCGAGCTGGCGCACATCGTCCGCCGCGCGCTCGGCTACAAGGCACACGACAAGAAGGACCCCGCGACCCGGGCGTTCCAGGCGATCCGCATCCATGTGAACCGTGAGCTTGGCGAACTCGCTGACGGGTTGCTGGCGGCCGAACGCGTGCTGAAGCCCGGTGGCCGGCTCGCGATCGTGACGTTCCACAGCCTCGAGGACCGGATGGTGAAGCGCTTTCTGCGCACGCGGTCCGGTGGGTCGCCTTCAGGTTCGCGTCATCTTCCGCAGGTGAAAGCCGTTGCGGAACCTAGTTTTTCTCATGTCGGCCGCGGTGTTCGCGCCGGCGAGGCCGAGATCGCACGCAACCCGCGCGCGCGCTCGGCGACATTACGGACGGCGCGGCGGACCTCCGCGCAACCTTGGACGGAAGAGGTGACGACATGACGGCGGCGTATCGGATGAAGGGTGTGGGCTGGTTCGGGGGCTGCGTGGCCGTCGTGCTCGGTTTCTACCTCGTGTCGCTGCAGGTCGCCGCCGAGCGCAAGAAGCTGGAGGCGGTCAATGGTCAGATCCGCTCCGCGCAGCGCGACATCCGCGCGCTGGAAACTGAGTTCGACACGCGCGGCAATCTGGCGCAGCTCGAGCGCTGGAATGGCGACACGCTGGCACTGTCGGCGCCGACCGCGGGCCAGTTCGTCGTGAGCGAGGCCGCGCTCGCGGCGCTCGACGTCAACAGCCTGCGCGCGGACGGAGTCCAGACCGCCGCGCTGCTCGTGCCGTCGGGGGCGGGGTCCGTCGTCTCCACGTCGATCGTGCCGGTTACCGCTGCTCCTGCCGTGGTGAAGCTTGCTCCGGTGCAGATGGCGCAGGTTAGCGCACCGCGCGCGATGAATGTCGCGATCCAGGCCGCGTCGAAGACCGCGCTCAAGCCGGTCGTGATCCGCGCGTCGGTATCGACGCCGCGGTCCGCCGAAGCAGCGCTCGCCCGCGCCGCCAAGACTGAACGCCTCGCCGCTGTCGCCAAGGTCCGGCCGCAGGCGGTCGCGATGCTCGACCGGAAGCTGCTGTCAGACACGACGCTGGGTGACATCATGAGCGGCGCCCGCTCCGAGAGCCGTAAGCGGCGGTGACCGCCTTGGTCGCCCGGCCCGTATCGCAGCAACGTAGCGCCAACCAGCGTCATGCACTGGTGGCGACGGCGCACACGCGCCTGATGATGCTGATGTTCCTGTTCGGAGCAGCGGTGCTGGTGGTGGTCGGGCGGCTCGGGATGCTGGCGGTGCAGGCGTCGCTCGCCGATCCGCAGGCGCGCTCGGCGGCGATCGCGGCGCGTGGCGACATCGTCGATCGCAATGGCGCGCCGCTCGCGCGGACGATCGATGCCTGGACGATCGCGGTGCACCCGAAGAAGCTGATCGGCGATCCGACCGAGATCGCCAGCAAGCTCGCCGCGCTGATGCCCGAGGCGGGTGACCAGGCGCATTATTATGCGCTGCTGACGTCGGGCAAGAGCTTCATCTATCTCCAGCGGCGCGCGTCGCCGGCGCTGGTCGAGCAGGTCAACGCGATCGGCGAACCCGCGATCGTGTTCGACCGCGATACGCAGCGGCTGTATCCCCAGTCGACGATGGCGGCGCATGCGCTCGGCTTCCTGTCGACCGCGGGCCACGGCATGAGCGGGATGGAGCGCGTGCTCGACGAGCGGCTGACCAACCCGGCGCTGAACGGCACGCCGGTCGCGCTGTCGCTCGACAACCGCGTCCAGGCGGCGATGGAGAGCGAACTCGGCCGCGCGATGACCACGTTTTCCGCGCGAGGGGCTGGCGGTATCGTCCTCGACGTGGCGACCGGCGAGGTGATCGCGATGGTCTCGCTGCCGACCTTCAACCCCAACCGCGTCGGAATGTCGGGCAGCGAACAGCTTCGCAACATCACGACGCAGAGCGTGTTCGAGCTCGGCTCGACGTTCAAGCCGATCACGATGGCGACGGCGATGGATACCGGCGTGGTGACGTCGTTCGCGCGGCGCTTCGATGCGACGCATCCGCTCCAGGTCGGGCGCTTCACGATCCATGACGAGCGCGGCGATCCGAAGCGCTGGCTGAACATGGCCGAGACGCTGATCTATTCGTCCAACATCGCCACCGCACGTGTTGCCGACGAGGTCGGGCCCGCGAAGATGCAGGCGATGTTCAAGAAATTGGGCTTCGATACCAAGCCCGATATCGAACTGCGCGAGAAAGGCCGTCCGTTGTGGCCGAAATACTGGGCGCGGACGACGACGATGACCACCGCCTATGGCCACGGCATCGCGGTGACTCCGCTGCATCTGGCGAGCGCGTATGCGGCGCTGGTCAATGGCGGGATCTGGCGGCCGGCGACGTTGCTGAAGGTCGTGCCGGGGCATGCGGTTGCCGGTCGTCGCGTCATCAGCGAGCAGACCAGTGCGCGAATGCGGCAGATGCTGCGGCTGATCGTGCAGCGCGGCACGGGCCGCAAGGGCGATGCGCCGGGCTATCGCGTCGGCGGCAAGACCGGGACGGCCGAGGCCGCGGTCTCTGGTGGCTACGATCATTCGCGCAACGTGGCGACCTTTGCCGCGGCCTTCCCGATGGATGCACCGCGCTATGTCGTCTTGGCGATGCTCGATTCGCCGCTCGGGACGAAGGAAACCGCCGGGTGGAAGACTGCGGCGTGGAACACGGCGCCGGTGGTCGGCCGGACGATCTCGCGCGTCGGCGCGATCCTGGGCGTGGTGCCCGACGCACACCGCGACATCGACGAGTCTGACATCTTGCCGACTTTATGGCAGGACCCGTCGCGTACACAGCCGACCGGGCAATGAGGACTATTGCATGAAACTCGCAGCGCTGACCGACGGGACGGAAGAGGCGCAGGTGACGGGGTTCGCGATCGATCACCGCAAGGTCGCGCCGGGCACGGTGTTCGGCGCGTTCGAAGGCGCGCGCGTCAACGGTGAGGATTTCATCGAGGACGCGATCCGCTCCGGCGCGATCGCGGTGGTCGCACGGCCGGGGCTGACGGTCGAGGGCGCCACCTACATCGCCGACGACAACCCCCGCGAGCGGTTCGCGCAACTGGCCGCGAAGTTCTTCGCGCCGTTTCCCGAGACGTCGGTGGCGATTACCGGGACCAACGGGAAGACGTCGTGCGTCGAGATGACCCGCCAGCTCTGGCGGATGGCGGGGTTTCATGCGGCTTCGATCGGCACGCTGGGCGTCACGACCGCCGACGAGCGTGTGACGACCGGGCTGACGACGCCCGACGTGGTGACGTTCCTGTCGAACGTCGCTGGTCTCGCACGTGAAGGCGTCACGCATCTGGCGTTCGAGGCATCGAGCCACGGGCTGACGCAGTACCGCACGGAGGGGCTGAAGGTGGCTGCCGCGGCGTTCACCAACTTGAGCCGCGATCATCTCGACTATCACGGCGACATGGCGGCGTACTTCACCGCCAAGATCCGGTTGTTCTCCGAGGTGCTGTCGACGGACGGTGCGGCGGTGGTGTGGGCGGATGATCCGCAATCGGCGCGGGTGATCGACCTGGCACGCGAACGCGGCAACCGGCTGGTGACGGTCGGAACGCAGGGCGAGACGCTGCGGCTCGTCGGCCGCGATCCGACTTTGCTCGGGCAGGGGCTGACGATCGAGGCGGAGGGGCAGACGTACAAGGTGACCCTGCCCTTGATCGGCGCATACCAGGCGGCGAATGCGCTGGTATCTGCTGGGCTGGTGATTGCGACCGGTGGCGATGTGGCCGGGACGATCGCGAACCTCGCGCGGTTGCAACCGGTCCGCGGGCGGCTGGAGCGGGCGGTGATCGCGAAGTCGGGTGCGCCGGTGTACGTGGATTACGCGCACACCCCCGACGCTCTCGAAGCCGCAATCGCCGCGCTCAAGCCTCATGCTGGCGGCAAGCTGATCGTGGTGTTCGGGGCAGGCGGCGACCGCGACACCGGCAAGCGCGAGACCATGGGCCAAGTCGCGGTGCAACACGCCGACCGCGTTATCGTGACCGACGACAACCCGCGGACCGAGGACGCGAGGGCTATCCGGTGCGATGTGCTGAAGGGCGCGCGGGGGGCTGAGGAAATCGGCGACCGGCGCGCGGCAATTGGAGCTGCTGTGCGGGAGGCTGGGCCCGAGGATATCGTGCTGATCGCGGGGAAGGGGCATGAGCAGGGGCAGATCGTTGGCGACATGGTCCTGCCGTTCGACGACGTGACCGTCGCGCGGGAGTGCGCGGCGTGAGGGCGACTATCTTCTTCCCCCCTCCCGCTAGCGGGAGGGGCCGGGGGTGGGCTCGCGGGTTCGGCAAGCGCTGCGCTCCGTTGATGGCGCGCGCCCACCCCCCGACCCCCTCCCGCTTGCGGGAGGGGGGGCAGTGAGTCTGTGGACTTCGACCGAGATCGCAGCGGCTACCGGTGGTGTGGCGTCTGGTGACTTCGCCGTCAGTGGCGTCGCGTTCGACTCGCGGGAGGTTGGCCCCGGCGACCTCTTTATTGCGATGAAGGGTGAGGCCAGCGACGGGCACCTGTTCCTCGACCAAGCCTTCGCACAAGGCGCGGCGGGGGCGATCGTGTCCGAACCTTGCGAGCACCCGCACGTTCTCGTCGCCGACAGTTTCGCTGCGCTGAACGCGCTTGGGCGGGCGAGCCGCGCGCGTACCTCCGCCAAGATCATCGGGGTCACCGGCTCCGTGGGCAAGACCAGCGCCAAGGAGGCGCTGTTCGCCTGCCTCGACCGCGCATCTCCCGGCGAGGTGCATCGCTCGGTCAAGAGCTACAACAACCACACCGGTGTCCCGCTCAGCCTCGCCCGCATGCCCCGCGACGCGAAGTTCGGCGTGTTCGAGATGGGGATGAACCACGCCGGCGAACTCGCCGAGCTGACCCAGCTCGTGCGGCCGCACATCGCGATGATTACTGCGATCGCGCCTGCGCATACCGCGTTCTTTCCTGCTGAAAGCGCGATCGCCGATGCCAAGGGGGAGATCTTTGCCGGGCTCGAACCGGACGGGACCGCGATCGTGCCCTACGACAGCCCGCACCGCGATCGGCTGCTCGGCCATGCCGCGCCGCACGCCGATCATATTGTGACGTTCGGCAGCGAGAAGGGCGCCGATGTCCGCGCGATCGAGGCGATGCGGCTGCCGACTGGCGGGACGTTCGTCACTGCGCGGATGGGGCAGGGGGCCGAGCACGAACTGAGCTTCACGATCGCGCAGCCGGGCGCGCATTGGGTGTCTAATGCGCTGGGCGTGCTTGCATGCGTGCAGGCGGCCGGGGGCGATCTCGGGCTGGCTGGACTCGCGCTGGCCGAACTTGGTGGGCTACAAGGCCGTGGTGCGCGGTCGCTGGTGACCGTCGGCGAAGGCCAGGCGCTGGTGATCGACGAGAGCTACAACGCCAACCCTGCATCGATGCGCGCGACGCTAAGCGTCCTCGGCCACGAACCCGGCCGCCACGTCGCGGTACTCGGCGAGATGCGCGAACTGGGCGAGGGCTCGGACGACTATCACGCGGCTCTGGCCGAGCCCATTCTCGCCGCGCGCGTCGAAATGGCGCTGCTCGTCGGTGAAGCGATGGCGCCGTTAGCGCAGGTGCTTGAGGGACAGATCGAAACCGTCCATGTGGGCGACGCTGCGGCCGCGCTCGCGTCGTTACGGACGATCCTGGCGCCCGGCGATGTCGTGCTCGTCAAGGGATCGAACGGGGTGGGCCTCGCGCGCGTCGTAGCGGGTCTCCAGGCTGGCCTCAAAGGCGGGATTAACTGAATGTTGTACTGGCTCGCCGAGCATCTGGGGTTTCCCGGCCTGCTGAACCTCATCCGCTATCAGACGGTGCGGACCGGGGGCGCGGTCGCGACCGCCTTGATCATCGGCCTGATCATCGGGCCGAAGTTCATCGGCTGGTTGCGCGTGCGGCAGGGCAAGGGCCAGCCGATCCGCGCGGACGGCCCGCAGTCGCATCTGTCGAAGCGCGGCACGCCGACGATGGGCGGGCTGATGATCCTGACCTCGATGTGCCTCGCGATCTTCCTGTGGATGGACCTGAGCAATCCGTATGTGTGGGCGTGCCTGTTCGTGACGCTCGGCTTCGGCACGATCGGGTTCCTCGACGACTATGACAAGGTCCGCAAGGCGAGCACCGCGGGGATCAGCGGGCGCACGCGGTTGCTGCTCGAGTTCATCATCGCCGGTGTCGCCGCGACGATCATCATGTCGCAGAACGGTCCGCATCTGTATCTGCCGTTCACGTCGCGCATGTATCTGGATCTGGGCTGGTTCTTCCCGGTGTTCGCGGCGTTCACGATCGTGTCGTTCGGTAATGCGGTGAACCTCACGGATGGGCTCGACGGGCTGGCGACGATGCCGGTGATCATCGCCAGCGTCGCGTTCATGGTGATCGTGTACTTGGTCGGGAACGTTAAGTTCGCCGATTACCTCGGTATTCCGCACGTACCTCGCGCGGGTGAATTGGCGATATTCTGCGGGGCGATCGTCGGCGCGGGGCTCGCGTTCCTGTGGTTCAATGCGCCGCCCGCCGCGGTGTTCATGGGCGATACCGGTTCGCTGGCCTTGGGCGGCGCGCTAGGGACGATCGCGGTCGTCGCGCATCACGAGATCGTGCTGGGGATCATTGGCGGGCTGTTCGTGATCGAGGCGCTGTCGGTGATCATCCAGGTGTTCTTCTACAAGCGCACCGGCAAGCGCGTGTTCCGGATGGCGCCGATCCACCATCATTTCGAGCAGCTTGGCTGGGCCGAGGCGACGGTGGTGATCCGCTTCTGGATCATTGCGTTGGTGCTGGCGCTGGTCGGCCTTTCGACGTTGAAGCTGCGGTGATTGTTGCCGAGGCTTGGCGCGGGAAACGCTATGCGGTGCTGGGGTTGGCGCGGTCTGGGGCTGCGACTGTGCGGGCGTTGGTGGCTGGCGGGGCGAGCGTTGTCGCGTGGGATTCCGACGAGGCGAAGCGTGATGTCTTCACTCCCTCTCCCCTCCGGGGAGAGGGGCGGGGTGAGGGGCAGCCCAGCAGTGTTGCGTCTGGAACAGCCCCTCACCCAACCCTCTCCCCGGAGGGGAGAGGGCTTTTAGAAGTCGCGCCGCTTGACGATCTCTCGGGTTTCGATGCGCTCGTGGTGTCGCCGGGGGTGCCGTTGAACACGCACCCGCTCGCCGCCGCGGCGCGCGTGGCCGATGTGCCAGTCATCGGCGACATCGAACTCTTCGCACAGGCCCGCGCAGACTTCCCCCCGCACAAGGTCGTCGGCATTACCGGCACCAACGGCAAGTCCACCACCACCGCGCTCGTCCACCACATCCTCGAGACCGCCGGCATCCCCACGCTGATGGGTGGCAATATCGGCCTGCCGATCCTCGAACAGGAAGAGCTCCCCGAGGGGGGCGTCTATGTGCTCGAACTGTCGAGCTACCAGATCGACCTGACGCAGACGCTCGATTGCGACGTCGCGGTGTTGCTCAATATCACGCCGGATCATCTCGACCGGTACGATGGCTTCGAAGGCTATGCGGCCTCGAAGGCGCGGCTGTTCGCGATGCAGTCGGCCGAGCATGACGCGGTTATCGGCATCGGCGACGCGCCGTCCGCCGAGATCGCGCGCGGGCTGTCGGCGAAGGGCGAGCACCTCACCAAGATTGCACCCGGCGTGTGCATGGATCAGAGCAGCTGGCCGACGCTCCAGGGCCCGCACAACGCCCAGAACGCACTCGCCGCTATCGCCGTGGTCAAGGCGCTGGGCGTGAGCGAGGTCGATATCGACCGTGGCCTCACGAGTTTCACCGGCCTGCCCCACCGTATGGAGCAGATCGCCTCATATGGCGGCGTTGCCTATGTCGACGACAGCAAGGCGACCAATCCCGAGAGCACTGCGCCGGCTTTGGCTGCGTTCGACCGGGTTCACTGGATCGTCGGTGGGCGCGCGAAGGGCGACGACCTCGACGCCTGCAAGCCCGCCTTCGGTCACGTCGTCCACGCCTACACGATCGGCGAGGCTGGCCCGAAGTTCGCCGAGATTTTGAAAGATTCTATGCCCGTCGATAACGTCGGCACGCTCGACGCCGCCGTCCGCACTGCCGCCGCAAACGCCAAGCCGGGCGACACTGTTTTGTTATCCCCAGCCTGTGCTAGCTTCGACCAGTTTCGCGATTACGAAGCACGCGGGGCCGCGTTCCGCGCGGCGGTGGAGTCGCTGGCATGACCGATATCCGCGCTGGAAGGATCGACGTTAGGGGCGATATGGGCACACCGAAGACCAGCATCGTCGCCAAGATGAAGCGGCGCGGCGGGCGGGGCGATCAGTCGCCACTCGGCACGTGGTTCTGGGATATCGACCGGATGCTGCTGCTGCTGACGCTGTTCCTGATTGCGATCGGGCTGATCGCGGTCGCCGCCGCGTCGCCGGCGAGCGCGGTCCGCTATTCGGGCGAGCACCACAAGATCGCGCCGCTTTATTACTTTTGGCGGCAGCTGATGTGGGTCGGCGTGTCGCTCCCCGTGTTGTTCGGCGTGTCGATGATGCCCGTGTCGATGGCGCGACGGATGGCGATCGGCGGGTGCGCGCTGTTCGTGCTGATGCTGATGGTGACTCCGTTCATCGGGGTCGAGGCGAACGGTGCACGCCGCTGGCTCGGCGTCGGGTTCGCGCAGTTCCAGCCTTCGGAGTTCCTGAAGCCGCTGTTCATCGTCACCGTCGCGTGGCTGTTGTCGCTGCGTGCGAAGGATGCCGAGCTGCCGACCGTGCTGATCACCGGCGCGATGACTGCGGGCGTCGCGGTGCTGCTGATGCTGCAACCCGATTTCGGCCAGACGATCATCTTCTGCTCGGTGTGGATGGCGCTGCTGATGATCGCGGGGACGCCGGCCAAGGTGATGCTCGGCCTTGTTGCGATGGCGCCGGCGGGGCTGATTGCTGCCTATGTATTCTACGGCGTGGCGCGGTCGCGGATCGATGCGTTCCTATTTCCGGGTGTCGAGGGCGAGGGCGCAGGCGACCATTTCCAGACGAATGCCGCACATAACACGCTGACCGCGGGTGGCTGGACCGGGACCGGGCCGGGCGCAGGCGCGGCGAAGTTCGGGCTGCCCGAGGCGCATACCGACTATATCTTCTCGGTGATCGGCGAGGAATTCGGCCTGATCGCGTGCTCGGTGATCGCGGTGATCTTCCTGGCGATCGTCGTCCGCGTGTTCGTCAAGTTGCTGGACGAGCAGGACGAATTCAAGCTGCTGGCCTCCGCGGGGCTCGCGACTCAGTTCGGCGCGCAGGCGTTGGTCAGCATGGCGGTGAACACGGGGCTCGCGCCGTCGAAGGGTATGACGCTGCCGTTCATCAGCTATGGCGGGTCGTCGATGATCGCGTTGTCGGTCGGCATGGGGTTGCTGCTGGCGTTTACCCGGCGCAATCCGTTTCTCACGCGGAGCCCCTATGTCGTCCGCTGGAGTGGTGAATGAGTAAGCATTACGTCCTCGCAGCCGGTGGGACCGGGGGACACATGGTTCCGGCAGCGGCGCTCGCGGCCGAACTGACGAAGCGCGGCCACCGCGTCGCGCTGGTCAGCGACGCGCGCGGCGTGCGCTTTCCGGGGCTGTTCGAGGATATCCAGACGCATGTCCTGCCGGCTGGGCGCTTTACCGGCGGGCCGCTTGGTTGGGCGAGAGCGACGCGGGAGATGTGGCGCGGGCGGGCGATGGCGCGCGAGCTGTACCGGACGTTCAAGCCTGCCGCGGTGATCGGCTTTGGTGGCTATCCTGCGTTGCCGGCGTTGCTGGCGGCGTTCGCGGACAAGATCCCGACTGCGGTGCATGAGCAGAACGCGGTGCTGGGGCGCGTGAACCGGTTCGTCGCGGGGCGCGTGGACGCGATCGCGACCTCGTCCGAACCGACCGAGCGCCTCGCGCCCAAGCTGCTGGGCAAGGCGCATCTGGTCGGCAACCCGGTGCGCGAGGCGGTGCTGGCGCTGCGCTCGCGGCCCTATCCGTTGCTGGAGGAGGACGGGATCTTCCGCGTGCTCGTGACCGGCGGCAGCCAGGGGGCGAGCATCCTGTCTCAGGTCGTGCCTGACGGACTGGCGATGCTGCCGGTGACGTTCCGGCGGCGGTTGCAGGTGACTCACCAAGCGCGGATCGAGGATATCGACGCGGTGCGCGCCAAGTATGCCGAGCATCATATTCCGGCCGAGCTGGCGACGTATCTGCCCGATATGCCCGAGCAACTGGCCTGGGCGCATCTGGTGATCGCGCGCGCGGGCGCTTCGACGATTTCGGAACTGACCGCGGCGGGGCGTCCGGCAATCCTGGTGCCGCTGCCGGGTGCGACCGACGATCACCAGACCGTGAACGCGCGCGAGATCACGCGGGCGGGCGGCGCGCGGACGATCGCGCAGGGAGACTTTACCGCCGTGGAACTGGCCAAGCAGATGCAAAAACTCGGGCTCGATCCGGCGGCGTTGCAGAATGCGGCGGGGCGTGCGCGCAGTTGCGGGCGACCGAATGCGGCGAGCGATCTGGCCGATCTGGTCGAGAGCCTCGATGCGCCATTGTCGCGGATTCCGGTCGGTGCGCCCTCCAAGCCCAAGGCGCAGTTCGCATGAAGGGCGTCGCAACGGATATCGGCACGATCCATTTCGTCGGCATCGGCGGGATCGGCATGTCGGGCATCGCCGAGGTGATGAAGAATCTCGGCTACCGCGTGCAGGGCTCGGACGTGGCCGAGGGCTATGTCGTGCAGGGGTTGCGCGACAAGGGCATTCCGGTGGCGATCGGCCATGCCGCGTCGAACATCGGCGATGCGGCCGTGGTGGTCGTGTCGACCGCGATCGTGCGCTCGAACCCCGAGGTCGAGGCGGCGCTGAACGCGCGCGTGCCGGTGGTGCGGCGGGCGGAGATGCTCGCCGAGTTGATGCGGCTGAAGTCGACCGTCGCGGTCGCCGGCACGCATGGGAAGACCACGACGACGTCGATGGTGGCGGCGTTGCTCGACGCGGGCGGGGTCGATCCGACGGTCATCAATGGCGGGATCATCAACTCGTACGGTTCGAACGCGCGGCTGGGCGCGAGCGACTGGATGGTCGTGGAGGCGGACGAGAGCGACGGCAGCTTCCTGCGGCTCGACGGGACGATCGCGGTGGTTACCAACATCGATCCCGAGCATCTCGATCATTACGGCTCGTTCGAGGCTGTGAAGGATGCGTTCGTCGAGTTCGTCGAGAACGTGCCGTTTTATGGTGCGGCGCTGCTGTGCCTCGATCATCCGGAGGTGCAGGGGATCCTGCCGCGGGTGCGTGATCGGCGGGTCGTGACGTACGGTTTCTCGGCGCAGGCGGACGTGCGCGGCGTGGAGGTCACGCCGATCCCGGGCGGCAACCGCTTCGATTGCGTGGTGCGCGAACGGGATGGCGCGACGCGGACGATCGTGGGAATCGAGATGCCGATGCCGGGGCGGCACAACGTCCAGAATGCGCTGGCGGCGATTGGGGTGGCGCTGGAGCTCGGGATTGCGGATGCGACGATCCAGCAGGGGTTCGCCAAGTTCGGCGGGGTGAAGCGGCGGTTTACCAAGGTCGGCGAAGTGGCGGGCGTGACGATCATCGATGATTACGGGCATCACCCGGTCGAGATTCGCGCCGTGCTGGCGGCGGCACGTGAGGGCGTGAAGGGTCGCGTGATCGCGGTCGTGCAGCCGCATCGGTATTCCCGACTTGGTAATCTGATGGAGGATTTCCAGACTGCGTTCAACGACGCGGATCGCGTGCTGGTGACGCCGGTCTATGCTGCGGGCGAGGCGCCTGTGGAGGGCGTCGATGCGGCGGCTCTGGTCGAGGGGTTGAGGCGGCGCGGGCACCGGTTCGCGGGTGTGGTTGCTGACGCTGACGCGCTGGCGGTGGAACTAGCGGCGACGATCGAGGCTGACGACATGGTTGTTTGTCTGGGGGCTGGCGACATCACGAAATGGGCGGCCGGGCTGGCGGATGCGATCGCCGCCGAGCGCGCGAAGGTGCTGGCGTGAGTGGCGCGTCGCAAATCCTCCCCGGTACGGGGAGGGGGACCATGCAGGGCATGGTGGAGGGGGGCGTCCACGAGCGTAACGCTTCTGGCAGAGCCCCCTCCACCGCCTTTGGCGGTCCCCCTCCCCGTGCCGGGGAGGATCTGCGTGGTACTCTGACGGCTAATGGCAGTCTGGCGGACTTTATCTGGTTTCGTACCGGTGGCCCGGCGGAGTGGCTGGTGCGGCCTGCGGATGTCGAGGATCTGGCGCAGTTGCTGAAGACCCTCGACCCCTCGACTTCAGTGCTGCCGGTTGGCGTAGGATCGAACCTGATCGTGCGCGATGGCGGCGTGCCGGGGGTCGTTGTGCGATTGCCTAAGGCAATGGCCAAGGTGTCGGTGCAGGATGGTCGCGTTCGTGCGGGGGCGGGGGCGATGGGGATCACCGTTGCCAGTGCCGCGCGGGATGCTGGGATTGCCGGGCTTGAGTTTCTGCGTGGGATACCGGGTACTGTCGGCGGAGCGGTTCGGATGAACGCGGGTGCTTATGGTCGCGATGTCAGCGATATTCTGGTCGAGGCTACCGTTGTTACGCGCGACGGCTCGGTCGAGACTTGGTCCGCTGAGAAGCTCGGGTTCACCTATCGTCATTCGGACCTGCCCGCGGGAGCCGTCGTGGTCGAAGCGGTGTTCTCCGGCACGCCCGGCGAGCCTGCCGTGATCGGTGCGGAGATGGACCGGATCGCGGCCGAGCGCGAAGCGTCTCAGCCTCTCCGTTCGCGGACCGGGGGCTCGACGTTCAAGAATCCCGAGGGGCACAAGGCTTGGGCGTTGATCGACGCGGCCGGGTGTCGGGGGCTGACTCGCGGCGATGCGCAGGTCAGCGAGAAGCATTGTAATTTCCTGCTGAACCTCGGGTCCGCGTCGAGCGCGGAGATCGAGGCGCTGGGTGAAGAGGTACGGGACAAGGTGAAAGCGCATTCGGGAGTGACGTTGGAATGGGAAATCCAGCGGGTCGGGGTCGCGAAGTGAGCGCGCCGCTTCACATTGCGGTTCTGATGGGCGGCTGGTCGGCGGAGCGTGAGGTTTCGCTGATGTCGGGTAATGGCTGTGCGGACGCGCTTGAGTCGCTCGGGCACCGGGTTACGCGGATCGATATGGGGCGGGATGTTGCTGCCAAGCTGGCCGAGGCTCAGCCCGACCTCGTGTTCAATGCGCTGCATGGGACGCCGGGGGAAGACGGCTCGGTGCAGGGGCTGCTCGACCTGATGGGTCTGCGCTACACGCACTCCGGCCTCGCGACGTCGGTGATCGCGATCGACAAGGTGCTGACCAAGCTGCTCCTCGTTCCCGCGGGCGTGCCGATGCCGGGTGGGCGGATCGTCAAGTCCGCCGACCTGTTCGAGAGCGATCCGATGGCGCGGCCGTACGTGCTGAAGCCGGTCAACGAGGGCTCGTCGGTCGGGGTGGCGATCGTCACCGATAGCGGCAATTACGGCAATCCGATCGCGCGGGACAGCGTCGGGCCGTGGGGCGAGTTCGAGGAATTGCTGGCCGAGCCGTATATCCGCGGGCGCGAGCTGACGACGGCGGTGCTCGGCGGCAAGGCACTTGGCGTGACCGAGTTGAAGCCCAAGAGCGGCTGGTATGATTACGACGCGAAATACACCGACGGGATGACCGTTCACGTCTGCCCGGCGGAGATCCCCGACGAGATCACCGATGCCTGCAAGAGCCTCGCGCTCGAAGCGCACCGGTTGCTCGGCTGCAAGGGCGCGTCGCGGTCCGATTTCCGCTGGGATGACGAGCGCGGCGTCGACGGGCTGTTCCTGCTCGAGGTGAATACGCAGCCGGGGATGACGCCGCTGAGCCTCGTTCCCGAGCAGGCACGGCATATCGGCATGAGCTATGCCGAGCTGGTCCAGGCGATCGTCGACGAAGCGCTTCAGGACCATCCCCCTAGTAAAAACGGGGCGCCATGAGCCGCACGATCAAGCGCGGTCCGCCGCCCAAGCGGCCCGCCCCGCGCCGGAAGGTCGCGGTCAAGAAGGTGTCGGTGATGGACCGGCTGGTCGGGATGCTCCCGGTCAGTGAGGATACGCTCCGGAAAATCGCGACCTGGTCGATCCTGGGCGCGGGCGGGGCTGTGGCGATCGCGGCGGCGACGTGGGTCGGCATCCCGGGGATGATCGGCGCGGCGGTGGCCGAGGGTGCCGGGCGCGCGGGGTTCAAGGTCGAGCAGATCGAGGTGACGGGCCTCAAGCGGATGGACCGGATGTCGGTCTATGCGGTCGCGCTGGAGGACAAGCAGAATCAGACGTCGATGCTGTCGGTCGACCTTGAGGCGGTGCGGCAGAAGCTGTTACGCTACGGCTGGATCGCGGATGCGCACGTCTCGCGGCGGCTGCCGAATACGATGCTGGTCGATATCGTCGAGCGCACGCCCGCCGCGGTGTGGCAGGACAATGGCCAGCTGACGCTGATCGATTCGTCGGGTGTGCTGCTGGAGCCGGTGCAGCCGGATGCGATCCCGAACCTGCCGCTGGTGATCGGGCCGGGCGCGGATCGGCAGGAGGCGTCGTACCAGACGCTGCTCGCCGCCGCGCCCGCGCTTAAGCCGCGCGTGAAGGCGGCGACCTGGGTCGGCAATCGGCGCTGGGACCTGACGTTCGAGAGCGGCGAGACTTTGGCGCTGCCCGAAGACGGTGCGCCGCGCGCTCTGGTGAAGTTCGCCGAACTGGATGGAGCGCGGCCGTTGCTGGGGCGTGGGTGGATCCGGTTCGACATGCGCGATCCGACCAAGCTGGTCGCGCGCAAGCCGGGCGCGAGCCTGGCGCACAGTGTCGACGTGCCGGCACCTGCCAGCGCGGGGGCGAGCGCACCGGCAGCGGGCGAAACTACGAATACTCCGTCGCAAACGGCGGGCGCGAACGTAACGGGCGGGGAGGGATGACATGGCAAAGGTGGCACCGGAAGGGCTGATCACGGCGCTCGATATCGGGTCGTCGAAGGTTTCGGCGATGATCGCGCAGAAGGGGGACGGCGGCGAGCTGATCGTGCTCGGCACCGGCCAGCGCGAGAGCCGCGGCGTCAAGCGCGGCTATATCGCCGATATGGCAACGACCGAGGCGGCAGTGCGCGAGGCGGTCGAGCAGGCCGAGCGGATCGCCGGCATCAACATCGAGAATGTCTGGGTCGGGTTCTCGGCCGGCGGGCTTGTGTCCGACGTCGCCGAAGTCGAGTTCGAGCTGGGCGGCCACCGGGTCGAGCAGCAGGATATCGATGCGTTGCTCGCCGCCGGGCGCAACTCGATCGATCCGCAGGGCCGCATGGTGCTCCACGCGCAGCCCGCGCTCTATACGCTCGACGGGCTGACCGGGGTGAAGACGCCGCTCGGTTTGCATGCCGATCGGCTCGGCGTGCACATCCATGTCGTCGCCGCGGACGGTTCGCCGGTGCGCAACCTCGATCTGTGCGTGCGGTCGGCGCATCTCGAGGTGAAGTCGATCATCGCCTCGCCGGTCGCGACGGGTCTCGCGTGCCTCAGCGACGAAGAGCGCGAGCTTGGCGTCGCGCTGGTCGAGATGGGGGCGGGGATCACCAACGTGTCGCTGTTCGCCGGCGGCATGCTGGTCGGGCTGACCTCGATCCCGATCGGCGCGCAGGACATTACGGACGACATCGCCAGCGCATTCGGCACGCGGCGTCAGAACGCCGAGCGGATGAAGTGCTTCCACGGCTCGGCCAATGCGAGCCCGCGCGATAATCACGACATGATCCCGGTCATGCCGATCTCCGCGGAGGACGGCGCGGGCGAAGGCGCGCAGATCACCAAGGCGCAGCTGATCGGCGTGATCCGCCAGCGGCTCGAGCATCAGATGGGCGAAGTGCGCAATGCGCTCACCAAGCTGAAGTTCGAGGGGCCGGTCGGGCGTCAGGTCGTGCTGACCGGCGGTGGTGCCGAGCTGAAGGGCATCGCCGACTATGCGCAACAGGCGCTCGGACGGTCGGTGCGGATCGGTCGACCGCGTGGCCTGACCGCGCTGCCGGAAGCGCATGGCGGACCGGCTTTTGCAACGCTAGCGGGGTTGGCCTTCTATGCGGCGACCAACCCAATCGACCTTCGCGGGCTCGCGCCGCAGCGGACGACGGTGCATCGGCCAAAGGGTATGGGCATGATGCGCAAGTTGATTCAGGCGGCACGCGCGAATTATTAAGAGTTTCGAGGGCGCTGGCGTTATTTCGGCTGGAACAGGCCGTGACGTTGGTGCACACAGATTAATCAGGGGCCCGGCCGTAGCGTATCTACCGGGTTGTGCGGAGAACGGCGATGAGCATCGAATTCCTTAGTCCCGAAGTGGACGATCTGGCCCCCCGCATCGCGGTGATCGGCGTCGGCGGCGCGGGCGGCAACGCGATCGCCAACATGATGCGGGCCGACGTCCAGGGCGTCGACTTCCTCGTGGCGAACACCGACGCGCAGGCGTTGAAGCAGTCCACCGCACCGCAGCGGATCCAGCTCGGCACCAAGATCACGCAAGGTCTCGGTGCCGGCTCACGTCCCGAGATCGGTCGTGCCGCCGCCGAAGAGACGATCGATCAGCTCGCCAAGATGCTCGAAGGCGCGCACATGTGCTTCATCACCGCCGGCATGGGCGGCGGCACGGGTACGGGCGCGGCACCGGTCATCGCCAAAGCGGCGCGCGACATGGGCATCCTGACCGTCGGCGTCGTGACCAAGCCGTTCGCATTCGAGGGTAATCGTCGCGCCAAGTCGGCCGAGGGCGGAATCGACGAGCTGCAGAAGTACGTCGACACGCTGATCGTCATCCCGAACCAGAATCTGTTCCTCATCGCCAACGCGAACACGACCTTCAAGGAAGCGTTCACGATGGCGGACGAGGTGCTCCAGCAGGGCGTCCGCAGCATCACCGACCTGATGGTGATGCCGGGCCTCATCAACCTCGATTTCGCCGACGTCCGCTCGGTGATGCAGGAGATGGGCAAGGCGATGATGGGCACCGGCGAGGCGAGCGGCGACAACCGCGCGCTCGAAGCCGCGCAGAAGGCGATCTCGAACCCGCTGCTCGAAGGCGTCAGCATGCGCGGCGCGAAGGGCGTCATCATCTCGATCACCGGCGGCGACGACATGCGCCTGCTCGAAGTCGACGAAGCCGCGAATCATATCCGCGACCTGGTCGATCCCGATGCGAACATCATCTGGGGTTCGGCATTCAACCAGGAGCTCGAAGGCAAGATCCGCGTCTCGGTCGTCGCGACCGGGATCGACGCCGATGCGCGTCCGCCGGAAGTCGCGCCCGAGCCGACCCGCTCGTTCAGCTTCGGATCGCGCAAGACGGATGAGAACACCTCGTTCCGTCCGAGCGAGCCTGCCGCTTCGTCGGCCGCGCCTGTTGCTTCGTCCGCCGACGAAGAGCCGCTCGACCTGAACGCGTCGTCGGAAGTCGAGCCGTCGGCGTCTAAGTCGGATGACGAGCTGGTGCTCGGTGCCGAGACGATGGTGCCGCAGGCCGCGCCTGCGCCGGTTGCTCCTGCACCGCAGCCTGCGCCCGCGCCGCGCACGTATGGCGACGAGCCTTACGGTCGTGGTCCGATCGCGCGTCCGGCTTCGGCATCGTCGGTGCCGCCCGCTCGCGCACCGATCGCGCCGGTTGTTCCGGTGCCGACGCCGGCAGCGGACGAGGGTGGTGCGCGTCGCCGCTGGCTCGCTCCGGGTGCCGAGGCTGCCCCCGAGGCGGTTCCGGCCGCACCGCGCGTAAAGCTCGGCGGTACGCTGTTCGAGCGCATGTCGAATGCGGCACGCGGAGCAGCGAAGGAAGACGGCGAAGCGGCCCCTCAGGATCCGCTCGATATCCCCCGCTTCCTGCATCGCCAGAACAACCAGTAAGTCGGGAACATCTCGACTTATCAATATCTTGCACGATCCAGCCCTGACCTCCCCTCTTCCATTCCGAGAGGGGGATGCGCCAGAGGCGGCGAAGGGTGAGGGCACGCCAGGCAGGGCTTTCGCGCTTGCGTACGCAAAACCCTGCATTCGTCGCCGCCCCAGCCCAGTTCGCCGCGCGCATGCGTGCGAGACATTGCCGGTTCGGTCGGGCTGGCGTCTAGACAGTTGAACCTCATGACCCGGTCCTCCCATCATCTCCTGACCGCCGCGCTGGCACTCGTGCTCGCGGCCGTGCCAGCCGCCGCGTCCGCGCAAGCCGTCGTGCAGGCGATCCCCGGCACCACCGACGCGGACAAGCTCGGCGACGTGATGCGCCAGCTCGCGAGCAACCCGCGCAACATCGACGCGCTGATCAAGGCCGGCGACCTGTCGATGGGCCTCGGCGATCTCAGCGGTGCGGCCGCGCTGTTCGCGCGCGCGGAAAAGGTGAACCCGCGCGATGGTCGGGCGAAGGCGGGGATGGCGTCGATCCTCGTCCGGTCCGAGCGTCCCGGCGAAGCGCTCCGCTATTATGCGCAGGCGGAGGGCCTCGGCTTGGACCCGCGCAACTTCGCCGCAGATCGTGGGCTCGCCTATGATTTGATTGGCCAGCAGGACCGGGCGCAGCGCGACTACCGCGTGGCACTCCGCGATGCGCCCGACGACGAGACGACGCGGCGCTATGCGCTGTCGCTCGGTATCTCGGGCAAGCCTGAGCTCGCGGTTCAGCAGCTCAATCCGCTCCTGCTCAAGAGCGATCGCGGCGCATGGCGATCCCGCGCGTTCATCCTCGCGATGAACGGCGACGTCGCCGGCGCGGAGAAGATCGCCACCACGATGATGCCCGCAGGCACCGCGCAAGGCCTGCAACCCTTCTTCCAGCGCCTGCCCAACCTGCCGGCAAGCGATCGTGCGTTCGCGGTGCATTTCGGCGAAGTCCACGCAACGCCGGCGCGTCTCGCGGATGCACGCATGGCGCCGCCACTGGGCATGCTCGCCGCAGACCCCACCGCGCCGGTCATGATGGCAGCCGTCACACCGCAACCTGCGGTCACGGCCAAGACCGGCAAGAAGGACAAGCGCGATCGTCGCTCGAACCGCGACCGTGTCCAGATGGCCGCGGTGACGCGACCGTCCTCAACACCAGTACCTGTAACAACGTCGGCACCGGTCCCGCCGGTCGCCACTCCATCGCGTACGTTGACGACGGTCCCCGCGCCCAGCACCTACGCCGCCCCCGTCCAGCTCGCAGCAGCGCCGATGCAAATGGTCCAGCCATTGCCGGCCCGCACGGTGCAGCCTGTGCCGCAGCCAAGCTATTCCGCGCCGACCGTGACGCTTCCGGGCGCGCGTACCAACCCGGCCGCGGAAACGAACTCCGTTGTCTCAGCGACCATTCAACCGAGCGCGTCGCCGGTTGTCCGTACGGTCCCGACGCCGTCGCCAGCAGGAACTCTCCCCCCACGCGTGGCCACGCAGATGGCTTCGATCCCGGTAGGGCAAACACGCGCCGATCCGACCCGTGCGGCGAATACGCTCGCTGCATCGGCAGCGGCGGCGCCGTCGGTTTCGCCGCTACCAACTCCGATACAGCAGGCGCCCGTTCAGCAGGTCGCCCCAACGCAGAGTGCCAACGCCGAGACGCCGACACCCGGCTTCACCAGTTCGTCTACGCCCGCACCGGTAGCCGCGACCTTGCCACCACGGACTCACGCAGTCGCCGCTAGTGAGGACTCGATCCTCGCGCGGATCGTCGCGGGTCTGTCGATTCCCGCGTCCGAGCTCGACGTCGCGCCGATGCATCCCGCGCCGGTCGTGACGCCCGCCACCATTCCGGTCTCGGATGATTCCGAGCGCGTGCTCGCCGAGGCGAAGGCCAAGACCGAACGCGACGCAGCGGCCAAGGCGGTCGCTGCCAAGACGCTGGCCGCGGACAAGCTCGCCGCCGACAAGAAGGCGGCGCTCGACAAGAAGGCCGCGGCGAAAAAGGCGATCGCCGACAAGAAGGCGCTTGCCGAGAAAAAGGCCGCCGCCGCCGAGAAGCTCGCCGCCGACAAGGCTGCAGCTGAAGAGAAGCGGATCGCGCGTGCCAATCCCGCGCGGACCTGGGTGCAGGTGTCGACCGGCGCGACCGAGGGCGATCTGCCCAAGGCGTGGAAGAAGGCGAAGGCCAAGGCCCCGACCGTGTTCGGCGCTCGCGGCGGCTGGACCGCGCCGTGGAAGGCGACCAACCGCGTGCTCGCCGGCCCGTTCAAGACCGATGCCGAGGCGCGGACTTTCGTCAATCAGCTTGCCAAGGAAGGCGTCTCGACGTTCACCTTCACCAGCGATCCGGGCGAGATCATCACGAAGTTGCCGGCCAAGTGAGTTACCGCGCGCCCTGGGCATCGGACCCGGCGCGCAGCAAAGGACGGCTTCACGAGGAACAGAACGGGTCCGTCCGTGGTCCACGCGATGCCTTCCAGCGCGACCGCGACCGGATCATCCACTCGATCAGCTTCCGTCGCCTGCGCCACAAGACGCAGGTGTTCATGGCGCCAGACGGCGACCATTTCCGCGTTCGTCTGACGCACAGCCTGGAAGTCGCGCAGATCGGCCGGACGATCGCGCGGACGCTGGCGCTGAACGAGGACCTGACCGAGGCGCTTTGTCTCGCGCACGATATCGGTCATCCGCCGTTCGGCCATGCCGGCGAGGATGCGCTGAAGGCGGCGCTGACCGGCCAAGGCGGCTTCGATCACAACGGCCACACGCTGCGCACGCTGATGACGATCGAGCGGCCCTATCCGTTATGGAACGGGCTGAACCTGACATGGGAAACGCTCGAAGGTCTCGCCAAGCATAATGGACCGGTCCGGCATCCGGGATGGGCTCTGGCCGCGGCGGATGCCGAGTTCGGCCTCGCGCTGACCAGCTTTTCGTCGCTGGAAGCACAGGTCGCGGCGATCGCCGACGATATCGCCTACGACAATCACGATATCGACGATGGCCTGCGTGCCGGACTGCTGACGCTCGACCAGATGCTCGCGGTGCCGCTGGTCGCGCGCGGCTGGGACGACGTGCGGCGGCGCTTCCCCGATATCGAGCCGAAGCGCCTGGTCGGCGAACTCGTCCGCACGCAGATCGGGACGATGGTCAACGATCTGATCGCTGAAACCCGCCAGCGGGTCGCGACGAGCGGCGTCACCAGCGTCGACGACGTCCGCGATGCTGGCCAGTGCCTGGTCGGCTTCTCGCCAGAGATGCGCGAGGCGGAGCGCGACCTGAAGCGCTTCATGTACGCCAATCTCTATCACCACCCGCGCCAGCTTGCCGCGGCGGATGCGGCACATGGGATCGTCGCCGGCCTGTTCGCGGTCTATCGCAACGATCCGATGACCATGCCCGAGGAATGGCGCGACCGCCTGCCTGCGGACGATCCCGATCGCAGCCGGCACATCGCCGACTTCATCGCCGGCATGACCGACCGCTACGCGGTGTCGCGCTACCGCGAACTGGTCGGCCCGATAGACTTGCCTGAGGGGTTTTAGGTCGTGGCGTCCGGATGACGGGCGTCGAGACTAACCCGAGCCGAACGAAAAACGGCGGCCGGACCGAGGTCCGACCGCCGTTTTCGTTATCTTTGTAGTCGTAGTTTAGCGCGCGACAGCAGCGACCCCGCCTGCTGCACCGGTAGCTTCGGCGGTCTTGAACGCGACCGGGACGCCGGCCGACACGCCCGACACACGGTCGCCGCGGACGATCAGATGGAAAGCCTGGCCCGACGGATAGCGGCGACCGTCGATCACCTGACGACCACCCTGCTGGGTCGACGTGTAAACATAGGTGCTGCCCTCATGAACGAAGCTCTGCTTGCTCTCGGCGGCCATGCCGATGGTCGACGTGAGGGCGGCCGCTGCTGCTGCGATGATCTTGATGGTGTTGCGCATGATCGTGTCTCCCGCGTGTTGCGTTGAGCCGGATCAGGTCCTGTCCCAACTCTCGATACGAGAAATATTGCAGTGCAGCATAAACGGCAATTGCAAAGCAGACTGTCGCGATTGCAGCTTATGCAACGGCGGATCATCGGACGCCCGAGCAGGCGGATCAGCGCGACGCGGGATAAAAATTGAGCGTCGCGCTGCGATGGGCTAAAGCGCCCGCTTCCTTACGATACCGGAATTACCATGACGCTCTACGCCCGTTTCGCCGCGCATATCGATGCGGCGCTCGACACCCTGACCGAAGCGGGAACGCTGCCGGCTGGGCTCGACCGCAAGAACGTCACGGTCGAGCCGCCGCGCGACACGAGCCACGGTGATCTTGCAACCAACGCTGCGATGGTCCTCGCCAAGCCCGCCAAGACCAATCCGCGCGTGCTGGCCGATGCACTGGTCGTCGAACTGTCGAAGCTCGAGGACGTCGCCTCGGCGAGCGTCGCGGGCCCCGGCTTCATCAACATGAAACTCACGGACGACGCCTGGCGCGCCGAACTGGCCGCGATCCCCGAGGCGGGCGCGGATTATGGCCGCTCGAAGCAGGGTGACGGGATCACCGTCAACATCGAGTATGTCTCGGCAAACCCGACCGGTCCGATGCACATGGGCCATTGCCGTGGCGCAGTCGTCGGCGACGCACTCGCCAGCCTGCTCGAATTTGCCGGGCACAAGGTGATCCGCGAATATTACGTCAACGATGCCGGTGGTCAGGTCGACGTGCTCGCGCGCTCCGTCCACCTCCGCTACCGCGAGGCGCTCGGCGAGACCGTCGAGATCCCCGAGGGCCTGTACCCGGGCGACTATCTCGTCCCCGTCGGCCAGTCGCTCGCGAAGGAGTTCGGCGACCGCTATGTCGGCGCGCCCGAGAGCGAATGGCTGGTCATCTTCCGCACGCAGGCAGTCGCTGCGATGATGGTGATGATCCGTGCCGATCTGGCCTTGCTCGGGATCGAGCACGAGGTGTTCGCGTCGGAGGCAGAACTTCAGGCTGCGAAGAAGCCTGAGGCAGCCGAGGCGGAATTGCGGTCGCGCGATCTGGTCTATGACGGCGTGCTCGAAGCGCCGAAGGGCGAGACGCCCGACGATTGGGAGCCGGTCGAGCTGCCGCTATTCCGCTCGTCGCAGTTCGGCGACGACCAGGATCGCCCGATCAAGAAGTCGAACGGGTCGTGGACCTATTTCGGCGCCGATCTCGCCTATCATTTCCAGAAGAGCCAGAGCGCCGATCAGCTGATCGATATCTGGGGCGCGGATCATGGCGGCACGGTCAAGCGGATCGTCGCGGCAGTGGCGGCGCTGACCGGCGGCAAGACGCGGTTCGACGTCAAGCTCGTCCAAATGGTCCGGCTGCTGCGCAACGGCGAGCCGGTCAAGATGTCGAAGCGGTCGGGCAATTTCGTCACGTTGGCCGATGTCGTGCGCGAGGTCGGCAAGGATGTCGTGCGCTTCACGATGCTGACTCGCCGGTCCGATGCGCAGATGGATTTCGACTTCGCCAAGGTGGTCGAGGCGTCGAAGGACAACCCGGTTTTCTACGTCCAGTACGCGCACGCCCGCATCGCATCGCTGCATCGGCGTGCGGAAGAGGCGGGAATCACGCCTATTTCTGCGGATTTGTCCCGGCTTGATACGGACGAACTGGCGCTCGTACAGCTTGCGGCGCAGTTCCCCCGGCTCGTCGAGATCGCCTCGACCGCGCGCGAACCGCATAGAATTGCGTTCTATCTCTATGACTTGGCGGCTGCGTTCCATGCGCTGTGGAATGTCGGAAACGACCGTCCCGACCGTCGTTTCCTGGTGATCGAGGATCCACAGGCGACCGCGGCACGGCTTTTCTTGGCGTCCGCTATAGGGCAGATTATTCATAACGGCCTCGCCATCATGGGTGTCGAAGCGGTTTCGGAGATGAAGTGATGGCCGAAGATATGGATCTGCGCGAGGAAGACCGGCTCCCCTGGCTCGAAACCGTCGAGCCGGACGAGCAGGAAACCGTTGGCATCGGCCGCGTCATTGCGCTCGTCGTGCTCGGTCTCGCGGTGCTCGCGGCGATCATCTTCGGCATCTACAAGCTGCAACAGCGCGCCCCGACCGGCGACGGCCAGATGATCGCCGCGCAGGAAGGCGACTATAAGGTCAAGCCCGACGACGCCGGCGGCCTGAAGGTCAAGGGTGAGGGCGACTCGGCGATCGCGACCAGTGCGGGCAAGTCGGGCAACGGCGCGATCGATCTTCGCGGCGTGCCGGAAGCGCCGGTCGACGGCAAGCGTGCGGTCGCGGCCAAGGCTGACGACGCAGCGGGCCGCAACGCCGTCGCACAGGTTCCTGCATCGGGGGGGCGGCTGGTCGCCACGGCACCGCTGTCAGCGTCGAAGCCGAGTGGCGCTGGCGCGGCTACCGGCGGTTCGCTGGTCCAGCTCGGTGCGTATCCGAGCGAAGCAGTCGCCAACGCGGCCTGGACGAACTTCTCGAAGCGGTTCGCGTATGTCGGTGCGCTCGGCAAGTCGGTCCAGCCGGTCGCGACGGGTGGCCGAACTCTGTATCGTCTGCGCGTGAACGCGGGCAGCGCGAACCAGGCGGCGGATATCTGTGGCCGGCTGCGGGTCGCTGGCGAGACTTGCTTCGTCGCCAGCTAAGAGCTGTGGCGATCGGCGGGTGCTTACTGTTTGCCGCAGACCTTGGCTGAACGCCGGTTGTCATAGATCTATTTGTTGCGCGCGGTTCAGTGGCGTGATGACACTGCCAAGGTGCGACCGACCTCGCGCACGGCGCTCTGCTTGAGGTTGTGCGCGTCGCGCTACGGTCGCGCGACGCTATCGCACAGTCGATCATCTTTGCCGGGCTTGGCGACCCGCTAGGGCATCACACCACGCGACGATGCTTTCCACCGTATTTGCGGCCGATATAATCGCCGATCTGTGCGACTTCGGTGGCTGCGGCGAGCGCGCCGTTCATCTGGCAAGGGAGTGGATCGCTATCGTGATTGGCGACCCGGGCCTGAACCTTGTCGCACAACTCCTCGATATCCGCGCGCGAGAGAACGTTCTTCTCTCGCAGCAGGCAGATGAGGCTTTGCAGGATGACGAGGTTTTTGTCCTCGGGGTCCGCTTCGAGCTTCAGGGGCGTTGCCATCATGCCTCTCCTTCAATGTTTTCAGTAGACTATGCCCATCTGGACCCGTTGCAAGCCCTAAAGCCAAAAATGGCGTACCGGTTGCTCGAAACTGGAGGACTGTCCTCCTGGTCGGCAGGCGTTTCGAGCATCAATCCCGTACCGGATAAGTTATCTGCCATTCCTTCCGGATGCTGTCGGTCCGAGTGAAGCCGGGGTGACGGAACGGGTTGGCGTGCTTATCTGTGTGCGATGTACAAACCAAAAGCCGGTCTTCCGACGCGCGAGCAGATCCTCGACTTCATCGCCACGTCCGACGTGCCCGCGGGCAAACGCGAGATCGCCAAGGGCTTCGGGCTCAGCGCGCAGGACAAGATCGGGCTGAAGGCTTTGCTCAAGGACATGGCCGACGAGGGGTTGATCGACAGCGCTCCAGGCCGCGCGTTCCACAAGATGGGTGGCATTCCGAAGGTGACGGTGCTGCGGATCGCCGATGTCGATGACGGCGGCAACGTCTGGGCGGTCCCGGAGCGCTGGGAGGCGGAAGGCGTGCCGCCGCCGCGTCTGCGCGTGCGCGAACGGAAACGCGGGGCGCTGGGCGTTGGCGAGCGGATCCTCGCGCGCACCGAGGAGGCCGGGAACGGCTGGATCGCGCATCCGATGAAGGTGCTCGCGCCGGCGTCCGAGCAGGTCCTGGGCGTGTTGCGCGAAGAGGCCGGGCGGCTCTGGCTGACGGGCGTCGACAAGCGCGAGCGGCGTGAGTTCGCCGTCGCGGACGCAGGCGGCGCGGCGCCGGGCGATCTGGTGTTGGCGGAACTCGCGGGGAAACCACCCAAGATCGCGGCACGCGTCGTGTCGAAGCTTGGCGATCCGTTTGCGGCGCGCAGTTTCTCGCTGATCGCGATCCACAAGCTCGGTATTCCGGACGTGTTCTCGGAGGAGGCGCTCGACGAGGCGGAGCGGGTGTCGAAGCTTCCGTTGGGTGAGGGGCGTGAGGATCTGCGCGATTTGCCGATCGTCGCGATCGATCCCGAGGATGCGCGCGATCACGACGATGCGGTCTGGGCGGAGGCGGATGACGATCCCTCTAACGCCGGCGGCTGGAAGGCGATCGTCGCGATCGCGGACGTCAGTTTCTATGTGCGGCCGAAGTCCGAGGTCGACCGCGAGGCGCGGCGGCGCGGGAACTCAGTGTATTTCCCCGACCGCGTCGTGCCGATGCTGCCCGAGATCCTATCGGCGGAGGTGTGTTCGCTGAAGGAAGGCGCGGACCGCGCGGCGCTCGCGTGCCATCTGCGGATCGGCAAGGACGGTTCGCTCAAGTCGTGGCGGTTCACGCGCGCGGTGGTGCGGATCGCGGCGAACCTGGCGTATGAGGAAGCGCAGGCGATCATCGACGCCGCATCGCCGGTGGTGGACGAGCGTGGCGATATGCTGGCCGTCTTGCAGCCCCTCTGGGCCTGTTGGCATGCGCTGGCCAAGGCGCGGGATGCGCGGGCGCCACTCGATCTCGATTTGCCGGAGCGTCGCGTGGTGCTCGACGAGCAGGGGCGGATCATGTCGGTGTCGCCGCGCGAACGGCTCGACGCGCACCGGTTGATCGAGGACTACATGATCGCCGCCAACGTTGCCGCCGCCAAGGCGCTGGAGGCGAAGAAGGCGCCGGTCATGTACCGCATCCACGAGCCGCCGAGCCGCGAGAAACTGGCGGCGTTGAAGGAGTATCTCGAGACGTTCGACGTGCCGTTCGCGCTCGGGCAGGTCGTCCGTCCCGCCACGTTCAACCATATCATCGAACGCATCGGCGACGCGGATTTCCGTCCTCAGGTGATGGAGCAGATCCTTCGCACGCAGACCCAGGCCTATTATGCGCCCGGCAATCACGGGCATTTCGGGCTTAGTCTCGGCAGCTACGCGCATTTCACCTCGCCGATTCGGCGTTATGCCGATCTGCTCGTCCATAGGTCGCTGGTGTCCGCCTATGGGCTCGGCGAGGGCGGGTTGCCGGCGGACGATGCGGTCAACATGGAGTCGGTCGGCGAGATCATCAGCCGGCTCGAGCGCCGCGCGATGGAGGCCGAGCGCGATACCACCGATCGCTATGTCGCGGCGTTCCTGTCGGAGCGCGTCGGCCAGGTGATGGACGTGCGGATCACCGGCGTGACCAATTTCGGCTTCTTCGCGACGGTCGAGGGGATCGGTGGCGACGGCCTGATGCCGGTGCGCGATCTCGGCGGCGAATATTTCCGCTTCGACGAGGGCGCGCGGACGCTGACCGGCGAGCATAGCGGCGATGTCTTCGCGCAGGGGCAGACACTGGAGTTGCGGCTGGCAGAGGCGAACCCGGTGTCGGGTGCCCTCCGCTTCGAAATGCCCGAGGGAAAGGGGGCCGCACAGCCTCCACGGGGCGGCCGCAAGCCGGTGCGCGAGATCAAGCGACGTGGTCGCCCGGCGAACATCCGCCACCAAGGCAAGCGGCGTTAGGATTTGCGCAAACCCCCCGCGCTATGCGAGATCGGCGCGGGGGGAAGAGTATGAGGGGACTTATTCTAGGCCGATCGCGTCGACGGATCGTCAAGGATTTCGTTGCGGCACGGGCCACGTCGGCTGATCGTGCGATCCCCTATGTCGCGAACGACGCGCGGATATTTCGCCAACTTCGAGTCTATGGCGCGATCGTCGACGACGGGGCCGGGCGCTATCATCTCGATGCGCGAAAGCTCGGCGCATTTCGCGCTTCGGTGCGACTTCGAGCCGCAGCGATCGTCGGGGTATCGGGCGTCGCTGCAAGCGTTGCGGCGGCGGCGACGGTCTTCGCGCTTGCCGAATAAGCTCTCACCGGTAAATCCGAGCTCATCGGGCATGCCGATGGCGTTGCGTCCGCATCGGATCCGCGGAGTCATCCCGGCGCTGTTTCTGGCGCGACACGCGACCGGACCCGACGATGCGATCGCCTTCCTACCGCGTGATGCTCGCGAGCAGGCGACGTTCGATCGGCTGCGCGCCAACGGCATCGTCCGCGAAACCGCGCCAGGTCGCTTCTATTTCGATCTCGACGCGCATTATGCTTCTGTCGAGCGACGCCGACGTCTCGCCGTGCCGATCGCGATCATCGTGTCGGTGCTGATCGCCTGGATCGCCACGCGGTTCTTTCGCGGTTGATCACCCGACCGTGAAGGTCAGCCCCGCCTTCGCCACCAGCCGATCGCGCAACTTCGCTCCCATCAGCGCGCCCGGCGTCCAGATCCCGCCATCGCCCTGCACGTCCTGGACTAGGCACAACGCCGCCTCGGCGATCATCTTGCTGGTCGAGCCATAGCCGGGATCACGGTCGCCGGTAACGACCGCGTCGATCCGCTCGCCGTCGGGCATGATGCCCGCGAACAGCAGATCGTAATGGCCGGCGTCGCGCTCCTCCTTCGACGGGCCTTCGCCGGGTTTCGGCCCCTTGTCGCCCGAGAACGGGTTGAACTTGGCGATCGCCTCCGCCGCGACCTTGCCGATATCGCCGAGGCCGGCGACCATCATCTCGTCATAGACGAAGTCCGCGCCATAGGCCTTGCCGAGCAGGAAATTGGT
This sequence comes from Sphingomonas sp. CFBP 13728, assembly GCF_014841895.1. Lineage (NCBI taxonomy): Bacteria > Pseudomonadati > Pseudomonadota > Alphaproteobacteria > Sphingomonadales > Sphingomonadaceae > Sphingomonas > Sphingomonas sp. CFBP 13728. Next base: position 1,050,023 of record NZ_JACYUS010000001.1, on the reverse strand, counting down.
GCGGTGGACGTTCTTGGTATTGATCGGCGCCATCACGAACGGCGCAACCCAGGCCGAGAGGGTCGTGTCGTATTCGGGGAGCAGCCCGGTCGGCTGGTGCGGCCCCTGGAAGCCGGGGGTCAGCGCGAACGGGCTGGTCAGCAGTTTGATGATGCCGGGATCGCGCGCTGCGGCGGCGAGCGTCGCCTTTAGGCTGGCCGCGGTGCCGCCGGAGAACGTGCCCTGCATTTTGCGCACGCGACCTTTCACTCGGGGAGCGGGGGCGCCGTATTTTGCCTTCGCCGCATCCTGCAATGTCAGCACGCCGACATCGAATGGGATCGAGTCGAACCCGCAGGAGAACACGATGCGCGCACCGGTCCGCGTCGCTTCGCCTTCGTGCGCGTCGATCATGTGGCGCATCCAGGCTGGCTCGCCGCACAGGTCTACATAGCCTGTGCCGGTCGCGGCGCACGCGGCGACGAGGTTGGAGCCGTACAGCTGGTACGGTCCGACCGTAGAGATGACGACGGTGGCGCGTTCGGCCATGGCGCGGAGGCTGGCGGGATCGTCGGAGTCGGCAGCGATCAACGCCGTCTCGGCAGGCGCGCCGATCAGGTCGCGGACATCTTGCAGCTTCGACAGCGAACGCCCCGCCATCGCCCACCTGACGCCGGTGGGATAGGTCTGGACGAGATACTCCGCCACGAGTCGCCCGGTGAACCCGGTCGCGCCGTAGATGACGATGTCGAAGTCGCGCATATCCATCTCCTGTTTTGCAGAGTTTGCGCGCGCGGGCATGGCATCGCAAGTGAAACGCCGTCGTCGGCATGGCTCGCCAAGGCGGCGCCGATCTGCGAGGATCGCTTGATGGCATCCGATCGCAAGACCGTCGCGTTCATCGTCGACCAGCTCGCCGCGGCGGGGGAGGTCTCGGCAAAGCCGATGTTCGGCGAATACGGCGTCTATTGCGATGGCAGGATGGTCGCGCTGATCTGCGACGACCAGCTGTTCGTGAAGCCGACCCCGGGTGGCCGCGCGTTCGCGGGGGCGATCGACGAGGCGCCGCCTTATCCGGGCGCGAAACCTTGCCTGCTGGTCGACGCGGATCGCTGGGACGATGCGGAGTGGCTGGCCGAACTCGTCCGCATCTCGACCGCGGAATTGCCGATGCCGAAACCGAAAAAGCCCAAGCCCAAGAAGGTCTAGGCTGCCTCGTTGAACTGCAGGCTGGCGAGCCGCGCGTAGAGCCCGCTGTTGGTCATCAGCGACGCGTGCGAGCCTTCCTCGACGATCTGACCATCGCTCATCACGATGATTCGCTCGGCCGCGCGCACGGTAGCGAGGCGGTGCGCGATGACCAGTGTGGTACGGTTCGCCATGAGCCGCTCAAGCGCTTCCTGCACGAGCCGCTCACTCTCGGCATCGAGCGCACTGGTGGCCTCGTCGAGCAAGAGGATAGGCGCATCGCGGAGCAGCGCGCGGGCGATCGTCACGCGCTGGCGCTGGCCACCGGACAGCCGTGCGCCGCCTTCGCCGAGGAACGTGTCGAGGCCCTCGGGTAGTTTGCGGAGGAATTCGGCGGCGTTGGCGGCTTCGGCGGCGGCCCAGAGCTTGTCGTCGGTCGCGGACCAGTCGCCGTAGCGGAGATTGTCGCGCGCCGAGGCGCCGAAGATGATCGTCTCCTGTGGGACCATCGCGATGCGGGCGCGGACTTCCGCCGGAGCGGCGTCGCGCAGGTCGATGCCGTCGAGCGTCACGCGGCCGGCGTCGGGGTCGTAGAAGCGCTGGACCAGCTGGAAGAGAGTAGTCTTGCCGGCGCCCGAAGGACCGACGACGGCGACCGTCTCGCCCGGCTTCACCTCGAGCGAGAAGCCGTTGAGCGCGGCGACGTCGCGGCGCGTCGGGTAGTGGAACTGCACGCCTTCGAATGCGAGCGCGCCGCGTGGCGGTTGGGGCAGGGCGACCGGGTTGGCGGGCGCGGCGATCTCGGGCTTTTCGCGGAGCAACTCGGACAGGCGTCCGGCCGCACCGGCGCCGCGCAACAGGTCGCCGTACACTTCGGTCAGCGCGCCGAACGCGCCTGCGACGATGCCGCCGGTCAGGACGAACGCGGCGATCGCGCCACCGCTGATGCGGCCGGCGGCTACGTCGATCGCACCTTCCCACAGGACCAATGTGATCGATCCGAAAACGAGGCCGATGACGATCGCGGTCATCACCGCACGCAGCATGATCCGCGCGCGAGCCGCGGCGAAGGTCGCGCTGACCGCGTCGGAGAAGCGGATCGCCTCGCGGTCTTCCTGCCCAAATGCCTGCACGACCTTCATCGCGCCGAGCGTCTCGGTGGCGATCGAGCCGACATCGGCGACGCGGTCCTGCGAGGTGCGCGAGTAGTTGCGCACGCGTTTGCCGAGCAGCGCGATCGGCAGGATGATCAGCGGGATGCCGATCATCAGCATGCCCGCGAGCTTGGGCGAGATCGCGAACAGGTAGATCAGCCCGCCGATGCCGGTGAAGGTGTTGCGCAGCGCTATCGACACCGTGCTGCCGACGACCTGTTCGATCAGCGCCGTATCCGAGGTCAGGCGCGAGGCGATCTCGGACGGGCGGTTCTCCTCGAAGAAGCGCGGTGTCAGGCGGAGGAGGTGGCGCTGCACGTTGGTGCGAATGTCTGCGACGACGCGCTCGCCAAGCCACGAGACGTAGTAGAAGCGCACCGCGGTTGCGAGTGCGAGCACCACGACGATCATCAGCAAATAGTGGAACGAGTTGGCGACCGACCCCCCCGCACCGGGGCCGAAGCCGCGGTCGATCACGCGCTTGAATCCGTAGGGAATGCCGATCGTCGCGGCCGACGTCATCATCAGCGCGAGCCCCGCGAACGCGATCTGGCGAGGATAATGGGAGGCGTGACGCCACACCATCGCGAGATCGCCGATCCGGCGGGACGTCTTCTCTTCGGGTATCGGCTTGGCCATGCGCGGTGCCTAGCAGTGGCGGGGGTGGCGCTCAACGAGAACCGGGCGTCGCCGAGAGCGGTGATCGGGTCGCGCGGCACCGAGCGGCGGTCGATCGCGCGTTGCACTGCGGCAAAATTGCGTTACCACCGTGCAAAGCCCGATGAGGCGAGAGGATACCGCATGCTCTACGATGCCTATGAATTCCAGCGTTCGATGATGGCCGGCGCCAGCAAGATGGCGAGCTTCGGCGCGGATATGCTCAACAATCCGGCAAACCCGTTCGCCTATTTGGGCGGCGGCACGGTGGTCGCGTCGGCGCTCGAAGTGTTCGCACACGCGAATGCGACGCGAGGGAAGCCAGCGTTCGGGCTCGACACGACGACGATCGGCGGCCGCGAGGTCGCAGTGCGCGAGGAGATCGTGCTGCGGAAGGACTTCGGGCAGTTGAAGCGCTTCGTGCGCGAGGGCGTCGAGGGCGGTCCGAAGCTGCTGATCGTCGCACCGATGTCCGGCCATTACGCGACCTTGCTGCGCGGGACGGTCGAGCGGATGCTGCCGTTTGCCGACGTCTACATCACCGACTGGCGCGATGCGCGCAGCGTGCCGCTGTCGGCAGGGCGGTTCGATCTCGACGATTACATCGATTATCTGATCGAATATCTGGAGACGATCGGCGCGAACGAAGGGCAGGGGGGCACGCACATGCTGGCCGTCTGCCAACCCTCGGTCCCCTGTTACGCCGCCGTCGCTTTGATGAGTGCGGACAAGAACCCGTGCCGTCCGAAGACGCTGACGATGATGGGCGGTCCCGTCGACACGCGCGAAGCCCCGACCGCGGTGAACACGCTGGCGACCGAGCGGCCGCATGCGTGGTTCGAGCAGAACGTCATCGCGACCGTCCCGGGCAATTATCCGGGTGCGGGGCGGAAGGTGTATCCCGGCTTCCTGCAGCTTGCCGGGTTCATGTCGATGAATCTCGGCAACCACATGGTCTCGCATTGGGAGATGTATAAGCATCTCGTCCAGGGCGACGGCGAGAGCGCGTCGCAGAGCCAGGATTTCTACGAGGAATACCGGTCGGTCTGCGACATGACCGCGGAATTCTATCTCCAGACGATCGACGTCGTGTTCCAGAACCATGCGCTGCCGCGGGGGATCATGACGCATCGGGGGCGGCCGGTCGATCCGGCGGCGATCACCGATATCGGTCTGCTCGCGGTCGAGGGCGAGCGCGACGATATTTCGGGGTTGGGGCAGACCAAGGCAGCGCTGACGCTGGCAACCGCGCTACCCGACGAGAAGAAGCGCTACCTTATGGCGGAAGGTGCTGGCCATTACGGCATCTTCAACGGTACGCGCTGGCGAGAGAAGATCGCGCCGGTAGTGGAAGAGTTTATCACCGCGAACGGGTAAGAAAAATGGGCAGCCCAGTACGGGCTGCCCATAACTGGCTCAGGCGATCGAGTTGACCACCGCGTGGCTGCTCGACTCGTCCGAATGGATCGTGCCGCCGAACAGCATCTTGAGGCGGCCGCCGATCGAGATGTCGGTTTCCCAAAGCTCGGCGCTGTCGATGTCGAAGCGCAGCAGCGTCAGGTTGGGGTCTTCCTTGCCGCCCGGAAACCATGCTTCGACCTGGTTGTTCCAGAGCTTGTCGATCTGCGTGCGGTCGTTCGACGTCGAGACGTCGCCGGCCATGCACGCGAAGAAATCATGGCCCTTGCCGACGAACTGCGCCATCGCCGCGCCACCCTTGGCGATACGGTTGTCGCGGCCGGCGAAGAAGAACAGCGTGTTGGGCTGATCGTCGTCGATCTGCGCGGTCATCGGCTCGGAATGCTCGCCGTCATTGAGGCCGATCATCACGAACGGGCTGGCCTTCAGCTTCTCGATGAACTTCGCTGCGACTTCCTGCGGGGTATCCTTGTCGGCCATCGTCATTCTCCTATTGGCTTGGATTGCCACTGAGAACGGGCGGGGCGGAGGTTGGTTGCGCGGGGGCGGCTGATCGCCGCGTGCGATGTTGCTTGGTGAAAGCGTGTGGAGGGCGCCATGATGGCGACGGCAGTAGTTCTGCTGCCGAACAAGAAAGGTAAGGTGTATGCAACTTGCCGATCTGTGCCTCATCCTCGGCATGCTCTTCGCCTTCGCGACATTAGTCGTGAAGATCATCGAAGTGTCACGCAAAGGCTAGGTGCACGGGAGGGGCTCGATCTAGCAGTCGAGTCCCAAACGTATTGAGCCCCGGCCGCTAGCACGACCGAGGCTCAGACAAGAAGGCGGTGTATGCAACGCCGGTATAGTACATGCGCTACACCCGCGTGGATTTCAAGTTCACAGCACTTCGAACAACCCGGCTGCGCCCATGCCGCCGCCAACGCACATCGTGACCACGACATACTTTGCGCCGCGACGCTTGCCTTCGATCAGCGCGTGGCCCGTCGCGCGGGCGCCGGTCATGCCGTAGGGGTGGCCGATCGAGATCGCGCCGCCGCTGACGTTGAGCAGCTCGTCGGGAATGCCGAGGTTGTCGCGACAGTACAGGACCTGCACAGCGAACGCCTCGTTCAGTTCCCACAGGCCGATATCGTCCATCTTGAGGCCGAAGCGGTTGAGCAGCTTGGGGATTGCCACGACCGGGCCGATGCCCATCTCGTCAGGCTCGGTGCCGCCGACCGCCATGCCGACATAGCGACCGAGTGGCTGGAGACCGCGCTGCGAGGCGATCTTCTCTTCCATCAGTACCGACGACGACGAGCCATCCGACAGCTGCGATGCGTTGCCCGCGGTGATCGTGAAGTCGGGGCCCATCACTGGCTTCAGCGACTGGAGCCCCTCCAGCGTGGTGTCGGCGCGGTTGCCCTCGTCCTTGGTGATCGTCACGTCCTTGTACGTGACTTCCTTCGTCTCCTTGTTGACGATCGCCATGTTGGCGTCGACGGGGACGATCTCCGCGTCGAAATAGCCAGCGGCCTGCGCGGCGGCAGTGCGTTGCTGCGACTGAAGCGCGTACGCGTCCATCGCGTCGCGACTGATGCCGTAGCGTTTGGCGACGACCTCGGCGGTCTGCAGCATCGGCATGTAGACGTCCTTGTGCATCGCGATCAGCTGGGGATCGGGGGCGACGCGCATCTGCGGGGTCTGGACGAGGCTGATGCTCTCGACACCGCCGCCGATCGTGATGTCCATGTTGTCGGTGATGATCTGCTTGGCCGCGGTGGCGATCGCCATCAGGCCGGAGGCGCACTGGCGGTCGACCGACATGCCCGAGACGGTGACGGGGAGGCCGGCGCGCAGCAACGACGTGCGGGCGATGTTGCCGGCTTGGTGGCCCTGCTGGAGCGCGCAGCCGAAGACGACGTCGTCGACTTCCGCCCCGTCGATGCCGGCGCGCTCGACCGCGGCCTTGATCGAATGCGAGGCGAGCGTGGGGGCGGGGGTGTTGTTGAAGCCGCCGCGATAGGCGCGGCCGATGGGGGTGCGGGCGGTGGAGACGATGACGGCTGAACGCATGGGTATATCCTTATTTGCTCCCTTCCCGCTTGCGGGAGGGGTTGGGGGAGGGGGGGGGCAGAGTGGCCGGCGCAATCGCGGCTATTTCGGACCCTCCCCTGACCACTCCCGCAAGCGGGAGGGGAATTAGTAGTCAAACGAAGACCTGGCTGATCCATTCGGCGATCAGGGCGGGCTTTTCCTGGCCTTCGATCTCGACGGAAAACGCGTTGGTCTGCTGCCACTGGCCGGGTCGCTTCTCGTCGAACGAGAGCAGCTTGAACCGACCACGCACTTTCGAGCCCGACCGGACCGGCGTGAGGAAGCGGACCGAGTTGCCGCCGTAGTTGACGCCCATCTTCGCGCCCTCGATCGCGGGCGCGTCCGGCACTTTCGACGACAGCAAGGGCATCAGCGACAGCGTCAGGAAGCCGTGCGCGATCGTGCCGCCGAACGGGGTCTGTGCGGCGCGGACCGGATCGATGTGGATGAACTGGTGGTCGCCGGTCGCATCGGCGAACTTGTCGATCATGGCCTGCGTGACCTCGACCCAGTCGGAAACCGTCTCGGTGCCGATGCGCTGTTGCATCTGCGCGGTGGTGATCGTCGCCACGGCATTCCCCTCAAAGCTCATTTGGCGCTAAGCGCTGGAATGTCTCTAGGCGTACAGGCGAGCGGATCGCAAGCCTCACCCAACCGGAAGCTGGAAAATGTCGACTGCCGTAACGTCCCATGCCCGCGATATCATGGCGAATCTGTACCGCGCGAGCGAACCCGATGTTCTAAAACCGTTACTGGACCGCGCCGCGCTCGATTCGGATTCGCGTGAACGCGTGATGGGGCATGCGCTGGGCCTGCTCGCGGATCTGCGGGCGGCGCAGAGCAAGGGGTGGGTGAACCAGTTCCTCCAGGAATATCGGCTGAATTCGTCGGAAGGCGTCGCGTTGCTGTCGTTGGCGGAGGCGTTCCTGCGCGTGCCCGATCCCGAGACCGCGGATCTGCTGATCGCGGACAAGCTGGGCGATGCCGATTGGCGTGCGCATGCGGGCAAGTCGAATTCGAAGCTCGTCAATTCGGCGACCTGGGGGCTGGTAGTCGGCCGCGTGCTGGTCGGCGAGGGATCGACCGGGCCGCTGCGTCGCCTGATCAGCCGCGCGGGCGAGCCGTTCGTGCGGCAGGCGGTCGGCGCGGCGATGAAGATGATGGGCGAGATCTTCGTGATGGGCCGCACCATCGACGAGGCGATGAAGCGGATGCGCCGGCCGGAGAACAAGGGCTTCACCGCGAGCTTCGACATGCTCGGCGAGGCGGCGCGGACGCATGCCGATGCGCAGCGATACTTCCAGGCATATGTCGGCGCGGTCGATGCGGTCGGGCGCGATCCGGCGGCGGGGCACTCGATCTCGGTCAAGCTGTCGGCGCTGCATCCGCGGTACGAGGTGGCGCGGTGGAGCGAGTGCGTGCCCGCGCTGACCGAGATGCTGGAGGCGCTGGCGGTCCAGGCGGCTTCGAAGGGCATCGCGCTGACCGTCGATGCGGAGGAATCCGAAAGGTTGGAGATGAGCCTCGACATCATCGGCATCGTCGCTGGGCTGCCGTCGCTGAAGGGCTGGGACGGGTTCGGCATGGCGGTGCAGGCGTATGGCAAGCGCGCGCGGCCGGTGATCGAATGGGCGAACGGGCTGGACCGCGTGATGAACGTGCGGCTGGTGAAGGGCGCGTATTGGGATAGCGAGATCAAGCGCACGCAGGTCGAGGGGCTGGCGGACTATCCGCTGTTCACGCGCAAGGCGGCGACCGACGTGTCGTATTTGGCCGTGGCGAAGGACATGCTGGCCGCGGAGAATATCCGGCCGGCGTTCGCGAGCCACAATGCGCTGACGGTCGCGACGATCATGGAATGGGCGGGCAACTCGCGCGCGTTCGAGTTCCAGCGGCTGCACGGGATGGGCGACGGGCTGTACGAGCGGCTGGTGCAGGAGAATGGCTATCATTGCCGGGTGTATGCGCCGGTTGGTGGGCACCGTGATCTGCTCGCGTATCTGGTTCGGCGGTTGTTGGAGAATGGGGCGAATTCTAGCTTCGTGCATCAGTTGGCGGACGAGCGGCTGACCGAGGCTGAGATCTTGGCGGATCCGGTGGCAAAGATCGCTGCGGTCGGGGGGAAGCGGCATCCTAGCATTCCGTTGCCGGTGGATTTGTTCGGGGCTGGGGGGCACCGGAATTCTGCCGGGTTGGATTTGAGTGATGTGGGAACGCTGGAGGCGGTGGTTGCTGCGGTGAACGCGCCGTTGTCGCCTCACATCCACCCCGGCGAAGGCTGGGGCCCAATTGGGGGCGGCGGATTGGCTGAGGACGGCGAGTCGTCACGACAGACCTCCCAATTGGACCCCGGCCTTCGCCGGGGGGGTACAGAAGGGCTTGGCGGGGGTGCCGTTGCGGCTGCCATTACGCGTGCGCATGCGGCGTTCCCCGGTTGGTCGACCACGCTGGTCGACGAGCGGGCCGCTTGCCTCGAACGCCTAGCCGACTTGCTCGAGAAGCATCGCGACGAACTCATGGCGATCTGCGTGCAGGAGGCGTTCAAGACGATTGGCGATGCGATCGGCGAGGTGCGCGAGGCTGCCGATTTCTGTCGGTATTATGCGCAGCAGGCGCGGCTGAACCTGCATCCGATCGAGCTGCCGGGGCCGACGGGCGAGCGGAACACGCTGCATATCGAGGGTCGCGGTGTCTGGGCGACGATCGCGCCGTGGAACTTCCCGCTGGCGATCTTCCTCGGGCAGACGGTGGCGGCGCTCGTCACCGGCAACACCGTGGTCGCCAAGCCTGCACCGCAGACTCCGCGGATCGCGGCGCGTGCGGTTGAACTTGCGCATGAGGCTGGCGTGCCGGTCGATGCGCTGGTGCTCGTGACCGGTGGTCCGGAGGTTGGCGCGGCGCTGACCGCGGACGTGCGGATCCAGGGTGTCGCGTTCACCGGGTCGACCGCGACGTCGCGGAAGATCGCGCGGTCGTTGCTCGACGACGAGACGCGGCCGATCGTGCCGTTGATCGCGGAGACCGGCGGGATCAATGCTATGATCGTCGATTCTACCGCGCTGCCGGAGCAGGTGGTGGCGGACGTTATCGCGTCGTCGTTCCGGTCTGCGGGACAGCGTTGCTCGGCGTTGCGCTTGCTGCTGGTGCAGGAAGATATCGCGGACGGCGTGATCGAGATGCTGTCGGGGGCGATGGAGACGCTGCGGATCGGGCGGTCGGGCGATCCGGCGACCGATGTCGGGCCGGTGATCGACCAGGCCGCGTATGACCGGCTGATGGCGTATCGCGAGAGCGTGAAGGCTAAGATCGTCAAGACGCTCGACGCGCCGGCGGATGGGCTGTTCGTGCCGCCGACTTTGGTGCGTATCGGCGCGATCGAGGATTTGAACCAGGAGTGGTTCGGGCCGATCCTGCATGTCGCGACGTGGGAGGCGGGGAAGCTCAGCGAGACGATCGCTCGGGTCAACGCCAAGGGGTATGGCCTGACGATGGGCCTGCACAGCCGCATCGCGCGGGCGGCTGAGGTGATCGAGGCCGAGGCTGCGGTGGGGAATCTGTATATCAACCGGTCGATGATCGGCGCGGTCGTGGGGTCTCAGCCTTTTGGGGGTGAGGGGTTGTCTGGGACAGGGCCTAAGGCTGGTGGGCCGCGGTATTTGTACCGGTTCTGTGCGGAGCGGGCGGTTTCGGTGGATACGACGAGTGCTGGGGGGAATGCGACTTTGTTGTCGTTGGATGAGGGCGGGATTTAGTCTCTCCTCAACCGAACCCCACATCCGCACGGGTTAAGTAGAGAGCACCCCCCCGGCGGAGGCCGGGGTCCAATTGGTAAACGGTGCTGACGACCGTTGAGCTTCGTTACTCCTACCTTGCCAATTGGGCCCCGGCCTTCGCCGGGGTGGTGTAAGGAATCAGGACGTAGGGGACCGCGTACTGTTCTCCCGCGGAAGCGGGAGCCCAGGGTTCCAAGGTATGGTGTTTGTGATCCTTGACCCCTGCTTTCGCAGGGGAACCGTTAGTCGCGCACGGCTTCCGCGTCCGATCTTCGCACCTCGGGATACGGCATCACCACCGATCCATCGGGCGCCGCCATCATATTCACCTGCGTCGGGAAGGCAATCTCGATCTTTTCGTCGTTGAAGCGCTTCAGGATTGCGATGCCGACCGCCGTGCGGCCGTCGTAGAAGCTCGCATAATCCGGCCCCTTGCTGTCGAACTGGACCTCGAAATCGAGGCTCGACGCGCCGAAGCCGGTGAAGCCGGCCCGCGTGAAGATCTTGTCGTTGGCTTCGACGATTTCCTTCAGCATCGCGGGGATGCGCGAGCAGACTTCGGGGGGCGTGGAGTAGGTGACGCCGATGACGAACTTCGCGCGGCGGTGGTTGCGCTGCGTGTTGTTGAGGATCTCCTTGTTGAGGAGGTTCTTGTTCGAGATCACGCGCTCTTCGCCGTCGATGCCGCGGATGCGCGTGGATTTGAGGCCGATTGCCTCGACGCTGCCAGAGGCTGTGTCGTAGCTGATCGAGTCGCCGCGGCGGAACGGGCGGTCGAAGATGATCGCGAGCGCGGCGAACAGGTCGGCGAAGATGCCCTGTGCCGCCAGCCCGATCGCGATGCCGCCGACGCCCAGACCCGCGACGAGGCCGGTGACGTTGACGCCGAGATTGTCGAGCACCACCACCAGCGCGACCGCGAACACCACGAAGGTGACGAGCAGGCGGATCAGGCCCATCGCCGACAGCAGCGCTTCGCCTGAATAATGTTCGGACTGCGTGCGGTGCTCGATCGCGCCGAGGATGATCTCGCGGACCCAGACGGCGGCCTGGAACACCGCGGCGACGGTGAAGAGGAAGTTGATCGTCGTCGCGACTTCGCCGGGGGCGGCGGAATAGCCGGCGACCAGCTTGGCAGCGAGCATGACGATGAAGAAATTGCCGGTGCGCGCGATCGCCTTGCCGACCACGATGCCCCAGCCGTTGAGTGCGCGCGGGCGTTCGCAGAGCTTGCTGCCGAAGCGGCGCGCGGTGTGGAGCGCGACGACGATCACCGCGCCGATTCCGAATGCAATCAGGATCTGGAGCCAATAGGCTTGCACCCACGCGAAGCTGGCGGTGACGAAGCCCTGCGCCTGGTCGCCGACGTCGCCCGCGTCGAAGATCGGTTGCTTGGCGGCGGCAGTGGTATTGGTCATGGAAATACTCGTCAGGCCGCTTTTGCCAGTGTCGCAACAGCGGGCGTGCCGGCTTCGAGGAAGGTGATCAGGCCACATTCCTCGCGGCTCATGTAGCGCTTGGCGCGGGGGAGGCGGAGCGCCTTGCGGAAGGTCGACTGACCGGTTTTCACAAGCGCGATCAGCGACGGGTGGACGTAGCTTTTGCGCGCGATCGCGTGGGTGTTGCCGAGCCGCGCGACGACGGGTTCGAGCATCGTCTTGAGGCTCAGGTCGCGCTCGGCCGACGCGAGCGCCTCGAACGCGGCAACGCTGGCGGCCCAGGTGCGAAAATTCTTGGCGGTGAAATCGGTGCCGGTGACGTCGCGGATGTAGCAGTTGACGTCGGTTGAGGTGACCGGGTGCGCGACGCCGGCATCGTCGAGCCAGGCGAACAGATGCTGTTCGTCGAGGTCCTGGCACTTCTTGACGAAGCTGCTGAGCGATCGGTCGGTGATCTTCAGCGTCCGCATCTTGCCGGACTTGCCCTTGTACTGGAGTTTCAGGGTCGAGCCCTTCACTTCGCCGTGGCGTTTGCGCAGCGTGGTGGCGCCGAAGCTCTCGTTCGCCTCGGCATAGGCTTCGTTGCCGATGCGGATGTGGCCGCCGTCGAGTAGGCGGATGACCGCGGCGACCGCGCGTTCGCGGGTCAGCGAGCGTTTGCGGAGATCGGCCTCGACCGCCTTGCGGATCTTGGGGAGGGCGTGGCCGAAATCGGCGCAGCGTTCGTACTTGGCGGCCTCCTGCGCTTCGCGAAAACCCAAGTGATAGCGGTATTGTTTGCGCCCTTTCTCGTCCCAGCCGACCGCCTGGATATGGCCGTTGGGCTTTGGGCAGAACCAAGCGTCGCGGTAGGCGGGGGGCAGACCGACCGCGTTCAGCCGGTCGATCTCATCGCGGTCGGTGATGCGCTCGCCCTTCGCATCCCAATAGCCCCAGCCGTTCCGCATCTTCTTGCGGGTGATGCCGGGCTTAGAGTCATCGGAATACACGATCTTGGTGGGCAATGCGGTGGTCCCTTGGGGGCGTCTGATTCTGACTATCTCTGCAAATGTTCGGGAAGGCGCATCGTTCCGGAACGAGGCGGGCTGCGCTTGGTTGAGGGGGCACGGGATTTCACTGGAGACATGACATGGCCGATCTTTCCCAAGCTCGCGTATTGATGCTCGCTGCCGATGGTTTCGAGACCGTCGAACTGTTCGAACCGCGCAAAGCGCTGGAGGCGGCGGGCGCGAAGGTTACGCTGGCGTCGATCAAGACCGACCCGATCCAGGGCATGAAGGGCGATATCAACAAGGCCGAGACGGCGACGCCCGACCTGACGCTCGACGAGGTCGATACCGACGATTACGATGCGCTGGTGCTGCCGGGCGGCGTCGCCAATCCGGACACGATGCGCCAGCAGGAGCGCGCGATCGAGATCATCACCGAGTTCATGGAGGACGGCAAGATCATCGCCGCGATCTGCCATGCGCCGTGGCTGCTGGCCGAGGCGGACGTGATCGACGGCCGCCGCGTGACGAGCTTCCCGTCGATCCGCACGGACCTGGAGAATGCGGGGGCGGACGTGGTGGACGAGGAGGTCGTGGTCGACGGCAACCTGATCACGAGCCGCAAGCCGGACGATATCCCCGCGTTCAACAAGGCGATCATCGCCGCGCTCGAGGAAGAGCTGGCCGACGAGCCGGTCGACTGACGCTTCCCGCCCCCCTCTCGTTAGCGGGAGGGGGGTACTCGGCGCATCGGGCGGAAGGTCTGTTCGCTGCGTTTGCGGGCGAGATAGGTGTCGAGCCCGATCTGCGCGCCGATCAGCATGTAGACGAACGGCTGGAACGCGATGCCGACGAACGCCGCACCGAACAAATAGATGATCTGCGCGGTCTGGAGCGCTCCGGCGAGCGGCCCGGCCCAGGCGAATTCGCTAGCCGGGTCGGCATGGCGTCGGCGCAGAAGCTCCATGCGGAAGATGCCGATCACGTTGATCGAGAGCCAAAGCGCGAGCCCGAAATAGCCCTGCTCGCCAAGCATCTCGAAATAGGCGCTGTGGAAGGCGCGCGCCTTGTCGGTCTCGACGCGCGGGCCGGTGCCGGGACCTTCGGACTTGAGATCGAGGCGGATGTGATTGCCGCGATACGCCTCGAAACCGCCGCCGAACGGGTGTGTCTTCGCGTATTCGATCGTCCACTGCCACACCGCCAGCCGCGTCGACGCGGATTCGTCCGCGTCGTAGGTCTTGATCGTGTTCATCCGGTCGGTGAACGCCGAGGGCAGGAACGGGACCGCGGCGAGGCCGAGTGCCGTGACCGCGGCCAGATACAGCGCCTTGCGCTTGACCGCGCGCACCGACAGCAGCGCGAGCAGAACGATGCAGACCAGGCCTGTCCGTGTCGACGTGCCGACCGGGATCAGCAGGCAGGCGAACACCAGCGCGAGGCAGAAGCCCTTCACGCGCCAGTCTGGCTTGAAGATCGTGCCGCAGGTGGCGAACCAGACGATGATCGGGATGATCGCGACGGCGACCGCGCTGATCGTGCTGCCCTCGTACAGCCCAGAATTATTGTCGACCATGAGGTTCAACTGACCGTAGCCGCCGCCACCGCTGGCGATCGTCTTGATGCCGCCGACGATGATGATCGACGAGGCCGAGAGGATCATGAACAGCAGCAGCGATTCGATCCGCAGCCGCGTGCGCAGCGTCAGCGGGAGGAAGGCGGCGAAGATCAGCGTCTTCCAGACCCAGTCCCATTTCTCCTTCGCCTCGACCGGGAAGTCGGCGCCGAGCGTGGTCGCCCAGCAATAGAGCATCAGCAGCACGATCAGCACCTGCCGCGCGCCGACCCGCGTGTCGCGCTTGTCGTCCGCGAGCACCCATCCGCCCACCGCCAGCGCCACCGCGATCAGCGAGATCGGCACGGTGTTGAGCAGCAGATAGGTCAGCCGCTGCGGCGAGACGATGTCGATATAGACGTAGACGAGCACGAGCAGGAACGGCCGCTTGAACCCCATCACGAAGAACGCGATCAGGAACGCGATGAACGACAGATCACGCATCGCGTCGAGGCACCTTGCCGGTCGCGCGCGGCTTTTCGGGCGGGTCGTGCGGGCTCGGCTCGCGATCGAGGTCGGGGCGCTTGAGCAGCAGGAACGCGGCGAGCATCATCAGCCCGTGGCTGAGGCCGAGCGCAAGGTTGTCGATCATGGGTGCGGCCTCCTTTCCCGAGCGGGTGTCATGGAATGTCCGTACCCATAGTCGGTTGACGCGCCGTTAAGCGATATGTGGCAGACGACCTCCCAGATGCGTATCCTTCACATTCTTGATCACGGCCTGCCGCTGCAAAGTGGCTATACGTTCCGCACGCGGGCGATCCTCAAGGCGCAGGAGGCACTCGGCTGGACCGTCGCGGCGGTGACCGGCCCGCGGCACGGGATCGCGCCTGCGTCGGTGGAGTCGGTCGACGGGCTGACCTTCCACCGCACCGACGCGGGAGTGAAGTCGGGACCGGTCGGCGAAGTCGTCGGGATCGCGGCGTTCGCCAAGCGGATCGAGGCGGCGGTCGATGCCTTCAAGCCCGACATTCTCCACGCGCATTCGCCGGTGATCGACGCGCTCGCCGCGCTGATCGTCGCGCGGAAACGCAAGCTGCCCTTGGTGTACGAGATCCGGGCGTTCTGGGAGGATGCGGCTGTCGGCAACGGTACGGGCACCGCGACGTCGCTGCGCTACCGGGCGACGCGCGCGCTGGAGACGTGGGCGGTGCGGCGTGCCGATGCGGTGGCGGTGATCTGCGAAGGCTTGCGCGGCGACCTGATCGCGCGGGGGATCGCAGCGGACAAGATCATGGTGTCGCCCAACGGCGTCGACCTCGACCTGTTCGGTAATGCACCGCCGCGCGACGATGCGCTGGGGGCTGAGCTCGGGCTCGATGGTGCGGATGTCGTAGGGTTCATCGGTAGCTTCTACGATTACGAGGGGCTCGACGACCTGATCGCGGCGATGCCTGCGCTGGTGGCATTGCGGCCCAAGGCGCGACTGTTGATGGTCGGCGGGGGGCCGATGGAGGCGGCGTTGCGCGCGCAGGCAGAGGCGTCGTTGGTGGCGGATGCGATCGCCTTCGTCGGCCGTGTGCCGCATCAGGAGGTCGAGCGCTATTACGGGCTGGTCGACATCCTCGCCTATCCACGCAAGCGCATGCGGCTGACCGATCTCGTCACGCCGTTGAAGCCGCTGGAGGCGATGGCGCAGGGGCGGCTGGTGGCGGCGTCGGATGTCGGCGGGCACCGTGAGCTGATCCGCGATGGCGATACCGGCACGCTGTTCCCCCCCGACGATCCGCAGGCGATCGCGGATGCGCTGGCGGGGATGTTCGCGGACCGCTCGGGCTGGGACGAACGGCGCGCGCGCGGTCGTGCGTTCGTCAAGGAAGAGCGTAACTGGTCGTCAAACATTCGCCGCTATGATCCTCTTTATGGACGGCTGATCGCGGCCGCCGCACGGGAAAATTGATGGTCGCGCATATCCGCCAGAACCTGATCCGGGCGCTGCCCTTGTACGGCGCGGTGACTGGCGGCGTACTGATGGCGGTGATCGTCGCGGTGCTGCCGGCCGAGACACTCGAGAGCCTGGTGTGGACGACGGGCGTCGCTGCCCTGGTGCCCGCCGCGTCGCCGCCGCTCGGGATGACGGCGCGGGTGTTGCTGGCGCTGGGTAGCGGACTGCTGGTTGGGGCACTGCTCTGGTCGTCGCTGTTCCTGCTGTTTGGGCCGGGCGGGATGCTCGCTAAGCGCACGCCGCGCGAAGACGGCATGCCGGTCATCCGTCGCGCCGACGCGCATCCCGATGCGCCGCCGCGCAAGCCGATGTCGGCGGCCGATCTCGGTACGCCGATGATGGAAGTGGGGGTTGGCGCGGCGCGAGACGAACGTGGTATCCCGGTCGATCTCGACCTGCCACTTGCCGCATTCGATCCAAAGGCGATCCGGCCGGTGCCGATGGAGCCGGTGCGGCCGGTATCGCCGCTCGCGCAGCCGCAGCCCACGATGGTCGCACCGGTGATTGAGGCTTCGCCGACGGCCGAACCGGCGACGTTCGTGACCGCGCCTGCGCCGCAACCGGTCCAGCCGCCGTCCGTCGAGGTGCCGGCCGTCGAGACGCCCGAGGTGATGCCGGAGGTCAGCGCGCCGACACCGATCGCCCGGCCGCCGCGTGCGCCGGCCGAGCCGACCACGCCACCGACGATCGAGACGTTGTTGCAACGGCTGGAGCAGGGTGCGCTGCGTCGCGGGCGTATCGGCTCGCACTGAGGCTTCAGCGTCTCGCTCGCCCAACAGCCAGCCTCCCCGGCGGAGGCCGGGTCCAGTTGAGGGACGTCGCTGATTGGCGACATACTTCCGTTACCGCGACCTTTCCAACGGGGCCCCGGCCTCCGCCGGGGAGGGGCGTTGGAGATGAGAGCCGTCATATGAGCCAATAGCGAGAACTCGTCCCTGAACCTCTATCCAACAACGTACCTGACCCCGCCGAAAGCGCTTCGTCTCGTCTTTGCTTCCTGATACCCATAGCTCGAAAACATCGAGGAGGGGTCAATGGCGAACGCCGAAACCACAGCTGGCGAACCGGAGAAAGGTGCCACCCGCTACGCCTGGTACGTGCTGTCGGTGCTGTTTCTCGTCTATGTCCTGAATTTCGTCGACCGGCAGATCATCTCGATCCTGGCGGAGGACATCAAGCGCGACCTGGGGCTGAAGGACCAGGATCTCGGGTTCCTGTACGGCACCGCGTTCGGGGTGTTCTATTCGCTGTTCGGCATTCCGCTGGGGCGGCTCGCCGACAATTGGCACCGCGTCAGGCTGATGACGATCGGACTGTCGCTGTGGTCCGTGATGACCGCGCTGTCGGGGTTTTCGAAGACCGGCGGGCACCTTGCCGCGGCGCGGATCGGGGTGGGGATCGGCGAGGCGACGGCGAGTCCGTCGGCCTATTCGATCATCTCCGATTATTTCCCGAAGCGGCTGCGGGCGACCGCGTTGTCGATCTATTCCGCCGGGTTGTACGTGGGCGGCGGCTGTTCGTTGTTCATCGGCGGGCTGATCGTGCAGGGCTGGAACAAGGCCTATCCCGGTGGCGGACCGCTCGGGCTGGTCGGCTGGCAGGCGGCGTTCATGGCGGTCGGCGTGCCGGGGCTGTTGCTGGCGGTGTGGATCGCGACGTTGAAGGAGCCGATCCGCGGGCTGGTCGAGGGCCTGCCCGAACCGGAGAAGCATCCGGCGCCGTTCCGCGCGTTCGGGGCCGAGCTGGTGACGATCGTGCCGCCGCTGACCTTGATCGGTGCCGCCATGGGCGGGGCGCGGGCGCTCGGGTATAATCTGGTTGCGCTTGCAGTCGTGGTCGCGGCGGTATCTGGGCTGGTGGCGGCGGGCGAGCCGTGGCCGCAATGGGTGGCGATCGGGATCGGCGTGTATGCGGTGTTCTCCTGGGCGTCGGCGCTGAAGCGGCGCGATCCGCCGACCTTTGCGCTGATCGTCGGCACGCCGGCGTTCCTGTGCACGGTGGTAGCCTACGGGCTGAACGCGTTCCTGAGCTATGCCGCGAGTTTCTGGGCGGCGCCCTATGCGTTGCGCGAACTGGGCGCGACGCCGGCGTCGGCGGGGTTCATGATCGGCAGCCTCGGCGCGACCGCCGGCTTTCTCGGGCTGACGATCGGCGGCGTGGTGTCGGATCGGTTGCGGCAGCGCAATCCGGCGGGACGGTTGTGGGTGGTGATCTTCGGGGCGGTGGTGCCGGTGCCGTTCCTGATCCTCGCCTTCACCGCGTCGTCGCCGACCGCGTTTTATGCGGGGATCTTCCTGGCGCAGTTGACCGCATCGTGTGCGCTGGGGGCGGCGGCGGCGACCACGCAGGACATGGTCTTGCCGCGGATGCGGGGGACGGCGACGGCGACGTTCTTCATCGGGACGACGCTGATCGGACTGGCGCTCGGGCCGTACATGGCGGGGCGGGTGTCGACGCTGACCGGGAGCCTGTCGATCGGGATGCTGTCGTTGCTGGTGGTGACGCCGATCACCTTGGCGTGTGCGGTGGCGGCGTACCGGCTGGCGCCGGGAGCGGAGGCTACGCGGGAGGCCAGGGCGCGGGCGGCGGGGGAGGGGATTTGACCGCTCCTGGCGAACCTATCCCGGCCACTCTCTTGCGTTCGTGTTGAGCGAAGTCGCGGCACCTACGCTTGGGGCAGGCCCTTCGACTTCGCTCAGGGCGAACGGGGGGGCAGGTCGGTGCGCAAAACATGTGCTTCGATACGAGCCCTCGATACGCCGCCTTCGGCGACTATTCGATCTCTACTTGGCACGAACGGACGTTGCGCAGGCGAATGTGCCCCTCCTGAAAATTAGGAGGGGCCACGCACTTACCCCGCCTGGAACACACCGCAGGCGATCCGCCCGCCGCTGTTGCCAGCCGGGTCGGTCATCAGGTCGTCGGGACCTGCGTGCACCACGAACGCCGAGCCGTCGGTGTCCATCAGGCCCGCCATCGTAGCGCCCGGGATCGTGATGCCGATCGTGCCGCGTCCATCGGTGCCGATGATCAGGTTGGGCAGGTCGCCTTCATGCGGGCCCTGCGGGTTCATGCTGCCGTGCTTCATGCCGGTCGGGTTCCAGTGGCCGCCCGCGGTCGTGAAGTCGGGGGCGTCGCAGCGGCCGACCATGTGGATGTGCGCGCCGTGCGTGCCGGGGGGCATCGCCTTGGCGTCGAGCGTGAAGCGGAGCCCGCCCGCGACTTCGGTGGCGGTGGCGCGGCCGACGTCGGTGCCGGTCGCGGTCTGGAGCATCGCCGTCGCGCGCTGGCCGCCCGCCACCGGCGTACCGGTATCCATGCCGCCCTTTTCGCAGGCGGTCAGCCCGATCGTCGCCGCGCCGAGCAGTGCCAGTGTCGCAATCCGCATAGTGTCTCTCCCTGTTGTCTATTGGCGAACCCTTCGCCGTGGCTCAGGTTCCACCCCCGCTATCGAGCGGCCAGCGCGCGACGGGTTCGTACGTCGCGCCGTCGCGGCCGAGATGGCTCTGGTACAGCACGAGATGGGGTAGCGGGAAGGGCGCGCTCGACAGTGCGGCATGCGTCGCGAGCCAGCCCTCAATCGCGAACCCGACGCCCGCGGACCGTGCCAGCCGCGCGACGGTGATGTGTGGGAGATAGGCGCGATGTTCGGGGGGGAGGCCGGCGCGAACGCACGCCTGGTCGACCTTGCGGTGGAGCGCGGCGAGCGCTTCGTGAGGCGTCACGCCGGCCCAGAGCGTATCGATCCGCCCGCGCTTCTCGAAGCGGCCGACTCCGGTGAGCGACACTCGTGGTACTGGCGCGACGATCTGGCTCAAAGCGACCGCGACGTCCTCCGCGACCGGTCGTTCGACCTCGCCGATGAAGCGCAACGTCACGTGCAGCTGTTCCTCGTCCTGCCAGCGGGCGGCGGGGACGCCCTCCATTATGTCGAGCAAGCTCTGACGGATAGCGGGCGGCGGGCGGAGGGCGACGAAAAGGCGGATCATGGATTGCGGCAGGTTAACCGCGAACCACCATGCCGATGCAACCACTCTGCTTGAAAAGCGTCCTGTAAAAGACGATATTCATCGTAACCGGCACCATGCCGGACAAAGGAGCTGATTTCACAATGGCTAATTGGTCTGACCCCCGGCCCCGCGCCGCGCCGTTCGGAACGACGGCCACGGGCCAGCGTACCGAGGCCTATGACGCTGGTCTCCGGTCGTACATGCTGTCCGTGTATAACTACATGGGCTCGGCTGTCCTGCTGACGGGCATCGTCGCGATGCTGTTCGCATGGGGCGGCGCAGAGTCGCCTGCCGCACAGGTGTTCATGAGCGGTGGCATCCTGAAGTACGTCATCATGTTCTCGCCGCTCGCGATCGTGTTCGGCATGAGCTACGGCCAGAACAAGATGTCGACCGGCACGATGCAGATGCTCTTCTGGGGCTTTGCCGTCCTGATGGGCCTGTCGATGTCGACGATCTTCCTGGTCTATAGCGGTACGTCGATCGCGGGTGCGTTCTTCGCTACCGCCGCCGGTTTCGCTGGTCTCAGCCTGTACGGCTACACCACCAAGCGCGACCTGTCGGCGTTCGGGACGTTCCTGATCATCGGTGTCGTCGGCCTGCTGGTCGCGAGCCTGATCAACATGTTCCTGCAGTCGGGCGTCATGCAGCTGGTCATCAGCGGCGTCGGCGTGTTGCTGTTCGCGGGCCTAACCGCCTACGACACGCAGCGTACCAAGAGCCTGTATGCGCAGGTCGCCGGCACGGACATGGTCGGCAAGGTCGTTATCATGTCGGCGCTGAGCCTGTACCTCGACTTCATCAACATGTTCATGTTCGTGCTGCGTCTGTTTGGTAGCAGCCGCAACTAACTCCCGCTAAGGGTGTGACGAACGCAGGGCTCGGCGGGACACCGCCGGGCCCTTTTCTTTTGGCCTCGGGACAGGAATGGGACGCGCAATGCGGCTCTCGATCGACGTGCGTCTGGATTACGGGATTGCGGGGGATGCCGATGTTCTCCTCCAAATCGAGGCGGCGGCGATGGCCGACCAGACGATCGAGTCCGAGTCCCTCACCCTGTGGTCCGACAGTCCGATCCGGGCGGTGCGCGGCGAAGATGGAATCGGCCAGCGTTGCTGGTCGCGCGGGCATGCGCGGTTCACGGCCGAGTATAAGGCGATCGTCGCGGTGAAGCGCGAGCGCGTGCAGCTCGAGCTGTACCCGGCGACGCCGCCGCGGATGCTCGATGGCGAACTGACGCCGTATCTGATGCCGAGCCGCTATTGTCCGTCGGACCGCTTCGAGGGCTTCGTCGCGCGCGAGTTCGGGGGGCTGGAAGGCGGTCCGCTCGCGGCGGCGCTGACCGAGTGGGTGTACCAGTCGCTCGACTACCGCTGTGGATCGAGCAGCGGCGAGACGACCGCGCTCGATACGTTTGCTTCCAGGTCTGGGGTGTGTCGGGACTATTCGCATCTGCTGGTGTCGCTCGCGCGGGCGGGCGGGATCCCGGCTCGGTGCGTGTCGGCCTATGCACCGGGTGTCGATCCGCCCGACTTCCATGCGGTCGCGGAGCTGTGGCTGGCAGGCGACTGGCGGTTGATCGATGCGACGAAGATGGCGACGTGCAGCGATATCGCGCGGGTCTGCGTCGGGCGCGATGCGACCGATATCGCGTTCATGACGGTGTTCGGGCAGGCGTATCTGTGGGAGCAGACGGTGAAGGTGACACCGCTGGATTGAGCCGTTCCGCGGAGCCCCTCGCGGGAAACAAAGCGCACTTCGACCGTTGGTCATCGCCAAGATTAAAAAGGGACGTCGCAATGACTGACATAGACAAGAGCGCACTGGATAGCCTGTCCGTAGCGCCCGACGACAAGGATGCCGAGGGCAAGAGTTCGGGTCGCGATCCGCGCCAGGAAGCGGGCCAGGACAAGTCGATCGGCAAGCGCCTGCAGAAGAATCCCGACAGCGCCGACGCGCGTCTCGACAACGGGCTCGACGAGTCGATGGACGGCAGCGATCCGATTTCGGCAACGCAGCCGGGGTCTGGTACCGAGCCGGCGAAGTCGTCGGGTTATGACGAGGATGCCGAGCGGGCGTTGCGCGAAAAGCAGGCGTAACCCTCGCATCTGCTCAACGAACGGGCGTCGGTCGGCAAAGACCGGCGCTTTTTTGTTGCCCAAACGCCTCGCAAGACGATCAAATCGCTTAGTTTCGTTCGGTTCGTCGCAGCCTTGTTGCAGCGCAACAGCTTTCATGGTCGCTTGGTGTTACGGAAAGATGACGCGCGATAGGGTCGTTGTTAACCATCCGAGCGCATAGTCTGCCGGTTCCTTGACGAGAGCGGGGTGACGACATGGCTTCCAGAATGAAACCGGCACAGGGGTCGATGACCCTCGCCGAGATGAAGGAATTCGCGGCTTTTCCGAGTTCGACGCAGCGGTATATCCGGCGTTCGCTCGATGTAGGCCTGGACCGCGAGGACGCGATGCAGCGCTGGTCGCGCGACGTGGTCGAGGCGGCAAGCATCCGGGCGCAGGCGCGGCTGTACAACAACCTCCCCGATCTGCGCGCGATGGTGCCGGACGACAGCGGGCTCGACGCGATCGAGCCGTTCCTGGCGCCGTTGATGACGCTGGTTGCGTTCGACCTGGGGCAGGGGCGGCTGACGAGTTTCTCGGCGTTGCGGTTCCTGTACGAGCGGTTGATCGGGGCGGAGGTCCGGCCGTGGCTGCCGTCGGCGTTCTGCGCGGCGGCGGCGCTGCCGCATCTGCATCCGGAACTGCGGCGGAAGCTGCTCCAGTCGATCAGTGAGGCGGCGGCGACCGCGTCGGGCTGGTCGAACCGGCAGCCGGCGTTCTTCCCGTACTGGGTCGAGAAGGTGGATTCGGGGACGACCTTGGCGAGCTGAAATCTCGCGGGTAGCGAGGCGGACTGTCAGGGCGTTATCCACCCCGGCGAAGGCCGGGGCCCAATTGGAGAGGTCGCAGTAACGATGCGCACCCCTTCGTTTAGCCAGGTCTCCCAATTGGACCCCGGCCTTCGCCGGGGGGGGGGTAACGAGGGGGATCGGATCACCGACACGCACGCCATCCCATCGACCCACGGTTCGCCTGGTCGAGATGCAGGTGGTCGGCGTGCGCGGCGTTGTAGTCGGGGGACAGCGTCGTCGCGAACAGCTGGCATGCGCCGTCACGGACTTCGCGGAGGAATGCGGCTTTGGGATCGTCGCCTTTCCAGTCTCGCGCAACGGTGATGCGGGTGCCGTCGGTCAGGCGGAAACCGGCGATGTCGACCGCGTCGGCAGTGGAGTGTTCGCTCCAGTTGCTCGAATGGCTGCCGGCGATACGGCGGCAACTATAGCTGCCGAAATGATCGATCGTCGCGACGCGTGTGCCGAAGTGCCGTTCGGCGGCAGGCTGGACGATGTCCCATTCCCACATCGCCAGCGCCGCGGCGACCGGACAGGCGACGCCCAACCCGGCAGGTGCGAAGGCAATTTTTCGAGCACCGCCGGTCAGGCGCACGCCGTCTGCATAGCCGCATTGCCCCTCGCCTTTGCGCGGCGGCAGGACGGTGTAGCGGACGCCGGCGCGGTCGAGCAGCGCGCGGCATTGCGGAAAATCCTCGGTCAGCGCGGTGAGCTTGCGGCCCGTGAACAGGCCGATCGGCTGGCCGAGATCGAGCGGCGCCCAAGGGACGTCCTGCGGCCGTCCACGCAGGCTAGCCCACAGCATCAGCGCGAGCGTCGCGATGACGACCAGCGCCACCAGCCACCCGATCGTCCTTCGGACCGCGCGCATGTCAGCCGCGCACCGCGTCCGACATCGGCTCCGACGTTATCGGATAACCGAGGTCGTCGGGGATGCAGAGATGCTCGACGCCGTCGCGTATCTCGGTCCACGGCGTGACGGTGCGGATGGGATGCGCGCGGGCGTCAGCGCTCGCGGCACTGAAATCCGTGAACTGCGCGAGGCGTTCGAGATTGCGGCGGGTCGGGAAGATGATCGTCGCGCGTCCGGCATCGGTCTCGGCGAGAATGTGCGCCGCGGTGGCCCAGAACAGACGGACGTTTTCGGTCTCGTCGACCCGCGGGGCGGGGGCGTCGGCGGGCAGACGGGCGAGATAGAAACGCGTGTCGAAGATGCGCGCATGGGCGTGTGCTGGCCGCCAGCGGGCGAAATACTCGAGCGTTTCGAGGTCGAGGGATGTGCCTGCGTCCGCCAATGCTTCGCCGAACGCGGTGCCGGCGTGAAGGGCGGCGCGCAACTGCTCGAAGGCATGGATGGAGGGCATCGGGGACAGGCCGATCGGCAGGCCGGCCTCCTCTATCGTCTCGCGGATCGCGGCGATGCGCGCGGCGGTTTCGTCGTCGGGGTGGCCGAGCAGAGCCGCCAGCGCATGGTCGCCGGGATCGACGCGGCCGCCGGGGAATACCAAGGCGCCGCCCGCGAACGCCATCGCCTTGGCACGCTCGACCATCAGCAGTTCCGGGGGGCCGGCTGGCGTGTCGCGGAAGATGACGAGCGTCGCGGCGGGGATGGCGGGGGGGAGCGCGTCGGTCATTGGCTTTGGTAACGCACGAGGGCTGGATCGGGTAGCGTCGTGGGGTGGAGCGGGCATGCTCTTGCGTCCCAACTTT
This sequence comes from Sphingomonas sp. CFBP 13728, assembly GCF_014841895.1. Lineage (NCBI taxonomy): Bacteria > Pseudomonadati > Pseudomonadota > Alphaproteobacteria > Sphingomonadales > Sphingomonadaceae > Sphingomonas > Sphingomonas sp. CFBP 13728. The sequence continues at coordinate 1,025,158 of NZ_JACYUS010000001.1, read as the reverse complement.
GCGAAGGCTGGTCTCGTGCAGGCTTGATCGCTGCGCCGACGGAAATGCTCACCCTCGGAAAGTTCATGATCGTATCGTGAGGCTTGCCGATATGGGTTCCCGCCTCCGCGGGAATGACAGTGGTGGTCAGTCTTCGAGCATCGCCGACAGGGCAGGCGACAGGTACTCCTGCGCGGTGCCGTCGATCTCGGTGACGAGGCGGGCGGCGATGCCGTTGGCGTTGGCGAGGTCGAGGCCGTCCGGCCCCAGCACGGTGAGTGCGGTTGCCCAAGCGTCGGCGTCGAGCGCGGTCTCGTGGATGACGCTGGCGGAGACGACGGCAGTGTCGATCGGACGTCCGGTGCGGGGATTTAGCGTGTGCGCGCCGCGGCGGTAGTCGCCGGAGGTCGCTACTGCTTGGCCGTGCAGCGCGATCCGAAGCGGGGGGAGTGTCAGCCCTGGGGGGCTCTCGAGGTCGACCCACCAGGGATCGCCGTCCGGCTTGATCCCGCGACCGACGAGTTCGCCGCCGATCTCGACCAGTGCGTTCGGGATGCCGGCGTCGTGCAAGAGGTCGGCGACGGCGTCGACCGCGTGGCCCTTGCCGATCCCCGACAGGTCGAGCGCGGTACCGCCGGGTTGGCGGAGGTGTGCGCCGGTGGGGGCGAACGAGAGCCGGGACCAACCCGATGTCGCGCGCGCCGTCTCGATTTCGGGTGTGCTCGGGGGGCAAGCGACGGGGACGGGGCCGAAACCCCAGGCATCGACGAGCTTGCCGATCGCCGGATCGAACGCGCCACCGGTTATCTCGGCGATCGCGAGGCCGCGCGTCATGACGTGTGCGAAGTCGGGTGGGAGCGTCGTCCAGGTGCCGCTAGGCGACCGGTTGAAGCGGGACAGGAGCGAGTCCGGTGCCCAGTGGCTCATCTCCGCGACGAGCCCGGCCAGCCGCGCGACGATCGCGGCGCGGATCGACGACGGATCGGTGCCGGCGGGCGCAGCGAAGCGCACGCTCCACGACGTCCCCATGGTCTCGCCGTGGAGATCGAGCACCACCGCCGACGGATCGCGCGCGCCGAACGCCGCGGCGTTGATCGTCAGAGGCAGCGCGATCCTCATGCCGCCAAACTCACACCCGGACGCCTCAGGGCGTGAGGACTTCGAGCGTCGTGACGTAGCTCATTCGCCGCTCGGTCGCGCGCGGGGTGGTTGCCTTGGCGTCGGTCAGCGTCGCATTGAGCCAGTACATCCCGGCGGTCGGCCACGAAACGCTCAACACGCCGTCCGCCCCGGTGGTCAGCTCGCGTCCGCCCTCATCGTTGCGGTAGCGCTTGCCGCCGGGAATCACCGTGACCTTCAGGCCGGACGCGGGCTTGCCGTCGACCAGGAAGCGGAACTTGGCGGTCTCGCCCGCGACCAGTTCGTCGGGATGCGTGATCGGCGCGAACTCGAGGCCCTTGCCGGTCGTCTTGAAGACGGTGGTGGTCGGCGCGCCCGCGGTTACGAAGATCTCGTTGCGACCCGATACCTCGGTAACCTTCACGTCGGTCGCGTTGGCGGGGATGTCGGCGACGGTCAGCGGGGCGGGGGCGTTCGGCTGGGGCGGACCGCGACGACCGCCGAGACGTTTCTCGACGCCGTCGACCTTGAAGCTGCCCATGACGGCGGACATCTGCGTGCCGATCTTCCACGTGCCGGGTTTGTCGAGCTTCACGTCGAATACCGAGCGATAGCGGCCGGTCGCGCCGTTCTGCAATGCGCCTTCGCTGCCGTCGGGCTGCCAGACCTTCATGCCGTCGAGGCGGAGCGGCTGGTGATCGAAGAAGAACAGGTCGTTCGAGACCGCGGCGTCGACCGTCACCCAGCCATCAGTCCCCGAGAACACCGTGGCCGAGGGCAACAGCCACATGCGGTGCGCCGATAGTGCGGCGGGGATCGACAACAGCGCGGCGGCGGCCATCAGGCGTGCAACAAAAGGCTTCATGATGCGATCCTTAGCGGGCGGAGATGGCGACGGCGCCGAGCTCGGTCTTGCCCGTGGTGCGGGCTCCGGCGGTAAGCGGTACGGACACGAGCTCGCGGCCGCCGGTCTCGCGCGCAGCCTCGACGTTGAGGACATACTGGCCGGGCTTAACGTCGGCGGGCAGCGGGATGGTGTACTGGCCCGGCGCACGCGTCGCGCCGCTGACGCCGTCGGCGGGCATCGTCATGCTGCGGCCGCCCTTGCGCCACCATGCGCGCAGGTCCGCGAGCCATTTGGTGCCGGGATCGTTGCCGCGCTTCTTCAGATCGTACCAGACCGCCAGCGTGCGCGGCGCGCCGCCGCCGACCGGATCGAGCCAGACCGCGACATACGGCTTGTGATATTCCGCGACGCTCAGCCGGGGGATGGTGATCGTGACGGTGCCCGCGGGCGCGGCGCTGGCGGGCAACGACAGCGCAGGCGCGGTGATCGCCCCGCCAAACAACAGCAACGCGGTAGGACGCATGGCAGAACCCCTCAATGGACGAACAGGATGGCAAGCAGGACGGGAATGGCAAGCCCGGCGGCGACGATCGGCCAGGTCGTCGGCCGATGGCGCGCGTGAAGCTGCAACAGGAGCAGTCCGGTCAGCGTGAACAGGATGCAGGCGCCGGCGAAGATGTCGATGAACCACGCCCAGGCCGCGCCCGCATTGCGCCCCTTGTGGAGGTCGTTCAGGTACGAGATCCAGCCGCGGTCGGTTGTTTCCGCGGTGATGCGTCCGGTCGCGCGCTCGATGCTGACCCAGGCGTCGCCACCCGGGCGTGGCAGCGCGACATAGGCGTCGGTGTCGGACCACTCGACCGACTTGCCCGCGGGATCGAGGCCGACCGTGGCCGCAACGCTTTTCGCGACGGGTGCGGGTAGAGGCGTGTCTGGCGTGTGCGGTGCGGTCAGCATGCGGCGAAGCGATGGGAGCAGCATGCCGCTTTTCTCGACGACCACCGGCTTGGCACCGATCGATGCCGCATGATTGAGTGTGATGCCGGTGATCGCGAACAGCAGCATTGCGGTCAGCGACAAGGCCGCGCTGATCCAGTGCCAGTTGTGCAACTGCTTGAGCCACCAGCTCCGCCATTTGCGTTTGCGCTTGATGGCCGCCGCTGATGTTGCGGACGCTTGGGACGCGAGAGATTGGGGCGACTTCACCGCCACCGCCTATCGGCTCGTGAAACGCAGATCAAGGCTATTGAGAATAGTTAGCAGAAAAGTAACTCGGTTGATCTTACGCTGCGAGTGCCGTCGGAATACGCGGGGTTGCAGGCGGTGTCAGTAGCAGGACGGAGGGCGTCGCTTTGGGATCGTAGGCGCGGAGGTAGAAATGCCCCGTGCCTGCCAGCCCCAGCATCAGGCTCGGCGACTCGCTGGCGCCCGGCGTTCCCGATGGCCAGGGGCGGGCGGGTGTGGCGTAGGTATCGATACCGTGTCGGGCGATCTCATCGACGAGCGTTCGCGCCTCGGCATCGCCGCTGGCCTGGGCCCAGCTCAGGAACAGCTCGGCATCACCCGCCGCGCCGTGGCAGAGCGAGTAGTTGCAGCTGGTGCGGGCGAGCTGGCCGATCACCGATCGCGCAGTGATCCGCAACGCGGACTGGATCGCCGGCCGCATCGTCGCGTCACTGGTCAGTTCGAAGGCGCGGATGCGGGCGAGGCCGATACCGACTGCACCGTGGCACCATGCGGCGGGGGCGACACCGAGCGGCTTGTCCGCGTCGTGGCTGCGCAGATCGGGCCATTGATCGCTCGGGGTGTCGAACCAGCTATCCTCATAGGCGAACGCCGCGCGCCCCGCCGCTCCGAACCGATCGTCGCCGGACACGGCGGCAAGTTCGAGCAAGGCCCAGCCGACGCCGCCGGCACCGTGCGACAACCCGGTCAAATTGGGGCGGCGTTGCGCACGGAAGTCGGCCACCAGATCGTCCGCCAAGCCGGAGAGATCGACCAGTTCGGCCATCTCGCCCATCGCGTTCCAGGACAGGCCGCGGTCGCTGCGTTCCGAGGCGTCGAGCAACCGTTCCCCGGCGACGATCGCGGCTTCGGTCAGCGATGGCGCGGCGTGCGCGGCGCCCAGCGCGAGCAGCACGGGGATCGTCCCTGCATTACCGGACATCACGTCGATCGCGACGCGACCCTCAGGGCACAGCGCGACGGCGCGGTGGACCATCGCCAGACCTTGTGCGTGCAGATCCTCGCGATCGAGCGCGGCTCCGGCTTCCATCGCGGCGTAGCCGATGCCGAGAAAGCCCGTGTAGAACCCGCGGTGCAGGGCGTCGGCGCGCAGGCCTGCCTCCGCGATCTTGCGAGCCAGCGTTTCGGCGAACACGGGAGCCCCGAACCCGCTCTCGGTGCGCGAGGCGGCGAGTGCCTGCGCGACCAGTCGGCTGCGCGCCATGCCGAAGCTCTCGCGGTTGCCCGGATCCTCGGCAAAGCCCAGTCCCGGCGCCAATTGCCTCGCGAACAGCGGCACCGGCGCGTCCAGATACGCGGCGAAGGCCGGGTAGCTCGCGAGGAGGACCGTCGATACCGCGGGGAACAGGTGCTGGGCCACGTAGAGCACCGCATTGTCGCGGCGGACGTAGTCGGCGCTGCGGACGACGATCTTGAAATCGAACGGTATGCGGTAGCGGTTGAGCAGCGTGGTCAGTCCGGCGACCAGGTCGACCGCGCCGCCGATCCGGACGTTCCAGTAGAAGCGGACGATCGGCGCAAGATCGTTCACGTCGCGAAACGCTTCGCCGAACGCGTAGTAGAAGCCGGCCTGCGCGGTGGTCGAGCCGCCCGCGATCTGCACCGCCAGCGGACTTCCCCTGCGCATCGGCATCACACCGTCGACGGCGAGGAACTGGCCGGGCGCGAACCGGCGCGTGCGGCCATGGCGCATGGCGATCACGCTGCCGTTGGTGTCGCTGCCGCTGAAGATCCAGCCCTGCTCGGCGCGCGATCGGCTGGTATTGGCGCGTTCGAGTGCCGCCGTCAGGTCGACCGGCTCTGGTGCAATGGCGGCGGCATCGTCCTGCGGGAACACGCGGGCATAGGCGTGCTCGTACACCACGGGCATCAACGCGGTCGCCAGCGCGCCTTCGGTCGCGGGGCCGCTCAGGCGCCCCACCGGACTGTCGTCGAGCAGGATCGCGCCGTCGTCGCCGATCCGCAGTGCCGCGACGAACGCGCCGAGGTCGATCGCCGTGCCGGTCACGCCGCGATCGCCTGGTGGCGTGCATCTGGTGCGGAGTCGACGATACCGAGCAATTCCTCCGCTACCCGGCCCGGATCGGCGAGAATGTTGAGTGCGGTCTGCGCGAGCAGGATCGCGGTGGGATCGGTCGCCTGGCTCCACGCGCTGCGTTCGAACGCGGTGACCATCATCCGCGCGGCCATCATGCCGATGCACCGCGTCAGGAAATCCGCGGCGTCGTCGCGATAGGCGGCGCTGGCGGTGATGTACGCGGTCCAGAATGCTGCGATCGCAGGCTGGACGGTCGCGAGCGGCACGGTGGCACCCGCGAACAGCGCGGCGGGATCCGTTCCGGCGGGCATCGAGCCGATCCAGAAGGCGAGGTAGGATTGGAGCATGCTGCCGACGTCCCAGGCTGCGTCGCCGATATCGGCCAGCTCCCAGTCGATGACGTACAAACGTCGGTCGGCCAGCGCGTCGCCCTTGGGCGCGAGCAGGCAATTCTCCCAGCGCATGTCGGTATGGATCAGCGTATCGCGCTTCCACCCGTCGCGCAGCGCGCCGAGCATCGCACGCGCGCCTGGCGCGGCGAGCAGGATGTCGACCAGCGCCGAGGCGGCCGGGCTCCGTCGCATGCTGCTCACGTCCGCTTCGCCGTGAAGGCGCAGGATCCAGGGCGATTGTTGCGGAAACAGCGCGGCTTGCGGCGCGCCTTCGACGAAACGGATCGCGTGGTAGGCGGATAATGCCATCCCCAGCCGTGCGGCGAGATCGACCGGACAGGTTCCGAGCTTCTTATGCACGGCGGTCAGCGTCTCGCTGTTCGGGATGAGATCGTTGATGAGTATGCCCTGCTCGGCATCGTAGAGTCGGAAACGTGGCAGCAGATCGCGCAACGGGCGCAGGCGCTCGTCGCCGAACGCGCCGCGATAGACCTCCGCTTCCCGCGCGATCGTCTCGCGCGTGCCGGGTTCGCTCTCGATCGCCTGCTTGATGAAATAGGCCGGGCCGTTCCGCTGCTTGAGCATCACGAACCGGTTGCGGCTGCGGCTCATGGTCAGGACCATGCCGCCATCGACGATCCCGGCGCGGTCGATCAGGCCCTTGCCGGTCAGATACCGTACGAGATTGCGGGTGACGATCGGGTCCATGCGGCCTGCCATATGCGAGGAAAAGTGCGAAGAACCGCCGACCCGCGAGGGGCCGGCGGCTTCGACGATCGATCAGAAGGTGCAGCCCGCCGACCCGCGAGGGGCCGGCGGCTTCGACGATCGATCAGAAGGTGCAGCCCGCCGACCACATCACGTGCTTGCAATCGAGTTCGACCTCGGCGACCTGCGGCTGGCCGGCAAAGGTGCAGCCCGCCGTCCACATGACGTGCTTGCAGTCCGTCGTCGCGACGCTCTCGTCGGGAACGGCCAGCAGCGTGCAGGCCAAGGTCGTCAGGACATGTCCGCAATCCGCGACCGATTCGGTAGCCTGGAACGTGCACCCGGCAGTCCACAACACATCCTTGCAGCCGGGCTCCGCATCGGCCGAACCGGTCTGCTCGGCGCCCAGCGTACAGGCCAGCGTCGTCAGCACGTTGCCGCAGTCGACCGCCGCGGCGGGTTGCGTCGCGCCCATCGTGCAGACCGTCTTTGCCGCCAATTGCACGCATTCGACGGCGCCCTGCTGCTGGCCTGCAAAGGTGCAGCCTGCCGTCCACATGACGTGCTTGCAGTCCGTAGCTTGCAGGCCGCCGCCTGCGCCGGCCGGGATCGGCGCGCACCAGGTCGGTCGTGCGGTGACCAGCGTGACGCACATGGCATCGCCCGCCGCGGGACCCTGAGCCTTCAGCGTACAGGCGAGGGTGGTGAGCACGTTGCCGCAATCCGCACCATAGCCGCTGGCAGCGCCCTTCTGCTGTGCGCCAAGCGTACAGGCGAGCGTGGTCAGTACATTCCCGCACTCTGCCGCGACGGCTTGCGGCCCGCCGAAGGTGCATCCTGCGGTCCACATCACGTCCTTGCATCCGGGGGCGCTGGCGCGAGCGCCGAGACCGGCGACAACCGCGTCTGCACCGATCGTGCAGACGATCGTACCCGCCAGTATCGCGCAACCGACATTGACCGGGCTCCCGCCGCCATGGCGTTGCTGAACGAGCCCCCCGAGATAGTTCTGAGCATAACCAGTCATAGCGCCTTCTCCTTGTTGCCGGATGATCCGGAGCGATCAGGCGATCATGCGGGCATCCGCCCCGAACACAGGTCGCCGCAGTCGGCGGCACGTGAAGGTGCGCCGAGTGATGAACCTCGAAATACTTTCGAGTATATGTGATCAGTAAAGGCTGGGACCGTGAAGCGGTTGGCGGCCGAATGCTATTCGATCATCGCCTGAGACAAGGGGCTTATCCCAAAACCCCGCCTGCCACGCAGCAATGATCTTGTTCGGGATATGCGACAACTGGGGATTGGCCCGAAACGGAGGGTGTCGAGCGGACTATATCCATATCAGAGGAAGCGCATGACTTGCCGATATTGTCGCATCGTCGGCCCGATGCGGACGCGAGTAAACGCGGCGACAAACGAGGACCGTCGATCGGCACCAGAGTTTGGCGATGTGGGAGGTGCAGCGCAGCGGCGATCGGATCGATGCGGCTTGCTGGCTGGGAAGCTGGTGACCCCTACGAGAATCGAACTCGTGCTTACGCCGTGAGAGGGCGTCGTCCTAACCGCTAGACGAAGGGGCCGTTAGCAGATGCGGGCGTCTACGGAAGGCGGCGGCAGGCGTCAAGACGCTTGCCGCACTTTCCTGAGGCGCCCGCATATTTATCAGGCGGCGACCTTCTTGCGCTCGGCCATTTCCTCGTTGAGCATCTCGGCCAGCAGGAAGGCGAGTTCGAGGCTCTGGCTGGCGTTGAGGCGCGGGTCGCAGTGCGTGTGGTAGCGATCGGCAAGGCTCTGCTCGGTCACGTCGACCGCGCCGCCGGTGCACTCGGTCACGTTCTGCCCGGTCATCTCGGCATGGATGCCGCCCGCGTGCGTGCCTTCCGCGCGGTGGACCGCGAAGAAGCCGCGGACTTCGGCGAGGATGCGGTCGAACGGTCGCGTCTTGTAGCCGTTGGCGGCCTTGACGACGTTGCCGTGCATCGGGTCGCAGCTCCAGACCACCGGATGGCCTTCCCGGGTCACAGCGCGGACGAGGCGGGGCAGGTTCGCCTCGATCTTGTCATAGCCGTAGCGCGTGATCAGCGTCATCCGGCCGGGGACTCGGCCAGGGTTGAGCGTGTCGAGCATCCGCAAGAGCGCGTCGGGCTCCAGGCTCGGGCCGCACTTGATGCCGATCGGGTTGCCGATGCCGCGGAGGTATTCGACGTGGCTGGAGCCCTCGAACCGCGTGCGATCCCCGATCCAGAGGAAATGCGCGCTGGTGTCGTACCAGTCGCCGGTCAGCGAATCCTGCCGGGTCAGCGCCTGCTCGTACTGGAGCAGCAGCGCCTCGTGGCTGGTGTAGAAATGCGTCTGCGCGAGCTGCGGCACGGTCTCGGGATCGATCCCACAGGCGGCCATGAACTCAAGCGCTTCGCCGATCCGGTCCGCGGTCTCGGCGTATTTCTTCGACCAGGGGCTGCGACCCATGAAGTCGTGCGTCCAGCGGTGAACCTGATGCAGGTTCGCGTAGCCGCCCTGTGCGAATGCACGCAGCAGGTTGAGCGTCGCCGCCGACTGCGAATAGGCGCGGATCATCCGCTGAGGGTCGGGCGCGCGCGATTCCGCGGTGAAGGCGATATCGTTGACGTTGTCGCCGCGGTACGACGGCAGCTCGACGCCGCCGATCGTCTCGGTATCGGTCGAGCGCGGCTTGGCGAACTGACCCGCCATGCGGCCAAGCTTCACGACCGGGAGCTTCGATGCGAAGGTAAGTACAACGGCCATCTGGAGAATGACGCGGAACGTGTCGCGGATGTTGTTCGCGCTATGCTCGGCAAAGGACTCGGCGCAGTCGCCGCCCTGCAGCAGGAACGCCTTGCCGGCTGCGACTTCGGCGAGCGACGCGGTCAGGTTGCGGGCTTCACCGGCGAAGACGAGCGGCGGAAAGGTCGCGAGCTGGTCGGTCGCGGCGGTCAGCGCTGCTGCGTCGGGATAAGTGGGGAGCTGCCGCGCTTCGTGACGTGTCCAGCTGTCGGGGGCCCAGTTCGCGGCCATATCATGTCGTCCGATTGGTGAATTGTGACGATGGCAATGCGCGAAAACGCCTTTTTGCGCAACGAAGTAAAGCTTGAAGGCGCTGCGATCAGTATTGGCAGGCCGGTCCGGTCATTTCCGTTCTAAAAAAATTATGGCGTCATCACTGTCCATTTGGCATGGGCAACAGATGGACATGCCCATGCGTATCATCATCGCGTTTTCGATCATCGCCGGCGGAATGGTGATTGCCGTACCGGTCCTGATCATCACCGCGCGCCGTCGCCGCGCCGACAAGCTGCGCCGCCGCGGCATCAAGAGCTACAATCGCAGCTCAGGGGCTACCAACGGTCAATAGCCTGCGTCGAGGTCGGCGACGTTCTTCATCGGCGTCCCTGCGAGGAAGGCTCCGAGATTTTCCAGGAATAGCGCTGCCCCCCGCTTGAACATCGTCGTCTGGCTGCGGCCGGAAAGATGCATAGTGACGATGGCGTTGGGCGCCGACCATAGCGGATGCTCGGCAGGAAGCGGTTCCGGGTTGGTCGGATCGAGGACTGCGCCGGCGATAATGGCATCGGTCAGCGCGGCGATCAGCGCGTCGTCGTCAATCATGTCGCCGCGGGCGATATTGATGAGCCATGCCGACGGCTTCATCGCCGCGAGTTCATCGCGGCCGATCATCGCGTGGGTGGCGCCGGTCGAGGGCGCGGCGAGGATAACCCAGTCGAAATCGTCGAGACGGTCGCGCCACGCGTCGGGTGTAATCGTGCCCTCGCGGCCGGTGCGCGTGACCCCGGTGACGTCGACGCCGAACGCAGCCAGCCGGTCGCCGATCATGCGGCCGATCGTGCCGTAGCCGATGACGAGCGCCTTGGTGCCAGCCAGTTCGACCTTGCCCGGCGCATCCTTGAGCCATTCGTGGCGATCCTGCGCGCGCACGACGGTGTCGAAGCGCTTGGCGGCGACCAGCACGCCCATCACCGCATATTCGGCGACGGCAACGGCGTTGATACCGGCGCCGTTGGTCAGCGTGACGTCATTGTCGCGCAACGTCTCCAGCGGAAACGCATCGAGCCCGGCATAGATCGTCGAAACCCATTTGAGATTGGGCCCGGCCTTGCGGATCGCGTCTGCGACCAACTCGGTCGGCTGCATCTCGACCCACGCGATGTCCGCATCGGCGATCATCGCGTTGGCCTCCTCCGGCTTGGCGAACCAGACGGCTTCGAGGTCCGCAGGCAGATGCGGTTCGAGGAGAGGGCGGGCGGCGGCGGGGAGGACGGCTTTCATCCGAGGAACATCGTTCGGCCGCCCACCAAGTCAAGGCGTGCCAGTCGCCTCGACCGGGATCTTCCAGTCCCATCCGAGCGAATCGCCATCCATCACCTCGACGCCGGCGGCCGCCAGCTCGTCGCGGATCGTATCGGATCGCTCGAAATCCTTCGCAGCCCGTGCGTCGCGTCGGGCGGCAAGGTGTTCGGCGATGGTCGCTTCGTTGATCGTCGCCGATACGGGTCGGATGCGCAGGTCCTCCCGACGGATCGTCGCGAGATCGAGCCCGAGCACAGCATCGAAATCGATGAGTGCCGCGATGCGGTCCGCCGGCGCGACACGCTTGTCCGCCAGCAGTTCGTCGAGGATCGGGAGCGCGCGCGGCGTGCCCAGATCGTCCGAGATCGCCGCATCCAGCCGTTCACGATAGGCGAAGGCGCTACCCGAGGGGCCGCCCGGCTGCCGCGCCCGCAGCGTCTCGACGGTCATCGCGAGCCGTTTCAAGCGCGTCTGTGCCGCCGCCAGATTCTCCCACGAGAATTCCAGCTCGCTACGGTACTGCGCCTGGAGGCACATCAGGCGGTAGGCGAGCGGGTGGAAGCCACGGTCGACCAGCGTCTGGAGCGTGGTGAACGCGCCGCCCGATTTCGACATCTTGCCCGAGCGCTCGACCAGGAAATTATTGTGCATCCAGATGTTCGCACCGGTATCCGCGCAGTCGCAATGCGCCTGGTTCTGCGCGATCTCGTTGGGGTGGTGGATCTCGCGGTGATCGATCCCGCCGGTGTGGATGTCGAAATGCTCGCCCAGATACTGCTTGCTCATCACCGAGCATTCGAGATGCCAGCCGGGCGCGCCGCGGCCCCAGGGTGAATCCCATTCCATCTGGCGGTTGTCGCCGGGCGCGGACGTGCGCCAGATCGCGAAGTCCTGCGGATGGCGCTTGCCCTCGACCGGATCGATACGGCTCTCGCCCGCATCGTCCTGCGAACGGGCGAGGCGGCCGTAGTCGGGAACGGTCGAGGTGTCGAAGTACAGGCCGTCCGCGAGCTGGTAGCAATGCTTGTCGGCGATCGCCTTGCCGAACGCGATCATGCCTTCGACGTGATCGGTGGCGAGCGGAAATTTGCTTGGTGGGCGGATGTTGAGGTCGTCGAGGTTGCGTTTGAAGGCATCGGTATAGTGCTTGGCGATCGCCCAGATATCCTGACCGCTAGCGCGCGCCGCGGCCTCCATCTTGTCGTCGCCGACGTCGGCATCGGAGGTCAGGTGCCCGACATCGGTGATGTTGATGATGTGGGTGAGCGGATAGCCCTTCCACGTCAGCACGCGGCTCAGCGTATCGGTGAAGACGTACGCGCGCAGATTGCCGATATGCGCGTAATTGTAGACCGTCGGGCCGCAGGAATAGATGCCGACATCGGTCGGATCGATCGGCTTGAACGTCTCGATCTGTCGTGTGAGGCTGTTATATAGCGTAAGGGGAGTGCGGGTCATGCGCCGCTCTTAGCGACGCCGGAGCGGTCTCGCAAAGATACTCCAGGTGTCCGCGAGACCTGCGGGCCCATTGCGACTGGTCTGCGCGACGCGTGGCGTCGCAACGTCAGCCTTGAAACGCATGCCCTCCCCTGATAGGGGGCCCAGTTCATGCGGCGCGGACCTATTCGCGACGGCAAAAATCTATTCGACCGGAGCTTAACGGGTTTATGCAGATCATCGTACGCGACAATAACGTCGACCAGGCACTCCGCGCGCTCAAGAAGAAGCTGCAGCGCGAAGGCGTGTATCGCGAGATGAAGTTGCGCCGGCACTATGAGAAGCCGTCCGAGAAGCGTGCGCGCGAGCGTGCAGCAGCGATCCGTCGCTCGCGCAAGCTCGATCGCAAGCGCGCAGAGCGCGACGGCGCACGGTAAGATTTGGTCGGCCACGCCCGGCGAACGGGTAGGCCGATAGGTTCGGGGGTGTCGTGATCGGCACCCCTATTTGCTTTCCAACGGCACGCGCGGCGCTCCGGCGTGACCAGATGACCGGGGCCTGATCCGATGTCGACCGTCACCGCAGTGCCGCTGCAGCCTACGAAGCGCAGCTACCTCGTCTATCTCTGGGTGGGGATCGCGCTGGCGCTGATCGCCGCCGTCGCGCTGGCACGTCAGGGCGACGATCCCCTGGCACGCAATGCGCGGGCAAAGGGTGTCGTCGTGACGGCGTCCGGTCTGCAGTACAAGGTGATCGCGCCCGGCAAGCCCGGCGCAGCGAAGCCGACCGATGCAGACGTGGCGCTGGTGAACTACGAGGGCAAGCTGCTGAACGGCACGACCTTCGACAAGTCGCAGCAGCCGACGCCGATGCCCGTGACGGGTGTCGTGCCTGGGTTCTCCGAGGCATTGAAGCTGATGCCGAAGGGTTCGAAGTATCGCTTCTGGATGAAGCCGTCGCTTGGCTATGGCGACAAGGCGACGGGGCCGATCCCGGCGAACTCAACCCTGGTGTTCGACGTCGAGCTGCTCGACTTCCTGCCGCAGAGCGTCGTGCAGCAGATGCAGGCGCAGGCCCAGATGGGGCGCGGCGCGCCGGGTGCTATGCCGGGCGGCGCTCCGGGTCAGCAGCAGCCCTAATCGGGTGCGCGAGCGATACGGGGAACTTGGTCGCTCGTATCGCTTAATAGTCGAGACGTGCAAAACGCGCCCGCGGTTCGCTGCTGGCGCGTTTTTTTGCGTTTATGGTGTCTGGCAAGGTCTATCCTCGGGGCGGATCGGTGGCGCAGCCCTGTGGCGCGTAACGGTCTCGTCATGCTGCTGGCGGTCGGTGCGCGGCAGCACTGCACGATGGCGCTCAATCCGGACAGTCGTCAGAATGTCGGAGGGGAGTGTCTGTTCGATTGGTGGCTGGCGCGGCGCTGTTGCCGTGCAGCATCGGAAGGCTGAGTCCTCCCGCGACTACGCGGCATTCGTGCCGGTGCTCGGCGAGTCGCAGAAGCTCGAACTTCTGTGAGCCTTATACAGCAGGCAAAAAAATAGCGGCCCGAAGACCGCTATTTCTCGAACTAAAGTCGTAAGACTTAGTTGCTGTCCGAATCGTCGTCGTTGTCAGCAACGATAACGATACCGGCGATAACTGCAGCTGCCGCGAGAACCGCAACGATGATGCCGCCGCCAGCGAGCTCGTTCTTGTCAGCCGAAACCGAACCCGAGCGAACCGACTTAGCAACCGACAGGCTGGCCGGTGCTGCCATGGCCGGAGCAACTGCCATCGTGGCTGCTGCTGCGGTCAGGAGATACTTCCCAAGACGCATAATAAACTCCCTTTGTGCTCGTCAGCTTGGCATTGGCATGAAACCACCACCAAGGCAACCGAGGTCTAGAAAACCGCGCAAAGTGTTCCGCGCTGTTGCCGCGGCGCAACACGCGCCGCTGCCCGTTCGTTATAGCGATCTGCAATCACGGGAGAAGTGGCAGTTTGCCGACTGTAAGATATTCCCGGCAGGCCGGTCAGTGCGCTTCCGGCACGGAGGCGGTCTGCAGCGTCCAGGTCTCGGTCCCCTCGAGTCCGAGCGCCGTCAGCCGACCGGACGAATAGGCGCCGGTGTCGATACCGATCCGGTGGCTGCGTCGCTCGATCTCGTCGGTCATCGTGTGCCCGTGGACGACGATCTTCTCCAGCGCGGACCGGTGATCGAGGAACGGGTCGCGGATCCAGCGCAGGTCCGAGGTTCGCTGCAGGTCGAGTGGCGTATCGGGGCGTACGCCGGCGTGGACGAAGGCATAATCGCCGATCACGATCATGTCCTCGAACGCCCGCAGGAATTCCTGATGCTCGTCGGGTACGAGTTGCTCGATGCGCCGCGAGAACGCCTCGTAATCGAGCTGGTCGTATTCGGCGGCGTCCATGCCGTAGCTCAGGATGGTTTCACGCCCGCCGATCCGACAGAACAGCCGGAGCGCCTTGGGTTCGCCGTCGAGCGCGCCGAGGAATATCTCTTCGTGATTGCCCAGCAGGAAGCGAACGTCGGACCGTGTCGCGTCGAGTCCCCGAAGGCGATCGATGACGGCGGCGGAGGCCGGCCCACGGTCGACGATATCGCCGAGGAAGATGAGCGTCGTTTCCGCCGGCCCCCGGGCAATCTCATCGGCTTCGATCAGGCCGATCAACTGGTCGAGCAGGTCGGCGCAGCCATGAATATCGCCGACCGCATAAACGCGTCGACCGGCGGGGATGGCCGGGAGGTTAGCCTTGGCAACGCTGCGGGACTTGAAAAGCTTTGAAATCATGCTGCTATCGATGGGGAGGAAAACATGTACGGGGCCTGATCGAAGGTGTGGTCGCTTAAGGCGTAACGCAACCCGTCGCAACGCATCCCCCGATCACGTGTACGATAGAGCGCACTCGGGGCACGGCCATACGGCATGACGCGGGGGTCGGCGAT
This sequence comes from Sphingomonas sp. CFBP 13728, assembly GCF_014841895.1. Lineage (NCBI taxonomy): Bacteria > Pseudomonadati > Pseudomonadota > Alphaproteobacteria > Sphingomonadales > Sphingomonadaceae > Sphingomonas > Sphingomonas sp. CFBP 13728. The sequence goes on along the minus strand of NZ_JACYUS010000001.1, from coordinate 1,010,120 downwards.
GGCTAAGGGGTAGCTATGTCGATGCCCATGACCCTCCGCCTGTTGCCGCTTCTGATGCTCGCGGCGACGTCGCCCGCGGATGCCGTACCTGCGGACGATGCCCCCCGGCCTGCGTTCTTCGAGGCATTGCGCGCCGCCGATCTGCGGCTTGCGACGATCGCCTACCGCCTGACGACGGCGAACGCCGCGCTTTGCGACCAGCTCCAGCCGCAGATCGGCATGCCGATCCACGCGCTCACGCAATATGCGCCTGCCGCGCGCAAGGTCGCCGCGACGACGTTCCGATTCGGCGCGACGATCGGCGTCGAGGCGGTCGTTGCCGGTGCTCCCGCGGATCGCGCCGGGGTTCGCGCGAACGATTCGATCGTGGAAATCGATGGCAAAGCCCAGCCTGCTCTACCGGCTACGGACGCGCCGGAGAATGCGGGGGCAAGAGATGCGGCGGAAGCGGCAATCGCGAATGCTCCGGTTGCGCAGCCGGTGCGGATGACCTTGCTGCGGGACGGGCAGCGCGTTCCGGTCGCGATCAAGCCCGTCGTCGGATGTCGATCGCGGTTCGAGATTCTGCTCGGCAGCGGGCTGGATGCCAGCGCGGACGGATCGGTCGTGCAGATCGGCGAGAAGTTCTTCGAAGGCTATAGCGATGCGGAGATCGCGGTGATCGTCTCGCACGAACTGTCGCACAACATCTTGCGCCACCGTGCGCGGCTCGACGCGGTGAAGATCAATCGCGGGATGCTGGCGGAGTTCGGGCGCAACGGCCGGTTGATCCGCGAGACCGAGGACCAGGCCGACCTGCTCGGCATCTACCTTCTCGCCAACGCCGGCTACGACCCGATGTCCGCGCCGAAATTTTGGCGCGAGAAGGGGGGCGACATCGACGGCGGGCTGTTCCGCAGCCGCACGCACGGATCGTCCAAGGCGCGTGCCGAGGCGCTCGAAGCCGCCGCGCGCGACATTGCGGCGACGCCGACGCGGCCGATCGTTCCGCCCGTGCTCGCGACCCGGAACGTGCCGCTTCGCTGACGCCTAGAAGACGGGGCGGGGCTGATCCGGCCAGATGCCGCGCGTATCGAGCACCGTCTTGTCGGCGCGCTCCTCCAGCGGGATCGACTTGAAGACATCGTGATCGACCAGCACGACCATGATCGGGCACGTTTCGATCGCGGTGTCGACGTCGATCAGCGTCGCGCCGGTGCCGGCGAACGCCGTGGGCAGGGTCTTCGCATAGGGCTCGACGATCCGCACGCGGTCGCCGAAACGCTGGGCCACGGCGTGCGCGACCTTCAACGCCGGGCTTTCGCGGAAATCGTCGATGTTCGCCTTGAAGGCGAGGCCGAGGCAGGCGACCGGGGCATCCGGCGTCGCCTCGACCAGGGCGGCGACCTGCGCGATGACGTGGTCGGTCTTGCCGTCGTTCACTTCGCGCGCGGTGCGGATCAACGGGGTCTGATCGGGCGCGGCGTGAACCAGGAACCACGGATCGACCGCGATACAGTGGCCGCCGACGCCGGGGCCGGGCTGCAGGATGTTGACGCGCGGATGACGGTTGGCAAGGCGGATCACCTCCCACACGTCGACCCCCATCGTGTCGGCGATCAGCGACAATTCGTTGGCGAAGGCGATGTTCACGTCGCGAAACGCGTTCTCGGTAAGCTTGGTCATCTCCGCTGCGCGCGCGGTGGTCGTGACGCAGGCCCCGCGGACGAAGCGTCGGTAGAAGGTCAGCGCTTTCCGCGCGCACCGCGGGGTGATCCCGCCGATCACGCGGTCGTTGTCGATCAGTTCGACGAGGATCCGACCGGGCAACACACGCTCCGGACAATAGGCGATGGCGATGTCCGCCTGCTCGCCCGCGCGGCCGGGAACGCGGATATCGGGGCGGAGCTTGGCCAGGACGTCGCGGACCTGTTCGGTGGTGCCGACTGGTGAGGTCGATTCGAGGATGATCGTGTCGCCGGGCTTGAGTACGGTTGCGATCGTCGACGCGGCTTGCAGGACATAGCCGATGTCGGGTGCGTGGTTCTCGTCGAACGGAGTGGGTACGGCGATCACGAACACGTCGGCGGGTTCGATCGTCGTCGAGGCGCGGAGCGTACCGCGCGCCACCACGCCCGAGACGAGACCGTCGAGATCGACCTCCTCGATATGGACGCGGCCCGAATTGACTGTCTCGACGACCGAGTCGGTGACGTCGACGCCGAGCACGCGCGCACCCGTCCGCGCGATGATCGCGGCGGTAGGCAGGCCGATATAGCCGAGGCCCATGACGACGACGGAGAGTTCGGTATCAGACAGCATGCTGGGCGAATCCCTTGGCGATGATTTCGGCGATCCTGGCGGCCGCATGGCCATCCCCGAACGGGTTGTGCGCACGCGCCATAGCCGCATAGGCGGTTCTGTCGTCGAGCAGCGTGAAGATTTCGGAAACGATGCGGTCTTCGTCGGTGCCGATCAGCTTCGCGGTGCCGGCGGCGATGCCCTCGGGGCGTTCGGTCGTTTCGCGCATGACCAGCACGGGCTTGCCGAGTGCGGGTGCTTCCTCCTGCACGCCGCCCGAATCGGTTAGCACGATCTCAGCCATGCCGAGCGCGCGGACGAAGTGCGGGTAGTCGAGCGGCTCGATCCGCGCGACGTTTGCGCGGTCGCCGAGGATGTCATCCATTACCGAGACGACGTTCGGATTGGGATGGACCGGGAACAGCACGGCGACGTCGTCGCGCTCTGCAATCCGGCCGATAGCGCGCGCGATGGCGGCCATGCCGTCGCCGAAATTCTCCCGCCGGTGCGTCGTGACGAGGATGATGCGCTTGCCCGCGAACCGCACGACGATCTCGTCGAGACCAGCGGCGAGCGACGGATCGGCAGCCACGCGGTCGGCGGTCCAGTGGAGTGCGTCGATCACGGTATTGCCGGTAACGTGGACCGTGTCCGCCGCGATCGTCTCGCGGCGCAGCGCGTCCGCCGCGGTTTCCGTGGGGGCAAAGTGTAGCGCGGCGATCGGCGCGACGATGCGGCGGTTCACTTCCTCCGGCCAGGGCTGGTAGATGTCGCCCGATCGAAGCCCCGCCTCGACATGCGCGACCGGCACCTTGCGATAATAGGCGGCGAGCGCACCGGTCATCGCGGTCGCGGTATCGCCTTGCACCATGACGAGATCCGGCCGTTCCGCGTCCACGACTTCGCCGAGCCCGACCAGCAGGCGCGCGGTAAGCCGGTCGAGCGTCTGGCCGGGCTCCATCAGGTCGAGATCGATGTCGGGCGCGAGATCCGCAATCGCGAGAACCTGGTCGAGCAATCCGCGATGCTGCGCCGTGACGCAGGTGCGCACAACAAGGCCTGGCGTTTCGGCCAAGGCGCGAATGACGGGGAAGAGTTTGATCGCTTCGGGACGCGTGCCGAATATGACGAGGATCTTTGACATGGAACCTCTGTAGCCCAGCGCGTTTAAAGAGGCGCTAACCGGCTGCGACGTTTCGCCGATCGGGCAGCCCGATTTGCACGGACCCGTAACGACCGGTAAATGGTGCAGTGCAACCAAAGACCTCGAAGACAACACTGGGAGCTCCGAATGACCATAAAGCCACTGCGCAAGGCCGTCTTTCCGGTCGCTGGCCTCGGCACCCGCTTCCTGCCCGCCACCAAGGCGATGCCGAAGGAAATGCTGACCGTCGTCGACAAGCCGCTGATCCAATATGCGGTCGAAGAGGCGCTCGAGGCCGGGATCGAGCAGATCATTTTCGTGACAGGTCGCGGCAAGGGCGCGCTCGAGGATCATTTCGATATCTCGTACGAACTCGAAGACACGATGCGTGCACGCGGCAAGTCGCTGGATGCGATCAGCCATATCCGCATGAAGCCCGGTTCGCCGGTATATGTCCGCCAGCAGGAGCCATTGGGCCTCGGCCATGCGGTATGGTGCGCACGCGAGATCGTCGGCGACGAGCCGTTCGCGGTGCTGCTGCCGGACGAGCTGATGGTCGGCAAGCCCGGCTTCATGAAGCAGATGGTCGAGGCGTATAACCAGGTCGGCGGCAACGTGATCGGCGCGCTCGAAGTCGCCGATTCCGAGACCGACAAATACGGCATCATCTCACCCGGCGCGATCGATGGCCGGCTGACCGAGGTGAAGGCTCTCGTCGAGAAGCCCAAGCAGGGCACGGCGCCGTCGAACCTGATGATCCCGGGCCGCTATATCCTCCAGCCCGACGTGATGCGCATTCTCGAGAACCAGGAAAAGGGTGCGGGCGGCGAGATCCAGCTGACCGACGCGATGGCGCAGCTGATCGGCAACCAGCCGTTCCACGGCTTCACGTTCGACGGCCAGCGCTATGATTGCGGCGACAAGGCCGGATACATCCAGGCGAACCTAGCGATCGCGCTGTCGCGTGCCGACATCGGTCCGGCCGTCCGCGAGTTCGCGAAGGGCCTGCTGGCGGGCTGAAGCGGCCGTAGTTCCAGGATTACGCCGCGCCTGCAGTACCGCAGGCGCGGCACCCTGGATCCTTTGGCAGGCGGATCGAGCGGAAGCGCAGCGCGAGCAGATCCACCAGCAGCAATTTGCCGGCGGGATCGTCGCCGAACGGCGCGATCGCGCGGAGGACTTCGAGCGCGGCGAGACTGCCGAGGACACCCGTGACTGGCCCCAACACGCCGTCCTCTGCGCAGCTGGTCTCGGCGCGTTCCGGGTCTTCGCCGACGAAACAGCGATAACACGGCTTGTCCGCTTCCCAGCCGCGATACGTCGCGAGCTGCCCTTCGAACTGACCGACCGCGGCCGAGACGAGCGGGATTTTTGCGGCATATGCGGCGTCGGCGACGCAGAACCGCGTCGCGAAGTTGTCGCAGCCGTCGAGCACGACATCGGCGCCCGCGAGCAGGCCCGTAACGTTCGAAACGTCGATCCGAACGCGGCGCGTGTCGACCGCAACGTACGGGTTGATCCGCTGCACCGCAGCCGCCGCCGCCTCGACCTTGGCGATACCGGTATCCGCGGTGGTGAAGATCGTCTGGCGCTGCAGGTTCGACGGCTCGACACTGTCGTCGTCGATCAGGATCAGCCGGCCGACGCCTGCTGCCCCAAGATACTGGATCGCGGGCGAGCCGATCCCGCCTGCGCCGACGATTGCGACGGTCGCTGCCTTCAGCCGCGCCTGGCCGCTACCGCCGAATTCCTTGAGGACGATATGGCGCGCATACCGGGTGAGTTCGTCGTCGGAGAGGATCATGCGCCCCAGGCGAACGTCAGGCTGGTGCGGTACCAGGTGTCGGAGTCCGTATCGACCACGTCGATCGAATCGCGCGCGCCGAGGATCACGCCGGCGGCATATTGCTCGACCGTCGGGCAGTCGATCGCGCGCGGCGTGACGCGGCGGACGCGACCATCGGGGGTCATCAACACGGCAAGATCGAGCGTCAGGCTCCAGCCCTGCATCGTCCTGATCGCCTTGACGCACCGCCCGGCCATCACTTCGCCGTGCACATAGGCGGACGTGTTCGCGAGCGTGCTCGCCTGCTTGCGGATGCGCAGGACGGGCAGCGCGGTCCAGTCCTGCGGTGGCATTCCGGCGGTCGCCACGGTCGACGGCACTAGGATCGGCGGCGGGGCGATCGGCGCAACGGCCTGGGCCAGAAGGAGAAGTGCGGCGATCATCGGCCGGTCGATCCGAACCCACCGATGCCGCGCGACGTCTCGCCCAGCGTGCCGACTTCGGCGAGCGTCGCGCGCAGGACGACCGCGGGGACGAGCTGCGCGATACGGTCGCCCCGCGCGATCTCGAAGGGGTCCTGGCCGAGGTTGGCGAGGATGACCTTCACCTCGCCGCGATAGTCGCTGTCGATCGTGCCGGGCGTGTTGAGGCAGGTGACGCCGTGCTTCAGCGCGAGGCCGGAGCGGGGGCGGACCTGGACCTCATGCCCGACGGGAATGGCGATCGCAAAGCCGGTCGCGACGGCGGCGCGAGCGCCGGGCGCTAGCGTCAGCGCTTCGGCGGCGACGACGTCCATCCCGGCGGCACCCTCGGTCGCATAGGCAGGCAGCGGCAGGCCCTCGCCGTGCGGCAGGCGCTTCAGTTCGATACGGATCATGACGCCGCTTCTAGCGCATCGGCGATGCGGTCCGCCAGTCGTGCGGCGACCGCGTCCTTGGGCAGGCGCTCCCAGCTCTCGACGCCGGCTTCGGTGACGAGGTGGACGCTGTTGTCCGCGCCGCCCATGACGTCACCCGAGACGTCGTTGGCGACGATCCAGTCCGCGGTCTTGCGCACGCGCTTGGCGACGGCGTGCTCGAGTACGCGCTCGGTCTCGGCGGCGAACCCGATCAGCAGGCGAGGACGGTGCGGGCTGCGCGCCAGGGTCGCGAGAATGTCGGGATTCTCTGCGAGCGTCAGCGTCGGCGTGGCATCGCCCTTCTTGATCTTCTGCGGGACGGATTCGACGTGCCAGTCCGCGACCGCGGCGACCATGACGGCGGCGTCGGCGGGCAGCCCGCGGTCGACTGCGTCCGCCATCTCGCGCGCGGTCTCGACATCGACCCGGTCGACGCCGTGCGGAGTCGGCAGCGTCACGGGGCCGGCGACGAGCGTCACGCGTGCGCCGAGCCGTGCCAGCGCCGCGGCGATCGCGAAGCCCTGTTTGCCTGACGAGCGGTTGGCGATGTAGCGGACCGGATCGATCGGCTCGTGCGTCGGGCCGGCGGTGACAAGGACGTGGCGGCCCGCCAAGCGCTTTGGCGGGCCGGGGGCGAGCATCGCTTCGATCGCCGCGACGATCGCGGGCGGCTCGGGTAGGCGGCCGGGGCCGTATTCGCCGCACGCCATTATGCCTTCGTCGGGCGTCATCACCGTCACGCCGTCGGCACGAAGCTGCGCCACGTTGCGGACTGTCGCGGCATGGCCCCACATGCGGACGTTCATCGCCGGCGCGACCAGCACCGGTGTGTCGGTCGCGAGCAGCAGCGTCGTCGCGAGGTCGTCCGCGAGGCCTGCCGTCATCCGCGCCATCAGGTCGGCGGTGGCGGGCGCGACGACGATCAGGTCGGCCTCGCGGCTGAGCTGGATATGGCCCATCTCGGCCTCGTCCTTGAGGTCCCAGAGCGTCGTGTAGACCTTGTCCTCGCTCAGGGCTGCGAGCGTCATCGGCGTGACGAAATGATGCGCGGCCTCGGTCATTACGCACCGCACTGCGTACCCGCGCGTCTTGAGCAGGCGGATCAGCTCGGCGGCCTTGTAGGCGGCGATCCCGCCGCCGACGATCAGGAGGATGCGTTTCATGCTGCTACCCTAACGGATAATGCGCTTCACGGTAATGCGCCGGGTATCGAGCGCCGCGGCGAACAGGTCGCGCAATCCGTCGACCGCGAACACCAGCCCGACCAGCAGCACCGGCGTGGTCATCAGCGCCCAGTAGAAATTGTCGCTCCGCGCGAACAGCGAGATCAGCGCGGCATAGGCGGCGAACACGACGAGCGCGCGCGTCGCGATCGCATTGCGCCACGCGAGCCAGCCGAACAGCGCGGTGCCGAGGATCAGCGAGGCGAGCCACTGCGGCAGGAGGTCAAGCCCCGACGAGATCGTCGCCAGCCTGACGTAGAACCCGAACCCCTCGAGCCCGCTCCACCCCTGCGATACGCGGTCGAGCGGACCGCTGACCAGCGACACCGCGTGTGCATGGGCGGCAAGCACCAGGGCGAAGACCCCAATCGCCCCGAGCCAGCCGAGCGTCTCGCGCCGCTCGCCCTCGCCCCATGCGAACACCGCCATGATCGCGACGTACAGCAACGCCGTCTCGCGGATCAGCATCGCCGACAGGCCGAACGCGACTGCGGGCAGCCAGTGGCCGGGGCGGCGCAACGCGAGGGACAGTGCGATCAGCGGACCTGCCCAAACTTCGTGGAAAACTACCGAGCTGGAGTCGAGGTTCACGTAGAGACCGGCGACCACCAACAGGCCCGCCGCGCCGAGCGGAACGACGCCTGCCGTTTCCGGACGAAGCCGCGCGACCCAGGCCAGGACCGTGCCAACGCACAACGCCAGCAGCAGCAGGTTGACCAATATTGAGGGCAAGGTCGCCTCGACAACGGCCAACGTAGGCAGTCTAACTGCGAAAAACGGTTTCAGCGGGTAATGGCCTATGCGCTGCGATTCGGCCGCGACGGCGTAATAGGGTGATCCGCTGCGGACGCCGGCAACGATCGTTTCGTACAGCAGCAGGTCGGTCTGCCCTGGTGGCGGGCCATCGGATGCGACCGAGGTTGATGCGGCGCCTCCGTCGATGCTCGGTCGCGGGCCCGGCGAGGCGATCGCGCTGAGGCAGGCCGCCAGGAATACCAGGAACAGCACAAGCCCGATCCGCGCCTGCGCCGACGGCATGCCCACGAACCGGGTCGCGCGGGTCGTCCACAACGGAGCGCCGCGCCGCGTCTTCATGCCCTCAACCAAACAGCAGCGTCGTCGCGACCCCGGCGGCGGCGGCGAGTACGGCGACGAGGCCGTAGCGCCAGCCGCCACCGATCCGGATCACTTCGATCTCGCGCAGCGGCATCGTCGGCGGTGCTCCACCGGGGGCGGGGTAATGCGCCTCGATCCGACGGACCAGCTCGGGGAGTCGTGTCAGCGTCTGGAAATCCGCGATCAGGCGGTCAGCGATCATCGCCTCGGGCCCTAGTTCGCCGCGGATCCAGTCCCGGACGAACGGTTCGGCGGCTTCCCACAGGTTGATGTCGGGGTTGAGGCTGGTCGCGACGCCCTCGACCATCACCATCGTCTTCTGCAGCAGCAGCAGGTGCGGCTGCGTCACCATGTCGAAATCGCGCGTGATCGAGAACAGACTGTCGAGCATCATGCCGATCGACATGTCCTTGACCGGCAGGCCGCGCATCGGTTCGCCGACCGCGCGTAGGGCCGTCGCGAACTCGGCGACGTCGTGATGCGCGGGGACGTAGCCTGCCTCGAAATGGATCTCGGCGACGCGTTTGTAGTTGCCGGTGATCAGGCCGTAGAGGATCTCTGCGAGCCAGACCCGCGCGCGGCGGTCGATCCGGCCCATGATGCCGAAGTCGATCGCGGCGATGCGGTTGCCGGGGAGCGCGAACAGGTTTCCCTGGTGCATGTCGGCGTGAAAGAACCCGTCGGCGATCGCCTGGCGGAGGAACGCGCGGACCAGCGTCTGCGCGAGCGCGGGGAGGTCGTAGCCGGCGGTGACGAGTGCGGGTCGGTCGGACAGCTTGATGCCGTCGATCCACTCGATCGTCATGACCTTCGCGGTCGATCGCGCCCAGTCGATCGCAGGGATGACGAAATCGGGCTCGGCGGTCATGCCTTCCGCGAGTTCGGAGGCGGACGCGGCTTCGCGGCGGAAGTTGAGTTCGCGTAAGGTCCAGCGCTTGAACGTCTCGATCGTGAGGCGGGGGCGGAGGCGCATCGCCTCGGGGCTGAGCGCCTCGAGTTGCGCTGCGGCCCAGCTGTAGGTGTCGATCGCGCGCGCGAAATCGTCCTCGACGCCGGGGCGGAGGATTTTCACCGCGACCTGGCGGCCATCCGTCGTAACGGCGCGGTGGACCTGCGCGATCGATGCGGCGCCGACCGGGATCGGTTCGATGCGCGAGAACAGCGTTTCCAGCGGCTTGCCGAAGCTTGCTAGCATCGCCGCCTCGATCGTCTCGTAGGGGACCGGGGAGAGCTGGTCCTGCAACCTCAGCAGGTCATGCGCGGCGTCCTCGCCGACGAGATCCGGCCGCGTGGCGAGCGTCTGGCCCAGCTTGATCGCCGCCGGCCCGATCGCCTGGAACGCATCGGCATAGCGCGGCACGGCCGGCACGCGCGCTCCGAACCGCGCGATCCGTGCGAGGCGGCGGACGGGCGCGGGCGTGTTCGGGTCGCGCTCGATGCCCCGCAGTGCGCCGTGACGGGCGAGAATGCGGCCCCATTTGAGGAGGCGCCAGACGTGGGTGGTGGAGGCAGTCACTGGGCGAGGGCGCCTTGAGAAGGGTTTTGTTCGCGCGAAGGCGCGAAGGCGCGAAGAGAAGAGATTGGTTCACGCGGAGACGCGGAGCCGCGGAGAGAAAGAAGAAGTGGTTCGCGCGGAAGCGCATAGGCGCGGAGCTGTTGTTCTTCGCCGCGGATGCGGCTTTTCATCATTGGCGAAAGGCTGACATAGCGCTGATGCGCAAGAGCCTTGGCGCCTTTGGGCCCACTTACTCTCCGCGTCTCCGCGTCTCCGCGTGAACCACTCTTCGCGCCTTCGCTCCTTCGCGTGATCACTAGATCTTCCACCCGCTGTGGATCGCTACCAGTCCGCCCAGCAGCGGCTCGACCTTCGTCTGCACGAAGCCCGCGTCCGCGATCATGCCCTTGAACTTGGGCATGTCGGGGAAGCGGCGGATCGATTCGATCAGGTAGCGGTAGCTGTCGGCGTCCTGCGCCAGAAGCTGGCCGAGCTTCGGGACCATCTTGTGCGAGTACGCGTCGTAAACCTCGGCGAACCCGGGCCACACGGTTGTCGAGAATTCGAGGCAGTAGAAGCGTCCGCCGCGGCGCAGGACGCGGTGCGCCTCGCGCAACGCCTTCGGGATATCGGTCACGTTCCGGATACCGAACGCGATCGTGTACGCGTCGAAGAACTTGTCGGGGAAGGTCAGCGTTTCCGCATTGGCTTCGGTCCAGACCAGGCCGTCGATCCCGCGCTTCTGGGCGCGCTGCATGCCGACTTCGAGCATCTGCGGGTTGATGTCGGCGACCGTGATCGACGCGCCCGATGGCTCCATGCGGAAGGCGATGTCGCCGGTGCCGCCGGCCATGTCTAGGATCTGCTCGCCCTCGCGCGGTTTCACGCGGCGGACGAAGCGGTCCTTCCACAGGCGGTGCATGCCGCCCGACATCGCATCGTTCATCAGGTCGTATTTGCCTGCGACGTTCGAGAAGACGCCGCCGACGCGGGCGGTCTTCTCGGTGGCGGGGATGTCTTCGTAGCCGAAGGAGACGGTATCGGGCGTGAGTGCGGGCGCGGGCGCGATCAAGTCGTTCATATCCTGCGCTCTAGCCGCGCCTTGTGGCGCGAGCAAACGCAACCTAGCTGCAAACCGTGCCAGAATTACCAGAAGTCGAAACCACCGTGCGCGGGCTGGAGCCCGTGCTGAAGGGCCAGCGCCTGACGTCGGTCGAGCCGCGTCGCGCCGACCTGCGCAAAGCGATCCCGGTCGACCTGCGCCAACGGATGACGGGGGCGACCGTGACGCATTTGGGCCGTCGCGCGAAATACGGGCTGATCGATACCGATCGGGGCGATACGCTCGTCTTCCATCTCGGCATGTCGGGGCGCTGGCGAGTCGATCCGAGCGAATTGCTCGCGCACGATCACCTGCTAATCGGCACCGCGGCGGGGCGGACGGTCGCGCTCAACGATCCGCGGCGATTCGGCTTTCTCGATCTTTGGGCGACCGAGGACATCGCCAATTACCCGCCGTTCCTCAGCATGGGGCCGGAGCCGCTCGGGCCCGACCTGACCGCTGCGTATCTCCTGGAGATGCTCGAAGGGCGGGGGGCGTCGATCAAGGCGATGCTGCTCGATCAGCGAATCGTCGCGGGTCTTGGCAACATCTATGTGTGCGAGGCGCTACACATGGCGAAGATCGCGCCGTCACGAGCGGCGGGGCGTATCTCGCTGTTTCGACTCGAGCGACTCGTCGAGGCGATTCGGACGGTGCTGACGGCAGCGATCCTGGCGGGCGGGTCTTCGCTCCGGGACTACGTCCGGCCGGACGGCGAACTCGGCTATTTCTCTAAGCAATGGCGCGTCTATGGGCGTGAAGGCGAGGCGTGCGAATGTGGCGCTACCGTGAAGCGGCGGACGGAGGGCGGGCGCTCGACGTTCTGGTGTCCGAAGTGCCAACGCGGTTGAGCCTATCAGTTGACGGGCCAGCACAAAGTGGGTAGGGCCGCGGCTTCGAGAGGGCGTAGGAGCAATCCGGCGCCCCTTTTTATTCATTCGAACATCCAGAGGGCTTCATGGCGAACACGCCGCAGGCGAAAAAGCGTATCCGTCGCAACGACCGTCGCGCGGAAGTGAACGGCAACCGTGTCGGTCGTATCCGTACCTTCATCAAGAAGGTCGAGGCCGCACTGGCTTCGGGCGACAAGGGCGCAGCGACGACCGCACTGGCCGCGGCACAGCCTGAGCTTCAGCGTGGCGTCGCCAAGGGCGTGCTGCACAAGAACACCGCGAGCCGCAAGTTCGCGCGTCTGACCAAGGCCGTGACCGGGCTCGCCTAAGCGAACCGTCATTGCTGAGTAGATCACCCGTCGGGAATTCCCGGCGGGTTTTTTGCGTGTGCGAACGGAACCGATCGGGAGTCTGCATAACCCCAGGATTCCCCGCGATTCGAGTATGCACAGATCAAGTCAGTCGATGACCAGATTCACAAAAAATGCGTAAAGACAGCCACTTATAAAAATATCGACGCATTTCCGGGGCTTGGTCAAGTCAAGCCGGTTTATTTCGAAAATGTGACGTGTCCGGGCCTTGCTCAACGCGCCGATCGCTTCATAACTGGCCCGGCAGCGACGATGCTCACGACCGTGAATCACGGGGGCACGCATCGGCGCTTCATGAATAGGGCGAAGATGCCGGATGACCGTTGTGGGTCGTCGCGGGGGATCATTTTCTGTCGGAACTAAATCACCAGCGCGAGCGTCGCGCGGGGTCGGAGAAGTGTGCGCGTGGCGAACTGGCAAGGATCGATGGCGCACGTGACCGAGGCCGAAAAGGCCTGGGCCCGCGTGCGTACGTCCTTGCGCGAGTCTGCCGGCGTGCGCCTGTTCGAACAGTGGTTGAAGCCGATCGAGCTGATCCCGGGGGACGATCGCGACACGATCCGCCTCGCGTTGCCGTCGGCGTTCATGACGAACTGGGTGCGCAATCATTACGCCGACCGGCTCGTGCTCGAATTCAAGCAGATCCTGCCGCACGTCCGCACCGTGCAGATCGAGACCCGAGCGCCGGGCCGCGCGCCGGTGGTGCTCGCAATCGAACCGGCCGCGCCCGTGCCCGCGACGCCCGCACCTGTCGCGAATCCCGTGCCGTCCGAGACCAGGTCGGTTGCGGAGCCTGCGCAGGTTTCGATGAAGTTCGGCGTCGATCCGTCGCTGAAGCCGGCGCCGGCGGTTCCCGTCGCTGCGCCGGTGGCCATGGGCGTGCCGGCCGAACGGCCGCCGCTCGATCCGCGCTATACGTTTGCGCGATTCGTCGTCGATCCGTCCAACAAGGTGGCGTTCAACGCCGCCAAGGTGCTCGCCGAGCCGGGCCCGGTCCGGTTCAGCCCGTTGTTCCTCCACAGCGGCACGGGGCAGGGCAAGACCCACCTCATGCACGCGATCGGCCACGCGTTCCTCGAGCATAACCCGCACGCGATCGTGCTGTGCATGTCGGCCGAGCGCTTCATGTACGATTTCGTCGCGTCGATGCGCGCACGCGACACGCATGCGTTCAAGCAGCGGCTGCGCGGTGCCGACCTACTGCTGATTGATGACCTTCAGTTCATCGCCGGCAAGGATGCGACGCAGGAAGAATTCTTCCATACGGTCAACGAGATCATGGCAGCGGGCAAGCGGCTGGTGATCTCGGCCGATCGCTGCCCGCAGGCGCTGGAAGGCGTCGAGGCGCGGATCGTCAGCCGCATGTCGGTTGGCCTGGTCGCGGATATCAAGGCGCCCGACCTGATGCTGCGCCGGACGATCCTCGACCGGAAACTCGTCGACCTGCCCGACATGCGCGTGCCGACCGACGTGCTCGATCTGCTCGCGAGCCGCATCCACGCGAACATCCGCGAGCTCGAAGGCGCGCTGAACCGGGTGGTGGCGTATGCGCAGCTGACCGGTGATACGATCGATCTCGACTTCGCAGTGGCGACGTTGGGTGAGGTGCTGCGCGGCGCGCAGAAGCGCGTGACGATCGACGAGATCCAGAAGCTGGTGTCCGCGCATTTCGAGCTGAAGCCGCTCGACCTGATTTCCGCGCGGCGCGCGCGGGCTGTTGCGCGGCCGCGGCAGATCGCGATGTACTTGGCAAAGCGGCTGACGACGCGGTCGCTGCCGGAGATCGGCCGGAAGTTCGGTGGCCGCGATCACTCGACGGTGATCCATGCGGTGCGCAAGATCGAGGAACTGCGCGACTCGGACCGCGATATCGATGCTGCGGTCCGCGTGCTGATGCGCGAGCTGGAAGGCTAGGCTAGCCCGTACTTCCTTGTTCTCCCGCGAAGGCGGGAGCCCAGTCTGGACCCCCGCCTTCGCGGGGGAACAAGCTAGTGCGGGCGATATCGCGGCATGTGGCCGCGTGACCCGGCACACCAAAAATTCCCCCGTCATCCTGACGAAAGTCAGGATCCAGAGTTACGGACGGTTGCTTATTTGGCTCTGGATCCTGACTTTCGTCAGGATGACGGAATAGGGGTTAAACCTGCAACCCCATCGCGTCCTGCGTCTGTTTGAGCACCGGTGCCGCCAGCGCACGCGCCTTCTCCGCGCCCGCCTGCAATACCGCCGTCACCGCGCTGCGATCATCGAGCAACCGCACCATCTCGTCACGGATCGGCCCTAGCTTAGCCACGGCCAGGTCCGCCAGCGCAGGCTTGAACGCGCCGAAGCCCTTGCCACCGAACTCGCCGAGCACCGTCGCCACGTCGCTATCCGCCAGCGCCGCGTAGATCGTCAGCAGGTTGCGCGCTTCCGCCCGGTCGCCAAGTTCCTCTACGGTCGCGGGCAGCACGTCGGGATCGGTCTTCGCCTTGCGGAACTTGTCCGCGATCGTGTCGTCGCTGTCGATCAGCTTCACCACCGACTGCTCGGACGGGTTCGACTTCGACATCTTCGCGCTCGCATCGCGCAGGCTCATAATCCGCGGCGCCGCCTTGCTGATCAGCGGGGCGGGGAGCGTGAACAGGTCGACGCCGTAATCGCCGTTGAACTTCGTCGCGATGTCGCGCGCGAGTTCGAGATGCTGCTTCTGGTCCTCACCGACCGGCACGTGCGTCGCGTTGTAGAGCAGCACATCGGCCGCCATCAGCACTGGATAATCGTACAGCCCGACACTTGCGCCTTCGCGGTTCTTGCCTGCCTTGTCCTTGAACTGCGTCATCCGGTTGAGCCAGCCGACCCGCGCGACGGTGTTGAGCAGCCACGCCATCTCGCTGTGCGCCGGCACGCGCGCTTGGTTGAACAGGATCGACTTCGCCGGATCGATCCCCGCTGCGATCATCGTCGCAGCGACCTCGATCGTGTGCGACGAGAGCTCGGCGGGCGCGATCCATTCGGTCGGCGCATGAAGGTCGGCGATGAAGAACATCGACTCGCCGCCCTGTGCGGCGACATCGTCCTGCAGCGTCACCCACTGCTTCACCGCCCCCAGGTAATTGCCGAGATGGAGATTACCGGTGGGCTTGATGCCGGAAAGGACGCGCATGTAGAAACCTATCTGGAACGACGCAGAAGCGTGGAGATGTCGCCCAGCCGGAACGCGCCGGTGAGCAATGTCGCGATCGCATAGACGACGCCGCCGGTCGCGACCAGCACCAGCATCGCCCCCCAGCGCTCGACGCTGGTGCCCGTCACGAACGGCTGGAACAGGCTATTCAGGAAATACATCACGACGCCCATGATGAGCGCGGCGACGAGCAGCCGCCATGTCCGACGACGGAGCCGGGCATCGGGCGTGAAGTGCCCGCGGCGGACGAGCGTGCGGTACAGCATCGCGACGTTCACCGTGCTGGCGATCGCGGTGGCGAGCGGCGGGCCCATGTGACCGAGTGGCTTGATGAAGGCGAGGTTGAGGACGAGGTTCACGACCATCGACATCGT
Organism: Sphingomonas sp. CFBP 13728; assembly: GCF_014841895.1. Lineage (NCBI taxonomy): Bacteria > Pseudomonadati > Pseudomonadota > Alphaproteobacteria > Sphingomonadales > Sphingomonadaceae > Sphingomonas > Sphingomonas sp. CFBP 13728. The sequence continues at coordinate 994,272 of NZ_JACYUS010000001.1, read as the reverse complement.
CGCATAGCGGACCGGCGTGCGCGTGTCGGAGCGCGCGTAATAGCCGGGCGTCAGCACCTTCACGAGTATGTACGACGGCAGGCCTACCGAAAACGCGGCGAGCGCCTGCGCGGTCAGCACGCTGTCCTCGAGCGCGAACTTGCCGTGCTGGAACAGTGCACCGACGATCGGCACGCCGCACACAATCAGCGCGACCGTCGCGGGCAGCGTAAGGAACAGCGCGAGCTCCATGCCGCGGTTCTGCGTCGCCATCGCCTCCGCATCCTCGCCGCGGCCAAGCTGGCGCGAGATCGTTGGCAGCAACACCGTGCCAAGCCCGATCCCGATCAGCCCGAGCGGGAGCTGGTTCAGTCGGTCGGCGAAATAGATGTACGAGACCGACCCCGCCGGCAGCAGTGCGGCAGCAAGCGCGGTCGAGACGACGAGGTTGATCTGCACTGCCCCGGCGCCGGCGGCTGCGGGCCAGATCAGCGACATGAGCTTCTTCACGTCGGGGTTGAGCTGCGGACGCTTCAGCCGGAGCTTCACGCCTGAGGCGCGACACGCCCAGATCAGCCACAGAAGCTGCAACGCGCCCGACACCGTCACCGCGATCGCCTGGTTGCGCGCGGTCAGCAACGGCTGGTGTTCATGGAACAGCAGCAGCGCCGCGATCAGCGTCGCGTTGAGCAGGATCGGTGCGGCCGCATTGATCCAGAATTTGTGCAGCGAATTGAGGATGCCGCCGAGCAGTGACACCAGACTGATCAGCAGCAGATAGGGCAGGGTGATCCGCGAGAGGTGGACGACATAGTCGAACCGCTCCGCGCTCGCACCGTTGAATCCGAAGGTCAGCAGCCACGTCATCGGCCACGCCGCGAGTTCGAAGATCGCGGTCATCAGGATCAGCGTCGGCAGCAGCACCGACAGCGCGTCCTCGGCGAACGCGATCCCGTCGGGCAGCCCGCGGCCATCCTTGTCGCCGACCTTCCGATTGAACATCGGGATGAACGCGGCGGAGAACGCGCCCTCCGCGAAGAGCGCGCGGAACATATTGGGGAGGCGGAACGCGATCAGGAACGCGTCGGACGCGAACCCGGCGCCGACGAACCGCGCGAACAGCGAGTCGCGCACCAGCCCCAGGACGCGGCTGGCGAGCGTCAGCCCGCCGACCGATCCCAGCGCCTTAGTCAGGTTCATCTAAGCGCGCTCCGCCCCCGGTCGATCAGGCCTGGCCGAAATCGCCGACGTTGGGCTGGATGCCAGCCTGCTCGGACTGCTGGATATAGAGCTGCGAGAAGTCGATCGGCTCGAGCAACAGCGGCGGGAAGCCACCGTCACGGACGGCATCCGACAGCACGCGACGCGCGAACGGGAACAGCAGGCGCGGGGCCTCGCCGAGCAGGAACGGCTGGACATGCTCGGCCGGGATGTTGCGCAGCCCGAACAGGCCCGCGTACGAAAGGTCGACGATGAACGCGACCTGGCCATCGCTCTCGGCGCGGACGTCGATCTTGAGCACGACCTCATGCACTTCGTCGCCGACCTGCGCCGCGCCGATGTTGAACTGAACGTCGATCGCCGGGGGCGTCTGGTTCTGGTAGACGGCGGGGGCATTGGGGTTCTCGAACGACAGGTCCTTGACGTATTGCGAGATCAGCCCGGCAGCGGGGATCGTGTCTTCACCGTTCGCCAGAGCCTGGTCTGGCGTGGTGAAGCCGTTGTCCTGATCATCCATTCGTCGTGTCCTTAGAAGATAAGCGCGGAAATGGGACCGAAGCGGCACGCTTGCGCGTTCATATCGGTCAGGGCGCTGCGAGTAGCAGTGCCGACGGGGCGTTTCAACGGCCCCGGGTTTGAATAAACGCAGCTTTGGCCTATGTTAGCCCGAAGATCGGAGGCACGGTTGTTTTACGTAGTTCTTCTCGCGATGGTTGCAGGCTTCTTGGCGATGCGACTCTACAGCGTGCTCGGCAAGCGAACGGGGCATGAACAGCCCCTGCCGCGGGCAGCCGAGGACCGCCCCGCGATCGCCGCCGTTCCGCGAACGGTTGACGCTACCACGCCCGAGCCGCGCGAGATCGCTAGCCGCAACATCGAGCCGCGCGCCGAAGCCGGCCTGCGTTCGATCGTCGCCGCCGAATCCGGGTTCGACGTCAACCAGTTCCTCGAAGGTGCGCAGGCGGCCTACCGCATGGTCTTGGAGGCGTTCTGGAAGGGCGACGAGGAACAGCTCGGCTATCTTGCGGAAGACGACGTTCGTGCAGCGTTTGGCGAAGCGATCGCGGCGCGGGTTGCGGCTGGTGAGGTTCTGGACAACCGTCTCGTGTCGATCGAGCGCGCGGTCATTTCCGATGCGAGCGTGTCGGGTCGCGATGCACGGATCACCGTCAGGTTCGATGCAGACATCGCCGCAGTGACGCGCGATGGCGACGGCGTCGTGCTGGCCGGGTCATTGACCGACGCCGTCGAGACGCATGACGTCTGGACATTCGCACGGACGCTGAAAAGCAGCGATCCGAACTGGAAGCTCGCCGACACCGACGAGGCGTGATCGTGCGATCCAAGGGGGCCGGGGCCGGGGCCGGGGCCAGCGCGCTGGCGCTGTCGATTTTGCTGAGCGCGTGCGTCGGCGGTGTCGCGCCACCGCGATCGGGGCCGGTGCCGGTCGACGATAACCGGGGATCCGATCGCGAACCCGCGCGTGAGCCCGTACGCGTTCATCCCTCGCGCGACACCGGCGCATCCCCGAACATCCGCGGCATTCAGATGCCGGCGCGCATCGTCGGTGCGGTGCCGGTCTTGCCGATTCCAGTCATCGCCCCCGTAACGCCGACGAATGCGGCAACCGCAGGCGTCGTTGCCGGCCCGGTGGTTGCCAGCTTGCCGATCGACGACGCTCAGGCGCAGTCCGCGCTGGCGGCCTTCGTGACGAGTTGCCCGTCGCTCGTTCGGCGTAACGACGCGTCGGGTCTCACCCGCGGCGCCGACTGGCAGCCGGCCTGTGCCGCCGCGGTTTCGGTGCCACGCGGCGGGGCACGCAATTTCTTCGCGCAATGGTTCGAGGCGGCGCAGGTCGGCGACGGCAAGGCGTTCGCGACGGGCTATTTCGAGCCGGAGATCGCCGGTTCGCTGGAACGGCGCGACGGTTATGCGCCGATCTATGGCCGCCCGAACGACCTGATCGATGTCGATCTCGGTGCGTTCTCGACCGCGCTGAAGGGCAAGAAGGTTCGCGGTCGCGTCGATCGCAGCAACTTGGTGCCCTATTACGATCGGACCGCGATCGAGCAGGGTGCGATATCGGGACGGGCGCCGATCCTCGCCTGGGCGCGCGACCCGATCGAGCTGTTCTTCCTCCAGATCCAGGGGTCGGGGCGGTTGCGACTGCCCGACGGCGAGATCCTGCGCGTCGGCTATGCTACCCAGAACGGGCGCGATTATACCGGCATCGGCGCGCTGATGAAGTCGCGGGGCCTGCTCCAGCCCGGACAGACCTCGATGCAGGGTATCGTCGCGTGGCTCCATGCGCACCCGGCCGAAGGGCAGGCGATCATGCGCGAGAACAAGAGCTTCGTGTTCTTCCGCGAACTCGAGGGCGCGCCGCTGGGGGCACTCGGCCTTCCGGTCACCGGTCAGGTGAGCGCCGCGGCGGACGTCAAGTTCGTGCCGCTTGGCGCGCCCGTGTTCCTGTCGCTCGATCGGCAGGACGCGAGTGGCTTGTGGATCGCGCAGGATACCGGCGGCGCGATCAAGGGCAGCAATCGGTTCGATACGTTCTGGGGCGCCGGCCCTGCGGCAGAGTCGACCGCAGGCGGAATGGCCGGGCGTGGCACCGCGTTCCTGTTCCTGCCAATCGGCACGGTTCAGCGTCTGAACGGCCAGCGGGTCAACGGTCAGATAGATGGGGCGCAAGATGGCGGGCCGATCCCTCAACCCTGACCCCCTCACTCCCGAGGAGGCGCAACTCTGGGCGCGCGTCATGGCGAGCGTCCGGCCGATGCGCGTGGTCGCGGTTCGCATCCCGGACCGGGCGCCGCCGCTACCGCCCCCGCCCAAGCCGCTTATCGGGCCAAACGGTAAGGTCATACCGCCTCCGCCCGCGCCGATGGGCAAGGTGAAGCCGTTGATCCGCACGGTCGTCACGCCCTTCGCCAGCCGGCCGAGCGCGAAACCGACGGTGGTGTCGCGGCCGGTCGCCAAGCCGATCACGGCCAACACGCTCGACGGCGGCTGGGACAAGAGGCTGACGCGCGGCGTGGTCAGTCCCGACAGCTCGATCGATCTGCACGGGCATACGCTGGCATCGGCGCATGCGTTGCTCGACGTCGGGCTCGGGCGGGCGATCGCGCGAGGGGACCGTGTGCTGCTGCTGGTGACGGGCAAGCCGCCGCGGCCGGAAAGCGAACGCCCGCACGCACGTGGCGCGATCCGGTCGGCAGTGGCGGACTGGCTGGCGGGCTCGCGGCATGCCGATTCGATCGCGGCGGTCCGTGGCGCGCATCCGAGGCACGGCGGGCAGGGTGCGCTGTACATCGTCCTTAGGCGCGGACGGGACTAGCTAGGTTTTGATTTTTCCTCCTCCGGCAGAGGAGGAAAGAAGGCTCAGCCGAGTGCGCGCGCGATCACGTCTTCGTAGATATCCGTCAGCGTCAGCAGGTCAGCCACCGCGACCGCCTCATCGACCTTGTGCATGGTTGCGTTGATCAGGCCGAACTCGACCACTGGGCAGAGTTTCGACAGGAAGCGCGCATCGGAGGTTCCCCCGGTCGTCGACAGTTCCGGGGTGACTCCGGTGGCGCCGACGATCGCGGCCGACAATAGCGTCGAGAACGCACCCGGCTCGGTAAGAAACGCTTCGCCCGATACCTTGCCCTTCACGACCGCGCCCGGCGCATGACGCTCGGCGATCGCGCGGATATGCTCGATCAGGTCCGTCCCGCGGTGTTGGTCGTTGAACCGGACGCTGAGGCGTGCCGAGGCCTTGGCGGGGATGACGTTGTGTGCGGGATTGCCGACCGCGATGTCGGTGACTTCGATGTTCGACGGCTGGAACCAGTCAGTCCCCTCGTCGAGTACCACGGTCTCGATCTCGGCGAGGATCGCGATCAGGCGCGGGATCGGATTGTCGGCGAGATGCGGATAGGCGACGTGACCCTGGCGCCCCGGCACGTCGATCCAGATGTTGACCGAGCCGCGCCGTCCGATCTTCATCATGTCGCCGAGCCGCGCGGTCGAGGTGGGTTCGCCGACCAGGCACAGGTCGGGAACGATCCCACGCGCGGCCATCCGCTCCATCAGCGCGACGGTGCCGTAGGTTGCGGGGCCTTCTTCGTCGCCGGTGATAATGAGCGATAACGTCCCGGCATCGCTGCGGCTTGCGGCTGCGACGAAGGCGGCGACCGCGCCCTTCATGTCGACCGCGCCGCGTCCGTAGAGCAATCCGTCGCGGACCTCGCCGGACCAGGGCGAGCCGGTCCAGCCTTCGCCGGGGGGGACGACGTCGACATGGCCGGCAAACGCCAGATGTCGCGGTCCATCGCCGCATACGGCGAGCAGATTCTCGACCGGGCCGTCGGGCGCCTCGCCGACGACGAACCGATCGACCGCAAAGCCAAGCGGGGCGAGCGCCGACTCCAGGATATCGAATACCGTACCGCGCGCGGGCGTGACGCTATCCGCGCGGAGCAACGCCTGGGTCAGCGCGACCGGATCGATCGGCGCGCTCATGCAGGCGTCGGCACCGGCTGCTCGAATTGTTCGAGGACCCATTCCTCTTCCTGCGCGGCGGCGATCCAGTCCTGCATGAACGGATGTTCGAACATCGCCTGCATGTAGCCTGCCGCAAAACGCGCGATCGGCAGCTGGTACGTGACGATCCGCGTGACGAGCGGCGCGAACATGATGTCCGCCGCGCCGAACTGGCCGAACAGGAAATCGCCGTCTCCACCGAATCGTGCGCGCGCCTGGGCCCAGATCTCCATGACGCGCTGCAGCTCGACGAGCACGTCGTCGTCCGGCGTGCGCGCCGGGAAGACCTGGCGCACGTTCATGCTGTGTTTGCGCCGCAGCGCGGCGAAGCTCGAATGCATTTCGGCCGCCATCGACCGTGCCATCGCGCGCGCTGCGTTGTCCTCGGGCCAGAAGCGGTCGCGTCCGACCTTGTCGGCGAGGTAGTCGACGATCGCGAGACTGTCCCAGACCACCGCGTCGCCGTCCCACAGGATCGGGACCTTGCCAGACGATGGCGCGAATTCGTCGCCCGAGCGGCGCTTTTCCCAGTCGGCGTCGTACATCGGCACGACGACTTCTTCGAACGGCAGCCCCGACTGCTTGCACGCGAGCCAGCCGCGCAGCGACCAGGAGGAATAGGCCTTGTTGCCGATGATCAGTTTCATGCGCGCGGTGCTAGGCGAGGGGGCGACAAGAGGCAATCGTCCCGCTCGCTGATGGGGCCAGAGAGGAGCGTATCAGAACAGGCCGGGGACCTCGCGCTGCGCCGTGCCGGGACGATCGGGCATCAGCAGGTCGCGTCGCGTGTCGGAGGTACGCAACGCGCGCGCGCTGGCGTCGCCGGTGATCGGCGTACAACTGCGCCCGGCGAGGAAGTTCAGCGCCTGACGCGTCGAGGACTCGAGCGGATCGCCGAGCTGGTAGCCGATATCGTCCGACGCCTGGCACGACGCCTCGACCTTGGTCGCCAGCCCGTCATAGTAATCGCCCTGGCGTGCGGCATTCTGCGTCGCCAGTGCGATCACGCGCAGACGATCGTCGCAGGATTCCCTGTCGAGTGCGATCTGGCCGACCGGCTTGCCGTATGTGTTGGTGCCGATCAGCCCGGCGTTGGTATGCAGGTACGGCGTGAACGCGTTGATGACGAGTTCGCTCGCGGACGCGGTGCCGCCCGTACCGATGAATGCGATTCGCGTCGGCGCGATCGATTCGGGCTGGGGTGCAAAGAACCGCGTCAGGTTGTTCGCGGCCTTTTCGGTGCGGAACGTGACGTAGTCGAACACCTCGGACGTCGACCGGGCACCGCCGAGTAGGTCGCCGAGATACTCGGCGGTCTCGATCAGGCCGCCACCATTGTAGCGTAGATCGACGATGACCTGCGTCACGCCTTTCGCCCGGAAATCGGCAAACGCGGCCTTCAGCGGTGCATAGGCAGTCCGAATGAACGTCCGCAGGTTCAGATAGCCGACGCGGCGTCCGCCATCGTCGATGATCTTGGCGCCATAGCGGCTCGAAACCGGCAACAGCGCGAAGTCGGTCTTGGCGACCGTGACGACGCGCGAGCCCGCCGCATCGTTGACGCGAAAAGCCCGCGACGTGCCGGCCGTGTCGGGGCCAAGCGCCGTGGACAATCCTGCGGTACCCTCTGCGGCGACGATCGCGCTCACGGTTCGCAAGCTGCCGGACGAGGTGCCGATCGCGATGATTTCCGTACCGCGGTCGATCCCGGCGGCAAGACCGGGGGCACCTTCGAACGCTTCTGCGGCAAACAGCCGCTGGCCAGTCTGATCCAGCGCGAACCGCAGACCGAAGCCCGCGGTCGCACCCGAATTGTTATACGCGTTCTCTTCCTTGATCGACGTCAGATAGGTGAAATACCGGTCCTTGCGCTGTGCCCGCGCGGTCGCCGTCAGCGCATCGATATAGTCGTCGACCGTGGTGTAGGCCGCCGGGCTCAGCGCGGCGGGAAGCGTGTCCGGGAACAGATACCATTCGCGCAACTGCGCTGCGGCCCAATCCTGGCGCTCGCGAAGCGAGCATCCCGTGCTGGCGGTCGGGGTAGGGGTGACCGTCGTACCACCGCCGGTCGTGCTCGACCCGCTATCGCTACCGCCACACCCCGACAGTAGCGCCACCGCCGCCAGCATCGTCCCGAAACGCATCTGCATCGATCACTCTCCCCGTTGGGGCGAGGCTATGAAATTCGGACCGCGGTGTCAGCCGGAAACAACGGGTCGGTCCGATGTCGATGGATTTCGCGCGGGTGCCTGATCGAGCGCATGATGCCGCCCGATACCGGTTCGTTCAGCTGACCGCTTCGACCACCGCCGCGCGGAGTTCGGGAATGCCCATGCCGTATTCGCTCGAGGTCACGAGGATGTCGGGATGCGCGGCCGGACGCTTGCGCGCCTCGATCGCCGTGCGCTCGGTGACCTCGACCAGTTCGGACGCCTTGATCTTGTCCGCCTTAGTCAGGACCATGCGGTAGCTGACCGCGGCCTTGTCGAGCATCTCGAGGATCTCGCGGTCGACGTCCTTGATGCCGTGGCGCGAGTCGATCAGCACGAGTGCCCGCTTGAGAACGTCACGCCCGCGCAGGAAGTCGTTGATCAGGAAGCGCCATTTCTTGACGACGTCCTTGGGCGCCTTGGCGAACCCGTAGCCCGGCATGTCGACCAGCCGGAACGCGAGAGGGGCGCCGACGTCGAAGAAGTTCAGCTCCTGCGTGCGGCCCGGCGTGTTCGACGTGCGCGCCATCGAGTTGCGCCCGGTGAGCGCGTTCAACAGCGACGACTTGCCGACGTTCGAGCGACCGGCGAACGCCACTTCCGGCACCGACGCGTCGGGCAGGAATTCGAGCGTTGGCGCCGACTTCAGGAAGCCGACATGCCCCGCGAACAGTTTCCGCGCATGCTCCAGCATCTCGGGGGTGAACGGCGCGTCGGTCTGCTCAAGATCCGGACCTAAATTAGGGACGTCGTTCACTTGGTCACCGGCACTTTCAGGCCCGGATGGCGGGCGTACAACAGCTTCTGCTGGATGATGGTCAGGCAGTTCGACGTGATCCAGTACACCTGGAGGCCGACCGCGAACGGCGCCATCACGAACATCAGCACCCATGGCAGCAGCTTGAAGACCTGCTTCTGCGTGTCGTCCATCGGCGTCGGGTTCAGCTTGAACTGGAAGTACATGCTGATGCCCAGGATGATCGGCACGATACCGATCGCGATCATGTGCGGCGGCGTGAACGGCAGCAGGCCGAACAGGTTGAGCGGCGTCAGCGGATCGGGCGCGGACAGATCCTTAATCCACGCGACGAACGGCTGGTGACGCATCTCGATCGTCAGCATCAGCACCTTGTACAGCGCATACATGATCGGGATCTGGAGCAGCGTCGGTGCGCAACCGGCGAGCGGGTTGACGCCCTCGGTCTTGTAGAGCGCCATGACCTCCTGCTGCATGCGGACCTTGTCGTCCTTATGCTTCTCCTGGATCGCCTTCATCTTCGGCTGGACCGCGCGCATCGCGGCCATCGACTTGAACTGGCGCTGCGCGATCGGGAACAGCAGGCCGCGGATCGTCACGGTCAGCAAGATGATCGCGACGCCGAAGTTGCCGACCATGCGGAACAGCCAGTCGAGATAGTAGAAGATCGGCTTTTCGACGATGCGGAACCAGCCCCAGTCGATCGCGTAGTCGAGCTTGGCCACGCCCTGCTGATCGGTGTAGCGGTCGAGCAGGCGGACTTCCTTGGCGCCAGCGAAGAAACGCGACGTCTGGGTGATCGCCTGGCCCGGCGCGACCTGCTTGGGCTGGAGCGCGTAGTCTGCCTGGTACGCCTTGTTGGCGCCCGCGCGGAACTGGCCGTCGAACGCCTGGCCCTGGTCGGGGACGAGCGCGGTCAGCCAGTATTTGTCGGTGAAGCCGAGCCAGCCGCCGGTCGTGGTGAACTTCTGCGCGGCTTCGTCGATGTCCTTGTAGTTCGGACGGTAATGCGCGCCGCCATTGTCGACCGACATCGGCCCGACATGGATCGTCATCGACGACGGATCCTTCGAGATGCCGACGCGGTTGACGAGGCCGTAGGTCGCGACGGGTACGGGCGCGGTGCCGGCGTTGAGGACGGTCTGGCGGACCGTGAACATGTAGTCCTGGTCGACCGCGATCTGGATGCGGAAGCGCTGCCCGGTCGCGTTGGTCGCGTCGAGCGTGACCGGTGTGGTCGGCGTCAGCGTGGTCGCGCCCGAAGGCGTCCAGACGGCGTCGGCGGCGGGCGGGGCCAGGCCCTGCGCACGCCAGCCGAAGCTCGCGAAATACGCGTCGGGTGCGCCGGCGGGCGAGAGCAGGCGGATCGGCGGCGAGTTCTTCGCGACGGTCTCGTCATAGCCCTTGAGCACGAGATCGTCGATCCGTGCGCCCTTCAGGTTGATCGAACCGGAAACACGGGGGGTCTCGATGCGGATGCGCGGGGTGCTAGCGATCACCGCGTTGCGATCGCCGATCGCGGCGGCACCGTCCGCGGCGGGATCGGCTGCGGGGTTTGCGACGGCCTTGGTCTTGCCGCCCTCGATCCGCGTGACCGGCGGATTCGCGGTCGGGAAGAACTTGCCCTGGATCAGCGGCCATCCGAACAGGATCAGCGCCGCGATCACCGCGAACAGCACGAAATTCTGCTTGTCGTCTTTCACAGGGCGGCGTCTTTCAGTTTCTTGTCGATATCAGGGACCGGATCGGGGCCGTACCCGCCCCACGGATGGCACCGCGCAATACGCTTCGCCGCCAACCAGCCCCCCTTGAGCGCGCCATAGCGCCCAACGGCCTCGATTGCATAGGCGGAACACGAAGGATCGTAGCGGCAACTCGACGGCAGGACGAGCGAGGGCCCGAGTTGCCAGCCGCGTGCGATGAGGATGAGCAGGCGGGCTAGCATGTCAAAACCGACGTCCGCCCACGCCGTAAGAGTGTTTCCCCGCGAAAGCGGGGACCCAGACTGGGCTCCCGCCTTCGTGGGAGAACAAGAAGCGGCGAGAGGCGTACCGACTAAGATCGACCACCCCGGCGAAGGCCGGAGCCCAATTGGGGAGCGTCGGTAACAAGCCACAGCGCTTCATCAAGGCCGCTTTCCCAATTGGGCCCCGGCCTTCGCCGGGGTGGCAGCCTTCGCATGGCTGGGAGAGTTCGCCGGGGTGGTGTCGGAAGTCGACTGAGGCGTCACCTTGCGGAACGCCTTGCCAAGCTCGGTCCGCAACAGCGCGTAATCCCGCTCGACCCCGCCGTTACGACCGATCAACACATGATCGGCGCCCGCCACGCCGCGTTCCGCCAACAGCTCGCGCGCCAACGCCCGCAACCGCCGTTTCATGCGGTTCCGGACGACGGCGTTGCCGATCTTCTTGGTGACGGTGAAGCCGATTCGCATCGTCTCGTCACCGTCATCGCGGGGGCGCATGAGCAGGACGAATCCCGGCATCGGTGCGCGCTTCCCCGCATTCGCCGCGAGAAAATCGCGGCGCTTGTCGAGGATAGTTAGGCCGACAGCTTCTTGCGACCGCGGGCGCGGCGTGCGTGGATCACTGCCCGGCCGCCGACCGTCGCCATCCGTGCGCGGAAGCCGTGACGGCGTGCGCGTACCAGGTTGCTCGGCTGAAAGGTCCGCTTCATTGGTCATTCCCTAGGTCATCAAATAGAAAACGGCCGCCACGGGGACGGCCTTGATGGCTGGGCGCTTACGGAAAGGGCTGCGGTAAGTCAATTCGCACCCGTCGTAACGGTCGTGTTTTTGGCAGCCTTGGCACGCTCGTGCCGTCGCATCGCGCTCTGCCGCCGCATCATTCGATCGACGAACTGCCCGGTCCGTGGCCAACGTCGCTTCAGCCGCGCCCATTTGAGTCGCGCCCAGCGCGAATTGCGCAGGACGAGAACCATGCCGCCCGCGAACAGGAAAATACCCGCAGGCCCCGGCAGAGGCGCGAGCAAGGGTGCGCTCAGGATCAACACTATCCCGAGCACCAACTGGCTGAAGCGGAGGACGGGGGAGCGGACTGCTTTCACGGAAGGCATGTGGGTCCGGTGTATTAGGTTCACAAGACGGCGCGATCGGAGAGTTCCGGGCCGTGCGTTCTTGCAGACCCCTTACTTGCAGACATGGCAAATCGGGTATGAATAAGGCGTGACGTCGTGTCGCGGGGGAGCGGGCATGGCGGCGATCGTAGCGACGGTGGCGTATCTCGGGCTGGAGGCACGCGCCGTCGAGGTGCAAGTCCAACTGATCCCAGGACTTCCTGCGTTCAACGTCGTGGGCTTAGCCGACAAGGCGGTCGGCGAAAGTCGCGAACGCGTGCGTGGAGCGATCGCCGGGATGGGGCTGTCGCTGCCGCCGAAACGCATCGCAGTGAACCTGTCGCCCGCCGATCTTCCGAAAGAAGGATCGCATTTCGATCTTCCTATCGCGCTGGCATTGCTCGCGGCGATGGGCGTGGTCGATGCCGAAGCGCTGGCGGATTATGTGATCGTCGGCGAGCTTGGCCTCGATGCACGGATCACCGCATCGCCGGGCGTGTTGCTGGCGGCACTCCATGCGTCGGAAGTGGGGAAGGGGTTGGTCTGCCCCGCCGCGCAAGGGTCGGAAGCGGCATGGGCGGGCGAGATCGAGGTTATCGCCGCACCCGACCTGCTGTCATTGCTCAATCACTTCAAGGGCCACGGCCTGCTCAGCCCACCCAAGCCCGGCATCGCCGAGCACGCTGATCACGGTCCGGACCTGCGGCAGGTGAAGGGGCAGGAAACCGCGAAGCGCGCGCTGGAGATCGCTGCTGCCGGATCGCATAATCTGCTGATGGTTGGGCCCCCTGGCTCGGGCAAGTCGCTGATGGCTTCGTGCCTGCCCGGCATCCTGCCACCGCTCGACCCCGCCGAAGCACTCGAAGTGTCGATGGTCCAATCGGTGGCCGGCACGCTGACCGGCGGGCGCCTGACCCGCACGCGTCCGTTTCGTGCTCCACACCATTCTGCGTCTATGGCGGCACTTACCGGGGGCGGGCTGAAGGTGAAGCCGGGGGAGGTCAGCCTCGCGCATCTTGGCGTGCTCTTCCTCGACGAACTCCCGGAGTTCCAGCGCGCCGTCCTCGATTCGTTGCGCCAACCGCTGGAGACGGGCACGGTAAGTGTCGCCCGTGCCAACGCGCACGTCACCTTTCCTGCGCGGGTACAGTTGATCGCCGCGATGAACCCGTGTCGGTGCGGCCACCTCGGCGACGCGAGCCTGGCCTGCGCGCGAGCCCCGAAATGCGCAGCGGACTATCAGGCGAAGGTGTCCGGCCCGTTGCTGGACCGAATCGACCTGCACATCGACGTCCAGGCGGTCAGCGCCGCCGACCTGATTCTCCCGCCGCCGACCGAGGGCTCGGCCGAGGTTTCCGCTCGCGTTTCAGCCGCCCGGGCGATCCAGACCGAGCGATACCGCGACCACCCGGTACGCACGAACGCAGAGGCGGATGGCGCGCTGCTCGACGCCGTCGCCACGCCCGACGAACCCGGCCGCAAGCTGCTGGCCCAAGCCGCCGAAGCGATGCGCCTGACCGCGCGCGGCTACACGCGCATCCTCCGCGTCGCCCGCACCATCGCCGATCTCGCGGGCAGCGATACCGTCGGTCGTATCCACATTGCCGAAGCGCTAAGCTACCGCCGCCAGCCGCCCCGCAATTAAAGGCGCAACTAAACCTGCTTGCGGCGGACGAAAGCTTCGTCTAGCCAACCCGCCGCTGCCCCTGTGGCGAAATTGGTAGACGCGACCGACTCAAAATCGGTTGCCGCAAGGCATGCTGGTTCGATTCCGGCCAGGGGCACCATCTCTTTCCAGCGATCACGCGTCGACCCTCGGGGCGAGCAACACGGTGATCGTTTCCTTGCGAAAATTTCGCCGGTAAGGACGCGGGATGGCGAAGCGACCGGCCCGATATGTCTCATCGCGGCGGCGCAATCGATCCGGGCTTAGGCCATCGTCGGAGCATTGGCTTCTCCTGCTCGGCGCAGTGGTCGCGTTCGCGGCGATCTTCGGGTCGCTGACCGATCTGCCCTGGCCGACCGAAACCACCACGGATCACCGCAAGCCCCGGCTGACGATGGCGCAGGCGCGCGCGTCCAATGCGCTGGTCCCGATCGTTGCCGACAAACGCAAGCGCGCGGAGCCGTTCCGGTTTCGCGGTGGTCCTGCGGCGCGCCTCCAGGCGACCGAATGCCTCGCCACCGTCGCGCTCTATGAAGCCGGTACCGATCGCGACGGACAGCGCGCGGTCATCCAGGTCGTGCTCAACCGGGTCGGCGCGCGTGGCTTCCCCAAGACGGTCTGCGGGGTCGTCTATCAAGGTGCGAACCGCAAGACCGGGTGCCAGTTCTCGTTCACCTGCGACGGATCGCAGACACGACGGCCCGAGCATGAGGGCTGGGAGCAGGCGCGACACGCGGCACGGCGGGCGATGAACGGCTATGTCTATGCACCGGTCGGCCGCGCGACGCATTACCATACCGACTGGCTAGTGCCGTACTGGCGCAGTTCGCTCGTCAAGGTGGCGACCGTCGAGTCGCACATCTTCTACCAGCGCCGTTAGCCAGTCCGTTCAGTCGATCCGGTACTGGATCGGCTTGAAGCTGCCGCCATTGGATTGCAGCGCCGAACACGCGGTCATGCCGATGACGAGGTCCATCGCAGCGCGGAAGACGATCGTGTCGCCGGCCTTGCTCAGCGGCGGTTCAACCGTGAACGTGCCCGTTTCGCCATTGATCGGCACGTTCATGAAGCAGTTGAACGCGACCGGGATCTGGTCCGGCTCGATGTCCCAAGGCGCGAGTGCCTCGGCGAGATTGCCGAAGCAGCCGCGATGCGGGTCGGTGTCGCCATAAATGATCGAGAACGTTTCCTTCGAACACGGCGTCAGCAGGAAATCATGCCGTCCGACATCGTCCGAGACGATCTCCAGCATCACGTTGCTGCGGTTCGAATAGAGCAGGTCGCCCGTCGTCAGGTACAGCCGACTCGCATAATCGAGCGTTCGCCCGGACGAGATCGCCTCGCGAATGTCGGCACGGTTATAGGCGAGTAAGTCCGATACTTGGCGGCCTTCCGGATCGATCACGGTGAGCGTCTGCCCCTTGTCGAGCGTGAAACCGGCCCCCGAACGCGGCGGGATCGTCTTGATGTTAGCCACGGGCTTCGCCTCGCTTGAAAGGGCATTTCCAGGATTCGTCGACGACGCGCCCGCTATATTGTCGCGCTTCGCTCGACTCGCCGTGGCGCGCCAGCATCGGGTTCATCGAGCCGGCATATTCGAGGTCGCGCGCGAGGATCGACGACCGCAACTTGTCGTAGCGCTGCTGGTCGCGCAGCACTTCGAACTGGTCGTGCAGGTTGAACACCATCGCCGGCGATTCGAACTTTCGCGCCGGACGGCTCGCATTGGGATGAAGGCCGACGACGAAGAATGCCTCGCCCGCAAAGCTCAACGAGAAATGCGGATCGTCGGGATCGCTGCTGACCGACGGGTCGGGGCGGTAGCCGAGCCATTCGTCCTTGTCGCTAAGTGACTGAGCGCGGGCCCAAAGATGTGCCTCGAACTCCTCTTCCGACAGCAAAGCAGGCGCTTCGAACACTATGATTAGCGTCCGGAAGATCGCGCGATCCTCACGGTATTTGCGGACGGTCTCGCCGAGTGCGGGAGAAATTCTCATGTCATCCCAAGCGGATCGCACGTCGCGGGCGACGAGAATGTCCATCTGTCCCTTGGCGAGCGCCGATTTTGCGCCGACGCAGGGGAATTGCGGCGCCCGCACGGTCTCGATGAACTTGCGCGCGAGCGGGTGGTCGTTCTGGAAGATTGGCTGATACATGGTCGGGGAGGAACCCGCGAACCGCGGCAATGTTTCGCGCCCGACATAACCTTTGATATTGATCAGTACGAATCCCGATCTGTTCTTCTATCGCCAAGGGCGGTACGAGGCCGGTTGATGAAGGGGTGTCGATGATCTCGGAAAAATTCCTCATGGGCCGTGGTCGCCATGAGTTGAGCAACGAAGAAAAGCAGGTGCTGGAGGACGGCGTTCAATCCGTCCGGCATGTCGCTGCGCGCAAGCAGATCGTGCGCGCCGGCGACCTGATCGAGACGAGCACGCTGCTCGTCGAGGGGTTCGTCTGCCGCTACATGGACGACCGCGAAGGCCAGCGTCAGCTCGTCGCGGTGCACGTGCCGGGTGATTTCGTCGATCTCCATGCTTTTCCGATGAAGCGGCTCGATCACGACATCGCCACGCTCGGGCCGGTCAAGATCGCGTGCTTCGAACATCGTACGTTGCAGTCGATCACCGAGCGCTATCCGCACCTGACGCAGAAGCTGTGGTTCAGCACGCTGCTCGATGCGGCTATGCACCGCGAGTGGATCTTCCGGCTGGGGCGGCTCGGCGCGGAAGGCCGGGTCGCACATCTATTCTGCGAACTGAACGCGCGGCTGGAGATGGTCGGGATGGCGGCGGAGGGGCGCTATATGCTGCCGATGACGCAGCCCGATCTGGCCGAGGCGAGCGGGCTGACCGGGGTGCACGTCAACCGCGTGCTGCGAGCGCTGCGCGAGAAGAATCTGCTGACGTTCAAGGCAGGCGAAGTAAATATCCTGGATCGTAAAGCACTTGCAGCCGTTGCTGAGTTCGAACCACAATATCTGTACGGTTCCAGAGGCGCCTGACTGCGATGGGCAGTACGCCGACGGAGCCGTGAACCGGGAGCGTAGCCATGTTGAAGCCCGAAACCATCGCGGGCGTAGCGTCGGCGGAGAATGGCGTGGTCACGCTCGATGGGCCCGACGGACTCGCCATCGCGATGACTCCGGAGGCCGCGGCGGAGACCGGTCGCAGACTGATCGTGGCCGCGGAGCGCGCGGCCATGCAGTCGACCGACGAACTGCCGCTGGAGTAGGCGGCGCGCCTGCTCGAAAGGAGCGGGCAGGGGCCAAATGACCCGCACGGGTTCCTCCGTCTGACTTTATCACTATGCTACCCGGGACATTGACCGGGAGATCCATGTGCAGTTTCTATACCTCGCCGCCAGCGCCGTTGCGTTAATGGCGTCTACGTCGATCGTCGCGCAGACTGGTGCGACGTCCACGACACCCGCCGCGAACCCGTTGCTGGCCGACTGGACCGGTCCGCTGGGCGGAGTGCCGCCGTGGGACAAGGTTCGCCCCGAGCTGTTCCCGCAGGCGTTCGAGACGACGCTGGCCGAGCGGACCGCGGAGTACCGCAGAATCGCCGACAATCCCGCCAAGCCGACCTTCGCCAACACGATCGTGCCGATGCAGTTGGCCGGCAAGCGCTACGGCCAGGTGATGACGCTGTTTGGCGTGATGACCGGCAACATGAACACGCCGGCCTATCAGAAGCTCGATCGCGAATGGTCGCCCAAATTCTCCGCGGCGTCGGATGCGATCACGTTCGACAAGCCGCTGTTCGCGCGGATCCAGGCGATCTACGCAGGCCGCAATTCGAGCGGGTTGAATGCGCAGCAGATCCGCCTCGTGACGCGGATCTACGATAGCTATGTACGCCAGGGCGCCAAGCTGACCGACGCGCAGAAGGCGCAGCTTTCGCAGTATAATCAGCAGCTTGCGACTGCGTTCTCGACCTTCGGCGAGAAGCTGCTCGCCGACGAGAGCAAGGCCATCTCGGTCACCGACGAGGCACAACTCGCCGGCTTGCCCGACAGCGTGAAGGCGGTGGCCAAGGCCGCTGCGACCGAGCGGAAGCTGCCGGGCTTCGCGATCGTCAATACGCGGTCCGCGGTCGATCCCGTGCTGACCTACGCGACCGACCGTGCACTCCGCGAGAAGGTGTGGCGCGCGTTCGTCAATCGCGGCGACAATGGCGATGCGAACGACACCAACGCGACGATCGCGCAGATCGTGAAGCTGCGTGCCGACCGCGCGCACCTGCTCGGGTTCAAGACGCATGCCGACTGGCGAATGCAGGACACGATGGCGAAGACGCCCGCCGCGGCGATGGACCTGATGATGCGGGTCTGGCCCGCCGCGAAGGCACGCGTAGCCGAGGAAGTCGCGGACATGCAGAAGGTCGCCGGCACCTCGCTGACGATCGAGCCATGGGATTACCGCTTCTACCAGGAGAAGGTGCGCAAAGCCCGGTACGACCTGGATCAGGCGCAGCTGAAGCCGTATTTCGAGCTCGGCAACATCATCCAGGGTTCGCTCTACGCCGCCAACCGGCTGTACGGGCTGGACTTCAAGGAGATCACCGGCACCGTTCCGGTGTTCGAGCCGAACATGCGCGTGTGGAGCGTCACCGACAAGAACGGCAAGGACGTCGGGCTGTTCTACCGCGACGATTTCGCGCGGACCGGCAAGCGATCGGGGGCTTGGGCGAACACGTATCGTGGGCAGCGGGGCCTAGCGCCGGCGCAGCTGGTGCTCTCGTCGAACAACAACAACTTCGCCAAGGGCGCGCCCGGCGAGCCGATCCTGATCAGCCTCGACGATGCGCAGACGCTGTTCCACGAGTTCGGCCACGCGATCCACGCGATGCTCCAGAACGTCTATTATCCGGGGCTCGCCGGCACGCCGCGCGACTTCGTCGAATATCCGAGCCAGGTGAACGAGCATTGGCTGCTGACCCGCGACGTGCTCGACAAATACGCGCGGCATTACCAGACCAAGGCGGCGATGCCGCAGGCGTTGCTCGACAAGATCGAGCAGTCGAGCAAGTTCAACGAAGGCTTCAAGACCGCGGAATACCTGTCGTCGGCGATCGTCGACATGAAGATCCATACCGTGCCCGACGGCGTCATCGACCCCGACAAGTTCGAGGCCGCGACGCTCGCCGAGATCGGCATGCCGAAGCAGCTGGTGATGCGTCACCGCGTGCCGCAGTTCCAGCACCTGTTCGCGTCGGACAGCTATTCGGCGGGCTATTACAGCTATCTCTGGTCGGAGACGATGGATGCCGACACCTTCGCGGCATTCGAAGAGGCGGGCAGCCCGTGGGACAAGCCGACGGCGGACAGGTTCGCCAAGATCCTGTTGTCGACCGGCAACGAGACCGACCGCGCCGAGGCGTATCGCGCGTTCCGGGGACGTGATCCGGACGTGAACGCGCTGCTCAAGAAGCGCGGCTTTCCGACACAAGCTCCGCAGGGGACGAAGTAATGGCACCCGATCAGAAAACGCGCCTCAAGGCGATCATCGGTGGATCGACCGGCAACCTGGTCGAATGGTTCGACTGGTACGTCTATTCCGCCTTCACATTGTATTTCGCGCCGCATTTCTTCCCGTCGACCGATCGCACCGCGCAGTTGCTCAGCACGGCGGCGGTCTTCGCGGTCGGCTTCCTGATGCGGCCGATCGGCGCGTGGATCATGGGCATCTACGCCGATCGGCACGGACGCAAGGCGGGGCTGACGGTGTCGGTCACGCTGATGTGTGCCGGCTCGCTGATTATCGCGTGTACGCCGGGCTATGAAACGATCGGCGTCTTCGCGCCGACGATGCTGGTGATCGCGCGGCTGATGCAGGGGCTGTCGGTCGGTGGCGAATACGGCGCGTCGGCGACGTATCTGACCGAGATGGCGGGCAAGAACCGCCGCGGGTTCTTCTCGTCGTTCCAGTACGTCACGCTGATCTCGGGCCAGCTGCTCGCGATCTGCGTGCTGCTGATCCTGCAGTCGACGATGAGCGAGGCGGCGCTCGATTCCTGGGGCTGGCGCATCCCGTTCGCGATCGGCGCGGTGCTCGCCGTGGTCGTGTTCTACATCCGTCGTGGCCTTGCCGAGACGCAGAGCTTCGAGAATGCCAAGGCCGATGCGGGCGACGGCAAGCCCAAGTCGGGCTTCATCCAGTTGATCACCAAGCATCCGCGCGAGACGATCACGGTGATGCTGCTGACCGCGGGCGGTACGCTCGCCTTCTACGCCTACTCGATCTACATGCAGAAGTTCCTGGTCAACACCAGCGGGTTCAGCCGCGAAGTGGCGAGCCAGATCAACGCCGCGACGCTGTTCGTGTTCATGCTGTTGCAGCCGATCGCGGGCGGGCTTTCGGACAAGATCGGGCGGAAACCGCTGATGGTCGGGTTCGGTATTGCCGGCGTGCTGTTCACCTATCCGATCTTCGCTGCGCTGGAGACCGCGACCAACCCGATCTATGCCGGGTTGCTGGTGATGGCGGCGCTGGTGATCGTGACGGGCTACACGTCGATCAACGCAGTCGTGAAGGCGGAGCTGTTCCCGGCGCATATCCGCGCACTGGGCGTCGCCTTGCCCTATGCGCTGGCGAATACGCTGTTCGGCGGGACCGCGGAATTCGTCGCGCTGAAATTTAAGGGCGCGGGATTCGAACGCGGCTTCTACTGGTATGTGACGGCGATGATCGCGGTGTCGCTGGTCGTGTATCTGCGGATGAAGGACACGCGGACGAACAGTCAGATCGTCGAGGATTAAACTTACTGCTCCCTCTCCCTTTCGGGGAGAGGGCTGGGGTGAGGGGCTGTTCCAAGCGAACCGCTGCTTGGCTGCCCCTCATCCCGACCCTCTCCCGGAGGGGAGAGGGGGG
The DNA here is from genome assembly GCF_014841895.1 of Sphingomonas sp. CFBP 13728. Lineage (NCBI taxonomy): Bacteria > Pseudomonadati > Pseudomonadota > Alphaproteobacteria > Sphingomonadales > Sphingomonadaceae > Sphingomonas > Sphingomonas sp. CFBP 13728. The sequence goes on along the minus strand of NZ_JACYUS010000001.1, from coordinate 973,960 downwards.
GCAGTTTAGCTAGCGCGGGAGTTCGATGATTGCGTCGAGCCCACCAGCTGCGCGATTGACCAGCCGGATCTCGCCACCAGCCTCCCGCACGATCGCGCGGGCCAGCGCCAAGCCCAACCCAATCCCCCCGGTTTCCCGGTTCCGCGAACTCTCCAACCGCGTAAACGCGTCGAACACGTCGCCCATCCGATCCTCCGGGATACCGGGGCCCTGGTCCGCTACGACGATCGCCACGGTCTTCGCCCCCGCCTCGACACGCACTTCCGCCGACACGCCGTATTTGATCGCATTCTCGATCAGATTGCGGACCGCGCGGCGGATCAGCGAGGGGCGCAGATGCATCCGCAACCGCTCCGTCTCGACGAAGCTGACATCGCTGCCGATATCGCGGAAATCCTCGACCACCGCATCGACCAGCGCCGCAAGGTCGACGTCGGTCAGCGGTTCGCTTGGCCGCCCGAGCCGTGCCAGCGACAGGATGTCGTCGAGCGTCCGGTTCATCTCCGCCACCGTATCGATCATCCGTGCTCGGTCGGTATCGTCCTCCACCGATTCGATGCGGACCCGCAAAGCCGCCAGCGGCGTGCGCAGATCATGGCCGATCGCGCCGAGCATCCGGTCCTTCTCGTCGAGCATCCCCGTCACGCGCAGCCGCAGTGCATTGAAGGCGGTGATCAGCGCGGCGACGTCGTCGGGGCCTTCGGCGGGCATCGGCGTGCCGGGCTCGCCGGGCCGGAAGCGTTCCGCCGCGAAGCGCAGGTTGCGCAAGGGGCGCGAGAGCCGCCGAACGATCCAGAGCACGGGGAGCAGCACGATGATGTAGAGGATCGCGGTCTGGGTCAGCAACGCGATCAGCAGGCGCGACCCCGGTTGCGGCCATGGCGCAGTGACCGTCAGCCAGCCGCGCCCCGGCTGTTCGACCGCGATCAACAGCGCGGTGCCATCGCGATCGCCCCGGCGGTTGCGTGCACCGTGACGGTCGTCGTCGTCATAGTCGCGGTCCGACGGCGGACGCAGGCCGGTGTCGATCCGGCCGACCCGCACGCCCTGCTCTGCAAGCTGGCGGCGCAGTTCGACCGCGACTTCGGGGTGACGTTCGTACGCGGCCTGCGGGATCGGATCCGCAGCGACGCGGCGCACTCTCCCGCGATCGGGAGTCAGCGGCCGTCCGGCATGCGCCTCCCGGTCGAGCGCATCGGCGATCCGCGTGGCCACCGGACGTGTCGCCTGCGCGAGACGAAACTCCATGCGATCGCGCAGGATCAGCCCGAAGTTGATGACCTGCGCGACGAACAGCGCGAGCGCGATTAGCAGCGCCATCTGGCCGGCGAGGCTGCGCGGCCAGGGTTTGAACCGCGTCATACGGACCGGATCACAGGCGGGTGACTTCGGCCGCCAGCGTATAGCCGCCGCCCCAGACCGTCTTGATCAGCTCGGGCGTCTTCGCATCCGCCTCGATCTTCCGGCGCAACCGGCTGATCTGGTTGTCGATCGCGCGGTCGAACGCCGCCGCCTCGCGCCCCTGCGTCAGGTCGAGCAACTGGTCGCGGGTCAGGACCTGGCGCGGGCGCGTGACGAGCGCGAGCAGCAGGTTGTACTCCCCGGTCGACAGCGGCACCGACACGCCCTCGCGGTCGATCAGCGCACGCTCGCCCGATTTCAGCACCCAGCCAGCGAACCCGTAGGAGCTGCTCTCCGGCGCATGCTGGCGCGATCCGCCCGCCGTCGCGCGGCGCAAGATCACCTTCACGCGCGTCGCGAGTTCGCGCGGCGAGAACGGCTTCACGACGTAATCGTCCGCGCCCATTTCGAGACCGACGATCCGGTCGGTCTCCTCCGCGCGCGCGGTCAGCAGGATCACCGGCACGTCGCTGGTCGCGGCGATGTGGCGGCACAGCGACAGCCCGTCCTCGCCCGGCATCATGATGTCGAGGATGACGAGATCGATCGCATACGCCGTCAGCCGCGTCCGCGCCGCCTCCGCGTCGCCTGCCTGCGTGACGCGAAACCCCTGCTTGGTGAGGTACACGGCCAGCGGCTCGCGGATCGAGCGCTCGTCGTCGACGAGCAGCAGGTGCGGCATATCTCCCATCGGGGCAGTGTCTAGCATGGCGGCTGTCCAGGGGAAGCATCGACGCCCGATGCTCCCCTCCTCCAAATTATTGAGCAGGCGCGGGCGGGGTCACGCCGTTGCGGCGTTCGCGCCGGTCGACGTGGCGCATCTCGGCGGCGTTGGCGCGCTCGGTCGCGTCCATCGTGCCGTCGTGATTGGCATCCATCCGGTCGAACCGCTTGAGCGCGCGCGCCTCGAACTCTTCGCGCGTCACGCTGCCGTCGCCGTTCGGATCCATCCGCCGACCCGTGCCGTCATGCTTGCGACCGCCCGGCGGCGGCACGGGGACGTCGCGACCGCTGGCCACCACCCGGTCGTGCAGCGCCTCGCGGTACGCGCGCATCTCGCCGGCGGTGATCCGGCCGTCATGGTCGGTATCCATCTGCGCGAAGCGGGCGTCGGCCTGCGCGATCGCTTCCGCGCGGGTGGCGACGCCGTCTTGGTTCGCATCCTGGCGCATCGGCGGTCGCGGAGTGGTAGGCGTTTGCGCGCTAGCGGCGGACGTGATCGCGCTGGCGGCGAGCATCAGGGTGAGTACGGTCTTGCGCATGTCGGTCTCCAGCGGAGTGGGACGAATTCCCATCGAATGACCGTCGTTCTAAACCCCGGTTGTCGCAGGGTTTTGCCGCCCGTCCACCAATGTGTCGCAAGATATGTCAGGGGCGTGCTAGTCGGACTAGGCGAAGATCGCGACGCTCTGCATCTGTTCGGCGACCGGTGTGCCGTCCGCGTTCCAGATCGCCATCTGCTGGCTCGAACTGCCCTCGCGTACGTAATCGGTGGTCGCGCGGAGCAGCCACCAGCCATCGCGCGTCACCGGCTGCGGACCGAGAATGTTGAGCAGCCACGTCATCGAACTGAGCGGGGCGGGGCCGCCGAGCAGTTTCAGCGCGGATGGCGGCAGGCAATCCGCGACCGCGACGAGCTCGACCATCGGATCGAGCCCGTCACGCTCGGCCAGCCGCACCCAGCGCAGCCATTCGGCCGGCCCGACACTCTCGTCGCGACGATCGAGCAGGTCGAAGTTCCGTGAGAACGCCACCGCGCTGGTCCCGCGAAACGTCCGCGTATCGGGCTCCGGCATCGGAAAGTCGGGCGCGCTGCCGGTCTGGTGATCCACGCGTGACGCGACCGCGCCCATGAACACGAACGTCGCGCGCAGCCCGAGCCCGGCCTCGCTCTCGACATCCGCCTGGACGAACGCGGCGTTGCGCCCGCGCCGCAACAGGGTGGCACGGATCACAATGTCGCCGGAGAGGGGCCCGATAAACGACACCTGCGCGGATCGGAGCGGCGGCAGATCGATGTCCGATTTCTGCGCGGCATGCAGCGCGAGTGCGGCGGAGAAGCCCCCATAAGCGGTGCGGCCCTGCAACCAGTTCTCGGGCACCGTCCCGCGCCAGCCGCCCTCGATCGGCTCGAGCGCGTCGATCGCCTGTTTCAGACTGGTCATGCGGCGGCCGCTCCCAGCCTGTCGCGAAGTTCGCGCTTGAGCACCTTGCCGATCGCGCTGCGGGGTAGCTCGTCGGCGACATGGAGCGCGGAGAGGCGTTGCGTCTTGCCGAGCTGGCCGTTCACCCAGGCGAGGATCACGGGGGCATCCTCGATTACGCCATCGCGTCGCACGTAGAAGCCTACCGGCGTCTCACCCCATGCCTCGGATGACACGCCGATCACCGCGCAATCCGCCACCGCCGGGTGCTGCGCCATTACCGCTTCCAGATCCGATGGATAGATGTTGAACCCGCCCGAGATGATCAGGTCCTTCTTCCGATCCATCAGCGTCAGGAAACCGTCCTCGTCGAACCGTCCGACGTCGCCGTGGCGGATGTAGCGGTTGCCGTCGGCGTCATGCCATTCGGCGTCGCGCGTCGCCGCCGATCGGCCGTGATAGCCGTTCATCATCGCCGGGCTGCGGCCGACGACCTCGCCCATCTCGCCGGGCGCGACCTCGACGCCGTCATCGTCGATCAGGCGAATTTCGTGCCCCGGCATCGGCTGGCCGACGGTGTGGAGCTTGGTCGGGCTCGCCGTCGCGTTCAGCGCACAACTCGCGCCGCCTTCGGTCATGCCGTAGAATTCGACGAGCACGCCCGGCCAGCGCGCGACGACGTCGGCCTTCAACGCCGCGGAGAACGGCGCGCTGGTGCTGGTCTTGAAGCGAAATGCCGACAGGTTGAAGCTGTCGAAGTCGGGCAGCGCCATGATCCGCTGATACTGCACCGGGACCAGCATCGTATGCGTCGCGCGGTATCGCTGCGCGAGTTCGAGATAGGCGCGCGCATCGAACTTGCCCATCAGCACGACGGTGCCGCCCCAGCCGAGCGTCGGCAGGAAGCTGACCAGCGTCGTGTTCGAATAGAGCGGCGTGGCGATCATCGTGACCGCGGTGTCGAACCCCGCCGCCGTGTTGCGGGAGACGTGCGCCCAGCGCATCGCGTGGCTCTGGACGATGCCCTTGGGGGTACCGGTCGTGCCGGACGAGTAGATGATGTTGAACGGGTCTTCGGGGCCGATTGGGACGGGGGTTGGCCTGGTCTCTGGAGGCGTGAGCCACGCCTCAAAAGATTGTTCTCCCGCGAAGGCGGGAGCGCAGCCTGGGCCCCCGCATTCGCGGGAGAACAACACTATGCGAGCCGTTAGGAGCTGCCCTTCCAACGCCCGCGCATTTTCCGCATCGAGGAACACCAACGGCGCGCCGCTATCCGCAATCATCGCCGCGATCGCCGCCGGCGTTGCGGACGGTGCGATCGGCGTCGCGACGCACCCCGCGCGTACCGTACCAAGGAATGCCGCCGCATAGTCGGTCGTCGGCGCCGCGACGATCGCCACCGCGCTCCCCGGCACAACCCCGTCGCGCTGCAATGCCGCCGCCACCCGGTCCATCATCGCGTCGAGCGTTCGATAGTCGATGCTGCCCTGCGCGTCGGCAACGGCTGTCCTATCGCCGCGTTCCAGCGCATGCGCACGGATCAAATCGGGGAGGGTGGCAAAGCCCGTGGCGAGCATGTCTGCAGCGGTCGTCATGCGACGCATCGCTAGGCGAACGCGTCCGGCAATGCCATACGGTATATTCGAAAACAGATGCCAAGGGGACGCTCTTGCTGTTCTACGATAGCGCATTGCCAGCGCCCAACCCGCGCCGCGTCCGCATCTTCCTGGCGGAAAAGCACATCCGCGTGCCGATGGCGCAGATCTCGATTCCAAAGGCGGAACACCGGTCGGACGCCTTCCTGTCGGTCAATTCGCTCGGCCAGACGCCGGCCCTGGCGTTCGACGATGGTCGCGTGCTGACCGAGAGCGTCGCGATCTGCCGGTATTTCGAAGTCCTCCATCCCGATCCCCCGCTGTTCGGCCACGGCGCGCACAATATCGCCGAGATCGACATGTGGACGCGGCGGATCGAACTGCGGTTGATGACGCCGTTGTCGATGGTGTGGCTGCACACGCATCCCTGGACCCCGCGGATCGTCCAGCCGCAATATACCGAGTTCGGCGGGAGCCAGCGTCAGCGCGTGCTGGCGGCGATGGCGGAGTTCGATCACGCGCTCGATGGCCGCGACTGGCTCGACGGCGAGCGCTACACGATGGCCGATATCGTCTTGCTGACCACGGTCGACTTCGCGCGGTTCGTCGGCGTGCACATGCCGGACGACCTCACGCACCTCAAGGCCTGGCATGCTCGCGCCTCCGCCCGTCCGAGTGCACAGGCATGAGCGCCAGCATCGAAGGCGCCGTCGCGATCGTCACCGGCGGTGGTACCGGGATCGGCGCGGCGGTCGTGCGGCGACTGGCGGCGCGCGGCGTTCGCTGCGTCATCAACTATGCGACCAGCCGCGACGACGCCGAGGCGCTCGCCGCGGAAGTGGGGCAGGGCGCGATCGCGGTGCAGGCCGACATCGTCGAGGACGCCGCCTGCCGCATGCTTGCCGGGGCAGCGACCGACGCGTTCGGGCGGATCGATTTCCTCGTCAACAACGCCGGCCGGACGAAGTTCGCGGCCCATGAGGATCTCGATGCGCTCGACGCGGAGGACTTCGTCGACATCTACCGGCTCAATACGGTCGCGCCGTTCCAGATGGTCCGCGCGTGCGTACCCGCGTTGCGCGCAAGTCCGTTCGGGGCGGTCGTCAACGTGGCCAGCGTCGCGGGCGTGTTCGGAATGGGCTCTTCGGTCGCCTACGCCGCTTCGAAAGGCGGGCTCGTGACGGTGACCAAAAGCCTCGCGCGTGTCCTGGCGCCCGAGATCCGCGTCAACGCGGTCGCGCCGGGCTATGTCGCGACCGGCTGGTACGAGAAGCGCCTCGGCGATGAAGGATTCGCCAAGCTCAACGCGAAGGTCGCGGCGTCGGTGCCGATGGGGTTCGCCACCGGGCCCGACGATGTCGCGGGGCCGATCGAGATGCTGCTCGACCCGATGAGCCGAGCGATGACGGGCGAGGTGCTGTTGCTGGATGGCGGCGGGCATCTGGATGTCGCGCTGTCGCGGAGACCGGGACGCGAGGAGTGAAGTAGCAGTGATGGAGCCAAGCCGCCATCGAGCAACATCGGATTGAACCCCGGCCTTCGCCGGGGCGGTGCTCGAGATGAGCAAGGAAGCATGCCTGGGCGGGATCAAGGGAGCGCGTAAACAGCGCTCCCCAAGCCATCCCGCCACGCCTCCTACCGCGTCGCCGCAGTCTGTCCGAACAGCATCTTCTTCGCCGCGTCGGTCATCGGCACGCTCGTATCGTGGATCGCCTTGCCCTTCTCATACGCGGAGATCGTCGCCGGCCGCGCCGCGATCGCCTCGAACCAGCGCTTCAAATTCGGGAAATCCTCGAGCCGCTGACCCTGCGCTTCATGCGGCACGATCCACGGATACGCCGCCATGTCCGCGATCGAATAGTCGCCTGCAATGAAGTCGCGCCCCTCAAGCCGGCGGTCGAGCACGCCGTACAGGCGGTTGGTTTCCTTCACGTACCGGTCGATCGCGTACGGAATCTTCTCGGGTGCATAGCGGTTGAAATGGTGGTTCTGCCCGAGCATCGGGCCAAGCCCGCCCATCTGCCACATCAGCCACTGCGTCACGTCGGTCCGGCCCCGCAAATCCCTGCCGCCGAACTTGCCCGTCTTTTCGGCCAGATACAGCAGGATCGCGCCCGATTCGAAGATCGCGATCGGCTCGCCGCCGTCGGTCGGCGCGTGATCGACGATCGCCGGCATCCGGTTGTTCGGCGCGATCTTGAGGAAGTCGGCGGCGAACTGCTCGCCGGTACCGATGTTAATCGGCTTGATCGTGTAGTCGAGCCCGGCTTCTTCAAGAAACAGCGTGATCTTGTGGCCGTTCGGCGTGGGCCAGTAAAACAGGTCGATCATCGGAATGCTCCAGCGATTGTGTCGCTCGGCAGATGGGGCAGGGGGGCGTCGTCGGCAAGCGAGCTGCGCGCCCGGGATTCGATCTCGGCGGATGCGGTAGGGAAAAGATGCTTTGCAACGCCGCGAATCTATGCGAGAGGGCCGCATACCCGGTATTCAGATTGCCCGGACGCTTACTCCACCGACGATGGGGAGACGAGCCCGGCCACGACGTTGGAGAGGGGATAAGGCGGAAGAGCGACCCGAACGAGGACGCATCTTCCGCCGTCCTTCTCACGAAACACCGGTCGTATCGCCAAAATCGCAAGCCTCTGCTTCTCGGGTGTATTTCCGCTTGTCACAGCTACGCATCGGGTCGCCGCAAGTCGGCACGAAATTCAGCTTTAGCTTGTCTGGTACGCCTGGTTTGCCCTAGCGTAAGGCCTGTTTCGACTTCGAGGTATTGCCGATGGCCGCAGCGTATCAGTCCCATCCCGAGATCGCCGACACGCTGGCGATGAAGCGACGGGGCCTGACGCTCGCGCTGCTCACCTTCACCTATTTCTTCAGCTACATGGACCGCCAAATCCTCGCGATCCTGCTCGAGCGGATCAAGGCGGACCTGCTGCTGACCGATACGCAGCTCGGTTTGCTCTCCGGATTGGTGTTCGCGATCTTCTACGCGACGCTCGGTATCCCGGTCGCGCGACTCGCGGATCGGACCAGTCGGCGCAACATCATCGCCGCCAGCCTGACGATCTGGAGCGCGATGACCGCGCTATGCGGGCTCGCACAGAACTTCACGCAGTTGATGCTGTTCCGGATCGGCGTCGGCATCGGCGAGGCGGGATCGAGCCCGCCCAGCCATTCGATCATCGCCGATCTCTACCCGCCCGAGAAACGCGCGAGTGCGATGGCGGTGTATTCGCTCGGCGTCGTGCTCGGCGCAGGCTTCGGCACGCTGATCGGCGGGGTCGTCGCGCACTCGTACGGCTGGCGGATCGCGATGATGACCGTCGGTCTGCCGGGGATCGCGCTGGCCATCCTGGTGCGCCTGTTCATGGTCGAGCCGCGCCGTGGGCTGTCCGACGCCGCCCGCTCGGTGGCGACGCCGATGCCGAGCGTCGCGCAAGGGTTCGCGTCGATGTGGGCGAGTGCCCCCGCGCGGCATCTGGTGGTCGGCGTCACGCTGACGTCGATGATCGGTTACGCGCTGACCGGCTGGGGGCCGAGCTACATCCAGCGTTCGCTTGGCATCTCGATGCTCGACATCTCGCGCTATATCGCGCTGCCGGGGGCGCTGTTCGGCGCGATCTCTGCGCTCGCAGGCGGCAAGATCGCGGACGTGCTCGCAAAACGTCACGGGCTGCACGTCCAGGCTTGGGTCGTCCTCGTGATGAAGGGCCTGTCGCTCCCGTTCGCGCTCGCCTTCTACCTGATCGATGCGCCGGCGATCGCGATCGGCAGCTATTTCGTCTCGCTGATCTTCGCCAATTCGTATCTGGGGCCGAGCTTCGCGCTGATTCAGCACCTCGCCCCGTTGCAGATCCGCGCGATGTGGGCGGCGATCACGCTGCTGGTGATCAACCTGGTCGGGCTAGGGCTCGGGCCGACGCTGGTCGGGTGGCTCAGCGATCTGCTCAAGCCCGGGTTCGGCGCGGATTCGCTGCGCTACGCGCTGATCATCATCGTGCTGATGACCCCCTGGGCGCTGTTCCACTATTGGCGCGCAGGCGTCCTGCTCAAGCGCGTGGAGGATGCGGCGGCATAGTGCCCCCTTTCGCCGTTATCCTGACTTTCGTCAGGCTGACGGAGGGGAGGTTGCATCCGGGTGGACCGGAGCCTCCGCCAGCATCCAGGCCAGTGCCGACTCGCGGTCATCGAACACCGCCATGTCGTCGCGCACCGACGCGATCCGCTTCACCTGCAATCGCGCCAGCTTGCCCTCGGTATACAGTGCCACCTTGCGCGACTTGAGCGGCATCGAAACCGCCACGCGTTGCAGCATCGCGATCACCTCTTGAGGCTGGATCGCGGATTTCGAGAAATTGCAGAGCAGTACGTGGCGCTTGCCCGTCGCCAGCACGGGCCGTCCCTCACGCTCCAGGTCGCGCAGGAAGTTCTCGACATGCTCGATCGTCCAGAAGCCCGACGCGTCGACCTCGATGATGCCCGTCTCAAGATCGGTCGTGATGGTGTGCATGCAGCCTCCGTGGAGGCTCCGGACTGGCGACCAGCCGTTAACGCGGCGTAACCAACTCGATCCGGCTTCGATCGCACGCCAGTCCGAGGCGATCGGTCAGCCCTGCGCCATCCGATCATCGAACAGCCCGAACATCAGCGTCGAGGCGTACATCGCGATCGCCCGCTCGCGCGGCATGGTTGAGGCCCATTTTCGCATGTCGAACGCGGCGTTCTGGAGTGCCATCAACGCCTGTGCGGCGATCAGCGCATCGACCGCGCGGATCGAGCCTTCGCCGATGCCGTCCATCATCATGCCCGCATAGCGTCGCGCGATGCCGTTCGAGCGATCGACCATCGCGTTGCGCACGCCGACCGGCAGGCCGCTCAGCGCGGTGGTGCGGAGCAACGGCCCGCGCTCGGCGAACTGCACGTCGAGCAGCGTAGCGACGGTGCTCGACAATTTGTGCCAGTAACTTCCGCCCTCGGCCTCGCCGCGGCTCTGCGCATCGGCGATCGTGTCGAAGCTGCGGCGGTAGCACGCGATGACGAGGTCGTCCTTCGCATCGAGATGGTGGTAGAAGCTGCCCTTGGTCACGTTCAGCTCGGACGCGATCTTCTGCACCGAGGCGCCGCGATAGCCGAGCTCGTTGATCAGGCGCGTCGCGGCGAGCAGGAACGCCTCGCGCCCCGGCTCCGCCTCGTCATGGCTGAGATCGAGCAGGGTAGGGGACCATTTGGCGTTCTTGCCGGCGATGCCGTGTGCGAACACGTCCATCAGCCGTTCCTCGACACGGCCATATTGATCGGGCTCGTACCGCGTCAGCCAGATCGGCAGCCAGAACGTATTCTCGAGCAGCACATGCGCGCGTGCGCCATTGAGATCGGTCTGCGCACGCGACGAAGTCGGCCCCCACAACAGCCGCGTGCGGCGGAACACCTCGCGCCAGCCCGCCATCAGGCGGCCGCGCATCGGCTCTTCGGTCGCGCGCAGATCGGAAAGGACGGCGAACGCCTTCTCCTCGCCGCGCTGGATCCGCCCGAGCCGGTCCATGTTGAGCGCGAGATAGCGCCGAACGCGTTCCTCCGGCGTTGCTTCTTCGGCCGCGACGTCGAGCATCGCGATCAGCGATTCGAGCGTGTTCTCGAACGCCGCCGCCGCGAGGTCTTCCTTGCGCTTGAAATAATAGGTAACGCTCGTCGTGTTGAGCCCGACGCGCCGAGCCACGTCCGCGAACGTCATGCCCTTGGCACTCTGTTCGTTGATCGCTTCTGCCGCCGCGGCGAGGATCGCGTCACGCTTCGCACGGAAGCGCTTGGTCCCCTGTTCGCTCTCGTCGCTGGCCTCTGCCGGAACCTTCATCGAAACACCCTAACAGCTTCGATTTGAAGATACAGTGCTTTTTAGGCGGTTTCAGGGCGGACTTGAAAACATGCTTTCCGTACTGCCGCGTACGCTTTACCGAATGTGCGGTATGGTCTAACTCGCCTCCAAAGCGACGACGAACGGAGAGCCCGCATGGATTTCACGCTGAGCGAACGAGAGACGTATTTCCGGGATCGGGTCCGGGATTTCATCAACCAGAATATCCGCCCGCGGCAGGCTGATTACGACACGCAAGCCCATGAAGGTGAGCGCTGGAAGGTCATTCCGGTGATCGAGGAGATGAAGGAGAAGGCCAAGGCGGCCGGGCTCTGGAATTTCTTCATGCCGCCGCATTCGGGCCAGACGCATGTAGACGATTCGTTCGCGTTCGAAGGCACGCAGCTGACCAATCTCGAATATGCGTTATGTGCGGAAGAGATGGGCAAGGTCGGCTGGGCGAGCGAGTGCTTCAACTGTTCAGCACCCGATACCGGCAACATGGAGGTGTTTCACCGCTATGGCACGCGCGACCAGAAGGAGACGTGGCTCGGGCCGTTGATGCGCGGCGAGATCCGCTCGGCGTTCCTGATGACCGAGCCCGCGGTGGCGTCGTCGGATGCGACCAATATCGAGACGTCGATGGTGCGCGATGGCGATCATTACGTCATCAACGGGACTAAGTGGTGGTCGTCGGGCGTCGGCGATCCGCGCTGCAAGATCGCGATCGTGATGGGCAAGACGTCGTTCGAGGGATCGCGGCACCAGCAGCAGAGCCAGATTCTCGTGCCGATGGATACGCCCGGCGTGACGATCAAGCGGATGCTGTCGGTGTATGGCTATGACCACGCGCCTCATGGGCATGGCGAAGTCGTACTGGAGAACGTCCGCGTGCCGGTGGAGAACGTGCTGCTCGGCGAAGGGCGCGGGTTCGAGATCGCGCAGGGGCGGCTTGGGCCGGGTCGTATCCATCACTGCATGCGCACCATCGGTGTTGCGGAAACTGCGATCGAGGCGATGGCGCGGCGACTGCTCGACCGGGTCGCGTTCGGCAAGCGGATCGCAGACTTCTCGGTCTGGGAGGAGCGCATCGCCACCGCGCGGATCGACATCGAGATGACTCGTTTGCTCTGCCTCAAGGCTGCCGACATGATGGACAAGGCGGGCAACAAGTCCGCGCAGATCGAGATCTCGATGATCAAGGTCGCTGCGCCGAACATGGCGTTGCGGATCCTCGACGATGCGATCCAGGCGCATGGCGGCGGCGGCGTGTCTGGCGATTTTCGGTTGGCGCACGACTGGGCGGCGATGCGGACGCTGCGGTTCGCGGACGGTCCGGACGAGGTCCACAACCGCTCGATCGCGCGGAACGAGTTCGGGAAATACGGCGACTTCCGCAAGGGTGGCGTGTCCAGCGGGGATGTCGGGGCGAGCCGGTAAGCCCATCCTTCCCGTTCGTCCTGAGCGAAGTCGAAGGACCGGCTCGCTTGGGGCAATGTCCTTCGACTGCGCTCAGGACGAACGGAATTTTTGATTGTCCGCCCGCCAATTTTCGGAGCCTGACTACCCATGAAAGCCGCAGTCCTTTTCGAAGCCAACACCCCGCTCAGCATCGAGGATGTCACCGTCTCGAAGCCGACCGCGCACGAGGTGCTGATCCGCACGGTCGCGGTCGGCGTGTGCCGGTCCGACCTGCATTTCGTAGATGGCGCCTATCCGCATGCTATGCCGACTATCCCGGGGCACGAGGCTTGCGGCGTGGTCGAGGCGGTCGGTGACGAAGTGCGCGGCGTGAAGGTCGGCGACCATGTCGTGACGTGCCTCTCGGCCTTCTGCGGTCAGTGCGAGTTCTGCGTCACCGGCCGGATGTCGCTGTGCATCGATGCCAGCGTGCGCCGTCCCAAGGGCGCCGCACCGCGGCTCATGCTCGGCGATCGGCCGATCGCGCAGATGCTGAACCTCAGCGCCTACGCGGAAATGATGCTGGTCCACGAACACGCGTGCGTGGCGATCGACCGGGACATGCCGATGGACCGCGCGGCATTGCTCGGCTGCGCGATTACCACCGGGGCAGGGGCGGTGTTCAACACTACGGATGTGACGCCGGGCGAGACGGTATGCGTGGTCGGCTGCGGCGGTATCGGGCTCGCGGCGGTCAACGCGGCCAAGATTGCAGGCGCTGGGAAGATCATCGCGCTCGATCCGGTCCCCGAGAAGCGCGCGATGGCGGAGAAGCTTGGCGCGACGCACAGTATCGATGCATTGTCCGAGACCGCAGCGGACGAGGTTGTCGCGATTACCAAGGGCGGCGTGCATCATGCGATCGAGGCGGTCGGGCGTGCGCAATCGGCGGCGACAGCGGTCAAGGTCCTGCGTCGCGGGGGCACCGCGACGATCCTCGGGATGATGCCGCTCGGCGAGAAGGTCGGGCTGTCGGCAATGGACCTGCTGTCGGGCAAGCGGTTGCAGGGCGGCTTCATGGGCTCGAACCGCTTCCCGGTCGACATCCCGCGGCTGGTCGATTTCTACATGCGCGGGTTGCTCGATCTCGACACGATCATCGCCGACCGGATGCCGCTGGAGCGGATCAACGACGCGTTCGACGAACTCCGCCGCGGCGACACGACCCGTAGCGTGATCACTTTCTCATGAGCGACGCATCGACCAGCATGGTCGGCACGATCGAAGTCGGGGAGCGTGACAAGCTCGACCTCGACAAGCTTGGCGCGTGGATGACCGCCAACGTGCCCGGCTATGCGGGGCCGCTGACCTACGCGAAGTTCGCCGGCGGCCAGTCGAACCCGACCTACCGCCTCGACACGCCGGAGCGCGCCTACGTGTTGCGCCGGAAACCGTTCGGCCCGATCCTGCCGAGCGCACACGCCGTCGACCGCGAATACCGCGTCATCGCGGGTCTCCATCCCAACGGCTTCCCGGTGCCTCGACCCTATGGTCTCTGCGAGGACGCGGCGGTCATCGGTTCGGCGTTCTACGTCATGGAGATGGTTGAAGGCCGGACGATCTGGGACGGCGCGATGCCGGGTGCGACTCCGCCTGAGCGCACCGCGCATTACGAGGCGATGGTCGACACGCTCGCCGCGCTCCACAACACCGATTACGCGGCGGCGGGGCTCGGCGAGTACGGCAAGCCCGGCAATTATTTCGAGCGCCAGGTCAGCCGCTGGACCAAACAATATCGCGCGGCCGAGACCGAGCATATGGAGTCGGTTGAGCGCCTGATAGAGTGGCTGCCTCGCACATTGCCCGAGCAGACCCGGACATCGATTGTCCACGGCGACTACCGCATCGACAACATGATCTTCGCGCCGTCCGAGCCCAAGGTCATCGCGGTGCTCGACTGGGAGTTGTCGACGCTGGGCGATCCGCTGGCGGACTTCTCGTATCTGCTGATGAGCTGGGTGACCGAACCCGAAGGGCGCTCGGGCGTGCTCGGAATGACTGGGCCGGAGACGGGCATCCCGACGATCGAGCAGGTGGTCGAACGCTATTGCGCCGCCACCGGCCGCAACGGCGTGCCTGATCTGAACTGGTATTTCGCATACAACCTCTTCCGCCTGACCGGCATCGTCCAGGGCATCAAGAAGCGCATCATCGACGGCACTGCGTCGAGTGCGCAGGCGGAGAAGACGGTCGCCAAGATCCACGGTCTGGCGGACGCTGCCTGGGGATTCGCGGTGAAGGCGGGGGCTTAGTTCATCCCCCTCCCGCATGCGGGAGGGGCTAGGGGTGGGTTCGCGCTCACCACATCGTACGCCGTTTGTGGAGGCCGGGCGCCCACCCCCGACCCCTCCCGCATGCGGGAGGGGAGCAGTAGAAGATGTCGCAATCTGACCTGACCGGCATGGTCGCCATTGTTACTGGATCGTCGCGGGGCATCGGCCTCGCCTCCGCACGCGAACTCGCCGAGCACGGCGCGAAGGTCGTCATCTCCAGTCGCAAGCAGGAAGCGTGCGACGCCATCGCTGCCGAACTTAACGCCAGACACGGCGACGGCACCGCGATCGCCATCGCCGCAAACATCTCCGACAAGCCTGGGCTTCAGCACCTCGTCGACCAGACCCGCGCTCAGTTCGGCCAGATCGACATCCTCGTCTGCAACGCCGCTTCGAACCCTTATTACGGGCCCCAAGCCGGCATCGCCGACGACCAGTTTCGCAAGATCCTCGACAACAATATCGTCTCCAACCACTGGCTGATCCAGATGGTCACGCCCGAGATGCTCGAGCGCCGCAGCGGCAGCATAATCATCATATCCTCGATCGGCGGCCTGCGCGGCTCGCCGGTGATCGGCGCCTATTGCATCAGCAAGGCCGCCGACATGCAACTCGCGCGCAACCTCGCGGTCGAGTTCGGCCCGTCCAACGTCCGCGTGAACTGCATCGCCCCCGGCCTGAT
Source organism: Sphingomonas sp. CFBP 13728 (assembly GCF_014841895.1). Lineage (NCBI taxonomy): Bacteria > Pseudomonadati > Pseudomonadota > Alphaproteobacteria > Sphingomonadales > Sphingomonadaceae > Sphingomonas > Sphingomonas sp. CFBP 13728. Next base: position 958,550 of record NZ_JACYUS010000001.1, on the reverse strand, counting down.
CAAGACCGACTTCGCGCGCGCCTTGTGGGAAGACCCGCAGCGGATTGAGGCAGCGAACACCAGCGTGCCGCTCCGCCGGATCGGCGAGCCGGAAGAAATCGCGGGCGCGGTCGTTTTCCTGGCGTCCTCGGCAAGCAACTTCATGACGGGCCAGACGATGGTCATCGACGGCGGCGTCACGATCTAACCGAAGGACCATGCGATGCGCTTCACGGACAAATCCATCATCGTCACCGGCGCAGGCTCCGGCATAGGCCGTGCCGCCGCGCTCCTGTTTGCAGCGGAAGGGGGCAAGGTCATCGTCGCCGACAAGACCGAAGGTGCGGACGAGACCGCGCACCTGATCACGCAAGCCGGCGGCACGGCGAAGGCGATCCGCATCGACGCCGGGCTCGAAGAGGACGTGATCCGTACCATTGCGCTCGCCTGCGACAGCTTCGGCGGACTCGACGTGATGTTCGCCAACGCGGGGATCTCGGGCGGCATGGCCAACCTGTTCGACACCGACGTCGCACTGATCACCGAGGTATTGCGCGTCAACCTGATCGGCCCATTCCTCGCGATCAAGCATGCCGCCCCGCGGATCGCCGAGCGAGGGAAGGGAGCGATCGTCCTCACTGCCAGCGTCGCGGGCATCCGCTCGGGCGCCGGCTCGCCCGCCTATTCTGCCTCGAAGGCCGGCGTCATCAACCTCGCTGCCGTCTCGGCGCAACAACTCACCGGCTCGAACGTCCGCGTCAATGCGATCTGTCCCGGCCTGACCGAGACCGGGATGACCAAGCCCGTCTTCGACTACGCACGCGAGGCGAATAAGATGGACCGCGTCGGCCGCCTCAACCCTCTCCACCGCGGCGCGCAGCCCGAGGAGCTCGCCAAGGTCGCGCTGTTTCTCGCGTCCGACGACGCCAGCTACGTCAACGGCCAGGCGATCGCTGTCGACGGCGGCCTCTCGTCCAGCCATCCCGTGACACGGCAGGAATACGGCAAGACCGCCGCCTGATCCCGCTCGCGAAGACGCGGGGTACGCTTGCGTAACGACTTCGTGGGGAGCATTTGGAGCCTGCGGGCGTTGAGCGTCCAACCCCATAAAGGAGAACCCCCATGGCTTTCGAACTCCCACCGCTGCCCTACGCTTACGATGCGCTCGAGCCGGTGATCGACCAGGAAACGATGAAGTTTCATCACGACAAGCATCATGCGGCGTACACTGCGAAGCTGAACGAAGGCGTCGAGAAGGACTCCGCGCTGGCCGGCAAGTCGATCGAGGACATCCTCGGCATGATCTCGTCGCAGCCGCCGCTGGTCCGCAACAATGGCGGCGGTTTCTGGAACCACGACTTCTTCTGGAAGACGATGGCGGCCAAGACCGGCCAGGCACCGTCGGGTAAGCTCGCCGAGGCGATCGATCGCGACTTCGGCAGCCTCGACAAGCTCAAGGAAGAGTTCAACACCAAGGGTGCGGGGCAGTTCGGCTCGGGCTGGGCGTGGCTGATCGCGGATGCGAGCGGCAAGCTGAAGGTCACGAGCACGCCGAACCAGGACAACCCGCTGATGGACGACGCGAAGGAGCCGGGTACGCCACTGCTCGGTAACGACGTGTGGGAGCACGCGTATTACCTGACGTACAAGAACGATCGTCCGGGCTATCTGAAGGCCTGGTGGGACATCGTGAACTGGGACGTCGTCGGCGAGCGCTACGCTAAGGTCGCTGGCTAACCTGAATTCCCCTCCCGCTTGCGGGAGGGGCTAGGGGAGGGTGCAACGTACGTATCGGCGTCCAGTCAGTGAGGCGCGCCCCTCCCCCGACCCCTCCCGTGAACGGGAGGGGAGTAGCAGATTACCCTTCGGGCGGCAGGTCGGTGACGGCTTTGTCGCCCGTTTGCAATCCGTGCTTGAGCAGCATCGGGATGTTCGCGAACGCGAAGAGCAGCGTCAGCGGGATCGCACCCCAGAGCTTGAAGCCGACCCAGAAATCCCAGGTCGTGTTGCGCCATACCGCCTCGTTCAGCACCGCCATGAAGACGAAGAACATGGCCCAGTTGCGCGTCAGCTTGCGCCAGCCATCGGCGGACAGACCGGGGTAAGCGGTGGCGAGCAGCGACTGGAGCAGCGGGCGCCCGGTGACGAGCCCGAACGTCAGGATCGCCGCGAACATCGCGTAGATGATCGTCGGCTTCATTTGAATGAAGCGCTGATCGTGGAAATAGATCGTCAGCCCGCCGAACACGACGATCAGCGCGCCCGACAGCCACAGCATCGGCGAGATGTGGCCGGTCTTAACCTTCGACACGATCATCGCGGCGATCGTCGCGATGATGAACGCGGTGGTCGCGGCGACGACGCGGACGATCGGCAGGCCGGGTGTCAGGAAGTTCACCGCGAAGAAGATCGCGAGCGGGCCGTAGTCGACTGCCATGCGAAGGCCGGGGGATAGGGGGGGCTTGGTTGGGGTCACTGGGTTTTCGCTTCCTGGGGGCGGGTGCGTGCGGGCATGTACCTCGATACAGGCTCTCGACAAGCTCGATCCTTACTCGGCACGAACGGGGTGGTTCGGCAGGGCGCTTATCAGCCCATGCCGTTCGTCCCGAGTAGCCGTCGAGCTTGTCGAGACGGCGTATCGAAGGACAGTTCCGGGATTACTTCCGGACGCTCTCCACGCCCGCGATGATCCGGCTCACCTCGTTCGCATCGAATGGGCGGAGGTCCGTCATGCCCTCGCCAATACCGATCGCGTGGATAGGCAGGCCGTATTTCTCGGCCGCCGCGACCAGCACACCGCCGCGCGCGGTGCCGTCGAGCTTGGTCATCACGAGACCGGTGACGCCCGCCACCTCCTTGAAGACCTCGATCTGCTGGAGCGCGTTCTGGCCGGTGGTGGCGTCGAGCACCAAGACGATGTCGTGCGGACTCTCCGGGTTGATACGGCCGAGGACGCGGCGAATTTTTGCCAGTTCGTCCATCAACTCGCGCTTGTTCTGGAGGCGGCCGGCGGTGTCGACGATCAGCACGTCGATGCCGGTCTCGGTCGCCTTCTTGACTGCATCCCAAACTACGCCCGCCGCGTCGCCGCCTTCGGGGCCGGTGACGATCGGCACGCCGACGCGCTCGGCCCAGGTGCGGAGCTGGCCGATCGCGGCGGCGCGGAAGGTGTCGCCAGCGGCGAGCATCACACCGTAGTCCTGCTCCATCAACAGATGCGCGAGTTTGGCGATGGTGGTGGTCTTGCCCGAGCCGTTGACGCCGATGACGAGGATCACCTGCGGGCGCGGGAAGGCGTCGATCTCGATCGGTTTCGCGACCGTGGCGAGGACCTTCTCGACTTCTTCCGCGACGATCACGCGGATGCCGAGTTCCTCCATGTTGCGCTCGAAGCTGCCTTCGGACAGGCGGCGGCGGATGCGGCCGGCGGTCTCGGGGCCGAGATCGGACGCGATCAGCGCTTCCTCGATGTCGTCCAGCGTCGAATCGTCGAGCCGCGCGCCGCCGAGGCCGGCGAGGTTGCCGACCAGCCGGTCGGAGGTGCGCTTGAAGCCGCCGATCAGCTTGTCGTGCCAGGTTGGGGTGGTGCTCATGATGGTTCTCGTGTTGCGCTGAGGCGGTCGGACGTGGCGCCGGTGATCGTGATGCGGACGATGTCGCCGGGTATGGCGGGTTCGTCCAGCAGGACTTCTGCGAAATTGCCGATATGCCCGCGGTCGCCGGGGCGTTCGACGAGCAGATCCTGCGATGTGCCCACCAGCGTTTGCAGCCAGTTCGCTCGCGCGGTTTCGCCAGCCTCGCGGAGGAGGGCGGCGCGGTGGCGGCGGATCTCGGGTTCGACCTGCGGCATGCGCGCGGCGGGGGTGCCGGCGCGCGGCGAGTAGGGGAAGATGTGCGGGTGGACGATGTGGCAGTCGTCGATCAGCGCGCGCGTGTTGGCGAACATCGCCGCGTCCTCGGTCGGGAAGCCGGCGATCAGGTCCGCGCCGATCGCGATGTCGGGGCGGGCGGTCTTGAGACGATTGACCAGCGCGACACTTTCGGCGCGCGAATGGCGGCGCTTCATGCGCTTGAGGATCATGTCGTCGCCGGCCTGGAGCGAGAGATGGACGTGCGGCATGATCCGCGCTTCGGTTGTCAGTAGCGCAAAGAGGCGGTCGTCGATCTCGATGCCGTCCAGCGAGGAGAGACGCAGGCGTTCGAGTTTGGGGACGTGATGCAGGATGCGTTCGACGAGATGGCCGAGTGTTGGGGCGCCGGGGAGGTCGGGGCCGTAGCTGGTCAGGTCTACGCCGGTGAGGACGATCTCGCGGTGGCCTGCGTCGACGAGGCCGGCGATCCGGTCGACGACCGCGCCGGCGGGGACCGAGCGGCTGGGGCCGCGGCCGAACGGGATCGCGCAGAAGGTGCAGCGGTGGTCGCAACCGTTCTGCACTTCGACGAACGCGCGGGCGTGGGCGGAGAAGCTGGCGGCAAGGTGCGGCGCGGTCTCGCGGACCTGCATGATGTCGGAGACAACCACTGCGTCATCCGTCTGCCAGGCCGAAGAGGTCAGCTTGTCTGCATTGCCGATGACGCGGTCGACCTCGGGCATCGCCGCGAAGCGGGCAGGATCGATCTGCGCGGCGCATCCGGTGACGACGATCTGTGCCTCGGGGCGGTCGCGCTTCGCGCGGCGGATGGCGACGCGCGTTGCCTTCACCGCGGCGTTGGTGACCGCGCAACTGTTGACCACGACCATGTCCCGCCCGGCAACGAGCGCGCGGATGGTCTCGCTTTCGGCGATGTTGAGGCGGCAGCCGAGGCTGATGACCTCTGGCTGCGGGGCAGATGGCATGCGGCGCGATTTAGGAGGGGCGGGGGGGGAAGTCCACGCTTTGCGTTCCCGGAGTACCGCGTCCGTCTGCGGTCTCCTGCGGATGCAGGAGCCAGGGTACCACCCGCAGCGCTGCCTGGTCCTTGGCTCCCGCCTTCGCGGGAAAACTAGCGTAATGGAGGCGCTCCTCATCCATCAGACACCACCCCGGCGAAGGCCGGGGCCCAATTGGGGAACGTTGCTAACTACGGATTACCCGCGGTTATTGCGACCTTTCCAATTGGGCCCCGGCCTTCGCCGGGGTGGTCGTGAGTTGGGATAGGCCACCCAAGAATAAGCGTGTATTGCAATCACCCCGCCAGCCGCGGTGCAATCCCCCGCGGCGGTGGCACGCTCCGGTCGGGCCGCTGCGCCAGCAATCGTTTCTCGGCCAGCAACCGCCGGATCTGCGCAGCGCCCAGCGGTCGCCCGTACAGATACCCCTGACCCTTCGCGCAGCCGATCGCGCGGAGGCGTTCTTCGATCGCGGCGTCCTCGATGCCTTCCGCGGTCGTCGGCAAGTTGAGACTGTCGCCAAGACGCACGATCGTGTTGACGATCGCCATGCTCTCCGGATTGTCGAGGATCGACGAAACGAAGCTCTTGTCGATCTTGATACGGTCGAACGGCAGCGCCCGCAGATGCGCCAAGCTCGAATAGCCGGTGCCGAAATCGTCGAGTGCGAGGCGGATGCCCTGGTTTTTCAGGCTCCCCACGATCGACTGCGCGAGGGGAAGATTGTCGAACAGCGCGCTCTCGGTGATCTCGATCTCGAGCCGGTTGGCGGGAAAGCCCGTCTCTACCAGCGTCTTGATGATCTTCTGCGCGAGCCACGCGTCGCGTAGCTGGAGCGGGGAGACGTTGACGGACAGCGTGAGCCCAGCGTCCCAGTCCCGCGCCGCGGTGAACGCCTGGTGCATGATCGACAGCGAGAGGTCGCCGATCAGGCCGATCTCCTCGGCGATGGGGATGAACACGTCCGGCGCGATCGTCCCCCTGATGGGATGCTCCCAGCGCGCCAGGACCTCGAAACCGGTGATGAGGCCGGTCGTAAGGTCGACCTGCTGCTCGAAATACGGGACGATCTCCTGCGCGGGAATTGCGTGGCGCAGGCCCGCTTCGAGTTCGCCGCGTAGTTGGAGTGATCGCTCCATCGACCGATCGAACCAGGCATGGCGGCCGCGTCCGGCGGTCTTGGCAGCATGGAGCGCGATGTCGGCATTACGCAGGAGCGCGTCGACCGAGGCGCAATCGACGTCCGACCTGGCGATACCGATCGACACGCTCATGTGAATGTCGACGCCATCCGCGCGAAACGGCAGCGCGAGACCGGCGATCATGCGCTCGGCGATCCGATCGGCCACGTTCTTGTGCGCCGAGTCGAACGCGAAGGTGCAGGCGAATTCGTCTGCGCCGAGCCGTGCGAGCAGGCTGGCACCGGGTGCGATCGCGGCGATCGTCTCGGCGACATAGACGAGCAGCAGGTCGCCGACCGCATAGCCGTGCAGGTCGTTGACGCCCTTGAAGTGATCGATGTCGATCGTCAGCATGGCCATCGCCTTGCCGCGGCGGCGGGCGCTGGCGAACAGGGTCGCGCCGTCTTCGGACAGGCTGCGGCGATTGAGGAGCCCGGTCAGCGGATCGCGCTGTGCCAGAGCCTCGGCGCGATGACCCGCGTCGATCAGCGTGCTCAACTCCGCCGCCAAGGCGCGATACCGGAACCAGCCGAACAGGATCAGCGCGATGTTGAGCAGCATCGCCGCGACCAGCGTCCGGTCGAACACCTCGGTACTGCTGTGGAAATGCGCGACCGACTTGACGAGTACCGTGCCGCCGGTGCCGACGAACAAAAGGGTAGCGGCGCCCGTAACGGCGCCGGTCATGAATTCCCGACTTATATTGCGGGGCGCGCGCGGCGCCGCCGACTTTGCGGTCATGGTATAGCCTGTCCGGTCTTCGATTGGTCTGCGGTGTGCCATGCGACAGGTGTAAGATATGTTAAGAAGCCGTTTAGGCGGGACGGAACGTGGCCTGCGCGCGCCTGATTGATCTGCATCACGATAATAGTATTTTCCGCAATCGCGCTGAGCAGTCTGGACGCTGCTTTCGCCGGAGAACAAGGAGGCGCCTGCTCGATAAGGCCGGCTCCGAGCCCATCTTGCATCCCCACCCACATTCCAGTAAGGGGCGCATCACGTTCCGTTACGGGGCGCATTGGACGAGCATCCAAGGATGCACGCTGGCCGGCGAGGTTTCGCCCGCCGGCGCTTTTGCGTTGTGTTGCGGTGATTTGGAGTATTTCGATGTTCGAAAGCCTGAGCGATCGACTTGGCGGCGTCTTCGACCGCCTTCGCGGCCGGGGTGCGCTGACCGAAGCGGACGTGCGCGCGGCGATGCGCGAGGTGCGTGTCGCGCTGCTCGAAGCCGACGTCGCGCTGCCCGTCGCGCGCGAGTTCGTCGAGAAGGCGACCGAGAAGGCGATCGGCCAGAACGTCCTGCGCTCGGTCACGCCGGGGCAGCAGGTCGTCAAGATCGTCAGCGATGCGCTGGTCGAGATGCTCGGTTCGGATGCCGTAGAGCTCGAGCTCGGCGTGACGCCGCCGGCCGTCATCATGATGGTCGGCCTGCAGGGTTCGGGCAAGACGACCACCACCGCCAAGATCGCCAAGCGTCTGGCGGCGGGGCAGGCCAATTTCGGCCAAGCCGGTCGCGAGCGCAAGAAGGTGCTGATGGCGTCGCTCGACGTCAATCGCCCGAACGCGCAGGAACAGCTGGCGACGCTCGGCACGCAGATCGACGTCGCGACGCTGCCGATCGTGCAGGGACAGCAGCCGGTCGATATCGCCCGTCGCGCGATGCAGGCGGCCAAGCTCCAGGGCTATGATGTCCTGATGCTCGATACCGCGGGTCGACTCCATGTCGACCAGGCGTTGATGGACGAGATGAAGGCGGTCGCCGACGTCGCGAACCCGGCCGAGATCCTGCTGGTCGTCGACTCGCTGACCGGCCAGGACGCGGTCAACGTCGCGCAGAACTTCAGCGACCAGGTACCGCTGACGGGTATCGTGCTGACCCGCATGGACGGCGATGCCCGCGGCGGCGCGGCGCTGTCGATGCGCGCGGTCACCGGCAAGCCGATCAAGTTCGCAGGCACGGGCGAGAAGCTCGATGCGCTCGAGGCGTTCCATCCGGAGCGCGTTGCCGGGCGCATCCTCGGCATGGGCGACGTCGTCAGCCTGGTCGAACGCGCCGCGGAGTCGATCCAGGCCGAAGACGCCGAGCGCATGGCCGCCAAGATGGCCAAGGGTCAGTTCGACATGAACGACCTGCGTGCCCAGCTGGCGCAGATGCAGCGGATGGGCGGGCTCGGTGCGCTGGCGGGGATGATCCCCGGCATGAAGAAGGCGCAGGGCGCGGTCGCGTCGGTCGGTGGCGAAAAGGTGCTGGTGCACATGGACGCGATGATCGGATCGATGACGATCAAGGAGCGCAACAAGCCCGAACTGATCAACGCCAAGCGCAAGATCCGCATCGCCAAGGGCTCCGGGACGACCGTCCAGGAGGTCAACAAGCTGCTCAAGATGCACCTCGAAATGTCGACCGCCATGAAGAAGATCAAGAAGATGGGCGGCATGAAGGGCATGATGGCGATGCTCGGCAAGGGCGGCCTAGGTGGCGGTCTTGGCGGGATCGGCAACGCGATCGGCGGGCCGCAGATGGGCGACATGCTCAACAAGGCTGGCACGGGTGGCCTACCGGGCGGTGGTGGCGGTCTGCCGGGGCTTGGTGGCCCCAAGATGCCGCAGATGCCTGCCGGTTTCGACGATTTTCTGAAGAAGAAATAACTCTCCTTATCCAACCACGACACCTCGGCTTTCGCTCGGGGATCTATCTAGAAAACGAAGGAAAATATCATGGCAATCAACATTCGCCTCGCGCGCGGTGGCTCCAAGAAGCGTCCTTACTACAAGATCGTCGTTGCCGATGCGCGTTCGCCGCGTGATGGCCGCTTCATCGAGAAGATCGGCAACTACAACCCGCTCCTCGCCAAGGACAACGAGCAGCGCGTGCAGCTCGACGCCGACCGCGCGAAGCATTGGCTGAGCGTCGGCGCGCAGCCGACCGACCGCGTCGCGCGCTTCCTCGACCAGGCTGGCGTGCTCGAGCGTTCGGCGCGCAACAACCCGAACAAGGGCAAGCCTGGCGAAAAGGCCACCGAGCGCGCTGAAGAGCGTGCGACCAAGGCGGCCGAAGCTGCCGAGGCTGAGGCCGCTGCAAAGGCGGCGCCTGCTACGGGTAGCAACGAAGAGACCGAGCAGGTCGCTGCTGCTGAAATCGAAGACGCAACGAGCGCTTCGTAAGATCCGGGGGCGGTCGGTATTGTATCGGCCGCCCTTGTTCCAAGCCCGTCATCCCAGCGAACGCTGGGATCCAGAGCCAGGGACGACAACGTTCTTGGCTCTGGATCCTGGGTCGAGCCCAGGATGACGACAAGGGTAGCGGACCTGCTCCGCACCCGATCGGCGCATCATGCGTTCTCCAGTCGGTAACCCCGAACAGGAGCGCATGATGGCCCCCGAATCCGACCCCCGCACAGCCCCCCCACCCGAGGACATCGAAGATGCCACCAACCAAGGCGTCTCCGCCGACGACCCCGCCGAAGGCTCCGACGACACCCCTGGCCGCGATGAAGGTTCCGCGCAAGGCTGACGTGACGCTCGCCGTCGTCATCGGTGCGCACGGCATCGGTGGCGAAGTGCGACTGAAGGTCTTCGCCGAGAATTTCGGCAGCTATAAGAGCTTCAACGACGGTGCGCTGTCGCTGAAGTCCGCGCGCAACGGCAACAACGGCATGATCGCGCGCTTTGCCGAGGTCGCCGATCGCAATGCTGCCGAGGCGATGCGCGGGACCGAACTGACGGTGCCGCGGTCCTCGTTGCCGCCGCTGGAAGACGGCGAATATTATCACACGGATGTGATCGGGCTCGATGTCGTCTCGACCGATGGCGAGGCGATCGGACGGGTCGTTGCGATCGATAATTTCGGTGCGGGTGACGTGATCGAGATCGAGCGGCCGTCCGTGGACGACAAGCCCGGCAAGCGGTTCATGATACCGATGCGACCCGAGGCCGTGCCTGAATGGGATGCCGACCGGCTTATCGTCGAGGCTTCGTTCGCGGCTGAGTGAGCCTTGTTATCCCAAGTTGAGTAGCGATTACCGCCGAAGTGGTCGCTGTTCGGCGAGCATGTTGCGGATGGTGGTAGCGGCGACGCCGGCTTCCCCCATTGCGTGGCTGATCTGGTCGAGACCCTTTACGACGTCGCCCGCTGCGAACAGGCCGGGGATCGAGGTTCGCTGGTGCGAGTCGACTTCCAGGCATCCGTCCTCGGATGCGCGTGCGCCTGCCGCGACGGCCAGTTCCGAACGGATGACCGATCCGAGCGCTGGATAGATGCTGTCGAACGACAACCGTCCCTCGACCGTGTCCAAAGCCAATTTGTCTTCCTCGATCGCGTAGTTGCCGCAGGGGCCTCCGACGCGGACGATCCCGGCTTCGTCTAGCGCCGCTTCGCATGCCGGATCGAGATCGTGGCCGCCCTCGGGCGCGATCAGCGTTACGTCCTTGGTATAGCCGCGCAGGAATAGTGCCTCGCGCATGCCGTGGTCGCCGGTGCCGATTATACCGACGCGCTTGTCGGTGACTTCGTAGCCGTCGCAGATCGGGCAGTAGCGGAGGAGGCCGGCTTCGAGCGCTTCGTCGTGGATGGCGTCGGGCAGGTTTGGACGGTTGTTCACGACTCCGGTGGCGAGCAGTACGCTCCGGGCTCGCGCACGGCGATCGCCGAGCCGTACGGTGAAGCCGTCGTCGTCGACTTCGATCGCGTCGACCCGCACACCCTCGCGGACCGCACCATAATTCTCAGCCTGCGCCAGCATCCGGGCGAGCAGGTCCGTGCCGCGGATGCCTTCGGGATAGCCGGCATGGTTGTGCGTGCACGGGATCAGCGCGGCGCGGCTGCTGCCGCAATCGAACAGGCGGATAGAGAGGTGGAAGCGCGCGAGATAGATGGCTGCGGTCAGCCCCGCCGGGCCGGCGCCGATGATGATGCAATCGTCCATCCGCCGCGAGCGTTTCGCCAGCGTAATTGTTCCACTGCGGCGATCCGTATAGGTGCTGGACGCATTCGGCGCCGCACACTGGCGCAAACGCATAGAGAATTGGACGCTGTGACTTTCGCTGCCACGATATTGACGCTGTATCCGGAGATGTTTCCGGGGCCGCTGGGGACGTCGCTCGCGGGCCGGGCGCTGGGGGAGGGGCGGTGGTCCTGCTCGCCGGTGCAGATCCGGGACTTTGCGACGGACAAGCACAAGTCGGTGGATGACACGCCGGCGGGGGGCGGGGCCGGGATGGTGCTCCGTGCCGACGTCGTAGCCTCGGCGATCGACAGTGTGGCCGACGGGCGGCCGGTGCTGGCGATGACTCCTCGGGGGAAGCCTCTTACCCAGGAGCGGGTTCGGGAGCTTGCGCAGGGCCCCGGCGTCACCATTCTCTGCGGCCGGTTCGAGGGGTTCGACGAACGGCTGTTCGAGGCGCGGGAGATCGAGGAGGTCTCGATCGGCGACTACATCCTGTCGGGCGGCGAGATGGGCGCGCTGGTGCTGCTCGATGCTTGCATTCGGCTGCTGCCCGGCGTAATGGGCGCGGCTTCTAGTGGGGATGACGAGAGCTTCGAAACGGGGCTGCTCGAATATCCGCATTATACCCGACCTCAATCATGGGAAGGGCGCACGATCCCGCAGGTGCTGCGATCGGGGGATCATGCGAAGATCGCTGCATGGCGCAAACGCCGTGCGGAGATCGATACACGGTCACGGCGACCGGACCTTTGGGAGCGCCATGAGGGCGTTCGGGTCCAGTCGCCCTCTGGCGCGCAGCGACACGAGGACGAGACATGAACCTGTTGCAGACGATCGAAGCCGAGAACATCGCGAAGTTCCTGGCCAACAAGACGATCCCCGATTTCCGCCCCGGCGACACGCTGAAGGTCGGCGTGAAGGTCGTCGAAGGCGAGCGCACGCGTATTCAGAACTACGAGGGCGTGTGCATCGCGCGCTCGAACAAGGGCATGGGCTCGAACTTCACCGTGCGGAAGATGAGCTTCGGCGAGGGCGTCGAGCGCGTCTTCCCGCTCTACTCGCCGAACGTCGATTCGATCGAAGTCGTCCGCAAGGGCGCCGTGCGTCGCGCCAAGCTGTATTACCTGCGTGGCCGCACCGGCAAGGCAGCGCGTATCGCCGAGCGCCGCGACATGCGCCCTGCCAAGGGCACCGCAGCCGCCGAGTAATCGGGGACTGTTCGAGTTGAAGAAGGGCGCGGGGGCGATGGTCCCCGCGTCCTTTTTCGTTGTGCGCGGGGTAGGGACTGGTTGGCGCGGTAAGGTGTTGGAAGTGCTGCCGTTTGCTGGTGTCTCGCGTTTATGCTGCAGCACGGAAGTATAGGAAGTGTAGACGCTGGGAAGCATTTTCGATGTGGGGGTGGCGTCGAGGTGTGGGGGCGGTGTCGCGGTGATGAGGGTGGGCGCGGGCATCTGGTGACGGTGCGCTTCTCCGGGCGTGTAGGACAGGCGATTAGCCGCCGGCTAGCGGTGGTCGTGGTGCCTGCACGCTTCGTCTGTCCATCGGGGGGTGGGAGGCAGTTATCCGGTCGGACAGGGACGCGCGGTGCTTCGCAGGCCGACTTGCGCTTCCTTGTTCTCCCGCGAAGGCGGGAGCCCAGTCTGGGTCCCCGCCTTCGCGGGGAAACACGTCTTGCTGGCGGATTGGGATGGCTGCTCGTTTGAGGCGTGAGGGGCTTTGCCACGCTGAGCACGCTCGCGTGGACATGCCCCACCCCGACCCTCCCCTGAAGGGGAGGGAGTTTGGGCTCCTGCGCTGCCATCGCCATCATCTCCATCGCAATCATGCAACCTCGGCGCGTCACGCAACGCGTCGTCATCCCCGCGCAGGCGGGGATCCATATCCTCGGGGGCCGGTGATCATGGTGCGAGGCCAGCCAGTCTGGGTTCCCGCCTCCGCGGGAATGACGAGGCTAGGGCGAGCGTGACGTAACCCCCGCCGCCCCGTCATCCTGACGAAAGTCAGGACCCAGGATCACGAACGCCGCGCTGCTTGGCTCTGGGTCCTGACTTTCGTCAGGATGACGGCGTGGGTGGGGAGGCCTTCCGCTTGCAATCGCCAACGCTGCCGTCTGGAGGACGTATTTATGGGGCGTGCGAGCCTCAGGGGCCCACAGACCACCGCCAGCCGTCCTCGACCACCCGTCAGGCGTCAGGCCTCAGGCGTCGCGCCACGCGCCGGGCTCCAGGCCCGCCACGGTCCAGTCGCCGATGCTCCACCGGACCAGTCGCAGCGTGGGGTGGTCGATCGCGGCGGTCATGCGGCGGACTTGCCGGTTGCGGCCTTCGCGGATCGTTATCTTCAGCCAGCAATCGGGGATACTCGCGCGGACCCGGATCGGCGGCACGCGCGGCCAGAGGTCGGGCGCGGCGATCCGCTCGACGTCGGCGCGGGCAGGGCCGTCCTTCAGCAGGACGCCGTCCCGCAACCGATCGAGCGCGTCCTCGCCGGCATCGCCCTCGACCTGCACGAGATAGGTCTTGGCCAGCTTGAACTTCGGGTCCGCGATCCGCGCCTGGAGGCGACCGTCGTCGGTCAGCAGCAACAGCCCTTCGCTATCGCGGTCGAGCCGCCCCGCCGGATAGACGCCCGGCACATCGACGAACTGCGACAGCGTCGCGCGCGGGGTCGGGCTGTTCACGTCGGTGAACTGGCTGAGGACGTCGTACGGTTTGTTGAACAGGATTACCCGAGGCATGAACTTCCTTGGTGCTATGCCAGTGTTGGGGTCGAGTGGCGGTATCGACTTAGCGGAGGCGTTGACTAACCATCTTCATGATCCATTGCCTCAACCTGATCGCCGCCAGCCCCGGCAATTTTTGGGAAGCCATTATTCCATTCTGAAAGCCAAAAATAGTGAGAGCCACGTACCGGCTTCTCGTCCGGAAACCTTGCTACTCGTGTGGTCAATGCCTCTGAAAATTGCGGAATATTTTGATCACAGCATACGGGAATTAGGGTTTCAAAGGCGTTCCCGAGCGAAACAACTGAACGATCTAAAAAGCGTACAAGATCCTGCCGTTCGAGTTTGCTTGTACGGTGTTCGACCTCGATCGTTGGCGCGATAACCTCGCCCAACGCAGACAGCTCGTAGTCCTGAAATTTTACTGCCTGACCGATTGATGGATGCTCGAGCGAGTTTCTCCAATCAACGACGGCTCGTAAATAATCTAAAACTTCCATTATTCCCGAAAGTTGTTCCTGTTGGTCAGAAAAAACATTTTCAAACTCACGTTTTAATGCCTGCGACCAACCCTCTTTTGGGTTGGTCTTCGGATAGAACATTTGAGCGATGCGTATTGTTGAAGTGCGTACGTTGGCGAGATGTCCGACGCATTGATTGGCTCTTCCTCTGAGGTTTTGCGTCTTCGGGAGCCTGCTTATATCTAGCTTTCGTCGCTCAATATTTTCGCGGATTTCGGCTTCGCTCCGAGATAGTTCTCGTATCGTATCGGAGATTTCGCCCAAATCGAGCGCGACTGACAAGGCTTCTAAAAAAGCAGCTTCTCGATCGAAGCCCTTGGGGAGGTGTGTCGCATCTTTAAAGAGCGTCATTGCCATACCGACGGTCTGCTGCACAAATTCGGTGGTGGCTCCGTATTCCAGCTCTACTCGCTGCACGATCCGAGGAATCGCTGGGTTAAGCCGGTCGGGATCAATCTGATCTGCAAAAACCATTGACGATATGCCAGTCTCTCCTAGCATATAGAGCCGATTTTGCTTCTCGCACCCTAAAACTGCTATGTTGTTACCGCACTGATCAGGCGCTTTCGCGCTCCCCGCGCTCTCACGGAAAAGGTCAATCGGTCTCTTACCAGCCACCTTACCGCTCCTAATTTATGCCCCATCACGCATTTTAGCGGCGATGATATTTAGTAACACACCGTAATCCAAGCTATGGCGTAGCCACCTTCTTCAAACATTAGGCCGAGTTAAGCGCAAAGCGATTTGTCTGTCACAAGATGACATTTTTATTCAAGATTAGCATGCCGTAATAGAAACGGGCCGCGGTGTTTCCACCGCGGCCCGTTCGTTCGATCAGCCATCCGCAACCCTTACTGGTCGAGGAAGCTCCGCATCTTCCGGCTACGCGACGGATGCTTCAGCTTCCGCAGCGCCTTCGCCTCGATCTGGCGGATGCGCTCGCGGGTCACCGAGAACTGCTGGCCGACTTCCTCGAGCGTGTGATCGGTGTTCATGCCGATGCCGAAGCGCATGCGGAGCACGCGTTCCTCGCGCGGGGTGAGCGACGCCAGCACGCGCGTGACCGTCTCCTTGAGGTTCGCCTGGATCGCGGCATCCACCGGGATGATCGCGTTCTTGTCCTCGATGAAGTCGCCGAGATGCGAATCCTCCTCGTCGCCGATCGGCGTTTCGAGGCTGATCGGCTCCTTGGCGATCTTCATCACCTTGCGCACCTTCTCCAGCGGCATGGAGAGGCGCTCGGCCATCTCCTCCGGGGTCGGTTCGCGGCCCTGCTCGTGGAGGAACTGACGGCTGGTGCGGACCAGCTTGTTGATCGTCTCGATCATGTGGACCGGGATGCGGATGGTCCGCGCCTGGTCGGCGATCGAGCGCGTGATCGCTTGGCGGATCCACCACGTCGCATAGGTGCTGAACTTGTAGCCGCGGCGATACTCGAACTTGTCGACCGCCTTCATCAGGCCGATATTGCCCTCCTGGATGAGATCCAGGAACTGCAGGCCGCGGTTCGTGTATTTCTTGGCGATCGAGATCACCAGCCGCAGGTTCGCCTCGACCATCTCCTTCTTGGCGATGCGCGCCTCGCGCTCGCCCTTCTGGACCATGTTGACGATCCGGCGGAACTCGGTGAGCGCCATGCCGGTCTGCTGCGTGATGTCGGCGATCTCGGCGCGGATGCGCTCGACCGCCTCGCCCTCGTTGGCGACGAACGCGGTCCACTTCTTGTCGACCTTGTTGACCGTCGTCAGCCAGTTCTCGTCGATCTCGTGACCGATATAGCGATCGAGGAAGTCCTTGCGCGGCACCTTGTGGCGCTCGGCAAGGCGCAGCATCTGGCCGCCCAGCGCGGTCAGGCGACGATTATAGGCATAGAGCTGATCGACCAGATATTCGATCTTGGCGTTGTGAAACTGGACGCTCTCGACCTCGGCGGTGAGTTCCTCGCGCAGCTTCTGATACTTGCGCTCGTCGGCCGCGGAGAAATCGCCGCCGATGCCCATCGCGTCGACGCGGCTCTGCTGGATCTTGCTGAACTTCTTGTAGAGCGCGGTGATGCTGGCAAATCGCTCGAGCGCGATCGGCTTGAGCTGTTCTTCCATCTGCGCGAGGCTGAGGGTGTTGTCCTCCTCCTCGTCGTCCGATGCGCGCGGGGCACGGCGCTCGCCGTCCTCGTCCTCGTCGGCGGACGGCTCTTCGGGCTCGGCCTCTTCCTTGAACGAAGGGCCGGCGTTCTTCTCGCTGATCTCGCCGTCGTCGGCTTCGCCGTCCTCGGCCATCGCTTCGGGGGCGGGGTCCTTCGACAGCATCGCATCGAGATCCATGATCTCGCGCAGCTGCATCGTGCCCTCGTTCAGCGCGGTCGACCAGTCGATGATCGCGTTGAAGGTGATCGGCGATTCGCACAGGCCGAGGATCATCGTGTCGCGACCTGCCTCAATGCGCTTGGCGATCGCGATCTCGCCCTCGCGGCTGAGCAGCTCGACCGCGCCCATCTCGCGCAGGTACATGCGGACCGGATCGTCGGTGCGATCGATCGTCTCTTTCTTCTTCTCGATCGCGGGGCCTGTGTCGGCATCCGCGTCGGCGGCCTCCGGCTCGTCCTCGTCGTCCTTGGCGGGCTCGGTCTCGCCGTCCTCGCCGGCTTCGTCGTTCTCGACGATGTTGATGCCCATCTCGCTCAGCGCGGCGCTGATGTCCTCGATCTGGTCGGACGACATCTCGCCCTGCGGCAGCGCTTCGTTGAGCTGCTCATAGGTGATGTAGCCGCGCTTCTTGGCGCGCGCGATGACCTTCTTGATCGACGCATCGTTCATGTCGATCAGCGGCGCATCGCCGGTTTCGTTCGTCTCGGCGGGTTCCGCCATGTTCGCCTTAGCCATCAATCGCCCTCGGTACCCAACGCTCGGGCGTCTTCGTTCGACTGTACAAGATTTGCAAGTCGGACTTCCAACGCCTGTTTCTCTCTTACCATAGCCACTTGTCGTTCGAACGCATCTTCGGTGAAGTGCGTCTGCATCGCCGCGGTCGCCTGCTTGAGTGCCGCGTCTACCTCAGGGCGGGCGACCATGATCGCGATCGCCTCGTCGAGGTCGGCACGGACGCGGGCTGGATCGGCCGTGGTCTGCGTGAACGAATAGGGCATCGTATCGGCTCTCAACAGGTCACTCGCGACTGAATTGAAACCGGACCTCGCCAATATGGTGAGCAAGCGCCCGCTATCAAGCTTCTGGTCCTCAAGTGCAACATCTACGACCGCTTCGAACAATCGTCCGAGCGCGCCGTCGATCATTTGGAGGGAGCCGAGCACCTCCATGTGACGCGCAATCTCGACCGGGTGGCGGATCAGGCCGGCGAGCACCGCCTTCGCCAGGACGCGGTCGATGCCGGTGGCGAGGAAGGCCTTCGCGTCTTCGGTCACCGGTGCGGCGGGGGGCTTCCAGCCGCCTTTCGGTCGCTCGCCTCTGGGCACGAAGGGGGCGCGGACCGGTTTGAAATGCTCGTAGAAGCGGTTCTTGAACTCGGCGTGGTATTGCTGCTTCACCGAGGGGTCGGCGATGCCCTCTGCGAGTTCGTGGAGGCGGCGCTTGAGACCGGCGCGCTGTTCGGGGGTGTCAAGCGCCTCGGCGGCGACTTCGGACGCCCAGAGCCGGTCGACGAGCTGTTCGGGGGTCTTCAGCAACGCCTCGAACGCGGCGGGGCCGCCGGCGCGGACGAGGTCGTCGGGGTCCTGACCTTGTGGGAGCGTGACGAAGGCGAGGCTGCGGCCGGGCGCAAGTAGCGGGAGCGCGCGGTGCGCGGCGCGGAGGGATGCCTTCTGGCCGGCGCCGTCGCCGTCGAAGCAGAGCAGGGGGACATCGACCATCCGCCACAACCGTTCGAGCTGCGCTTCGGTGAGCGCGGTGCCCAGTGGCGCGACCGCTTCGCCGAAGCCGGCCTGGGCGAGCGCGATAACGTCCATATAGCCCTCGACCACCAGCACGCGGCCGGACTTGCGCGAGGCGGGGGCGGCCTTGTCGAGATTGTAGAGTGTGCGGCCCTTGTCGAAGAGCGGGGTATCGGGGGAGTTGAGATACTTTGGCTCGCCGCCGTCGAGCACGCGCCCGCCGAACGCGATCGTCCGCCCGCGGGGGTCGCGGATCGGGATCATCAGCCGACCGCGGAACCGGTCGTACGGGTCCTTGCCCTCGACCGAGATGAGCATGCCGGACTCGACCAGCATCGGGTCGCCGTAGTCCTTCAGCGCGGTCTTGAGCTTGCCGCGGCTGTCGGGGGCGAACCCCATGCCGAACGCACGCGCCGTCTCGGGTCTGATCCCGCGGCGGTCGAGCAGCGCGCGCGCTTCGGTGCCTGGGAGGCCGTTGAGTTGCTCGGTGAACCAGTCGGCGGCGTCGAACATGACCTCGTGCAGGCCCTTGGCGCGCTCGGCCTTGGCGGCGGACTGGCGGTCCATCGCGGGCATGTCCATTCCGGCGGCCTGGGCGAGCTCCTTGACCGCGTCCATGAAGGGGAGGCCACGCTGGTCGGTCATCCACTTGATCGCGTCACCGTGCGCGGAGCAACCGAAGCAGTGGTAGAAGCCCTTGTCGTCGTTGACGTAGAAGGAGGGCGTCTTCTCGTTGTGGAACGGGCAGCAGCCCTTGTGCTCGCGCCCGGCCTTGGTGAGCTTGGTGGTCTTGCCGACGAGCGCCGAGAGCGAGGTGCGGGCGCGGAGTTCGTCGAGGAATTGCGGGGTTAGCGCCATGGGGTGACTTTGGTGGGGGTGTTTGCGGCACTGCCCTCCCCCGACCCCTCCCGCAGGCGGGAGGGGAGCAGAAGAGGGGCGGCGTTCGCGGCGAGCGGAACAGAGTCCCCCTTCCGCTTGCGGGAGGGGTTAGGGGAGGGGCGTTCCGCAAGCACGCGCCCGATCTCGGCCACTACGCCCTCCATCCGCTCCAGCACGTCGTTGTTCCAGAACCGGATCACACGGTAGCCTTGCTGTTCGATGAAGTGCGTCCGCTGAGCGTCATCGTCGGAGTGCCAGTCATGCTGCCCGCCGTCGACCTCGATTACGAGCCTCGTTCCGCGGGAAACGAAGTCGCAAATGAACGGGCCGATCGGGACCTGACGATTGAACCTGACGCCCGAAGTCCGACGCGCCGCGAGGTGTTGCCATAGCGCGCTTTCGGCACGCGTCGGGTTGCCGCGGAGGTCTCGGATGCGGGTGCGTTGTTCCAATGCTCCGTCTCCTTTGTGGCGCTGCCCTCCCCCGACCCCTCCCGCGAGCGGGAGGGGAGCAGAATTTACGACAGCGCTGCCTTTACCAGGCCGCTCGCTTTGCTCATGTCCAGCTCGCTCGCGTGGCGCGCTTTAAGCTCAGCCATCACGCGGCCCATGTCCTTCATGCCGGTCGCGCCGAGTTCCGCCTTGATCGCCTCGATCGCCGCCGACGTTTCCGCTTCGCTCATCTGCTGCGGCAGGAAGCGTTCGATCACCGCGACCTCCGCCGTCTCCGCATCGGCGAGCTCCTGGCGACCACCCTTCGAGAACATCTCGATCGACTCGCGGCGCTGCTTGACCATCTTCTGGAGCACTTCGACCACCAGTGCGTCGTCGCTTTCCGGCGCCTTTCCGGTGCGCGCCTCGATGTCGCGGTTCTTGATCGCGGCCTGGATCAACGAGATAGCGTTGCGGCTCTGCTTGTCGCCGGCCTTCATGGCGGTCAGCTGCGCAGCCTTGATGTCGTCGCGAATCATGTACTGGTCTTTCAGGCGGTTCGGGATAGCCCGACGGGATAGCGCGTCCGCCGTCCGTTTAACAGATTGACGCTGCGGCACGCCGGCCTTAGCGGACACCACTTAGCGACATCGTCAACGTAAAGAGAGTGCCCAGCCTGATGGCCGACGCCCAGCCTATAGCCATGCCTGCCGGTGCAACAGGCGTCCTCGTCCTCGCCAATGGCGACGTGATCTGGGGTCGCGGGTTCGGCGCAGAGGGCAGTGCGGTCGGCGAAGTGTGCTTCCACACCGCGATGACCGGCTATCAGGAGGTGCTGACCGACCCGTCCTTCGCCGGGCAGATGATCTGCTTCACCTTCCCGCACATCGGCAATGTCGGCGCGAACCCCGACGACGTCGAGGCGGACGACCCGCACGCGCTCGGCATCATCGTCCGTGAGGACGTGACGCAGCCGTCGAGTTTTCGCGCGGTCGAGGGGCTCGACGGCTGGATGAAGCGGCATGCGCGGATCGGCCTTTCGGGGGTCGACACGCGCGCGCTGACGCGGCGGATCCGGGTGGCGGGGGCGCCTAATGGCGTGATCGCGCACTCGGCTAGCGGCGAGTTCGACGTGGCGGCGCTGCTGGCGATGGCGCGCGCGTGGCCGGGGCTGGAGGGGATGGACCTCGCCAAGGACGTGTCGACCGAATTGCATTATGGCTGGGGTGAGGATGCGCCCGGCGGTGTCTGGAAACTAGGCTTCGGCTATTCTTCTTCCCCCCTCCCGCAAGCGGGAGGGGCCGGGGGTGGGCTCCCGGCTTCCTTGACAGACAACGGTGCAGTCGAGCACTCCTCGACCGTCCCCCCGGAAGGTGAGCGCGAGCCCACCCCTCAATCCCCTCCCGCAAGCGGGAGGGGAAGCCAGAAGCCCCACGTCGTCGCGATCGATTATGGCTCGAAGCGCAACATCTTCCGCAACCTCGTCGAGGCAGGCGCCAAGGTTTCCGTCGTCTCCGCCACCGCCAGCTTCGACGACGTGATGGCGCTCGCCCCCGACGGGATCTTCCTGTCGAACGGCCCCGGCGATCCCGCCGCGACCGCCGAATACGCCGTCCCGGTAATCCGCCAGCTGCTCGATACGGGCAAGCCGCTGTTCGGCATCTGCCTCGGCCACCAGTTGCTCGGCCTCGCGGTCGGCGCGACCACGACCAAGATGTTCCAGGGCCACCGCGGCGCCAACCACCCGGTCAAGCGCCTGTCCGACGGCGCGGTCGAGATCACCAGCATGAACCACGGCTTCGCGGTCGAGCGCGAGAGCCTGCCGGCCAACGTCCGCGAGACGCATGTGTCGCTGTTCGACGGATCGAACGCGGGGCTGGAACTGACCGACAAGCCGGCGTTCTCCGTGCAGTATCACCCCGAGGCGAGCCCGGGGCCGCAAGATAGTCTATATCTGTTTGACCGGTTCGTAAGTGGGTTGGGAGCGGCAAAATGACTAGTCCTCCGTCTGAGTACCTTGCAGGTGCCGCCGTCCTGTCTCTCAGGAACATAAAGGCGGCAGATCTTCCGAAGGGTCGAGACGAGCTAAGCTCCTTGTTGAGCAATGACTACAAAGTTTCCTTTGATGCCCATGCCGTTGATCTAATTCTCCGCCAATTATCAAAGTGGAAAATGGCGAACATCGTTGACGATGAATATGCCGGTGAGCTTATCCAGTTGGGAAGAGCCCGGTCCGACGAAGCGTGGGACGAGGCGGACTCGGTAATTCTTGGCAGGGCTTGGGAGGGCGGGGGCGGCTGGTTCGATAGAGTTTTCCGTAATGAAAAATTCTGGTCAGCGGTTGAGCACGAATTAACCGACAATTTGGGTGCGCCCATAGTCACTGAGCCCGTCAATGACCCTGTTCCAGCCTCCGATAGAATTGTAACTATCTCTCATAACTCGCCTGAGGGAACGTTAATCGTAAGTGCAATAAATACCGCGCTTCTAGATTTAGACCAAAACAACTTGATAGCTGCAGAAGCTGGTGGAGAGCGAGAGAGATTAGTTGCCGAAGGTAAGGCCTCTATTGAGCTTTTGAAAGGCGAGCGGATAAAGCGTGGAGCTTTGATTGAGGTCGTCTGGAAGTTC
This sequence comes from Sphingomonas sp. CFBP 13728, assembly GCF_014841895.1. Lineage (NCBI taxonomy): Bacteria > Pseudomonadati > Pseudomonadota > Alphaproteobacteria > Sphingomonadales > Sphingomonadaceae > Sphingomonas > Sphingomonas sp. CFBP 13728. The sequence continues at coordinate 936,507 of NZ_JACYUS010000001.1, read as the reverse complement.
CTTAAAGAAATTATGTCGAAATTTAAGGAAAAGTCGATTGATTGGGGTGTCGATAAATCCGTCGCCATTCTGGAAAAAATGTTGGATCTTCTGAACTAATGCCAAAACGCACCGACATCTCCTCGATCCTCGTCATCGGCGCAGGACCCATTGTCATCGGCCAGGCGTGCGAGTTCGATTATTCGGGCACGCAGGCGATCAAGGCGTTGAAGGAGGAGGGCTATCGTATCGTCCTCGTCAATTCGAACCCCGCCACGATCATGACCGATCCCGAGCTGGCCGACGCGACCTATGTCGAGCCGATCACGCCTGCGATCGTCGCCAAGATCATCGAGAAGGAGCGCCCGGACGCGATCCTGCCGACGATGGGCGGGCAGACCGCGCTGAATACCGCGCTCGCGCTGTTCCATGACGGGACGCTGGAAAAGTTCGGCGTGACGATGATCGGGGCGGATGCCGATGCGATCGACATGGCGGAGGACCGGCTGAAGTTCCGCGATGCGATGGACCGGATCGGGTTGGAAAGCGCGCGCTCGGCGATCGCACACACTGTCGAGGAAGCGCTCGAAGGCCTTGAGAAGACGGGGCTTCCGTCGATCATCCGGCCGAGCTTCACGATGGGCGGCTCGGGCGGCGGCATCGCGTACAACCGCGAGGAATTCATCGCGATCGTCCGCAACGGGCTCGATCTGTCGCCGACCACCGAGGTGCTGATCGAGGAATCGCTGCTCGGCTGGAAAGAATACGAGATGGAGGTGGTGCGCGATCGCAACGACAACGCGATCATCATCTGCTCGATCGAGAATGTCGATCCGATGGGCGTCCACACCGGCGACTCGATCACGGTCGCGCCGGCGCTGACGCTGACCGACAAGGAATACCAGATCATGCGCAACGCATCGATCGCGGTGTTGCGCGAAATCGGTGTCGAGACAGGCGGTTCGAACGTCCAGTTCGCAGTGAATCCGAAGGACGGCCGGCTGGTCGTCATCGAGATGAACCCGCGGGTTTCGCGGTCTTCGGCGCTGGCGTCGAAGGCGACCGGCTTTCCGATCGCGAAGGTCGCGGCGAAGCTGGCGGTCGGCTATACGCTCGACGAGATCGAGAACGACATCACCGGCGCTACGCCTGCCGCGTTCGAGCCGACGATCGATTACGTCGTGACCAAGATCCCGCGGTTCGCGTTCGAGAAGTTCAAGGGCGCGTCGAACACGCTTGGCACCGCGATGAAGTCGGTCGGCGAGGTGATGGCGATCGGTCGCAACATCCACGAGTCGATGCAGAAGGCGTTGCGCGGGCTTGAGACGGGCTTGTCGGGCTTCAACCAGGTCGATCATCTGGTCGGCGCGCCGCGTGCGGAGATCGAGGCGGCGCTGGCCGTCGCGACGCCGGACCGGTTGCTGGTCGCGGCGCAGGCTTTGCGCGAAGGCTTCACGGTTGCCGAGGTGCATGCGATCGCCAAGTATGATCCGTGGTTCCTGGAGCGGATCGCCGAGATCATCGCGGCGGAGGCCGAGGTGATGAAGGACGGGCTGCCGATCGATGCAGCCGGCATGCGGCGCCTGAAGAGCATGGGGTTCAGCGACAAGCGGCTTGCGTGGCTGGCGCTGCAATCCGCCAATCTGCGCGGGATGAACCGCGGGATCGCGCGCGGTTCGGGGCTGATCCACGAGGTCGTCAAGGCGATGACCGGCGGCGTGACCGAGGAGGAGGTGCGCCAGCATCGCCTGAAGCTCGGCGTGCGGCCGGTGTTCAAGCGGATCGATACGTGCGCGGCCGAATTCGATGCGAAGACGCCGTATATGTATTCGACCTACGAGGCGCCGAGCTTCGGCGAGCCCGAGAACGAGTCCGAGCCGACCGATCGGAAGAAAATCGTCATTCTCGGCGGCGGGCCGAACCGGATCGGGCAGGGGATCGAGTTCGATTATTGCTGCTGCCATGCGTGCTTCGCGCTCGCGGATGCGGGCTATGAGACGATCATGGTCAACTGCAACCCGGAGACGGTGTCGACCGATTACGACACGTCGGACCGGCTGTATTTCGAGCCGCTGACCGCCGAGGACGTGCTGGAGATCCTGCATGTCGAGCAGCAGAACGGCACTTTGGTGGGCGTGATCGTGCAGTTCGGCGGGCAAACGCCGCTGAACCTCGCGCGGGCGCTCGAGGCGGCGGGTATTCCGATCCTGGGGACGACGCCGGACGCGATCGATCTGGCGGAAGATCGCGAGCGGTTCGCGGCGCTGATCACCAAGCTCGGGCTGTTGCAGCCGGCCAATGGCCTGGCGCGGAGCCGGGACGAGGCGGTCGCGGCGGCGGAGCGGATCGGGTATCCGGTGCTGATGCGGCCTTCCTATGTGCTCGGCGGGCGGGCGATGGAAATCGTCGACACGATCGGGCAGCTCGAGCATTACATCGCAACTGCGGTGCAGGTGTCGGGCGACTCGCCGGTGCTGATCGACCAGTATCTGCGCGATGCGATCGAGGTCGATGTCGACGCGATCTGCGACGGCACCGACGTGGTGGTCGCGGGTGTGTTGCAGCATATCGAGGAGGCGGGCGTCCATTCGGGCGACTCTGCGTGCTCGATCCCGCCTTACTCGCTGTCGGCGGAGATCATCGCGGAGATCGAGCGGCAGACGGTGGCGCTCGCACATGCCTTGTCGGTGGTCGGCCTGATGAACATCCAGTTCGCGGTGAAGGACGGGCTGGTCTACCTCATCGAGGTCAACCCGCGCGCGTCGCGCACCGTGCCGTTCGTCGCCAAGGCGATCGGTGCGCCGATCGCCAAGATCGCCGCGCGCGTGATGGCGGGCGAGAAGCTGGTCAATTTGCCGAAGATCGACCGGCATATCGACTATTATGCGGTGAAAGAGGCGGTGTTTCCCTTCAACAAGTTCCCCGGCGTCGATCCGGTGCTGTCACCGGAAATGAAGTCGACCGGCGAAGTCATGGGAATCGATCCCGATTTCACGATCGCATTCGCCAAGGCTCAGCTTGGCGCGGGGACGATCCTGCCGACCAAGGGCAATGTCTTCGTCAGCGTGAAGGACGGCGACAAGGCGATGATCGTCGAGGCGGTGAAGGCGCTGGTCGACACCGGCTTCTCGATCGTCGCGACCGGCGGGACCGCGGATCATCTCGCACTTGCCGGTTTGCCGGTCGAGAAGGTCAACAAGGTGGCCCAGGGCCGGCCGCATATCGTCGACCGGATCAAGGACGGCGATATCGCGCTGATCTTCAACACCACCGAGGGGTGGCAGAGCCTGAAGGACTCGCAGCCGATCCGGGCTTCCGCGCTGGGACAACGCATTCCGTACTTCACGACTGCGCCCGCTTCGCTCGAGGCGGCGAAGGCGATCGCCAAGCTTTCGACGCACAGCCTTGAAGTACGGCCGCTGCAATCCTATTATTCGCAGTCGCACGACTGATCCCGACATGAGAATGATGTGTGGGCGGGGCTGGTACAGGGCCTCGCGCGGGGAAATGGATTTGGGGACGAGATGATGGCGACCGTCGAAAAGATGCCGATGCTGCAGGAAGGCTATGAGACGCTGAGTGCGGATCTGAAGCGCCTGAAAGCCGAACGTCCGACGATCGTCGACGCGATCGAAGAGGCGCGCGCGCACGGCGACCTGAGCGAGAACGCGGAATATCATGCCGCGAAGGAGCGTCAGGGCCAGGTCGAGGCATCGATCTCGGACATCGAGGACAAGCTGTCGCGTGCGCAGATCATTGACCCGAAGGATTTGTCGGGTGACAAGGTCGTGTTCGGCGCGACGGTGACGTTGCTCGACGAGAACGACAAGCCGGTGAAGTATCAGATCGTCGGCCAGACCGAGGCTAACGCCAAGACCGGGCGGATCTCGTACAATTCGCCGCTGGGTCGCGGGCTGATCGGGCGGAAGCTCGACGAAGAGGTCGAGGTCACGGTGCCGGCCGGCGAGCGGTATTACGTCGTCTCCAAGATCGAGTTCATCTGAGCCTTATGCAATTCTTCGAGACGCGGGCGACGGCGATCATCACGATCGTGACGGTCATCGTCTCGGGATTTCTGGTGCTGAGCGGATCGCTTGGCTACTGGGCGGTGAATGCCGGGTTCATCCCGTTGCGGATGACCGATCTCGGTATTCCGAGCGAGCATATGTTCGTCGTGCCGTCCTGGGCGACGCCGCTGACCGCGACGTTGATCCATGGGGGCTGGGCGCACATTGCGTTGAACCTCGTGATGCTGGTGTATTGCGGGCAGTTCGTCGAGAAGGCGCTGGGGACGGTCGGGTTGGTCGTGCTGTACGTGCTGGGCGCGTATGCCGCGGCGGCGGGGCATTGGGCGTTCGGGCCTGAGTCTACTGCGCCTATGATTGGCGCCAGCGGTGCGATCTCGGCAGTCGTGGGGGCTTATGCGCTGTTGTATGGCGAGCGACGCGCGCAGGCGATCGGGCCGGTGCCGGCTGGGGTTGTGCATGTCGTTTGGCTGGCCGCGGCTTGGATCGGGATCCAGTTGCTGATGGGGCTGGCCGGGTTTGGGGCTTCGGTTGGTGCGAGTGGGCCGATTGCCATTGGCGCGCATATTGGTGGGTTCTTGGCGGGGCTGGTGCTGGCTCGGCCTTTGTTGCTCTGGCATTACCGGGCTGCTTGAGCCTGCCGGATCCTACCTAACGCCACTCGTACACGCACACCCCGTTCGTCCTGAGTAGCTGCTGAGCTTGTCGAAGCGGCGTATCGAAGGATGGGTTGGCGCGCGGGGCCTGTGCTTCGATACAAGCCCTCGATACGCTCCTTGCGGAGCTACTCGGTCTCTACTCAGCACGAACGGGACTGGGGAGAGGGCTACTGCCTAAGCAGCGAACTGGCGAGACCGCGGCAGCTAGCGGCCATAGTCCTGCTTGGCGTGCCCTCACCCATCGCCGCCTTTGGCGTCTCTCCCTCTCCCTGATGGGAGAGGGACGAGGGGGCCGGTTCATGCAAACTTGATCGTCAGGCACGTATTCACGAAATCGTCAGCCCAGCAAAGGCGGGGATTCATAGCCTATGTCGTCGCGATCAGATTGCTACGGTAGCCAGTATGGGTTCCCGCCTCCGCGGGAATGACCAAAGGAAGCCGTTACGCTACAGCCGCGCCCAAGTTCGGCTCGAGCATCCGGTGCAGGTGCACCACCACGAACTTCATCTCGGCGTCATCGACGGTACGCTGCGCCGCAGCACGCCATGCCTTTTCGGCGCTGGCGTAGTCGGGGAATACGCCGACGAACTCGATCTTGCTCAGATCGTTGAAATCCAGGGTGCGCGGGTCGCTGACGCGGCCGCCGAATACGAGGTGGAGCTTGCTCATGCGCTTGCTTTCCTAGGGAGGGGGTTGCCGCCTCCCTAGCGTGTTCGACCCGCGGTTTGAACCCTTAGGCTACAGGCTTTTTCGAAACCGCCTTCGCACCTGCGGTACCTGCCGTCGTGACGGCCTTGACGATACCCTCGAGCAAGCCCTTGGCCTGATCCCGGGCATTGTCCTTGGTAAGGCCGAGTTCGCCGAGTTCCGAACGGCCCGCATCTTTCGCGGCCGCAGTCGCCGCCACGAGCGTCTCGCTGAGGCGCTTGCCGACGGGGGCGAGCAGTTCCTTCTCGCGTGCAGAACGCGGAAGCAGCGCACCAGCGAGGGCGCCGACAGCGAGGCCGCCGACGAGGATGCCGAGCGGGTTGGATTCGAGGTTGTTGACGACGCGCTTGGTCTTCTCGCGCGACACTTCGAGAACCTCGGAGGCCTTGTCGCCGGCGTCGTGATAGACCTTCGATGCGGTCTCGCGGACGGTGTCGAGGCCTTCGCGCAGACGGCTCTCGGTCTCGTGGGCGGCGTCGTTGGCAGTGGTCTTTGCGTCGGTCATGGAAAATGTCCTTCTGGTGGCAAGCTGCTCGCCGTTCAATGCAATGAGGGTTCAATGCGAGCCGGGACTTCTAGGTTTCAATATGGTCACCGTGGTCGGGGCGTTCACCGCCCGCGGCGGAACAGTCCGACGATCCGGTGGCGCGCGAGGAACAGTCCGGCGACTGCGGCGAACCCCGCGGTCTGCCCCGGATTGCGCTTCACGGTTTCGACGCTGGCGCTGAGCGCGGCGGTGCCGGCATCGGCGACGTCGCGGCTGGCGTTCAGCGCGAGCTTCCGCGGATTGAGCCGGTCCTGCAACTGCCCGAGCGTCATCATGACGCGCTGACGGGCGAGGGCCGATTCGATCTCTGCGGCGGCGACTTTGGCGGATGTCATGATACGGGCTCGCTCTTCGTCTGAAGCTTCGACTTGCCGATCATCGCCAGGATCGCCGCCACTGCAAGGACGGCCACCACGACGATGGCGGTCGCCCATCCTGGCCCCACCAGCGTCGCCACCGTCAAGATCGCACCGACCAGCAGTGCGATCAGCGCGGCCAAAGCCAGCACGCCGGCGACCGCGAAGAACATCGCGGCCGACTTGTACGCACTGGCGGTCTCGCCGAACTTCGCCTTGTAGACAGCGACTTCCGCGGTCGCGAGACTCTTCGTCTCGGTCGCCAGGCGACCGACGATCGACGTGATGCTCTCGTCCTCGCCGGTCGCGAACGTCAGTGGATCGACCAAGACGTCAGACCTTCGAGTTGGCATCGACGCCCGACTGCACCAGTCGCGCGACGACAAAGCCGATAGCGGCGGCTGCACCCACCGCGATGGCCGGCGACTTCCGCACGAGTTCGCGCGCGTCGTCGAACAGCTCGTCGATGTCCTTCGCCTTCACCTGATCGGCGAAGCCCGAGACGCTGTCGGCGGCGCTGCGAGCATAGCCGCCGTACTGCGAGCCCAGCTTCTCATCGACCTGGCCGGCGGCGTCGGTCAGCAACTGTGCGACCTGCTCCAGCGCGCCGCTCGCACGTGCCTTGCCGTCCTCGGCGAAGGTGCGGACCTTGTCGGTCGCCTGCGCGGTGTACTTGTTCGCGCCATCCTTGATCGCCTGCTTGGCGTCGCCGGTCTTGGCCGAGACATCGCCGTTATCGATCGTCTTGCTGAGCTCGGTGCCGACCTCGTTCGCGGTCGTTTTCAGGTCGTTGACGGTGTCGTTTACGCTGGAGTCGGCCATGACGGTCCCTTTCAGAATTGTTACGCCCTCAACACCGTCGTTGGAGCACGGTTCCCGAACCGTCGCGCGATTGCACGACACTATTCTCGGATGTCCGCGCGATTGCCCGATATGGCGTGAGACGGTAGAGGCGGCGCGAACGACCCGGCACCGGGATTTGTAGGAGCATCGTTACGTGACCGCAATCATCGACCTTCATGCACGCCAGATCCTCGACAGCCGCGGCAATCCGACCGTCGAGGTCGACGTGCTGCTCGAAGACGGCAGCTTCGGCCGCGCCGCCGTGCCGTCGGGCGCGTCGACCGGCGCGCACGAGGCGGTCGAGCGTCGTGACGGCGACAAGACCCGTTGGGGCGGCAAGGGCGTCGATGGCGCGGTCGATGCGGTCAACGACGAGATCACCGACACCGTGCTCGGCATGGACGCGGAGGACCAGTCGGACCTCGATCGCGCGATGATAGAGCTCGACGGCACCGAGAACAAGGGCCGGCTGGGCGCGAACGCGATCCTCGGCGTCAGCCTGGCCGTCGCCAAGGCCGCGGCCGAAGCGCGCGGGTTGCCGCTGTACCGCTATGTCGGCGGCGTGCAGGCGCATCTGCTGCCGGTGCCGATGATGAACATCATCAACGGCGGCGAACATGCCGACAATCCGATCGATTTCCAGGAGTTCATGGTCGTTCCAGTCGGCGCGTCGAACATCCTCGAGGCGGTGCGTTGCGGCTCGGAGATCTTTCACACGCTGAAGAAGGGCCTGAGCGAGAAGGGCCTGTCGACCAGCGTCGGCGACGAGGGCGGCTTCGCGCCGAACATCGGCAGCACCACCGAGGCGCTCGACTTCATCATGTCGAGCATCGAGAAGGCAGGGTACAAGCCCGGCGAGGACGTGATGCTCGCGCTCGATTGCGCGGCGACCGAGTTCTACAAGAACGGCAAGTACGACATCTCGGGCGAGGGCCGGATCCTCGAAAGCGCCGAGATGGCGGAATATCTCGCGGACCTGACGCGGCGCTATCCGATCTTCTCGATCGAGGACGGCATGGGCGAGGACGATTGGGAAGGCTGGAAGACGCTGACCGACCTGATCGGCGACAAGGTCCAGCTGGTCGGCGACGATCTGTTCGTGACCAACCCGAAGCGCCTGAAGCGCGGGATCGACCAGGGTATCGCGAACTCGCTGCTGGTGAAGGTCAACCAGATCGGCACGCTGACCGAGACGCTGGAGGCGGTGTCGATGGCACAGCGGGCGAAGTATACCGCGGTGATGTCGCATCGTTCGGGCGAGACCGAGGACTCGACGATCGCCGATCTGGCGGTCGCGACCAACTGCGGTCAGATCAAGACGGGCAGCTTGGCCCGGTCGGACCGGTTGGCGAAGTACAACCAGCTGATCCGGATCGAGGAAGAGCTGGGCGATGCGGCGCGTTATGCTGGGCGCGACATTTTGATCGGGGGTTAATTGACCCACCTCCGTCATGCCGGACTTGTTCCGGCATCCACGGTCCCGCATAATCGACAGACTTGATTGCGCGGGACGGTGGACCCCGGAACAAGCCCGGGGTGACGGAGTGAATGGTAGACGAGTTGGGGCGCGAGTACCGGAGAACGACATGGCACGCGTGACGACGAAGACCAGCAAGTTGCGGAAGACGATGCGCAAGGCCGCGTGGCCGGCGCTGGGGCTGACGCTGATGGCGTTCTTCGGCGCGTATGCCGTGCTCGGGCCGAACGGGATGTTCGCGTATGGCGATTACAAGCGCCAGCTTGCGAAGCGCGAGCAGGACTATGCCGCGCTCGATCGCAAGCGCGAGGTGTTGAAGAACCGGGTGGCGCTGCTGAACCCGGATCATGCGAACCCGGATATGGTCGACGAGATGGTCCGCAAGGAACTGAACGTCGCGCATCCGGACGAGGTTATCGTCCCACTGGGGAACTGAACCCTCGTCATCCTGGACTTGATCCAGGATCCAGAGCCACTCGCGATAACGCTCGTGGCTCTGGATCCTGACTTTCGTCAGGATGACGGGCGGGGCATTACCGACCCAGGAACGTCAGCAGGTCTTTGGTGAAGCGATCGCTTTCGGTGATCGTCAGGCCGTGCGGGGCGCCGTCATATTCGACCAGCTGCGAGTCGGCGATGCCCTTGGCGGCGGCGCGGCCGGTAGCGTCGATCGGGACGGTCTTGTCGCTCGTACCGTGGACGACCAGCGTCGGTACGCGGAAGGCGGCCAGATCCTGACGGAAATCGGTGTGGCCGAATGCCTTGGCGCATTCCAGCGTTGGGTGAAGGCCCGCTTGCATCGCGAGGCTCCAAACCCAGTCGACGACTTCGTCGCTGACCGGCGAGGTGATGAATCCGACGCCGAGGAATTGCTGGAGGAAGGTCTTGAAGAACGCCGGGCGGTCGCCTTCGATACCGGCGCCGATGCTGGCCAGCGTTTCCTCGTCGACGCCGTCCGGGTTGTCGTCGGTCTTGAGCATGTACGGTACCACCGACGAGATCAGCCCGGCGGCGACCACGCCCTTGCCGTCGTAGCGGCTCATGTAGCGCGCGATCTCGCCGCCACCCATCGAGAAGCCGACGATCGTCGCGTCGGTGTTCGCGCCGGTGGCTTCCATGACGTCGGCCAGATCGTCGGTCAGCGTATCGTAATTGTAGCCGGTCCAGGGCTGGCCCGAGCGACCGAACCCGCGGCGGTCATACGCGATCGCGCGGAAGCCGGCGTTGGCGAGCGCCATCGCCTGCGCGTCCCAGCTGTCGGCGTTGAGCGGCCAGCCGTGCGTCAGGATTACCGGGCGTCCCGTGCCCCAGTCCTTGACGTAAATATCGGTACCGTCACGGGTTTTTACGTAGGGCATCAAGCTATCCAGTCTCTCTAGGGAGGTGTGCGCTCAACGGCTCATCGCGCCCACCGTTCCGCACGCTGGCGTACCAAGACTTCGACTGGCAGCATGGCGCCAGACGAATCGGAATTGGAGACAGGATGCGGATCGGACTTTTGACGACGGCGCTTGGCGCGGTCCTCGCCTTGAGCGCGTGCGGCCCTGCGCAGACGACCGCGAACACGCAGGCTCCTGCCGCGCCGACCACCGCTGCGAAGGGCGACTGGGCGGGGTTCCGCGACGGCTTCATCGACGGCTGGTTCAAGATCGATCCGGCCAACGCGGTCTATCAGGGCAAGCACGAGTATGACGGCGGCTTGGGCGACTGGAGCGCGGCGGGGCTGAAGCGACAGGCGGACTTCCTGCACAGCGCGATCGACAAGGCGGGGGCGTTCAAGGATCTGAAGCCCGCCGAGGCGTTCGAGCGCGACTATCTGGTGCAGGTCGCCAAGGGGAAGCTGTTCTGGCTGGAGGATGCCGACCAGCCGCATCACAATCCGGCGTGGTATGTGAGCGCGGGGCTCGATCCGAACACGTATATCGCGCGCAACTATGCCGATGCGCCGACCCGGATGAAGGCGCTGACCGCGTTCCTGCAGAAGATCCCGGCGGCGGCGGGGAACATCAAGGCGAACCTCAAGACGCCGATGCCGCTGAGCTACGTCAATTATGGGACGGCGGCGTTCAACGGGTTTGCCGATTATTATGCGGGCGACGCGGTGAAGGCGTTTGCGGGCGTGAAGGATGCGGCGGCGCAGAAGCAGTTGGGCGATGCGGCGCAGGCGGCGTCGAAGGCGATGCGCGATCTGGGGACGTGGACCGAGGGCCAGCGCGCGACCGCGACGCAGGATTTTGCGCTCGGGGCGGACAAGTTCTCGCGGATGGTGGCGATGACCGAGGGCGTCGATACGCCGCTCGACCAGCTCGAGTCGGCGGGCGTCGCCGACCTCAAGCGCAACCAGGCGGCGCTGGCGCAGGCGTGCGGGGTGTTCGCCAAGGGGCAGACGATCCTCGCGTGCATGGACAAGATGAACGCGAACAAGCCGGTCGGTGGCCCGGTCGCGGAGGCGCGGCGGCAGATCCCGACGTTGCGGAAGTTCGTCGTGGATCACGATCTTGTGACGATACCGGGGACGGAGCAGGCGCTGGTCGAGGAGTCGCCGCCGTACAACCGGCAGAACTCGGCGTATATCGATCCGCCGGGGCCGTTCGATAAGGGCGTGCCGTCGATCTACTACATATCGCCGCCCGATCCGAGCTGGACCAAGGCGGTGCAGGACGCGTTCGTACCGGGCAAGAACGACCTGCTGTTCACGTCGGTGCACGAGGTGATGCCAGGGCATTTCGTCCAGTTCCTGCATGCGAACCGCTCGCCGTCGCTCTTCGGGCGGCTGTTCGTGGGGTATGCGTTTGCGGAAGGCTGGGCGCATTATGCCGAGGAAATGATGTGGGAGGCGGGGCTCAACAACGGCGATCCTGAGACGCATGTCGGGCAGATCTCGAACGCGTTGCTGCGGGATTGCCGGTATCTGTCCGCGATCCGCATGCATGCGAAGGGGATGACGCAGGAGCAGTCGTTCCGGATGTTCGTCGACGAATGCTACCAGGACGAGGGGAACGCGAAGCAGCAGGCGGCGCGGGGGACGTATGATCCGGCGTATCTGAATTATACTATGGGTAAGTTGATGATCCGGAAGTTGCGTAGCGACTGGACGGCGACGCGGGGGGGAAGGAAGGCCTGGAAGGCGTTCCATGACCAGTTCCTGAGTTATGGTGGGCCGCCGATTCCTTTGGTGCGGGCTGCGATGATGGGGGAGGCTAAGGCGACGGCTGCTTTCTGAGGGGGGAGCGCAATCGGTTCCCCGTCCACCCCGGCGAAGGCCGGGGCCCAGTTGGGCGAACAGTAGTGATGAGGGACTGTCCTTCGTTATTCCGGACGTGCCAACTGGGCCCCGGCCTCCGCCGGGGTGGTAGCTCTCGGTGTTAGGGTGTCCCAAACCAAAGCATGTGTCCCCGCGAAGGCGGGGACCCAGACTGGGCACCCGCCTTCGCGAGTGAACATTCTTCTTCTGTCTGCTCCCTCTCCCCTGCGGGGAGAGGGCTGGGGTGAGGGGCCGTTCCAGGCGCAGCACTGCTTGGCTGCCCCTCACCCCGACCCTCTCCCCGGAGGGGAGAGGGAGTAGAAGTCACCGCGTCTGTTGCGCCGGCTGCACGTCCTGGGTTTCTTCGGTCGGCGGGTTGCGAATCGAGGGGCGGAGGCGGCTTAGGCTGCACAGGCCTGCCACCAGCGCCAGACCGGCGGCTACGAGCGGCGGGGTCATGCCGGCGCCTACGCCCATCGCCAGCAACGCAGCGACCAGGGTGGCGCCGGTGGTCTGGCCAACCAGTCGTACCGTCGAAACAAGGCCGCCTGCCGCTGCGGCGCGTTCGCGAGGCGCGCTGCCGATGATCAACCGCGCGTTCGGCGCCATGAACATTCCGAACCCCGATCCGCACAGGGCCATCCGCCACGCGATATCTAAATACCCTGGGTCCGCGGGCATGTAGGCGATCAGCAGCAGCGCGCATATTGACACGCCCATGCCGATCCCGCCCAGCAGCCCGGCCGGGTAGCGATCCGACAACCAGCCAGAGAGCGGCGCGACGAACATGTTGGCGAGCGGCCATGGTGCGATCGCCGCACCGACTTCCGCCGCGCTGAACCCGTAAGCGTGCGTCAGGCGGAACGGGGTCGAGAGCAGCAGCGTCATCTGCGCGATGAACGCGGTGTAGGCGCCGATCGCCGACAGCGCGAGGACGGGCCGAGCGAGCAGGTCGATCGGCAGGATCGGCTTGGTCTCGCCTTGTTCGCGCTTCACGAAGAACCAGCCGATCACCGCGCCGGTCAGGACGATCGCGGCCGAGACGATCGGACTGTCGCCGTGGACCGCGCTCTCCGCGCCGCCGATGACGAGGCCGATCATCGCTGCGCACATGACTGCGCCGAGGACGTCGAAGGGTTCGTCGTGTTTGCGCGGTTCGGGTAGCGCGCGTCCGAGCAGTAGCGACGCGATCGCGAACGGTACGGCGCTGGCGAACACCCAGGGCCAGGGGGCGATGGCGAGGACGAGGCCGCCGATCGTCGGGGCGAGTGCCGCGGAACTGGAAACGACCACCGAGTTGATCCCGAGCCCGCGGCCGAGCTGCTTGGTCGGGTAGATCGAACGGATAAGTGCCGACGAAACGCTCAATGCCGCTGCGGCACCTAGGGCCTGCGCGGCGCGGACGACGAGCAGGAACGGCAGGCTCTTGGCGAAGAAGCAGAGCAATGTCGCGATGGTGAAGAGCAGCTGACCGTACTGGTACATGCGCTTCAGGCCGATGCGGTCGCCGAGCCCGGAGAACGGGAGCAGCGCCATCGCGAGGATCAGCTGGTACACCGTGACCACAGTCACCACCGCGCTGCTGCCGACGTTCAGGTCGCGCGCGATCGTCGGCAGCGCGACGGTGGCGATGCCGCCGTCGATGATCGTCAGCGCCGTGCCCGCCGAGATCGCGGCGATGGCGACGAAGCGGCGCGGCTTGGGCAGGCCGTCGGCCGCCGATATCTGGTCCGGTTGCATTGCGGACCGCGATAGACCTCGGCATGTATCGCGCCAAGCAAATCAGGGAGATACGGTGATGCGGGTTCTGGCTTCGATGCTTGCGGCGACGATATTGAGCGGTGGCGCCGGACTTGCGGGCGGTGCCGCGCTTGCCCAAGTCGCACCGATGACCAAAACGAACACTGCCGCCGATCCGTATATCTGGCTCGAGGACAAGGATGGCGCGAAGCCGCTGGCCTGGGTCGAGGCGGAGAATGCGAAGACGCTCCCGCGGCTCCAGAACGATCCCCGCTACAAGACCTTCTACGCCGAGGCTTTGGCGATCGCGTCGGCGAAGGATCGCATCCCGATGCCGAACCAGATGTTCGGGCGGATCTATAATTTCTGGCGCGATGCCGATCATCCGCATGGGCTTTGGCGCTGGACGAGTGCTGCCGATTACGCGAGCGCCACGCCGAAATGGACGACCGCGCTCGATCTCGATGCGCTGGGCAAGGCCGAGGGCAAGCAGTGGGTGTGGAAGGGGTCTACTTGTCTTCAGCCCGAGGAGCGGCTGTGCCTCGTCGCGCTGTCGGAGGGTGGCGAGGACGCGGTGACGTATCGCGAGTTCGACCTGTCGACCGGGACGTTCGTCGAGGGCGGCTTCATGCTGCCGACGTCGAAGCAGGATGCGACCTGGGTCGACAAGGATACGCTGCTGGTCGCGCGCGACTGGGGGGCGGGGACGACGACTCAGTCGGGCTATGCGTTCGTGCTGAAGCAGGTGAAGCGCGGCCAGCCGCTGACCGCCGCGACCGAAGTGTATCGCGGCGCGGCGACCGACCAGGGGCCGACCGGGGCGGACGTGCTGACCGACGAGAAGGGCAACCGGCTGGTGGTGATCCAGCGGCGGAAGACGTTCTTCGGCGCGGACAAGCTGGTGTGGACGCCGGCGGGCACGCGGCCGCTCGCGCTGCCCGATCGGACGTTTCCGGCTGGGATGATCGACGGACAGGTGATCTTCTCGACCAGCGATCCTTGGGGCAAGATCCCCGAGGGGGCGGTTGCCTCGGCGCCGCTTGCCGAGGTGGAGAAGGGCACGATCGATCCGACGATCGTGTTCGCGCCGGGGCCGCGCCAGTCGGTCGACGGGATGGCGCTGACCAAGTCGAAGCTCTTGCTGGTGGTGTCGGACAATGTTCGTGGCCGGGCGTCGGTCTATACGCATGGGGCGGGGGGCTGGACCGCCAAGTCGATCGCGCTGCCCGACAATGCCTCGATCGATGTTGCGAGCACGACCGATCGTAGCGACGATGCGTATCTGACGGTGACCGGGTTCCTGACGCCGACCTCGCTCTATTCGCTGGATGCGGCGACGGGGGCTGCACCGAAGCCGATCAAGACTTTGCCGGCCAAGTTCGATGCGTCGAACGATGTGGTCGAGCAGTTCGAGGCGACCTCGACCGACGGGACGAAGGTGCCGTATTTCGTGGTGCACAAGAAGGGCATCGTGCTCGACGGGACGACGCCGACGATCATGACGGCGTATGGCGGTTTCCAGGTGTCGATGACGCCGAGCTATTCGGGGAGCACCGGCAAGCTGTGGCTGGAGCGGGGCGGCTCGTATGTGCTGGCGAACATCCGCGGGGGCGGCGAGTTCGGGCCAAAGTGGCACGACGCTGGGCGGAAGACGAAGCGGCAGGTAATCTACGACGACTTCGCGGCGGTGGCGAAGGACCTGTTCGCGCGGAAACTGACGAGTCCGGCCAAGCTCGGGATCTATGGCGGGTCGAATGGCGGGTTGTTGATGGGCGTCGAGTTCAACCAGCATCCGGACCTTTGGAAGGCGGTGACGATCCAGGTGCCGCTGCTCGACATGATCCGGTACGAGGGGATCGCGGCTGGAGCGTCTTGGGTCGACGAATATGGCTCGGTGACGGTGCCGGAGGAGAAGGCGTTTCTCGATACGATCTCGCCGTATCAGAACATTAAGAAGGGCGTCGCGTATCCGGAGCCGTATATCTGGACGACGACCAAGGACGACCGCGTCGGGCCGCAGCATGCGCGCAAGTTCGCGGCGCGGTTGAAGGAATATGGGCTGCCGTATCTTTACTACGAGGACACCGCGGGTGGGCATTCGGGCGATGCGGATATCGAGCAGGGGGCTCGGTTGCAGGCTTTGCAGATGACGTACTTCACGCAGAAGCTGGTGGGGGCGGCGAAGTAGGGGCGGCGGCGGCTGCCGTCTCCCGCTACTTCCTGCCGTTCTCCCGCGAACGCGGGAGCCCAGGGTCACGTACGGTATCGTTTGTGATCCTGGGCCCCCGCGTTCGCGGGGGAACAGTTAGCTCGCGGGTTGAACCTAGCGGCAGCGGACCTGGCTGTTGCTCTGCTCCACTGCACGCCCGGCGAGACCTCCCGCGGCTGCACCGAGCAGCGAGCCGACGATGCGCGAACGGCCACCGTCGATCACGTTGCCGAGGATGCCGCCGCCCGCCGCGCCGATGATCAGCCCGGTCGTGCCGTCGTTGCGCTTGCAGTAATATTTGCCGTCCTGGCCGGCATAGACGCGGTCGTTGGTCGCCAGCGTGCGCTCCTGGTAGTTCGGGCCTGCACGGTAATAGCGCGAGGGGTCGTAATTGCCTTCGTCGCGCTCGTCCGGATACGCTTCCTGATAACCACGGTCGGGTGCGGTGCGATAGCCGCCCTGCGGCACATACCCGCCGCGATTGCGGACCGACTGATAGCGATCGAATTCCTGGCGGAAGATCTGCAATTCACTGTCGAGGCGCGACTGGGCGGCGGCGAACCGCGCATCGTCGGCCTGCGACTGCGCGAGCGCGGGAGTGGCGGCGGAGAGGCAGGTAGCGGCAATCAGTGCAGCCGTACCGAGAAAACGCTTCATGATCCGGATCCTTCTAGAGTGTCACGACGATGACGGGCGGCAGCATCGCGCCACCGCCCGCCCGATATCAAGACTTATCAGCGGCAGATCTGCACGCGACGGTTGTGGCGCCATTCGGTGCGGCAGCGGCGGTTGTTGTTCCAGTTGCGACGATCGTTGTCGCGACCACGATAGCGGCGGTTGTCGTGACGATCGCCGCGGTGATCGTTGCGGCGATAATCGCGGCGATCGCCCCGGTGGTCGCCACGGTGATCGTTGTCGCGATACTGCTGACTGTGCCCGCGATCGCGCTGCGCTTCTGCGGGAGCGGCGGCACCGAGGCCGAGCGTGGCAAAGGCGAGGCCCGCGGCGATGAGATGCGTAAACTTCATGAGATGTCCTCTCGAACCCGACAATCGGGATGCGCCGTTGATACGGTTGTTTGGCGGCATCGTTCCTGAACGACATTGTCGGCTGGCGTACAGGTTCGTCGAGCGTGCGCGGATATTGCGGGCTTGGAGTTGCACGCTTGGATATCGGACGCATGGAACCCGGCGCAGGATATCGGTATGGGGGCGCACGAGGCGGGGTTTCTCGACCCTCGCCGTTCGGTGGCCCGGTCGAGAATCCGGTCGAGGACGCGAAGGCCGACGGCGCTTCATCGATGGAGACGGACGATTTTCAACCTGATATTCGCGACGCCGTGCCTGTTCGTCCTCGCGCGCTGGCTGTGGCCGTTGGCGCTGCCGTTCTGGATAAAGGCCGGCATCGGCATCGTGCTCCTGCTGGCCTCGCAATATCATTTCTGGAGTCGGCTATCGTCGGGGTCGATCTTCGCGCCGGAGTTTCCGCGGGCGATCGTCATTCTCTTCAATTGGGCGTTCGGCGCGATCGTGCTGCTGGCGGTGCTGCAGATCGTGCTCGACGTCGGTACGCTCGCGACGATGCTGGTGCGGCGTGGGTCGGTCGGGGTGCCTGACGGCGTCCGCTATGCGATCGGCGGCTTGGCGGGGCTGCTCGCCGCGATCGGCGTCGCGAATGCCGTGCGGGTCCCGCCGGTCGAGGATGTCGAGATTCTCGTGCGCGACCTGCCGCCGCAGTTCGACGGGTATCGGCTGTTGCAACTGACCGACCTGCATATCAGCCGCTTGTTTCCCGAACGCTGGACCCGCGCGGTCGTCGACCGGGCGAATGCGACCGGTGTCGACCTGATCGTCGTGACGGGGGACTTCATCGACGGATCGGTCGCGATGCGCCGCGCGGACGTGGCACCGCTGGCGGATCTTCGTGCGCCGGACGGCGTGTATGCCATTCCCGGCAACCACGAATATTTCTTCGATTACGCCGCGTGGATGCGACATCTGTCGGGGTTGGGCATCCGCATGTTGCCGAACGCGCATACCGTAGTAACGCGTGGCGACGCCGGGGTGGTGATCGCGGGCGTCACCGATCTGTCGGCCCCCGGAGCCGGACAGCCCGGCCCCGATCTCGAAGCTGCACTCGCGGGTGCGCCAGTCGACATGCCGATCGTACTGCTCGACCATCAACCGAAGAATGCGCGGCGGGCGGCGGCGCGGGGCATCGCGATCCAGCTTTCGGGGCACACGCATGGCGGCATGATCCGCGGGTTCGACCGGCTGTTCGCATCCGCCAATGGCGGGTTCGTGACGCGGCGGTACGATGTCGACGGCATGACGCTGTACGTCAGCAACGGCACCGGGTTGTGGCCGGGGTTCGCGTTGCGACTGGGGCGGCCAGCGGAGATGACGCGGATCACGCTGCGCGCAACGCGGTAGATTGCGCAGACTTCCGAGCGACTTGATGACTTTCCCGGCGCCACCTCGCGGGCTAAGTCCGGCCAAGGCGATGGCAACGACGATCGCAGGAGAGAGGTGGCTTATGCGCGTGATGATGACCAGTATGTTCGTGTGTCTGGCGCTGGCGGGATGCGGCGTGGACCCCGACCGATCGAACCAGACGACCATCGCGCGCGACACCGAAACCACTGCACCGGCGGCAGAATCGTCGCCGGCATCGACGCGGGCACCGACGAAGGTCGCGCTGACGTCCGGTCCGTCCTCGAGGCCGGCCGCCTCGACACCGATCTCGTCGGAGCTGCTGTCCTGCAGCGCCGAGATCGGCGAGGCCGCCGCCGCCAAGCGCGTGGCGATATGCCGGGATGTGTCACCCGCGACCCATCCGCCGTGCAACGCCGTCAACAGCTGCGCGATCATCGAGGACGAGATCGCACGGAGCTGTGCACTGTTCGATGGTAAAGGTGCGCCGATGGCAGGGTGCGGACCGGCGCCGAAGAGCATGGAAGCCGCCGCCGCGGTGGTGCGACGCTATTATTCTGCGATCAACGCGCGCGATTACGCGACCGCCTGGACACAGTGGGGCGATGAGGGCCGGCCGGGCCAGACGCTCGCCGCGTTCGAGGCGGGATTCGCGCATACCCGCAGCACCCGCGTGACGATCGGTGCGCTACAGCCCGGCGACGGCGGTGCCGGGTCGATCTACCAACCGGTGCCCGTCACCGTCGATGCGACTCTCGACGACGGTACGCAGCAGCGCTTCCGCGGCACCTATGTCGTGCGCCGGGTCAACGATGTCGACGGCGCGTCGGCGAGCCAGTTGCGGTGGCATATCGGGTCGGCACAATTGAAGCGAATACCCGCAGCGTAAAGAGGTAACCCAGGGGCCGGCGACATTCCGCCGGCCCCTGGAGCATGGCTCAGACGAGCGTCAGGCCGACGTCGACGTTGCCGCGCGTTGCGTTCGAGTACGGGCAGATCTGATGCGCCGCATCGACGAGTTCCTGCGCCCGATCGCGCTCCAGGCCTGGCAGCGTTACCGTCAGGTCGGTGGTGATGCCGAAGCCACCAGCCGCACGCGGACCGATGCCGACCTTGGCAGTGACGGCGACGTCGTCCGGAACCTTCATCTTCAACTGCTGGCCCGCGACCTTGAGCGCGCCGATGAAGCATGCGGAATAGCCAGCCGCGAACAGCTGCTCGGGGTTGCTGCCGTCGCCGCCTGCGCCGCCCAGTTCCTTCGGCGTCGAGAGGGCTACGTCGAAGCGGCCGTCCTGCGAACGTGCGTGGCCGTCACGGCCGCCGGTTGCGGTGGCTTCGGTGGTGTACTTGACGTCGATCGACATGCTGTATCTCCATATTGCTTATCGCGATAACTATTTAGGCGAGCCTGATACGGAAGTCCAGCAACAATTGTCGCGATAAGCATTTTCGTGCTATGGCTGGTTGCAAAGGAGCCCCGCCGTGTCCGATCCCCTGCCGCTCGACCAACAGCTCTGCTTTTCGCTGTATGCCGCGACGATCGCGATCAACCGCGCGTACAAACCGGTGCTCGACCGGCTCGGCATCACCTATCCGCAGTTCCTCGTTCTCCAGACGCTGAACGAAGCAGAGGATGGGTGTTCGATCGGGGCGATCGCCGAGCGGCTCGCGCTGGAGCCGAGCACGATCACGCCACTGGCAAAGCGGCTCGAGGCCGCCGGGCTCGTCACCCGGATCCGCAACCCCGCCGACGAACGCCAGGTGCGCGTTCGCCTGACCGACGCGGGCAGGGCGCGGTGGACCGAAACGGGCTGTCTCGGACCATTGATCGTCGAGCGATCGGGCATGACGCCGGACCGTCTCGCGTCGCTCAATGCGGAAGTCGCGGCCCTCCGCCGTGCGCTCGCCAGCGAGGCGCCGGCTACGCAGTGAAGCGCCGGGCTTGCGGCTATTGCGCCCGAGCCGCCGTCGGTTGCCCCGACCATCGCTTCCATGCAGACGTGCAGCACGGGAGGGGCGCGAGACATGGGGAGTGTCGAGTTCAGGCGGGGATGGGGATGGTTGCTGTTGGCGACGCTCGCGATCTCGACGATCGGCGACGAGATCTCCCTGATCACCCTGATGTTCCGCACGGCCGGCGACCGTGCGTCACTCGCCGTACCGCTGCTGCTCATGGCGCAGTTGCTGCCGGCTCTGCTCGCGACGCCGTACATCGGTCGCCTCGTCGATGCGCGTGACGCGGGCATGCTGCTTGCCGGGGCTGCGTTGGCCGATGCGGTCGTGCTGGTCTGGATGGCGTATCATCCGGATCTGAGTTCGACGCTCGCGGGGGCCAGCGTCCTCAGCATCCTCTTTGCGATCGGCGGCACGGCTAGCTTCGCGCTCATCCCCGTGTTGGCGACCGGACTGGGGATGACGCTGGCGCGTGCGAACGCGGTGCTGGAGTTCGTGCGGAGTGCGGGCATGCTCGCGGGGCCGGTCGTCGGGGGCATGCTGGTGGCCTGGGGCGGGGCCGGCAACGCGCTGCTGATCGATGCGGCCAGCTTCGCGCTGCTTGCCGCGGTGATCGTGGGTAGCGGCCTGCGGCGTCCGGTCGAGCGCCATGTTGGCGGGGTAGGGCGGACCCTGTTCGCGGACTATCTGCCGGTGTTGCGGGATCGGCGGATCGTCATCATGATCGGCGCCCTGACGTTCGGCGTCTTCTCCAGCGCGATCGCCGATGTTGCGTTCGTCTTTCTGGTGACCATTTCACTGTCCGCGGGTTCGATAGCGTTCGGGCTGCTGACCGCCTGTTGGGCGGGCGGGATGATGGCGGGTGCGGTCGTCGTGGGAACATGGCCCGTGAACCGACCGGCACCCGCCGCCTTCGCGTCGGTCATGGTGATGGGGACGATGATGGTTACGATCGGTGTCGCCGGTGCGACCATGCTGGCCGGACTGTCGATCGTGGGGATTGCCTTCGTCATCGGCGGCGCGGCGAACAGCGTGCACAACGTCGCCGTCCGGACGATGTTGCAACGCGAAGCGCCCGCTAGCGCTCACGGCAAGGTCGCGGCCCTTTACAGCGCTGCAACGAACGGTGCGGCGATCCTTGGCTACATGGTCGGCGGGCTCTTCATGCCGGACGGCGCAATCGACGCGTATCTTCTGGGAGGGGTGCTCGGGATCTTGGCCGGCGGTATCGGATGGCTGTTGTTTGCGGGGTTGAAGCCAGGAGCGGCCCGGCTATGAGATAGGTGGACCGAAGACCGACCATCCGGTGCGTGCGTTGAGCATTTCCAGCGCGCGGACGCCGAGCATCGAGTTGCCGTGCTGGTCGAGATTGGGCGACCAGACCGCGATCGATGCGATGCCCGGCGCGATCGCCAGGATGCCGCCGCCGACGCCACTCTTGGCGGGGAGACCGACACGCACCGCGAAGTCGCCCGAACCGTCGTAATGGCCGCACGTCATCATCAGCGCGAGGATGGTGCGCATGCGTTTGGCGCGGTTTGCGGTGTCGCCCGAAATGCGCGTGTCGGCCAGATAGCGACCGACTTCGGCCAGCCCGACGCAATCGACCGCCACTGCACACTGGCGCGCATAGGCATCCATGATCGCATCGATCGGCGATCGGATATTATCGTGGTGGACCATGAAATGCAGCATGGCGCGATTGAGATCGCCGCCTTCCTCAAGCACGTCCTTGTCGAGCGTGACCGCTGATTTCGCTGCGGTGTCGTCGATGCCGTCGCGTACGAGATTTAGAACGGCGTCCTTCGCTCGATCGCCGAACTGCTCGACCAGCATGTCGACTATCACCAACGCGCCGGCATTGATGAACGGATTGCGCGGTACGCCGCAGGTTCGTTCCAGATCGATCACCGAATTGAACGGATCGCCCGAAGGTTCGCGCCCGACGCGCTTGAACAGCGGGTCGCCGATCTTCTCTATCGCCAAGCTCAGCGTAAAGACTTTTGAAATGCTCTGGATAGGGAAGACGGTGTCGGCCGATCCCGCTCGGATCAGCGATCCGTCGGCCATCGCGATCGCCATGCCGAACGGGCCTGGTTCGAGCCCCGCTATCTTCGCGTCGGCCGCATGCTCGATATCGCGGGCATCGCGCTGGATGGTAGCGGCAATCTCGGTGGCGATATCGGCGAGGGGCATGGTGGTCGAGGCTCCGTGTTCGGGACGACAACGCCCGCTACTCGTTTCGTCTCCCCTGGCGTGGGCGAGGTCGCCTTCATTGCGTCACGAGGCCCGGCAGTACGCTCTTTTCCAAGGGAAAGTCCCCGTCTGGGACGGTTGTAAGGAACAGGTCATGGCCATGCGACGCGCAAAGATGCACGAACCGCCATGATGTAAATCAAGCGGGGCGGCGATGATCTGGATAGTTGGGGGCGGCGTCATAGCGGCCGGAGCGATTTTACTGCTGCTCGTCGTGACGAAGCGTCGTCGTCAAGCGGGCCAGTCGTCAAGCCGCTATATCCACGATGTGGATAGCACGCGGGCCTGGACGATGATGAACCAGCCTGGCACCAACAAGCACCCTCGCGGCTGACATCCGTCGCGGCCCGGCCCGGCTGTTCGGATTTTTCGATATTCGGGCGTATCGGGTGTCGATGACGGCCCGACGCCGCGCTTGAGAGCAGCAAATGGGGCGACGATGCTTCGCCGCCCCAACCGACTCAGTTGCTGTCGGAATTGTCGTCGTTGTCGATCGCCATGTACAGACCGCCGCCAACTGCGACTGCAGCGATGGCGATGATCAGCAGGCCGGAACCGCTGACGTCAGCGAAATGGCTCTTCTTCCCGGTCGACGATGCGGCGCGAACCGACTTCGTGGTCGAGAGCGATGCTGCGGAATTCGATGCTGCGCTGGCGGCCACTGGCATTGCTGCAACGGCGATCGCGGACAGGGAGAGGATAAGTTTACGCATTTGAACGCTCCAATATTTTACAAGAAGGGCTCGGATAGGAGATTTTCCGAAAATTTTGAAGAGCTAATTGAAGTTAAGAAAATCGGAATTGATCGAGATTTTGGTGGGCCGTGCAGATGCTTGCACAATCGAGCGGGTTTATTCGGCTGTAAAGCCGGAGCGCTGCGACGATCTGCGCACTTCAATTGAACGAAGTTACTGCCAAGCACGCTCAGCTGCGATAATTAGTATATATATCGCAATGGGATAGTGTGATTTGGCCGAGCGGAAGCGACGCCTTGAACTGTGGGGGGCGATCACCGCAAGCCTTGGCGATCCACGAGAAAATCGATCTGTTGCCGTGTGATGCCAGCAGCGAGTGCCGCCTTGAAGATCGCGGGCCGCGGATGGCGTCGGCCGAGTGCGATCACGAGCATCCGCAGCGCTTCGAGGCGAGGATCGGCTAGGCGCGTGACCTGCTCGAACCCGAAGAGCGTCTTGCACAAAGTAGCAAGCCAGCCATCCGGTTTGAGGTACGATTCCCGATCTCGCCGACCGATCTGGACAACCATCAGCTCCAGGACATCGAACGGCTGTATCTCGGCGTTTGCCGACTCGCCGAAAGGAAACGGAGGGCGGTTGGCCCGCGTGGCTGGGGATCGTCGGTGGTCCGGATCGTGGCTTCTACGCCGAGGCAATGAATTGATGATCAGCAGGGCATTGGCCGTTGCGTGAGACAGATACGGCGTGGATGTCGACGACAGGAGCATGAGGGATGCCAACATGCTAAAGTCCGAACCGATAGGTCAGGCCCAGGCCGAGCGTCTTCTGGTTGCGCGATCCGCGTTCGCGGACGAGGGGGGACTTCGCAGCGTCTCCCGACAATCGATCGAACCCGCCGATCAGGACCGCGCTGAGCTTGGGGGAGATGGGAACGACGACGACCGCGTTGACGCCGTAGGACTGCAACCCGCCCTTGGCATCGAACCGTGCAAGACCGGTACGCAAAGACTGCCCGGCATCGATGCTGAAATACGTCGCCTCGTATTTGCTATCGACGACCGTCGCGCCCGGGCCGACCGAAAGGATGATCGGCCGATTACCGATGCTCAGGCCGGCGAACGGGGTCGTGTATCGCAGGCCGAATTCGGCGATGACGCCGTCATGGCCGCCGAGCCCTTTACGCACCTCCGCGTTCGCCGAGAAGGGGCCCGACTGATAGCGGATATAGCCACCTGCCTCAATGGTCGCGTCGACGTCGCCCATACCGAGCAGTGCGGTTGACCGCTTGCCCGCGATCATGAACGTCGATTTGCCGCTCTCCCGGCGCTGCTGCTGGAATTTGACGACCGGGCCCGCCCTGAAGCTGTCGGTCTTGATCAGATCGAAACCGACGCCATCGAGGACCGAAATGAAGACGCGGTCCTTGTAACGCACCGCGATATTGGGACCTGCCTGGAGCTGATAATCCTTGGATCCGACGAAGTTGGGGCTGTAAAAGCCGCCCACGCCGAGCTGAATCTGCCAATCGTCCCGCGGCTCATCTGGTGTGCCGACGGCACGGATCGCGTCGGGATCAAGCGGCGGACGCTCCTGCGCGGATGAAGCCGTGGCCCCCAGCGTTGCAGCAGCGCAGAGGACGGCGGAACGGCACAAGACGGAGATTTTCATATAAGACCTTATGGCTGCTGCCGAACGCGCTCAGAGCGGTGTCCGCCGGGCGTGGAGGCACGGCCCGCGGTTCGTGACCGAGGTGGAGGTGCGCTGTCGGACGAGTTCGGAGCGGTTG
Organism: Sphingomonas sp. CFBP 13728; assembly: GCF_014841895.1. Lineage (NCBI taxonomy): Bacteria > Pseudomonadati > Pseudomonadota > Alphaproteobacteria > Sphingomonadales > Sphingomonadaceae > Sphingomonas > Sphingomonas sp. CFBP 13728. The sequence continues at coordinate 911,598 of NZ_JACYUS010000001.1, read as the reverse complement.
TTTGAAATGCAGAATTCGTCGACCGAAGCCGTGGCGTTCGATTGCCGATCGACGAAATTGTCAGACGGCGACGATCACCCGCTTAATTGAGATGTCTTTGCCGAATACGTCGCTACGCATCGGGTATAGTGCGTGAGTAGACGAGTAGGGATCTGCGATATCGGTGCTGTTTATTGCGCTGGACCACAGGTGCCTCCTTTCCTGACTGAGACGCCGACGATATCAATATTCCCCACCACAAATATATTATCGAGCAATGTCAGGTTATTGGCTTTGGTTTAGTCTTGCGTAACCCCGAAATGATTCAATCGTGCTCGCGAAAATGTGATTCTGAGTCTGTCGAGGCGCATTGATAGACATTCACAAAATCGATAACGCTATTGCTTGCGTTCGGTATTGGATGTTGACGGCATATGCCGAATAGAGAAATTCTGGGAATGCTGGTTCCATTGAGGCCGGCATTGCTACGATTTCTCGCGTCCCGTGGCGCCGCCGCGGACGAGGCGGAGGATATTCTCCAGGAAGTGTATCTTACACTTTCGGCAGCAAAGATCGGTCCGGTCACGGAGCCTCGCGCCTATCTGTACCGGACCGCCAACAGTCATTTTCTCGATCATCGTCGCGCGGCGGGACGACGCGTGCGGCGCGAGGGCGACTGGGTCGATGCGCATACCGGCGAGGATCGGGAACTCGACGAGCGACCGTCGGCCGAGACGTCGCTGATCGCCAACCAGCAGGTCGCGATCTTGCAGCACGTGCTGGACGGACTGCCGGAGCGAACCCGGACGATATTCCGACGCTTCCGGGTAGAGGGCGAACCGCAACGGCAGATCGCCGCGGACATCGGCGTCAGTGTCAGCGCGGTCGAGAAGCATCTGACGCGCGCGTACGAAGCGATCGCCGCTGCGAGGCTTCATCTGGATGAGGATCATTCGATGCCGCGGCGTCTCAGGCATGAAAGAGGGCATCATGGAGACTGAGACAGCCCATCGCCACGACGCACGCGCGATCGAATGGCATGTTCGGCTTCGCGATGGCGACGACCGCGCATGGGAAGCGTTCGCCGACTGGCTTGCCGAGGATCCGCGGCATGCTGCTGCATATGACGCCATCGAACGCGTCGATGCCGCGATCGCGCCGCTATTGTCTCAGGTGTCGTTCGCGCCTGCGGAACGAACGGCCGCCAACGACGATGCCGTCATGCCCGCGCCTGAACGCAGGGTACGCGGCTGGCTGATCGCCGGCGCCGCACTGGCCGCGTCGGTCGCCGCGGCGATCGTCGTCGCCCCGCAGTTCGAGTCGGGCCGCTACGATGTCGCGACGGGCCCTGGCGAGCGCCGGACGATCGCACTGGATGCGACGACTGTGGTGGCGCTCAACGGCTCGACGCGAATGACGTTCGATCGCAAGAATGCGCGGTTCGCTTCGCTGGTCGGCGGCGAGGCCTTGTTCCGGGTTCGCCATGACGATGCCGCGCCGTTTACGCTTCACGTCGGTCGCAACCGGGTGGAAGATGTCGGAACCGTCTTCAACGTCGTGAACGATGCAGGCGGGGTGCGGGTCACGGTGGCCGAAGGCGAGGTCGTGTATAACCCCGGCGACAGGGGAATTTCCCTTCATGCCGGCCAGGGATTGATCGATCCGTCGTCCTCGAAGACGGTGCGCGTGATCGCTACGCCGGTCGCGTCCGTCGGCGGGTGGCAAAAAGGGCAATTGCTCTATGGTGGGGCGCCGCTGTCGAGCGTGGCAGCCGACCTCGCCCGGGCGCTCGGCGTTCGCATCGACATGGCGCCCGCCATCGCGAACCGCCCGTTTTCCGGTGCAATTCGCCTCGACGGTTCGGGCCCCGGTCAGCTCGAGCGACTGGCGCCGGCTCTGGGCGTCACCGTGCAGCGTGGGTCCGCGGGCTGGATCATGAAACCCGGTGACGGTGCTGCGCGCTAGATGGGCGGCGATGGCGACGGTCGGTACCGGGCTCGTTCTCGCCATGCCGGCCATCGCTCAGGCCGAAAGGTTCGACGTTTCACCGGGACGGCTCGGCGACGTGGCAGCGACGCTCGGCGCGAGGGCTGGGATCACGATAACGGTGACCGATCCGGTCATCGCCGCCAGACGATCGCCGGGCGTCCGGGGTGCGCGTTCGGTGTCCGCCGCATTGGCGGAGGCTATCAAGGGCACTGGTGCCGACTTCGTCTTTTACGATCGCAAGACTGTCCGGATCATGGCGCGGAAAATCATCCCGCCGAAACAACCCAAACGTCCCGTTCCGGTAAGGACACCGATCGAAACCGCCGAAGTGCCTGGCGATATCATCGTCACAGCCAGCAAGCAGGGAACGCTGCTCGACAGTTTCCCGGGTTCGGTGAAGCTCATGGAATTCGATGCCGGCTGGCTGGCGCGCAACGCGGGCAACGGTAGCGCGGCGATCGCCGCATTGCTTCCGACCATGGGCTCCACGAATTTGGGCCCCGGCCGGGACAAGCTGTTTATCCGGGGGATCGCGGACAGCAGTTTCAGCGGCCAGACCCAGGCGACCGTCGGCCAGTATCTCGGGGAAGTACGCCTGAATTACAGTGCGCCCGATCCCGATCTGAACCTGTACGACATGGAACGCGTCGAAATCCTGGTCGGTCCTCAGGGCACATTGTACGGCGCGAGTGCGCTCGGCGGGATCATGCGTTTCGTCCCCAACGCACCGGCGACCGACCGCATCGCCGCGACCGCTTCCGCCGGGTTGAGTTCGACACGGTCGGGCGGCGTCGGGGGCGACGGTGCTGCGATGCTCAACATCCCGATCGCGGCGGACCGCATCGCCCTGCGTATCGTCGCATTCGGCGCGCGCGAAGCCGGATATATCGACGATCCGTCCCGCAATCTCCGCGACATCAACACGACGCGAAGCTTTGGGCAGCGCGTGACGCTGCGCATCGCCGATCTTTCGGGCTGGACCGTCGATATCGGCGGCGTCGAGCAGAATATCACCAGCCGCGACGGGCAGTACACGATCCGGGGCGATCCGCCGCTGACCCGCGCGACGGCGATCGCGCAGCCGTTCCGCGATCATTATCATCTCGGCTACGTGACTGCGCGACGTCCGCTTGGGCGGGGGGAGATCGTCACGACGGCGTCGGTGGTCGAGCATGATTTCACGACCGTCTTCGATGCGACGGGATATCTCGGCACAACGTCGCCGCTCAAGTTCGAAGAAACGAACGCGATCCGTGCCTATGCCTACGAGACGCGCGTGTCGGGCGGGGGCCAGCGATCGCCTTGGGTGGCGGGGGTGGCGGGGATCCATAACGTCAGCCGATTGTCACGTTCGATCGGGGTGCCGGATGCGCTCGAGCAGATCGCCGGCGTCCGTAACCGGCAGATGGAATTCGCACTGTTCGGACAGGCATCGCAGCCCATAACACGAACGCTGACGGCAACGGCGGGCGTACGCGTCACGCTGGCACGAAGCGCGGGCAGCCTGCTGGACAAATCCAAGAATGGATCGAAGGAGCCCTCCAGTACGGCGCTGCCTGCACTGCCGAGCTTCGCGGTGGATTGGCAGCCGTCCCGGTCGTTCTCGAGCTTCGTGCATTTTCAGAAGGGGTTCAGGGCGGGCGGTCTCGCGGTGGCGCCATCGGGTGACGCGCTGGATAGCCGGAAATTCGTGGCCGACGATCTGTCGATGACCGAACTCGGCGTGCGGTGGGGGCGCAGGGGGGAGGATCGGTTGAGTATTCGCGCCGCGATCTTCTTCGCCGACTGGAACCACATCCAGGCCGACCTCGTCGATACGTCGGGTTTGCCGTACACCGCCAATGTTGGGGACGGGCGGGTCTATGGGCTGGATGCGGAGATAACGTGGCGGTTGTCGCCCGCGCTCACGCTCACCGGCGCGGCGTTCGTCAACAACAGCAAGCTGTACGCGGCCGAGGCCGATTTCGGCACGTCCGAAGAGCAGACTTTGCCCAACGTTCCGAGGAACGGCACGCGCGCGGCCGCTACCTGGCAAAAGACCATCGCCGAGGGGGTGAATTTGAGCGCGGACGTGTCGGTGCGGTACATCGGTCAATCCCGACTTGGTGTCGGCCCTGTTCTGAATATCCCGCAAGGCCGATATGCGGTCGGCGATCTGGGGGGGCGGTTGGGCTTCGATAGGTTCGGCGTGTCGCTCGACATCGACAATATCGGCGACGTCCGCGCGAACAGTTTCGCGTTCGGCAATCCGTTCAGCGTGGCCGAGCGCGACCAGATGACCCCGCTCAGGCCGCGTACCATCAGACTGGGTTTCGACGTCCGCTTCTGACGACCGCTCGATCAGGACAAACTGCTTTCCGCCAGTGCGCGCAACCACTGCCGACACCGGTAAAGGGTATCAATCCAGCAACCCGCCGACGGCATTGTTTGAACCGGAGCGGTGACTTGGCGTTGGGCGATTTGGCGCTGGTGGAGCCGAAGGGAATCGAACCCTTGACCTCCGCAGTGCGATTGCGGCGCTCTCCCATCTGAGCTACGGCCCCGTGCGGTGGCCAGAGGCCATGATCGAGCCATTAGCGGTTGGTTTTGAGCGATGCAATGGTCGCCGCCAGTCCTTCCCGCACGTCGTCGCAGGGCTGCGTCCTGTCGCCGCCACATGGCCGGGTTTGCAGGAACATTCCGCCCTTTTGGCGTTTGTAGTCTTCGGAATGTACGGCCCCGCGATCGACGACAGATCGACGAAGCCGGCAGCCGCAGGACAGCAATTAGGAGGTTCCTATGGTCTACGAACGCAACACCCGAGATCGCCAGTCGGGCGACTATTTCGGTCGGCCGAACTCGAACGATTATGGTCGCGATTTCCGCGCGGACGGTGGTGGCTATGGCCGCTCCAGCGCGCGCGAGTATGAGGCCGCCGGCGAATATGATCGTGACGACAACCGCAGCGGCCGCGGCCAAGGATCTCAGGGGCGTGACGACCAGGGACGCGGCGATCAATATGGTCGCGAGCAGGGCAGTCGCGACTATTATGGCGGCCACAATGATCGCTCGCAGCCATCGGGCGGTGATCGCTATGGCCAGTCGCGTTACGGCCAGGGGGCGGGCCAGGGATATGGCCAACAGGGTAACGGGCAGCAGGGCTATGGCCAGCAGCGCTCCGGCCAGGGCTATGGCCAGCAGCGCTCCGGCCAGGGCTATGGCCAGCAGTCCTACGGCCAGCGCAGCCAGGGTTCGGGCGATACCGAATATCACGGCAGCTATGCATCGGACGGTCGCCGCGTCGAGGACGTAGGCCGCAACCGCGATGCCGATGACGACAACCGCAACTCTTCGCGCGGCGGCAGCCGTAACGAGGGGCGTGACTATGGTCGTCAGCCACAGGGCTATGACTATGACGATCGCGGTTTCATCGCGCGCGCAGGCGACGAAGTTCGCTCGTGGTTCGGTGACGACGAGGCCGAGCGCCGCCGCGAAGCCGATGCGCGCTATGACGAGCGGTCCTATGGCAACTCCGATAACCGTGCGTTCGGCAATCGCCCGTCGAACACGCATGACGACCACTACCATAGCTGGCGCAGCACGCAGATCGCTGCGCTCGACCGTGACTATGATGAGTATCGCAACGAGAACCGCTCGAAGTTCGAGAACGAGTTCTCGTCGTGGCGCAACGAGCGCCAGGGCCAGCGCAGTTCGCTGTCGCAGGTCACCGAGCATATGGAAGTCGTCGGGTCTGACGGTAGCCATGTCGGCACGGTCGACAAGGTGAAGGGCGACCGGATCCTGTTGACCAAGAACGACCGCGATGCGGGCGGCGTGCATCACTCGATCCCGTCGCGCTGGATCAAGACGGTCGATGGCAAGGTGACGCTGTCGAAGTCGGCCGACGAAGCCAAGTCGGCGTGGAAGGAAGAAGAGCGCAACTCGGCGATGTTCGAGTACGGCGATCGCACGGGCGGCGACAAGAAGGATGCCGGCACCAGCGGTTATGCTTCGAGCTCGCAGACGGGCAGCACGCAGACGGGTGGCACGACGACGGGCACGGCATCGACCACCGGCACGACCACCGGCAGCAGCACCACCGGTACGACGTCCGACACGCTCGGCAAGTCGGGTTCGACCACGTACTAACTGGTTGAAAGCGTTGGCTGGCGTCGCATGATGTCAGCCGGAAAGAGGCCCGGGCGGAAACGTCCGGGCCTTTTTGCAGGTTGCGTTGAGTGCGCGTTTCGCCATACCCGCAACACTAATAATCAAGATAGGAGCAAGTTTATGGCCCGTGCATGGAGCCTGAGGGCACGTCCGCAAGGCATGCCGAAGCATACCGACTTCGCCATGATCGATCTCGACCAGTCGGCGCTCGGCGCCGGCGAGGTGCGGATCGCCAATCGCTGGCTGTCGGTCGACCCGTACATGCGCGGGCGAATGAACGACGTGAAAAGCTATGTCCCGCCGTTCGCGTTGGGCGAGGCGATGCAGGGCGGCGCGGTCGGCGAAGTGGTCGAGAGCAACGATGACGGCATCAAGGTCGGCGACATGGTGCTGCACATGGCGGGCTGGCGCGACGAGGCGGTGGTGCCGGCCGCACAGGTGCAGAAGCTGCCCGCGCTCGACGTGCCGGCACAGGCGTTCCTGGGTCAGCTCGGCATGCCGGGCATGACGGGGTATTTTGGGCTGCTCCAGGTTGCCGAGGCGAAGGCGGGCGATACGGTGTTCGTGTCGGCGGCTGCTGGCGCGGTGGGCTCGACCGTCGTGCAGGTCGCCAAGGCCAAGGGCATGACGGTGATCGGGTCGGCCGGCGGGGCGGAGAAATGCGCCTGGGTGAAGTCGCTCGGGGCGGATGCGGTGATCGATTACAAGGGCGACGTGCCGGTGGTGAAGGCGCTGGGCGAGGCGGCTCCTAAAGGCATCGACGTGTATTTCGACAATGTCGGCGGCGAGCATCTCGATGCGGCGCTGGCGCATGCGCGAATGCATGCGCGGTTCGCGGTGTGCGGGATGATCGACGTGTACAACAGCGGTGCGGCGACGCAGCTTAAGTATCTCGCGCGGCTGATCGGTAACCGGGTACAGATCCGCGGGTTCATCGTCAGCGATTACATGAATCGCGCCGAGGAGTTCTACAAGGACATGGGCGGGATGCTGGCGGCGGGGACGCTGAAGCGGCAGGAGACCGTGCACGAGGGTCTCGAGACGATGCTGGATGCGTTTCTGGGGCTGTTCTCGGGTGGAAATACGGGGAAGATGCTCGTCAAGGTTTGAGCTAACCCTCTTCCATCCCAGCACTTACCCCCCCCGGCGGAGGCCGGGGTCCAATTGGAAAGGTCGCAGTAACGGAGCGCAACGCCCGTCATTGGCGGCCCCCAATTGGGCCCCGGCCTTCGCCGGGGTGGGGGGCAAGGTCTGACCGCCTCGCCAAAATGACGATCAGGTCGATCCGCGGGTCTACAACCACTTCGCTTGCTTGAACTTCACGTACAGTGCGGCGCAGACGACCCCGATCACGCCCAGCACGACGAAGTACCCGTACTCCGTCTTCAACTCGGGCATGTTCTCGAAGTTCATGCCGTAGATCCCGGCGATCGCGGTCGGCACGGCCAGGATCGCAGCCCAGGCGGCGAGCTGGCGGGTGATCGCGCCGGTACGTTGTTGTTCGAGCAGGTTGCTGAATTCGAACACAGAGGTCAGCACTTCGCGCAACCCCTCGACCATCGTCTGCACGCGGCGGACGTGGTCGAGCACGTCGCTGAAATAGGGTTTTGCCTCGGTGTCGATGCAGGGGAGGTCGAGGCGGACGATCTTACCTGCGACCTCGCCCATCGGTCCTAGGATTCTCTGGAAACGGATCATCTCTCGTCGAAGCCCGAAGATACGGACAATTTCGTCGCGGCCCAGGAAGGCGTCGATCGTGCGTTGTTCCATCGCCAGCACCTCGTCTTCGATGCTTTCGACGATCGGGAGATAGCCGTCGACGACGTAGTCCAGGATCGCATGGAGGACGTAGTCGACGCCGTTGATCAGCAGTGTCGGCGCGGCTTCGAGTTGTTCGCGGAGTGCCTTGTGCGAGCGTGCCGAGCCGTGTCGGACGCTGATGATGTGGCTGTGGCCGACGAAGATCGCGGTTTCGCCGTATGCGATCTTGTCGTCTTCGAGCTGCGCGGTGCGGGCGACGACGAAGAGCTGATCGCCATAGACGTCGATCTTGGGGAGCTGATCCGCCTTGATCGCATCCTCCACCGCCAGCGGGTGGAGGTTATACTGGTCCTTGAGCGTCCGCATCTCGGCGTCGGTCGGGTCGCAGATGCCGATCCAGACGAACTCCGAACGATCCGCGGGGCAATCGACCTTTTCGTCGATCGAGACCGCGCGGACGCGCTTGCCATGGCGATAGAGATACGCGGCGACGACCGTCATGGAGCCTCAAGGATTACGCTTACAAGGCCGCGCCGGTATCAGAACGCCGGGAGCACCGCACCCCGATAATGCTGCTCGATGAAGGTCTTGGTGGCCGGGCTGCGCAACGCAGCGATCAGTTTCACGACCCGCGGATCCTTCTCGCCGCCGGGCAGGCCGACGACGAAATTGACATAGGGGCTGTTCTTGTCCTCGATCGCGAGCGCGTCGCGGACCGGGTTGAGCTTCGCGTCGAGCGCGTAATTGGTGTTGATCAGCGCGAGATCGACCTCGCCGAGCGTGCGCGGCAGGGTGGCGCCCTCCAGTTCCTTGAACTGCAGGTTTTTGGGGTTGGTGGCGATGTCGTTGAGGCTCGACAGCGGGTTGGTCGGGTTCTTGAGCGTTATCAGCCCGGCCTTCTGGAGCAGCAGCAGCGCGCGGCCGCCGTTGCTCGGTTCGTTCGGGATCGCGACCGTCGCGCCGTTCGGGATCTGCGCGATCGACTTCCACTTGCGCGAATAGGCGCCGAGCGGTTCGACGTGGACGCCTGCATAGGTCACCAGATGCGTACCGCGCGAGGCGTTGAACTGGTCGAGATACGGCTTGGTCTCGAAATAGCTGACGTCGATCTGCTTCTGCTCGACCTGGAGATTGGGCTGGACGTAATCGTTGAAGACGCGGATCTGAAGGTCGACGCCTTCCTTGGCGAGCGTCGGCTTGATCGATTCCAGGATTTCGGCGTGCGGCACCGCGGTTGCGGCGATCGTCAGCGTCTTGCCGTCGTTGGTCTTGGCACCATCGCAGGCGGCGAGCGCGAGCAGCGAGAACGAGGCGAGCAGGGTGCGGCGGTTCATGCGAATTCCTAGCGGCGGGTGAAGTGGCGAGCGAGCGCGTCGCCGGCATATTGGATGATCTGAACGAGCACGACCAGCAGCACGACGGTGACGACCATGACGTCGGTCTGGAAACGCTGATAGCCGAACCGGATTGCGAGATCGCCGAGGCCGCCCGCGCCGACCACGCCCGCCATCGCGGTGAACGACACGAGCGCGACCGCGGTCACGGTGGCGCCGGCGATCAGCCCGGGGAGCGCCTCGGGGATCAGCGCGCCGGTGACGATCTGGCGGGTGGTGGCGCCCATCGCCTGCACCGCCTCGATCGTGGTGCGGTCGACTTCCTTGAGCGACCCTTCGACGAGCCGCGCATAAAAGGGCGCGGCGCCGACGACGAGCGGGGGGATGGCGCCAGCGACGCCTAGCGAGGTGCCGACGAGCATCACGGTGAGCGGGATCATCACGATCAGCAGGATGATGAACGGCACCGAGCGGAGGATGTTGACGATGATCCCGAGCACGGCGTTGGCGACCCTGTTCTGCGACAGGCGGCCCCGGTCGGTGAGGTAAAGCAGGACCCCGAGCGGGAGCCCGAACGCGATCGTCAGGATCAGCGATCCGCCGAGCATGATCAGCGTGTCGAGGCAGGCCTGGCCGATGTCTGACCAGTCGATGTTGGCGAAGAAGCTCATGCCGCCAGCGCTGCCAGCATGCGCTGCGTCGCAGGGTGGGTGGCGTTGGCGAAGATGTCGGTAACGTCTCCGGTCTCGACGATACGGCCGCGTTCGAGGACGGCGACGCGGTCGCAGACGTAGCGGACGACATCCATTTCGTGGGTGATGAGGACGATCGTCAGGCCGAGGTCTCGGTTAAGGTCGCGGAGAAGGGTTAGGACCGAGCGGGTGGTTTCGGGATCTAAAGCGCTGGTGGCTTCGTCGCACAGGAGGATGTCAGGGTCGGTGGCGAGCGCGCGGGCGATGCCGACGCGCTGCTTCTGGCCGCCCGAGAGTTGAGCGGGGTATTTGGTGGCGTGATCGGCGAGGCCTACGCGGTCGAGCAGTGCGGCGACTTTCGTCTCGCATTCGGCTTTGGATACGCCCGCGAGCACGAGCGGGAACGCGACGTTCGCCGCGACCGTGCGCGACGACAGCAGTCCGAAGTTCTGGAAGATCATGCCGATGCGGCGGCGTAGCGCGCGCAGGTCCGCCGCCGACAGGGCCGCGACGTCGACGCCATCGACTTCGACCCGGCCCGAAGTCGGGCGTTCGAGCGCGTTGATCAGGCGGATCAGCGTCGACTTGCCCGCGCCGGACTGGCCGATGACGCCGAATACGCCGCGCGCCGGAATTTCCATCGACACGCCGTCGAGCGCAGCCGCGTCGCTTGCCGGGTAGGTTTTGACGACGTCGGTAAGGCGGATCATGCGGTACCCATGACCTGCGCGGCGAACCGCTCCATTTCCTCGGCCTGCGGGCTCATCTGGAGCAGCAGCAGGTCGAGACCGGCCGCCTCGTATTCCGCGACACGCTCCTTCAACTGCTCGGGCGTGCCGACCAGATTGGGGCGCAGGCCGCGGTTGGAGACGGAATATTCCTGGATCTTGAGTTCGCGTTCGAGCTGCGTGCCCGACAGCCACTGGTCGAAATTGGCGTAGCCCGCGGGGAGTTCGGTGACGCTGGTGATGCGGTCGAGCTCGCGCTTGGCCTCCGCCTCGCTGTCGCGGACGATCGCGTAGGCGGCCATGCCGTATTGCATCGGCGCGCCGCCAGCTGCTTCGCGCCGCGCCGCCATGTCGGCGATCTTCGGTGCAATCGCCTCCGCCGGGTCGCCGTGCATGACGTACGCGTCGCACTGCGCGGCGATCATCGCCTTGGCCTTCTCGCTCTCGCCGCCCGCGTAGACGGTTGGGCGCTTTGCGGGCTTGGGCGCGCAGATCGCCTGTTCGGTGGTGTAGAACTGGCCCGCGAAGTCGAACCGCTCCTGCGTCCACAACCCATCGACGACGGTCAGCCACTCGGCGGTGCGTGCGTAGCGATCGTCGTGCTGGTCGAACTGGAGGCCGTATTGCTTCGCTTCGTCCGCCCACCACGACGACACGACGTTGAGCGCGAGGCGGCCGCCCGAAATGCGGTCGATATTCGCCGCGGCCTTGGCGAACAGCGCGGGGTGGTGGAAGTTCGGGCGGACCGCGACCATCAGTTCGATGCTGTCGGTCACCGCAGCGAGCGCCGCCGCGGTCGACCATGCGTCGAGCGCGGGTTGTTCGATGCCCTTGATATCGTTGAGATTCAGCTCGGCGATCAGCGTCAGGTCATAGCCCCAGCGCTCGGCATTCTGCGTGAGCGCCTTGGTATACGCCCAGCTCGCCTCCATCCCTTCGTCGGGGACATTGCGGAGCCAGCCGCCGAAGACGGGAGTCCAGTAACCATAGCGCATCAGCGGGCCTTCTCGATCTGTTCGATCAGGTAATCGACGAGGCGGTCGTGCGGATCCCAGCCGAGCACATCCAATGGCTTGGCGACGAAGTTCGACAGTGCGTTGATGTCGTAGAAGCGCGCGACGCCGTCGCGGTCGTCGATCATCACCTCGACTCCGCCGACATCGAGATCGACCGCGCGTGCGATCGCTTCGGCGGCGTCCTTCAAGGTCTGTGAGGGCTCGACCGCGGCCATCTTGATGCCCGAGCCGGGGACGACGCAGGCGTCCGCGGGGCAGAGATCGAATGCGCCGCCGCCCGCGACGTCGATCGCGTAAAGGAATTTGCGGTCGAGCGTCTCGATCCGGGTGATCGCGCCGTCGCGGACGGGGACGTATTCCTGGACCAGCAGCACGCCGTCGACACTGCTCGGGAGGCCGGCGTCGGCTACGGCGGTGCGGAGTTCGTCGAGGCTGTCGAAGCGGATGATGCCTGCGCCCGATCCGCCGATGTTCGCTTTGACGACCAGCGGGAAGCGGAGCGTCTGCGCGGCGGGGACGACGTCGGCGGCGCGGTGGACTACGCGCGTCTCGGGGATTGCGAGGCCGAGCGAGGCGATCAGCGACAATTGTCGCGCTTTCGACGCGTCGATCGCGAGGACGTCTGTGCCGTTGATCACGCGCGCGCCTGTGCGGCGCCAGTGATCGAGCATCGCCATCGTGTCGAAGATCGGATGATCGCCGCTTCGCAGGAAGCTCGACATCGCGATGCGGTTGAAGACGACGGGGGCGGGGGCGCTCTGGTCGGCGGGGTTCCAGAAGCCATCGGGCGTCGCGCGGGTGAACGCGACGCCGCGGCGGTCGAGCGCGGCGAACAGCGGTTCGAACCAGAGCGGGTGCTCGTAGAGAATGGCGAGATCGGTCATCCCTCTCCGGATACGCATTGCGCGCGGGCGTGCAAACCCAAGCAAAACTTTGCGGCGCGCAATATCGTGTCGCGGGGCCGCTGACAGGGAGCGGAGGACGCGGTAGCGTGGCGGATGATTTCTAGATTCGCCACGCTCGCTCTCGCCGTTCTCGGCGCGGTTTCCGTCTCGGCGCAGGAGGCTCCGCTTGCGCCGCCGCCTGTTGCTCCGGCGACCGTCTCGATCGTGATGACGACGAGCGAGGGGCCGATCACGCTGGCGCTGGAGAAGGAGCGTGCGCCGCTGACGACCGCGAACTTCCTTCGCTATGTGGATCAGAAGCGGCTCGATGGGGTGACGTTCTACCGGGCGATGAAGCTCGGGGCGGACTCCGGGTTGATCCAGGGCGGGCCGCGGGGTGATGCGAAGCGGCTGCTGCCGCCGGTGAAGCACGAGCCGACCAGCCAGACCGGGCTGTCGCATGTCGATGCGACTATTTCGATGGCTAGGTTTGCGCCGGGGAGTGCGACGGCGGACTTCTTCATTACCGTCGGGCCGGTGTTGTCGCTCGACGCGAACCCGGCGGGGAGTGGCGACACCGCGGGGTTCGCGGCGTTCGGGCATGTCGTCGAGGGAATGGACGTGGTGAAGCGCATCCTTGCTGCGCCGACTTCGCCGACGGCTGGGGTTGGCGTGATGAAGGGGCAGATGATCGCTGCGCCGGTTAAGATTTTGACCGTTCGTCGGGTAAAGTGAGGCAAGGCCTTACGTCACTTGATTAACGCTGCCACCCCGGCGAAGGCCGGGGCCCAGTTGGAAAGGTTGCAGTAACGGCGAACTGCGCATCGTTATAGCCGTCCCCCAACTGGGCCCCGGCCTTCGCCGGGTTGGCGGCTGGTGAGGCGGGCTACCATGACCCAATGCTGTTTCCCCGCGAAGGCGGGGACCCAGACTGGGCTCCCGCCTTCGCGGGAGAACAAGGAGGTGGGCGGTGCGGATAGTCGAGCGCGCTTCAGGCCGGCGCCATAACCCGGATGATCCCGGCCGCGACCTTCGCCGTCACCGGGGTCTTCGCCAGCACCTCGCCGTCGATCGAGATCGGCAATGGCGGGATGGTGTTGATCTTCAGGGTCTTCCCCCGAAAGTCCCGCACCTTCTCATGCCGAGATTCAAGCCGAAACACGCTGGAGAACCAGTTCTGCACCAGCCGCCGCTTCACGTGCCCCATCACCGCCTGCACCACGATTTCGCCCGAATCGACCGCCGCCGCGTCGACCAGTTCGGTGCCGCCATGATAAGGCCCGTTCGAGATCCGCACCTCGACCACGCGTATCTTTACTGCAGTCGGACCCTCGCCGACGATCAGCGTGAACGGGCGGAAGCGCATGTACTGATACGTTGCCCACGCCAGATAGCCGACCTTGCCGAAGACTTTCTTTAAGCCGTGCGGGACCGTCTCGGCGATCTTCGGGCTGATGCCCATCGCCGCGCAGTTCGCGAAATAATCGCCGTCGATCATGCCGAGATCGATCCGGCGCGGCTTGCCGGTGCGGATCACCTCGACCGCACCCTCGACGGTCAACGGTATGCCCAGCGTGCGGGCGAAACTGTTGGCGGTGCCAAGCGGCAGAACGCCCAGGATCACGTCGTGTCCGACCATCAGGTCGACCAAGCCGCTGACCGTACCGTCGCCGCCGCCCAGGATCAGCAGGTCGGGCTTCTTCGCCAGCGCCCGCAATACCGTCGCCTCCAGATCCTTCGGGTCCTCGACCGCATGAGCATCGACCTCATAGGGCAGCCCCGACATCGCCGCACAGGCGCGCTTGAACAGCTTCTGGCCCTTGCGCGACTTGGCGTTGACGACGAGCGCCGCGGACGTGATCGTATCGTTCGACATAAGGCCCCCAACGCACGGCATGCGGTTTCGCACCCGTAACGCTTCTCCCGTAAAACTTGATCCGTCGCCGCGCATCCCGCAAAGCCCGGCGCATGACCGCAAGCTATCCCGCGCTTCGCCTCCGTCGCACCCGCGCCTCTGCCTGGAGCCGCCGCCTCCATGCCGAGACCGTGCTGACTCCCGCCGACCTGATCTGGCCGCTGTTCGTCACCGAAGGGGAGGGCGTCGAGCAACCGATCGCCAGCCTGCCGGGCGTGTCGCGCTGGTCGGTCGACGGGATCGTCGCGCGTGGCCGCGAGGCGCGCGACCTCGGCATCCCGTGCATCGCGCTGTTCCCCTACACGCAGGTCGAGCGCCGGACCGAGGATGGCCGCGAGGCGCTGAACCCCGACAATCTGATGTGCCAGGCGATCCGCGCGCTGAAGGATGCCGTGCCCGAGGTCGGCGTGCTGACCGACGTCGCGCTCGATCCGTACACGAGCCACGGTCATGACGGTCTGGTCGACGCGGCGGGCTATGTCGTCAACGACACGACCGCCGAGATGCTCGTCGCGCAGGCCTTGAACCAGGCGAACGCGGGTGCCGACATCATCGCGCCGTCGGACATGATGGACGGCCGGATTGGCATGATCCGCAGCGCGCTCGAGGCGGAGTCGCACCACAACGTCCAGATCATGTCCTACGCGGCCAAATATGCGAGCGCGTTCTACGGCCCGTTCCGCGATGCGGTCGGTTCGCGTGGGCTGCTGAAGGGCGACAAGAAGACGTACCAGATGGACAATGCCAACGCAGAGGAAGCGCTGCGCGAGGTCGCGATGGACCTGGCGGAGGGCGCCGACACGGTGATGGTCAAGCCCGGCCTGCCGTATCTCGACATCATCGTCCGCGTGCGACAGGCGTTCGAGGTGCCGGTGTTCGCGTACCAGGTGTCGGGCGAGTACGCGATGATCGAGCACGCGGTCGCGGCGGGTGCGGCGGAGCGCGACGTGATGGTGCTGGAGACGCTGATGTCGTTCAAGCGCGCGGGTTGCTCGGGCGTGCTGACGTACCACGCGGCGCATGCGGCGAAATTGCTGAATGGCTGACACGGTCGGCGCGGACGACAGGCCGCTGATGGCACGCTGGTGCAGAACGATGTTCGTGGCGACGATCCTGACGGGGTCGTTCCTGTTGTTCCTCGTCCAGCCGATGGTGGCGCGGATGGCGTTGCCGCGGCTGGGTGGCGCGCCGGCGGTGTGGAACTCGGCGATGCTGGTGTACCAGGCGCTGCTGCTCGCGGGCTATGCGTATGCGCATTGGCTCGGGCGGGTCAGGCCGCGTGCGCAGGCGGCAGTCCATCTTGGCGTGCTTATCGTTGCGGCACTGTGGTTGCCGATCGGGTTGATCGCGATGGACCTGCCGGCGGACGCGTTGCCAGCCTTGTGGGTGCCGTGGCTGCTCGGGCTGTCGATAGGGCCGTTGTTCTTTGCGGTCTCCGCGCAGGCGCCGCTGATCCAGCGCTGGTTCAGTGCGGCGAGTGGCGGCGGCGATCCGTATGCGCTGTATGCCGCGTCGAACCTCGGCAGTTTCGCGGGGCTGATCGCGTATCCGCTGCTGGTCGAGCCGCTGATGGCGGTGCACGGCCAGAGCTTTTTGTGGAGCGGCGGGTATCTGCTGCTGATCGTGCTGGTGCTCGCCTGCGCCACGCGCCTGCCGAAGACCGCGGCGGTCGATCACGTTGCGGCGACCAGCGCGCCGCCGGGTGCCAGGCGGATCGCGCACTGGATCGCGCTCGCGCTCGTGCCGTCGGGGATGATGCTGGCGACGTCGACGTACATCACGACCGATATCGTCGCGATGCCGCTGCTGTGGGTGATCCCGCTCGGGCTGTACCTGCTGAGCTTCAGTGTGGCGTTTGCGAACGATCGCTGGCTCGCCGACCTGCTCACGCGGATCGCGCCGATCACGATTCTGCTGTTCGGTGGCATCATCATGGGCGGGGTCAACGAGCGCCCGTTCTTCAGTGCGGGGATCGCGCTGGTGTTGCTGTTCATGATCTCGGTGGCGCTGCACACGACGCTGTACCGTAAGCGGCCGGCGCCTGATCGTCTGACCGGGTTCTATCTCGCGATGTCGGCGGGTGGCGCGCTCGGCGGGGTGTTCGCTGCGCTGGTGGCGCCCGTGGTGTTCGACTGGACGTACGAGTATCCGCTGCTGATCCTCGCAGCGGGCGCGCTGGTGCCGCAGATGTATCTGTTCGGTCGGTTCCGCGCGCTGTGGATGGGCAAGGGGCCGGCGAAGCATGTCGCGCTGCTCGCGATCGTCGTCGCGTTGGTTGTCCTGATCGGCTTGCGGATCACCCATCCCGACGGCGCGTTCGGCGAGAGCCGGCAGGGTCTCGATTTCCTCGTGATAGCCGCCATCGGGTTCGTCGCGATCGGCGCGCGGCGGCCGTACATGGTCGTGCTGGCGGGTGCGCTGGTGCTGTTCGGCGGATATCGGTCGCTTGAGTTCTCGCTCGATCCCGGCGCGCGCGTGCGGAGTTATTTCGGGGTTTATACCGTACGCAACACGCCGGGCCCGAATGGCGGCGTTCGCGAGCTCGATCACGGGACGACGGTGCACGGCATCCAGCTGCGCGGCTCGCCCGAGCGCGAACGGACGCCGACGACCTATTACGCGGCAGGATCGGGCGTCGGGCAGGCGATGCAAGCCGCGCCCGCCTTGTACGGCCCGCAGGCGCGGATAGGTGTCGTCGGGCTGGGGACGGGGACACTGTCTTGTTACGCAAAGCCCGGTCAGCACTGGCGGTTCTACGAGATCGACCCGGCTGTGGTGCGGATCGCACGCGATACCGGGCAGTTCACCTATCTTTCGCGGTGCCTGCCCAAGTCCGAGATCCGGATGGGCGATGCGCGGATCGCGTTGGCGCATGATACGCCCGACAGCCTCGACCTGCTCGCGCTCGATGCGTTCTCTTCGGATTCGGTGCCGATGCACCTGATGACGCGCGAGGCGTTCGCGACCTATGGCCGGGTGCTGTCACCGCGCGGCCTGTTGCTGGCGCATATCTCCAACCGGTTCATCGATCTCGAGCCGGTGATCGCGGCGGCGGCGCGCGAGGGCGGATGGACTGCGGTCGAGCTGAAATACCGCCCGTCGACCTTGCTGGTCGATCGCGCGTCTGCGTCGGACTGGGTGGCGTTGTCGCGCGATCCGCGTGCAATTGCCAAGTTGCGGTCGGGTGATCCCGAATGGGCGCCGCTGGTGCCGCGCAAGGGCTTCACCGCGTGGACCGACGATTATTCGACGATCCTGCCGTTGCTGAAGGGGTTCTAGCGTTCTGATCCTCCCCCTGTCGGGCGAGGATCAGCAGCGGATCAAGCGGCGGGGAGGCTTGCCTGGATGCGCGTGATCGTGGCGCCTTGGCGATCGTTCTCCGCCTGTGCCTTGTCGCGGATGGCGGCCAGCGCCGGATAGTCGGCCTGCAGCTTGGCGGCGCGATCGGTGGCGCGCTGCTCGATGTCCGTTACCAGAGCAGAGGATTGCGCGCGCCAGTCGTCGAGCCCGGCAAGTGCGGTTTGGGCGGCGAGCCACGCGTCGCTGCCGACGGCGCCGCCGCGTGCGGTCCGTGCGAGGGCCTCGGTCTTGGCTGCGTCGCGCGTGAAGCCGGTGGCGATCGCATCGAGCTTGCCCGATATCGTCCGGATATCCGCGTCGAGCGCGGGATCGGGTGCGGCCACCGCGGACTTTACCTCGGGCTCGGCGAATCCGAGCTTCTCGACCGGGCGCAGGCCGAGCGACGGATAGGCGGTGGTATCCTTGCTGCACGCGGACGCCGCGAGCAGGGCGAGTAGCGACAGCGAGCGGAGCGAAGCGGCGAGTTTCATGCCCGCCGCTCTATGCGTCCGCGTCGCGCGACACAACTTTATCGCGCTACGCTCTTGCGCCCCCGAAAATGCCTGCTATCAGCGCCCCTCCAGTGCACCCATAGCTCAGCTGGATAGAGCATCAGACTACGAATCTGAGGGTCGGGCGTTCGAATCGCTCTGGGTGCACCAGGATTTTCCGCTTCACGGCGGGCTTGTCGAACCGGTCACGGTACGGCGATGCACCCATAGCTCAGCTGGATAGAGCATCAGACTACGAATCTGAGGGTCGGGCGTTCGAATCGCTCTGGGTGCACCATTTTTCCTATCATCGGGCGTCGAGCCAGCGGGCGATGCGATCGAGCAGCCTGTTCGTCGCGTTCAGCCTGCCGCCCATTTGTAGAAACGCGTGGATCATGCCGTCGAACCGGTCGTGGTCGACGGTGACGCCCGCGTCGCGCAGGCGCTGGCCATAGGCTTCGCCTTCGTCGCGTAGCGGGTCGTTCTCGCAGGTTACCAGCAGCGTCGGGGGCAGGGCGGCGAGGTCGCCTGCCAGGATGGGCGACGCGCGGGGGTCGGTGCGGTCTGCGTCCGAGGCGAGGTACAGGTCGATCTGTCGCTCTAGAGACTTCGCGTCGATGATGTTGCCGTCTTCGCTCGCTCGCGAGGGGTAGGCGGCATCGCGGCGCAGGTCGGTGTTCGGATAGAGCAGGATCTGGCCGTGTAGCACTGGTCCGCCTTCGGACGCTGCGCGGGAGGCGAGCGCGGTCGCGAGCGTACCGCCTATACTGTCTCCGGAGATGACGACGCGCGACAGGTCGATATCCAGCGCATCGGCTTGCGCGGCGAGGCCTTGCAACGCCGTCCAGCTGTCGTCGAGTTGCGCGGGGAAGCGGCGTTCGGGCGCCAGACGGTAAGCGGGTGCGGCGACCAGCCAGCCGGTCCGGTTCGCCAGCGCGCGTAACGCCGGGTCGTGGCCGTCTATCGACCCGGCGATCGCGCCGCCGCCGTGGATGTGCAGCAGGAGCGGCAACGGGCCAGGCTTCGGGCGATAGAGCCGCACAGTGAGCGGGCCGGACTCCGACGGCAACAGGATGTGCGTGATCGCGTGGACCGGCTCCGGATCACCCGAGAAGGTCTTCAGCAGTGCCGTCTGATAGCGGAAGTCGGCCAGCCACCGCGCGTCCCCGGCGTGCGGATCGGCGTCTGGGGCGAGTGTCTTTATCGTGTCGAGTATCGTTCGAGCCTGTGGATCCACCGGCGCATCTCCTTCGCGGATCGGACGTTTGGTGGCTGTAACGGGTTCCCTGCGCGCGCAACTGCGACTTTGGACAAAGCCGGGCGTTCAGCGCACAGAGATATCAAGGAGATGGCTATGAAGCGAACGGGCAAGCGATTGATCGGCGGGGCGCTGTTGGCGGCGGTATCGGGGATCGGGCTGTCGCTGTATTCGAGCCGCGTCGCGCGGCTTGCCGAGGACCTGGTGCCGGCGGAAGGGCGTTTTCTCGACGTCGCGGGCGCTCGACTGCATTATATCGATGTCGGCAGCGGGCCGACGATTGTCATGGTCCACGGGCTCGCCGGGCAGTTGCGCAACTTCAGCTACGCGCTCGTCGACCTGCTGAAGGACGAGTATCGCGTGATCGTCGTCGATCGGCCGGGGTCGGGCTATTCGACCGCGACCGGGGCTATGCCGGGGATCATCGGGCAGGGCGCGATCATCGCCGACTTCATCCAGAAGCTCGGGCTCGATCGGCCTTTGCTGGTCGGGCATTCGTTGGGCGGTGCGCTGAGCCTCGCGGTCGGGCTCGACCATCCGCATCTGGTCCGCGCGCTGGCGTTGATCGCGCCGCTGACGCAGCCGCTGGAGCAGGTGCCCGAGAGTTTTCGCGGGTTGGCACGTATTCCGTCGGGTGCGCGTCTGGCGTTCGCGCAGGTGCTGGGTACGCCACTCAGCCGGTTGACCGCGAAGAAGACGCTGGAAGGCGTGTTTGCGCCTGAGGCTGTGCCGGAGGATTTCGTGACGCGCGGTGGCGGCGCGCTGTCCGCGCGGCCGATCGCGATCGCGGCGGCGGCTGCGGATCTGGCTGGGGCGAACGACGATGTGACGGCTATGGTCGGGCGGTATGCGGAGATCGGTTTGCCAGTGCGGATATTGTTTGGGCGGCAGGATGCGATTCTTGATCCGGCCTGGAATGGTCACCGGACTGCTGCGGTTATTCCGGGGGCCAAGATCGATACGATCGAGGGCGGGCATATGATCCCAATTACTGCGCCGGAGGCGTGTGCGCGGTTTGTAAGGGCTGCGTTTGCGGCTGGGTGAGGGGCGGCGTCCCGTAGACTTTCCACCCCGGCGAAGGCCGGGGCCCAACTGGGGAAGCAAGCTAACGAAGCGTATCCCTCCGTTACGCCGAACTTTCCAATTGGGCCCCGGCCTTCGCCGGGGTGGTGCCTTGGTGGAGTACGGCGCGAGCAACTGAGGGGTCGGCGGTGGAGCAAAATACCACCGTCCCCGCTGATACCGCACCGGTAACTCGCAGCGCTACGCCATAATCGAGCGCCATCTCCCGCTCCTTGTTCTCCCACGAAGGCGGGAGCCCAGACTGGGCTCCCGCCTTCGTGGGAGAACAAGCTTGCGTTTGAGTACCGGTCAGCCCGCGACGGGGAGCTTCACCTGGCCGGCTTCGTCACGTTCCAGGGGGCCGTAGGACAGTACGACCTCGAGCAGCAGCGGCCCGCCATAGATGTGTGGGAACTGCTGCCCGCCACGCGACTCTTCCCACTTCACGTCGTCGCCGAGCGCTTCGAGATCGATCGCCGCCACGTGCAGGTCCGACTGACCGGCGAAGTGCTTGTCCACCGTCTCCGTCAGCTGCTCTGCCGTCGACAGGTGGATATAGCCGTCAGCCACATCCACTGGCGCACCCGCAAAGCTCCCGCTTTCCAGCGTCGCCAACTGCTCCCCGGTCAGCACCTTGTACGCGATCGGATCGCGGCTCATTCGCCGTCCTCCGGGCCCGCTGCGTCGTCCTCGCCGATCGTCGCGCCGGTATCCGGAGCGACCTCCGGCACGGCGTCCGCCAGGTTGATCTCGGCGTCTTCCTCGGTTTCCTCGATCCGTGCGGCCGAGACGACGTGCTCGCCCTTCGCCACGTCGAACAGCTTCACGCCGGCCGAGTTGCGGCTGATGACGCGGAGCGACGCTAGCGTCGTGCGGATCAGTTTCGCCTGGTTGGTCACCAGCATCAACTGATGGCCCTTCGCGGCGGCGAAGCTCGCTACGACGGGCCCGTTGCGCGCGATGTTGTCGATGTTCGTGATGCCCTGGCCGCCGCGACCCGTGCGGCGATAGTCATAGGCGCTCGACAGCTTGCCATAGCCGTTCTCGCAGACCGTCAGGATGAACTGCTCGCGGTCCTTGAGGTCGTTGTAGCGGTCGGCGCCCATGCCGTGATCGCCCTCGCGCTCGCCCTTCCACGGTGCGAACTTGAGGTACGTCTCGCGCTCCTCGGGGGTCGCGCCGACCCGGTGCAGGACCGACAGCGAGATCACCTCGTCGTCGCCCTTCAGCGTGACACCGCGCACGCCGGTCGACGTCCGGCTCTGGAACTCGCGGACGTCGTCGCCGGCGAAGCGGATCGCCTTGCCGAGCTTGGTGGCGAGCAGCACGTCGTCATGCTCGCTGAGCAGCGCGACGCCGATCAGCTTGTCCTCGGAGCCCTCTTCGAAGCGCATCGCGATCTTGCCGTTCGACGGCACGTTGGTGAACGCGTCCATCGCGTTGCGGCGCACGAGGCCGCGCTGCGTCGCGAACATCACGTGCAGGCGGCTCCATTCGCTCAGGTCCTCCGGCAGCGGGAGGACGGTCGAGATCGTCTCGCCGGGCGCCAGCGGCAGCAGGTTGATCATCGGCCGGCCACGCGTGGCGGGGCCACCCTCGGGCAGGCGCCAGACCTTGTAGCGGTACACCTTGCCGAGGTTCGAGAAGAACAGCACCGGGGTGTGCGTCGAGGTGACGAACAGCTCGGTGACGACGTCCTCGTCCTTCGTCGACATGCCCGCGCGACCCTTGCCGCCACGCGCCTGTGCGCGGAACGTGTCGAGGCTGGTGCGCTTGATATAGCCCTGCATGGTCACGGTGACGACCATGTCCTCGCGCTCGATCAAATCCTCGTCGTCGATGCCGTTGGCGGCGGCGGCGATCTCGGAGCGGCGCGGGGTGGCGAATTCGTCGCGGATCGCGATCAGCTCGCCGCGCATGACTTCGTACAGCTTCGCACGGTCGCCGAGGATGTGGAGCAGCTCGTCAATCGTCGCGGCCAGCGCCTTCAGCTCGTCGCCGATCTCGTCGCGGCCGAGCAATGTCAGGCGGTGCAGGCGAAGATCGAGGATCGCGCGAACCTGCGGCTCGGACAGCTTGTAGATGCCGTCGGCCTGCTTGTCCTCGACCGCCTCGACCAGCGCGATGTACGGCGCGATCTCCTCGACCGGCCATTCGCGCGCGAGCAGCTTGCCGCGTGCTTCGGCCGGGCTCGACGAGCCGCGGATGATCTTGACGACTTCGTCGAGGTTGGTGACCGCGATGACGAGGCCGAGCAACAGATGCGCGCGCTCGCGGGCCTTGGCGAGTTCGAACTTCGAGCGGCGGGTGATGACCTGCTCGCGGAAGGTGATGAACGCGCCGATGATGTCGCGCAGGTTCAGCAGTTCGGGACGGCCGCCGCGGATCGCCAGCATGTTGGCAGGGAAGCTCGACTGTGCGGGCGTGTGCCGCCAGAGCTGGTTGAGCACCACGTCGACGGTCGCATCGCGCTTCAGGTCGATGACGATGCGGACGCCCATGCGGCTCGATTCGTCGCGGATGTCGCTGACGCCTTCGATCCGCTTGTCCTTGGCGGCTTCGGCGATCTTCTCGACCAGGCCGTTCTTGCCGGTCTGGAACGGGATTTCGGTGAGCACGATCGAGCGACGGTCGCCCTTGCCCTCCTCGACGATGTGCCGCGAGCGGACGATGATCGAGCCTCGGCCGGTCTCGTACGCCGACTTGGCGCCCGCGCGGCCGAGGATGATCGCGCCGGTCGGGAAGTCGGGGCCGGGGACGATCTCGAACAGTTCCTCGGTCGTGATCGCGCCATTGTCCATGTACGCGAGGCACGCGGCGATGACTTCGCCGAGATTGTGCGGCGGGATGTTAGTCGCCATGCCGACCGCAATGCCGCCCGCGCCGTTGACCAGCAGGTTGGGGAAGCGTGCCGGCAGCACCGAAGGCTCGCGCTCCGAACCGTCATAGTTGGGGGTGAAGTCGACCGTATCCTTGTCGAGATCGCCGAGCAGCGCGTTCGCGACCTTGCCGAGGCGGGCCTCGGTGTAGCGCATCGCCGCGGGTGGATCGGGATCCATCGAGCCGAAGTTGCCCTGGCCGTCGATCAGCGGCACGCGCATCGACCAGTCCTGAGTCATGCGGGCCAACGCGTCGTAGATCGAGCTGTCGCCGTGCGGATGGTATTTACCCATCACGTCACCGACGATGCGCGCGGACTTGCGGTACGGCTTGCCGGCGACGAAGCCGCTTTCGTGTGCGCCGTACAGGATGCGGCGATGGACGGGCTTCAGGCCGTCGCGGACGTCGGGCAGCGCGCGCGCGACGATGACGCTCATCGCATAGTCGAGATAGCTCGACTTCATCTCGTCGACGATCGAGATCGTGGCGATGCCGGCGGGCTCGCCGCCCTGGGGTTCGGCGAGTATGGTCTCGTCGGTCAAATCTGAACGCTTTCGGCTTGTTGCGGTATGATGACACACCTTAGCCGAGGGGGGGGCACCTTACTACCCCCGCGCACGCGTACGCACGCGAGGGAGAAGGGTTTCATCGTTAATTACGGGTATTTGCACGCGGTCTTGGTCTTGTTGCCGGCGAGCGAGCAATTGTAGGTGACGGACTTGCCGTTCGCGAGCTTGGCGGTGACCATGCGGCCCTTGGCGACGGTGGTCGTGCGCTTGGCGACCTTGGTGTTGCCCATTGGTGTGGTGGTCTTGGTGGTGGTGGTGTGCGTCGCGACGGTCTTCGGCTTGACGCTGGTCTGCGCCTGCGTCGCGGCGACGGCTGCGGTGCCGGACAGCAGTGTAGCGCCGGCGAGGATCGCGAGGGGGAGGGACTTCTTCATGCGGGTATCCTCTCGTTTCGGCCTTGGTGGACGATGCGAAGAGACTGCGCCGGGGGACCTGAACGGAGTGTGGCAGCGAGGTGAAATCGGCGTCATGCGCGGGGGCGGCGGCGTGCGTTGCAAGCTCGGTTCTCCTGCGCACGCAGGAGTCCAGGGTTACGGGCGGTAGCGTTTGGTATCCTGGGCTCCTGCGTGCGCAGGAGAACAGCGACTAAGGCGTGACCTCGACGCCATCCCACGCAAACAGTTTGCCGCTGTCGGGCGCGCGCAGGCCGTCGATGACGTCGAGCAACTGCACCGCCGCGCGGTCAGGCTTGAACAGGTTGCCGGGCGTCACGTTGCCCTGGAACGGCTTCGACAAACCGGTGTCGACAGTGCCGGGATGCAGGCCGACGACGATCCCGCTGGAGTTCCGCCGCTTGTCCTCGATCGAGATCGTCTTCACCAACTGGTTCAGCGCCGCCTTCGAGGCACGATACCCGTACCAGCCACCGAGCTTGTTATCGCCGATGCTGCCCACGCGAGCAGACAATACAGCAAACACGATCCGCCCCGCCTTCGGCATCGTCGGCAGGAAGTGCTTGGCCACGAGCGCCGGCCCGATCGCGTTGATCGCGAAGTTGCGCGCCATCCACACCGGATCGAGCTCGCGCATCGCCTTTTCGGGGCCCTTGTCGCCGTCGTGGAGCAAGCCCGTCGCGACGATCACCAGCGTCGGCGAGCCGACCCGCGAAGCCGCCGCCGCAATGCTAGCCTCGTCCTCCAGATCGAGATGCCGATCGCCGCTCTCCGACCGCGCGAACCCGTAGACCTTGTCGAACGCCCCTTCCTCGATCAGCGCCTCCTCCAGCGCCTTGCCGATGCCACCCGACACACCGATGACGACCGCGCTGCTCACTTGCGGACGAACCGGAACTGCGCGTCGCTGCTGCCCGCCGCGTCATAGGCATAGCCGTCGCTGTCGAAGCCCTTGATCCCCTCGATGTCGTCGACGCGGTGCTCGACCAGCCACCGCGCGACCATCCCGCGGGCCTTCTTCGCGTGGAAGCTGACGAACTTCTGCGCCTCGCCCTCGCGGAAATCGATCGCGACGACGCGGATCGATTTGGGCAGCTTGCCGTCTGCTGCCGCCCAATATTCCTGGCTCGCGAGGTTGAGGATCGTCCCCGATCCCTCCGCCTCGACATCGTCCGCGAGCAGCTTGGCGATGCGGTCGCCCCACCAGTCGGTCAGCTTCGTCTTCCGCGGCGCCCAGCGCGTGCCCATCTCCAGCCGGTAGGGGCGCATCAGGTCGAGCGGTCGCAACAGACCGTAGAGTCCCGACAACATCCGCACGTGATCCTGCGCGTAATCCACCGCCGCGTCGTCGAGCGTCTTCGCCTCCAGCCCGGTATAGACGTCGCCGGCAAACGCGAACATCGCCGGCCGCTCGGGCAGCGTGTCGAAATCGCGGTACCGGTCCGCGTTCAGCTTCGCCAGCGCGGGCGAGATATGCATCAGCTCGGACAGCTTCTTCTGCGTCAGGTGCGCAGCGGCATGCGCTAGCGTCTTCGCCTCGTCGGCGAACCGTGGCGTGGTGGGCTCGAGATTGGGCAGCGCGCTCTCGTAATCGAGCGTCTTGGCGGGCGATAGGACAGCGATCATCGTCGCGATCTACCGCCCACCGTCATCTCGTTCAATCGCGGTTCACGGGGTAAATTCCATGCGCGGGGATACAAGCCGCTTGCTTGAACGTATGCACGGCGGACCATATAGCGTCGGCGCGCGCCACCACGGTAGGGCCGACGCAGAGGGAGAGTTTCCGCATGAAGACCATTTCCAAGCTTGCACTGGTTGCGGCATTCGCCACTGGCGTAAGCAGCATGGCGCTCACCACGCCCGCCTTCGCCAAGGACAAGAAGGCCGATGCGGCGCCAGCGATGAAGCTGAGCCCCGAAGTCCAGAAGCCCGGCATCGCCGCGCAGACCGCGCTGGCCGCCAAGGATTATGCCGGCGCGCAGACCGCGATCGACCAGATCGATGTCGCCGCCAAGACCGATTACGAGAAGTATATTGGCGCCGCCCTCCGCTATCAGCTGGAAACCGAGAAGATCGTCGCCGCGCAGACCGCGAACCCGAACGCGCCGGTCAACGAGACCACGCTCGCCAAGCCGCTCGACGCGCTGATCGCGAATGCGGCGACGCCTGCTGCCGATCGTGGTCGCTATGCGTATCGCCGCGGCGCACTCGCGTTCAACGGCAAGCAGTATCCGGTCGCGCTGCAGTATTTCGCGAAGGCCAAGGAGCTTGGCTACACCGATCCGAACCTCGGCCTGCAGATCGTCAAGGCCAAGATGGATAGCGGCGACGTCGCCGGTGGCACCGCGGATCTCGAAGCCGCGATCGCACAGATGACCGCAGCGGGTCAGAAGGCGCCGGAAGAATATTACCGGTACGCTGTCGCCAAATCGTACGCCGCAAAGCGCAACGCCGACACGATGGCATGGCTGAAGAAGTGGGTCACCGCGTATCCGTCGGCCAAGAACTGGCGTGACACGCTGGTGCTCTCGGGCATCCAGCAGAACGCGCTGATCACGCTCGACGAGACGCAGAAGATCGACATCTTCCGCCTGATGCGTGCGACCAACTCGCTCGCCGACCAGACCGACTATCTGCAATATGCCGATAGCGTGAACCGTCGCGGCCTGCCGAGCGAAGCGCAGGCTGTGATCAAGGAAGGCATGGCGCAGGGCAAGATCCCGGCGTCGAACACGATGGCTAAGGGCCTGCTGGCCGACGCGACGAAGAACATCGCCGCCGACGGTCCGCTCGCAGGTCTTGAAAAGCGTGCGACGACGGCTGCCAACGGCAAGCTCGCCGCGGGTACGGCCGATGCGTATCTTGGCCAGAACAACTACGCCAAGGCGATCGAGCTGTACCGCCTGGCGCTGACCAAGGGCGGTGTCGACGCCGACGACGTCAACCTGCATCTCGGCATCGCGCTGGCACGCTCGGGCGACAAGGCCGGCGCTGCGACCGCGTTCTCGGCGGTGAAGGCTGCACCGAAGTCGGACGTTGCCGGTCTTTGGACGACCTGGGCTGCCGCACCGGCTGCATAAACGGCTAAGCCTGGACTTGAGGAACGGGGCGGCAGCGATGCCGCCCCGTTTCGTTTATGGGGCTTTGCTTCTGATCCTCACCCGCAAGGGGGAGGTGGCGCCGAAGGTGACGGAGGGGAGGACACGCAACGTCGTTCGTTGCTTACGGCCTCTTTCGTCAGGCGAGTGCCTTCAACCTCCCCCTGGCGGAGGAGGATCGAGGGGCTGATGTCAGTCCACCACCACCGGTATTCCCGACAACGCCTTGGCCGTCCGGATCGTCAGCGACGTCTTCACGCTCGCCACGTTCGGTGCAGGCGTCAGGTGGGTCGTCAGGATCTCCTGGAAGCTCTTCAGGTCCGCTGCGACGATCTTCAGGATGAAGTCGATCTCGCCGTTGAGCATGTGGCATTCCCGAATTTCCGGAATGTCTGCAATATGATGCTCGAACGCGGCGAGGTCGTGCTCGGCCTGGCTGCGCAGCGACACCATCGCGAACACCGTGATCGGGAAGCCCAGCCGGCTCGCGTCGAGATCCGCATGATAGCCACGGATCGCACCTGCTTCCTCAAGCGCGCGCACGCGGCGGAGGCAGGGCGGTGCGGTAAGGCCCACCTGGTCGGCCAGGTCGACATTGGTCATCCGACCGTCGGCCTGCAACAGCGACAGGATCTGCCGATCGATCCGGTCAAAACTCATTTCACGCAACTCCTGATGGGCATCGCAAACCAAGCGATTCATTCTTCATAGCGATAAGATTGTTGCGGCGAAACGCAATTGTCCCACAATGCGACGAAGAGGGTGCCTACCAAAATGGGTTGTTCCTTCGCACCGCCGCGCGCGTTAAGGAATCGGTACGGAGAGCGTGCTAGGCCCGCTGAAGCCGGGGAACGATGTGAGGTTCGACGATAGCCTGAAGACGATCCTTGCCGCCGACATGGCCACCGGTTTCGGTGCGCAATCGGCATGGCGGCAGTTGGTCGACCTGATGGGACGCGGCCGGGCCGTGGTCGACGAGCCCGCGATCGCGCGGTTGCGGTTGCTGCGGCAGGCTGTGCCGGTCGACGTTCGTGCCGCGAGTGCCCGGGCGCTCGCCTTCGCCAAACCCGATGCGCGACTGGTCGGTTTCTTCGCCGAGGACGTTCTGGCGATCGCCGCGCCGGTGTTGCGGACGGCCACGCTGGCGACCGACGAATGGCTTGCGCTTCTCCCGCGGCTGACCCCGGCAAGCCGGTCGGTCCTGCGTCACCGCCGTGATCTGTCCGCTGGCGTTCAGCGCGGTTTGCAGAGCTTCGGCTCGACCGACTTCGTCCTGCCCAATCCCGACGTCGACGAGGGCGCGGTATCGTCGGAACCTGTCGTCGATATGACGATCGCGGACGAGGTGCTCGAGCCTTCCGCCGGCGAGCGTGTCGTCGCTGAGATGCTGGCTGCCGATGCCGCTCCCGAGCCCGCTATCGTCGAGACGGTTGCCGCCGAACCGGTCGCGTCCGCCACTGTCCCGCCCAGTGCACCGCTGAGCGAGACGCCGTTCATGGCACTGGGCGTCGTCGCGCGTGGCCTGCCGTTCGTGGCGGAGGCGCTGCGCCATGCCAAGCTGGCGGAGGCCGAACCGCCGGCTGCTGCGCCGGTAAACGCCGCCCCGGCCGACCGGTTCGAGATCTCCGACCTCGTCGCGCGGATCGAGGCGTTCAACCGCGACCGCACGGTCGACGATGCGATGCCGGCCGCGGTGCCCACCGAGATCGAGAGCTTCCGGTACGAGACCGATGCGCGCGGGGTCATCCGCATGGTCGACGGCGTCGCGCGGTCCGCGCTGATCGGCGTGTCGCTCGCGCATGCGGCCAAGCAGGGCGAGGCGCAGCTCGACGGCGTTGCCGCGGGCGCGTTCCGGCGCCGGTCGCGGTTCGGCGATGCCCGGCTCGAGGTTGGCGGCTTGTCCGACGCGTTCGGATCGTGGCGCGTATCCGGGGTGCCGGCGTTCGATCATGATTCGGGGCGCTTTACCGGCTTTCGCGGCACCGGACGCCGCCCGCGTCGCGACGAGACCGCGGAACCGGCGCGTGCGGCTACCTCGCCGATATCCGATTCGCTGCGCCAGCTTGTCCACGAACTGCGCACGCCGACCAATGCGATCGCCGGGTTTGCCGAGTTGATCGAGACGCAGTTGCTCGGCCCCGTCTCGCCGACCTATCGCGACCGGGCGACCACGATCCGCACGCAGGCGGGCGATCTGCTCGCCGCGATCGACGATCTCGACACTGCCGCGCGGATCGAAGGCCATGCGCTCGATCTGCGGCCGACGACGGTATCGGTCCGCCCGATGCTGGACCGCGTTATGCTGGACCTGCAACCGCTCGCCACCTTGCGTGGTGCAAGTCTCGCGCTCGCGATGCCGGCGGGCGACTGCGATGTGCTCGGCGATGACCGCGCGGTCGAACGGTTGATCGGTCGCCTGCTCGCCGCGCTCGTATCGGCGGGCCGGCAGGGCGAACGGCTCGGCCTGGTGGTCCGGCCGGTCGCGGATACCGTGACGATCGAATTCGACCGCCCCGCAGCGCTGGCCGCGCACGCTACCGACGTCCTCCTCAGCATCGATGCCGAGCAGGGCGGCGACGGCGATGGTGCACCCCTGCTCGGTACCGGCTTCGCGCTTCGTCTCGCGCAGAACCTCGCGGTCGAGTTGGGCGGGGCGCTGACGATCGGCTCGGATCGCCTCACGCTTCAGCTTCCCGCGGCGCATGCCCGCGCGGTGGAGCGGACCGCCGACGAACAGCGGTGATCGCCGACCGCGCGTATCGACCGCCGCGGCCTCGGCTTTCGCAACGCGTGGCGTGGCCCGACGATTTCGGTACGCGCTTCACCGTCTTCGTCGACGTGGAGGAGGAGTTCGACTGGCGCGCGCCACTGGACACGCGCAACCGCGCGACGACCGCGATGACGGCATTTCCCGACGCGCATCGCCGCTTCGCCGAGCGCGGCGTCGCCCTGGCCTGCATGGTCGACCACCCGATCGCTACCGATCCGGCCGCGGTCGAGATCCTGAAACGGGTCGTCGAGGATGGGCGATCCGAGATCGGCACGCAGCTGCACGCCTGGGTCAATCCACCGTTCGAGGAGGATGCGACACCGGAGGCTAGCTACGCCGGCAACCTGCCGGGCGCGCTCGAAGCCGCCAAACTCGATACGCTCAGCAAGGCGATAACGACCGCGTTCGGCCGCGCGCCACGTGCGTATCGCGCCGGCCGCTACGGCATAGGTCCACGGACTTTCGCACTGCTGTCGGCGCTTGGCTACCGGATCGATAGCTCGATCCGACCGGGCTATGATTACCGCGCGGACGGCGGTCCGGATTTCTCGCGGGCCGACGCGCATGCTTACCGCGACGGTCGCATCGTCGAACTGCCGTTGACTACCATCTTCACCGGCTACGCACGGCGAGGCGGGGACAGGCTGTATAATGTGCTCGGGCATCTGCCGAAGGGCAGGGGACTGTTCGCTCGCGCCGGCCTGCTGTCGCGGGTCGCGTTGACCCCGGAGGACATGCCGATCGAGGCCGCGCTCGAAGCCGTCGCGGTTGCGGCCGGCGAGGGGCTTCGGTTGCTGAACCTCTCGTTCCATTCGCCATCGCTAGCCCCCGGCCACACGCCCTATGTTCGCGATGCCGCCGACCTGAAACGCTTTCACGCGTGGTGGACGGCGATGCTCGACGAACTGGACCGCCGCGGGATTCGCAACGCGTCGCTCGACGAAATCATCGCCGCGCTCGGATAGGTTCGTCGTCCGCCGGAACCGCAGTTCGGCCTATGCGCGGTGCACGAACGCCTCAAACCAGAAAGGGCGGCCCGTTGCCGGACCGCCCTCTTGGTAAGCAATACTGAAAGCGAGATTAGCGCTTCGAGAACTGGAAGCTACGACGGGCCTTCGCCTTGCCGTACTTCTTGCGCTCGACGACGCGGCTATCGCGGGTCAGGAAGCCTGCTGCCTTCACCGATGCGCGCAGCACCGGCTCAAAGCGGGTCAGTGCCTGGCTGATGCCGTGCTTGACCGCGCCGGCCTGGCCCGAAAGGCCACCGCCCTTGACGGTGCAGACGACGTCGTACTGACCTTCGCGCTCGGTGATCCCGAACACCTGGTTGATGACGAGACGCAGCGTCGGACGTGCGAAATACACTTCCTGGTCACGACCGTTGATCGTGATCTTGCCGGTGCCGGGCTTGACCCAGACGCGCGCGACGGCGTCCTTGCGACGACCGGTCGCATAGGCGCGGCCCTGCTTGTCGAGGATCTGCTCGCGCAGCGGCATCGGCTCGCGGACGGGCTCGTTCGAGACCGGTGCTTCGATGTCGCCTTCGCTGGTCGGCAGCGTCTGGGCGGCAGGGGCAGCCGGTGCAGGCTGGTTGGTCAGGCTCGCGAGATCGGAGAGCGACTGGCGGTTGTCGGACATTATGCGCCCACCTTGTTCTTGCGGTTCATGCTGCCGATATCGAGAACCTCTGGGTTCTGCGCCTCGTGCGGGTGCTCGCTACCCTTGAAGATACGCAGGTTGCGCATCTGCTCACGACCCAACGGGCCGCGCGGGATCATGCGCTCAACGGCCTTTTCGAGAACGCGCTCCGGGAAGCGGCCGTCGAGGACCTTGGCGGCCGTGATGCCCTTGATGCCGCCGGCGTAACCGGTGTGCTTGTAATAGATCTTCTTCGCGGCCTTGTTGCCGGTGAAGCGGATCTTGTCGGCGTTGATCACGACGACGTTGTCACCGCAATCGACATGCGGGGTGAACGACACCTTGTGCTTGCCGCGCAGGACGTTGGCGATGATCGATGCGGCACGGCCGACGACGAGACCTTCCGCGTCGACGATATGCCACTGCTTGTCCACCTCTGCCGGCTTTGCCGACTTGGTGGTCTTCATTAGCGCCTTCATGGGCGTTAGACCTTCCAGATTGAATGCAAGCGCACCAAGGGGAGGCCCCACAGCGCGAATGCCGGCCTAATGCTGAAAGGAGGGCTTCAAGTCAAGCTTTCCGCCGGTTTCCTGACGGGTATTATTATACCCGCTGCTTCAGGCGGGGCGCTGTGCCGACTGCGTGCGCGGCGAACATCGCCGCGATCAGGAGCAGCGCGGCGTTGCCCTGGTGTGCGACCGCGACGTCGATTTGCACGCCGGTCATCAGCGTGGCGATGCCAAGCATGATCTGGAGCGTGACGAGTCCCACAACGAAGAACCCCGCGCTGCTGCCCGTCTTGGTCGCCTTGATCGCCAGCCAGATAAGTCCGGCGGCGGCGGCGAACGCGAACCAGCGGTGGATGAACTGGACGACGATCGGGTTGTCGACCGCGTTGCTCCAGGCGGGATTGACCATCGGTACGTCGGCCGGGAACAGCCCGTCGCCCATCAGCGGCCAGCTCGCAAAGGCATACCCAGCATCGAGACCGGCGGTGAACGCGCCATAGACGAGCTGGACGAACAGCAGCGCCAGCGCGAGGATCGCGACCGGCGCGAGGCGGGCAGGGACGGCGAGCGGGTTGCGGTGCAGCGCCATCAGGTCGAGTGCGGTCCACACGATCCCGGCGAGAATCGTCAGTGCTGTCAGCAGGTGGACGGCGAGTCGGATGTGGCTGACGTCGGTCCGCACCGACAGTCCGGAGGCGACCATCCACCAGCCGATCGCGCCCTGGAACGCGCCCAGTGCGAGGAGCGCCGACAGCCGCCAGCCATAGCCGACCGGGATACACTTGCGCACCGCGAACCAGATCAGCGGCACTGCGAACACAAGACCGATCACGCGGCCCCATAGCCGATGCAGATATTCCCAGAAGAAGATTGCCTTGAACCCGCCGACCGTCATGTCGGCGTTGAACGCGGCGTATTCGGGGATGCGCTTGTAAGCGTCGAACTCGGCCTGCCACTGTGCGTCGTTGAGCGGTGGGATGATCCCGCTGATCGGCTTCCACTGCGTGATCGACAGCCCCGACTCGGTCAGCCGCGTGATCCCGCCGATGACAACCATCGCGACGATCAGGCCGGCGACCGTGAACAGCCACAAGGCGACGGAGCGAGGACGGGCTTTGGTGAGAAAGGCGGCGCTGGGTTGAAGCATGGGGATGAGATAGTGGTTTGCGGGGCGGGGCGCCATCGGTTCGTGGTGCGCCGTTGCTTCATGTTGCTGGGGGTAGTTCGCAGAAGCTGGACTGGCTACCGAAGCACGCTACTTCCTTGTTCTCCCGAGAAGCCGGGAGTCCAGACTGGGTCCCTGCCTTCGCGGGGAAACAAGCAGGGGGGCGTGGCGTTCCTAACCTCCGGGCCTCGCAGGTCCCGAAGCTATCCTTGGAACCGACGGCAACCCCCAAAGAAAATCTGCAATGTAATGTTGTATCCTTTCAGCCGCCCATCTATATCCGTTGAACGATGACGCCCTCGGCCACGCATACCCACCGCTTCGCCGGGCTCGATCGCTACGCGATCGGGCTGTCGGGCCTGTGCATGGTGCATTGCCTGGCAACCTCCGTGCTGGTTGCGCTGATGTCGACCGCGGGCGGGTTCCTGCTCGATCCGATGTTCCACGAAGTGGGCCTGACGATCGCGATCGGCCTGGGCGCACTCGCGCTCGGCCGCGGCGTGCTGAACCACGGCTATATGATGCCTGCCGCGATGGGCGCGCTCGGGCTCGGCATCATGGCGGGCGCGATGACGCTGCCGCACGACAGCGGCAGCGGCGAGACGTTGTGGACGATCGTCGGCGTCGGGCTGCTCGCGTTCGGCCATGATCTCAACCGCCGCGCGGAAAGCTGAGCGGGTTGCTGGAACTGTTCCGGCATCCTACTTCACCCAGCATGGCGCACGCTCACAACCACACCGAACCGCAGGGCGCCGATCTCACCGTCGCAGCACAGACGACGCTCGAAAAGGCTGGCGAGCAATGGACGACGATGCGCGCCAGCGTTTTCGCCGCACTCGCCAGCTTCGAGAAGCCGGCATCGGCCTACGACATTGCCGAGGCCGTCTCGAAAGCCGAAGGTCGCCGGGTTGCGGCGAACAGCGTGTACCGCATCCTCGACCTGTTCGTCGGTGCCAACCTTGCGCGGCGAGTCGAGAGCGCGAACGCCTATGTTGCTAACGCGCACCCGGATTGTCTGCACGATTGTATCTTCCTGGTCTGCGACTCGTGCGGCCAGACCACGCATCTCGATAACGACACGATCACGAAGGGTGTGCGGAACGCGGCGGAGGCGGCAGGATTCTCCCCGGTCCGCCCGGTGATCGAAGTCCGCGGGCGATGTGCGGACTGCGAGGCTAAGTAGCCATCGCGCAATCCTCCCCCGCCAGGGGGAAGTGGCTGGCGCTTGCCAGTCGGAGGGGGAGGAAAGGGCAATCTCCGCTTCGTGTCCTCCCCCTCCGTCACCTTCGGTGCCACCTCCCCCTGGCGGGGGAGGATCAGATTTACCCCAGCGTCTTCCCCATCCGGATCATCGGCACCGGGACCTCGCCCGGCGTCTCGATCCGCTCGATCGGCAGATACCCGCAGGCACGGTAGAGCGGCTCTCCGGCCAGCGTCGCCATCATTTCCGCCCGCGCAAACCCGGCCTCTCGCGCTGCAGCCTCGCAAACCGACAACACCAGCCGCCCGACACCCCGCCGCGTAAAATTCGGATCGGTATACATTGCCCGTATCCGTGCCGCGTCGCGCACCGGATCGAGCAACGCCGCATCGCGCAACCCCGTGCTGTGATCGCCGCCATACAGCGTCGCCCGCCGACTCCACCCGCCACAGCCGGCCAGCCGACCGTCCGCCTCGACCAGCAGATACGTCCCGTCCGCGATCAGCTGCGTATCGAGCCCCATCACCGCGCGGCTTGCCTCGACCTGCGCCGGCGTGAGGAAGTCCCCCTGCAAGGCGCCGATCGAACGGGCCATCAGCGCCGAGATCGCCGGAATATCCGCTGCTACGGCAACGCGGTGCGTAAAGTTCATATTTGTGCACTTTCCGAGCGATTCCAGTGCGAATGCTAGCTCAGGACACGGTAACAATCGACACGATACGCGCGCTGCATTAAGCCCGTCCGATGGCCGACCTTCCCTCGACACCGCTGCTCGACACCGTTTCGACGCCCGACGACCTCCGCAAGCTGCGCCCGGACCAGCTCCGCCAACTCGCCGACGAACTGCGTACCGAGACGATTTCCGCGGTCGGCACCACCGGCGGGCATCTCGGCTCGGGGCTCGGCGTGGTCGAGCTGACCACCGCGATCCACTATGTCTTCGATACCCCGCGCGACCGGTTGGTGTGGGACGTCGGCCACCAGTGTTATCCGCACAAGATTCTCACCGGACGCCGCGACCGGATTCGCACGCTGCGCCAGGGCGGGGGGCTCAGCGGCTTCACCAAGCGTAGCGAAAGCGAATACGACCCGTTCGGCGCGGCACATTCGTCGACGTCGATCTCGGCAGCGCTGGGATTTGCGATCGCCAACAAGATTGCCGGCACGCCCGGCAAGGGCATCGCGGTGATCGGCGACGGCGCGATGTCCGCGGGCATGGCGTACGAGGCGATGAACAACGCCGCGCAGGCGGGCAACCGGCTGGTCGTGATCCTCAACGATAATGACATGTCGATCGCCCCGCCGGTCGGTGGTCTCTCGGCCTATCTCAGCCGCATCGTGTCGAGTCGCGAGTTCCTAGGCTTCCGTGATCTGGCACGGAAACTCGCCAAGCGGCTGCCACGGCCGATCGCGAGCGGGATGCGCAAGACCGACGAGTTCGCGCGCGGCATGACGATGGGCGGGACGCTGTTCGAGGAATTGGGCTTTTATTATGTCGGCCCGATCGACGGTCATAATCTCGAACATCTGATCCCCGTGCTCGAGAATGTCCGCGATGCTGAGGAGGGCCCGATCCTCGTCCACGTCGTTACCAAGAAGGGCAAGGGCTACGGCCCCGCCGAGGCTGCCGCGGACAAGTATCACGGCGTTCAGAAGTTCGACGTGATCTCGGGCGTGCAGACCAAGGCGCCGCCGGGACCGCCGCAATACCAGAACGTGTTCGGCGCGCAGCTCGTCGCCGAGGCCGCCAAGGACCCGCGGATCTGCGCGATCACCGCGGCAATGCCATCGGGCACCGGGCTCGATGCGTTCGCCAAGGCGTATCCCGACCGGTTCTTCGACGTCGGCATCGCCGAACAGCATGGCGTCACCTTCGCGGCCGGTCTGGCTGCGCAGGGGATGCGTCCGTTCTGCGCGATCTACTCGACGTTCCTTCAGCGTGCGTACGATCAGGTCGTGCATGACGTGGCGATCCAGAACCTGCCGGTCCGTTTCGCGATCGACCGCGCGGGGCTGGTCGGTGCGGATGGTGCGACTCATGCCGGCTCGTTCGACGTTACGTACCTCGCGACGCTGCCGAACTTCGTCGTGATGGCGGCGGCGGACGAGGCCGAGCTCGTCCACATGACGCACACCGCGGCGCAGTACGACACCGGCCCGATTGCTGTGCGCTATCCGCGCGGCAACGGTACCGGCGTTGCGCTGCCCGAGACTCCGCAACTGCTGGAGATCGGCAAGGGCCGTGTCGTGCGCGAGGGCAAGAAGATCGCGATTTTGTCGCTCGGCACGCGTCTCGAGGAGGCGCTCAAGGCCGCCGAGGTTCTCGAGGCCAAGGGCTTGTCGACCACGGTCGCCGATCTACGCTTCGCCAAGCCGCTCGACGTCGATCTGATCCGCAAGCTGCTCACCACGCACGAAGTCGCGGTGACGATCGAGGAGAACTCGGTTGGTGGCTTTGGTGCGCATGTGCTGACGATGGCGTCTGACGAGGGCTTGATCGACGGTGGGCTCAAGCTGCGTACGCTGCGTCTGCCCGACGTGTACCAGGATCAGGACAAGCCCGAAGTCCAGTATGCTGAAGCCGGGCTCGACGCGACCGCGTTGGTTGATACCGTGCTCAAGGCGCTCCGTCACAATTCGGGCGGGGTCGCCGAAGCGCGCGCATGACCGGGCCGACCAAGGGTCTTGTGATCATTGCGCTGGCGGTGGTCGTGATGGTGTCGTTGAATATTGCGATGTGGCGGCGGATGAGGGGTGGCTTGGCGGCGGCGAAAGCTGAGCAGGCGGCGAACCCTGAGCTGTTTGATGAGGACGGTTCGCGGATTTCCTAAGCTGGCGTTGTAGGCAGGCACCACCCCGGCGAAGGCCGGGGCCCAATTGGCAAGCGTTGATAACGAAGCGCGGTCCTCCGTTACTATGACCTCATCAATTGGGCCCCGGCCTTCGCCGGGGTGGTGTATCGTTTGGGGGGCGTCACCCACCCAGATAATGCGTCTGCGCGGCATCGGTCGCGCTTACCGCAAGGATCGACCGCGCTTTACTTGGCGGTAGAGCCTGCCCCCGACCATCGCCACTCGCCGCGATGACCCGGTCGAGCAAATCTTGTCCTTCACGCCACCAGCCGATCCCGCTTGCGGCATTCAGATGCCCCTGCGGCCCGGCATCGACGAAGTGGCTGCCCCAGTCCGCCGCCATGCTGTGCGCACGCTCGGGCGTGACCCAGGGGTCGTCGCTGCTCGCCACCACTATCGACGGGAATGGCAGGGGCGTGCGCGGCGTCGGCGAGAAGCCTTTCAGTTCGGCCTGCGCGCCGCCGCGATCGACGTCCGCCGGCGCCACGAGGAGCGCGCCGGCTACCGGCCAGCCATAAGGCTGCGGGCTGAGTTCGGCCCACCATGCCACTGCGAGGCACCCGAGACTGTGCGCAGCGAGGATCACCGGTGCCTGTGCCTGCCGGATCGCTTCGTCGAGCCGCGTCACCCAAGCGTTGCGGTGCGGCGTGTTCCACATGCCGAGCTCGACGCGCACCGTGTCGGGCCGCGCCTCTTCCCATAACGTCTGCCAGTGCGAAGGCCCCGATCCACCAAGGCCGGGCACGGTCAGGATCGTCGGCTGGACGGAATCATACGGTGCGAAAGAACCCACAGCGCTTCTCCTTCTCCAAAACCTCGTTCTTCGAGGTCGGGAGCGTAGCCGAAGGACGCTCTAGGGCACGCCATCCGGTCCCGATCCCATGCGCTCAAGATAATCCTACCCGTTCGGTAGGCAATGGCATTGCGGCGAAAGGAAGGCAGCTTGCGGCAATCGGATCGGACGGCGATAGCGGGCGGATGGTGAAGGTACGTGCAGACCAGATGCTGGTCGACAGGGGACTGGTCGAGTCGCGGACGCGCGCGCAGGCGCTGATCATGGCGGGCCTCGTGTTCGCGGGGACGAAGAAGGTCGACAAGCCGGGGCAGACGCT
Source organism: Sphingomonas sp. CFBP 13728 (assembly GCF_014841895.1). Classification (NCBI taxonomy): domain Bacteria; kingdom Pseudomonadati; phylum Pseudomonadota; class Alphaproteobacteria; order Sphingomonadales; family Sphingomonadaceae; genus Sphingomonas; species Sphingomonas sp. CFBP 13728. The sequence goes on along the minus strand of NZ_JACYUS010000001.1, from coordinate 872,815 downwards.
TGCGGACGACGTGCAACTCGATGTGCGCGGTCGCGATCACCCCTGGGTTTCGCGCGGCGGGATCAAGCTGGCGCACGGCCTTGCGCATTTTGGTTGGGACGTGACCGGCGCGGTGGCGATTGACGTCGGTTCATCGACCGGCGGCTTTACCGACGTCATGCTGAAGAACGGCGCGGCGAAGGTCTACGCGGTCGACAGCGGGACGAACCAGCTTGCCTGGTCGCTCCGGCAGGATGAGCGCGTCATCGTCCACGAACAGACCAGCGCGCGGATTCTCACGCCCGCGCATATCCCGGAGCCGATCGACCTGATCGTCTGCGATGCGAGCTTCATTGGCTTGGCCAAGGTGCTGGAGCGGCCGATGTCCTTTGCCAAGCCCGACGCGCGGCTGATGGCGCTGGTGAAGCCGCAGTTCGAGGCGGGGCGCGGCGAAGTGGGGAAGGGCGGTGTCGTCCGCGATACCGCCATCCACCAGCGCGTCTGCGACGAGGTCGCGGCGTGGTTGACGGGACAGGGGTGGAGCGTGGTCGGCGTGGTCGAGAGCCCGATCACGGGACCTGAGGGTAACGTCGAGTTCCTGATTGCTGCTTTGCATGGGCGGCCGGCTTCTGAATAGCGGCTATCGGACGTGCCAAGCGGAGCCCAATCACCTCCGTCATCCTGACGAAAGTCAGGGCCCAGAGCCACGTAGGGCGCGCGCGGTACCCTGGGTCCTGACTTTCGTCAGGATGACGGCGTGGGGAGGCACCGTGCCGGAATGAACCACTAGCGGAACGATTCTTGCTGGAGCACGGTTTACCGAACGGTAAATGCGCGGCAGGACGAGCCGCGTAAAGACGGAAGGATTTGTGTGGGCGGTATCGCTTCGAAGGGCCAGTTGAGGATGTCGTTCCTCCGCTGGGCGGTCGTGACCGTGCCCCTGATCCTGTTGCTGGGCTTCCTGTCCGGCCGGTCGGTCAGCGTCGGCAGCGAGAATGCCTGGTACATGGCGCTCGCCAAGCCCGCGCTGAACCCGCCGGGCTGGGTGTTCCCGGTCGTCTGGACAACGCTTTACATCCTGATTGGCCTCGCGCTCGCGATGATCCTCAACGCACGGGGCGCTCGGTTGCGCGGACTGGCCGTCGCTCTGTTCGTCGGCCAGTTCCTGCTCAATCTCGCCTGGACGCCGATGTTCTTCGGCGCGCACAGGATCGGGCTGTCGGTAGTGGTGATCGTCGCGATGCTGGCGCTGTCGATCGCCGCGACCTTCGTATTCGCGCGCATCCGCCCCGCCGCGGCGTGGCTGATGGTGCCGTACATGGTGTGGATCAGCTTCGCCGGCGTGCTCGCGTTCAGCATCGGGCAGTTGAACCCCGATGCCGAAAGCCTTGCACCCGCGCCGCATACGTCCCAAATGCTGTGACGCAGCAGTCACTGTATCAGTCACTGCGACAGTCTTTGGGATTTTGAAGCAATGCAGTCCGAAAACCGCGTGTTCGACGATATCGTCAAGGTCTTGAACGGTGCTGCCGGTACGCTTGCGGGCGTCGGTCGCGAAGCCGGTTCGGGCGCGCGGGAGCGCGCGCGCGAATGGCTCGGCGGACTCGACTTCGTCAGCCGTGAAGAGTTCGATGCCGTGAAGGCGATGGCCTCGACTGCCCGCGACGAGAACGATGCGTTGAAGGCCCGGCTCGATGCGCTCGAAGCAAGGTTTTCCGCACAATCGACAGTAAGTACGCCGACCGGGGCGTCGGTCGACTGACTTTTCCACAGTTTTCCGCAGAATTGGGGCCGATGGGGTTGCCGGGGCGTTTTTGCCTCGGCACCCTTTGTCGTGCGATAAGGACCGCCAGGACCCTATGATGCTTGAACACGCCGACCACGACCACGAAGACGCCGCCCCGATCGACATGCTCGAGAGCTACTACGCCGCGCATGGCTGGGAGCATGAGCGTCACGACGACGAGATCGTCGCGACCGTCAAGGGAAGCTGGGCGACCTACGAGCTGCGCGCGCTGTGGCGCGACGACGATAGCGTCCTGCAATTCCTCGCTTTTCCCGACATCAAGGTGCCCGACGAACGCCGTCAGGCGGTGTACGAGACGATCGGGCTGGTCAACGAACAGCTCTGGATCGGCCATTTCGAACTCTGGTCTTCGAGCGGCATCCTGCTGTTCCGGCACGCGGCGATGGTCGACGGCGGCGATGACGGCACGATGTCGCTCGACGCGGCGGAACTGCTGGTCGAATCGGCGATCGAGGAGTGCGAGCGCTTCTATCCCGTGTTCCAGTTCGTGCTGTGGGGTGGAAAAAGCCCCAAGGAAGCGATCGCCGCGGCACTGATCGAAACGCACGGCGAGGCATGAGCTTTCCCGCAGGTCCGCTGTGGCTGATCGGCTGCGGCAACATGGGCGGCGCGATGCTGCGGCGTTGGATCGCCGCCGGGCTCGATCCGGCGACGGTGACGGTCATCACGCGGAGCGGGCAGGGGGCGCCCGACGGCGTCCGCTCGTTGACCATACTGCCTGACGAAGATGCCCCCGCAACCGTAATGCTCGCGCTCAAGCCTCAGCAGATCGATGCCGCGCAGGTGTTGCTGGCGTCGCTCAGCGGAACTCCCAAGCTGCTCCTGTCGATCCTCGCGGGTGTCGATCATGCAGCGCTCGTGCAGCGGTTCGCCGCAGACACGATCGTCCGCGCGATGCCCAACCTCCCGGTCGCGATCGGCAAGGGCGTGACCTCGCTCTACACCGCTGGGGCGTCCGACGAGGCGATCGCGGCGGCAGAGGCCTTCGCAGCCCCGCTCGGTCATTACGAATGGATCGCCGACGAAGCGCATTTCGACGCGGTTACGGCCCTTGCAGGGTGCGGTCCGGGTTTCGTGTTCCGTTTCGCCGACGCGCTCGCCAAGGCGGGGGCGGCACTCGGCCTGCCGGCCGACCAGTCCGCGCGTCTCGCCATCGCCACGCTGGAAGGCTCCGCGATCATGGCCGCCGAGGCGGACGTCTCGCCCGCGGTGCTGGCCGACCGTGTCGCCAGCCCCGGTGGATCGACCCGCGAAGGCCTGAACGTGCTCGACCGCGACGACGCACTGGTCGCGCTGCTGACGGCGACGCTGGCCGCGTCCGAACGCCGCAACGCCGAGATGGCCGCCGCGGCGCGCTAGATCGATTTTAGGAAGTTGGCTGGGGCGGCAGGGTTCGAACCTGCGCATGGCGGCATCAAAAGCCGCTGCCTTACCACTTGGCGACGCCCCAACAGAGGCGGCCTTATAGCGGGGCAGCGGCCGGTGAAAAGCCCTTGCGGACGTCAATCTGCGAGATGGCGCAGCCAGTTGTTCTCGTCGGGCGCAGTGCCGCGCTGGATCGACACGAGCGCATCGCGCATCCGCATCGTCAGCGCACCCGGAGCGCCGTCACCGACCGTGAAGCGGCCTTCGGGGCTCGCCACCGTACCGATCGGCGTCACCACTGCCGCAGTGCCGCAGGCGAACGCCTCGACCAGCCGGCCACTCGCCGCATCGGCGCGCCACTGGTCGATCGTATAGCCTTCCTCGCGGACCGTAATGCCATTCGCGCGGGCGAGCGTCAGGATCGAGTCGCGCGTGATGCCGGGCAGGATCGTGCCGGTGAGGGCAGGGGTCGCCATGCTGCCGTCGTCGAACACGAAGAAGATGTTCATGCCGCCAAGTTCCTCGACCCAGCGCCGCTCGGCCGCATCGAGGAAGACGACCTGGTCGCAGCCGTTGCGGATCGCCTCGGACTGCGCAAGCAGGCTGGCCGCGTAGTTGCCGCCGCACTTTGCCGCGCCGGTGCCGCCCTGTGCTGCCCGCGTGTATTGCTGGCTCACCCAGATCGAGACGGTGGGGGCGCCGCCCTTGAAATACGCGCCGACCGACGAGGCGAGCACCATGTACAGATATTCGGAGGACGGCTTCACGCCGAGGAACACTTCGCTCGCGAACATGAACGGCCGCAGGTACAGCGCGCCGCCGTCGCTCTCCGGGATCCAGTTCGCATCGGTCTTGACCAGCCGCTCGACCGATTCGAGGAACAGTTCGGTCGGGAGTTCGGGCATTGCGAGCCGGCGCGCCGAATCCTGGAAGCGGCGCGCATTCGCCTCGGGACGGAACAGCGCGGTGCCGCCGTCGGCAAGCCGATACGCCTTCATCCCCTCGAAGATCTCCTGCGCGTAATGCAGCACGGACGACGCCGGATCGATCGTCAGCGGCGCGCGTGCGGTGATGCGCGCGTCGTGCCAGCCCTCGGCGTCGCTATAGCGGATCATCGCCATGTGATCGGTGAAGACTCGCCCGAATCCCGGATCGATCAGCTGCTTCGCACGCTCGTTCGCCGCGACCGGCGTCGCATTCGGTTCGTGCCGAAAGGCGGAGGGCGACGTAAAAGCTGGAGCGGACATCGAAATTCTCTCTCGTGGCGGGTTGCCGACGACTACGGGCGATGTCTAAACCGGTCAACATGTCTGCCACAGCGTCGCCTGCCTCACCCCTGTTCCTCCGCGAACCCGAACTTCGCCGCGGCATGGAGCTCCTCTATTTCGGCTATAGCCACCTGACCCGGTCGATCGACCAGGGGCTTGCCGAAGAGGGGCTGGGGCGGGCGCACCACCGCGCGCTGTATTTCATCGCGCGAAAGCCCGACATGACGGTGAGCGAACTGCTGTCGCTGCTGGCGATCACCAAACAGTCGCTGGGACGCGTGCTGAACGAACTGGCGGATCGCAAGCTGGTCGAGACGCGACCGGGCGAGCGCGATCGGCGGCAGCGGTTGCTGCGGCTCACGGCGGAAGGCTCGATCATGGAGCGCGAGCTGTTCGAGGCCGCGCGAATCCGGATGGCGGAGGCCTATGCGAGTGCAGGGCAGAGCGCGGTATCGGGGTTCTGGGCGGTGCTCGAGGGACTGGTGCCCGAAGCCGACCGTTCGCAGGTGTTCGGCCTGCGCGGTTAGCTGGTTCGCGGGAGCGCAAGCGGGGGGCGACGGGACGATTTGGCGTTGACGCCGCCGCAAGGACTGTGGCACTCGGCCGGTCATCGAGAGCCGGTGCAAGACCCGGACCGACAGGCGTAGATCGCCGTTCGCGGGTGTAGCTCAATGGTAGAGCTTTTGCTTCCCAAGCAAGTGACGAGGGTTCGATTCCCTTCACCCGCTCCACAAATTGACAGACATCGCCGAGACGGCCTGGCTCAGCGCCCGATGCCGGCAGCGAGGATTGCGTCCGCCCACAGGCGATAGCCCGCTTCGTTCGGATGCGTCCCGTCGGGCAGCAGGTCGCGATCGAGGCTGCCGTCCGGTTTCAGGAATTTTGCGCCGATATCGATGTAGCGGACCGCTCGGTCCTGTGCGAACCGCGCCGCCAGCAGCCGGTTGGTCTGCGCGATCGCCATGCGGAGCGGATCGGCGGAAGTGTCGCCGCGCGGAAAGATCGCCATCAGCGCGACATGGCTGCGCGGCGATCTCGCATGGATGTCGCGCAGGATCGCGTCGATGCCCGACACGACTTCGGCGGGGCTGCTGGCACGCGCGTTGTCGGTACCGGTCAGGTTGTTGGTACCGATATTGAGGACGACCCAGTCCGGCGCCATGCCGTCGAACTCGCCGGCGCGTAGCCGCCACAACACGTTCTGCGTTCGATCCCAGCCAAAGCCGAGATTGGCGACCGAGGCGGCCTCGAACGCGTGCCGCCAGGCCTCGGGACCGCTGACACGTGCCGCCGTCGGTTGGCCGGCCCAGAAGTGCGTGATCGAATCGCCGATCATGACGATCCGCGGCGTCATGCCGTTCATCGCGAGCACGTCACGGTGCCGCGCATACCAGTCGTAGGAATCCATCTCGAGCCGGGGCACGGGAATGACCGCGGTATCGATGTCGGTCATCGACGCCAGCGGCACGCGCGGCGGCTCGCCGATGAGTTTGGCCAGCGTCGGTTCGATCGCCTCGGCCATCATCCGCTGGCCTTCGGTATCCGGATGCAGCGGTTTGCCCGGCTGGGGTAGGCGGGGATCGTAGAACCGCGTATCGTTCAACGTGCCGTTCGGTTGGCGGAAGATGGCGCCGATATCGAGATACGCGACCCGCGGATCGACGGCGTAGCGCTTGGCGAGATAGGTGTTCACCGCTGCGTCGATGGCGGTTTTCGCCGGCGTGATCGCGCTGGGCAGCAGCCCGAGCAGGAGAATCCTCGTGTCGGGCAGGCGGTGCTTGAGGTCGTCGACCACCGCATCGATCCCGGCCCGGGTCTGCTCGGCGGTCCGCCCCGCGCTGCCGGTGTCGTTGGTCCCTATCAGCAGCACGACCGCCTTGGGGCGAAGCCCGGCGACCTCGCCGTTGCGCAGCCGCCACAGGACGTTCGCCGTCGTATCGCCGCTGAAGCCCAGGTTCAGCGCATGGCGAGGAGCGTAGAAGGTCGCCCAGGTCGGGGCGAAATTCTCGTCCGGCAGCACCGCCTTGTTATAATTGTTGGTGATCGAATCGCCGATCAGGACGACCGCGGGATCCGGGTGCCGGGCGACCGCCGCCAGGATCGCCGCATGGCGACCCGCCCACCAGCTCTGGTCGAGACGATCGTTGGCGGGGGCCGTCACGCTGGCTGTGGCCGGTGCCGGCTGCGCGCCCAGCGATGCCGAGGCCCCACAAACGACGATGACCGACAGCCAGAGCATCCGGGCAGGGTAGGCGATGCGGCGGGATATCGATGGGGTCATGCAACCCCATAGCCGGATGACGCGGCTAAACCCATGGCTCAACTAAACAGCGTATCCGGCGGCATGAGCGTATCCGCGATCTCCGCGGCGGTTGGATGGCGCAGCACGGTGATCGTGTCCGCGTCCCAGGCGATCAGGCCATGCTCGGCGAACTGTCCCAGCCAATAGTCCATACACCACCGTTCCCAGGTGCCGCGGAACAGTCGCGCGTTGCGGACGATCGCGTCGAAATGCTGATAGGCGGGCGTGTGGACGGCATGGTGCTGGTGATAGGCGCGTGCTCCCCCGACCCACCACATCGGCACCGCGGCCTTTTCCAGTCGCGCGGCGAAGTCGGTCTCTTCGCCGCCATAGCCGACATAGCGCTCGTCCATGCCCCCGGTACGCACCCAGTCGGAAGCCGAGATCGCGAAGGACAGGCCCCAGAGCTCGCCGTGGTTGGGCGTGGGGCGTATCTCGTCGGATGCGATCGGTGGCTTGGCGGGGTGTCGGACACCGACGCTGTCGAGCATGGCGAAATCGAGCCCGCTCTTCTTCGCGTCGGCCGGGAGGTACAGGACTTCGCCCAGGCGGATGCCGCCGGGCCATGTCGCCGTGTCCGCATAGCGTTCGATCAGTGTGGGGGAGGGGATGCAGTCGACGTCGAGGAAGATCAGTTGCTCGCCTGCCGCCGTCGCTGCGGCGCGATTGCGGGCTGCTGCGAGCGGCATGGCGTCGCCCTCGATGAAGACTTCGCGCACCGGGAAGTCGGTTTCGGGCAGGTCGTCGTGCGCATCCGGCTGCATGTACGCGATGACGAGCTCGTCGGGTTTCCGCGTCGATGCGTTGAGCCCGGCGATCAGGTTGATGAGATGGGCACGGCGGCCGCGAACGAGCGTCAGGACGCTGACCGTCGGCACGCTCACGACGCCTTCCTGATCCCCGTCTCGGTCCCGCGGAAATACGCGACGCCTTCGATCACGCCGCGCGCATGGTGGCCGACCGCGACATAGCCGTGCGCGAGATCGGCGCGCGTGCCGAGCCCGTCGGAATAATTGCCGACGATGATCGCGTGGCGGGACGATCGCAGCATCTCGATATCGTTGCCGCTGTCGCCCGCGACGATCACCTGCCGAGGTTCGAGCCCCAGCCGGCGGCGGACGTGCTCGACCGCGGTCCCCTTCGATGCGGCATGCGGGAGGATGTCGAGATAGCGACCATGGCTCTGGATGATCGAACAGCTGTGGCCGTGCTCCGCCAGCAACGCGCGCACGCGTTCCGCCGCCGCCATGTCGCCGTCCGCGAAATAGCTGAGCTTGAACCGGCGTTGTTCGAGCGGGCTTTGCAGCGTCAGCCCGGCGTGGCGACCGATCAACGCGGCCACCGCATCGCGGTCCCATCCGGCAGCGATAATGCCGTCCCATTCGGTATCGCGGTCGTACACCGCGCCGCCCAGCGTCCGGTAATAGATTTCGGAGCCGACCGAGGTGATCAGGATTTCCGGCTGCGGCGCGTCGTGCTGCCCGAGGACCGCCATCGCGCTGTGGAAGCTTCGCCCGGTGGCGATCGCGAACGCGACGTCGGACTGCGCACGATGCCACGTGGCAAAGTCGCCGACGCCGTCTGCGCAACCGATCAGCGTTCCGTCGATATCCGAGACCAGCAGCAGATCGGGCGCGCGATCGACCGCCGTCTCGGGTGCCGCGCCGACGACTTCGCCGAGCAGTCCGGCATAGAGCTGCACGTGTCGATCCCAGTCATAGGCGCGGATCGCGACCGAGCCGGCGGCGGAATAGCGCGACCACAGGATCGGGTCGTCGAGGATCTTCGCGATCGCATCGGTGATTGCGGAGGGCGAGCGCGGATCGACGAGGATGCCGTTGCCGCACGTCTCGACGATGTCGTTGGGTCCGCCGCTGTCCGTTGCGACGACCGGCAATCCGCTCGCCGCCGCTTCGAGCAGGGTCAGCCCGAACGGTTCGTTGAGCGCCGGATTGACGAACACGCCGCGCCGGGTGCGCGCATGGGCATAGATGGCGGCGACGTCGTTCGGGCGATGCTGCTTGGGGTAGGACACCTTGCCGTACAGGTCGTAACGGTCGATCAACTGCAGCAGCTCGGCGATGTTATCGCGGATCTCGGGCTCCAGCGTGGTGCTGTCGTCGCGCGTGCCGGCCAGGATCACGAGGTTGGCGGCGGCCTGCAACGCCGGCGACCGACCGTAGGCGTGGACGAGCGCGGCCAGGTTCTTCTTGGTCACCGGCCGCGCGATCGCCAGGATGACGGGCTTGGTCGGGTCGTCCAGGAAGCGGTTGATCGTTGCGTCGACACGCGGATCGGTGCGGCAATTGGCGAATTGCTTCAGGTCGCTGCCGGGCGCGAAAACGCGAATCCTGCCGGGATCATACGCCGCGTAATCGGCATATTGCACCTCGGCTTCGTCGCGCGACGAGGCGATGATCGCGGCGGCGCCGGCAATGGCTTCCTCTTCGATCGCGATCCGGCGATCGAGGCCGGCGGTCTCCGCACAGTCGCGATCGAACGCCGCACGCTTGACGCGTCCCAGCGAATGCGCGGTGAAGACGTACGGAATCCCGATTCGTGAGGAGACCCGCGCGGCGATCAACCCGGCGTCGGCATAGTGCGCGTGCATGACGTCGGGCGCACGATCGAGCGTCGCGATATGCGCGACCAGCGCGTCGACCAGGCTGTCATGCTCGGTCCAGAGGTCTTCTTTGACGAGATACGCGTCCGACGCGGTTTGAAGACGAACGATCCGGGTCGTCCCGTCGATCGTCTCGATCGGTTCGGCATAGCATTCGGCGTACACCGCATGATGGAAGGCGCGGGTGACGATCTCCATCCGGTCGATCGCCGGATTGCGGCCGCTGGCGGCGACCAGATCGAGCAGATACCGGATATGCCCCCCGGTATCCGCGGTAATTCCGTATTCGACATCGGTGCCGCGCAAACATCCCTGCAACGCGATATGTAGTACGAACACCCTTCCCCCGTTCATCTGTGATTCACTTAAGGAACCGCTCGCGGGGTTGCCGAGTTCCGGGGCGATGACACTTAACTCCCTTGTATTGACACAGGTTATTACGTTCTTTGCGGCGCCCCAGTCGTCCTGCGATCACTCGGCATGAGGATTGCTCTACTCACCTGGGCCTATCCCCCTGAAAAGAGCGGACTTACCCGCGCGGCACGCGAAATTGCGCAGTCGCTGGCGGAGGCTGGCAACGATGTCTGCGTATTCACGATGGACCGCCGCGAAGATAGCAGCGACGGCCGGGTTTCGGTGATCGGGTGTGGATTGCGTGAGGGATCGTTCGCGGCCCAGCTGCGCAAGGTCGCCGGGATCGGGCACCTGGTCGCGCCGTTCGCGTTCCGCCGCGCGGTGGCGCGCGAGTATCGCCGGGCACCGTTCGACGTGGTCGAGGCGACCAACTGGTACGCGCCGGGGCTGGCGATCGCGCTCACCGGCCCCGCACCATTGGTGACTCGCAACTCGACACCGGCGGCGACGTCGGCCGAGACCGTGACGAGCCTGCGCGACCGGTTCGATCGACGCGCCGCAATGCTGGCGGAACGCATCGCCGCGCGGTTCAGCAAGGCGCTGATCTCGAACACGCAACTCCACGGCGACAAGATCGCCACGCTGTACGGCGTCGCGGCGCCCGGCGAAGGCACGGGCCACGCGGTGATCGGGCTCAGCCTGCCGCCGGAGATCGTCGCGCGCGGCACGGCCGCGACCTACCCGGTCGGCGAGCCGATCGAGTTGCTGTTCGTCGGCCGCGACGAGCATCGCAAGGGCTTCGACGCGCTGATCATGGCGCTCAGGATCCTGTCGCGCCGCGCCGACGCCGGGATGCGCGAGTTCCGCCTGACGATCGTCGGTGTGCACGCGAACGACGTCGGCGCGATCCCCGCTTCGGCCCGCGCGCGCCTGACCTGCCACCACCGCGTCGACGAAGCCACGCTGCACGACCTGATGGAAGCCGCGCACGTGATCGTCGCGCCGTCGCGGTACGAGAGCTTCGGACTGGTGTATCAGGAGGCGATGATGTTCGGCCGCCCGGTCGTCGCCTGCGCCGAGGACCCGAGCGCTCGGCTGTTCATCGGCGACAGCGGGGCAGGGCTGCTCGCGAGGACCTGCACCGGTGACGACCTGGCGACGCAGGTGCAACGGCTGATCGAGGATCCGGCGTTGCGCGCGCACTATGCCGCGGCAAGTCGTCGCGCCGCGGGAGTGTTCACGCGCGCGACATTGGGTGCGCAGACTGTTGCGGTCTATCGCACCGCGACCGAGTCGAAGGCCGCGAGCAGCAACGCCTCGTCCTCCGGCCTGCCCGCACCGGCCGACATCGCCTCGTAGACCCGCGTCCGCTCGCGCACCCGCTCGCCGTCGAGCCGGTGTTCGAGCGCACCGGCCAGCGCCAGCGAGCTTTCGACGAACGGCACGACCGGGCGCTCATGGACGCGGCCGGCAAAGCGGATGTCGCTGCGGTTGAGACGGTACTGGATGTCCGGATACGACGCCGACTGCACGCCATCGACCATGTTGTGACGAGGCAAGCCGAGCGACCGCAGCCCATCGCGGTCCGCCGCCGCGACCAGCCAGCCAAGCGCGTCGAGCAAGGCGGCGTCGGGCCGCTCGTCGGTATCGATCTGCAACACCCAGTCGGTCTGCATCGCGTCCTGCAGGCGATTGCGTTGTGCCGCGAAATCGCCGGCAAGCGGGTGATGCGCGACCTCGATCCACGGGAGACGCTCGGCGAGTTCGTCTGCCTCGGCTGCGGTACCGTCGAGCAGCACGACGATTCGGGGGAAGGCGTCGCGGTAGCGGGTGGCGATCTCGACGATGTCGGCGTTATCGGCGGGGCGCGCCATGATGCCGAGCCCTGTCGCGTGAGGCACGGTCGTCGCGCGCGTCGCATGCGCGCGGCCGGGACGGTAATCCGGGGGGAAGCGGACGTCGCCCCGCGCGACGGCGACCGGCTCCACCGCGAACCCGAACCGCCATGCCGCGTTCCGCAACCCTGCCGGGTCGAGCATCCAGCGCTCCGCCGGATCGCGCTCCAGATCGACCAGCCCGCTTTCGAGCCTCGCGACGATCTCGTTTGCGACCGTACCGACTTCGCGCACGTCGCGCACCAGCAGGCGGCAATGGCTACATTCGCACCAGTCGGCGCGCGCGAGCCAGTCCCAGTTTCCACAGATCGAGCATCGTAATCGCATGGGTCGGGCAACCCGCAGCGCGGGCGAGCGGTTCCCCACGGCGCTCGTAGCGAACCGACCTTATGCCACTTACCGCCGGATGACGGGGGTAGGTCTCAATAGCCGAGCGAATGCGCCAGCGTGAGCAGGAGCCAGTACAATACGCCCGACAGCAGCATCGCCACCGGCAGCGTCATCACCCACGCGAGTGCCATGTTCATCACGGTCCGACGCTGCAACCCGGCGCCGTTCGCGACGCTCGCGCCTGCGACGCCCGACGACAAGATGTGCGTGGTCGACACCGGCATGCCGTAATTCACCGCCAGCAGGATCGTCGCCGCGGCCACCAGTTCGGCCGACGCGCCCATCCCGTAGGTCAGGTGCGTCTTGCCGATCCGCTCGCCGACGGTGACGACGATCCGCTTCCACCCGACCATCGTGCCGAGGCCTAGCGCGAGTGCTACCGTCACCTTCACCCAGGTCGGGATGTACCGCGTGCCCTGTTCCAGCTTGCCGCTGTAGCTTTTCAGCGTCGTGATCTCCTGCGCGGTGAAGCGGCTCTGCGCGGCCCTGTCGGCGGCGATCAGCTTGGTCGTGTCGAGCACCAGGTACATGTCGTTGCGCAGGTTCGGCGTCGCCGCGGCCGGCACCTTGCCGAGCGAACCATAGCCCGCGATCCGGCTCGATACGTCGTCCGACAGCGTCGCCAGCGCACCATAGACGACCGGATCGGCGACCCGCTTCGACTTCAGCGCCTGCGTGACGGCGGTCCGCGCCGCACCCACGTTCGCCGGTCTGCCATCGGCATGCGCGACATATGCCGCCGAAGCCGCTCGCGCTGCCTGGACGAACGCCGGCGTCGCGCTCTCGGGCATCGTCCGGTTGAGCGCATAGGCGGTCGGCGCGCAACCGATCAGGATGAGCATGATCAGGCCCATGCCCTTTTGCCCATCATTGCTGCCATGCGCGAAGCTGACTGCGGTGCAGGTCCCGATCAGCAGCGCGCGGATGCCGCGCGGCGGCGGCGTCTGGCCTTCGGGTGCCTCGTACAGCTTCTTGTCGCGCAGGAACCGCTTCATCACGAGCAGCAGCAACAGCGCGCCGACGAAGCCGATCACCGGGCTGAACGCGAGCGCGGAGAGGACTTTCCAGACTTGCGCCATGTCGACGCCCGACGTCCCGTCCGAACCGCCGCTGATCAGCTGGTTGGCCAGCCCGACGCCGAGGATCGATCCGATCAGCGCGTGGCTCGACGAATTGGGTAGCCCGACCGCCCAGGTCGCGAGGTTCCAGAGGATCGCCGCGAGCAGCAGCGCGAAGATCATCGCGAACCCGCCAGCGCTGCCGACGTTGAGGATCAGGTCGACCGGCAACAGCGTGACGATCGAATAGGCGACCGCGCCCGACGACAGCATCACCCCGAGAAAGTTGAAGAAGCCCGACCACACGACCGCGAACGGGGCCGGCATCGAATGCGTGTAGATGACGGTGGCGACCGCATTGGCGGTATCGTGAAAACCGTTTACGAACTCGAACCCGAGTGCGATCAGCAACGCGAGCGCGAGAAACGCGAACGCGCCGCCCGCCAAGCTCTCGCCGACCTGCGCGGTATCGGTGGCGATGCTGATCCCGGCATAGGCCAGTCCGCCGAGCAGGATCGCGAAGAAGATCCACCGCCCGGACGGATGCAGCGAATGATCGAGCTTCGGGCCGCTGCGGGGAGTCGAAGCGATCGCATCCGCGGTGAATGTGGAGGTAGCCATAGCGCGTGCAGTCGGCCCTAACGATGACAACTTTATGACAGGCCCGATCAAGACGTCGCGGGAGGCTGGTCCGAAGACGGGGCGGCAGCCGTGCCGCCCCGTTCGCGGGTCATCGCGGCGCGACGTTGCTTGCCAGCTGCACGCCGTTGCGCCCGAGCAACGCCGCCACCTGGACGCTGGCGTCCTTGATCATTTCGCGCCGGCATTGCTGCGAGTCGCCGAATGCGTCGAGCCCGCCGGTACGCGGTGCGCACGCGGTGGAGATCGCGGCTCGCAGGCGGTGCTGGAACGCGGTCCGCCCGGCCTCGCTGGTCAGGTCGGCACCCGCGAGGCTGACGCGGATGGTGACCGGATCGCGTAACGGCGCGGCCGTGACACTGGTGGATAAAAGGCATGCGCCGACGATCGCCGCGCAAGCGGCGCTGATCGAGATCTTCATGATGATGTCCTCAAATGGTCCTGCGGTCCGCACGCTCGATAGCGCGCGGGCAACGGCTTGCGTTTCGTAAGGCCTTTCTGAATGCGGCCTCTGCGATCACGAACCACGTTGCTGGCGCGAGCCCTACGCCGCGATCGTTACGCTTGCGCGTCGCTTCCGAGACGGTTCGGCGGCGGTCCGGGTTTATACGATTAATCGACCGGGCGCGTCGTCGAACGGAGCGAGGACCCGCCGCGACTCGCCTATTTCTCTCAGACGCCGACCCAAAATTTGATCCGGGACCGAGCAAATCACCCGGTCAGCCACATGAAACGGCACGGTTTGGCCGCCTATCCGCATTAACGTATAGGGCGCGGCCTACATGCCGGGATAGCGATCGAACGCCGGCAGCGCGACTATGTCGGTCATCCACGCCAACCGCTCCGCGACCTGGATATGCGCGCCCGGCGGCGCAGCTTCGGGGTCGTCCAGCGTGCAGGACTGGATATCGATAATCCCCGGCAGGTATGCGGCGTTCGCGTAGAACAGCCCCGTTCCGCATTTTCCACAGAACTGCCTTCGGCCAGTCGCCGACGATTCGTAGGTGACCGGATCGCCCGAAATGGTCACCTGCTCGGTCTTGAACGCGATCCAGCCGACCATCGGCGCGCCTGCGCTGCGACGGCAATCGCCACAATGACAGAGCGCATGATGCTCGGGCTCGCCCTCCGCGACATAGCCGATCGCTCCGCAATGACATCGTCCCGCCAGCATGTCCGCCTCCCGTGGTGTTCTTGACTTGTTCCACGTATCGGCAATCTGCGCAAGCCATACCCGCTTGCCCCATCGGCCCCCGTTCCCTACCTGTTCACCGGTGAACCAGATCGCCCAAACGTCCGCGCCGCAAGCAGAGCCTCCCTATCTGCGCGGTCTCAATCCGCCGCAGCGCGAGGCGGTGCTGACCACCGACGGGCCCGTCCTGATCATCGCAGGCGCCGGCACCGGCAAGACCGCGGCGCTGACGGCACGGCTCGCGCACCTGATCTTCACCAAGAAGGCGTGGCCGTCCGAGATTCTCAGCGTCACCTTCACCAACAAGGCCGCGCGCGAGATGCGCGAGCGGGTCGGGCGGCTGGTCGGCGATGCGGTCGAGGGCATGCCGTGGCTCGGCACGTTCCACGCGATCGCCGCGAAGATGCTGCGTCGCCACGCCGAACTGGTCGGGCTGCAATCGAACTTCACGATCCTCGATACCGACGACCAGTTGCGGTTGCTCAAGCAGCTGATCCTGGCCGCCGATATCGACGAGAAGCGCTTCCCGACGCGCAGCCTCGCCGGGCTGATCGACCAGTGGAAGAACAAGGGCCTCGTCCCCGCCGACATCGATGCAGGCGAGAGCGAACGCTACGCCAATGGCCGCGGCGGTGAGCTGTACCAGCAATACCAGGCGCGGCTGATCGCGCTCAACGCCTGCGACTTCGGCGACCTGCTGCTCCACATGCTGGTGATCCTGAAGACGCACCGTGACGTGCTCGCGCAGTATCAGCAGCGCTTCAAATACATCATGGTCGACGAGTATCAGGACACCAATTCGTCGCAATATCTCTGGCTGCGGCTGCTCGCGCAGGAGCGCAAGAACATCGCCTGCGTCGGCGACGACGACCAGTCGATCTATTCGTGGCGCGGTGCGCAGGTCGAGAACATCCTGAAGTTCGAGCGCGACTTTCCGGGCGCGAAGGTGATCCGCCTCGAGCAGAATTACCGCAGCACGCCGCATATCCTTGGCGCGGCCTCGGGCGTGATCGCCAACAATGGCGGCCGGCTCGGCAAGCAGCTCTGGACCGAGCGCGACGTCGGCGAGAAGGTGAAGGTCATCGGCGTCTGGGACGGTCCCGAGGAAGCACGCCGCGTCGGCGAGGAGATCGACATCGTCCGGCGCTCCGGCAAGAGCCTCGACGAAGTGGCGATCCTGGTCCGCGCGCAGCACCAGACGCGAGAGTTCGAGGACCGCTTCATCGCGATCGGCATGCCGTACAAGATCGTCGGGGGCTTCCGCTTCTACGAACGCGCCGAAATTCGCGACGCGCTGGCGTACCTCCGCGTGGTCAACCAGCCGGCCGACGACCTTGCCTTCGAACGCATCGTCAACGTCCCCAAGCGCGGCCTCGGCGACAAGGCGGTCGCGCGCATCCACCAGCTCGCGCGCGCCACCGGCACGCCGCTGACCACCGCCGCCGCGCGCATCCTCGACACCGACGAACTGACCGGGGCCGCGAAGAAGTCGCTCGGACGGCTGGTCGGCGACATTGCCCGCTGGCGCGACATGGCGACCAGCCTGCCGCACGCCGAACTCGCGCGCCAGTTGCTCGACGAGAGCGGCTACACCGCGATGTACCAGGCCGAGAAGTCGGTCGAGGCGACCGGCCGCCTCGAGAACCTCAGCGAACTCGTCCGCGCGATGGAGGAGTACGACTCGCTCGGCGCGTTCCTGGAGCACGTCTCGCTGGTGATGGACAACGAGGGCGGCGCGCAGGATCCGCAGGTCACGATCATGACCATCCACGCCGCCAAGGGCCTCGAATACGACACCGTATTCCTGGTCGGCTGGGAGGAAGGCCTGTTCCCGTCGCAGCGCTCCTTGGACGAAGGCGGCGTGAAGAGCCTCGAGGAGGAGCGCCGCCTAGCCTATGTCGCGATCACGCGCGCACGCCGGCTCGCGGTCATCATCCACGCGGCGAACCGCCGCATCTACGGCCAGTGGAACTCCTCGATCCCCTCGCGCTTCGTCGCCGAACTTCCGCCTGAGCATATCGACACCGAAACCACGATGTCCGGCGGCGCAAGCCTCTGGCAAGCTAACTGGTCCGACCGCGCCGATCCGTTCGCGGACGTTGCTCGTGGCACTGGCCGAGGCCCCGGCTGGCAGCGCGCGTCGGGCACCGGCAGCACCTTCTCAACCAAACCCGCGCGCGTCGTCGAAAGCCGATCGAGCGCGATCAGCCTCGGCAACAAGGGCCGTGACGACCTGTCGCTCGGCATGCGCGTCTTCCACCAGAAGTTCGGCTACGGCGCGATCGCCGAGATCGAGGGCAACAAGCTGGAGATCGACTTCGAGAGCGCAGGCCGGAAGCGGGTGATGGATACGTTCGTGACGCTTACACCCTAGTCGGGTGCCGGCGCTGAACGGACCGCGCTCATCGCGTACCTCCCTCGCGGGGGCGGGTTTCAATCTAGTCGACTGTAGCGGGCGCCCAAAGCGAGACCGCCAGATCCTCCAGATAGTCCGCTGCCACCTTTGCCGCGTCGGCATCGTACAGGTCCGCGAGCGCCGCTGGGTCGAGCGCCTTGGCGGCGTCGAGGATGCCGCGCCACGGCGTCAGCGCGCCCGGCCATGCCGGGAGCGCCACTGCCGCGCCCAGTTCGGCCAGCCGTTCGGCCTTGCGCGTCTGCTCGCTGAAATATCGCCACTCAGGCGCGCAGACGTAAGGGCGACCGACGCGGGCTATCTCGTGCACGGTGTTGTCGCCAGCCGAGGCGATGACGACGTCGGCGGCGGCGATGTGATCGGTCACGCCCGGCACCCAGCCGAGTTCGACGAGATTGCCGAAATCGGTCTCGTGGCCCTCGCGGTGGACGGGCCCCAGCACCAGCCATCGCGCGTCGGGTACGGCGCGCGCGGCCATCGTCAGCGGCGCGTAGGGCGTTCCCGCACCGCCACCACCGGTGAGGACGACGACGATCTCCTGATCGGGATCGAGCCCCAGTTTCGCGCGCGCCTCCGCCTTGGTCGGGACGTCGTCGACTGTCGTGCAGAGGCCGCCTGCATAGCAGGTGTTGGCGCGCACCCAGTCGGGAGTGTCCGCCTGTTCGAGCGCCTCGCCGAACGGTGCGAGCAGGCCGACGCTTGCCTGATACGCGCCGAGATGCCCGGGATCGAGCCGGTCGCCGTGCATCCGGATGCTGATCGCGGGGACGCTGGCGATCCGTGCGAGCAGCGCGATCTCGGCGGAGACGTCGACCACGAACAGCGCTGGGTCGACGTCGTCGAGATGGTCGACGATCGTCCGCATCGTCGCCCGCGTTTTCGCCACGCCGAGCGGGACGCAGTGCATCACCTCGGGGGTCGCCTGCGCGAACAGGCCGGGCGTCGGCACCGGCGCGCCGATCATGTCGGGCAGCGCGGCGATCGTGATGGGGCGCTTGAACCCGTCGAACAACGAGGGTTTCGCGGTCAGGATCGTCACCGCGCGCGTCGCCGGCAATTCGCGGATGATCGCCATCGCGCGGTTCGCGTGGCCACGGCCCTGATGGTGGATGAAGAAGGTGATCGGCTTGCTCATGACGCCGACCCTAGAGAGATCACCCGGAAACGCGATTGATGTGCGTTAATATACCGCGTCATGCCGGGCGGAGAGCCCGAACGCCGCCTCCACCTCGGGATCGAGCCACGCTGTGATGTGCTCGGCATCGTCGGCCTCCAGCGGGGGATAGGGCGTCGGGACATAGGGCGCATGGCCTTGCCCCTTGTAGCTGGTGATCGGCACGAACGGCTCGCGGCAGGCGATTCCCGCCGCCGCGCCGAGAGCGGTCACGAACGCCCCCGGATCCCGCGCGAACGCGTCATAGCCGAGCAACGCCACGTTGTGCGCGCGGTTCGTCAGCGTCGACCAATGGCGCAGCTTCGCGGTGCGCTTGGCGATGCAATTGGCAAAGCGTTCACCCGTCTCGGGATCGCGTTCATGCAGCATCTCGCCGCCCTGCATCGGATGCCCCGGCTCGATGTGGCCGAAATGATCGTCCCAATAACTGTGCCAGTGGCTGCGGATGAAGACGTCGAACGGCTGCGCCTTGAGGTCGGGATGCGCGTGCCAGGGCTGGCGGTGCAGGCTGCGCGCCCAGTCGAAGGCATCGCGCGCGACGACCAGCACCAGCGTATCCTTCACGAACAACGTCTGCGGCGGCACGAACCAGTGCTTGAACCCGAACGCCTCGGTAATCTCGATGCCCGGCATGTTGGCCTCGATCGCGCGCGTGACCAGATTCGTCCCGCTGCACCGCTGGCCATAGATCTGCACCCGCGTGATCGGCACGTCGCCACGCTTGAGTATCTGTAGTCCCGACAAAGGCCGAAGCCAGTTCAAGGACTTAGGCGGGGATGTGGTGGCGGCGATCGACATGGCGACGTGCCGCTAGCGCCGTCTTGCGTTTCGCACAATGTCGACGTCATCGGCAGCCGTCACGAGACGCGTTATTCGCGCGCTAATATACGGAAGGTGTCCAGACATATCCCGGACAAACATAACCTGCATCAGACCGTCATGATCGCAAACCATCACGGGCTGCCGGCCCCCATTTCCCGCGTTCCCGACAACGGCGACTATCCGGACGCACCCGACGGCATCCGACCTGAAAGTCCGCGGATCGTCATCGTCGACGACGATCCCGGACTGCGCGAGCTGCTCACCGAGTTCCTCGTCGATCACGGGCTTCGCGCCGAGGCGGTGGAGAGCGGCGCGGCGCTTCGCTCCCGGCTCGATCGGTCGCCATGCGATCTCGTCGTTCTGGATATGATGATGCCCGGCGAGGATGGGCTGTCCGTCCTGCGCACGCTGGCCCAGGACGGCGATGCACCCGCCGTCATCATGTTTTCGGCGCTCGCGGGCGAGGTCGATCGCGTCGTCGCGCTCGAACTCGGCGCCGACGATTACGTCACGAAACCGTCCAGCCCCCGCGAAATCCTCGCAAGGATCCGGTCCGTGCTGCGTCGCCGTGGAAACGGGGCGACGGGTGGCGCGATCTCTGCCGGCACAAGCGCCGGCGCACCTGCGCGCGTGGCGTCGGTCGAGGCGCTCGCGTTTGCCGGCTGGAGGCTCGACACCCGCATGCGCCTCCTCCACGCGCCGGACGGCACCACCGTCCGCCTGACGGACGGCGAGTTCCAGTTGCTCAACATCTTCGTAATGGAGCCGCAAAAGGTCCATTCGCGCGACGAGATGATCGAGCGGTCGGGGAGGTCGGACAGCACCGCGCGCGGTCGGACCATCGACGTCAACATCAGCCGGTTACGGCGCAAGTTGCTCGCGGTCGATCCGGTCGAGATCATCCGCACGGTGCGCGGCAACGGCTATGTCTTCATGCCTGCCGTCGTCGCGCTGTAACGCCGCTCGACGATCGATTCCTTTGCACGCGGCTCAGATACGGCCGTCGTTGAGCGACAGCATCCGCGAGATCGCCGCTGCGGCGTCGCATAGGCGCAGGACGACGTCGTCGAGTGCCATCGGCGCCACCTTGGTCCGGACGAACGGTATCGCCAACGCCGCCGCGGCGTGATCGCCGCGCAGGATCGGGGCGGACAGCTCGGTGATGCCTTCGGTGAAGCTGCTCGGCGCGTTGAAATGCCCGCGTGCGCGCGTCGCGTCCGCTTCGGCATGAAGGTCGGCGCGTTCGGCCGGCGTGGCGGGCGGCACGAACAGCGTTTCCCATTGCGCGCGAACCTCCGCCGGCTGGAACGCATACAGGACGATGCCCGACGCGGCATGATGGATCGGGCGGCGATGCCCGACGCGGACCGAGAAGCCGAGCTGTTCGGACGATTCCATCCGCGCGACGACGACCATGTCGCCGCTGGATGCGAACACCAGATGACAGGATTGCTTGGTCTCGAGCGACAGGCTGCGCATCACCGGCAGCGCAGTCTCCACCAGGTTGCGGATCGGCGGGCGACCCAGCCCCATGTCGAACAGCCGCGAGGTCAGGGAATACCCCTCCATCGTCTGCTCGACGAAGCCGCGCTGTTCGAGCACTTGGATCATGCGGAACAGCTCGCCGGTCGATCGTTGCAGGCGCTGGACGATCGCGGTCAGGGTGAGGGGGGCGTGCTCGGTGGCGAGCAGTTCGAGGATATCGAGCCCCTTTTCCAGCGCGGGGGCACGGTAGGTCGTCTTGCCGTTCGCCGGAGCCGCCGCGTCGTCGTGATCGTCCTCAGCCGGCATGCCTTGCCCCCAGCGCGGTCCAGTCGCCGCGCGCGATGCGTTCGGCTGCATCGGCGACGGCTGCGCGAACCGCATCGTCGCCGCGCAGTTCGGGGGGGAAGCCCAGCGCCGCATCGATCAGGCGCGCGACCACGTCGGTGGGCGTGCCGTCGCGTGCGGCGGCGGCAAGGCGCTCGCCGGCCGGATCGACGATCGGCGTCCCGGCGCGTGCCTGGCGGATAAGGAAGGCGACCCATGCGCCGAACGCGGTGACGATGCCGGCGGGCATGCGGCCCGCGCGGCGGTTGGCGATCAGCGTGTCGCCCAGCCGGTAGGAGAGCTTTTGCGAACCGTCCTGCGCGATCTGGTCGAGCCGGTGGACGATGACCGGGTTGCGGAACCGCTGGAGCACGGCCGCGCGATACGCATCGAGATCGAGCCCGGCGGTGGCCGGCAGCATCGGCATGATGTCGTCGCGGATCATCGCATCGACGAACCCGGCGAGATCCGCGTCGCGCATCGCATCCGCGACGCTGGTCGCGCCACGCAGCAGGCCGACATAGGCCAGCGTCGAATGCGCCCCGTTGAGGATCCGCAGCTTGGCCTTCTCATAGCTGGCGACGTCGCGCGTGATCGTCGCGCCGACCGAGGCGAGATCGGGGCCGAGGGGAACGCCGATGTCCTCGATCACCCATTGCACGAAGGATTCGCGTTGCACGGCCGCGCGGTCTTCGAGACCGAGCGTTTCCGCCACGTCGGCGTAGAGCGCGGCGTCGGAGGCGGGGGTGATCGAATCGACCATCGTCGACGGCACGCGCACTTCGCCCGCGATCCAGTCCGCCAGCCCCGCATCGCGCGCGCGGGCGAAGGCGACCAGCGCGGCGTGGAGCTTGGCGCCGTTGTTCGCCAGATTGTCGCACGGCATCGGCACGAACGGCGCAATTCCCGCGACGCGTCGTGCATCGAGCCCCGCCACGAGCCAGCCGATCAGGCTGCGCGGCGTCGCGGTGTCCGCGAGATCATGGACGATGTCGGCATGGGACAGATCGAGCGTCCCGTCGGCGGCGAGGCAATAGCCCTTTTCGGTCACCGTCGACGTCACCAGCCGGACCGCGGGGTCGGCCAGCAGCGCGTGCGTCTGCGCGGCATCGTCGGGACCGAGAAACCGCCGGTGCGCGCCGATCACCCGGTTCGACGAATCGGCATCGCGCACCGCGAGCGTGTAGAGCCCGTCCTGCTCGGCGAGCGCGGCGACGGTCGCCTTGCTCCGCATCGATACCGCGGCGATCCCCCAGCGCGGGTCCTCCGCCAGCAGCGTGTCGACATACGCAGCCTGATGCGCGCGGTGAAATGCTCCCGGCCCGAAATGAACGATACCGATCGTAGGCGGCGTGCGGCCGAGCGGGCTGGGGATCGTCGTCGGCAGCCGAACGAGCGTCGCGTACGTCAGTCGTGTCACAGCGTTACTCCACGTTTCCAGATGGCGATCTCGCGTTCGCCGTTGCGTTCGGCAGCGGTCTCGGCGCCCGACGCGATCGACCGGATGCAGTCGACCAGCGCGGTTTCAGCGGCGGCAAACCCCTGGGCTAGGACCTGGCCCGCGTCGAAATCGATCCAGCCGGGCTTGCGCTGCGCAAGGTCGCTGTTCGACGCGATCTTGATCGTCGGCACGGGAAAGCCGAGCGGTGTGCCGCGTCCGGTGGTGAACAGGATCATGGTCGCGCCCGCGGCGGCCAGCGCGGTCGACGATACCGCGTCGTTGCCGGGCGCCTCCAGCATCGTCAGCCCGTCGATCCGCGCCTGCGCGCCGTAGGGGATGACGTCGGCGATCGTCGAGCGGCCCGCCTTCTGCACCGCGCCGAGCGACTTTTCCTCGAGCGTGGTGATGCCGCCGACGACGTTGCCGGGGGAGGGGTTTTCCGAGACGGGCTCGCCGTGATCGATGAAATACTGCTTGAAGCCGTTCACCACGCCGACGATCGCGTCGAACACCGCGACGTCGGCGGCGCGGTTCATCAGCGCCTGTTCCGCACCGAACATCTCCGGGATCTCGGTGAACACGACACGCCCGCCGGCGCCGACGACGCGGTCGCTCATTCGGCCGACGAGCGGGTTGGCGGTCAGTCCCGACAACCCGTCCGAGCCACCGCACTTGACGCCGAGCACCAGCCGGTCGAGCCCGACCTCCTGTCGCTCGCACGCCGCCAGCGCGGCGAGCTCCTCGACCAGCGCGATGCCTTCCTCGACCTCGTCAGCGCTCAACTGCGCGGTCAGCGTCCGGATCGCCGGCCGCCGCCACGCCGGGATCGCCTCGATCAGCGCCTTGACCTGGTTCTCCTCGCAGCCGAGCCCGACGATCAGCACGCCGCCGGCATTGGGATGGCAGGCCAGGCTCGCGAGGATCTGGCGCGTGCCGTCGAGATCGTGACCGAGCTGCGAACAGCCGTGTGGATGGCTAAAGGCGTGGACGCCGTCGATCGTGCCGGCGAGGCGTGCGCTGGCCTTGGCGGCGATGCGTTCGGCGGTCCGCGCGACGCAGCCGACCGTCGGCAGGATCCAGATTTCGTTGCGCGTACCCACCCGGCCATCGGGACGGACGAAGCCGCGGAATGTCGCGGTTGGAGCAGGCGAGGGGGCGAGTGCGGGAGAGTCGCTAGCCGGGTCGAACCCGTATTCGAGCGTGCCGGCGAGTCCGGTCGACAGGTTCTGGCTGTGGACATGGCCGCCCGCTGCGATGGCGTCCGTCGCCCGACCGATCGAATAGCCGTATTTCATCACGTCGGTGCCGGCGGCGATGGGCGCGAGCGCGATCTTGTGGCCGCGTGGCACGTCATGCGCGAGCGTCAGGACCGCGGCGCCCGTATCGATACGATCGCCGGCCCCGCCGTCATGCAACAGCGTCGCGACGCTGTCGCCGGCATGGACTATCACTGCATCGACCATATCGAACCTTCTCGATCGCCTGAAAGCTTATCGAGCCGGTGCTTAGCCGAAATCGCGTCGACTTCACATGTAAAAATAGTTTCGCATGCGGAAATCGCGGTCGGATTTGCGACGTCCCGCTCGTCGTGCGGCATGGCGAACGGGACTGGCGTGGACAGCGGTTACTTCGCCAGCGCGGCGGACTGATCGAGCGGCACTACCGGGAGCCACACGGCGCTTGCCGACGCGCCGCCGCGAACGATCGTCACGGTTGCTGGCTTGTAGTCCGCTTTCTTCGCGAGGAAGATGTTGGGGACGAAGGTCTGCGGGTTGCGATCATAGAGTGGGAACAGGCTGGACTGGACCTGGATCATGATCTTGTGGCCCGGCTGGAACACGTGGTTCACGGTCGGCAGGCGGAACTTGTATTCCTGCACCTTGCCGGCCGGGATCGCGGTCGGCTTGGCGAAGCTCTGCCGATAGCGACCGCGGAAGATGTCGAGGCTGATCGGCAGTTCGTAGCCGCCCATCTTCGGATCGGTGGCGTTCTCGGCTGGATAGACGTCGATCACCTTGACGATGAAATCGCCGTCGGTGCCGGTCGTCTTGGCGAAGATGTCGGCGATCGGTGCGCCCGACACGCGCACCGGCGCGGTCAGCGCCTCGGTGGTGTAGGTCATCACGTCGGGACGGCCGTCGACGCCGCGCTGGTCGCTGACCAGCCAGTCGCCCCAGCGGCCGTCGCCGAAGTTCACCGGGCGCGGCAGGTGCGGCACGGGCTTCGACGGATCGGAGACATAGCTGTCACCGCCGGTCGTCGCCGTGCCGAAGCCGAGCGCGCCGCCCTCCTGCAGGTAGATCGGCTTGAGCGGCGAGGTGCATCCGGTCTCGCAGGCGAGTGGCCATGTCGCGAACTTGTCCCAGTGGTTCTCGCCGGTGTTGTAGATCGCGGCGGCGGGAAGCGTGACGGGCGCGCCATCCTTCAGATACTGGTTGAAATAGGGGAGCAGCATGTCCTCGCGGAATTGCTGCGCGGTGTCGCCGTTCCACTGGAACGGCCCGAGGCTGCGGCCTTCGCGGTTGATCTGGCTGTGGCGCCACGGACCCATCACGAGGTGGTTGTTGCCGAGCTTGCCCTTAGCTTTCAGCGCCTCCCACGCGGTGATCGCGCCGTACATGTCCTCCTGGTCCCACAGCCCCTGTTCCCAGATCGTCGGCACGTTCGACGGGTTGGCAGCGAGCAGCTTGTCGAGCGCCTGGCCCTGCCAGAAGCCGTCATAGGCAGGGTGCGACACCATCCGCTGCCAATAGGGCAATTGATCGTAGCCGGACTTCTTCGCCCAGTCGCCGGCCGAGCCGACCTCGCGGAAATTCTCGTAGTCGTCGTAGCCTCCGGTGGGTGGCGCCTTGCCCGCGCCCTTGTAGCCGGTCTGGCTGCCGAGCCACGCGATGTTGGCGAGGCGGAAGGCGCCGTAGTGGAACCAGTCGTCGCCCATCCAGCCGTCGATCATCGGGCTCTCGGGCGCCGCGACCTTCAGCGCGGGATGCGGGGCGAGCAGCGCCATTGCGACCGTGAAGCCCTCGTAGGACGAGCCGATCATACCGACCCGGCCGTTGCTCTCGGGCAGGTTCGCCTTGTTCACCAGCCAGTCGATCGTGTCGTACGCGTCGGTGACGTGATCAACCTTGGTCGGGTTAAGCGGACCGATCACCGGACGGGTGACGACATACTCGCCCTCCGACCCGTATTTGCCGCGGATGTCCTGATATACGCGGATATAACCCGCCTTGACGAACATCTCGTCGGCGAGCGGCAGCGTGGCGAGGATGCTCGAACTGTCGGAGCGGTTCGCGCGGCTCTTCGCATCGTACGGCGTGCGCGTGAGCACGATCGGCGCGTTGGTGATGCCCTTGGGATAGACGATGACGGTGTACAGCTTCGTCCCGTCGCGCATCGGGATCATGACCTCGCGCTTGACGTAATCGCGCGCGGTCGTCGGCGGCACGAACTTCGCGGGGATGTCGCCACCGGCCGGCGCAACCTTGTCCTGGGCGATGGCGGTGGTGGCCAGTGCGATCGACGCGAGGGCGATCGTGGGCAGGATCGTGAGTTTCATGCGGGACGGGCTCCGTGACAGCGTTGCCGCACGCTACGCTCAACCGGGCCGCAGGAGCAATTGCGATGTCGCGGCATGGGCGATGCCGAGTTCCAGCCCGCGCAACTC
Organism: Sphingomonas sp. CFBP 13728; assembly: GCF_014841895.1. Taxonomy (NCBI): domain Bacteria; kingdom Pseudomonadati; phylum Pseudomonadota; class Alphaproteobacteria; order Sphingomonadales; family Sphingomonadaceae; genus Sphingomonas; species Sphingomonas sp. CFBP 13728. Next base: position 846,617 of record NZ_JACYUS010000001.1, on the reverse strand, counting down.
CGCGAGCCCGCGCAGCCGACCGATCGTCGAATAGCCGGGGTTGGTCCGCTTGTTCAGATCGTCGAGCATCTGGTGGCCGTGATCGGGACGCATCGGGATGCTGCGGCCATGGCGGACCGAAATCTCGCGTACCGCCTGCATCACAGCACCCATGTCGGTGCTGCCACCGAGATGCGTCGCCTCGTGAAAATTGCCGGCCTGGTCGCGCTCGACGTTGCGCAGGTGGAGGAAATACACGCGGTCGCCGAACCGGCGCACCATTGCGGGCAGATCGTTGTCGGCGCGGACGCCGAGCGATCCGGTGCAGAAGCAGAGCCCGTTCGCGGCGCTGGGGACGGCGGCGACCAGCAGGTCGAGGTCGGCTTGCGTGCTGACGATGCGCGGCAGGCCGAACAGCGGGAAGGGCGGATCGTCCGGGTGCAGCGCGAGCTGGACGCCGTGCGCGTCGGCGACCGGGCATATCTCCTCGAGGAACGAGATCAGGTTGGCGCGCAACGCGGCGGCGTCGATCCCCGCATAGCCGGCGATGGCGGCGCGGAAATCGGCAGAGGTGAAATGCTCCTCGCTACCCGGAAGCCCGGCGATGATGGTGTTTTCGAGCGTGCGGCGGTCCGCGTCGCTCATCGCCTCGAACCGTGCATGCGCCGCGGCCTGCACGTCCGGCGCATACGCGTCGGCGGCGCCCGGGCGTTGCAGGATGAACAGGTCATACGCCGCGAGGGCGATCGCCTCGTAGCGGAGCGCCAGCGCACCGTCGGGCATCGGATAGGCGAGGTCGGTCCGCGTCCAGTCGAGCAGCGGCATGAAATTATACGTGACGATGGTGATCCCGCAGGTGGCGAGATTGACGATCGTCTCCTGATACGCGGCGATCGCAGCGGCGCGTTCGGGCGTGTTGCGCTTGATCGCCTCGGACACGGGGACGCTTTCGACGACCGCCCAGGTCAGCCCCGCCGCCTCGATCAGCGACTTGCGCGCCATGATCGCGTCGACCGGCCACGCGGTGCCGTTGGGGATGTCGTGCAGCGCGGTGACGATCCCGGTGCACCCCGCCTGGCGGATATCGGCAAGCGACGTCGGGTCGGACGGACCGAACCAGCGCATCGTCTGAACCATGGGGTGTTCGATCATCGGCATTGTCCTTCTCCACCATCGGGCGAGTCAGCAGCGTCGGACTTAGCCCGGCCGCCGCCGCAATTTCGCGCCAAAGACCATGCGCGGCGTATGTCCGACAAGTGGCGTCCGAAAATTTCATGGGTAATCGGATTGCCGCAGAGACCCGGGCCTAGCCGGTCACCCGGCATCAGCCACGGCTTCGAAGGGCGGGTGACATTACCGAACCAGCGTTTCGCCGAGATGGGTTCGCCACGTTCCGCCTTAAGCAAACGGTCGATGAAGACGCGAAAAGTCCGCCGCGGAAAGGCGTAATATCGATGGATTATCTGATGTGAGACCGACACCGGTATGGTCGGTAAGTTCGCCGCCTTAGCGTGCGAAAATGGCTCCCTGAGTAGGATTCGAACCTACGGCCACTCGATTAACAGTCGAGAGCTCTACCGCTGAGCTATCAGGGAACGTTGCCGGAGGCGGCTCTATAAACGGCCGGTCGGACGATGCAAGCGGGTTTCGCCGCAAAAATGCAAAGTCCGCGATAAACCGGGGTCAGGCGACGAACTGCTCCATCGTGATCCGGTCGTCGAGCGCGTGCTCGGGATCGAAAAGCAGCGTCAGTTCGCGCGCGCGGTCCATGCAGATGTCGACGCGCGCGACGTTGCGGATCTCGCGCTGGTCGGCGACGGCGGAAACGGGGCGCTTGCCGGGATCGAGCACGCGGATGCCGATCCGTGCCTTGTCGGGCAGGATCGCGCCGCGCCAGCGCCGGGGGCGGAACGGGCTGATCGGGGTCAGCGCGATCATGCCCGAGCCGAGCGGCAGGATCGGGCCGTGCGCGGACAGGTTGTACGCGGTCGAGCCGGCGGGCGTCGCGACGAGGATGCCGTCGCAGGCGAGTTCGGGCAGGACGATGCGATCGTTGACGGTCACTTCGAGATTGGCGGTCTGTCGGGTCTCGCGCAGGAACGACACCTCGTTGATCGCGGGCAGCGTGTGGGTACGACCGTCGACACCGAGCGCGGTCATGCTGAGCGGGATGACCTTGAACGACTTCGCGCGCTCCAGACGGTCGGTGAGGCCGTGGTGGCGCCATTCGTTCATCAGGAAGCCGACGGTGCCGAGGTTCATCCCGAACACCGGCACTGGCGGCTTGCGGCGCTCCAGCATCGAGTGGAGCGTCTGGAGCATGAAGCCGTCGCCGCCGAGCGCGATGATGACATCCGCCTCTTCGACGGACACCCACTCGCCCATGTCGGCGAGTTCGGCCTCTGCGGCACGAGCGGGCGGGGTATTGGACGCGACCAGCGCCCGCCGCTCGTACCTACTCATCCGCCCGTAACGCTCATGTGACGCGCGACCGCGGGGCCTTCGCCCTGGCCGATGCGGAAATCGTGCGCCTTGGGCTTGGCGTAGAGGCCCGCGTCGATCGCTTCGTCGAGACCAGCGGTGCCGCCTTCGCGCAATGCCGCCTTAAGGTCGACCTGATCGTCATGGCCGAGGCACATGTACAGCTTGCCTTCAGTGGTCAGACGCACACGATTACAGCCATCGCAGAAATTGGCGGTCAGCGGCGAGATCAGACCAAGACGCGTACGCGTGCCGTCGACGTTCCAGTAGCGTGCGGGGCCGCCGGTCTTGTGCGGGTCGCGGGCGAGCGTGAACTGCTGGCCGAGATCCTCGAATACCTTGGTCAGCGGCAGGAAGCGGTCGGTACGGTCCTCGTCAATCGCGCCGAGCGGCATCGTCTCGATCAGCGACAGGTCGAAGCCCTCGTCGCGACACCAGGCGAGCATCGGCGCAATCTCGTCTTCGTTAAAGCCCTTCAGCGCGACCATGTTGATCTTGATCGCCAGCCCCGCGTCGCGTGCGGCGTAGATTCCGCCGATCACCTGCGACACGTCGCCGTGGCGAGTGATGTAGCGGAAGCGCTCGGGATCGCGGCTGTCCATGCTGACATTGACGCGGCGGATACCGGCATCGACCATCGCCTCGGCATGCTGCGCGAGGCGCGTGCCGTTGGTGGTCATCGTCAGTTCTTCGAGACCCGACCCGATGTTGTGACCAAGGCGCTGGACCAGTTCGGCGACATCGCGGCGCACGAGCGGCTCGCCACCCGACAGGCGGATCTTGGTCACGCCGCGCGCGATGAAGCGCTCGGCGATGATCGCGATCTCTTCCAGGCTCAACAGCTTGCTGCGCGGCAGGAACGTCATCTTTTCGGACATGCAGTAGCGACAGCGCAGGTCGCAGCGATCGGTCACCGAAATCCGCAGATACTTGATCGTGCGACCATGCGTATCGCGCAGCGGCTTTTGCAATGAGGCTGGCGCGATCGTCATCGCATCAGAGCTAGGGGCTGACTTGGTCGGTAACAAGGCCGGACCGGCTGGTAATGGATTGGCGGAGGGCGATACGCCAGCTAGGCTCGCACCGATTGGCTGGGGTGCGACGGGAATGGAAGACATGCAGACGGCAACGACGCTGTTCGCGATATCGTTCCGTCAACGCGATGAAATCGCGGAGATTTTGGCGTCGGCTGGCGCCGGTGCCGGCTGGCACGCGGTGGTCGTGCAGGACGCCCAGGCGATCGAAAGCCGCTTCCTGGCGAGCGGCGCCGCAGTGGCTATGATCGACGCGCGTGGTGCGCTCGACGACGCGCTTTCGGCGACGCGTTTGCTGGGAGGGCTCGTCGCCACCAACGGCGCGGCGTTGCTGGTCCTGGTCTCTCGGGGCGACGTCGAGGCGATCGGCGAATTCTTCGATGCGGGCGCGACGCAATTCCTCGCCAGTCCGGCGAGCGATAGCGAACTGGTGCAGGCGTTGCGCTTCGCCGGACGCCATGCGGCGCGTGCATCGGGCGGCACGATCGACCGACGCGGCATACCCGGCGCGTCGTTGTACGATCGCGAGACGGGCGACGCGCGGCGCTGGATCGTCGGGCGGATCGCCGACGACCGGCCGGTCGCGGTCGTGCTGGTCGCGTTGTCGCGGCTCGATATCGTCAATGCGGCGCACGGCCGACCCGCGGTGGACGGGCTGATCGAGGCCGCGGTTCGCCGTGCGGAGACCGTCGCGCGCGAGGCGATCGGCGTCGAGGCGATGGTCGCGCGGCTTGGCGGGTCGGAGTTCGTGCTGGTGATCGAGGCGGCCGGGGCCGCGGTGACGGCGGCGATCACCGCGCTGGACGCGGCGCTCGCGCGGCCGTTCGCGGTGGCGGATACGCGCGCGGTGCTCGGGTGCCGGTTCGGCGTGGCGCAGCGCCAGCCGGGCGACGATGCGGCGGCGTTGCTGCGGCGGGCGAGCGAGGCGCTGGCGGAGGCGAAGGCGAGCGACGGATCGGTGCTGCACGTCGCGCTGCCCGACGGAGTCGCGCCGATCGACGCGCTGGCGATCGACCTCCACCACGCGATCGAACGCGACGAGATCGATCTGCGCTGGCAGCCGCAGGTCGAGATCGCGAGCGGCAGGATCACCGGGGTCGAGGCGCTGGCACGGTGGAGCCATCCGAAGCTGGGGCCGCTCGGCGCCGACGCGCTGTTCGATGCTGCCGACCGTGCCGATCTGGGGATCGCGCTGTCCGATCACATCCAGCGGCTCGTGCTCGCGCGCGCGGTTGCCTGGCCGGCGGAATTGGGGACGCTGCGCGTGTCGCTGAACCTCACCGCCGCCGACATCACCCGCCCCGGCTTCGGTGCGCTGTTCCTGGCGCGGATCGACGAGAGCGGGTTTCCGCGCGGGCGGCTGACCGTCGAGATTACCGAGACCGGCCTGATCGAGGACCTTGCCGCGGCATCGGCGTTGCTGGCGGAGCTGCGCGGGGCAGGGTGTCGGGTGGCGATCGACGATTTCGGGACAGGCTATTCCAGCCTCGCCTATCTGAAGTCGCTGCCGCTCGATTACGTGAAGATCGACAAGTCGTTGGTGCGAGACATCGACGGCAGCGCGCGCGACCGCGTGGTAGTGGCCGGCGCGATCACGATGGCGCGCTCGCTGGGGCTGGCGGTGATCGCCGAGGGGGTCGAGCGACCGTCGCAACTCGAACTGCTCGCCGCGGGTGGGTGCAGCCTGTACCAGGGCTTCCTGCTGTCCGAGCCGGTCGGCGAGGCGGCGTTGCTCGAACTGATGGCGAGAGAATGATGCGTACCCTGATGCTACCCTTCGCACTGATGACGGTCGCGACGGCGGCGCCTGCCCAGACGCGAACGCAAACCCCCGCCGAAACCGCGATCCGCCAAAGCATGGAGGTGAGTGCGGCGGGATGGAATGCCGGCGATCTCGTGCGGTTCATGGATGTGTACGCCGATGATGCGGTGTTCGTGACGCCGAAAGGTCTGCTGCGCGGCAAGGAGGCGATTTCCGCCAAATACCGGCCGAGCTTTCGCGGAACCGGCAATGCGCGCGGCAAGCTGTCGTTCGCGTTCCTGGAAATGCGCGGGATCGATCCGCGTCACGCGATGCTGTTCGCTCGGTGGACGCTGACCGGACCCTCGACCACCGAGTCCGGCATGACCACGCTGGTGTTCGAGCGGCGCGGCGCGGCGTGGCAGATCATCGCCGACCACAGCAGCTGACGCGTGCCAGACACGCTTATCGGGATGGTGAAATGACGCAAACGCTCGACCGCGCGACAGCAGCGCGGTTTGCCGAACTGACGCTGGGGCATCTAACCCGCGAATGGCCGTACAAGCTCGACCAGACGCTGGCCGGGCCCGACGATCTCGCGCTGCCGAAGACGTTGCACCCCGTATTCCACGGCAGTTTCGACTGGCATAGCTGCGTTCACGGCTGGTGGCAGGTGATGCGCCTCGCGCGGCTGTATCCCGACATGGCGCAGGCCCGCGCGGTCGAGGCGCTGGCGGACCGGATGCTGGTGCCCGCGTTGATCGCGGGGGAGGTCGCGTATCTGGACCGGCCGATGACGGGCGGGTTCGAGCGGCCTTATGGCTGGGGATGGCTGCTCGCGCTGCACGACGAGCTGGCGCGGCGTCCCGATCGGCCATGGGCGGCGGCGGTCGAGCCGTTGGCGCGCGCGTTCGCGGCCCGGTTCGCGGCGTATCTGCCGAAGCTGATCTACCCGGTGCGGAGCGGGAAGCATGACTGCACCGCGTTCGCGTTCGTCCACGCGCTGCGCTGGGCGCGGACGCACGACGCGTCGCTCGCCGTGCTGATCGAGACGCGCGCGCGGGACTGGTATGGCGACGATCGCGACTGCCGCCCGTTCGAGCCGAGCGGGGAGGATTTCCTGTCGGCAACGCTGTGCGAAGCGGCGTTGATGAAGGACGTGCTCGGGGCGGAGTTCGCGCCCTGGCTGGCGGCGTTCCTGCCCGATCCGTTCGGCTCCGCGACGGCGTGCCTGCGTTCCCCCGCGATCGTCAGCGACCGGACGGACGGACGGCTCGCGCATCTCGACGGCGTGAACCTGTCGCGCGCGTGGTGCTGGCGGACGATCGCCGACGCGTTGCCCGATCCTGCCGAAGCGCGCGCGATCGCCGACGCGCATTTGGCAGAGGCGCTGCCGCATCTCGCGGACGATTACATGGGTGAGCATTGGCTGGCGACGTTCGCACTGCTCGCGCTGGAGGCCGACTGATCTGAAGAGAAGGGGCTGGCGTAGCGGACTGCGCTGCCTACAGTCGCATCACTGAACGATAAGAGAGTGATGATGCAAAGACGCCTGCCGTTCCTGGCCTTGCTGGCCCTTTCCACGACCGCGCTGGCGCAGACGCCGGCCCCCGCTACCGATCCAAACGCGTATCTCGAGGACATCCACGGCACGCGTGCGCTCGATACCGTCAAGCGGTGGAACACGCAGTCGCTCGCCGCGCTCGAAGCCAAGCCGGGCTATGCGCGCTACCGCCAGCGTGCGCTCGAGCTGTTGCAGGCGGACCGCCAGATCGCGACGCCCGACCAGATCCTCGGCGATCAGGTGCTGAACCTGTGGCAGGACAAGACCAACGTGCGCGGGCTGTGGCGGGTCGCGTCGCTCGCCTCGTTCACCAGCGGCAAGCCGGTATGGCGGACGCTGATCGACGTCGATGCGCTGGGCAAGGCCGAGGGTAAGAGCTGGGTGTGGAAGGGCGCGACGTGCCGCTCGCCGTCGTACGATCGCTGCATGGTCGAACTGTCGAACGGCGGCGGCGATGCGGTGGTCGAGCGCGAGTTCGATATTCCCTCCGGCAAGTTCGTGACCGACGGCTTCGTCGTGCCGAGCTTCAAGACCGGGCTGAACTGGGCCGGGCCTAACGCACTGTACGTCGCGACAGATTTCGGGCCCGACAGCCTCACCAAGTCGGGCTATCCGCGCACCGTCAAGCGGTGGCAGCGCGGCACGCCGCTTGCCGCGGCAACGATCGTCACAAGCGCGACGCCGGACGATGTCGGGATCGAGACCAACGTCTTCTTCGAAGGCGATCGCCGCTATGCGCTTGTCTCTCGCAACGTCGACTTCTTCCATTCCAAGCGCAGCCATATCGCCGATGACGGACGGCTGGTGCCGTCGCCGCTGCCCGACGATGCGGTGATGAGCACCGTGCTCGACGGGCGCCTGATCGCGACGTTGGCGTCGGACTGGCACGGCATTCCGAGCGGATCGGTGATCGCGTATTCGATCGCCGACGTACTGGCAGGCCGCGCGCCGACGATCGAGCGCGTGCTGGTGCCGACCGCGACGCAGGCGGTGGAGCAGGTCGATTCGAGCAAGTCGGCGCTGTGGGTGAAGATGCTCGACGACGTATCAGGCCAGCTCGTGTCGCTGACGCGCGGCGCGGACGGCGTATGGACGCGAGGCGTCGCGACGCTGCCGACCGCGTCGACGATCCACCTCGAGGCGACCGCAGGCAGGGATGACGTCGCCTTCGCGGTGGTCGAGAACTTCCTCAGCCCGCCCGCGCTCTATGCCGTCCGCCCCAACGCGAAGCCGGTGGCGGTCGACACGCTGCCCGCGCGGTTCGACGCCTCGACGATGCAGGTCGAACAGCGGTTCGCGACGTCGAAAGACGGTACGAAGATCCCGTATTTCCTCGTGCGCAAGAAGGGCACGACGGGCCCGGTGCCCGCGCTGGTCCACGCCTATGGCGGGTTCCGCAACGCGCAGACGCCGACCTACCTCGTCGACCAGCCGTACCGCTCGGGCCCGGCCGGGTTGTTCTGGGTCGAGGAGGGCAACGCGTTCGTGCTCGCCAACATCCGTGGCGGCGGCGAATACGGGCCGCGCTGGCACCAGATACCCCTGCGCGAGAACCGGCAAAAGGCGTATGACGATCTTCACGCGGTCGGCGACGATCTGGTCCGCACCGGTGTCAGTGCGAAGCGGAAGATCGCGGTCTCGGGCCGCTCGAACGGTGGCCTGCTGGTCGGCGTCGCGATGGAGCAGCGGCCCGATCTCTACGGCGCGATCGTGATGGGATCGCCGCTGCTCGACATGCAGCGCTATTCGCATCTGTCGGCAGGCGCGTCTTGGATCGGCGAATATGGCGACCCGGACAAGCCTGCGGACTGGGCGTTCATCTCGAAATATTCGCCGTACCAGAACCTGAAGCGCGGCGTGCGATACCCGACGCCGTTCATCTACACCTCGACCGAGGACGACCGCGTCCACCCCGGCCACGCGCGCAAATTCGCCGCGCGGCTGGAGGCGTATGGCGACCCGTTCTTCTATTACGAGAACCCCGAAGGCGGCCACGCGGCGGGCGCCGACAAGATCGAGGACGCCAAGCGCGCCGCGCTCGTCACCGTCTATCTGAACGCGCAACTCGCGCCACAACGCTGATCGTCAGGAATTTCAAGATGCGTAATTTCCGTCTGTTGCTCGGCGCCGCGATGCTCGCGCTGCCCGTCTCGTCGATCCCTGCGCCCGTGCTTGCCGCGCAAGCCGAGACGAGCGCGTTCACGTCGCTGTCGAAGCGCTATGTCGATGGCCTCGCCCGCCTCAATCCGTCGTCGGCGACATCGCTCGGCGATCACCGCTTCGACACACAGGTCACCGACATGTCCGCGGCAGGGCGTGCCAAGCGCGAGGCGTTCTCGAAGGCGATGCTCGCCGATCTCCGGCGGATCGACCGCAAAGCCCTGTCGCGCGAGGAACAGGTCGACGCGGCGCTGCTCGACAATGCGCTGCGCTACGACATCTGGGATACCGAGACGCTCGGCGGCTGGGCGTGGGATCCGCAGGTCTATAACGACATCGCCGGCAGCTCGCTCTACTCGCTCGCCGCGCGCGATTTCGCGCCGTGGCCGCAGAGCCTGAACGCGGCGACCGCGCGGATGGAGGCGCTTCCCGCACTGCTGGCGCAGGCGCGTGCTAACATCGTGGTTGTGCGCGTGCCCTCGATCTATGCGACGACGGTGGCGAAGCAGAACAGCGGCATCGTCGACATCGCCGAGAGCATGCTCGCGCCGCATAAGAGCGAGTTGTCGGCAGCGGACGCCAAGCGGTTCGACGCCGCGCTCGTGAAATTGAAAGCGGCGGTCGCCGAGCATCAGGTCTGGCTCGACAAGACGCTCGTCCCCGGCGCGAAGGGCGACTTCCGTTTGGGTGCCGCGCTCTACGACAAGAAGCTCGGCTTCGCGCTCCAATCCGACCTCACCCGGACCGAGATCAAGCGTCGCGCACAGGCCGCGATCGTCGACACGCGCGCGCAGATGTACGCGATCGCGCGCCAGATATTCGGGGCCAAAAAAGGCGCGCTGCTCCTTCCCGACAAGCCGACCGAAGCGCAGCAACAGGCCGCGATCCAGCTCGCGCTCGAACTCACCTACGCCAAGCGCCCCGCCCGTGACGGCATGATCGACGCCTCGACCAAGGCACTAGCGCAGGCGACCGCCTTCGTCCGCGACAAGGGGCTGGTCGGCATGCCCGACAGCCCCGTGAAGATCATCACCATGCCCAAGTTCCAGCAGGGCGTCGCGGTAGCCTACTGCGATTCCCCCGGCCCGCTGGAGAAGAACCTCGGCACGTTCTTCGCCGTGTCGCCGATCCCCGACGACTGGACGGAGGCGCAGGCGACGTCGTTCCTCAGCGAATATAACGACTACATGATTTACGACTTGGCGGTGCACGAAGCGATGCCGGGGCATTATCTCCAGCTCGCGCATGCCAATGCGACTCAGTCGACGCTGCGTCCGGTGCTCGGCTCGGGGCCGTTCGTCGAGGGATGGGCGGTCTATGCCGAGGGCATGATGGCGGACGAGGGCTATCTGAACGGCGATCCGCTGTTCAAGCTCACCGTGCTCAAGATGCGGCTGCGCTCGATCTCGAACTCGCTGCTCGACATCGGCATCCATACCGAGGGCATGACTCGCGAGCAGGCGATGCAGTTGATGACGCACACCGCGTTCCAGCAGGAGCGCGAGGCGGCGGGCAAATGGGTCCGCGCCTCGCTCGGCTCGACGCAGTTGCTGAGCTATTTCACCGGCTATTCCGAGCACATGGCACTGCGGGCGGAGGCGAAAAAGCGGCAGGGCGCGGCGTTCGATCTCAAGCGCTACAACGACGCGCTGCTCGCGCATGGTTCGCCCCCGGTGCGCTACGTCCGCGAACTGCTGTTCGATTTGCCGATCGGCTGAAGCAAGCAACGAAAATGATGCCCGAACCGGTTGGCTGGTTCGGGACTGGCAACCCCGTGCGACACAAAATCGCACGGGGTTGCCGAAACACCGTGACGACAGACTATCCGCGCGGTTCGCGCGCACGATGCGTCCGTCTGGCAGGGCGCCTTCCGTAGTTTCCGATCCTGACATGCCGCGTCGGCGGTGGCTATTTCGCCGATCGTGATCCGGTCGCGACGGTGCGATCGGAACGCCCGCCGCGTAAGCCCCGCCGCGCCATCGCGCGACGCCACTGACCGCGCCGTCATCATAGCCAGAAAGCGCATCATCATGGCCTATCAAAGCGTCAATCCGTTCGATGGCAAGCTCGTCGAAGCGTTCGAAACCCTCAGCGATCCGCAACTCGAAACCAAGATCGCGGCGGCCGACGCGTGCTTCCGGACATGGCGTCATATGCCGTACGCCGAACGGGCGAAGATCATCGCCAGGGCGGGCGATATTCTCGACGCGCGGGCCGACGAACTCGCCCGCATCATGACGACCGAAATGGGCAAGCGGATCGGCGAGGCGCGTGGCGAGGTTGAATTCAGCGCGCGTATCATGGCGTATTACGCCGCGAATGCGGAACGCTTCCTAGCGCCGGTCAAGCTCAGCCCCACCAATGGCGAGGCGCATATGGAAAGCAGCCCGATCGGCGTGATCTTCTGCGTCGAGCCCTGGAATTTCCCCTATTATCAGCTTGCTCGCGTCGCCGGGCCGCACCTCATGGCGGGCAATACGATGGTGGTGAAGCACGCCGGTATCGTACCGCAGTGCGCGATCGCCTTCGAACAGGTGATGATCGAGGCGGGTGCGCCGGTCGGCCTCTATACCAACCTGCTGATCAGCCACGACCAGTCCGACACCGTAGTGGACGACCCCCGTATCAAGGGCGTCGCGCTGACCGGCAGCGTCGAAGCCGGCCGCAGCATCGCCGCGCGGGCGGGCAGGAACCTGAAGGTTTCCTCGATGGAACTGGGCGGCAGCGATGCCTTCATCGTGCTGGAAGATGCGGATCTCGACCTGACGGTGCCCTGGGCGGTGTGGGGCCGGATGTACAATACCGGTCAGACCTGCTGCGCCGCAAAGCGTTTCATCGTGGTCGAGAGCATGGCCGACGCCTTCCTTGCGAAGTTCAAGGCCGCGCTGGCTCTGCTCGAAGCGGGCGATCCGATGGACGAGGCAACCACGCTTGGTCCGCTCTCGACCGAGCGGGCGCTGGTCGATCTTCTCGAGCAGGTCGACGGTGCGGTCGCGCACGGTGCGAAGGTCGCGCTGGGCGGCAAGCGGATAGATCGTCCGGGGTCGTACATGGCGCCGACCATCCTGACCGATATCGTGCCGGCCAATCCTGCGTTCCGTCAAGAATTCTTCGGCCCGGTCGCATCGTTCTTCCGCGTGAAGGACGAGGACGCTGCGATCGCGCTCGCCAATGATTCCGACTTCGGTCTGGGTGGTTCGGTATGGACCGCCGATGTCGCGCGCGGGCGTCGCGTCGCCAGCCGGGTCGAGACGGGCATGATGTTCATCAACAACATCGACTGGACCGATGCGGAACTGCCCTTTGGCGGGATCAAGGACTCCGGATACGGCCGCGAACTCGGCGACATGGGCATCCAGCAGTTCGTCAACAAAAAGCTCGTTCGCACGCACGACGTGAAGGCGCCGGCCTGACGCTGCTCGAAAATGCCCGGCGGTCAATGCGCCGTCGGGCACCTCGGATGCGTAGGGAGAGATGAAAAACGCTATCCTGCCCGCGTACCCTCGCGCACGCGCAAGACCGGTATCGGCGGCGATGCGCGCCGCCGCCGCGAAGCCTTAAAGCATTTCCAGCGGAGAACGTTGGCGTGGACGGGGGAACGCCGCGTCGAGCGCCGCGATCACGTCGTCCGGCAGTACCAGGTTCGCAGCGGCGGCGTTGTCGCGGACATGCTCGACGGTGCTGGCCTTGGGGATCGCGATGACCTCATCCCGGCGCAGGACCCAGGCAAGCGCGACCTGCGCCGGCGTCGCGCCGATGCTTTTCGCCAGCTCTGCCAGCACCCGGTTGGCGAGCAGCCGACCCTGTTCGACCGGGCTATACGCCATGACCGGGATGGCCTGCGCTTCCAGCCAGGGGAGCAGGTCATGTTCCGGTCCCCGTCGGCCCAGATTGTAGAGGATCTGGTCGGTCGCACAGCCTTCGCCACCCGCCTGGACCAGTTCCTCCATGTCGTCGGTATCGAGGTTGCTGACGCCCCAGTGACGGATCTTGCCCGCCGTCCGCAGCATTTCCATCGCTTCGATCGTCTCGGCGAGCGGCACCGATCCGCGCCAGTGAAGCAGGTACAGGTCGAGCCGATCGGTGCCGAGCCGCTTCAGGCTGGCCTCGCACGCCTTGGCGAGGCGCGTCCGCGACGCGTTTTGCGGATAGGCCTTGCTGACGAGGAATATCTCGTCGCGAACCGGGCCCAGCGCCTCGGCGATCACGCGTTCGGCTGCACCGTCGCCGTACATCTCGGCGGTGTCGATCACCGTCATGCCGTGCTCGACGCCCTCGCGCAGCGCCGCGATCTCGGCTGCGCGGTGCGCTGGCCGTTCTCCCATCATCCAGGTGCCCTGGCCGATCGCCGGTATCTTTTCCCCGCTCGGTAGCGTCACCGTCTTCATCGAACTTCCCATCAATATCGGTGTCACGCGGTCAACGCGGCACGGCATCTTTTGCTGCATCGGCCTGGTCGCAGCGAAGATCTGGGGCGGATCGGACCGAAATTTAGGATGGCAGGGCACGACGCGCGCAGTGCGACAAAACCAGTTCGATGACGGTATCTTAACCAAAGCGAGTTCATTGAAACTAACATAAGCTAAGGTCTGTCGGGGAACGGGTGCGGTGAAGGGTGTTGTGTTCAACTTGCTGGAGCAGGCCGTCACCGATACATATGGCGACGACGCCTGGATCGACCTGCTCGAAGCGGCCGGGGTCGACGGTGCCTATACCTCGCTCGGCAGCTATCCGGATGCGGAGATCGTCGCGCTCGTCGATGCCGCGGCGCATCATCTCGATCTTCGCCCCGCCGACGTGTTGCAGTGGTTCGGCAGGGCGGCGATGCCGATGCTCGCCGACCGCTATCGGCCGTTTTTCGCGGGGCATGTATCGGCGCGCAGCTTCGTGCTGAGCGTCAACGACATCATCCATTCGGAAGTCCGCAAGCTCTATTCGGGCGCGGGGTGTCCGCATTTCCACTTCGGCGACGATGCCGAGGGGCGGCTGGTCATCGGCTATCAATCCCCGCGACGGATGTGCCATCTCGCGCACGGGTTCGTCGAGGGGGCGGCCGACCATTACGGTGAACGCGTCACGATCGAACACCTGGCCTGCATGCAACACGGCAACCCTGTCTGCCGGCTCGCGGTGCGCTGGCTTCCTTGAAGCACTTCGTTGCCCCTGAACCCCGCGATCTCGCCACCCGGCTCGCGCGTGCGGAACGGCGGACCGCGCGGGAACGTGCTGCGCGTTTGGAGGCGGAGGCGATCGCGGAACAGGGGTTGCGACGTCTGTACGAAAGCCAGCAGCGGCTGTTGCTTCTCCAGCGGATCACCGATGGTGCCAACCAGACGGCCGAGATCGAGACCGCGTTGCACGTCGCGGTCACGGAAATCTGTCGGCATATGGACTGGTCTTTCGGCAACGCGCTGCTCGTATCGGGGCAGGGCGACATGGTGACCGGGTGCGACGTCTGGTATGCGGCTGACCCCGACGTGATGTTTCCGTTCGTCGAAGCGTCGCGGGGGGTAAGCTTTGGAAAGGGCGCGGGCCTGCCCGGCCGCGTCCTGATGGATGTCCGGCCGCACTGGATCGACGACGTCATGGTGGATCCCAATTTTCCGCGCGTCGCCGCGGCGGCGCAATGCGGATTGGCCGTGGCCTGCGCGTTTCCCGTCATGGTCGGCGACGAAGTGGCGGGCGTCCTGGAATTCTACGCGCGGCGTCTCATCGTTCCCGACCACGACCTGCTCGGGATCATGGGGCAGATCGGAACACAGCTCGGCCGGGTGATCGAGCGCGACCGCGCGCGCCGCGGGCTGATCCACGACGCGCTCCACGACGCGATGACCCGCTTGCCGAACCGGACCCTCTTCATGGAACGCGCCGAAAGCGGGTTTGCGCGGATGCGAAGCCGACAGGGGGCCGGTATGGCGGTGATGGTCGTCGACCTCGACGGCTTCAAGGCGATCAACGATACGCTCGGCCATCATGCGGGCGACGCGCTGCTGATCGAAATCGCCCGTCGCATGCAGGCGTGCATCGCCGCGGCGGAGGACACGGCACGCGACGGCGTCGCCGCATGGCAGGCGACGCTCGCCCGGGTCGGTGGGGACGAGTTCAACGTGTTGTTCGATGGCGTCGACGACCCGTCCAGCGTCGGCGACCTGGCCGAGACGATCCACCGCTGTCTCGCCGCGCCCAGCGTGCTTGCGGGTACGCATGTCCGCTGCCAGGCGTCGATCGGGATCGCGCACGGCACGACCGCGTATGGCGACGTCGGCCAGATGCTGCGCGACGCCGACCTCGCAATGTACCGCGCAAAGTCGCACGGTCGCGGGCAGAGCGTGACGTTCACCGATCAACTGGGCGTCGAAGTGCGGCATCGCACGCAATTGGAGCAGGAACTGCGCCAAGCGATCGCCGAGCGGCAGTTCGTGCTGCATTACCAGCCGATCGTGTCGTTGACCGATCCCGATGGCGTTTGCGGTTTCGAGGCGCTGATCCGCTGGAACCACCCTTTGCGCGGCCTGCTGGCACCGGCTGCATTCATCGACGTCGCCGAGGAGACCGGGCTGATCCTGTTCATCGGCGATTGGGTGCTGCGCGAAGCCTGTGCGCAGGCATCCGCATGGCACCAGCGGGCCGGCGGTGGTCCACGACCGTTCGTGAGCATCAACATCTCGCCGCAGCAATTCCTGCAACCCGAGTTCGTGGGGCGTGTCCACACCGTCCTGATGGAGACGGGCATCGCACCGGAAACGGTACGGCTCGAAGTGACCGAGGGCGTCGCGATCCTCGATGCGGTGCGAACGTCGACGATCCTCGAGGAAATCCGGGGATGGGGCGTAAAGACCAGCCTCGACGATTTCGGTACCGGCTTCTCGTCGCTCAGCTATCTTCAGACGCTGCCGTTCGATGCGTTGAAGATCGATCGCTCGTTCGTCGCCGCGATGGACGACAGCAGCAAGAGTCGCGGTATCGTCCGTGCGATCCTCGATATTGCCAAGACGATGGGCATGGCGGTGATCGCCGAGGGCATCGAGACCGCGGAGCAGGCGGCCATGCTGCAACGGATGGGCTGCGAGATGGGGCAGGGGTTCCTCTACGGCCGTGCAGAGGAAAATTCCGTGGCGTTCGCGCGACTCTAGCCGGGCTCGCGTCGGGTTGCCCTGCCTGTTCGAGGCGTCTTCGAAACCGGTTCGCGAAAATCCTGGCTCGTCCCGGCCGGGTGTGAACGTGGATGGCTGGTCGCGGACGCTTGCGAGGACATCCGTCGCGCCGTAACCCCGCATCGTCGCATCCGAAGGAACGCATGTTGTCCGTCAAACTGGCTATTGCCGCTTTACTGTCCACCACGCTCACCGCCGTCACGGCGTCCGGGCAGGCGCTGCCCCCGCCCGCCGCGCAACCGGGCGAGAGCGCGGACGACACGCGCCTGAAGCGACTATTCTACGACAGCGACGAGGCCAGCCTGAAGCGCAACCCGATCGAGGCGATTTTCCGCGGCGACCTGCGCTACGCCGATCGCCTCGGCGACTATCTCACCGATGCGTATCTCGCCGCCGAACGCGCCGCGATCGAGCATGACCTCGCCGCGCTGAGAGCGATAGACCGGACCAAGCTGACGCCGACCGACCAGATCGCCTACGACGTGTTCAAGACGCGTAACGAGACCGATCTCGCCGGCTACGCGCCCGCGATCCTCAAGGTCCAGCGCGACCTGCCGATCGACCATTTCGGCGGTTTCCAGACCTTCTATCCCGACTTCGCGTCGGGCAAGGGCGCCGCGCCGTTCAAGACGCTCGCGGACTATGAGAACAACCTCAAGCGCAGCGCGCAATATGCGGCCCTGCTCGACCGCGCGATTACCCTGTTCCGCCAGGGGATGAAGGACAAGATCGTCCAGCCCAAGCTGGTCGTCACCAACATGATCCAGGAGTTCGACAATCTGATCGCGGAAGGCGTCGAGGGCTCGACCTTCTACGGCCCGGTGAAGACCTTCCCCGCGACGATCTCGGCCGCCGACCAAGCGCGCCTCAGGGCGGCGTATGCGAAGCAGATTCGCGACGTCATCACGCCCGCGCACCAGCGGATGCGCGACTTCCTCGCCAAGACCTATCTACCGGTCGCGCGCGATACGGTCGGGCTGTCCGCGCTGCCCGGCGGCGATGCCTATTACACCTACCTGATCCAGCAGCGCACGACGTTGCCGATGACCGCCGAGCAGGTCCACCAGCTCGGCCTGTCCGAAGTCGCGCGCATCCTGAAGGGGATGGAGGCGCAGAAGCAGGCTGTCGGCTTCAAGGGCGATCTGCCCGCGTTCTTCACGTTCCTGCGTACCGATAAGCAGTTCCAGCCAAGTTCGGTCGCGCAGCTTCGCGACGGCTATCAGGCGATCGAGAAGCGCATCTATCAGCGGATTCCCGAGCAATTCTCGCTGACGCCGAAGACCGCGCTCGAAATCCGCCCGGTCCCTGCATTCAAGGAAAAGGGCTCGGCTGGCGGTTCGTACGAAGGCGGCACGCCGGACGGATCGCGGCCGGGCGTGTTCTACTACAACAGCTACGACCTGCCTTCGCGCTACATGTGGGAGATGGAGACGCTGTTCCTGCATGAGGGCGTGCCGGGGCATCATTTCCAGATCAGCCTCGCGCAGGAGAACACCGCGCTCCCCGCCTTCATGCGGTTCGGCGGCAATACCGCCTATGTCGAGGGCTGGGCGCTCTATGCCGAGAGTCTGTGGAAGGAGTTGGGGATGGAGACCGATCCGTATCAGCGGATGGGTGGGCTGAACGACGAGATGCTGCGCGCGATGCGGCTGGTGGTCGACAGCGGCATCCATGCCAAGGGTTGGACGCGCGACCAGGCGATCGACTACATGCTCGCCAATTCGCCGATGGCGCGGACCGATGCGACCGCCGAGGTCGAGCGTTACATTGCGATCCCGGGCCAAGCGCTGGCGTACAAGATCGGCCAGCTGACGATCGCGCGGACCAAGGCGAAGGCACAGGCGGCGCTTGGCACGAAGTTCGATCCGCGTGATTTCCATGCGCAGGTGCTCGATACCGGTTCGCTGCCGATGCCCGTGCTCGAACGCAAGATCGACGCGTGGATCGCGGTCGGCGGGGGGGCAGCCAAGTGATCGCGCGCATGCTCACCGCACTGGCCGCAGCCAGCCTGATCGCCGCGCCGATCGCGGCGCAGGACAAGAAGGAGACCTCGACCGTCGAGAAGAAGGTCGATGACGAGGTCAAGTTCCCGCCGCTCCCCGCCGACAAGACGGTGCGGCAGTCGGCGTCGATCGGCGGCCGGTCGATCGCGTACGACGCGACGGTCGGGACGATCTCGGTGCGCGACGACAAGGGCAAGGAGATCGGCCAGGTCGTCTACACGTCCTATGTCGCGACCGGTGGAGCCACCAACCGCCCGGTGACGTTCGCGTTCAACGGCGGGCCGGGCGCGTCGTCGGTGTATCTAAACCTGGGAGCGGTCGGGCCCAAGCGCGTCCAGTTCGGCGCGCAGGGCAACGCACCGTCCGACGCGCCGATCACGACCGACAACCCGAACAGCTGGCTCGACTTCACCGATCTCGTCTTCATCGATCCGGTCGGCACTGGCTTCAGCCGCAGCCTTGTCGACGAGGAGAAGACCAAGAAGGCGTTCTACGCCAACGACCCCGACATCAAATATCTGTCGAAAGTCGTCTACGACTGGCTCGTGAAGGCCGGGCGATTGCGCTCGCCGAAATACGTGATGGGCGAAAGCTATGGTGGCTACCGCGCACCGCGGATCGCCTACGAACTCCAGTCGCAGATCGGGGTCGGCATCAACGGGATCGTCATGGTCTCGCCGTACCTCGATCCTGCCTCGGGCGACGGTGCGACCGCGTTGTCGCCGCTGCCGTGGATGATCGACCTGCCGTCGATGGCGGCAGCGCATCTCGAGCAACAGCATCAACTAACCCCGGCGGCGATGGTCGACGTCGAGGCCTACACCCGCGGGGCGTTCGCGACCGATCTGCTGCGTGGGCGGACCGATCCGCAGGCGGTGTCGCGGCTCGTGACCAACGTCAGCCGGCTGACGGGGCTCGATCCGGCGCTGGTGCAGAAGGTGGGCGGCCGCGTCGACTCCGCGACGTTCCTGCGCGAGATCCACCGTGCCGACGGGACGATCGGCAGCGTCTACGATTCGAACGTCACCGCGTTCGATCCGTTTCCGTGGTCCGCGCAGCGGCAGTCGAACGACCCGATCCTCGACGCGCTGATCGCGCCGACGACCAGCGCGATGGTCGATTTCGTCACGCGCGTCGTCGGGTGGAAGACCGACGCGCGCTATCATGCGCTGTCCTACGAGGTGAATTCGGCGTGGGATCGCGGCAAGCCCGACGACACACCCGTCACCGACCTGCGGAAAGCGATCGCCAACGATCCCAAGATGGCGGTGATGATCGTGCACGGCTGGGACGACCTGTCCTGTCCGTTCTTCGCCTCGCGGCTGATCGTCGACCAGATGCCGAGCTTCGGCGCCACCGAGCGCGTCAAACTCAACGTCTATCCGGGCGGGCACATGTTCTACAGCCGCGAGGACAGTGGCGCGGCGTTCAAGCGCGACGCGCGGGCGATCTATGGCGGCGGCGCGCGGTGACCCCGAATCGTACCGACATGAGGATGAGCGGATGATCTTGCGCAGCGACGAGACCCAGGATGTCGCCGTGTCCGGCAGCGGCTCGATGCGGATGCACATGTTCCGGCCCGCGATCGAGGGCCGCTTCCCCGGCATTCTCCTGTTCTCGGAAATCTATCAGGTCACCGCGCCGATCCGCAGGCTGGCCGCGATGATCGCCGGCAACGGCTATGTCATCGCCGTACCCGAGGTCTATCACGAGCATGAGGCGCCGGGCACGGTCCTCGCCTATGATCCCGCCGGCACGGATCGCGGCAACGCGTTGAAGATCGCCAAGCCCGTCGCCGCCTTCGACGCGGACGCGGAGGCCGGCCTGTCCGCATTGCTCGCACACCCGGCATGCAATGGCCGGCTGGGGACGTTCGGCGTGTGCCTCGGCGGCCATCTCGCCTACCGCGCCGCGCTCGATCCGCGCGTATCCGCAGCCGCATGCTTCTATCCGACGGACATCCATTCGGGCACGCTCGGTGAGGGACGCTCCGACGACAGCCTTGCGCGGATGGCCGCGCTGAAGGCCGCCACGATGTTCGTATTTGGCCGGCAGGACCCACACGTGCCCTTCGCCGGTCGGGAAACGATCCGCGCTCGGCTGGAGGAGGTCGGCGCGAACTACGAGTGGCACGAGCTGAATGCCCAGCACGCATTTCTCAGAGACGAGGGCCCGCGCTACGATCCCGCGCTGTTCCTCCAGGCCATGAGCCTCACGTTCGAGTTCTACCGCCGCGCGCTGGCCTGACCACGCGCCTGATCACGCGTCCTACCGGTGTGTTGCTGGAGGCGCGGCGACAGTCTCGATATTCGTAAAGCCAGCCATCTGCAGCGTGTAGATGGCGGGGCCCAGACAGCGGTACGAGGGAGCGGACATGTCGGCTTTGATGCGGGCATGACGCCCTTTTCCGGCCTTCGAACGCGCGACGGCCATCAGCGCGTCGTTCGTCATCGTGCGCCCGGCCACGGCAATGCTGCACGATGTCGCAGGACCGCGAACGCTGACGGTGAACGGCGTCACGCGCGCGCAGCTCGAGGAGACGATCGTCGCGATCGACAGCAATACATGCGCGACGGGGCGCATCGATCGTCTCATCGCGCGACCATGCCTATCACGGCAGCTGCCAGCTCAAGGACATCGGTCCTTCGTGGCCGACGCTGTCCTTACCTGATCCGGTTCGCGATTGTGCGCGCATCGTCGCGAACGCCAACAGCGTCGCCCGGCCAAAAGCGGCATCGAACTGCGGCATCGCCATGTTCGCCGCAGCGCCTTGGCCGGGCAGCAGATCGACATGCGGATCGCGACAGTAGAGACTTCGGTCCGCCAGTACCCGGCAGGTCGCGGTGATCCGCGTTCGAGCGTCCGCGCGAAGGGCGGGCGGGGGATAGAATTCGGCAATGTCCGTAATCGATGCGGGATCGATCTTCACGTCGCCCTGGGCAATGGCACCGTTTGCCGTGCTCGGCGCCTTGTCCGCGGACGAAATGGTCACGCGAACCAGGACCGATCGATCGGCGTCGCGCTTGGCGGGGCTCGATGCGCGAACGCGGTAGAACTGCGCCCGTGCGAGCGCTGCCCCGACGACCGGGTCGACTGGCTGACCTCCGATCCAGGCAAAGAGCCGTTGCCTGAAGACCTTGATGTCAGCCGTGCCGCCGTCGTCCGCGGGAATGCAGTCCCCGAGAGTATTATTCGGCCGAACGAGGCACTGGATCGCGACCGTCACGGGTTCGGCGGGCAACCGGGGTAGATCTTGAACGATGATCGCACGCGCGGCCATGGAGGGGACAGCCTGCATCGCAGCTGCATCCAGCGGTGCCGGGGACGTGATCGCTTTGGCGAGCAGCGCTTGTAACATCGCCGTGATGACGAGCGTCGACATGGTGTCCTCCCTCCGGTGCGCCGCCGGGTATCAGCAGTCTCGATCCGTTCTTGGCGAGGAATACATGATTTAGCGCGTCGGGAAACGGCCGCCATCGTCGCCCGCTCTACCCTGGCATTGCCGCGTCGCGTCGTTGGATGAGGCTGGAAACGGATACCGCCGCGAGGTCGAAGCGGAGTTCGTGCATGTCCATGCCCGAGCGGTAGCCGCCGGGCCAGATGCTGGTCAGTTCGAAGCCGCAATGCTGGAAGAACGGCGAGACCTGCGGCGAGGTGTCGACGTTGACGTAGCGCGTGGGCGGTTCGGCTGAGGTGGCGACGTGGAGCAGGCGTTCGAACAGCAGCAGCTTGCCGAGGCCCGAGCCATGGTACGTCCGCGCGACCATGCCCCAGAAGAGCAGCGCCTTGTTGTAATGCTCCCAGATCTCGTAGCCGCCGAACGCGCCGGGGACGCCGTCGACGTCGACCACGAATGCCGGGCCGTCGGGCTCGTCGAGCGTCTCCTCCAGCCATTCGCGGTCGCCGGCGCCGAAATACTCGAGGAGGTTCGAGTCGAAGATCGCGAGGACGGCGGCGCGGTCCTTCTCCTCGTAGCGACGGGTCAGGATTCTGGTCATGACTGGCTCCACTGCGCGATGGTTTCGATCGAGTCAGTGGTGGAACGGCTCCAGCAGCGCGAAGTGCCTTCGAACGTCGCGGTCGCGTGGATTGGATCGGTGACGATGGTTTCGATCGCCTCGGGGCGGATGCGACGGGGTTCGCCGATGAGTTTCGCGTGCGCTTCCTTGATCGTCCAGCGTCGGAGCCAGGCGGGGGGCTGGGCGAGGGCGGGCAGGCGGTGGAGCGCATCGGCTTCGGTCGGGGTGAGCATGTCCCAGAGGGGCGGGTGGTCGTCGATGACCTCGCGGTCGACCGCGATCGGTGCGCGCGCAACGCCGATCAGGGCGCGTGCACCGCGACTGGAGAGGCTGAGATGCCAGCCGCCGGGAGCGGAAACGATCGGTGCGCCCGCTGGGCTGCGTGTGAGGTAGATTTCGACGGACTCGCTGGCCAGTTTTCGGATCAGCGCCGAGGCTAGACCGTGCCGGACCACGCGCGCATCGCCTTGCAGGCCGGCAGCGGACGGTCCGGTCTCGGCAACACTCCATGCGACTGGAGACTGACCGTCCCAGACGAGCGCGTCGAGCGGACCGTCGTGCCAGATCGGCGTCACGTCGCGACGGCGATCCGCGCCGGGCTCCCGTCCCAGCTCGTGCCGTCGGGCAAGGTCTCGCCCTTCATGACCACCGACAGGTCGCCGAGCTGTGCGTCCGCGCCGATCTCCGCGTCGTACAGCACGATCGCGAGCGAGCCGATCGTCGCGCGGTCGCCGACGCGGATCGCGCCGACCTTCATCACGCGGTCCTCGAACAGGTGCGTCTGCAGGCCGGCGAAGTCGTTGAGCGCGACGTCGTCGCCGATATCAACGAGGTCGTGCTCGGTCAGGTCGGTGGTGTCGATGTAGCAGCGCTTGCCGATCCGTGCGCCCATCAGCCGGAGATAGAGCGCTATCCATGGCGTGCCCCGGAGTGGTTCGAGGAGGTTGGCGACGGCGAGGTTCTCGTAGGTCGCCGTGACGAGTTCGGTGCGCCAGACGAAGGGGCTCCAGAGTGGCGCGGTGGTGACCTTGTAGCGGCCGACGACGAGCCATTTGAGTGCGAGCACGAATATCCCGCAAGCCAGGCAGAAGCCGACGTACAGGAAGGGGAAGGTCGCAGCGACGACCAGCGCGCCGTTGTCGAGATCGTCAAGGTCGCCGACTACCGATAGCAGCAGGCTGAAGAACACGAGGAACGCGGTCAGCGACAAGGTGGTGCGGACCGCCTCGATCGACAGGCGCGTGGCGATCAGCGCGCGCGACGGGTTGAACCGCGCGCCCTCGTCGAACATCGTGTTGACCTGTCGCACCGGCAGCTTGATCGCGGGCGAGCCGAACCAGGTGCTGCCCGCCTCGGTGGCGAGCGCGGGGCCGCTTGGTGGCTTCGAGAGCACGCCGACGAGCACCTCGTCGCCGATCTGCGTGCCGCTCGGCAGCAGCGCGGAATTGCCGATGAAGCTGCGGCGGCCGATCTTGGTATGCGCGAGTTCGATCGTGCCGTGGCCGATCCGCGCCGCGCCGAAGATCACCGAGTCCGCGATGAAGCTCTCCTCGCCGATCTCGACGAGGTCGGGCACGATCGCGCTGGCGGTCGAGATTTCCGCGCGACGGCCGACCTTCACGCCGAGCGCACGGTACCACGGCACCACGTACAGCGTCGCGAAGATCGGGTGGAGCAGGCGGAGCGCGAGGTCGTTGATCTGCTGGACGAACCAGTAGCGGACGTAGAACCCGCTGTTGAGCGCATAGACCGCGGGTGCGACGCGACCGAGGATCAGCCGCTTGGCGGCGACCGTCAGCACGCACATCATCACGACATAGGTGACCGCGAGCAGCGGCGCGACCGCGACATAGGCATAGCCGCTCGTCGCCCAATCGAGCTCGATCAGCGCGATCAGGCCCGGCGCGATCGGCAGGATCGCGACCAGCGGCAGGATCAGCGCGCACAGGAACAGGCCGATCGCCGGGCCGGCGTTGCGCGGGGCGGGGGTGGCGGGGCGGCGGGGCGCATCGCCGTCGTGCGCGGCGGGCGAACCGGCCCAGCGCTGGCCGACGGGGATCGTCGTGTCGGCGGGCAGCGCGGACAGGTCGTCGAGCATGGCATCATCGCCCAGCGCGGCGTTGCGGCCGACCACCGCCATCGACCCGACGAACGCGCCCTTGCCGAGCTTTACCTTGCCCAATCGGAGCAGCCCGCGCTCGACCGAACTGGTCGAGAGCACCGACTGATCGCTGATGATCGCATCGTCGTCGGCGTGGAGCAGGTCGGCGGTGTCGATGATCCCGGTGCCGATATGGACGCGCTCGCCGATCTTCGCGCCCATCATCCGGTAATAGCCGCGGATCATCGGCGTGCCTGCGAGATACGGCGTCGCGGTGACGCCGATGATCCGGCGAACCAGCCACCAGCGGAAATAATAGCTGCCCCAGAGCGGGTAATCGCCCGCCTTGAAGCGCCCGACGATCAGCCATTTCAGCGCGATCGACAGGAACATCGACGCGATCGGCACGACCGTGAAGAACAGCCCGCTGAGGATCAGCGCGTCGACCCGCGGCATGTTACCCGCCAGATGCGTGTAGGCGAGATAGGGCGAGAACCACTGGAGGCCCGCCAGCGTGTAGATCGGCAGCAGCGCGAGCGTCTGCGCGGCGACGCACAGCCGCCGCTTCCACGGCGCGATATGATGGAAGCTGGTCTCGTCGAGGATCGCGACGGGCGTGGTGCCACCGATCCGCAGCGCCAGCGCGCGGATCGTCGGCGCGGCATAGACGTCCTCGAGCGACAGCCCTTCGAGCCCGCGCACTTTTCGCGCTGCCGAAACCAACCGTGCGGCCTTCAGCGAATGCCCCCCGAGATCCTCGAACAGGTCGTCGAGCACCGATACCGGCTGCGGCGCGAACGCCTCGGCCCAGACGCGGTGCAGGCTTTCCTCCAGCGGCGTTGCGGGCGCGACCATCTCGCGGTCCGACGTCACGGTGATCTCAGGCTTGACCAGCGCCTTGCGGTCTACCTTCCCCGAGGCGGGGAGCGTCGGCATGTGCGACAACAGCTGGTAGCCCGCGGGGCGCATGTAATTCGGGAGCCGCTCGGCAACGCGGGCCTTGAGGCCGACCATGTCGATTTCCTCGGCCGGACGCGCGATCAGGAACGCGGCGAGGAATTCGGAGCCGTCGTCGTCGGTGAAGAGCTGGACGACGGTCTGCGCGACGCCGGGCCATTCGCCGATCACCGCCTCGATCTCGGCCAACTCGACGCGGAAGCCGCGGATCTTCACCTGCGTATCGATGCGCCCGACGAAATCGATGTCGCCCGCCGCGTCGAGCTTCACCAGGTCGCCCGACCGGTAGATGCGTTCGGGGGCACCGGAAGGCCCATCGAACGGCGTCATGATGAACTTTTCGGCGGTCAGGTCGGGGCGGTTGACGTAGCCGACGCCGACGCCCGGCCCGCCGATCACGAGTTCGCCTTCCTGGCCGTCCGGGACCGGCTGCATATGCTCGTCGACCACCCAGGCGGTGTAGCCGGGGAGAGGCTTGCCGATCGTGATCCGTTGGCCGGGGAACACCTCGGTCCAGGTCGCGGTGACCGACGTCTCGGTCGGGCCGTAGGTGTTGAGCAGGCGGAGGCCCGGCCGCGCGAGCCGGCGCGGCAGGTCGGCCGGGCAAGCCTCGCCGCCCATGTTGAGCAGGCGCAGCGTCGGCACCGGATGCTCGACCAGCGCGATCAGCGAGGGGACGACGTGCCAGATCGTCGTGTTCGCCTCGGTCAGCGCGATCGCCACGTCGGGGCCGCTGGTCGCCAGCGCCTCGGTCGCGACCAGCACCACCGCACCGACGAAGAACGCGCTCCACATCGTCTCGACCGACATGTCGAATGCAAGGCTGAACCCGCCGAACACCACGTCGGCCGCGGTGAGATCGAGGATCGCGCTTTCCGAGCGGACCAGATGGCACGCGTTGCCGTGCGAGATCATCACGCCCTTGGGCCGGCCGGTCGTGCCCGAGGTGTAGATGATGTAGGCGAGGTCCTGCGGATCGCTGAGCGTGACGTCGCGCCCGATTGGTTCGGACGGCTCGGCCGCGAGATCGCCCAGCGCGGCGTCGAGCGCGAGCGTTTTCCCCTTGAGGTTGGCGACGCGGCTGGCGACGGTGATCGTCAGTGCGGCTTCGCTGTCCTCGACGATGAAGTCGATGCGGTCCTGCGGATAGCCCCAGTCGACCGGCACATAGGCGGCACCTGCGCGCAGCACGCCGAGGATCGCCATATATTGGTCGAGCCCGCGCGGCAGGCACAGCACGACGCGGTCGCCGCGGCCGATCCCCATCGCGCGGAGGCGGTGCGCGAGAGCTAAGCTGCGCGTGGCGAGGTCGGTATAGGTCCAGGCGGTCTTGCGATCGTATTCCTCGTCCGCACCGATCAATCGCAGCGCCAGCGCGTCAGGATTTGCCCCGCGGGTGGCGTCGAACAGTTCGTGCAGCAGTTCGTCGCGCGCGTACGGCTCAGCAGCCCGCAACGCCGGAGCGGGCGCGATCGACGCCACCCCGGTTCGTGGCATTATGGCGTGATCCGAGTGGCTTACGGGTGTATCGCTCTGCATGCGACGGCTTTAGCCGAACTGTCGCGCGGTTTGCTACCGGATGTCGCCGCGAAATCGGTCCTGGATGTGCGACGGTCGGGAACAGGTGGTGCGGTTGCCATGCGACAGGTCGTGTACGCGAGCTACCTTCGATGTCTTCCATCGCGGAGATGCCACCGGCGGTTCGGGGACGTTCGCAGGATTCATGGGATGTCCCATCTGGATCGAGACCTGGCGCGATCCGGTTCTGCGGCGGATCAAGTCGGCGGGCCGTCATCGCATACGCATGACGGCCCGCCGCTGCTCAGCGGTGCGCCCGGGCTGCGGCCTTCTGCGCGCGTGCCTGTTTGGCGTAGTGGTGGTGCGCCACTACGCAACCGGCGGCTGCGCCGATGACCGCGTGTCCCTTGCCGACGAAATGGCCGCCGACGCCGCCTGCCGCTGCACCGCGGATACAGCCCTTCGCCAACGCGGGCGATACCGACATCATCAACAGGGGCACGGCGAGAAGGGGAGTAAAACGCATATCGGTTTCCTCGAACTAGGGGGGCTGACACGTTAGATACCGACGACGCGGCCGCGGTGTTCCGTGAGAAATCGTTCATGTTGCTCGGCATTTTGATGACAATGGCTAGCAGGTCGGAATGCTCGGCTGACGGCATAAAGCGACCTCGCGCAGCTACGAGTGGCGCAGGATAAGTGGTGCCAGTCAGTCGCACGGGGGCATGGCGTCCTTCTCGTGCAGGGCGCAACTCATCTGGAACAGGAAGCAGATCGATCCGCCGATATCGTGGTCGGCGCGCAACATCCCGACGGCGGCCGTCAGGATCATGTACTCGCTGCGCGCGACCTGTTCGAGCTTGCCCCAGGGAGACGTCGCGGCAGGTGCTCGACTACGGAATGCGGCCCGACGCAGTGGCATTGTCTCGCCGTTCGGGGCATTGGGCGCGTTATGGACTCCCTCTCCCTATTCGGCCTAGCCGCGGTATCCTTCACGCTGCTATGCTACGCCAAGGAAGCCGGCTCGCACTGGTGGACGCTCGGTTTCGCATTCGGGTGCGTGCTCGGTTCGATCTACGGCTTCCTTCAGGGCGCGTGGCCGTTCGGGGTGGTCGAGCTGATCTGGACGGTCGTGTCGTTCCGCCGCTGGCTCAACATGCGCCACGCTGCACCGTCCGCCGTGGAACCGCTCGCTTGACACTGCGTTAGCGCGCGCCTATTCGAACTCTCCCCGACACGACGGTTCCGGCGGCGCTTGTTTGCGTTCGTCGCTATCGTGCGTTCGGATCATCGCTAAGAGATGGGCTTTGTGCAGCCATGCCGAAGCCCGTGGAGCAGGAGAACCAAGTTCATGGCACGTATCGCGGGTGTTAATATCCCGACCAACAAGCGCGTGGTGATCGCGCTGACCTATATTCACGGCATCGGTTCGACCAAGGCCAAGGAAATCGTCGCGAAGCTCGGCATCGCCGATACCGCCCGCGTCCAGGACCTGACCGACCAGGAAGTCCTGCACATCCGCGAGACGATCGACGCCGATCACACCGTCGAGGGCGATCTGCGCCGCCAGACCTCGATGAACATCAAGCGCCTGATGGATCTCGCCTGCTATCGCGGCCTGCGTCATCGCAAGGGCCTCCCGGTCCGCGGCCAGCGCACGCATACTAATGCGCGCACCCGCAAGGGTAAGGCCAAGCCGATCGCCGGCAAGAAGAAGTAATCCACTTTTTCAATGGATTACTCCGCCGGCGCTGGTCCCAACGGGCCGCCCGGCGTCACGCAGATACAGGTCAGGAAATACACCATGGCACGCGAACCTCAGCGCATTAAGCGGCGCGAGCGCAAGAACATCACCTCTGGCGTCGCTCACGTGAATGCCAGCTTCAATAACACCATGATCACGATCACCGATGCCCAGGGCAACGCGATTTCGTGGTCGTCGGCCGGCGCAATGGGCTTCAAGGGCTCGCGCAAGTCGACTCCGTACGCGGCCCAGGTCGCAGCGGAAGACGCCGGCAAGAAGGCTGCCGAGCACGGCGTCCGCACGATCGAAGTCGAGGTCAAGGGCCCCGGCTCGGGTCGCGAATCGGCCCTGCGCGCGCTTCAGGCAGTCGGTTTCCAGATCACGTCGATCCGCGACGTGACCTCGATCCCGCACAACGGCGTGCGCCCTTCGAAGCGTCGTCGCGTCTGATTCTCCGCCTCCCGTGCGCGGTTGATCGCGCCGCACGGGTGTATTTTATTGGTCGGCGGACACACCCGTTCGCCGGCCCCCAAATTAGGGGAAGCATGTGTCTGTCAACGCAAAGAACTGGCAGGAACTCAAGAAGCCCAGCGGCCTGGAGAAAAAGGCCGGTGGCGACACCAAGCGCAAGGCGACCTTCATCGCCGAGCCGCTCGAGCGTGGCTTCGGCCTGACGCTCGGCAACGCGCTGCGTCGCGTGTTGCTCTCGTCGCTGCAGGGCGCGGCCGTCACCTCGATCAAGATCGAGAACGTGCTGCATGAGTTCTCGTCTTTGGCCGGCGTCCGCGAGGACGTGACCGACATCGTCCTCAACGTGAAGCAGATCGCGATCCGCATGCAGGGCGAGGGGCCCAAGCGCCTTCAGCTCTCGGCAACGGGTCCGGGTGAAGTCAAGGCCGGCGACATCGCCGTCTCGGGCGACATCGAGATCATGAACAAGGATCTCGTGATCTGTCACCTCGATGAGGGTGCGACGCTCAACATGGAGCTGACCGCCGACATCGGTAAGGGTTACGTGCCCGCGACCGCAAACCGCCCGGCCGATGCGCCGATCGGTCTGATCCCGGTCGATGCGCTGTACTCGCCGGTACGTCAGGTTTCGTACAAGGTCGACCCGACCCGCGTCGGTCAGGACCTGGATTACGACAAGCTGACGCTGACGATCGAAACCGACGGCACGATCACCCCGGAAGACGCAGTCGGCTATGCTGGTCGCATCCTTCAGGACCAGCTCGCGCTGTTCGTCCACTTCGACGATTCGTCGGTCACGCGTTCGTCGGCCCCGATCGGCCAGGCAGCCCCCGCTGCCGGTGGTGCGGAGCCCACAGGCGACACCCAGCAGATCAACCGTTACCTTCTCAAGAAGGTCGACGAGTTGGAACTGTCGGTGCGGTCTGCGAACTGCCTCAAGAACGACAACATCATCTACATCGGCGATCTGGTCGGCAAGACCGAAGCCGAGATGCTGCGTACGCCTAACTTCGGCCGCAAGTCCTTGAACGAGATCAAGGAAGTGCTGTCGTCGATGGGTCTTCGCCTGGGCATGGAAATCCCGGGCTGGCCACCTGAGAACATCGAAGAGATGGCCAAGAAGCTCGAGCAAGAGATAATGGGATAAGGCCAAGTCGCACCGGGTTAGCGCATGCTAACCCGGAGACGACGCCAGCCCGGCCGGCGGGTTTCACCCGACCGACGACGCGGCTTTGCCGCGGCGCCACCCGGCTCAAGGTGACAGAGAAGGGCTGAGGACACGTCCTAGGCGTGACCTTATCCTAACCTTTGAACGAAAGGCGATCGGTCGCGGCCTAAACGGCGACCAGCTCCCGGGTACCTCACACGGCCCCTGAACGAACGAAAAGGTATTAAACATGCGCCATCGCGTAGGCGGCCGTAAGCTTCAGCGGACCTCGGCCCACCGTCTTGCTCTCTTCCGCAACATGAGCGCCGCGCTCATCAAGCACGAGCAGATCACCACCACCGTCGCCAAGGCGAAGGAACTGCGTCCCTACGTCGAGAAGCTGATCACGCTCGCGAAGAAGGGTGGCCTGTCCAACCGTCGTCTCGCGCACGGCAAGCTGCTCGACGATGCGCAGCTGATCAAGTTGTTCGACACGCTCGCGACCCGTTATGCGGATCGCAACGGCGGCTACACCCGCGTCATCAAGGCCGGTATCCGCATGTCGGACGCCTCGCCGATGGCCGTCATCGAGTTCGTCGACCGCGACGTCTCGGCGAAGGGCCAGGATTCGGGTCCGGTGATGTCGGACGAGGATTACAACGAAGCGGCATAATCCCCGCCTCGTACTAGTCGAATTGCAGGCCGCGTTTCCCATATGGGAGGCGCGGCCTCTTTCGTTACGGGTCCCATCCGGCTATGCGCCCGACATGGAGCACCCAGACAGCATTCTCATCGTCGATTTCGGCAGCCAGGTAACCCAGCTGATCGCCCGCCGCGTGCGCGAGGCTGGCGTCTATAGCGAGATCGCCCCCTTCCAGTCCGCCGAGGCCGCGTTCGACCGGATGCAGCCAAAGGGCATCATCCTCTCGGGTGGCCCCGCCTCGGTCACCACCGAGAACTCCCCGCGCGTGCCGCAGCGCTTCTTCGAGGCGGGCATTCCGATCCTCGGCATCTGCTACGGCCAGCAGGTCATGTCCGCACAGCTCGGCGGCAACGTCGTCGTCTCGGGCGACGGCGGCGAGTTCGGCAGTGCCTTCATCAAGGTCAAGTCCAACTGCGCGCTGTTCGACGGCCTCTGGGCAGAGGGCGAGCGCCATCAGGTCTGGATGAGCCACGGCGACAAGGTCGATACAATCCCGCCCGGCTTCACCCCCGTCGCGACCTCGACCGGCGCGCCCTACGCGATCGTGGCCGACGAGGCGCGACGCTTCTACGGCGTGCAGTTCCACCCCGAGGTGGTCCACACCCCCGACGGCGGCAAGCTGATCGCCAACTTCGCGCGCCACGTCTGCGGGCTGAGCGGCGACTGGACGATGGCCGAGTTCCGCGAGACCAAGATCGCCGAGATCCGCGCACAGGTCGGCAAGGGTCGCGTCATCTGCGGCCTGTCGGGCGGCGTCGATTCGGCGGTCGCGGCGGTGCTGATCCACGAGGCGATCGGCGAGCAGCTGACCTGCGTGTACGTCGACCACGGCCTGATGCGCGCGGGCGAGAGCGAGCAGGTCGTCAGCCTGTTCCGCGGCGCCTACAACATCCCGCTGATCCACGTGAACGTCGAGGAGTTGTTCCTGAGCGGCCTTGCCGGGATCACCGACCCTGAGCTGAAGCGCAAGTTCATCGGCAAGACCTTCATCGACGTGTTCGACACCGAGGCGAAGAAGCTCGGCGGCGCGGAGTTCCTCGCGCAGGGCACGCTGTACCCGGACGTGATCGAGAGCGTCAGCTTCACTGGTGGCCCGTCGGTGACGATCAAGAGCCACCACAATGTTGGAGGCCTGCCCGAGCGCATGAACATGAAGCTCGTCGAGCCGTTGCGCGAGCTGTTCAAGGACGAGGTCCGCGTGTTGGGGCGCGAACTCGGGCTTCCCGAGATCTTCGTCGGCCGTCACCCGTTCCCCGGACCCGGTCTCGCGATCCGCATTCCCGGCGAAGTCACCAAGGAACGCTGCGACATCCTGCGCAAGGCCGACGCGATCTACCTCGAGGAGATCCGCGCGGCGGGGCTCTATGACACGATCTGGCAGGCGTTCGCGGTGCTGCTCCCGGTCCGCAGCGTCGGCGTGATGGGCGACGGCCGCACCTACGACAACGTGCTGGCATTGCGCGCGGTCACCTCGACCGACGGCATGACGGCGCAGGCGTTCCAGTTCCCCGACGACTTCCTGCCGCGCGTCGCGACCCGGATCATCAACGAGGTCAAGGGCATCAACCGGGTGACCTACGACTACACCTCGAAGCCCCCCGGCACGATCGAGTGGGAATAAGCTAGACACGCACTACGCGATCCTCCCCCGCAAGGGGGAGGTGGCTGGCTCTTGCCAGACGGAGGGGGAGGATAAGATGCATAGGTTACCGCTGACCGCCCCCTCCGTCAGGCTACGCCTGCCACCTCCCCCTGGCGGGGGAGGATCGTTACGTCGCACCAAACCACTGGTCAGCGCAGTGGCGATCGCCGCTACCGCTCCGCTCCTGCTGGGCGCGGCCGATCCGCCCGCGTGGACGCGCCCGCAAGCACCGTTCCCGATCGCCGGCCCGATCACCTATGTCGGCAGCGAAGGTATCGCCGCCTACCTCATCAAGACCAGCGCCGGCGCGATCCTGATCGACGGCACGCTCGCCGAGAATGCCGGCATGATCGAACGCAATATCGCAGCCGCTGGAGTACGCCCGCGCGACGTAAAGCTGATCCTGGTCACGCACGCGCACTTCGATCACGCTGCGGGTGTCGCTGCGCTCAAGCGCGCAACCGGCGCTCGCGTGGTCGCCGGCGCTCGCGATGTCCGCGCGCTCGAAACCGGCGTGCCACCGAGCGAGACCAGCTACGGCGTCATACGCTTCCCGCCCGTCCACGTCGATCGCAGCGTCGGCGATCGTGAGAAGGTCACGCTCGGCAACGTCACGCTGACCGCACGCGCCACGCCGGGCCACACCCCCGGCTGCACGACCTGGACGATGCGCATCCCCGCAAGGCCGCGCCCGCTCGACGTCGTCTTCCCGTGCAGCGTCAGCGTCGCCGGCAACCGCCTGATCGGCAACCGCGCCTATCCGGGCATCGTCGCCGACTACCGCCGCAGCATCGCCATGCTCGGCGCGTTGCATGCCGACATCGT
Source organism: Sphingomonas sp. CFBP 13728 (assembly GCF_014841895.1). NCBI lineage: Bacteria > Pseudomonadati > Pseudomonadota > Alphaproteobacteria > Sphingomonadales > Sphingomonadaceae > Sphingomonas > Sphingomonas sp. CFBP 13728. The sequence goes on along the minus strand of NZ_JACYUS010000001.1, from coordinate 813,374 downwards.
CCTGCCGTCGCACCCCGAACTCGCCGACGTGATCGCCAAGGGCAAACGTCGCCAAGCCGGCGACGCGAGCGCGTTCGTTGATCCGACTTTGCTCCAAAAGATCGTCGCGAAGGCCAAGACCGCGTTCGACGCCGATCTCGCCAAGCAGGCGCGCTGAGCGGCGATGCTGGTCCTTTGCGGCATCGCGGTGATCGTCGCGGGCTTCCTGCTCCGGTTCAATCCGCTGCTCGTCGTCGCCGTCTCCGCGCTCGTCACCGGCCTTGCCGCCGGGATAGCCCCCCTCGCGATCCTTGCCGCGTTCGGGAAGGCATTCAACGAGAACCGCTACGTCACGGTGATCTACATTGTCCTCCCAGTGATCGGGATGCTCGAACGCCACGGTCTCCAGGAACGCGCCCGGCTCGCGATCGGCAAGCTCCGCGGCGCCACGGTAGGGCGGCTGCTGATTGGCTACCTCCTGTTCCGTCAACTCACCGCGGCACTCGGCCTGACCTCGATCGCCGGCCCGGCACAAAGCGTCCGCCCCCTGGTCGCCCCGATGGCCGAAGCCGCCGCCGAAGCGCAAGGCCTGCCACCCGGTGGCGACCGCATCCCCGCGATGGCCGCGGCAACCGACAATATCGGGCTCTTTTTCGGCGAAGACATCTTTATCGCGATCGGATCGATCCTGCTGATGAAGGGCGTGCTGGAGGGCTACGGCATTGTCATCCAGCCGCTCCACCTCTCGATGTGGGCAATCCCAACCGCGATCGCCGCGTTCCTGATCCACGGCTTCCGCCTCTGGCTGCTCGACCGCCGATTGGCGCGCGGTCGATGATCGGCATGATCGGCACCGGCTTCATCTACGGCATCGCCGGCCTGATGTTCGCGGCGTTCGCGGTCCTGAGCGCCACCGACAATGCCAACCCGAAGCGTTTCGGCAATGCCGCGTTCTACGCAGTGCTCGCGATCAGCTTCCTGCTGGGTGGAAAGCTCGGTGATGTCGGCAACGGCGTTCTCGTCCTGGCGCTCGTCGCGATCGCCGGCTCGGGCGCGATGGGCCGCGGCGGGCGTGCCACTACCACGCTCGACGAACGGCGTGCCGAAGCCACCCGGCTCGGCAACCGGATATTCCTCCCCGCACTGATCATTCCGGCCGCAGCACTTGGCGGAACGGTCCTGTTCCGCGCAGTCCCAAGCCTCGTCGACCCGAAGCAAGCAACGCTCGTCGCGCTGACCTGCGGCGTCCTGATCGCACTGGTGGCAATGCAACTCTGGTTCCGCCCCCGCGTCGCCACGCCGCTTGCCGAGGGTGTCAGGCTGATGGACGCGATCGGCTGGGCGGCCGTACTCCCCCAGATGCTGGCGAGCCTCGGCGCAGTGTTCGCGCTGGCCGGCGTTGGCGACGTCGTCGGCGGTCTGGCCGGTCACGCGATCCCGGAGGGCAGCCTGATCGGCGCGGTGCTCGCCTACACACTCGGTATGGCGCTGTTCACGATGGTTATGGGCAACGCGTTCGCAGCGTTCCCGGTGATGGCGGCGGCGATCGGCATCCCGTTGCTCGTGCGGCATTACGGCGGCGACCCAGCGGTGGTCGCGGCGATCGGCATGCTCAGCGGGTTCTGCGGCACGCTGATGACGCCGATGGCGGCCAACTTCAATCTCGTGCCCGCGGCGTTGCTCGATCTCAAGGACAAGAACGCCGTCATCCGCGCGCAGATACCGACCGCGCTGCCCTTGCTCGCGGTCAATATCGGCTTGCTCTACTGGCTAGGCTTCCGCTGACCTGACGGCTTGATCTTCGTCCCAAGCATGACCAGCTTGCCATTGATCCCGAACCAGTGCGGCGTCCCCGCCGGGATCAGGAAGACGTCACCGACCGCAAGCTTCCGCGTTGTGCCACCCTCGATCCGATCACCTTCGACCAGCCCCGGAAAGCGCAGCTTCGGCGCGACCAGCGTACCGCCCGAGACGAGCGTCCCCGATCCTGCCATCACGGTCGCGTATTCGGCCTCGTCGGGATGCACCGCGGGTTTGCCCGGCGCCTTCCAATATTCGAGCGCGGCGCTCGTCCCGTCCGCCTGCACCAGCGGCGCCATGGCGAACCCCTGGCCCGGCTTCATCGTCTTCTCGAGCGCAACGATCCGCGCGCGCACGTCGGCCGATCCGGCAAAGCTCGTCGGATCGCTGGCGGTCTGTGCGGGCAGGGAGGAGGTCGCGCCAATAGCTAGCACGACCGCAAGCAAAGGCCGCATCACAGCTTTACCGTCCGGCCTTCACGCACGGACCGATAGATCGCCTCGACGATCCGCATGTCGCGCAGGCCCTCTTCGCCCGAGACGATCGGTTCGCGCCCGTCGAGAATGCATTCGGCCAGATGATCGAGCTGCCCCGCGAACTGCGTCTTGCCGGGGCCGGGCGGGGGGCTGGTGATCGCGGTCTCGCGACCGTCGCGGCCGGTCCACATCTTGTTGCCATCGTAGCGCGTCGCCGGCTCAAGCTCGATGCGCCCCTTGTCGCCCATCAGTAGGACGTGGTTCTGGTTCGCGCTGTACATCGACTGGCATCCGGCGATCGCACCCGATGGAAACTCGAGCGTCCATTCGATCATGTCCTCGACCTCGCGAAACCGCGGATCGCGACGGTCGGTGGATTCGCGCGCGGTGACGGCGATCGGCTCCTCGCCGGTCATGTAGCGCGCCGCCTGCAGGCTGTAGATACCCATGTCCATCAGCGACCCGCCGCCCGACAGTGCGCGCTTCAGCCGCCACTTGTTCGGATCACCCTGGACGAAACCATGCTCCGAACGGACGTAGCGGATCTTGCCCGCCGCACCGGACTTGGCCAGCCGCATCGCCTCCAGGTTGAACGGCTCGAAATGGCAGCGATAACCGATCATCAGCTTCTTGCCGGCGGTCTTGCACGCCCGGATCATCGCCTCGCATTCCGCGACCGAGATCGCCATCGGCTTCTCGCACATGACGTGCTTGCCCGCTTTCGCCGCGCGAATGGTGTATTCGGCATGCATCGAATTGGGCAGGCAGACATAGACGATGTCGACGTCCGGATTGTCGCGGATGCGGTCGAAATCGGCATAGGTATAGATCGACCGCTCGGGCACGCCGTATTTGGTCGCGGTCGCGAGCGCCTTGGCCCGGTCGCCGCTGACCAGCGCCGTCACGCGCGAATGCTCGCAATTGACGAACTGCGGCATGATCGTCTGCAACCCGTAATAGCCGAGCCCGACGATCGCATAGCCGAGCTTGCGATCGGGGGCGGCACGGGCCACGCCGCTCGACGTTACGGCCAGCGTTGCCGCGGCGACCAGGAGATCACGCCTGCCGAATTCCATCAGGGTTCCCTTCGAGAAACTGGAAGCATCTTTGCCGATCCGCGCGGAATGAGCCAGCCGCCATCGGCAAGCCAGTCGGCTAACCGATCCGGCCAATGCTGGATCGAAATCCTTTCCGATCGCGTGCCCAGATTGAACGCATGATCGGTGTCCGCGTACAGATGCAGTTCTGCGGAAACACCCGCGCTGCGAAGCTGCGAATACAGCGTCATTGCCGATGTCGCGCAGCACTGGTCGAGCGAGCCCGCGATGAGGAACGCAGGCGGCGCGTTTGCGACGGCCTTTGCCGGCGTGCCGAGCGGCCCCGGATAGACGAGCACCTGGAAGTCCGGCCGTGCACTCACGCGGTCGACCGAGTCCGCCGGCGTCTGGGCCGGCGCGGGGTTGTCGGCGACGAGCGACACGAGTTCGCCGCCTGCCGAAAAGCCCATCACGCCGATCCGGGCAGGATCGATCGCGTAGTCGCTCGCATGCGCGCGGACCCACCGGACCGCACGCCGCAGATCGGCCGCCGCGTCGCGCTCGATATCGTACGATGAGCCAACATCACGCGCGAGGCGATATTTCAGGACGAACGTCGTGACGCCGTAGCGGTTGAGCGCTTTGGCGGGCACCTCGCCCTCGTTGATCCACACCAGCATGCGGTGACCGCCACCGGGCGCGACGATCACCGCGGCACCGTTGGCATGGCTGGGGGCGGGACGGTGGATCGTCAGCGTGGGGTTGTGGACGTTGCTGACATAGCTGTCCTTTACCGTCTCGGCCTCGGTCCGGCGCGCTTCCGATCCGGGCGCGCCGTTCGGCCAGAGCGAGACGACGGGGGCCTGTTGCGCAGCGGCGGGCGCGGAGACCAGCATGAGAGCGAAAACAACGCGTAGCGACATCAACGACCCTCGACCGCACTCCTGCGCGAGTACTGCCGCCGAATGTCGGCCTTGTCGGTCGGCTTGGCTATTACGACCTTCGTCGTGCGTCTTCGGGTATCTTGGTCCCGCCGGATATTTCGCGTCCGATCCACGCGAGCGCTTCGGCGCAGAGCCGATCGGGCGCATCTTCCGCATCGAGTGTGACGGCGCGCTCGTCGGGACCGAGTGCTTCCAACGTATCGAGCTGACTCGCGAGCAGGCTGGCCGGCATGTAATGGTCCGCACGGTGGACCAGTCGTCGGGCGAGCTCGCCGCTGTCCTCCGTATCGAGGAACACGAACAGCAACGGCATACCGACGGCGTGCGCCAGTCGATCGCGATAAGCCCGCTTCAACGCCGAACACGCTGCGACCGCAGTACCATCCGTCCGGGCGGCATCGTGCAATCCGGCTGCGATCCTATCGAGCCAGGGCCAGCGATCCTGGTCGTCGAGCGGCTGGCCCGACCGCATCTTCGCCACGCTGTCGGCACTGTGGAAGGCATCGCCTTCGAGGAAATCGCAACGCAGACGGCGCGCGAGTTCGGCACCCAGCGTCGACTTGCCGCTGCCGCTGACGCCCATCACGATGATGGCATAGGGTAGCGCGTTGGCCGGATTGCGGATCGTTTCGGAGGAAGGAGGCACTGGCTCTCCATAAGCTGCGCGCGGTCGGTTCGTCACCGTCTATCGTCCGTGCGCGCGGGATCGGCTACTACGACCTTGGTCGTGATCGCCTATGATCGCATGCGCCCCTACCTCAGGTGCAGACTGGCGGCCATCGTCCGGCGCGTCCCACAACAATCTCGGGTGAGCCTGTGAAACTGACGCTAACCACCGCGATCGCGCTTCTCGGGACGACCGTTCCAGCGTTTGCCGCCCCGCGTTCAGCCTCACCATCTCGATCGGTATTTCTCACCGCGCCAGCAGATCCACGCGCGGTGACGGTTCGGGGCCGCGGTGACGGCCGAACCGACGATACCGCCGCGATCCAGGCCGCGATCGACAGCGCGGCGAGCGCGAAAGGGGGCGAGGGCATCGTCTTCCTGCCCGCCGGCCGCTACCGCATCTCGCGGACGATCTTCGTCTGGCCCGGCGTGCGCGTGTTCGGAACCGGCAAGACGCGCCCCGTCATCACGCTCGGCGCGGCGACCCCCGGTTTCCAGACCGGCGTGGCGAACATGCTGTTCTTCACCGGTTCGCGTGCCGACGCCCGCGCCGCACCGCCAAAGGTGCCGGTGCCACCGCCGACCAGCGTACCGTTCGATGCCACCATCGCCGACGCCAATTCGGGGACGTTCTACTCCGCGCTCAGCAATGTCGATTTCGAGATCGGCGACGGCAATCCCGCGGCGACCGCGGTGCGGTTCCACTTGGCGCAGCACGCGTATCTGAGCCACGTCGACTTCCACATCGGCTCCGGGCTGGCTGGGATCTACCAGGTCGGCAATGTCGGGCAGGACCTGCGCTTCTTCGGCGGGCGCTATGGTATTCTCAGCGAGAAGACCTCGCCCGCATGGCAGTACACATTGCTGGATTCGTCGTTCGAGGGCCAGCGCGACGCCGCGATCCGCGAGCATGAGGCGGGGCTGACACTCGTCAACACCAGCATCCGCAACGTCCCCGTCGGGATCGAGATCGACCGTGGCTATGGCGACTGGCTATGGGGCCGCGACGTGCGGTTCGAGAACGTCTCGGACGCCGCCGTCGTCATCAGCAACGAGGACAATGTCTACACGCAGATCGGCTTCCAGGACGCGACCGCCAGCGCCGTGCCGATCTTCGCGCGGTTCCGCGACAGTGGGAAAACCGTGGCGGGACAGGGCGCACGATACCGGGTCAAGGCGTTCACCTACGGCCTGACGCTGCCGGGGCTCGGCGCGACCGGCAAGTACGAGACGCGCGTCGATGCCGCGACGATCCCGGCAATGCCGAAGCGGACACCGCCCGCGATCCGCTCGCTGCCGCCTGTCGCGCAGTGGTTCGACGTGCGGAGCGCGGGCGCAAAGGGCGACGACGCCACCGACGATACCGCCGCGATCCAGCGCGCGATCGACACGCACCGCGTGGTCTATTTCCCCACCGGCTTTTACCGCGTTTCCGATACGCTCAAGCTGCGGCCCGACACGGTACTGATCGGCCTTCATCCGGACATGACCCAGATCGTGCTCACCGACGACACGCCGGCCTTCCGCGGCATCGGCACGGCCAAGGGCCTGATCGAAAGCGCGAAGGGTGGCGCGGCGATCGTCTCCGGCATCGGCCTGACCACCGGCGGCATCAACCCGCGCGCGACCGCGCTGCTGTGGAAGGCGGGGGCGGATTCGCTGGTCGACGACGTCCGCTTCCATGGTGGCCACGGCACCAGCCGTGCCGACGGCAGCCGGATCGATCCGTACAATGCCGACCACACCGGCGACGCCGATCCGCGCAAGCGCTGGGACGGGCAATATGCGAGCCTGTCGGTCACCGATGGTGGCGGCGGCACGTTCAACAATCTGTGGACGCCCAACACCTTCGCCGCCGCCGGCCTCCACGTCTCGAACACCAGCACGCCGGGCCATGTGTACGAGATGTCCGCCGAGCATCACGCGCGCGCCGAGATCGTCCTCGATGGAGTCAGAAACTGGGAGTTCCTCGCGCCGCAGACCGAGGAAGAGGCGGGAGAAAGCCGTAACGCGCTGTCGCTCGAGGTTCGCAATTCGAGCAACATCCTGTTCGCGAACTATCACGCCTACCGCGTGACGCGGTCGCTCCAGCCGGCGCCATCGGCGGCACGGATTTACGATTCGGACGATATCCGCTTCCGCAACGTGCATGTGAACGGCGAGAGCGGGCTGGCGTTCTGCGATGCGGAGGGCTGCGGTACGGATTTGCGCGCGAGCAAGTTCCCGTACGAGAACGCGATCCAGGACATGACCTCCGGGCTGGAAGTGCGCGAACGCGAGTTCGCGGTGCTGGACGTGAAGCGCGGCGCCACGCCGGTCGCGACGACCACTGGCCCGGCCGTTCGCAAGCTGGAAGACGGGTTCTACTCGATCGCAGGCGCGGCGGTGGATGCCAAGGGCAAGCTCTACTTCGTCGAGCATAATACACACCGCATCTATGGCTGGACGGCGAGCGAGGGGCTGTCGGTCGCCGCCGACGCGCCCGTCGATCCGGTCAATCTCGCGGTCGATCGCTCGGGTAACCTCATGGTGCTGTCGTCCGATGGCGCGGCGGGGACGGTCTACAGCATCAAGCCCGGTGATCCCGACAGCATCGCCGTGATCCCCTCGACGCCGGTCACTCCGCACCGCGATGCGAGCGTCGCGCTGCCCGGCAATTTCTGGGTCAATGGCGAGTTCAAGGATCAGATCGATCCGAGGACGTACGAGTTCACGACGCTCGGTGAAATGTTCGCGCGCGACATGGCCGTGCCGAAACCCCGCGAATATGTCTCGCCTGACGGCTCGCTGGTCCTGCCCGCGTATCGCACCGTCCAGCAGGGGCCACCCAACCATCTCGGCTGGCGCTTCTCGGACGCACTCGACACCTACGGCTTCGTGAAGGCCAAGGTCGGCGAACGGGTGTTCGTCAGCAACGGCTCCGAAGCCAGGACCTATAGCGGGCTGGTCGGCGCGGGCGGCAGCATTACCGACCTGAAGCCGTTCGCCAATCGCGGTGGCGAAAGCGTGGCGGTCGGTCCAGACGGCCGCGTCTACCTCGCCAACGGCCAAGTGTTCGTCCACGACGCCGACGGTCGCGAGTCCGGACGGATCGACGTCCCCGAACGGCCGCTGCAACTGATCTTCGGCGGCGCGAATGGGCGGACGCTGTTCATCGTGACGCACCACGCGCTCTACGCTGTCGAAACCTGAGCCGCGTTCGTTGCCTCGGCCGCACCGCTGACGCATGACACGCGCCGATAGCTGCAAAGGAACGGGCATGACCGACTGGACCACGACACGACGGTCGGCCCTGACCGCAATGGCGGCCACGATCGCCTTCCCCGCGGTCGCGGCCGGCAGCGGCAAGCGGCGGGTACGGTTGATCGCCGGCACCTACGCGCGCGAGGGCGGCAAGGGCGTGTATCCGATCTCGTTCGACCCGGATCGCGACACATGGCAGGTCGGCACCCCGGTATCGGGGATCGACGACGCGTCGTTCGGCGTCGGCGGCGGCCCGGGCGACGCGTATTACTTCGTCCGTGAGAAGGCCGCGGGCGAGATCGCTGCCTACGCGCCGGACTGGTCGCACCGCGGCACGGCCGCCACGTCGGGCGCCGACCCATGTTACGTTGCGATCGACCGCGTCAGCGCCTGCCTCGCGGTCGCCAATTATTCGAGCGGCAGCGTCGCGTTCCACCGCCTCGACCCGCGCACCGGCGTGCCAGGCGAACCCGTCGTGCTCCGCCATACGGGGCATGGCCCGAACACGGCCCGGCAGGAGGCGCCGCATGCGCACTGGGTCGGCTTCAGCCCGGATCGCCGCTGGCTGCATTCGGTCGACCTGGGGACGGACACGATCTTCGCTTATCGCTTCGATCCGCGTGCGCGTTCACTGGCCGAGCCGGTCGCGGCATGGCGCGCGCCGCCGGGCGCGGGGCCGCGCCATCTCGTCCCTCATCCCCGCCGCCCACTCGCCTACGTGGTGTGCGAACTGTCCAACGCAGTCATCATGCTCGACGCCCGCGCAGATGGCAGTTTCGCGACCCGCCACACGGTCTCGACGCTGCCGAGCGGGTACGTGGGCGCCTCGCAAGCCGCGCATATCGCGATCGATCAGGCCGGACGGCGGCTCTACGTCTCGAACCGCGGCCATGACAGCGTCGCCGTCTTCGCGCTCGACGCTTCAGGCGTGCCGAGCCTGCTCCAGCATATCCCCAGCGGCGGCAAGTGGCCGCGCTTCCTGCTGGTTCTCGAAGCGCAGCGCCGTGTCCTCGTCGGCAACGAGCGATCAGGCACGCTGGCGATCTTGAGGATCGAACCCGATGGCCGACTAATCGCAACCGGACAGACGCTCTCGGTGCCCGGTGTGGTCTTCGTCGGCTAGATATAGCTTCAGGGCACCCGCCGTTCGAGCAACGGTGTCGCCGCGACATACCGTGCCTGCTCGACGAACGGTTCCGAACGCGTCTGCACGTCGACGATCTGGCGCGGAATGACGCCCCCCGCGGACGGCGCGGGCGACCAGTTCGGTAACCCGGCGGCGTTCGGAGTACCGGTCCTGATGAACGCGGCGAAATACCCTTGGAACACCGTCGAGATCCGGCGATCGTCCGCCGTCCACGCATAGGCCGGGTTCGTGTCGAGGTTACCCAGCGCGTATTCGATCTCCGCGCTGTGCACTGCCCCGATCGGCGGCACGTCGGGATTGGTCAGCGGCGGCAGCGCAGCCGGGCGGGGACGCGCGAAATGATAATAATAGGTCGGCTGCCGCGTGCGGCGGTGCAGGTCGAACCACTGCCACGTCGACGCGCCGAGAAATGCATCGCTTGCCAACGCGGTCGCCGCGACGGGCACGTCGGCATCCGATTTCGCCGGGTACAAGGCGAGCAGTCCGTCCGCATCGGTAAAGAGCTTCGCAACGCCCGCGCGGTAATTCGCCACCGTCGGCGGTTGCCCGGCAAGGATACTGGTCCAGCTTCCCTCCTGCGAGTTCGCCCCGACCAGCAACGGCACGCGCGCCGCGCGCCCCGCCGCGTAGATGTCGATCGGCGGCTCCGTCAGGAACTGGCCGTCGACGATGAAGTCTGCGCGGAACCGCTGCGTCCCCTGCGCCGCAAGCAAAGCCTCGGCCGGCATCGCCCGAAGCGCGCCGAGCGACGGCGCCCCAGCCGCCAACGCGAACGCATCGCCGTCTTTCGTCGCCACCGCTAGAGGCTTGGGGCGGAAGGTCGGCGGCAGCACGCCGCCGCTCTCGCCGATCGCACCTGCGAACTGCGTGCGGGTGAGTGGCGAGGTCATCAGCACGCTGACCGACATAGAACCCGCGCTCTCCCCGCCGATCGTGATCCGGGCCGGGTCTCCTCCGAATGCGGCCACGTTGCGCCGGACCCACGCCAGCGCCGCAGCTTGATCCAGCAGGCCGTAATTCCCCGCGGAATGCGTCGGTGATTCCGCTGCCAACGCGCTGGTCGCGAGGAACCCAGACGCGCCAAGCCGGTAGTTGATCGTCACGACGACGATACCCTTCTGCGCAATTGCCGCGCCGTCATAGCGCAGTTCGGACCCGTCACCCGCGATCGCGCCGCCACCGTGGATGTAGAACAGCACGGGCAGCCGCGCGCCCGGTTTAGCGCCCGCCGGCGTCCAGACGTTGAGCGTCAGGCAGTCCTCGCTCATACCCGGCGAGCGGAACTTCATGTCTGCGAACAGCGGCTGCTGCATGCAACGCGCGCCGAAACGGTCTGCCTTGCGCACACCCGTCCATTGTGCTGCCGGTCGCGGTGGCTGCCACCGCAACGGGCCGATCGGTGCCGCCGCATAGGGGATGCCGAGATACGCATCGACCGGCGTCGCGGCGGTCGAGACGTGCGTCCCTTCGAGCGCGCCGCTTGCGACCTGCACGCGTTGCGCCGTCGCCGGTGCGGCCAGCAAGCCGACCGCCATTCCCCAAGTCGCCAACCGCATATCGCCCTCCGCTATCGCTTTGGGACAATGGTTGCACCCCATCTGGCGTTTGCCAAGGCGGACGGTCGCTAAGCCTTCACATTGCCGGCAGCTTGCGCCTGCTCAGGCTGCCGTAAAGCTGGCCGCGATAGCCGGGAGATCGAGCTCGACCTCAGAGACCACACGGATCGTTCCGCCAAGCCGTCGATACTGCTCCGCGCGGCGATACGCGCCGCTGTTGCGCACCGAGTAGCTGAACGGCGCACGCCCGGTGATGACGAGCATCGTCGTTGTGTTCCCGACCGCCGACACGATCCGTCCGCCGAGCGCGGCAATCGCACACGCGAGCCGGCCGTCGCGAGGCTCACCGAGGATCGCGATACATTCGCCGCTGAGCGGACCGGTGGGAGCGGGGCGCGGGGCAGGGCCGGGCTTCCGCGGTGGCTTCAGCCATTCGTCGAGCGCGATACCGGTATGGTCGATCGCCTTGACGATCACCCAGCCGGCGGCGCGCGCGTCGCTCAGCGCGTCGTGATGCTTGTGCGCGATCCCGAGATATTGCGCGAGGCCGCCCAGCCGGTGGCTCGCCAGATCGGGCCAGGCGCGCTGCGCAACGCGGACGCTGTCGAGCCAGACCGTCTCGATCGGGGGACGGTCATGGATACGACACGCCGCGGCGAGCGCGCCCTTGTCGAAATAGGAATGCGCCACCGTCGTCCGGCCGGACAAGTGACCGTTGACGATGCCGTGGATGTCCCCGAAGCACGGTTTGCCGGTGACGTGCTGCTCGGTGATCCCGTGGATCCGGGTATTGAACACGTTGAACTCGTCACGCGGGTCGACGAGCGTCTCGTATTCGAAAATCTCGCGGCCGTCGCGGAACCCGACGATCCCGACCTGGCAGATGCTGCTGACGCGCGAGCACGCCGTTTCGACGTCGATTACGACAAAATCCGGGGTGAACATGTCGGCGACGTCGGTCTGGCTGGCGGGAGCGGGGTCGAGCATTGCACGTTCATATGTGGCGCCGGGTGCCGTAAGCAACCATTGCCGCTGGAACGCTCGCTAGCGCCTGCCTTATTTCGCCTTCTGCGCTAGATCGGGATAGCGGTCGAGGATCGCACTGGTCACGCCGTTGGTCCAGCCGAAGCCGTCCTGCACCGGATATTCGCCGCCGCCGCCGGGGGTTCGTTGCTCGATATTGTATTTCTCCAGCATCTTGCCGGTTTCGGCATAGGCCGCGCCGACCGTTCCGAGCCAGCGTTTGGCGATGTCCTTGGCGAGCGCCGGTTCGCCATTCCGCTCCAGCCCGGTAATCGCCACCCATTGCAGCGGCGCCCAGCCATTGGGTTCGTCCCATTGCTGTCCAGTGTTCAGAGTCGTCGTCCGCAGGCCACCCTCCGCCACCAGCGACTTGCGCACCGTCGCGGCCACCGCTTTCGCCTGCACCGGCGAGGCGAGGCCGACGAACAGCGGGTGCAGCATGGCGGCGTTAATGCTGGCGGTGGGCTTGCGCGTCGACAGGTCCCAATCGGCATAACGCGCGGTCGTCGCCTGCCAGAGGTAGCGGTCTATCGCGGTCTTGCGCTTCGCCGCGAGCGTCGTGAACGCAGCCGCGCAGGGTGCGTCGTCAGCCACACGACAGCCGTCCGCGATGCGGCGTTCCATCGCCCATAAAAGACTGTTGAGATCGACGGGCACGATGTCGGTGGTGTGGACCGTTGCGAGCGACTTCGGATCGCGGAGCCAGCGCGAACTGAAGTCCCACCCGCTCTCCGCACCCGCACGCAGGTTGCGCTGCGTGTCGGCGGCGGGGCGGGGAGCAGCCTTCGCCGCAGTCTCGACGTCCTCGGCATAGGACTCGTCACGCGGCGTGTCGCGGTCGTCGTAATAGCGGTTCAGCATGCTCCCGTCCGGCATCCGCACCACGCGGAGGCAGGCAGGCTTCCCGGTCAGGCAGGTCGTGCCCTTCATCCAGAACGCGTGTTCCGCCCGCAGAGCAGCCAGACGGCGCTTGGCCACCGCGGGGTCGGTGTTGGTCGATAGATCGAGCATCAGTGCGTAGTAAGGCGGCTGCGACCGGCTGAGATAATAGGTCCGCGTCCCGTTCGGGATATGGCCGTACCGCTCGATCAAGCTGGTGAAATCGTCGAGCATCGATTCAACGAGCGGCTGTTGGCCATCGACCTTCAGCCCCAGCATCGTGAAATAACTGTCCCAGTAATAGATCTCACGGAAGCGTCCGCCCGGCACGACATAGGGGGCAGGGAGCGGCAGCGCGGAGCTGCCCGCCACCGGCGCGACTGGTTGGCGTACGAGCTGCGTCCAGAGCGTACGGACATGCGTCCTGAGATCGCCCGAGCCGCGATCATTCTCGCCGGGCACGACGAAATTGGCGAGCACGAATGCTTTCAGCGCGGGGCCGGCGGGTTTCGCCCGGGCGTAGTCCGCCATGATCGCCTCGGCGGCACGCTTGGGGACGGCATCGACGAACGTCTTGCCGTCCGCGAACACATGGCCCTGCTGCACGGCCCGAAACAGCGGCCCGTAAACGTCGGCCGGAGACTGGACCGCTATGGGGGAGGGGGCAGTCTGCGCTGGTGCCATCGCGGCGACCGAGGCCAGAGCGGCAAAACGGCAAAGGGTTTTCATCACGTCGCGACCATCCCGGTAGAGCGATCGATCCCGCCGACGTGGCAGGATCGATCGCCTAAGCTCTTATCAAAACTTGAACGCGGCGGCGAACCGGATCGACCGACCGACGATCGGCCGTGCCAAAATCGTGCCGCTGCCCTGCGATCCGAGCGTACGCGGATTGCCCTCGGTCAGCCCGATCTCGTCGGTCAGATTGTCGCCGATCACCTGGAACTGGATCTGCCGGGTGACGTCGAGCGTGACGCCCGCATCGAGCTTGTAATAGCCCGGCAGGACCTGAGCGTTCTGGACGTCGGAGAACCGGTCGCCGACATAGCCGACCGTCGCATACACACCCGCCTTCGCATCGCCGCCAAGCTCGAGATCATAGGCGGGGGTTACGCGCCACTGCCATTTCGGCTGGCGCTGCACCCGGTTGCCGGTCAGATCGGTCCGGCCGCCATCGGTGAAGAAGTCGCGGTACTTGGCGTCGAGATAGGTCGCCGAGCCGCTCAGCGTGAACCCGCCGAACGGGCGCAATTGGCCTTCGAACTCGACACCGGTCGCCTTGGCGCCACCGACCGACGCGATCGGTGCACCGCTGGTGATGACCGTCGTCGCGAGCCCGTCGAAGGTGTTGTGGAACACCGTCGCGTACAGGTTTGCGATCCCGGTCGAGACCTTCACGCCGCCCTCATAGCTGTCGACCTGCGGCGCGACGTCGATGCCGTCGCGCAGATTGTCGAAGAACGGGAAGCTGTTGCCGCGGCTGTAGCGGACGAATGCGCCGACCTGGCGGGTCAGGTCGTAATTGACGCCACCGGTCCACGACCAGGCGTCGCCGCGATAGCGGATCGTCCGGAAAGTGCCGTTCAACTGCGCGTCGCCATTGTCGTACAGCGTCAGCGGATTGCCGTCCGCGCCCGCCGCCGGCACCGTGCCCGCGAGGTTCTCGAGCGTGCCATCTACCGAGTGGTGCTGCCAGCGCACGCCGCCATCGACGCGCAGCTTGTCGGTGATCTGCAGTTCGTCGACCGCATAGCCCGCGACGTCCTCACCGGTGTAGCGCGCGTTGACCTTGAACGTCGAACCGCCCGAAAAGCCGTCGCGCGTGACGATCCGGCCGTCCGCCAGCGTCAGATTGAGCCGGCGCGCATTGGGCTCGGCGGTGAGCAGCATGCTGTTGCCGAGGTTCCACCGATCACGCGACTTGTAGCGCGTGTAATAGACGCCGCCGGTCAGCGTGTTGCTGCCCGACTTCCACTCCAGCGCGAAATCGTTGACGAACGCCTGGATGTGCTTCTCGACGCTCCAGAGCCCGGCCTCGACGACCGCCTGGTTGGGTGACGCCGCAGCACCGCCGGTCGCGAACGTTAGCGACCCGATCGTTCCGCCCCGACCGGCGGCATAGGCGGCGGCGGTGATCGGCGGGGTGCCGCCGGGGACGAGACCGATCGTATCGGCATCGCCCTCCATCCAGCTGCCGCGATCGCGGACCGTGATTCCGCTGCCGAGTTCATAGTCGAAGTTGCCGCCGAGATTGTAGATCTTCGCGCTGCGCCCGTCGGCCAGATCGACCCGGCTGCCGTCGTTGCGCACGCCGATCCGCGTGTCGCGCCCGACCAGCGTTCCAGTGCCGGCATCGAACCCGGCATATTCGCGGATCTTGTCGCCGTCCTGCACGACCGGGATCGGCAGCAGCCACTGGCCGCGATCGTCGAGATAGCGACCGAACAGCAGAATCGAGCCCTTGTCGAAATCATGCCGGATGTTGCCGGTGATCTGGCCGCCACGCTCCGCCTCGAACTGCGCGTCGCGAATGCCGCGCGAGGTCGAGTAATAGCCGCCGAGCATGTAGGTCGTGCTGTCGTCGATCGGGCCGGAGACATAGCTGTCGACGCGGAACTCGCCGAAGTCCGTACCGCTGAGCTTGAGCAACCCGGCCGGCGTCTGCTTGCCCTCGCGCTGGACGAGGTTGACCGTCAGGCCGGGCTGGCCGTTCGAGAAAAGTGCGCCGGTGCCGCCGCGGACCGCCTCGACCCGCTGGATCGTCTCGTCGATCCGGATCAGCTGCGTGTTCTCCAGGAACGACAGTGTCGGCGGCGGGAAGAACGGCACGCCCTGCGTCTGGAAAGTGACGTATTCCGCATCGCCACCCGACGGATAGCCACGCACGAAGATGTTCGCGCCGGTTTTGCCGCCCGAGCTTTCGGTACTGACGCCCGGTACCGCGCGGAGGACTTCCGCGGTGCTGGCGGTGCCGAGCCGCTGCGCCATCGTGCTGTCGATCGTGGTGACCGCGAACGCCGCATCCTGCCGACGCGTGCCCGCGCCCGCAGTGCCGATCACGACGATATCCGGGGCAGGTTCCTCGGGAGCCTGTGCGGCAGGCTGGTCGGCGGGCGCCTGAGCCGGAGCGACCTGTACCGCCGCCGGCGTCGTGCCTGCCGCCTGATCCTGCGCGTCGACGATCAGATACGCGCCGCTTGGCGTCAGGCGGTGACCGAGCCCCGAGCCCTTCAGGATCGTGGTCAGCGCATCGCCGACGTCCATCCGGCCGGTGACCGCACGCGCGGTCTTGCCACGGACGAGGTTGGGGGAGAACAGGATCTGCTTGCCGCTCTGGCGCGAGAAGGCGAGCAACGCGGTGCTCATGTCCTGCCGCGCGATCCGCACGCCGACCGCAGCCTGTGCGGTCACGCCGATCGGGATACCGCCCGCGGTGAGTGCCAAAGCGGTCATCATCATGCCGCGCAACAGCACGGTCCTGCCTGTGGATGTCATGCAATCCTCCCTGTTCGTGCGATCCCTCTTCCGGGGTCGATCCAAGGGTAAAGACGCGTGCGTTCGAAAAACCCGAACCGCCTTTATACCGTCGGGTCGATTATTTTTTCGAGGCGATCGTTATGCCGCCGTTCGCGTGCCGGTCGACCGTGACCGGAAAGCCCATTTCGAGCGCATCGAGGAACGGCTGCACCTCGCCCGTCCGGAACGCACCGCTGATCCGCAACCGCCCTGCCTCTGCGTCGGTGATCACGATCTGCGGGGCGCCGTAGCGGTTCATCTCGGCGACCGCCTGGCGCAAGGTCTCGTCCTCGAACACGAGCCGGCCTTCGCTCCAGCTCGACAGCGCGAGCGCACGACCGGGTATGTGCTGCACCGATACGCCCCCAACCGACGCGGTGAGGACGTCGTCCGGTACCATCGCGACGGGCTTGCCGTGCACGCCCTTGGTGGCGACGCTCACCAGCCCCTCGACCAGCGCGACCTGCACCGCATGCGGATCGAACCGCACGTCGAACGCGGTGCCGTGCGCGGTGACCGATTGCGCACCGGCGGTCACGACGAACGGGCGGCGCTGGTGCTTCGCGACCTCGAACAGCGCCTGTCCGCGTTCCAGCACCAGACGCCGTTCGCTGGCGGTGTACGCCATCCGAACCCGGCTATCGGTATCGAGCGTCAGGCGTGATCCATCGGTCAGCGTGACCATGAGGCGCTGACCGGTTGCCGTCCGGTACACCGGTGTCTCGGCGATCCGCGCGGCGGGCGCATCGTCGGCGAAGCGCCAGAGCGTCAACGGCGCGACCACTGCGGCGCAGGCGGCCGCGGCCAGCATCCACGGCGCGACCCGTGGCGGCTCGCGACCCAGCGCCGCTCGCGCCACCGCGGCGTGCCGCAGCACCAGCATGTCGGGATGGTCCGCGAGCGTCGCGCTGGTCGCGCGCGCGTCGGATACCGCCGCCCACGCTGCTGCGTGGCCGGGCCGCGCATGCCAGTCGTCGAACCGTGTACGCGTCGTGCCGTCACAGTCGCGGTCGAGCTGCTCGGCCCATTCCGCCGCTTCGATCATCGCGGGATCGGTCACCGTCGCCAGTCCTTCAGCCGTTCCGCGACATGCGCCAACGCGCGCGCCTGATGCTTTTCCGCGGCGCGCGTCGAGATCGCCATGGCGTGCGCGACATCGGCCATCTTCAATCCCTCCAGCATCCTGAGCACGAACACGTCGCGCGTCCGTTCGGGCAGTTCGGCAAGCGCACGACGCAGCGCGTCGGCGATATGCCTACTCTCCAAGACGCGGTCCGGCGCGAAATCCGAACTTTCGATGGAAAGATCGTCGATCGGATCGGACAACCCGGCGCCGCGCCCCCGGTTTCGGCGCGCCTGATCCTTGAGGACGTTGGCGGCGGTCACGAAGATGAAGCTGTCGTGTTGGCGAATGTCGTTCGGGTCCGCCAGCCGGCTGAGCCGCAGGAACACCTCCTGCACCAGGTCGGGAACGTCGTGCGACGCCGCCACGCGCCGATTGAAGTACCGGCTCAGCGGTCGGCTATACGTCTCGACCAGCGTCCGGAGGATCGTCGCCCTCTCGCCCGGATCGGACGACCTCTTACCCGCCGCGCCCATAGCCACGGTCTAAAGGGTCCGCATCGGCCGTCAACGGCTATGCGCACGCGCCTCGACACCGCACTTTGCCGTGCCTGCGATCGGCACCGTCGGCCTACTCGGCGCTAGTAGCCGAGGTGGTTCGCGCTATGATGCACGCCTCTTTTCCAGCGTAATTGATCGAAACGAATGAGACACTTTCCTTCCCGCTTCCGTCGGCTCGACGGAGCGCTTGCCGATCTTCCTCTCGACGAGCCGATGCTGCTCACCGAACTGGACGGCTTCCTCACCGGCATCGTCGTCGGCCCGGACCGAATTCCGCCGAGCGAATGGCTGCAAGGTATATGGGGTATCGATGACGGCGAGACCGCGCCCTTCGAGGATCCCGCCGACGTCCAGTGGTTCGTCGATGCGGTAACGGCGCGCTGCACCGAGATCGTCCGCGATCTGGGCCGCGGCAAGCCTCAGCCGATCTTCGACGTCGACGAACGCAATGGCGAGGTGCTCTGGGAGCTGTGGGTCGACGGTTTTTCCGAGGCGATGGCGTTGCGTCCCGACAGTTGGGCGATGCTTGCCGCCGGGGCAGACCACGACGCCGCCGACGCGCTGGCACGCCTGTCGTCCCTGATCGCGATCGCGCATGACGAAAGCCCTCTCGACAGTATCGAGATCAACGTCGTCAACGATCGGGCGCTGGCTGATCTGAACGACAGCATCGTGCGGCTGTACGCGGCGCGCCTCCGCGCCGGCGAGCCTGGCTCGATGACAGCGCTCCCGCCGACGGCTACGAAGATCGGCCGGAACGATCCATGCCGGTGCGGATCCGGGGTCAAGTCCAAGCGCTGTTGCGGATGATTTTCGGGTTAGATCGACGCGGTCCTGAAAGCCGCTAGTCGGAATTCCGTAGCTCGAGATTTCGAGCTCGATCGCCAGGCGATCGGATTTTAGGCGCGTGGTGGTGCCCCCGGCGAGATTTGAACACGCGGCCTACGGTTTAGGAAACCGTCGCTCTATCCGGCTGAGCTACGGGGGCATCGGTCGGCGCAATACGCCGGTCGGGTGGGACGATCAAGCTTTGGGCTGGCGTCCAGTCGTGCCCGATAGCATTCGGGCGACGGCAATATTTCGATAGTTCAAACCCTCGGTGGGGTCCGATCAAGGGCGACGGGTATCGCTTACGATGCCCCGTCGCCGCTTGCCGTGCAGTGCGGGCGGTTAGGCCTTGACGTGCTGCGAGATGTACTTGTTCATCTCGAACATCGTGCACTTGTCACGCCCGAAGACCTTCTTCAGCTTCTCGTCAGCCAGAATCTCGCGCTTGTTCTCGGGGTTCTGCAGGTTGTGGGCCTTGATGTAGACCCAGACCTTGCTGATCACTTCGCTGCGCGGGAGCTTGTCGTTGCCGACGATCTCGCCGAGCTCGGGAGAAGGCTGGACGGGGGCGTGGATGCCGCCGGTCTTGGGAGCTGTAGCCATAAGCATTCCTTCCTGTTGCGCACGTGCGTTAGGCACTGCGCGCGTGGTCACGCCTTGGTGAGCGCGTCCGCCTTGTGCGCTGCCTTGCCGCCCTTGTCACTCCTTACGATGAACTGGGGCTCCTCCTCGGACGCCTTGACGGTGTGGCCCTTGATCTTCGTGTCGCTGGTCTGCTTCTTTTCGACCGTGCCGTGCGCCTCGCCGCCGTGCGATTTCCAGGTGACCTCGTCGCCCTTCTTCGGATCCTTCATCGCGCCATCTCCTTGATTTGAAAGGATCAAGCGCCGCACGAGCGGATTGGTTGCATCGTCCGCGGGTTGCGGAGGCGGGGCGCTGGGGGCATCAGGGCGGCAATCAAGGAGACCCACCCATGAAGACCCGCGCCGCCGTAGCCTTCGAGGCAAAAAAACCGCTCGAGATCGTCGAACTCGACCTCGAAGGACCGAAATTCGGCGAAGTCCTCGTCGAAATCATGGCGACGGGCATCTGCCATACCGACGCGTACACGCTCGACGGGCTTGATTCGGAAGGGTTGTTTCCGAGCGTGCTGGGCCATGAGGGCGCCGGCATCGTTCGCGAGATCGGCGCAGGTGTGACCAGCGTTGCGGTCGGCGATCACGTCATCCCGCTCTACACCCCCGAATGCCGCCAGTGTAAGTCGTGCCTCAGCCAGAAGACGAACCTGTGCACCGCGATCCGCGCGACGCAGGGCAAGGGGCTGATGCCCGACGGCACGACGCGGTTCAGCTACAAGGGGCAGCCGATCTTCCATTACATGGGCTGCTCGACCTTCTCGAACTTCACCGTGCTGCCCGAGATCGCGGTGGCGAAGATCCGTGAGGACGCGCCGTTCGATACCTCGTGCTATGTCGGCTGCGGCGTGACGACCGGGGTCGGCGCGGTGGTGCATACGGCGAAGGTCCAGCCAGGCGACACGGTCGTCGTGTTCGGACTCGGCGGGATCGGGCTCAACGTCATCCAGGGCGCACGGCTGGCCGGCGCAGGAATGATCGTCGGCGTCGACATCAACCCGGACCGCGAGGAATGGGGCCGGCGCTTCGGCATGACACACTTCGCCAACCCCAAGGATGTGGGCGATATCGTCCAGCACATCGTCGCGCTGACCGATGGCGGCGCGGACTATACGTTCGACGCGACCGGCAACACGACGGTGATGCGGCAGGCGCTCGAGGCGTGCCACCGCGGCTGGGGCACTTCGATCGTGATCGGGGTGGCCGAGGCGGGCAAGGAGATCTCGACGCGGCCGTTCCAGCTCGTCACCGGGCGCAACTGGCGCGGCACCGCGTTCGGCGGCGCGCGCGGGCGCACCGATACCCCGAAGATCGTCGACTGGTACATGAACGGCATGATCGAGATCGACCCGATGATCACGCACCGCCTGACGCTCGACGAGATCAACAAGGGCTTCGACCTGATGCATGCCGGCGAGAGCATCCGCTCCGTCGTGATCTACTGAGAGGCGGTCCATGTTCAGTCATATCATGCTCGGCGCTGACGATATCGCCGCGTCGAAGACGTTCTATGACGCGGCGTTGGGTGCGCTCGGCGTACCCGAAGGCGTCGTCGATGAATGGGGGAGGGTGGTCTATGCGCACGCCGGCGGCCGCTTCCTGCTGACCCAGCCGATCGACGGGCAGCCGGCGAGCCATGGCAACGGCAGCACGATGGGCTTCGTCGCCGCGTCGCCCGAGGCCGCCGATGCGTGGCACGCCGCTGGCCTCGCGAACGGCGGCACCGCCTGCGAGGATCCCCCCGGTATCCGCCAGGGTACCGCCGCTCGAACGCTGTATCTCGCCTATCTGCGCGACCCGTCGGGCAACAAGCTTTGCGCCGCGCACCGGGTCGCGTGATGGAGACCGTTTCCACCAGCAAGGCCTATGGCGGCACGCAGGGCGTCTACCGCCACGCCTCGACCGCGACCGGCACCGACATGACCTTCGCGGTCTACGTGCCGCCGCATGACGAGGGCGCGCGGTTGCCGGTGCTGTGGTTCCTGTCGGGGCTGACCTGCAGCCACGCCAACGTCATGGACAAGGGCGAGTATCGGCGCGCGTGTTCAGAACTGGGCGTGATCCTGGTCGCGCCGGATACGTCGCCGCGCGGGGACGACGTGCCGGATGACGAGGCGTACGACTTCGGCAAGGGCGCGGGCTTCTATGTCGATGCGACCGAACAGCCTTGGGCGAATAACTTCCGGACGCGGTCGTATGTCGAGGACGAACTGCCAGCGCTGATCGGCGCGGAATTTCCGATGGCAGATATGGCGCGGCAGGGGATATTCGGCCACTCGATGGGTGGCCACGGCGCGCTGACGATCGCGCTCCGCAACCCGGACCGGTTCCGTTGCGTGTCGGCGTTCGCGCCGATCGTGGCGCCGTTGCAGTGCCCGTGGGGCGAGAAGGCGCTTGGCGGATATCTCGGGGCGGACCGGACGGCGTGGCGGGCGTATGACGCGTGTGCGTTGATCGAAGATGGCGCGCGGGTGGAAGAGGTCCTGGTAGACCAAGGCGATGCCGACGGCTTTCTGGCGGAGCAGTTGAAGCCTGAGTTGCTGGCAGCGGCTTGCAAGGCGGCAGGGATCGATCTGACGCTACGGATGCAGCCTGGGTATGACCACAGCTACAACTTCATCTCGACCTTCATGGCGGATCATGTGGCGTGGCACGCCGAGCGCCTGAAGTGACCGGCTCCCCTCGTCGGTAAGGACGGGCATCTGCTATCTTCCCCCTCCCTTCCAGGAAGGGGAGCAAGTTGGGGGCTCTCCCCTTCGAACTATTGAGGGTTGTTGGTCGTACGCGACCTTACTCTTCCCGGTTCTGCCACGCAGGCAGGAGCCAGGTCAGCGTCCCCGCCTTTGCGAGGGGGGAGGGCGCCTTGAAATCCTCCCCCGCTAGGGGGAGGTGGCTGGCACTTGCCAGATGGATGGGGAGGCACGCGCGCACACCTCTGCTCCGTGTCCGCCCCCTCCGACGCCTTCAGCGCCACCTCCCCCTGGCGGGGGAGGATCGCTTCAGCCCCCCCTCAGAACTTGAACCCAGCCGCAATCCCATACCGCCGCGGGTCGATCGTGAAGATATTCGTAAACAGCCCCGACGACTGGTCGCCGACCGCCTGCCCCGTGATCGAGTCATTGTTCGTCAAATTCTGCACGAAGCCGCGCAGGAACCAGCGGTCGTCGGCGCCGTTCAACTGCACCTGCGCGTTGACCACCTCATAGCCCTGCACGCGGTCAACCAACTGGTTGAAGATCGATGCGGTGAAGCCGCCGGTGTAGTTGAGATCCACGCGGGGCACGATCGACATGCCATTGCCGAACCCGATCGTGTACTGCGCGCCCGCCGAGAATTTGTAGGTCGGTGCTTGGGGCAGCTTGCCGCCGCGGATGTTGACTCCGACGCCGTCGATGACGCTGTACGGCAGCGCACCGGTCGGCACACCGAACAGCGCACGGAGTGGCGCCGGTGGATTGGCCGCGGTCGCGGCGAGAACCGAGCAAAGGCTGTACGCGCCGGTCGTGTTGGTCGACGGGATCGACACGGGTCCGCGCAGGCCGAGACCTGAGTTCACCGCGGCGACATAGGTGTTCACGCCGACGATATTGCCCGCGGTGGTCGGCACGACCGCGCAGTTGGCGGCGCTTTGCAGGTCCTTGATGATCACCGCGTCGGAGCGGCCGCCCGACGGATCGCGCGGATTGACCAGGAACTTGTCCGCCGACACCTCGCTGTGGAGGTAGCTCGCGTTCATGTTGACGACGAACGCGGGGATCGGGCTGAGGATCGCTTCCGCCTCGACGCCGTAGACATTGGCGTCGACATTGTCGTTGACCGCGGTCCGCGCGACGATCCGGCTCAGCTGCAACTGCTTGTACTTGTAGTAGAAGCCCGTGACGTTGAGCCGCAACGCGCCGTTACCGAACGTATTCTTCGAGCCGATCTCGAACGAGTCGATCTTCTCGGGCGTGAAGGTGGTCGGCACCGAGAAGGTCGCGGGCAAGGGCGGATTGATGCCGCCCGACTTGTAGCCGCGCGAGTAGGACGCGTAGATCAGATTGTCGGGCGAGATCTTGTAGTCGATCACCGCACGCCCCGTCAGCCGCGAGAAGCTGACCTTGTCGAGCGCATATTCCTGCACCCCGGCGCGCGTGGAGTCGAAGTCGGTGGTGGTGTAGTTCAGCCCCTGCGTCATGTTCGACGCGCCGATCGGGGTGAGCACGTTCAACGTGATGTTGCGCGCCTTCACGTCCTTCTCGTCGTGATTGTAGCGCAGGCCGAGCGTCAGCTTCAGCTTGTCGTTGAACTCGAAATAGGTCTCGCCGAAGATCCCGTAGGATTTCAGGCGGAAATCGTCACCGTCGTTGCGGTAGAACGGCGTCGCGAGGAACGCGTTGCCGTTGACGCCCGGGATCGCCGCTGAGCTGGCTGCGCCGAGCACGCCCGATGCGTAATCAAGCCCGAACGCGTTGACGAAATAGTCGGTGTTCTGGCTGCGCGAGTCCACATAGATGCCGCCGAGCAGGAAGTTGAACATGCCGTCGAACGAACTGTCGATATGCGCCTCGGCCGAATATTGCCGGTTTACCTGGCGCGAGCGATCGACGTCGAGGCTCTGCGCATAACAGCCGATGCCGTTGCCGCCGAACACGCCGACATTGTTCGTATCGGCACCCGACTGGCACGCGCCGCCGGCCGGGCCATTGGGGATCAGCACGGAACGGACGCCATTGAGATAGCCGGTGTTGACCAGCGCGCCGCCGGGCAGCGGGATCACCACGCCGGGGCGGCCGATCGCGTTCAGCGTGTTCAGGCCGACATTGGCCGCGAGTGGGTTCTCGACTGCGAGGTTGAAGTCGGTCGTGCTGTCGACCGTGTTGCGTGAGAACCCGCCCGTGAAGTTGAACGAAACCGGACCGAAATCATGGAAGATCTTGGCCGTGTACTGCTCTTCCTCGGCGAAATAGGTCGGGTTGGAATCGATCCGGACGGTGCGGACGTCGCCGGGATTGACGACCCCGGCATAGGTGTCGGTCGCATACAGGTTTTGCAGGCCGATCGCGGCAATCTCCGGATGCCCGAGCTGCGTGCCGGCGATCCCGAAATATTGGGTGGATGCGAGCGTCGCGGCCAGCGTCGAGTTGCCGTTCGGCGTCTCGTTGGCCAGCCGATCGGGAAGGCAGCCCAGGATGCCGGTCGGATCGCGGTGGCAGAGCTGCTTCTGGATGCGGCTGCGATTGTCCTTCTCGCGGAAATAATAGCCGATCAGGTCAACACGGGTATCGTTGGTCGGCTCCCACGACAACGTGCCACGGATCGAATACAGGTCGCGTCCGTCGATTTTCGAATTGTCATAGGTGTTCTTGGTATAGCCGTCGCGATTGAGATACGTGCCCGCGACGCGGATGCCGAGCGTATCGGTGAAGGGCAGGTTGATCATCGCGCGGGCGCGCTTCGAATCGTAATTGCCGTACTCGGCCTCGGCGGAGGCATGGACCCCCGACAGGTCGGGCTTGGCGGTGATGAAGTTGACCACGCCCGAGGTCGCGTTGCGGCCGAACAACGTACCCTGCGGCCCGCGCAGGACCTCGATCCGCTCGAGATCGAAGAACTCGCTTTCGAACAGTCGCGTGGTGACCAGCGGCATGTCGTTGACGTGGATCGCGGTCGCCTGGTCGCAGGTCGCGCCGACGCAGAGGTCGCCGATGCCGCGGATCGTGAAGCTCGACGTGGTGAAATTGGTCTTGGTGAAGGTGACGTTGGGCAGCGTCTGCTGGAGCGCACTCGGGTTGACGATCTGCTGCTTCGAGATCGTGTCCGCGGTAAAAGCGCTCACTGCAATCGGAACATCCTGCAAACGTTGCGATTGGCGTTGCGCGGTAACCACGATATCCTGCGACGCATAGGCACTGGCCGCGGTATCGGCGGGCGTGGTCTGCGTCGATGTGCCGGGCGTGGATGGCGCCTCTTGCCCGGGGCCATTGGTGGGGCCGGGGTTTTCAGCCGATGTGGTGGTCGTCTGAGCCATTGCCGGCGCAATCGACAGGAGTATCATCGCCGAGGCGGCGAGCAATTCGAACTTGGCCATGTCAGTCCTCTCCCCGATCGTGCCGGTCTGTGCCGATTCACGATTTAGTTTTTCAGGTATGGCGAAGTAACGACGAAAACGATCTAGCGTCAACGCATTTTGAAGCCTGGATTACTTGGATTTATGGCGCGTTGCTCAAATGAAACAGTTGCAAAAGAGGACCCATGTTCTGATGTTTGGGTATGCTGACAAAGGGTGTTGCGATGCGGGATGAACTGAACGGGGCCGAGGAGCGGTCGGTTGATGGAGATGTACTCGGTCCCGACGGCAAGGTGATTGTGCCCGAAGACGTAGCGTCGGCGATCCGTACGCTGATCCGCTGGGCGGGCGACGATCCGACCCGCGAGGGGCTGCTAGACACGCCGCGTCGTGTTGCACGTGCGTGGAAGGAATATTGCGCGGGCTATGGCGACGATCCGGCGAAACATCTCGAACGCGTGTTCGAGGAGGTCGGCGGGTATGACGAGATCGTCCTGCTGAAGGACATCCCGTTCCAGTCGCATTGCGAGCATCACATGGCGCCGATCATCGGCAAGGCGCACATCGCCTACCTGCCGCGCAATCATGTCGTTGGCATCTCGAAGCTCGCGCGCGTGCTGCACGGCTTCGCGCGGCGGCTCCAGGTGCAGGAGCGGCTGACCGCGGAAGTGGCGGACTGCATCTGGGACAATCTGAAGCCGCAGGGCGTCGCGGTGGTGATCGAGGCGAGCCATGCCTGCATGACCGCGCGCGGTGTCCGCACGCCGGGCGTGACGATGGTCACCAGCCGGATGATGGGCGTGTTCCGCGACGACGAGCGCAGCCGCAAGGAAGTGCTGGCCTTGATGGGGCGCGGCGTTTGATGCGAACCGTCCTGGTGACGGGCGGGGCGAAGCGGTTGGGTGCGGCGATCGTCCGGCGGCTGGCTGCCGACGGGCATGCCGTGGTCGTGCATCAGGGACATTCTCCCGACGAGGCGGCCGCGCTGGTGGCGGAGATCGTCGACGGGGGAGGGCGTGCTGCTGCGGTGCCTGGGGACCTGAGCGATCTAGGCACGATCGGCGACCTGTTTGCAGCCGCACGGTCGGCAATCGGCGGGGCGATCGACGGGCTAGTGAACTGCGCGTCCAAGTTCGAGTTCGACCGACCGCCTACCGTCGATCCGATGCTGTTCGCCGAACTCGGCGCGATCAATTGCGGCGCGCCGGTGTTGCTCGCGTCCGCGCTCGCGTCGCAGGACGACGTCGCGGACGGCGCGGTGGTCAATGTGCTCGACCAGAAGGTGGCGAACCTCAACCCGGACTTCTTTTCGTACAGTTGCGGCAAGATCGCGCTGGAGGGGGCGACGACGATGCTCGCACAGGCGCTCGGACCGCGCATCTCGGTCAACGCGGTATCGCCGGGGCTGACCTTGCCGAGCGGAGACCAGAGCGAGGACGAGTTCGCGGAGGTGGCGAGCGACAATTTGCTCAAGCGTCCGGTCGGGGCCGAGGCGGTCGCGGATGCGGTCGCGTGGCTGCTGACAGCAAGGGGCGTGACAGGGCAGAATGTGTTCGTCGACTGCGGACAACGGTTTCTGACGCGCGACGGCGACGTGATGTTTGAGGGACGACATGGCTGAGTTCACGACGATCCTCGACGGGCTCGAGGTCATGATGCGGCTCGGCATCCACCCGCACGAGGTCGCGCCACAACGCGTGGTCGTTTCGGTCGAGATGACGGTCGTGTATCCGGGGCCGCTTGGCGAAGACGCGATCGGGGAAGTGCTCGATTACGACTTCGTCCGTTCAGGCATCCTGGCGATGGTAGCGGAGCGCCCGTTCGCCTTGCAGGAAACGCTTTGCGAGGCGATCGCCGCGCTGTGTCTGGCGGACGAGCGGGTGCGGCGGGTCGAGATCGAGACGATGAAGACCGACGTCTACCCCGATGCCGCGATCGGCTGCCGCATCGTGCGGGAGCGATAGTCCTTCGACCGGACGCATTTGGTTTCACAGTCGGAAGGTGCCGATCCTAGAGCCGGTTCGTTCTCTCTCCACGAACCCGATCCGGAGACCAAAGTTGAAAATTCTCGTCGTCCTCACCTCGCACGCCGATCTCGGCGATACCGGCCGCAAGACGGGCTTTTGGCTCGAGGAACTCGCCGCGCCCTATTACGTGTTCAAGGATGCGGGTGCGGACATCACGCTAGCGTCGCCGGCCGGTGGCCAGCCGCCGCTCGACCCAAGCAGCGCCAAGCCCGACGCGCAGACAGATGCGACCCGGCGTTTCGAGGGCGATGCAAAGGCCACCGCGGCGCTCGCCGACACGCGCAAACTGTCCGAGATGCGGATCGCGGACTATGACGCGGTGTTCTATCCGGGTGGGCACGGACCGCTCTGGGATCTCGCCAACGATCCAGCATCGATCGCGCTGATCGAGGACGCGATCGGCGCAGGCAAGCCCGTCGCCCTCGTCTGTCACGCACCCGGCGTGCTGCGCGACGTGAGGGCCGCCGATGGTGCGCCGCTCGTGAAGGGAAAGACCGTCACCGGCTTCACCAACACCGAAGAAGCCGCGGTCGCGCTCAGCGATGTCGTACCGTTCCTGGTCGAGGACATGCTGCAGCAGAAGGGCGGCACATATTCCAAGACCGCCGACTGGGGCGTGTACGTGGTCGAGGACGGCCTGCTGATCACCGGCCAGAACCCCGCCTCGTCAGCAAAGGCGGCACAGGCGTTGCTGGCGAAGCTGGCGTAAGGAAAAACGGCCACCGGTTGAGCCGGTGGCCGTACTTTCGAAGGTCAGGCGCGATTGGCGGCGCTCAGGACCGCACGCACCGACGCCGTCGCGATGTCGCTGTCCATGCCGACGCCGAACACCGTCTTGCCCTCGGCCGTCCGGCATTCGACATACGCCGCCGCCTGCGCATCTGCGCCGTGGCCGATCGCATGCTCGTTGTAGTCGACCACGTCGAGCGTAGGCCCGGTCGACTCCGCGATCGCGGCGATCACGCCCGAGATCAGCCCATTGCCGCGTCCGGAGATCGACCGCTCCTCGCCATCGATCGCGACGCGGCCGATGAACACGCGCTGCCCTGACGCACCGCTCTCCTCATAGTCGCGCAGTTCCACCCGGTCGTCGGCCTGCGGCATGTAGGTCCGCTCGAACAAGCCCCAGATATCCGCCGCGTTCAACTCGCGACTGGTCTCGTCGGCATAAGCCTGCACGTGCCGGCTGAAGTCCGCCTGCAACCGTTTGGGCAGCTTCAAGCCCTTGTCCTGCTCGATCACCCAGGCGACGCCGCCCTTGCCCGACTGCGAATTGACACGGATCACCGCCTCGTAGCTGCGGCCCAGATCGGCGGGGTCGATCGGGAGGTACGGCACCTCCCACAGCGTGTCGTTCTTCGCCTCCTGCGCCGCGAAGCCCTTCTTGATCGCGTCCTGATGCGAGCCCGAAAACGCGGTGAAGACCAGGTCGCCGGCATAGGGCGTGCGCGGGTGGACGGGGATATTGGTGCAGTAATTGACCGTGTTCACGACGCCGTCGATGTCCGACAGGTCGAGCTTCGGGTCGACGCCCTGCGTGTACATGTTGAGCGCGACGGTCACGAGATCACAATTGCCGGTGCGCTCGCCATTGCCGAGCAGGCAGCCCTCGACGCGGTCCGCGCCCGCCATCATGCCGAGCTCCGCCGCCGCGACGCCAGTACCGCGGTCGTTATGCGTGTGCAGCGAGATCGCCACCGCGTCGCGATTGCGGATGTTGCGCCCGAACCACTCGATCTGGTCGGCGTAGATGTTCGGCGTCGCGCACTCGACGGTGGCGGGCAGGTTGAAGATGATCGGATTCTCGGGCGTCGGCATGAGGACGTCCATTACCGCCTCGCAGACCTCAAGGCTGAAATCGAGTTCGGCGGTCGAGAAGGTTTCCGGCGAATATTCGAACTGCCAGCGGACGTTGGGCTGCTTGGCGGCTTCGTCGCGCAGCACCTTGGCGCCGTCCACAGCGATCTGCTTCACCTGCGTGCGGTCCATCCCGAACACGATCTTGCGCCACGCCGGCGAGACGGCGTTGTAGAGATGCACGATCGCGGTCTTCGCGCCGACCAGGCTGGCAAAGCTCGTCTCGATCAGGTCGCGGCGCGACTGGGTCAGCACCTGGATCGAAACGTCGTCAGGGATCCGCCCGGTCTTCACGAGGCCCGAGATGAAGTCGAACTCGGTCGCACCCGCACTCGGGAATCCGACCTCGATCTCCTTCAACCCAACCTTGCAGAGCAGGTCGAAGAAGCGCGTCTTCTTTTCCGCGTCCATCGGGTCGATCAGCGCCTGGTTGCCGTCGCGCAGATCGGTCGACAGCCAGCGCGGCGGTTTGACGATGGTCTTCGACGGCCATTGGCGGTCGGGCAGGTCGACTTGCGGGAAGGGACGGTATTTGGTCGATGGGTCGCGCAGCATGGCTCGTGTCTCTCGTATCGTCGGGAGCGTTCGGGTCAGCCCTTAGGCGCGAGGCGCGGGGCATGGCCACCGCGCAAACGATCGGCGCGCCTAAGGGCGCGTAAGTCGGAGCAGCAGGAGGCGGCCGTGCGTCATTAATGTCGTCCTATCGCGCGGACACGTCCCGTGTCCAGCGCGATAGGAATTTTTGACAGATTATTGCGCGGAGAACGCAGCGTTGATCGTCAGATCGACCTTATCCGACACGACCGGAGCGTAAGCGCCGATATTGAAGTCGCTACGCTTGATCGAGGTCGTCGCGCGGAAGCCGAAGTTGAGCTTCTTGTTCATCGGGTTCGCGCCGGCGCCGATGAATGTCGCCTGGAGCACGACCGGCTTGGTGACGCCCTTGAGCGTGAGGTCGCCGGTGATCGTCGCCTTGTCGCCGGTCGCGACGACCTTGGTCGAGACGAACTTGGCGGTCGGGTAGGTCGCGGCGTCGAAGAAGTCCTTCGACTTCAGATGGTTCGCGAACGGTGCCGAGGTAACCGAGAGCTGATCGATCGCAAAATTCACTTCGACCTTGGTCGCGTTCGGCTTGGCAGGATCGATCGTGATGCTGCCCCCCGACGCGCCAAGCTGCCCTTCGAGCATCGAGAAGCCCATGTGGTTGACGGCCCACGTCACCTGCGTGTGGTTGGGGTCGACGGCGTAGGTGCCGGCGGCAACGCGTGCCTTGACGGGGGCGCCGGGGACGCCTGCGGTCTGGGCCAGTACGGGCGCGGCGGTAAGGGCGAGGATCGTGGCTAGGACTAGGCGCATGCGGGGTCTCCTGTTTGACGCGCGATGCTGGCCGAGCGGGGCGGGCGCGTCAAACGACGTTATGCCAACGCTGTGTTTCGGAATTGGGTCGGTGGGGGGGCGCTCGCGTTTCCGGTAGAGTGCACCGCCAGCTCTCGTTCCCCCGCGGAAGCGGGGGCCCAGCTAAACCCCGATCACCGCCCGAGATCCTGGGCCCCCGCGTTCGCGAGGGAACAGTAAGGGAGAACGCCCTTACCTTACACCACCACCCCGGCGAAGGCCGGGGCCCAATTGGGGACGTCGCTAACGGAAGACAGCGTTCCGTTACTCGAACCTTCCCAATTGGGCCCCGGCCTTCGCCGGGGTGGTGTGGAGCGTGCGGGAACGCCAGCCCGTCGGCCCCGGCGAAGCCGTGCCCTATGGGCAGGCTCCGTCGTGCCGGCCGCGCTCACGCGCTAACGCGCGCCCGCGTCAGTTCTTCGCCTTGTCAACGAGAGCATTCTTCCCAATCCAAGGCATCATCCCACGCAACTCCGACCCGATCTTCTCGATTGGATGCGCCAGCGCCTGCTTGCGAGCCGCCTTCAGTTCCGGCT
Source organism: Sphingomonas sp. CFBP 13728 (assembly GCF_014841895.1). Lineage (NCBI taxonomy): Bacteria > Pseudomonadati > Pseudomonadota > Alphaproteobacteria > Sphingomonadales > Sphingomonadaceae > Sphingomonas > Sphingomonas sp. CFBP 13728. The sequence continues at coordinate 782,158 of NZ_JACYUS010000001.1, read as the reverse complement.
GCCCCGCACGGTTGTCGAGGATGAAGTTCTTCACGAACCGCCCCGACTGGATGTCGGCGAGGACGCGCTTCATCTCGGCCTTGGTCTCCGACGTGATGATCCGCGGACCCGTCGTGATGTCGCCATACTCTGCCGTGTTCGAGATCGAGTAGCGCATGTTGGCGATGCCACCCTCATACAGCAGGTCGACGATCAGCTTGGTCTCGTGCAGGCACTCGAAATACGCCATCTCCGGCGCGTAGCCGGCTTCGACCAGCGTCTCGAACCCGGCCTGGATCAGGTGGGTGATGCCGCCGCACAGCACGGCCTGCTCGCCGAACAGGTCGGTCTCGCATTCCTCGCGGAAGTTGGTCTCGATGATCCCCGAACGACCGCCGCCGACGCCGCTGGCGTAAGCGAGCGCGATGTCATGCGCGTTGCCGGACTTGTCCTGGTCGATCGCGATCAGGCAGGGGACGCCGCCGCCGCGGACATATTCGCTGCGCACGGTGTGGCCGGGGCCTTTGGGCGCGATCATGATGACGTCGAGATCGGCGCGCGGCTCGATCAGGCCGAAATGCACGTTGAGGCCGTGCGCGAAGGCGATCGTCGCACCCTGCTTGAGGTCGTCATGCAGGTCGGCAGCGTAGATCGCCGCCTGATGCTCGTCGGGCGCGAGGATCATGACGATGTCGGCCCAGGCTGCGGCTTCCTTGTTCGACTTGACCGCGAAGCCCGCCTCGATCGCCTTCTTCGCGGTGGCGGAGCCCTCGCGGAGTGCGATTGCGACGTCCTTGACGCCCGAATCGCGGAGGTTCTGCGCGTGCGCATGGCCCTGCGAGCCGTAACCGACGATCGCGATCTTCTTGTCGGTGATGAGGTTCAGGTCGGCGTCGCGATCGTAATACACACGCATTGGATTCTTCCTTCTTTCGTCATTCCGGCGGACGCCGGAACCCAGGGTTCCAGGCGGTGCCGATCGTGGCTCTGGGTCCTGACTTTCGTCAGGATGACGCAGTAATTCAGGCTGGCTCTTTGCCGCGGGCGATCGCGACTATGCCGGTTCGGGCTACTTCGATCAGACCGACTTCACCCATAAGTTCGACGAACTTGTCGATCTTGTCGATCCCGCCGGTGACCTCGAACACGAAGCTCGACGTCGTCGCATCGACCACGCGCGCGCGGTAGACGTCGGCGAGGCGCAGCGCCTCGATCCGGTGGTCGCCGGTGCCGCGCACCTTCACCAGCGCCAGCTCGCGCTCGACGTGCGCGCCCTGTGCGGTGAGGTCGGTGACCTTGTGCACCGGCACCAGCCGGTCGAGCTGAGCGATGATCTGCTCCATCGTCGCCGGCGAAGCGCTGGTAACGATGGTGATCCGGCTGACCGACTTGTCCGCAGTGATCTCCGACACCGTCAGGCTCTCGATATTATAGCCGCGCGCGGTGAACAGGCCGGCGATCCGGGCGAGGATGCCCGGTTCGTTGTCGACGATGACGGCGAGCGTATGCCGCTCGGCCTTTTCCTGGGAAATGTGCATCTTAAACCAGCGCCTTCGCTTCGTCGTCCATCGTGCCGGACACTTCGTTCGCCTGCAGGATCATGTCGGTATGCGCCGCGCCAGACGGGATCATCGGGAAGCAATTCGTCAGCTGCGACACGCGGCAATCGACGATCACCGGGCCGTCATAGGCGAGCATCTCGGCGATCCCGCTGTCGAGCTGGTCGCGCGTCTCGATCAGAATACCCTTCCAGCCATACGCCTCGCCGAGCTTGACGAAATCGGGCAGCGAATCCGAATAGCTCTCGGCATAGCGGCTCTCATAGGTGAGCTCCTGCCACTGGCGGACCATGCCCATATACTGGTTGTTGAGGATGAAGATCTTCACCGGCAACCGGTATTGCGACGCGGTGGCCAGCTCCTGGATGTTCATCTGGATCGAGGCCTCGCCGGCGATGTCGATCACCAGGGCGTTCGGGTTGCCGAGCTGCGCGCCGATCGCGGCAGGCAGTCCGTACCCCATCGTGCCGAGACCACCGCTGGTCAGCCACTTGTTCGGCTTCTCGAACCCGAAATGCTGCGCGGCCCACATCTGGTGCTGGCCAACCTCGGTCGTGATGATCGGTGACTGGGCTTGAGTCGCGTCGAACAGCGCCCGGATCGCGCGCTGCGGCATGATCTCGTTCGGGTCGTTCTCGGGGAAATCGAGACACTTCACCGCGCGCCAGCCGGCGATGCGACGCTGCCAGTCGGTCGTGTCGGGCTTGGGATGCTGGCGGCTCTTCCAGATCCGGACCATGTCCTCGAGCGCATGACCGACGTCCGCGATGATACCGAGATCGACGCGCACCGTCTTGTTCACCGACGAGCGATCGATGTCGATATGCACTTTCCGCGAGTTCGGGCTGAACGCGTCGAGCCGCCCCGTCACGCGGTCATCAAAGCGCGAGCCGAGCGCGACGACGAGGTCGGCCTGGTTCATCGCCATGTTGGCCTCGTACGTGCCGTGCATCCCGAGCATGCCGAGCCACTGAGGGCCAGACGCAGGATAGGCGCCGAGGCCCATCAGCGTCGACGTCACCGGCGCGCCGGTGATGCGGACGAGTTCGCACAGCAACTGGCTCGCGGCCGGACCCGAATTGATGATGCCGCCGCCGGTGTACAGGATCGGCCGTTCGGCCGCGGCGAGCATGTCGACGAGCTGCTCGATCTGCGACTGGTCGGCCTTAACCTGCGGGCGATAGGTCTTGTGCTGGATCGGCCCCGGCTTTTTGTAGCGCGCGGTCGCGACCTGCACGTCCTTGGGAATGTCGACGACCACCGGCCCCGGACGCCCCGAGGTGGCGATGTGGAACGCCTCGTGGATCACGTCGCCAAGCTTGGCGGGATCCTTCACGAGGTAGTTGTGCTTCGAGCAATGACGCGTGATGCCGACGGTATCGGCTTCCTGGAACGCGTCGGTGCCGATCAGCGCGGTCGGCACCTGGCCGGTGATCACGACCATCGGGATCGAATCCATCAGCGCATCGGTGATCCCGGTGACCGCGTTGGTCGCGCCGGGACCCGAGGTGACGAGCACCACGCCGGGCTTGCCGGTCGAGCGGGCATAGCCCTCGGCGGCATGCGTCGCAGCCTGTTCGTGGCGCACGAGGATGTGCTTGATCCGGCCACTGCGGAACAGCGCGTCGTAGATCGGCAGCACGGCACCACCCGGATAGCCGAAGACGACCTCCACGCCGAGATCGCACAGCGCCTCGATCAGGATATCGGCTCCACTCTTCTCGGTCATTTCATATCATCCTTTGCGAGAACGCTGCCTTTAGCGTCTCGTGGTGGGGCCGGCTACCGATATAAAAGATGCGTGTCAAACATCATTTGAGCAATATAGTTTCAAATTGCTGCAGGCGCGTTGGGAGATCGAGGGCTTCGGTGCGCGTCCAGATAGCGGGAGGCTGGTGCCGGAGCCACGTATATTGGCGCTTGGCGTAGCGGCGCGTGGCAAGCGATCCGGCGGCGATGGCATCGGCTTTCGAGGTCTCGCCGCGAACGAGCGCGGTGATTTCGGGGACGCCGATCGCGCGGCGTATCGGAGCGTCCTGTGGGATGTCGATGCGCGCGAGCAGCGCGGCGATCTCCTCGCGGCTGGTGTCGGCCATTTCGGCGAAGCGCTGGTCGATGCGCGTGTTGAGCCAGTCGCGGTCGGGGATCAGGATGAGCGCGCGAACGTCGACCGTATCGCCGATCCCGCCGACCTTCTCGGTCTGCCAGTCGGCGAGCGTGCGGCCGGTACCGCGGACGACTTCGAGAGCGCGGGCGACGCGGGTTGTGTCGGCTGCGTTGAGCTTGGTCGCGGCCTGCGGGTCGAGTTGCGCGAGCGCGGCGTGCGCCTCCGCCACGGGGAGGGCGCGGACATCCTCGCGAAGGGCCGGGTCGATCTCGGGAACAGGCGCGATACCGTCGAGCAAGGTGCGGATATAGAGCCCGGTGCCGCCGACCAGGATCGGCAGCTTGCCCTCGGCGAGCGTATCGCGAATCGCCAGCGTCGCCTCGGCAGCCCAGCGCGCGGCGGAGTAGCTCGCGTCGGCGGCATCGACATGGCCGAACAGCCGGTGCGGGGCGAGCGCTTCTTCTTCTGCCGACGGGCGGGCGGTGAGGATGCGGAGGTCGGCATAGACCTGCGCGGAGTCGGCGTTGATGACGACGCCGTCGTAGCGCGCGGCGATGGCGAGCGCGAGCGCGGACTTGCCGCTCGCGGTCGGCCCTGCGATGAGCGCGACCTTCGGGAGAGTTTCTATGTTCACGGCAACGCTTATAGCCTCGGGCACGCTGACCGCAGGCGATATTTCGACCGCGATGGACCGCCTGCGCGACGCAGGCTGCGCACCGGGTGCGAGCGGCTGGATCGATGAGGGGGATGCCGCCGACCTGATCTTCGGGATGGCGCCGGATGCAGCGCGGGCTGCGCTGGAGGGTGCGTTCGTCGGTACCGACGTGGTCGTTCAATCGAGCGTGACGCGTACCAAGACGCTGCTGGTCGCCGACATGGACTCGACGATGATCACCGTCGAATGTATCGACGAACTCGCCGACTATGCCGGTATCAAGCCGCAGATCGCCGAGATTACCGAGCGCGCGATGCGCGGTGAACTCGATTTCGAGGCGGCACTAGATGCCCGCGTGGCGCTGCTGAAGGGGCTGGCGGAAAGCGACGTCGAACGCTGCCTAACCGAACGCGTGAAGATCATGCCGGGCGCGGCGGCGCTGGTGCGGACGATGCGGTCGCGGGGCGCTCTGGCGGTGCTGGTATCGGGCGGCTTCACGCGGTTCGCGGAGCCGGTGGCGAAGCAGATCGGGTTCGACCGTGCGATCGCCAACGTGCTGGAGATCGAGCGTGGCGTGCTGACCGGGACGGTGACCAAGCCGATCGTCGGGTCGAATACGAAGCTTACGACGCTACGGGCCGCGATCACCGAGCGGGGGATTGCGGTGGAGGAATCACTCGCGGTCGGTGATGGCGCGAACGATCTGGCGATGATCGAGGCGGCCGGACTGGGGGTGGCGTACCACGCTAAGCCGATTGTGGCCGCGGCCGCCGCCGCGCGGATCGATCATGGCGACCTTACTGCGCTGCTCTATGCGCAGGGTATCGCGAAGCAGCACTGGGTTTTGGACTAGCCGTTCTTGCGATCCTCCCCCGCCAGGGGGAGGTGGTGCCGAAGGCGACGGAGGGGGCGGACACGGAACACTGGTTTCGCTTACCTCCCCCTCCGTCTGGTAAGTGCCAGCCACCTCCCCCTGGCGGGGGAGGATCAGAGGTGGCGCGTCAGCCCTTTGCCAACGGCGTACCGCTCGCGTTGCACACGTACGTCGCGAGTTCTTCGCGTAACGGCAAACCCTTGATCGGGCGCAGCGGACCATCATGCGCTACGTTGGTCTCGACCAGCGCGCGGTTCGGGCCGACGCCGAGGACGTGGAACAGGCGATTGGCGCAATCCGTCTCGGTGCGCGCATAGGCGACCTTACCGTCATGCTCCTGGCGCAGGATCGCGATGATCGTGCCACTTGCCGCTTTCCGCTCGCGCAACAAGAAGTGGCGTGACGTCGGATCGGAGGGGGTAGGGATCAGCCGGCCCTTGACCGTCAGCTGCTCGGGCTTGGGTACCGCCACCTCGGTCTCGGCGAGGTTGCGCAGCGATACGCCATTATCCGCCATCGCATCGGTATTGGTAGTCGCAGGCTGCTCGCCAGAACACGCGGCCAACAGCGTTGCGCCGGCAAGTGCCAGCGCCAAGGTCTTCGAAATCATTCATCTAGCTCCCGGTCGATGTCGAAACGAAACGACCGGTCCGGCTATTTGATCCCTACCGCACCGGATCGCTGGACCGTCGGGTAGCAGGCGACGTCGCTCAGCGCGCCCTCTTGTCGAGGCCACGATCCGTTCGCGCCACGGTCTTCGGCGGGACGGCAGGTTCGCACACGCGACGGGTGGGTTGGCAGGCTATGCCCACTGTCGAACATCCTTTGATGCCGCTTTCGGTGGGGCACGCGCGGCATTGCTGCTTGATCTGGGTGCAGGTCGACGGCGCCGACACCAACGCCAGGGTCAGGAACAACATTCGCACGTCCTTATCAGGAGTATCGGGCTTATCAGGAGTATCGGGCTTATCACGAGTATCCGGCTCGTCGCGACCATCCGGTGGATCAGATCAGGGCGCGACAATCACGCAGGGCACGCCCGCCGCCGAGCAAGCGCGCGTCGCATCCGCCTTCGATGCGAAGCCGCCCGCCTGGAGCCGGGTCACGCTGCCCGCCTTGGGATAGGAAGGCTGTGCGCCACGGAGCTTGCCGCGAACCTTGTTCCACAGCGTCTCGGCATTGCTCTGGTCGCGGAAGGCGCCAAGCTGGATGCGCCAGTTGCCGGTCGCACGCGCTGGCACAGGCGTCGGCTTCGCGACGGCAGGCTTCGGTGCGCTGGCTTTCGGTGGCACGGGCTTGGGTACGGGTTTGGCTACCGGCTCCCGCGTGGGGGGCTGAACGCGGGCGGGCAGCGAACTCGGCGCCAGCCTGGTCGGGCGCGGCGTTTCGGCGATGCGGGACGGCGGGACGGGCGTCTGTCCGACCGTCGAGCGCGGTGCTGCTGCGGGCCTGGCCTGCAACGCATATTGCTGCGCCAGTGCGGTGCCCTTCTCGCGGTCTGCGGGCGAGATATACTGGTCCATCTGCGTCAGCGTCTGCGAGGCGGACTGCAACCCGGACGCCGACGCGCGGGTCATCAGCGCATAGGCGCGCGGAAAATCGCGCGGGACGCCGTCGCCGTTGAACAGCATCGTCCCGAGTACCAGCTGGGTCCGCGGTTCGCCGCGCGCAACCGACTTCTCAAGCCATGGCAGCGCGTCGGATTTCTTCCCCGCCTGGAACAGCGCGAGCCCGTAATTGTCCTCGGCCTGCTGATGCCCCTGCATCGCCGCCTTGCGGAACCAGCTCTCGGCGAGCGCCGGATCGAGCGGTACGCCGCGGCCGAGCTTGTACGCCTGGGCGAGATTGAACTGCGCATCGGCATCGCCGCCGATCGCGAGCGGGCGCCATTCGCCGACCGCCTTCGGAAAATCGCCCTTGGCCCAGGCATCGACGCCGGCCTTCACGTCGGCCATCGCGGGAACGGCGACGAGCACGCCGCTCAACGCGACCGCACCCAAGAGAAGCTTCCCAACCGTCATCGCTCTACCTCAACATCCACTCGTCGCTACCATGCCGCCGTTCGGCGCGCATGGCAAAGGGAGCTTGTGCGGATTTCGTACCAATGTCGCTTGATTCGAACCCATTATGAAGCCGCGTTAACCGCTTCTTAGAGCCGCGCATGGCACTCCCGTCGCGAATACCAGGGGTTGGGCCGATTATGCGCGTTCTAGCGTTCGCATCGCAGAAGGGGGGATCGGGGAAGACGACCTTGACGGGTCATCTCGCCGTCCAGGCCGAGCGTGCCGGACACGGACCCGTGGTCCTGATCGACATCGATCCGCAGGGGTCGCTGACCGACTGGTGGAACGAACGCACCGACGAAGACCCCGCCTTCGCCCAGACCACGGTATCGCGGCTGGCGGCGGATCTGGAGATCCTTCGCCAACAAGGCTTCAAGCTGGCGATGATCGATACGCCGCCTGCGATCACGATGGCGATCCAGAGCGTGATCCAGGTCGCCGAACTGATCGTCGTGCCGACCCGGCCCAGCCCCCATGATCTGCGCGCCGTCGGCGCCACCGTCGACATGTGTGCGCGGGCCGGCAAGCCGCTGATCTTCGTCGTCAACGCGGCGACGCCGAAAGCGCGCATCACCGCCGAAGCCACGCTTGCCCTGTCGCAGCACGGCACGGTGGCGCCGACGATCATCCACCAGCGCACCGACTTCGCGGTGTCGATGATCGACGGACGTACCGTTATGGAGCTGGACCCGAAGAGCAAGTCGGCCGCCGAGATCGAGGCGTTGTGGACCTATGTCTGCGACCGCCTGGAAAAGAACTTCCGTCGTACCGTGTTCACCGTGCCGACCGCCGCAGGGCATCGCCCCGCCGCCGGTGGCTTCGGCCGTCGAGTGGTCGGCTAAGACCATGGTCCAGCCGAAACCCGCCGCGTCGCTGTCGTCCTCGCTGCTGGCGCGCAAGGGCGATGCACGCCCCGCGATGCGCGCGCAGGACGAACGCGCGCCGGACGATGCCGGCGACGATCTGGGCTGGAACGACATGGGATCGCCCGTGCCGCCCGTGTTGATCGAGCGCGAGGCGTTGAAGGCCGGAATCGAGACGCCGCCGATCGCCGTCGCCGATGTTTCGCTCGCGACTGCCGTACGGATCAGGCGCCAGGCGGCGCCGACGACCCCGGGATCGAAGGCGGCGTTCACGTTGCGCCTTGATGCCGACCGGCATCTGCGGCTTCGGCTGGCGAGTGCAATCACCCGACGTTCGTCGCAGCAACTGATGACCCAGGCGCTCGACGCTTTCCTGCAATCCTTGCCCGAGGTGGAGGCGCTCGTCGCGCAACTGCCGCCCGCAAGACCCAAACGTTGAAACAGGGATCATCCCGATGAACACGCGCGCACTTCTCCTCGGCGGCATATCGGCCCTCCTGCTTGGCGGTACGATGGTCGGTTGCGCCGCCAATGGCGCCATGAGCAACGGGGGCGTCGCCTCGGCCAGCGATCGCAGCGAGGCGCTGGCGTCGAAGGGCGCGGCGCGCGACGCGGGCAAGGCGCAGATCGCGCTCGCCAACCGCAACGGATCGGCGGCTATCGGTCTTGCGGAGAATGCCGTCGCGCTGGTGCCGCGGTCGGCGGAGTATCGCATGCTGCTCGGGCAGAGTTATCTCCAGGGCGGTCGGTTCGCATCGGCATCCCGCGCGTTCGAGGACACGCTCCAGCTATCGCCGGGCAACGGCAAGGCTGCGCTGAACCTCGCGCTGGCGCAGGTCGCGACGGGGGACTGGCAGGCGGCTCGGCAGACGCTGGCGGCAAACGCTGCGATCATCCCGGCGACCGATCGCGGGCTGGCGCTATCGCTGGCAGGGGACACGGCCGGCGGCATCGCGGTGTTGACCGAGGTTGCGCGTTCGCCGGCGGCGAGCGCCAAGGTGCGGCAGAATCTGGCATTGAGCTATGCGCTGGCAGGGCAGTGGCCCGCGGCGCGCGTGGTCGCCGCGGCGGACATGGCGCCGGCCGACGTCGATGCGCGGCTCGAACAATGGGCGACGTTCGCGCAACCCGCCAACGCATCGGACCAGGTGGCGGGGCTGCTCGGCGTCCGTGCGGTGGTCGATCCTGGGCAGCCGGCGGCGCTGGCGTTGAACGCGCCCGCGCCTGTCGTGCCGGGCGTTCCCGAGCAGGCCCTGGCGGCGGCCGATCCGGTCGAGGTTCCCGGCGCGCCGCTTCCCGTCGAAACGGCTGCGGCACAGACGGCGGGGCCGGTCGCAGGCTTCTCCAAGGTGTCGTTCGGACCGCGGCAGGAGGTTGTCCAGTCGCTGCCGTCGATGATGATGCGCCCGGCCGGTGGCCCGATCAAAATTGCCGCGGCGCCCGCGCAAACGGGTCGTGGCATGGCGACCGCCGCGTACCGGGTGAAGGCTGCGGCGACCGGCAACTGGTACGTGCAGCTCGGCGCGTTCGAAAGTGCCGGCGTTGCGAAGGACGCCTGGGGCCGCGCCGCGCGCCGGTTTGCGGTGCTTGCCAGCTATTCGCCGAACGGGACGGCCTTCAAGGCGAGGGGCGAGGATTTCTACCGGCTTTCGGTCGGCGGGTTCAGTCGGTCGGCGGCGGATGCGATGTGTCGCCAGTACCGCGCCACGGGCGGGGCGTGCTTCGTCCGGCAGGGCGCTGGCGATACGATGGCGCAGTGGTTGCGCAAGCCAGGTATGCAGATGGCGTCGCGGTAAGCGCGCGCGCCCGACCTACATCATAAACGCCACCACGGCGGAGGCCGGGGCCCAGTTGGGGAACGTCGCTAGTTGAAGGCGGCACTCCGTTATGCCGACCTTTCCAATTGGGCCCCGGCCTTCGCCGGGGTGGTGCTTGGGGGCTATCGACCCCGCGCTACCGAACCTCGCGGCCACCCTTCCACAATCGCAACACGCGACCCTGCACCGGCAAGCCGTCGAACGGAGTATTGCCAGCCTCGGCTGCAAACTCTTCCCCGACGATCTGCCAAGGCGCCTGCTGGTCGAACAGCATCAGGTCGGCGGGTTTGCCCACCTCCAGCGTCCCGGTATCGAGCCCGAGCACGCGCGCCGGGTTGCTCGCCAGCAGTGCGAACAGCCTCTCCAGCGTGATGCGCTCGTCGCGCACGAGCATCAGTGCGAGCGGGAGCAACGTCTCGGCCCCCGCCATCCCGCTGCTTGAGTCCGTAAACGGCAGCCGCTTTTCTTCCGGTCCGCGCGGCTCATGGCCCGAACAGAGCACGTCGATCGTGCCGTCTGCGATCGCCTCGAGCGCCGCGCGACGGTCGCTGTCCGCACGCAACGGCGGCGACAGCAGCGCGAACGAGCGGAAGTCGCTGACCGCGATCTCCGACAAATGCAGATGCGCGGGCGTGATGCCGCACGTGACGGCGACGCCGCGACGCTTTGCCGCACGGATCAGATCGAACCCGGCCGCCGTCGTCACCTGGCGGATGTGGAGCCGCGCACCGGTATCCTCGGCGAGCATCAGGTCGCGCGCGATCGCGAGCGCTTCGGCCACCGCCGGCGCGGCGGGGAGGCCGAGCCGGGTCGCCGTCTCGCCCTCGGTCGCAACCGCGCCGGCGGTCAGCCCGCCATCCTCGGCATGTGCGATCACCGTCACGTCGAGATCGCGCGCATAGGCGAGCACGCGCCGCATCACGCCACTGTCGGCGATCCAGTGCTTGCCCGTGCCGACCGCCTTCGCACCCGCCGACAGGCAGATCGCCATCTCGGCGAGGTCGTGGCCTTCGAGTCCGCGTGTCGCGGCCGCGATCGGGTGAATCCAGAGGTCGGGCTTGCCGATCAACGCCGCGCGCTGGACGATGCCGGGGTCGTCCAGCACCGGCGACTGGTCGGGCATCAGGCCGATCCGTACGATCCCGCCGGCACGGAACGCCGCACGATCGACCTTCGCGACGCCGAGGTCGACGATCCCGGGTGCGATCGTCTTGCCGCCGCAATCGACGACCGTCGCATCGGCAGGAATATCGACGATCCCGGTCGCGACGATCACGCCGTCGTGGACCAGCAGATTGCCCTTCGACACGCCGCCGACCGGGCAGGCGAGGGTTGCGTTGGTGAGCGCGAGGATCATGCCCAACCCTCCACGCCGCGTGCTCTTCGGGTCAGCACGTCGAGGCAGGCCATGCGGACGGCGACCCCCATCTCGACCTGTTCGGTGATTGCCGAGCGCGCATGATCGGCCACCGCGGAATCGATCTCGACGCCGCGGTTCATCGGGCCGGGGTGCATCACCAGCGCATCGGGCGCCGCCTTCGCCAACCGGTCCAGCGTTAGCCCGTAGCGCAGCCGATATTCCCGCGTGGAGGGGACGTACGCGCCGTCCATCCGCTCGTTCTGGAGCCGCAGCATCATCACCACGTCAGCACCCTCCAAAGCCTTGTCGAAATCGGTGAACGCGGTGACGCCCATCCGCTCGATCATCGGGGGCATCAGCGTCGACGGCGCGCAGACGCGGACCTCGGCGGCAAGCGCGGTGAGGGCGAGAATGTTCGAGCGCGCGACGCGGCTGTGCAGCAGATCGCCGCAGATCACGACGCGCTGCCCGGCGATCGAGCCTTTCCGCCGCCGGATCGTCAGTGCATCTAGCAGCGCCTGGGTTGGATGCTCATGCCGCCCGTCGCCTGCGTTGAGCACGGGGCAGTCGACCTTGTCCGCAATCAGCCGCACCGCGCCGCTCGACATATGCCGGATGACGATGACGTCGGCGCGCATCGCATTGAGCGTCATCGCGGTATCGATCAGCGTCTCGCCCTTCTTCACGCTCGACTGGGCGGCGTGCATGTTGACGACGTCGGCGCCGAGCCGCTTGCCGGCGATCTCGAACGACAGGAGCGTGCGCGTGCTGTTCTCGAAAAACGCGTTGATCTGGGTAAGCCCTGCCAGCCGCTTGTCGGGCGTCGCATGCGTGCGGTTGGCGCCGACCCACGTCTCCGCCTCGTCGAGCAGGAACGCGATCTCGTGTGGCTGGAGCCCGTCGATGCCGGTGAGATGCCGGTGCGGGAAGACGGCGCCGCCTTCGATGAGGGCGGCGGGGCGGTGATCTGAGGTTCGCATTAAAGCTGCGGGATAGTGGCGCGCGGGGCAGGGGGCAAGCGCTCCGCGATGCGTCGCCGCAAACCGCATGGTTAACCTGAATTTAGCGTGGGTGTGGGATGGGGTTTGCAGATGGGGCGAGGGCGCAGGACGAGATGACGAACGCGAACGGTGCCGGATGGTGGGAAACGCGCGCGTTTGCCGTGACGCTCGTTCTGCTGTCCGCGGTGCCGCTGTTGTGGCCGGCGCTGCCTCCGCTCAGCGATCTGCCGGGCCATATGGGGCGCTGGCATATCGCGATGGCGCTGCCGACCTCGCCCGATCTTCAGCGCTATTACGACTATCGTTGGGCGCTGATTCCCAATCTGGGGATGGACTTGCTCGTACCGGCGCTGGCGCACCTGTTTCCCTTCGAGGTCGCGACCAAGCTGGCGGTGATCGCGATCCCGATGCTGACTGTCGCCGGATTGTTATGGGCGGCGCGCGAGGCGCATGGGCGCGTACCGCCGACCGCGATGTTCGCGGTGCCGCTCGCCTATGCCTGGCCGTTCCAGTTCGGCTTCGTCAATTTCGCGCTGTCGCAGGCGCTGGCGTTCTGTGCGCTGGCGTTGTGGATCCGGCTGGGGCGGCAGGATCGACTTGTCCTGCGCGCGCTGCTGTTCGTGCCGATCGCGTGCGTGCTGTGGATATCGCACAGCTTCGGTTGGGGACTGTTCGGGCTGATGGCGGCGGGCGCCGACGTCGCGCGGGTGCGTGCCACCGGGCGCGGCTGGCCCGCATCGTTCGCGATGGCGGCGGTGCAATGCGTATCGCTCGGCGTGCCGCTGATTGCCATGATCGCCGCCGCTGCGTCGGGGCAGGGGGCGGGAGGGTTGGGCGCCGACGACTGGTTCAACCTGACGGTGAAGACGATGTGGCTGCTGTCGCTCTTTCGCGATCGCTGGCAATGGTTCGATCTGCTCTCGTTGCTGACGGTGATCGGCGTCCTGTACGCAGCCTTGCGGAGCCGGCGGATGGGATTTTCACCGCTGCTCGGGTTGCCTGCGCTGCTGTGCCTCGGCGCGTTCGTCGTGCTGCCACGGTTGCTGATGGGGGGCGCGTATGTCGATATGCGGATCGCACCGGCCGGGATGATGCTCGCGCTGGTTGCGATACGCCCGATCGATGTCGCGCAGTCGCGGATGCTGGCGCTGCTGGCGGTGGCGTTCGTCCTGATCCGCTTGACCGGCGACACCGTCAGCTTCGTCGAGCGATCGTCCGAACAGCAACGCGAACTCGCCGCGATCGGCCATATTCCACGGGGTGCGGCCGTCCTGTCGCTGGTCGCCCGCCCGTGTAGCGGGGTGTGGACCGATCTGCGGCGCGATCACCTGCCGGGATTGGCGATCGTGCGGCGCGATGCTTTCAGCAACGAGCAATGGGCTATCGAGGGCCAGCAGGCGCTGCAGATCCGCTATGCGATCGCCGCGCCCTATACCGCAGACCCTGGCCAGAGCGTCTACCCGTCGATCTGTGCCGACATAGGTTCCGATTTCAAGACGACGATCGCGCAGTTCCCACGCGCGGCCTTCACGCACGTCTGGACGATCGGGTTCGCGCCGGGAGCGGCGAAAGCGCCGGACCTGCGCGTAATCTGGACCAACGGTCAGTCCACGCTCTACCGGGTCGTGCGCTAGATCTGCGCGGTCACCAGTGCATCGATGGCGCCTTGCAGGATGTAGGCGGCGGCCATCTTGTCGACGAGTTCGGCGCGTTTGGCGCGGCTGGCGTCCTGTTCGATCAGCGTGCGGGTGACGGCGACGGTCGACCAGCGTTCGTCCTGGAGGAGAATTGGCAGGCCCATGTCCTTGAGGTTCTGCGCGAATGCTCGCGTCGACTGTGAGCGCGGACTCTCGCTGCCGTCGAGGTTGATCGGCAGGCCGATGACGAGCCCGACGACCGCTTGCGCCTTGATGATCTCGGCGAGCGCGGCTTTGTCCTTCTGGAACTTGGTGCGGCGGATCAGGAGGGCAGGGCTCGCGAACGACCAGCCTGCGTCGCAGAGTGCGGTGCCGATCGTCTTGGTGCCGACGTCGAGGCCGATCAGCCGGCCGCCGTTCGGGAGCGCGTCGCGGAACTGCGCGGCGGAGAGCGTAATCATTTAAAGGCCTTCAGGCGGCGGTTGGCGTCGGCGCGGATGTTCGCCCAGAACAGGCTGTAGTCGTAGACGTGGTAATTGTTGCCGGGCAGCACGTAGGGACCGAGGTTCGGGCCCTCTCCGATCAGCAGGAAGCCACGGTCGGCACAGCGTGCGGGGACGCTGCCGATCGCGATCGTCGCGGTCTTCAGGTCCGCGGACGGGACGAGCGTGCCGAGGTTGGCGGTGGCGGGCGCGGTCGCGTCGGCGGTGCCGGTCAGCGGGTTGGTGCAGACTATCGGCGTGGCTTTTCGCGGCTGGCCGTTGAAGCCGGTGGTCTGGTCGTAGGCGTCGACGATCAGCGAGGGATCGGCGGGTTCGGCAAAGCTTTCCCACGACAGGATGCAGCCGGTCTGGTCGGCGGTGCGGCATTCGACCAGACCCATCTTCGGAAGATCGGTCGTACGAGAAACGGGCCAGCCAACGACATAGGCTGCGACGATCCGCGCCTTCAGCTTCGGGTCGTTCGCAACGCGGTCGCGGAGCAGGCGGGTGAGGTGGAGCGCGCCCTGGCTATGCCCGGCGAGGATGATCGGGCGCTTCGGACCGGCTTCTTTCAGGAAGCGGTCGAACGCGGCGGAGACGTCGCCATACGCCAGTGCCAGCGCGCGTTCGCTGTCCGCGACGCTGGTCAGGAATGCACCGAACGTCGCCTGGCGATAGCGTGGTGCCCAGATGTCGCCCGCCTCGTTGAATGCACTGGCCTGGCCGCGCACGAACAGTTCAGCCCGCGCATTGGTCTCGGGGTCGTCGATCGGCGCGTTCCAATGGTCGCGGTTGATGTACGACGTCGGGTGGATGAAGAAGATCGCCGCACCCTTGCCGCGCTCACCGGGGGTGTAGCCGGGCGGCGTCCAGAGCGCAGGGTTGCCGGGCGCATCGGGACGCGCGAGCCACATGATCTTGCGCGCGTAAATGTTGCGCGGGGCTTCGCGTTGGGCCTGGAACGTCTCGCTCGGCACCATAACCGCGCGCATCAACTGCGTGCCGAACAAGCGGTAGGCGAGCAGCGCGGCGATCGCGAGGACGATCATCGCGGCGACGAAATAGAGAAACTTGCGGGCCAAGCGGGACCTTCCGTGCAGGCGGTCCGGCTCCCGTGCCGTATGCGCGCCGCCGTTGCAATCGCGCACCTTCGTGTTCCCCCGCCTCCGCGGGGGAACACGAAGGGTGTTGCGCCGCCTGCGCGCCCGGTGCTAGCCGCAGCCCATGTCCGTAGATACTGCAACCGTGAAGCGGATCGCGAGCCTTGCGCGCATCGCGATCACCGACGAGGACGCCGCCCGCATGGCGCCGGAACTCGGAAACATCCTTGGCTGGATCGAGATGCTCGAAGAGGTCGACACGACCGGTATCGAGCCGATGACCGCCGTCATCCCCAACACGCTGCGGCTGCGCGACGACGTCGTCAACGCCGACCCGCTGACCGGCGGCGGTATCCGCGAGCAGGTCCTCGCCAACGCGCCCGTGGCCGAACACGGGTTCTTCGCCGTGCCCAAGGTGATCGAATAATGACCGACCTTACAGACCTCGGGATCGCAGGCATTCGCGACGGCGTCCGCGATGGCTCGTTCAAGGCGCGCGAAGTCGCCGATGCGTTCATCGTAAAGGTGAGCCAGGCCAAGGCGTTGAACGCGTTTCTTGTCGAGACGCCTGAGCACGCGATCGCCGCCGCCACCGCGGCCGACACCGCGCGCGCAGCCGGCGAGACGCTCAAGCCGCTGGCCGGTGTGCCGATCGGCATGAAGGACCTGTTCTGCACCAAGGGCGTTACGACGACCGCGGCGAGCCACATCCTCGAAGGCTTCACGCCGACCTACGAGTCGACCGTCTCGCAGAACCTGTGGGACGCGGGCGCGGGGATGCTCGGCAAGCTGAACATGGACCAGTTCGCGATGGGCTCGTCGAACGAGACCTCGGCGTTCGGCAACGTGATCTCGCCGTGGAAGCGCAACGACGGCGGTAACGCCTCGCTCGCCCCCGGCGGCTCGTCGGGCGGTTCGTCGTCGGCAGTGGCCGCACGGCTTTGCCCCGGCGCGACCGGCACCGACACCGGCGGCTCGATCCGCCAGCCCGCCGCCTTCACCGGCATCAGCGGCATCAAGCCGACCTATGGCCGCTGCTCGCGCTGGGGGACGATCGCGTTCGCCTCGTCGCTCGACCAGGCGGGACCGATGGCACGCGACGTCCGCGACTGCGCGATCCTGCTGGAGGCGATGGCCGGGTTCGATGCGAAGGACGGCACCTCGTTGCAGCTCGACGTTCCCAAATGGGAATCGGGTTTGTCCGGCAATCTCAATGGCCTGCGCGTCGGCATTCCCAAGGAATATCGCGTCGACGGGATGCCCGAGGAGATCGAGGCACTCTGGCAGCAGGGCATCGATTGGCTGAAGGATGCCGGCGCGACGATCGTCGAAGTCTCGCTCCCGCACACCAAATACGCGCTCCCCGCCTATTATATCATCGCGCCCGCCGAAGCGTCGTCGAACCTCGCGCGCTATGACGGCGTCCGCTACGGGATCCGCGACCTGCCGACCGGCGCCGGTCTGCAGGACATGTACGCCGCGACGCGCGCCGACGGCTTCGGCCCCGAGGTGAAGCGCCGCATCATGATCGGCACCTACGTGCTGTCGGCCGGCTTTTACGACGCGTATTACACGCAGGCGCAGAAGGTCCGCACGCTGATCGCGCGCGATTTCGAGCGGGCTTGGGAGACGTGCGACGTCCTGCTGACCCCGACCGCTCCGTCGGCGGCGTTCGCGCTCGGCGAGAAGTCGGCCGATCCGATCGCGATGTATTTGAACGACGTCTTCACCGTGCCGTCGTCGCTCGCGGGGTTGCCGGCGATGTCGGTGCCGGGTGGGCTCGACAAGCAGGGGCTGCCGCTCGGGCTGCAGATCATCGGCAAGCCGCTCGACGAACAAGGCGTGCTGAACGCAGGGCTCGCGATCGAACAGCGAGCAGGATTTACCGCGCGACCAGAGGCTTGGTGGTAACATGAGCGATTACAGAATTCAGGGCGAAACCGGCGAGTGGGAGGTCGTGGTCGGCCTCGAAGTGCACGCGCAGGTGACGTCGAACGCCAAGCTCTTCTCGGGCGCGGCGACCGCGTTCGGCGCGGAGCCCAACACGCAGGTATCGCTGGTCGATGCGGCGATGCCGGGCATGCTGCCGGTGCCCAACCGCGAATGCATCCGCCAGGCGGTCCGCACCGGCATGGCGATCGAGGCGCAGATCAACAAATGGTCGCGGTTCGACCGTAAGAATTACTTCTACGCCGATCTGCCGCAGGGCTATCAGATCAGCCAGCTCTATCATCCCATCGTCGGCGAGGGCGCGATCGACATCAGCCTCGACGAGAAGAATCCGGATGCCGCGGGCAAGCGGATAGGCGTCGAGCGCATCCATGTCGAGCAGGATGCGGGCAAGCTGATGCACGACCAGCATCCGACGCAGTCGTATGTCGACCTCAACCGGTCGGGCGTCGCGCTGATGGAGATCGTGTCGAAGCCCGACCTTGCATCGCCAGCGGAAACAGGGGCTTACCTGCGGAAGCTTCGATCGATCCTGCGCTATGTCGGGTCGTGCGACGGCAACATGGAAGAAGGCTCGATGCGCGCCGACGTCAATGTCAGCGTGCGCAAGCCCGGCGACGAGCTGGGGACGCGGACCGAGACGAAGAACGTCAATTCGGTGCGCTTCGTGATGGCGGTGGTCGAGCAGGAGGCCAAGCGTCAGGTGGAGGTTCTCGAAGCCGGCGGCAAGATCCAGCAGGAAACGCGGCTCTACGATCCCGATCGCAACGAGACGCGTTCGATGCGGTCGAAGGAAGACGCGCATGATTATCGCTACTTCCCCGATCCAGACCTATTGCCGCTGGTACTCGACGACGCGTTCCTGGCCGAGTGCCGGGCTTCGTTGCCGGAACTGCCGGACGCGAAGCGGACGCGGTACGAGGCGCTCGGGATTGCGCCGTATCAGGCGACGGTGCTGACCGCCGAGGTCGAAGCGGCGCGGTGGTTCGATGCGTTGCTCGACGCGGGCGTGAAGCCGTCGGCGGCGGCGAACTGGACGACGTCGGAACTGTTCGGCGCGCTGAACCGGACTGGCAAGGATATCGAGAACTCGCCGGTGTCGCCGGCGCAGGCGGCGGAACTGCTGGGGCTGATCGCGGACGGCACGCTGTCGGGGAGTCTCGCCAAGCAGGTGTTCGAGGTGATGCTCGAGACCGGCGACGGCGCGGCGAAGGTCGTCGAGGATCGCGGGTTGAAGCAGACCAGCGATACCGGGGCGATCGAGGCCGTGATCGCCGAGGTTATGGCGGCGAATGCGGACAAGGTTGCGGATTATCGCGGCGGTAAGGACAAGCTGTTCGGGTTCTTCGTGGGTCAGACGATGAAGGCAATGGGGGGGAAGGCTAACCCTGCCGTTGTGAACGAGGTTCTGAAGGGGATGCTTGGGGAGTCGGTGGCTTCGTAAGCTATCACTGAGCAACCTGACCGATCTCCCGCCCTGCCTGTTCTCCCGCGAAGGCGGGAGCCCAGGGTAACTGAGTGCAGCGCTGCTTGATTCCTGTTCCCCCGCGCGAGGGAACAGAAAGGGAGCCGTCTCCCATTCGCCACCACCCCGGCGAAGGCCGGGGCCCAATTGGGGGACGTTGCTGACTGAGGGCAGCGCTTCGTTACTGCAACCTTTCCAATTGGGCCCCGGCCTTCGCCGGGGTGGTTGTGTACGGAGGCGGCCTTACCCCTCCACCTTCTGCGGATGGTGCGGCACGAGGATCAGGGTGTTCTCTTCCACCCGCCACGACGCCAGCCGGGACAGGAAGTTCATCCCCAGCACGTTGGTCTCGCCGAACGCGGGCGACACCACCACCTGCAAGTCCCGCGCGACGATCGCGCCGAGACGCAAACTCGCGATCTTCCCCGTCTTGGCCGCGATCGACCCGTTGGCGGTCTGCAAGACGATCGGCACCACGCCGACCCGCGCCTCAACCCCAGCTCTCTCAGCCGTCTTCTCGGAAATAGCGGTAATCGTCGCGCCGCTGTCGATCAGCAGCCGCTGGCTCACCCCGTCGATTGTCGCGCGCGCCCAGAAGTGCCCATCCGGCGACATGCGGATGCGAACCTCGCCGCCGACCACCTGCTGGTCCTCGATCTTCAGGAACCGCGCGATCTTGCCGACATAGGGATCGAACTGGCGCCGCTGGTCGACCGCGACGAACAACAGTCCGACAAGGACAAGCGTCATTGCCAGATTGACGAGCGTTCGGATGATGGGGATGCGCTGCGCCAAGATCAGCAGCAATACGGCGAGCACGAGCGCGATATACAGGCTCTGGTGCTCGGCGAAGGTGGGGATCGTGGGGATTATCGAGTCCTGATTGGCGGAGGTGACACCGTATAGATAGCCACCCCCGCCTGTATGGTTGCTGACGCGAGCTTACTGCGCGTCGTTGTCCTGGTTCTTCACGACGCCGCCGGTACCACCGACGCCGTCGGGCAGGCCGGTATCCGTGAACGTCTCGGGCTCGTCGCCGCCTTCGCCGCGCTCGACCGCGTCGGAGCGCGACTCCACCGCCTGTTTGATGTCGCTGCGGGTATCCTCGTCACGATCCTCGGGGAGCGTTTCGGGGTTCGTACCGGAGTGGGGATCGCTCACGCTCAAAACTCCGGCTGAACGGGTGCGGGATCGTTCGACGGCGTTCCCGGCGCTGGCACGTCGATGTCGGGCGCTGGCGGATTGAACTCGGGCGGCGGCGCGGTCGGCTCGACGGGGGGCGTCGGGGTCGGAAATTCTGCCGGGGGTTGGGTAGCCATGATGTCTCTCCTTCTAAATGTTCAACGCCTGTAATCAGCGGGAGTTGCCTATGTGCTTGCCCCCGCATGCATCGTTGGTATAGACGCGCCCGCTACGGCGATGTCCTGTGCGGGCGTGGCGGAACTGGTAGACGCGCTTGGTTTAGGTCCAAGTATCGCAAGATGTGGGGGTTCGAGTCCCTTCGCCCGCACCAGCCCGCCGCGCAGGCGAGGCGACCGCCCGAAGAATTATCCTGAATGCTCTTTTAGACAAAGGCCGGACATGCAGACTGTCGAGACGTTGAACGAGGGCCTCAAGCGCGCCTTTACGCTCACCATCACCGCGAAGGATATCGATGCCAAGGTCGATGTCGAGCTGAAGCGCCTCGCGCCGCAGATGAAGATGCCGGGCTTCCGTCCGGGCAAGGTGCCGGCGAACCTCATCCGCAAGATGCACGGTCCGGCGCTGACGCAGGACGCGCTGAACGCGGCGATCCAGGAGAGCGTCCAGACGCTCGTCGCCGAGAAGCAGCTTCGCCCCGCGATGCAGCCTTCGGTCGAGCTGGAAGACGGCTATGACCTCGGCAAGGATGCCGTGGTCAAGGTCGAGATGGAGGTCCTCCCGCAGGTCCCCGCGCCCGCGATCGACGGCATCAAGCTCGAGCGCCTGACCGTGCCCGTCGCCGATGATGCGGTGACCGAGCAGCTCCAGAAGTTCGCCGACCAGCAGAAGAAGTGGGACGACGCGGCTGACGATTATGTCGCCAAGATGGGCGATCTCGTCACCGTCGATTTCGTCGGCAAGACCGCTGACGGCGTCGCGTTCGAGGGCGGCACGGGCACCGACATGGGCGTCGAGCTCGGTTCGGGTCGTCTCATCCCGGGCTTCGAGGATCAGCTCGTCGGCGTGAAGACCGGCGATGACAAGGTCCTGAACGTGACCTTCCCCGAGGAGTATCAGGAGAAGTCGCTCGCGGGCCAGCCGGCGACGTTCGACATCACCGTCAAGTCGGTGAAGACCGCGGGCGAGAGCAAGATCGACGAGGATCTGGCGAAGTCGCTCGGTCTCGAGAGCCTCGAGCAGCTCACGGGGCTGTTGAAGGGTCAGATCGAGCAGGAGCATAACGGTCTCACGCGCACGCACATGAAGCGCAAGCTGCTCGACCAGCTCGCCGAAGGTCACGACTTCGAAGTGCCGCCGTCGATGGTCGAAGCCGAGTTCAACCAGATCTGGTCGCAGCTCCAGCACGAAGCCACGCACGAGGCCGACCCCGAGGCTGCGATGGCCGAGATGGAAGGCGAGCGCGACGATTACCGCAAGATTGCCGAGCGTCGCGTGCGCCTCGGCCTGCTCCTGTCCGAGATCGGCCAGGCGAACGGCGTCGAGGTTTCCAACCAGGAAATGCAGCGTCTGCTCGCACAGGCCGCGCAGCAGTATCCGGCCGAGCAGCGCCAGCAGTTCATGCAGTACGTCCAGCAGGAGCCGATGGCGGCTGCCCAGCTGCGCGCGCCGCTGTACGAGGACAAGGTCGTCGATTTCCTGTTCGAGAAGGCCGAGATCACCGACCGCGAAGCGACGCGCGAGGAGCTTGAGGCCGCGATCGAGAGCGAGGACGGGTTCGCCAGCGGCACGCACACGCATGATCACGACAATCACAAGCCGAAGAAGAAGGCCGCAGCCAAGAAGGCCAAGCCCGCTTCGGACGAAGCTGTTTCGGATGACGCCGTGACGGACGAGGCACCGGCTTCGGACGCAGCGGACGAGGCCAAGCCTGCGAAGAAGGCGCCTGCCAAGAAGAAGGCGGCTCCGGTCGAAGCAGAGACCGCCGTGACGGAATCGTCGCCGGTCGCTGCCGAGAACGCAGAGGGCACCGAAGCTGCCGACGCACCGGCGAAGAAGCCGCGCGCGAAGAAGGCTCCGACCAAGACCGAGGCGTAATCGTCGCGCGAGCGCCTCAGGGTTGAGGCGCTCGACCCATAATCGGGTCACTTCCCCGGCGGAGACCGGGGCCCAGTTGGAAAGGTAGCTGTAACGGCGCGCAAAGCTCCGTTATGGACCTTCCCCAACTGGGCCCCGGCCTTCGCCGGGGAAGTGCGTTTTGGGATGGTTCGGTGACTGACGTTTTGCCTGCTGCTCGACCTCCGATGCCGTCTTCAACGCCGCAAGGGCAGGGCATGACCGAACCAAGAATCGCTGTCCTGCTCCCGTGCTACAACGAGGAAGCCGCGATCGCGCAGACGATTGCCGGCTTCCGTGCCGCGCTGCCCGGCGCCACGATCTACGTCTACGATAACAACAGCGCCGATCGCACGATCGAGGTCGCACGCGCCGCCGGAGCCGTCGTCCGGACCGAGCGCATCCAGGGCAAGGGCGCGGTCGTCCGCCGCATGTTCGCCGACATCGACGCGGACATCTACGTCATGGCGGACGGCGACGCGACCTATGACGCTGCTTCTGCACCGAATCTGGTCGCTCGCGTCCTCGACGAGCAACTCGACATGGTCGTCGGTTCGCGCATCAGCCAGGTCCAGGAAAGCTACCGCCGCGGCCACCGGTTCGGCAACGCGCTGCTCACCGGCATGCTCGCCCGCCTGTTCGGCCGCAGCTTCACCGACATCCTCTCAGGGTATCGCGTTTTTTCGCGCCGGTTCGTGAAGAGCTTCCCGTCGCTATCTGCCGGGTTCGAGATCGAGACCGAGATCAGCGTCCACGCGCTCGAACTCAAGATGCCGATCGGCGAGGTCGAGACACCCTATTACGCGCGCCCCGAAGGCTCCGAATCGAAGCTCAGCACCTACGGCGACGGCTGGCGCATCCTGCGCACGATCATGACGCTGTATCGGATCGAGCGGCCGCTCTGGTTCTTCGGCGCGATCGGCAGCGTGTTCGGCCTGCTCGCGCTGATCCTCGGCATCCCGCTGGTGCTGACGTACATCGAGATTCACCAAGTGCCCCGCTTCCCGACCGCGATCCTGATTACCGGCCTCGGCATCTTCGCCGCGCTCAACGTGTTCACCGGGCTGATCCTGGACACGGTCGTCCGCGGTCGCCGCGAAGTCCGCCGCCTGGCGTACCTGGCTTACCCCGCCCCAGGCCTCTGACTCCCTCGCCCCTTCGGGGAGAGGGAAGGAGGAGCCGCTTTGGCGACGGGAGGGTGAGGGGCGGTTGGCGGATCCCAACCGCCCCTCACCCTCCCACCCGCAAGCGCGGGCGGGCCCCTCCCTCTCCCCGGAGGGGCGAGGGCAAGCAGTCCCCGCGCCCAGCGGTAGGCAGGGCTTGAACTCCCCTCCCGGACCGCCGATGTTAGCGGTTCACTGGGGCATAAGAGAGATTTCCATGCACAATCCGTTCGAGACCGGCGATTTCGCGAGCCCGTTGGCCAGCGCCGGGCTCGGCCTGCAGCAGACGCAAGCAGGCCTGGTTCCCATCGTCATCGAGCAGTCGAACCGCGGCGAGCGTTCGTTCGACATCTTCTCGCGCCTGCTACGCGAGCGCATCATCTTCGTGACCGGTGGCGTCGAGGACGGCATGGCCTCGCTGATCACCGCGCAGCTGCTCTTCCTCGAGTCCGAGAACCCGAAGAAGGATATCTTCATGTACATCAACTCGCCAGGCGGTGTCGTCACGGCGGGCATGGCGATCCACGACACGATGCGGTACATTCGTCCGCGCGTCGGCACCGTCTGCATCGGTCAGGCCGCGTCGATGGGCAGCTTCCTGCTTGCGAGCGGCGAGCCCGGCATGCGCGTGGCGATGACCAACGCGCGCATCATGATCCATCAGCCATCGGGTGGTGCACAGGGCATGGCCAGCGACATCGAGATCCAGGCCCGCGAAATCCTGCGCATCCGCAAGCGCATGAACGAGCTGTATTCGCAGTATACCGGCCAGCCGATCGAAGAGATCGAGCGCCGGATGGACCGCGATACGTTCCTCGAAGCGAACGAGGCGAAGGATTTCGGTCTGATCGACGAGGTGTTCGACAAGCGTCCGGCGGTATCCGAGGATGCCCCGAAGCCTGCCTGATACCCGCTTGAACCCAGATCGACCGGGGCTGGCATGGGGTGAATCGTAAACCCCGCCGGTTTATTTGATTGTAGGAACTCCGGGGTGCGTTACGGTAGCGGCCCCGGAAACGGCACGTGCACCGACATGCGCGAGAGGTGATTGAATGACGAAGCTGAGCGGTGGCGACTCGAAGAGCACCCTCTATTGCTCGTTCTGCGGGAAGTCGCAGCACGAGGTCCGCAAGTTGATCGCCGGGCCGACGGTCTTCATCTGCGACGAGTGCGTCGAGCTATGCAACGACATCATCCGAGAGGAGACGAAGTCGGCTTTGGTGTCCAAGAAGGACGGCGGCGTGCCGACTCCGCAGGAGATCTGCGACGTCCTCGACGATTACGTGATCGGCCAGAAGCGCGCCAAGCGCGTGCTGTCGGTGGCGGTGCACAATCACTACAAGCGGCTCAACCACGGCGCCAAGGGTGCCGATGTCGAGCTGTCGAAGTCGAACATCCTGCTCGTCGGGCCCACCGGTTGCGGCAAGACGCTGCTCGCGCAGACGCTCGCGCGCATCCTCGACGTGCCGTTCACGATGGCCGATGCGACGACGCTCACCGAGGCGGGTTATGTCGGCGAGGATGTCGAGAACATCATCCTCAAGCTGCTCCAGGCGTCCGACTACAACGTCGAGCGCGCGCAGCGCGGGATCGTCTACATCGACGAGATCGACAAGATCTCGCGCAAGGCCGAGAACCCCTCGATCACGCGCGACGTGTCGGGCGAGGGCGTGCAGCAGGCGTTGCTCAAGCTGATGGAAGGCACGACGGCGTCGGTGCCTCCGCAGGGTGGCCGGAAACATCCGCAGCAGGAATTCCTGCAGGTGGATACGACCAACATCCTGTTCATCTGCGGCGGTGCGTTCTCGGGTCTCGAGAAGATCATTGGCGATCGTCTCCAGGGCAAGTCGATCGGTTTCGGCGCGTATGTCGCCGGGCCGGACGAGCGCAAGACCGGCGAAACGCTGAAGTCGGTCGAGCCCGAGGATCTGTTGAAGTTCGGGCTTATCCCCGAGTTCGTCGGTCGTCTGCCGGTGATCGCGACGCTCGAGGATCTCGATGTCGACGCGCTGGTGAAGATCCTCAAGGAGCCGAAGAACGCGCTGGTCAAGCAGTACCAGAAGCTGTTCGAGATGGAGGACGTCGCGCTCGGCTTCACTGACGACGCGCTGGTGTCGGTCGCCAAGAAGGGCATCGAACGCAAGACCGGCGCGCGCGGTCTTCGCTCGATCCTGGAGAGCATCCTGCTCGACACGATGTTCGACCTGCCCGGCATGGACGGCGTCGACGAGGTGATGATCGACAAGGACGTGATCGAAGGCCGTAAGGAACCGATCCGCGTCTATGCCGAGAAGAAGAAGACTGGCGACGCTGCTTAAGCGGAACTGGTTTGAGATACGGAGAGGGGCGTCGAGCGATCGGCGCCCTTTTTCGTTTTGGGGCATACGCGCCCGAAGACCCCCTCCGTCATCCTGACGAAAGTCAGGACCCAGAGCCATTAAGGCTCGCGCTATTTACCCTGGATCCTGACTTTCGTCAGGATGACGGGAAGGGGCGTACCACCAAACCGTGTCGCCTTGAGGAAAGTAAGGACAGAACTACGAGGTCAACAGCCTAACCCGCTCTAGATCCTTAGGACGCCCGAACATCCTGAGTATCCCGACTAATTCCGCCCGGTCAGGCACGTAAACGACGCGTCCGTCCAACGGGAGAGATACGCGCGTTCGCGGCAGCACCTCCGTCCAACCCGCGCTCGTCGCAACATGAAACGCCGCCATGATCTCGACGACCAAAGGCGGTGACTCCCACCGCCCGAACAGTGTCGATCGGAACAACGAACTCGCGCCATCCTTGATGGGCACGACTCCGAGCCCGTCCATCACCCTTCGAGCATCGCCTAAGCTCATGAGCACATCGACGTCGCCGACCTCGATCGGCGTCACGCCATGAAGCGCCACCGCGGCGCTGGAAATGACCCACCACGGATCCTGCGCTCCCTCCAACGCGTCGGCGGTCAAGACGAGCGTTTCGCGGAAATCGGAAGCCAGCATCGGTGCAGCCTACTCGATCCTTACCGCCCCGCAATCGCCCCGACTCGGACCCTTATCGGCCCTCGCGCATTCGTTATCCAAGTGGAACGAGGGAGCATGCATGACGATCGAAGTGGCCGACCGACCGAACGAACACGTGGTGGAGACGATGCCGGACCGTCTGGCGCTCCCGATCTGGACGCTGATCGCGCCGGGCCTGGGACTGCTCGCCGTCCTCGTTGGCCTCGCCAAGATGGGCACGCTCGGCACCGCCGCCGCGGTCATCGTGCTGATCGGCAGCGTGCTCGCCGCGGTCCATCACGCCGAAGTGATCGCGCACAAGGTCGGTGAGCCGTTTGGCACGCTCGTCCTTGCGATCGCGGTCACCGTGATCGAGGTGTCGCTGATCGTCTCGCTGATGCTCTCCAACGCCGGCGACGCGACCACGCTCGCGCGCGACACGGTGTTCGCGGCGATCATGATCATCCTCAATTTCATCATCGGCATCTGCCTGCTCGCGGGCGCGGTGCGGCATCATGAGCAGCGGTTCACGCTGAAGGGCATGACGGCCGCCCTCGGCGTACTTGCAGCGATGGCGGTGCTGTCGCTGGTCCTGCCGAACTATACCTCGTCGACACAGGGCCCGACCTACGCGTCGTCGCAGTTGATCTTCGTCGCGGTCGTGTCGCTGATTCTCTACGGGACGTTCGTGCTGGTGCAGACGGTGCGCCACCGCGATTATTTCCTGCCGTCGACCGACGATAAGGACGACCACGCCGCGCCGCCGTCGGGTCGCGCGACGGGCATCGCCTTCGCCGCGCTGCTGGTCGCGCTCGTCTCGGTGGTGCTGCTCGCGAAGACGCTGTCGCCGACGATCGAGGCCGCGGTGCTCGGTGCCGGCCTGCCGCTGACCGTGGTCGGCGTGGTGATCGCGGCGCTGGTGCTCGCGCCCGAGAGCCTGGCCGCCTACAAGTCCGCACGGCGCAACCGGTTGCAAACCAGTCTCAATCTCGCGCTCGGCTCCGCGCTGGCGACGATCGGGCTGACGATCCCGAGCGTGGCGATCGTGTCGCTGGTGCTCGACCTGCCGCTCGCGCTCGGCATCGACGCGAAGAGCATGACGCTTTTGGCTCTGTCACTGTTCGTGGCAACGTTGTCGCTTGGCACCGGGCGGACGACGGTGTTGCAGGGTGTCGTCCACCTGGTGATCTTCGCCGCCTATCTGTTCACGACGGTCGTGCCGTAAGCTCAGGGGCCCTGCGTCGATAGGTAGGCGATGACGTCGGCGCGGTCCTTCGCGTCGGGCAAACCTGCGAACGCCATCGTCGTGCCGGGCACCATCTTGCGCGGGTTGGTGAGCCAGGCGTCCATGCGCTTGGCATCCCAGTTGCCGCCAAGCGACTTTAACCCGGCGGTGTACGAGAAGCGCGGGCGGCGCTCGCCGATCGGGCCGCCCATAACGCCGTAGAGGTTCGGCCCATCGGTATCGCCCGCATATTGCCCGATCGTGTGGCAGGCGGTGCAGCGGCGAAAGACGCGTTCGCCGCTGGCGATCTGGCTGGTGGTGCCGGAGTCGGGGCTCGAACCGCAGCCTGCGAGCGCCAGTGCCAGCAGGGGCCACCGCGGCAGGGTCATCGCTTCTGGCGTGCGGCCAAGGCGAGACCGGCGGCGATCTGCACGACGGCGTAGAGGCGACGGCGGCCGGGACGGTCGACGAACGGCTTCACGAGTTTCTCGGTGCCGAGGGCATCGTCCTTCCAGAGATCCACGTGGCGGCTGGGTTGGAGCAAGCCGATCAAGCCGTCCCCTACCATGAAGATCGCTGCCATCTCCGCCGCGCGCGATCCCCAGATGTTGTCCTGCGAACGCACGAGTTCAGGAAGCACGGGCGTCGTCTCCTGGGACACTGAGCCCACGCCTTCGCGGGGGAACGGTGGAGAGGTCATTGGGGCTTGGCCTTCGCAGCTTGCGCGGCTTTCCAGGCGGCCACGTCTTCCAGTGCAACACTACGCCGCAGGACCAGCGCATCCGGGTCGATCACGACATGCGCGCCCGCCGGGACCGACAAGCTCGCCTTCCCGCCAGTCATCGGCAAAGTCCGCGTCTTGCCGTCGATCTGCACCTGTACCGGCAGCGGGAAGGGGCCATTCCCCGGTACCTTCCAGGTCAAAGTCAGCATATTCCCCGTCCGCGTTTCCACTAGCTCGGGCAGCGCCGCCTGGCGGAGGTACACGTCGAAGAACCACGCATAGTCCTTCCCCGTCACCTTTCGGACGAGCCCCTCATATTCCTTCGTCGACCCGAACCGCGGCGCGAAATTGCCCGGCTTCGGATCCGCGCGCCCATACACCGCCAGCCGCGTGACGTCGAAGAACGCCTTGTCGCCGATCAGGCTCCGCAGCGTGTGGAGCATCCACGACCCCTTGTAGTAGATGTCCTGCCCCGCACCGCCCTTGTCGAGTTCGTACACCTCCTCCTCGGTGGTGACGCGCTGCTGCGTGATCGGCTTGAGGTTCATGATCGAGGTGCGCTCGCCCTGCATCATCGCGGCATAGCGCGCACGCCCTTCGCGCCACTGGCCATAGAGCGGCTGCATGTACGTGCCATAGCCCTCGTGCAGCCAGTAATCGTCCCAGTTCGCGGCGGTCAGCTGGTTGCCGAACCACTCATGCGCGAACTCGTGCTGGAACAGCCAGTCGAACCCCTCCGGCGCCTTGGCATATTCGTTGCCGTACGCGTTGATCGTCTGGTGCTCCATGCCCTTGTGCGGCGTCTCGACCACGCCGAGCTTCTCGTCGCCGAACGGGTAGGGGCCGATCATGCTCTCGAAGAAATCGAGCGTCGGCGCGAACTCGGCGAACAGCTTTTCGGCCTGTGCCTTTTCGCCCGGCAGATACCAGTAATACATCGGAATGCTGTTGCCGAACCGGCTCTGGTACGTGCCGCTGATCTCCTCATACGGCCCGACGTTCAGCGCGATACCATAGGTGTTGGGGTGCTTGGCGCGCCAGTTCCACGTCGTCCGGCCGTCCACCAGCGTATCGACGCCGAGCAGCACGCCGTTGGAGGGCGCCTTCAGCCCCTTCGGCACGGTGATGTGCAGCGTCACCAGCGCGGGCTCGCCGGTCGGGAAGTCGAGGCACGGCCAGAACAGGTCGCAGCCATAGCCCTCCGCGGTCGTCGCGAACCAGGTGCGGCCATCGGGCGTTTTCGACCAGACCATGCCGTCGTCCCAAGGCGCCTTCACCGCGACGTGCGGCGTACCGCCATAGGTGATCTTCGCGGTGACCTTCCCGCCGGCGGGGACGGGCTTGGGCAGCGTGATCGTCAGCCGACCCTCGGGATTGCTCCAGGCCGAGGGCGCGAGCGGAACGCCGTCGATCGCGATCGCGCTGACGGGTAGATTGCGGTCGAGGTCAATCGGCAGCCGGGTTAGGGGCGCCTTCGCGGTGAAGACCAGGGTGGCGACACCGTTCAGGCTTTCCGTCTCGGGCAGCACTTCGAACGCCAGGTCCGCGCTGTCGAACCGTAGCGCGGTCTGTTCGGGTGTCAGTACGCCCCCCGACCGCTGCGTCTGCGCGGTGATCGCGGGTTCGCCCTTCTTCGGGAGGGGCGCGGCGGCGGTGAGAAGTGCGACGGCGCTTGCAGCGAGTAGAAGACCTGATTTCATGGCGTATCCTCGCGCGGAGGTCAGGGCGATACAAGCTATAAGCCTATATTCCTCGTCATTCCCGCGGAGGCGGGAACCCATACCGGCTAGCCTCGCAGCATGATCACAGACCTCCGAGGATATGGATCCCCGCCTTCGCGGGGATGACGGTGGGGTATTCGAACGCTGGACCCCGGAACAAGGCTCTCCTGAGCGTAGCCGAAGGACCCGGGGTGACGGGGGTGCTCGTGGCATCGTTTCGGACCGGATCGTACCGATCCCACCGCCAACCAATTGATGGACGGTTCATCCTCACCATATACACTGTAGATTATGCCCCCATGCAGGCACCCACCGGAGCGTTCATGACCCAGTACCCCGTCCTTCCCCTTCGCGACATCGTCGTGTTCCCGCACATGATCGTGCCGCTGTTCGTCGGCCGCGAGAAGTCCGTTGCCGCGCTCGAAGCGGCGATGGCGGCGGACAAGGAGATCTATCTCGTCGCGCAGGTCGACCCGGCCGAAGACGATCCCTCGCGCGACGACCTGTATTCGATGGGCGTCACCGCGACCGTGTTGCAGCTGTTGAAGCTCCCCGACGGCACCGTCCGCGTGCTCGTCGAGGGCAAGCAGCGCGCGACGCTGGAGACGCTGGACGAGAGCGGCGACTTCCTGACCGCGACGGTCGAGACGGTCGCCGATGCCGAGGTCGAAGGCGCTGAGGTCACCGCGCTGATGCGCTCGGTCGTCGACCAGTTCGAGAACTACGCCAAGCTCAATCGCAAGCTCGCGTCCGAGACCGCGGTGCAGATGTCGGAGATCGAGGACGCGTCGAAGCTGTCCGACGCCGTCGTCGCGAACATCGCGATCAAGGTCGCCGAGAAGCAGGCGATGCTGGTCGAGACCAATCCGTCGAAGCGTCTCGAAATGGCAATGGTCGCCATGGAGGGCGAGCTTGGCGTCCTGCAGGTCGAGAAGAAGATCAAGAGTCGCGTCAAGCGCCAGATGGAGAAGACGCAGCGCGAATATTACCTCAACGAGCAGTTGAAGGCGATCCAGCGCGAACTCGGCAACGAGGACGGCGAGGGCGAAGGCGACGAGATCGCCGAGCTGACGCAGAAGATTGCCACGCTCAAGATGAGCAAGGAAGCGCGTGGCAAGGCGACGTCGGAGCTCAAGAAGCTCAAGACGATGGCACCGATGAGCGCCGAGGCGACCGTCGTGCGCAATTATCTCGACGTGCTGCTCGGGCTCCCTTGGGGCAAGAAGTCGAAGATCAAGAAGGACATCGCCGCCGCGCAGGTGACGCTGGACGAGGATCATTATGCGCTCGAGAAGGTCAAGGACCGGATCGTCGAGTATCTTGCCGTGCAGGCGCGCACCAACAAGCTGAAGGGGCCAATCCTGTGCCTCGTCGGCCCTCCGGGTGTCGGCAAGACCTCGCTCGGCAAGTCGATTGCCAAGGCGACCGGGCGCGAGTTCATCCGCCAGTCGCTCGGCGGCGTGCGTGACGAAGCCGAGATCCGTGGGCATCGTCGCACCTATATCGGCTCGCTGCCGGGCAAGATCGTGACGAACCTCAAAAAGGCCGGCACGTCGAACCCGCTGTTCCTGCTCGACGAGATCGACAAGCTCGGCCAGGATTTCCGCGGCGATCCGGCCTCGGCGCTGCTCGAGGTCCTCGACCCGGAGCAGAACGGCAAGTTCCAGGATCATTATCTGGAGGTCGACATCGACCTGTCGGACGTGATGTTCGTCTGCACCGCGAACTCGCTCAACCTGCCGCAGGCGCTGCTCGATCGCATGGAGATCATTCGTCTCGAGGGGTATACCGAGGATGAGAAGGTCGAGATCGCCGAGCGCCATCTGGTCGAGAAGCAGATCGAGGCGCATGGCCTGAAGCCGGGTGAGTTCACGCTGACGCAGGAGGGGCTGCGTACGCTCATCCAGCAGTACACGCGGGAGGCTGGCGTGCGTACGCTGGAGCGCGAGATTGCCAAGCTGTGCCGTAAGGCGCTGCGTCAAATCCTCGAGAACAAGACCACCAGCGTCACGATCACGCCCGAGAACATCGGCGAATATGCCGGCGTGCAGAAGTATCGCCACGGGCTCGGCGAAACCGAGAACCAGATCGGTGCGGTCACTGGCCTTGCCTGGACCGAGGTCGGCGGCGAACTGCTGACGATCGAGAGCGTCACGGTTGCGGGCAAGGGCCAAGCCAAGCTCACCGGCAAGCTCGGCGACGTGATGAAGGAGTCGATCGAGACCGCGTTCAGCTTCGTCAAGGCACGCGCGCCGAGCTACGGGATCAAGCCGAGCCTGTTCGCGCGGAAAGACATCCATATCCATCTGCCCGAGGGTGCGGTGCCGAAGGATGGTCCGTCGGCGGGTATCGGCATGGTCACGTCGATCGTCTCGACGCTGACCGGCGTGCCGATCCGGCGCGAGGTGGCGATGACCGGCGAGGTTACGCTGCGTGGTCGCGTGCTGCCGATCGGTGGCCTTAAGGAGAAGCTGCTCGCGGCGTTGCGCGGGGGCATCGAGACGGTGCTGATCCCGGCGGAGAATGAGAAGGACCTCGCGGAGATCCCTGCGAACATCAAGGCAGGGCTGAAGATCATCCCCGTTTCGCATGTCGACGAGGTGCTCCGTCTGGCGCTGACCGAGCCGCTCGAAGCGATCGAGTGGACCGATGCGGACGAGTTGGCGGCACTGCCACCGGCACCGATCGCGCCGGTCGGGGGTGGCCTTCACCACTGATCCATGTTTGGATCGTAAGCGATGACGCGGCGGTTTTGTTTGACAGCAGACGGGGCCGCCGCATTATTGCGCGCTGACTGCGGGCGTGATTCTATCGCGGCCGACTTGAGACTTTCCGGGGGACTATATGAACAAGCAGGAACTGATCGCGACGGTTGCCGACACGTCCGGGCTGGTGAAGGCCGACGCGGTCAAGGCCGTCGAGGCGGTGTTCGACGCGATCGAGGCATCGTTGAAGAAGGGCGACGAGGTTCGCCTGGTCGGTTTCGGCACGTTCTCGATCTCGAAGCGCAAGGCGTCGACCGGCCGCAATCCCCGCACCGGCGAGCCGATGACGATCAAGGCGTCGACTCAGCCGAAGTTCAAGGCCGGCAAGGGCCTGAAGGACGCGGTCAACTAGAACCGGTGTCGATAGGGCTGGACAGGTGGACGGGGTCTGCCTAAAGGCCCGCTTCCGAACGAGTTTCGGGCGCGTAGCTCAGTGGTAGAGCACACCCTTCACACGGGTGGGGTCGCTGGTTCAATCCCAGCCGCGCCCACCAGATTTACGCCGGTCTCTTCGCACGAAGGGGCCGGCGTTGCTGTTTTTGGCGTCCGTCGGGGTAGTGGATCTCGCGGCGGGGTGGTTACGCCGCGTCCGTCATCCTGACGAAAGTCAGGACCCAGAGCCACGTAGTGCAACGCTCGTTACCCTGGGTCCTGACTTTCGTCAGGATGACGAAGTGGTTGCGCGAAGATCGAGGTACCACGCTGACCGATCCTGCGCGCAACATGACAGCTTCTTCATTAGGCTGGTTCGTTCGATCGAACTAAATGCCCCGCGTGGTCCAGTCACGACTCCTAGACATCGCGATCAGCGAATTCGGCAGCAAGGGGCTGGAGGGGGCAAGCACGCGCGCGATCGCTGCGGCGGCGGGTACGGCGATGTCGTCGATCACTTATCATTACGGCGGTAAGGACGGGCTGTACCTCGCCGCGGCGGATCGGATCGCCGAGCGCATGTCCGCGATGATGACCGAGCCGTTCGACGTACCCGCCGGGGTCGTCGAGGACGCCACCGCAGCCCGCACCCGGATCCACCGGATATTCGCGCGGCTCGCGGACAAGATGGCGAGCGACGAGAACGCCGACTGGACGCTGTTCATCCTGCGCGAGCAGATGAAACCTGGCGCGGCGTTCGAGCGGATCTATGGCGGCGTGATGGGGCAGATGATCGAGACGCTTGCCGATCTCGTCGCCACCGCGACCGGCTGTACCAGCGCGCGCGTCGCGCGGATCACGACGATCACGTTGATGGGGCAGGTCCTCGCGCTGCGATCGAGCCGCGCGACCTTCCTCAAACTGCTCGGGCGCGATGCGCTCGGGGCCGACGACATCCACGATATCAAGGCGCGGATCGACGCCAATATCGACGCCATCCTCGATTCGATGCGTGCTGAAGAACAGGGCCAGGCATGACCGACCAGACGAACCACTCCGACGCCAACCACGACGATGAGGATCGCAAAACCGATCCGAACGGCGAGGACCAGCAGTCCGATACCGACCAGCAGGACGAGTCCGAGGACGAGGCCGACAAGAAGCCGTCGGTGTTCAAGAAGCCGATCTTCTGGATCATCCTCGTTATCGTCGTCGGCGGGCTGATCATCGGCGGCGTGCTCTACTGGCTCCATGCGCGGCAGTTCGAGTCGACCGACGACGCGTTCGTCGACACGCACATCGTCCGCCTCGCGCCACAGGTCGCGGGGACGCTGGTCCAGGTCGCCGATATCGACAACCGGCATGTCGAAGCGGGCCGCCTGCTCGCGGTCATCAAGGCATCCGGCCGCGACGCGCAGGTCGCCGAGGCACAGGCGAACGAATCGCAGGCGCGCGCGCAGTTCGCGCAGGCACAGGCGCAGGTCACCGCCGCCGAAGCACAACGCCAGCAGGCCGCCGCACAGGCGCGCGTCCCGATGGCGGCTGCGGTGAAGGCTCAGCAGGATCTCGCGCGTTACGAGGCGTTGCTGCGGCTCGATCCGAGCGCGGTCGCCGGCCAACAGCTCGATCAGGCGCGCGCCACTGCTCGCCAGACCGCCGCCGATGCGGCTGCCGCGCGCGAACAGATCGACACCGCCACCGCGCAGATCAGCGTCGCCAGGAAGCAGGTCGGCGCGGCCAAGTCGGTGATCGACGCCCGTCGCGCGCAGGTCGACCAGGCCAACGTCACGATCGGCGATCTCCGGCTGACCGCGCCGGTCGCGGGGCAAGTCGTCAACCGCTCGGTCAATGTCGGCTCCTATGTCGCGCCCGGCACGCAGTTGATGGCGATCGTCCCCGACACAATGTGGGTGACGGCGAACTTCAAGGAAACGCAACTTACCCTGATGCGGATCGGCCAGCCCGTCGACATCCATGTCGACGCGTATCCCGGCGTCGACTTCAAGGGGCATGTCGACTCGATCCAGCGCGGCGCCGGCCAGGCGTTCGCGCTGCTGCCCCCGCAGAACGCGACCGGCAACTATGTGAAGGTGGTCCAGCGCGTCCCCGTGCGGATCGTGTTCGACGCGAAGAACGGTCCGGATCCGAAGCGCTATCCGATCGGCCCCGGCATGTCGGTGGTGCCGACCGTCAAGGTCCGCTGAGGTGGCGAAAGCCCCAGCGAAAGTCGATGCGGGGGGCGGTCACACCTGGTCGCCGAGCCGGTCGGCGGCGGGCAAGTACAGCCCGTGGCTGATCGTCGCGATCATCTCGATCCCGACCTTCATGGAGGTGCTCGACACCTCGATCGCCAACGTCGCGCTCGATCACATCTCGGGTGGGCTGTCGATCACCACCGATCAGGCGACCTGGGTGCTGACCAGCTACCTCGTCGCCAATGCGATCGTCATTCCGATCTCGGGCTGGCTCAGCGACGCGATCGGCCGAAAGCGCTATTTCCTGCTTTCGATCGCCCTGTTCACGCTTGCTTCGCTGATGTGTGGCCTTGCGCCCAATATCGCTACGCTCGTCGTCGCCCGCGTGCTGCAAGGCATCGGCGGTGGCGGCCTGGCGCCAGTCGAGCAGTCGATCCTCGCCGACACCTTCCCGCCGAAACAACGCGGGATGGCGTTTGCCGCCTTCGCGATCGTCGTCGTCGTCGGCCCCGTGCTCGGGCCGACGCTCGGCGGCTACATCGTCGAATATTCGAGCTGGCACTGGGTGTTCCTGATCAACGTGCCGGTCGGCATCGCCGCCTGGTTCCTGGTCGAGACCTTCGTCGACGAGCCGCCCCAAGTGAAGAAGGACCGCGACGAGCGGTTCAAGAACGGCCTGACGATCGACTATGTCGGCGTCGCTTTGGTCGCGCTCGGGCTCGGCTTCCTCGAACTCACCTTCGATCGCGGCGAGCGCGAGGATTGGTTTTCGAGCGGCTTCATCGTCATGTCGGCGATCATCGCCGCGGTGTCGCTGGTCACGCTGGTCGTCTGGGAGCTCAACCACAAGGACCCGGTGATCGACCTCAAGCTGATGAAGAACCGCAACTTCGCGCTGACGATCGGCGTGATGGGCGTCACCGGCATGATCCTGTTCGGCACCACGCAGCTGATCCCGCAGATGCTGCAACAGGTTCTCGGCTACAGTTCGCTCGACGCCGGCCTCGCGCTGACCGCCGGTGGTCTGGCGACGCTCGTCATGGTGCCGTTCGCAGGGCGGCTGAGCGGGCTGGTCGACGTGCGCTTCCTGCTGTTCCCGGCGTTGCTGGTGCAGGCGTTCGCGCTGTGGAACATGAGCCACCTGACCGCAGACATCGCGTTCTCTGATGCGGCGTTCGCGCGGCTGTTCCAGGCAATGGCGCTGCCGTTCCTGTTCGTGCCGATCAACGCGATCGCCTATGTCGGGCTCAAGCAGACGCAGACCGCGCAGGCGTCGAGTCTGCTCAACGTCTCGCGCAATCTCGGCGGCACGATCGGCATCTGTTTCGCGCAGACGCAGCTTGCTGGCGGATTGCAGCGGCACCAGTCGGAATTGACTCAGACGCTCAACCCGCTCGATCCGAACTACAATGACTGGATGCAGAAGGCGACGAGCGTGTTCGGCGGGCAGGGCGATGCGACAACGCCCTTGGCCGTTCTTTATAGCCAGATGCAGCGGCAGGCGACGATGCTCGCGTTCCTCGACGTGTTTCGCGCGATGATGGTTGTCGTGCTGGTCGTCGCGCCACTGGTTCTATTCATGCGCTCCGGCAAGACCGGCGGCGCCCCCTCGGGAGGGATGCATTGATGCGTGCGCGGTTCATGGTGGTTGCGGTTGCGGCCCTGCTCGCGGGGTGCACCGTCGGCCCGAATTACGTCGCTCCCAAGATGGCGGTGCCGCCGGCGTTCGTCGGTCCGCAAGCTACTGTGGGTGCGACGGTCGATCCAGCCCGCTGGTGGTCAGCATTCGGCGATCCGCAGCTGGACGGCCTCGTCGAGCGTGCGTTGAAGGGCAATCCCGACATCGCCATCGCCGCCTCGCGTGTGCGGCAGGCGCGGTTGCAGGAGATCGTCGCGCGCTCGCAAGGATTGCCGAGCGTCAACGCGAGCGCCAGCCCGAGCCACATCGAGTTCAGCAAGAACGCCGGCCTCTCGTCGATCGCACGTGCGTTCAGCGGCGGCACGGGGGCAGGCGGCACCGGCCCGACCGGCGGCATCGCACTCCCCGGCAGCGGGATCACGACCTATTCCGTCGGGTTCGACGCGAGCTGGGAGCTAGACCTGTTCGGCGGCGTCCGGCGCAGCACCGAAGGCGCGCGGGCACGGACGGAAGCGGCGGTCTGGTCGAAGCGCGATGCGGCGGTGACGCTCGCGGCGGAAGTCGCGCAGGCGTATTTCGCGCTGCGTCTCGACCAGGCGCAGATCGCGACGATCGAGGGCGAGATCGTCCGCCAGCGTCGTGCGCTTGAGATT
Source organism: Sphingomonas sp. CFBP 13728 (assembly GCF_014841895.1). NCBI lineage: Bacteria > Pseudomonadati > Pseudomonadota > Alphaproteobacteria > Sphingomonadales > Sphingomonadaceae > Sphingomonas > Sphingomonas sp. CFBP 13728. The sequence continues at coordinate 744,544 of NZ_JACYUS010000001.1, read as the reverse complement.
GCCGGCAACACGGCCAAGGTCGGTCTCGTCCCGCCGATCGACGTCACCCGCCAGCGCGCTTCGATCACATCCACGGAAGCGCGCGCCGAACCGGTCCGCGCCGATGTCGACGTCCGCATGCACGCGCTGGCGATCCTGCTCGGCGAGCCACCCGCGACGTTGATGACCGAGCTCGCGGCGCCGTCGGTAGCACCGCTCGGCGTACCGTCGATCCCGGCCGGGTTGCCGTCGGAGCTGTTGCGTCGTCGCCCCGACATCCGCGCAGCCGAACGCGGTCTCGCGGCGTCGACGGCGGATATCGGTGTGGCGGTGGCGGATATGTATCCGAAGTTCAGCCTCACCGGCATGAGCCAGCTGATCTCGACCGCGCTCGGCAATCTGTTCTCGGGTGACAGCCTCCAGCTGACCGCATCGGGCGCTGCGCAGTTCCCGTTGCTTGACTGGGGCCGGCGCAAGTCGACCGTGAAGTCGCGCGAGGAAGACCGCGAGCAGGCATATCTGCGCTATCGCTCGACGGTGTTGCAGGCGTTGCGCGACGTCGAAGACCCGCTCGCGCAGATCGCTGCCGAGCGGAGGCGGAACGCGGCTTTGCAGCGCGCGGTGGTCGATGCGCAGAGCAGCGCGAAGGCGGCGGAGTCGCAGTACCGGACCGGGTTCGTGGCGCAGACTACGCTGCTGAATGCGGAGACGGACGTGCTGACGGCGCGCGAGCAGCTGGTGTCGAGCGATGCGCAGTTGCGGCAGCTTACGGTGGCGTTGTTCAAGGCGCTGGGGGGCGGTTGGGAGCAGGCGGAGTAGGGGCGCGCTTCAGCTCGTCTGGTACCCACACCTAATTGTTCTCCCGCGAAGGCGGGAGCCCAGTCTGTGCTCCCGCCTTCGCGGGAGAACACGCTAGTTGATGGGGTTCGTCCATTCCTCAGCCACCACCCCGGCGAAGGCCGGGGCCCAATTGGGAAATGTCGGTAACGTAGGTGCGCGCTTCATCACCGCGACCTTGCCAATTGGGCCCCGGCCTTCGCCGGGGTGGTAGGCTTTTTGGCAGGTGCTTTCAGCGAGCAGTCGTTCAATCAAAAAACAGGGCGGCCACACGACCGCCCGCAAAATCACTTCTTCTTGTTCTTCCGCGCCGCATACTTAGCGTCACGAATCGCCTTCTTCTCAGCGTCGGTCAGCTCGACCTTAGCCTCGGCCTCGCGCTTCTTCGCAGCAGCAGCCTCGGCCTCAGCCTTCTTCGCGGCCTTGGCTTCGTCCTCGGCGGCACGCTTCGCGGCACGCTTCTCACGCTCGGCGAGTTCCTTGGCTTCGCGCGCGGCGAGGCGCTCGGCTACGACCGCTTCGTCGATCGGTGGCTTGGCGCGCAGGGCTTCCAGCGCCTTCTGCTTGGCGGCGGCTGCGCTGCTCGTACGGTCCTGGAAGCTGGGGTCCTTGAAAGAGGCCATTGTCGTAGAATAATCCTGTAATATCGGTCTGACCGCCCGCACGCAGGAATGCGTGGGCATTGACGCTGGCTGCGCCTTTAAATCATCGCGCGCCGGATCGGAAGAGATGTGTTCGATGGCGCGGTTTTCAACCCCATGGGCCTGCAGCGCCCCAATCGACAGTCATCGAACCGTCATATCATAGTCACGCAAGCGTAACCGAAATCGCATCGCGGCGTCATCTGGCCAGCCTAACCGCCATGTCACGGTCGGCAGGGGGGAGCCTGGGTCGATCCGAACAATCAACGGTACGACTCGGGAGTCCTTCGCATGACCAGCTTTACTCGCCTCGGCACGATCCTGCTGACCGGCACGGCCTGCCTCGCACTCACCGCTTGCGGCGGTGCCGACGACGTCGCTTCGCCGGGCGCAGGCACCGTGATCATCACCCCGCCAGCCACGCCGACCCCGACGCCGTCCACGCCGACGCCGACCCCATCGGCGATCACGGCCGCTCAGTTCGCCTCGACCTCGGGCGGCCGCTCGGACGGCACGATCACGATCAGCGCCGATGAGCAGCTTGCGATCGTCAACGCCGGCACCAACAACAACGTCAGCGGCACCAACGTCCTGACCGGCGTGTACCCGACCGCCGCGACGTCCGCCACGACCGCGACCGACCCGTCGTCGATCAACCCGTTCTTCGCCAGCACCAACTTCGTCGGCGCGCTCAACGGCCCGACCGACACCGCGTTCCAGGGCTGGACCTGCGCCTCCACGTCGGCCGAGTTCGGCGGCAGCACGACCGCGCGCTGCACCGCGGTTCCTGCCGTCGGCGCCGGCGGTTCGGCCGCAGCGTGCCCGACCGGCACGATCGACGACGGCCTGGTCCAGACGTTCCGCGCCTGCCGCCTGCCGACCAACATCACGTCCAGCCTGACGCTGCCGAAGATCGCCGGCGTGTTCTACCGCCTGCGTGGCCAGACCGAAGTCGGCGCCGATGCCGGCACGACCGGTGCCGATACCGGCGTGACGCTGACGATCGCACCGGGCGTCGTCGTCGCGGCGGATTCGACCGAAGTCACCGCCGACCTCCTGCTTGTCAACCGCGGGTCGAAGATCAGCGCCGTCGGTACGCGCGACGCGCCGATTATCTTCACGTCGCAGCAGAACCTGACCGCCAACGGCGTCAGCGATGCGACGCAGGGCCAGTGGGGCGGGATCATCCTGCTCGGTCGCGCACCCGTCGCGGTCTGCGCCACCGGAACCGGCCCGAACAATGCCGGCGGTACGAGCACGACCTGCCAGCAGGCGATCGAAGGCGTCACCGGGCGCTTCTACGGTGGTCCGACGCAAGCCGACAACAGCGGCACGATGCAGTATGTCCAGATCCGCTACAGCGGCATCGCGATCAGCGACGGCAACGAGCTTCAGGGCCTGACGCTCGGCGGCACCGGTTCGGGCACGACGATCGATCACGTCCAGAGCCACAACTCGGCCGATGACGGCATCGAGATCTTCGGCGGCACCACGAACATCAAGTATTTCGCGGTCACCGGCGCAGACGACGACGGCTACGATATCGACAACGGCTATCGCGGCTTCATGCAGTTCATCATCGCCGCACAGCGCCTGCTGGGTGCGACCGCCGACTCGTTCTCGACCGAGATCGACTCGAACGGTGCCGAGGATCTGCTGCCCCGTACCTTCGGCCAGTATTCGAACTTCACGTTCGTGCAGACCGCACTTGCGCCGGCAGCGATCCGCCAGCGTGGTGGTTCGGACATGCGCTTCATCAACGGCATCGTGAAGACGCCGGCGACCGTCGCCTGCCTCAACCTGATCGCGCAGGAAACCAGCCAGGCCGATCGCTCGACGATCCGCGCGGCCGATGCCTCGAAGCAGGACCAGGGCCCGCCGATCTTCACGTCGGTCTACTTCAACTGCAACGGCCGGTGACGCCTCCGGTCGGCTCTCCGCAGTCGATGATGTGAGCAGCGATGCCGGGGTGGTTCCAAAGACCACCCCGGCATTCGCCCATAGACCCCCTGATCTGGATATTCGGCCATGCAAACGCGCTTCGGCTATGCCACCTTACTTCTCCTGACCTCGCAGCTGGTCGCGCCCGCGGTGCTCGCCCAGACCGGCGGCGCTGCACCCGCTCCAGCCGCCTCGCCACCCGCCTCGACCACGTCGACGGGGCCTACCTCGACGCCGGTGGATACCTCCGCGCCCCAGGCTGCCGGAGCAGAGGCCGCCCGAGCGCAGGCCGAAGTGTCGACGCCGGGCTACGATCCCAACGCCGGTGAGGACATCGTCGTCGTCGGTCGCAACATCCCGAATTTCGTACGCGCGACCCCGCAGGTCGTCTCGATCCTGTCGACCGAGGACATCGCACGCACCGGCGAGGGCGACATCGCCGGCGCGTTGTCGCGCGTCACAGGCCTCAGCATCGTCGGCAACGGCTTCGTCTATGTCCGCGGTCTCGGCGATCGTTACTCATCTTCGCTGCTGAATGGTTCGCCACTGCCGAGCCCCGAGCCGCTGCGTCGTTCGGTCCCGCTCGACATCTTCCCGACCACGATCGTCGGGTCGGCGCTGGTCCAGAAGACCTATTCGGTGAACTATCCCGGTGAGTTCGGCGGCGGCGTGATCAACCTCACGACCAAAGCGATCCCGGACAAGAACTTCCTGTCGTTCGGCGGTTCGATCTCGGCCGACACCGCGACCACCAGCGAACTCGGCTACACCTATTATGGCGGTGACGCCGACTGGATCGGCTTCGACGACGGCACGCGGAAAGTGCCGAGCTTCATCAAGAACGCGCCGAAAGGCACCGGCAACATCTCGGCCGCGCAGGCTGCGACGCTCAGCAACGCCTCGACCTCGCTGCTCCAGCGCAACAACCAGCTTCCCGCCAATTTCTCGGGTGAGATCAGCGGCGGCTCGGTGTTCGACATCGGTTCGGGCCGGCTCGGCGTGATCGCGTCGGTCAGCGCGAGCAACACGTTCCGCACCCGCAGCATCACGCAGCAGGATTCGGTCACCAACGAAGGCCTGCTCCGCAACGATTTCCAGACCCTGTTGACCGACAACCGGATCGTCGCCAACGCACTGATCGGCGTCGGCTACGAGTTCGGCGAGAACAGCATCAAGCTGACCAACGTCTATATCCACGACACGCTGAAGCAGGCGCGTGGGTCGGCGGCGACCACCTACAACAACTCGAGCGGCCTGCGTTTCCAGCAGAATACCAACTGGTTCGAACGCCAGCTGTTCGAGAGCCAGCTGGTCGGTGCATTCAAGCCCGTCGATGCGCTGACGCTCGACGTCCGTGGCGCTTATGCGAACTCGAAGCGCAATGCGCCGTACGAGCGGCAGTTCGACTATCTCTGCTCGAACACCACCACGACCGGCCAGCCGATCACGGTACAGGATCCGAACGGGACCGGCGGCGCGCAGTGCAACGGCGCGTATCAGGTGACGCAGCGCTTCTCGCCGTTCGCCTCGATCATCTTCAGCGAACTGAAGGAAGACCTCTACAGCGGCCAGGCGGACGCGACGTACAAGCTGTCGACCGAGCGGCCGATGTCGCTATCGACCGGGTATTTCTACTCGGATACGAAGCGTACGTCGTCGCGTCTCCAGTTCAACTACCAGACGCCGCGCGGCGGCGGCACGGCGCCGGGCTATCCGTACAACCTGCTCCGTCCGGATTACCTGCTGGCGATCGATACCAACGATCCGCTGAACTCGCTCGAACTGCAGTTCAACACCCCGCTCGGCGCGTATCAATATGATGCGTCGCTGCGGATCCATGCGGGCTACGTCCAGGCCGAGGCCGAGGCGACCGACGGCGTCCGCGCGACGATCGGGGTGCGCTACGAAACGGCGGAAGAGCGTGTCACGCCGATCCTCTCCGCGACGACGCGTCTCAAGAACGACTATTTCCTGCCGGCCTCGACGCTGACCTGGAATTTCGCGCCTGACATGCAGCTTCGCGCGAGCGCTTCGAAGACGATCTCGCGCCCGCAGTTCCGCGAGCTTGCACCACAGCAGTTCCGCGATCCCGAATCGGATCGCCTGTTCTTCGGTAACCCGCTGTTGCAGGATACCAAGCTCTACAATCTCGACGCGCGGTACGAATGGTTCTTCGCGCGTGACCAGCGCTTTACGCTGGGGGCGTTCTACAAGCGGATTGACAAGCCGATCGAACAGGTCGGTTTCTACACCGGCGCGGACGATCGTCTCCAGACCGGCTTCACCAACCTGCCCAAGGCCAAGCTGTACGGCGGCGAGGTCGAGTTCCAGAAATACGTGCCGCTCGACACGCTCGGCAGCGATTTCTTCGCGACCCGTCGCCTGCTGTTCATCGCCAACTACACCTATACGCAGTCGTCGATCACGGTGGACGGCAGCTGCGTCCCGAACGTGGTGGACCAGAGGACGGCGACCGGGGGCTGCCAGGTCGGCTTCGCACCCGCGACCGGCAATTTCCGCGACGGCGCGCCGCTCACGGGTCAGTCGGATCACCTGGTCAACGTCCAGCTCGGGCTGGAAGATACCAAGGCGCTGTCGCAGATCACGTTGCTCTTCAACTACGCCAGCGACCGCGTGACCAATCGTGGCCCGTCGAACCTCGGTGGCACGGGCTTTCTGCCCGACATCATCGAAAAGCCCGGCATCCGTCTGGATCTCGTCGCTCGCCAGGGCGTCGAATTGCGCGGCGCCAAGTTCGAGGTGAAGGCCGAGGCCCGCAACCTGACCAAGACGCGCTTCACCGAGGGTCAGACGTTCGAGAACGGCAACAAGGTGTACATCAACCGGTATAATCTGGGTCAGGTGTTCACGCTCGGGATCAGCACGACGTTCTGAGGAAGGGGGCGGAAGCTATGATCCTCCCCCGCAAGGGGGAGGTGGCGCCGAAGGCGACGGAGGGGGAGGATACGCGACAGGCGTTGCTTTTGCCGCCCCCTCCGTCGGGCAAGTGCCTGCCCCCCCCTGGCGGGGAGGATCGTAAGCCTAGCGACATGCCGGGATCTCAACCCCAAGGCTTCTCCCGAAACCATTTGGTGATCACATACTTGACCCCCGACCGCACCTTCATTCCGTGATGCAGCGTCGCGGGGTTGAGGCTGCCATCCGCGCGCCGGTTGTTCCAGGCGAGCAGCTTGCCCGTCTCCGGCTGGACGATCTTGTCGATCGCCTTGAACCGCGTCGCGCCGCCTGCTTCGGGCCGGTTGAGGTAGATCATCACGGTCCACGTCCGGTTGCCGGCAATCCCGCAGTAGCGCTGATAGTCGACGCCGTTGGGCTCGAAATAGTCGGTGTGTCCCTTGAACTCCTGCCCGACCGCATAGCGCTGCCCCTGGAGCGGTTCACCGTACACCGGGTCAAGTCCGGTCAGCGCGGCGATCCGGCGTTCGACCTCGATCACCGCCGGGTGCAGCGCCGACAGGTCACCGGTCTCGCTCGTCCGATAGCTCGCATCGCCGTTCGAATCGGAGATCGTCGACGGGCGTCGCACCGCATCGATCTGTTCGATCAGCGTGGCGCACAGCGCGGGCGGCAGGAAGTCGCGCCGCACGAACAGGTCGAGCTTGGCACTGGGGACACGCTGAACACCGGGTACGGCCAGCCGTGCGATGATCGCTTCGGGCGGCAGGCCGGAGCCGCTCGACGGGACAGGATCGGACATGAGCGTCTTCTGCCCATCGTCGACGCGAAGCGCTACCCCATCAGAATTGAAGCAACCGACGTGCAAGCCATTGACGCGGAATTGTAACATGGCATGCCTACGCGACGAAGAGAGCGGGGAATTGGGGTGGATCGCGAATGCGATTGAAGCTGGACGCGCGGGCGCGCCGTATCTTGCGGCGTATGCCCGTCGTGAATGTCTATAATGTGGTGGAACTTGCGCTGCTCGCCGGGCTGGCGGTGCAGTGCGCACGGCTGGCGTGGACGATCGTGACGCCGATCACGCCACTGGGTGACTGGCGTCCCGCCACGCCGATGGTGGTAGGGTCGCCCGCGGATATCCTGCGCGGGTTCGATCCGTTCTTCCGTCTCGGTGGTGCGGCCGGCGCACCTGCCACGGTGACCTCGCTCCAACTAACTCTGTTCGGTACGCGCATCGACGAAGCGATGGGCCGCAGTTCTGCGATCATCGCAGGGGCCGACGGTGTCCAGCAGAGTGTCGCGGTCGGCGACGAGATCCAGCCCGGCGTGCGTCTCAAGGCGGTCGCGTTCGATCACGTCACGATCGACCGCGGCGGTGCCGACGAGGATCTGTTCCTCGACCAGTCGGGCGCCGTCACGCCGGTCGTTCCCGGCGCGGCACCCGCCGGCGCTGCGTCTCCGGTCGTCGGCATCCCCGTGGCGCAGTTGCGCAGCGAGATCGGCTTCATCCCCCGCATCGACGGCGGCCGCATCAGCGGACTCACGGTCCGGTCGCAGGGCTCGGGCAACGCGTTCCGTTCCGCAGGACTGAAGGACGGCGATATCGTCACCTCGATCGGCGGGCGGCCCGTTTCCGGCCCCGGCGATCTCGACCGCATCGTCAAGGATTTCGCGGGCGGCGGCAACGTCCCCATCACCGTAGAACGCGGCCAGGACACCCTGCCGCTCGCCATCACGATCGCGCCACCCCAATGAAAAAACTGTTTCTCGGTCCCGTTGTCGCGCTCGCGCTGGCGGCAGGCGTCCACGCGCAGACCACGCTCAACGTCCGCGACGCCGACATCCGCGCGTTCATCGCCGATGCCGCCAAGGTCACCGGGCGCACCTTCATCATCGACAACCGCGTCGCCGGCAAGGTGACCGTGGTCACCGATCGCCCGCTGTCGCGCTCCGAATATTTCGAGATATTCCTCTCGACGTTGCGCGCCAACGGCCTCGTCGCGGTGCCGACCTCGGGCGGCGCGTTCCGCGTCCAGCCGCTCGACAACGCCGCCTCGCAGCCGAGCCGGATCGGCGTCGCGGGCGCCGCGCGCAACAGCTACGTCACCGAGATCATCCGGCTCCGCGCAATCGACGCGCAATCCGCGGTCGAGACGGTTCGCCCGCTGGTCAGCGCGCAGGGCTCGGTCAGCGCGAACCGCGGCGGCAACAGCCTCGTCGTGGTCGATTTTGCGGACAACATCCGCCGCATCCGCGAGGTCCTTCGCCGGATCGACACCGATACGTCGTCCACCCGCGTCGTCGCGCTGAAGAACGCCAGCGCTAAGGAGATCGCCACCGCACTCCAGGGCTTGATCGGAACCGGTGCCGGCGGCGGTCAAGGCGGGCAGGGCGGTGGCGCCGCCGCCGGCCCGAGCGCATCCGTCGTCGCGGTCGAGGGCTCGAACGCGGTCGCCTTGCGCGGCGATCCGACTACCGTCGCCCGCCTCGCGCAGGTCGCCGCCGATCTCGACCAGAAGGCACGCAACGGCACCGAGATCAAGGTCGTGTTCCTCGAGAACGCCGATGCCGAGCAGCTGCTGCCAGTGTTGCAGGAACTCGTCGGCCAGACTCCTACGCAGCCGGTACAGACGGCATTGTCGCGCTCCAACTTCGGATCGAGCAGCACCAATGGCGCGTCCGGCGGCCAGTCGAACTTTTCGCAGCCGCAGATCCCGCAATCCGGACCGTCGTCGAGCGGCGGGGGCGGTGGATCGGGTCAGGCTGCGATCACCGCAGCGGGCGGCAAGACTGCGGCAGTCGTCACGCGCTTCGCTGGCGCCAACGCGATCGTCATCGCCGCACCCGCCGAGATCCAGCGTCAGCTGAACGAAGTCGTCCGCCAGCTCGACACGCGCCGCGAACAGGTGCTGGTCGAGGCGATCGTCGCCGAGGTCTCAGATTCGACCGCGCGCACGCTCGGCGCACAGTTCATCGTCGGCGACCCGAGCGGCGGCGCGTTCGGCGCGTCGACCTTCTCGAACTCCGCGCCCAACATTCTCCAGATCGCGGGCGCGATCGGCGCGCGCTCGATCGGCGGCAACGGCACGACGGTCGTCGCGCCCGATGGCACGCGCACCGAAACGAACACGCCCAATGCCGCGGCGGACGCGCTGCAGCAGTCGGCGATCGCGTCGATCCTCGCGGCCACCGGCGGCTTTGGCGGGTTCGGCGGCAAGATCGGCAGCACGTTCTTCGGCGCGATCATCAACGCGGTAAAGAGCGACACGACCTCGAACCTGCTCCAGGTCCCGCACCTCGTCACGCTCGACAACCAGGAGGCGCACAGCCTCGTCGGGCAGGAGATCCCGATCACCACGGGGCAGGCGCTCAGCACCAATTTCGACAACGCCTTCCGCACCACGCAGCGCCAGAATGTCGGCATCGAGCTGACCGTGCGGCCGCAGGTGAACTCGTCGGGCACGGTGAAGCTCAATCTCCGCCTCGAAGTCAGCTCGATCGCGGGGCCGGTGTCGAGCGACAACAGCGACCTGATCCTCAACAAGCGCGAGGTCGAGACCGTCCGCACCGTCGACGACGGCCAGATCGCGGTGATCAGTGGCCTGCTCGACGACAACGAACGCCGCACGATCGAGAAGATCCCGCTGCTCGGTGACATCCCCGTGCTCGGGCATCTGTTCACGTCGAAGGCGAAACAGCGGTCGAAGACGAACCTGATGATCTTCATCCGCCCGACGATCCTGCGCACCGCCGAGGACAGCCGCAAGCTGACCGAGCAGCGCTATGGCTATGTCCGCCTGCAACAGGGCTTGCAGGAGCCGGGCGCCGAGCCGTCGATCGATCAGCTCGTCCGCGACTATATGGGCGCCGCGCCGCCGATCCCGAGCGCGCCGATCCCCGGGAGCATCGAGGATCCGCGGATCGCGGTGCCGGTACGCACCTCGACGATGGTCGTGCGACCAAAGAAATGATCATCCGCGAAGGCCACGAGATCGAACTGACTTCCCCCCTCCCGCTTGCGGGAGGGGTCGGGGGAGGGGCTGCCTTACTCACGGACGACGCGATCGAGGGATATGTCATTCCCTCCCCCAACCCCTCCCGCATGCGGGAGGGGAGTGAGGCCGCCCTCCCCCAGATCACCATCCCCTACGCTTTCGCCCGAAAGTTCGGCGTCGTCGTCGACCATACCGACACGGACTCCCACCTCACCATCGCCATGCGCGCCGGCGCCGACCCGAAAGTCCTGCTAGAACTCCGCCGCTACCTCGCCCGCCCGTTCGACGTCACCTTCGTCGAACAGGTCGCGTTCGATCGCCTTCTGTCGAACGTCTACGCGATGGACGGCCAGGCCAACGCGCTCGCCGCGGTCGGCATGGGCGACGAACTCGACCTGCTCGCCGGCGACATGCCGACCGCGGAGGATCTGCTCGACACCGCCGACGACGCTCCCGCGATCCGCCTGATCAACGGCATCATCGCCGACGCCGCGCGCAACGGCGTGTCGGACATCCATATCGAGCCGTACGAGTCCGGCCTCGTCGTCCGCATGCGCATCGACGGCGTGCTGCGCGAAACGCTGCGCATGCCGCCCAACGTCGCCCCGGTCGTCGTCAGTCGCATCAAGGTCATGGCGCGCCTCGACATCGCCGAACGCCGCGTCCCGCAGGACGGGCGGATGGGGCTGACGCTCGGCGGCAAGCTGCTCGACGTCCGCGTCTCGACGCTGCCGTCGCGCGCAGGGGAACGCGTGGTGCTGCGTATCCTCGACAAGGAAAACGCCGGCATCGACCTCGAAGCGCTCGGCCTGCCGCCCGCACTGTTCGCGCTGCTCAACGAAGCGCTGAGCGAGCCGAACGGCATCATCCTCGTCACCGGCCCGACCGGCTCGGGCAAGACCACGTCGCTCTACGCCGCGCTCCGCCTGCTCAACGACGGCAGCCGCAACATCCTCACCGTCGAGGACCCGGTCGAATACGCCGTCGACGGCGTCGGCCAGACCCAGGTCAACCCGAAGGTCGGCCTGACCTTCGCGGCAGGGCTCCGCGCGATCCTCCGCCAGGATCCGGACGTCGTGATGGTCGGCGAAATCCGCGACCGCGAGACTGCCGAGATCGCGGTGCAGGCGTCGCTCACCGGCCATCTGGTGCTGTCGACGGTCCACACCAACGACGCGATCGGCGCGATAACCCGGATGCGTGACATGAAGGTCGAGAGCTTCCTGCTCGCCTCGACGTTGCGTGCCGTGATCGCGCAACGGCTCGTTCGCCGGCTCTGCCCGACGTGTCGCAAGGCCGTGCCCGCGTCCGATACGGTTGCGCCGCTGCTCGGCATCGCCTCCGACGCGGTCGTCTACGTCGCGCAAGGCTGCGAAGACTGCAACCAGACCGGCTACAAGGGGCGTATAGGAGTCTTCGAAGCGGTCCGCATCGACGACACGATCCGCCGCCTGATCAACACCGACGGCCACGAATCGGAGATTACCGCGCACGCCTTTGCCAAGTCCCCGAACCTTGCGCAGTCCGCCCGTGACCTCGTTCTCTCCGGCCAGACCACCGCCGAAGAAGCCGTCCGAGTATCCCGCCGCGACACGACCGAAGTCGTTGAGGATACAGCAGTTGCGTAGCGCCCTAAAAATCCTCCCCGGAACGGGGAGGGGGACCAGCGAAGCTGGTGGAGGGGGTTCACCACGCTCGCACCACCGGCCGTACGCCGCCAGCAGCGCAACGCAGCGTTCGCGGCACGCCCCCTCCACCACCGCTGCGCGGCGGTCCCCCTCCCCTTGCAGGGGAGGATGATGGCGGACTTCGACTATATCGCGATCGATACCAAAGGCGCCGAACGCCGCGGTCACATCGCTGCCGCCGACATAGATGTCGCCCGCGCCACCCTCGACGCACGCAAATTCTACGTCGTGAAGATCACCCCCGGCGCACCCCCGCAGGCGACCAAAGGCCGCCCGCTCTTCGGCCTTCAGCTTGGCACGCCGAAGATGTCGGGCAAGAACCTCACGCTCTTCACCCGCCAGCTCGCCACCCTCAACCGCGTCTCGCCGCTGGAGGAATCGCTCCGTACGATTACGCGCCAGACCGAACAGGACAGCGTCCGCACGATCGTCCAGCACGTCCACGCCGGCGTCGTCGAAGGCCGCCGCCTTGCCGACGCAATGGCGCGCGAGCCGAAAAGCTTCCCGCCGCTCTACCGCGCGATGGTGTCGGCCGGAGAAAGCTCGGGCTCGCTCCCGACCATCCTCGACCGGCTCGCCGCCCTGCTCGAACGCCAGGCCGAGATCCGCGGCAAACTCATCACCGCGCTAGCCTATCCCTCGATCCTCGCGCTCGTCGCGTTCGGCGTGGTTACCGCGCTGATGATGTTCGTCGTGCCGCAGGTGGTCGAGCAATTCGACACGGTCGGCCAGCAACTCCCGCTGCTGACGCGCATGGTCATGGCGTTTTCAGCGTTCCTCGTCGGATACTGGTGGGTGATGCTGCTAATCGTCGTCGGCGGCAGCCTCGCCGGGTGGCGGGCGCTCAAGGACCCGACGCTCCGGCTCGCGTTCGACGGCTGGCTGCTCCGCATTCCACTGCTCGGCCGCCTGATCCGAGACCTTCACGCGGCACGGATGGCGCGCACGCTCGGGACGATGGTGGCGAGCCGACTACCGTTGCTCGACGGCCTCAACCTCACCGCGAGCACGATCCACAACCGCCGCCTGCGCCTCGCCTCCGACCAGATCGTCGACGCGATCCGCGGTGGTGGTTCGCTCTCCGCCGCGATGCGCCGGGCGGGCGTCTTCCCCCCGCTGCTGACCTATCTCGCGGCGAGCGGAGAAGCCGCCGGTCGCCTCGACGAGATGCTCGAGCGCGCCGCCGATTATCTCGAACGCGAGTTCGACCGTTTCACCGCCACCGCACTCTCGCTGCTCGAACCGCTGATCATCGTCGTGATGGGCGGCATCGTCGCGACGATCGTGCTATCCATCCTGCTCCCGATCCTCCAGCTCAACACGCTGGCCGGACAATGAGGTTGTTCATGCGTCCCGAAGATAAAAAGAAGCGCCGCGAGGCCGGCTTTACCCTTGTCGAGCTGATGGTCGTGATCGTGATCATCGGCCTGCTCGCCACCATCGTCGCGCTCAACGTGCTGCCCTCGGGCGACACCGCGCGGATCCAGAAGGCGAAGGCCGACATCGCCCAGATCGAGGGCGGGCTGGAACTCTACAAGCTGCAGAACATGACCTTCCCCAACACCACGCAGGGGCTGAACGCGCTCGTTTCGGCACCCGCCGGGCTGGCCGATCCGTCGCGTTATCAGCGTGGCGGGTATCTCAAGAAGCTGCCGAACGATCCCTGGGGTCGCCCGTATCTCTACGCCTCGCCCGGCGCGCACGGCGAGGCCGACGTCTGGACCTTCGGGGCGGACGGCAAGGAAGGCGGCGAGGGGATCGATGCCGACATCGGCAGCTGGCAATAAGCGCGAAGGCGGCTTTACGCTGGTTGAGCTGATGGTCGTCGTCACGATCATCGGTCTCGCATCCGCGGTCGCCGTGCTCGTCATGCCGGACCCGCGCGGCCGCGTGCTCGACGAGGCGACCCGCTTCGCCCTGCGCACCCGCGCCGCGCACGATTCGGCGATCGTCGAGGCGCGTCCAGTGAGCGTCTGGATCAGTGGCGGAGGTTACGGCTTCGACCGTCGACTCGCTGGCGGCTGGACGCCGATCGCGGAGAAACCGATGCGCGTCGAACGCTGGAACGACGGGACCAGAGCTAGCATCGGCGATACGAGCGGCCGGATGCGCGTGACGTTCGACCCGACCGGCCTCGTCGATCGTCCCGCCGAGATCCGCCTCGATCGCGGTGGTGTTGCGGCGACGGTCCACATCGACGCCGACGGCAGCGTAAGAGCCGATGCAGGCTGAGCGCGGCTTCACCCTTCGTCGACGTTACGCCGAATACGGCTTCACGTTGATAGAAATCATGGTCGCGCTGGCAGTGTTCAGCCTTGCGGCGATGGCGCTCGTGCGTCTGGAAAGCGCGACGATCCGCGGCGCCTCGATCCTCGACGAAACGCTGGTCGCGCAGATGGTCGCGCGCAACGTCGCGATCGATGCGGTCACCAGCGCGCAGCCACCGACGGCAGGTCGCGTCACCGGTACAGAGACCAACGGCGGCCAGCCCTGGACGTGGACCCGACAGGTCAGCGCACTCGGCGGATCGAGCGTTCTGCGGATCGACGTGGCGGTCGCCGACCGGACCGGCACGCAGCTCGGCCGCCTGACGATGGTGCGACCCGCGCCGCGGATGGTGATGTGACGCATCCGAAAACCGAGGCCGGCTTCACGCTTATCGAAGTCATGGTGTCGCTCATGATCTTCGGCATGATCGCCGCCGCGGGCGTCGCGATCCTGTCGTTCAGCGTGAAGGCGCAGAGCGCGACCGGCGCCAAGCTCGACGAAATCAGCGCGCTCACCCGGACGATGTCGATCCTGTCCGCCGACCTCGCCCAGGCATCGAACCGCGCTACCCGCGACGAGGCCGGCACCAGCGTTCCCGCGTTCATCGGCGAGAGCGGATCGGGCGTCACGCCGATGCTCCGCCTCGTCCGCGCCGGCTGGAGCAACATCGACGGTACGGCGCGGTCCAGCATGCAGAAGGTCGCCTACCGCGTCGATGGCGGCGTGTTCCAGCGGATCGCCTATCCGATGGTCGACGGCGCGCAGCCACTGCCGCCTGCCGCGTTGCTCACCAAAGTCCGCCAGGTCGCGCTGCGCTATCGCATCGCGGGCGCCTGGAGCGATCGCTGGGATGGCGCAAGCGGCAGGCCGTTGCCCGACGCGATGGAGCTTACAGTCCAACGCGACGACGGTACGCAGTTCCGCCAGATGTTCCTTGTCGGCACCAGTTACATCCCGGCCCCGTCTGACGGAACGGGTCCCGCCGTCACGCCACCTGCGGGCACACCTCCCGGACAGGAGACGCCCGGTGCGCGCACCTGATCGCGGCATTCCGCGCGGGCAAGAACGGGGTGCGGCGCTGCTCACCGTGCTGATGCTCGTCGCGATCATCGCGGTGATGGCCGGCGCGGCGCTGGAGAAACTTCGGCTGTCGACCCGCCTCGCGAGCAACGCCGCGACCGGCGAGCAGGCACGCGCCTATGCGCTTGCGGCGGAGACGATGGCGCTGACCCGCGTTTCGAACCTGCTTGCCCCAAAGCCTACGCGGGTCACGCTGGCCGGCGGCTGGAGCAACACGCCGTTCGGCCTGCCGGTCCCCGGAGGCTTCGCGACCGCGCGCGTCCGCGACGGTGCGAACTGCTTCAACCTGAACTCTCTCGTCGGCATGACGACCCCGGGCGTGTACGTCGCGCGAGGCGACGTCCGACCGCAGTTCGTCCGCCTGATGCGGCTGCTCGACGTGCCGGTGCAGGTCGCGGAACAGGTCGCGGCGGGCACGACGGACTGGATCGACAGCGATCAGGACCAGTCACCGATGGGGGCCGAGGACGGCGCATATCTCGGCCGCGTGCCGTCGTACCGCACCGCCGGCACGCTGATGAGCGACCCCAGCGAACTGCGCGCGATCGCCGGGATGACGCCCGAGATCTACACGAAGATCCGGCCGTGGATCTGCACGCTGCCCTTCGCCAGGCCCTCGCCGATCAACGTCAACACCCTGCTGCCCGAACAGAGCGTGCTGCTGGCGATGATGTATCCCGATACGCTGTCGGTCGGCGGCGCGCAGCAACTTCTGCTTCGGCGACCGGTGCAGGGCTACGCCACGTTCGACGAATTGCAGAAGGGCGCGTCGTTGCTCGGCGCCGCCAATATCGCGCCCGGCGCGGACGCGCAGGTGCTGTCGAAATGGTTCACGCTCGATATCGACGTGACGCTCGGCACGACACAAATGCAGGAACGTGCGCTGATCGACGCGAACCGGCTTCCCGCGCAGCTCGTATCGCGGCAATGGGGCGAGCCATCATGACGACTTTGCTGTTCCTTCCCGCCGGCGAGACCGGATATCGCTGGATGCGTGTCGCGGATACGCGCGTGGTCGGGGAGGGGGAGGGTATCCCCGATTCGATCGACGGCGAGACGATCGCGGTGGCGCCCGCCGATGCGGTGACGCTGCACTGGGCGGAACTGCCGTCGCGGTCTGCGGCGCAGGCAACGGCAGCCGCGCGTATCCTGGCGAGCGAGGCAAGTGCATCGCCGCTCGCCGAACTCCATGTCGCGGTGGGGGACGAAGGCGCGAGCGACCGACCGATCGGGGTCGTCGGTGCCGCGACGATGCGCGACTGGCTGCTGATGCTGGCGGAGGCTGGGGTCGATCCAGTTGCGCTCATTCCCGCACCCATGCTCCTTCCCCGACCCGAAGAGGGGTACGCGCGGGCGAAACTGGGCGGAAGCGGCGTAGTGCGCGGTACGTCGAGCGGGTTCGCGGACGAGGCGCGGCTGACGGAGTTGGTGACCGGCGGCACCGCGCCCGCGACGATCGACCGCGACACGCTGGAGGCGGCGATCGTCGTCGCCGTCGCGTCGCCCCCGCTGGATCTTCGACAGGGGCCGTTCGCGCGGCGGCGACGGTTCGCGATCGACTGGGGATTGATCCGACGGCTTGCGCTGCTGTCGCTGACGATCCTGGCCGTGACCCTCGCGATCTCGCTCGTCCGCATCGCGAAATACAGCTTCGGCGCGGATGCGTTGGAGGCGGAAGCCAATACGGTCGCCGTCACGGGCCTGCCGCGTGGCGAGACGGTGGTCGACGCCAGCCGTCAGCTCGACGAGCGCCTGTCGCGCGTGCGGGGACCGGGACTGGGCTTCACGAGCACGACCGCGGCAGTCTTCGCGGCGGTGCGTGCGACGCCCGGCACCGAAGTCACCGCGCTCGATTTCCAGGCGAACGGCGACCTGCGCCTGTCGGTGGCGGTCGAGCGCGAAGCCTTGGCGACCGACCTGAAGCGCGCGCTCGAAGCCGCCGGCTTCTCGGTCCGCGCGGGCGTGTTCCAGGCCGCCGCCGGCCGCGTGACGGGCGAACTCACGATCAGCCCGGAGAGCGGACGATGACCGGATTGAAAACCTGGTTCGAGGGACGCTCGCTACGGGAGCGTCGATTGCTGCTCGTGATGGCGGCGCTCGCGGTCCTCACGTTGCTGTGGGCGCTGATCATCCGCCCGGTCGGCGACGGCCTGTCGAGCGCGCGCGAACGTCATGCCGATGCGGTCACCCGGCTCGGCGAGACGCGCGCGCAGGTTGCGACGTTGCGCGATATCCAGCGGACGCGTGCGACGCCCTTGACCGGTACGCTGGCCGACGTCGTGCGCGCCGAGGCGGACCAGGCAGGCTTCGCGCTAGCCTCGCTCGATCAGGACGGGGCGAGCCGGGTACGCGTCGGCATCCAGTCGGCGCGCCCCGCGGCGCTGGTCGCGTGGCTCGCGCGTCTCGAACGGCTCGGTATCCTCGTCGATTCGGTGGCGATGACCGACAAGGGCGACAAGACCGTCGGCGTCGCGCTCACGTTGAAGGCACGCGCGGCATGAGGCGGATTCGTTTGCGTACCGGCCCCGCCGCGCTGTTCGGCGGGATGCTGCTGATCGCGCTGATCGTCTTCCTGCCGATGCGCGCGGTGCTCGGCTGGGTCGGCGTCGGCGACCAGGGGCTGGTCGCGCGGCGCGTGTCGGGGACGATCTGGGGCGCGACGCTGACCGAAGCGCGGTTCGGCGATCTCGCGCTCGGCGATCTGCACGCGCGGCTGTCGCCCCTGCCGCTGCTGGTCGGCCGCGCGACGATCGTCTTCGCCGGTCCCGAATCGGTGTCGGCCAAGCCGTTGCGCGGGTCGGCGAGCGTCAGTCGCCACGGCTTCGGCGTCGACCACATGACCGCCACGGTCGCGACGGGCCGGCTGTTCGCGCCGGTGCCCGTCTCCGCGCTCGACCTCGACGATGTCTCGGTTCGCTTCCGCGACGGCCAGTGCGAAGCCGCCGAGGGCCGCGTCCGCGCAACGCTGGCGGGTGACGTCGGTGGGATCACGCTGCCGCAGTCGGTAAGCGGCACCGCACGGTGCGACGGCACGGCGTTATTGCTACCGCTGGCGAGCCAGTCCGGGACCGAAAGCATCGCGCTCCGGATCGAGGGGGCAGGGACCTACCGCGCCGAGCTGTCGCTGCGTCCATCCGATCCGCTGGCGGTCCAGAAGCTTGAGCAGGCGGGCTTCGTGAGCGGCCCGAACGGGTACAAGCTCGCCATCGAAGGACGTTTTTGACGTCTTTTTGGCAAGTCGGCGGTTGACGCCGCCCGGCGACCCCCGCTAGGGGGCGATGCCTACGCGGCGGTCGTAGTTCAATTGGTTAGAGCGTCGGCTTGTGATGCCGGATGTTGCGGGTTCAAGTCCCGTCGGTCGCCCCATTTTCCCATTATTTTTCCGAGCCTCCCCAACGTGAGCGCTTTGGGCTGGTAAAACCGGCCGGAAAATAATATTTCGCTTCCCGGTAATTTTATTCTCCTCAGGAGCCGGCGATGACAGCGGTTTGGGACCTTCCCGATTTCGACGACCACGAGGGCGTTCATGCCTTCACCGATCCCGAATCGGGCCTGCACGCGGTGATTGCGGTGCACTCGACCAAGCTCGGGCCGGCAGCCGGCGGCGCACGCTTCTGGCATTATGCCGACAATGGCCGCGCGGTGACCGACGCGCTGCGCCTGTCGCGCGGCATGAGCTTCAAGAACGCGATGGCGGGCCTGGAGCTCGGCGGCGGCAAGGGCGTGGTCCTCGCGGCCAAGCCTGGCGACGTCATCACGACCGCCCAGCTCGAGGCGTTCGGCCGCGCGGTCGATTCGCTCGGCGGGCGCTACGTGACGGCCGAGGACGTCGGCATGTCCGAAGACCGCATGAAGGTGATCGCCAGCCAGACGCGCTACGTCTCCGGCCTGCCGGTCGCGAGCGGCGCGGCCGGCGGCGATCCCGGCCCGTACACCGCGCTCGGCATCTATCTCGGCGTGAAGGCGGCGGCGCAGCGTGGCCTCGGTGCGACCGACATGAAGGGCGTGCGCGTCGCGATCCAGGGCGTCGGTTCGGTCGGCGGCGGTCTCGCGCGGCTGCTCGCCAAGGACGGCGCGGTGCTGACGCTGGCGGACGTCGACGAGGGTCGTGCGCAGAAGCTGGCGGCTGAGCTCGGCGCGACCGCGGTGGCGGCCGAGGCGATCCTGACGACCGAGGCGGACATCTTCAGCCCGAACGCGCTGGGCGCGATCCTGACCGAAATGTCGATCGCCGCGCTGAAGGCGAAGGTCGTCGCCGGCGGCGCGAACAACCAGCTGAGCGTTCGCGAGGACGGTGCGCGTCTGCATGCTCGCGGCATCCTGTACGCGCCGGATTACGTCATCAACGCAGGCGGGATCATCAACGTCGGCCTGGAATATTTGGGTCACGGCGACGAGGCCGAGGTTAAGGCGCGGATCGCGCGCATCCCGGAGCGTCTGATCGAGGTCTGGAACGAGAGCGACCGCACCGGACAGCCCGCGTCGGACGTGTCGGACTCGATCGCCAAGCGCCTGATCGGCCGGTAATGGTCCTTCTCCCCTCCGGGGAGAAGGTGGCACAAAGTGCCGGATGAGGGGAGCTGGGGGTAAACGACCCGAGCCTCACGCCCCTCACCCTCCCACCGCAAGTGCGGCGGGCCCCTCCCTCTCCCCTATGGGGAGAGGGCCTCAAGTCCAAGGTGACAGCCTCGTATTGTTGCCATAGTGGTATCCCCAGTGGCCACCCTACACGCCTTCGCAAACCCCGCGCGCTTCCTGAAGATCGCCAAGCCGTTGACGCCGTTGCTCTTCTGGGCCGGCGTCGCGCTGATTGCGATCGGCTGCTGGGCCGGCCTGACGCAGACCCCGCCCGATTACCTCCAGGGCGAGACCGTCCGCATCCTCTACATCCACGTCCCCGCCGCCTGGCTCGGCATGGGCGGGTGGAGCGGGATCGCGATCTCCAGCATCGCGTTTCTCGTCTGGCGCCACCCGCTTGCCAGCGTCGCCGCGCGGGCGATCGCGCTGCCGGGTGCGGTGTTTGCGGCTCTATGCCTCACGACTGGCTCGATCTGGGGACGACCGACCTGGGGAACGTGGTGGCAATGGGACGGCCGGCTGACCTCGATGCTGCTGCTGTTCTTCGTCTATCTCGGCTACATGGCGCTCGCGAAGGCCGATGCGGATCGTGGCGGCGACGGGCGCGTGCCGGCGCTGTACGGGATCGCCGGGTCGGTGCTGCTGCCGATCATCCGCTATTCGGTGGTGTGGTGGAACACGCTGCACCAGGGGCCGAGCATCGGGCTGACCAAGTCCACGATCGATGGCTCGATCCTGTGGCCGCTGCCGATCATGCTGGCCGGCTTCACCTTCGTGTTCGCGGGGATAGTCCTGATGCGGATGCGGACGATGCTGGCCGTTGCGAAAGCCGAAGCCCGCATGCGCCGGATGGCGAGAGTATGAACCCCTGGCCGTTCGTGACTGCTGCGTATGTCGTGACGCTGGGCGGCGGCGCGATCATCGCATTGCTGAGCTACCTCGCGATGCGTAGGGCCGAGAAATGAAGGCCAAGCACCAACGCCTGACGCTGGCACTGTTGGCAGTCGGCGCGGTAGTCGTCGCGGGGCTGCTGGCGCTGTCTGCGCTGAAGGATCAGGCCGCATTCTTCTACGCACCCTCTGACGTGCGTCGTGACGGCCTGCCTCTCGGCCGCGCAGTCCGGCTCGGCGGGACGGTCGAGGGCGGCTCGGTGAAGCGCGCCGCCGACGGCATCACCGTGCATTTCACCGTCACCGACGGCCAGGCAACCACGCCGGTTGTGTTCGCGGGCATCGTCCCCGACCTGTTCCGCGAGAAATCGGGCGTTGTCGCCGAAGGCCAGTTCCAGTCCGACGGCAGCTTCGTCGCGTCGAACCTGCTCGCCAAGCACGACGAGAAATACATGCCGCCGGAGATGGCCGGCAAGATGCACGAGACCAAGACGCTCGAACCGGACGCCAAGCAATGATCGCCGAAGCAGGCCTCGCCGCGCTCTGGTTCGCGGGCGCGCTGGCGGCGTTGCAGCTAGTGATGGCAGCGATCGGCATTGCACGCGGTCGTGAGGACGTCGCGGCGGCCGTACGTCCGGTGGCGATCGTCCAGGGTTTGTTGGCACTGCTAGCGATGGCGCTGCTGATCGAACTCTTCCTCGACTCCGACATGTCCGTGAAGCTGGTCGTCGAGAACAGTCATTCGGCCAAGCCGTGGCTCTACAAGTTCGCTGGCGCCTGGGGGAATCACGAGGGCTCGATGCTGCTCTGGGTGACGATCCTCGGGCTGGCCGGCGGCGCGGTCGCGATCTTCGAACGCTCGCTGCCCGAACGCACGCTCACCGCGACGCTCGGCGCGCAGGCGACGATCGCGCTCGGTTTCTACGCGTTCCTGCTATTCTCCTCGAACCCGTTCGCGCGGCTCAATCCTGCTGCACCCGACGGCCTCGGGCTCAATCCGCTGTTGCAGGACCCCGGCTTGGCGTTCCATCCCCCGACGCTCTACACCGGCTATGTCGGCCTCTCGGTCGCGTTCTCGTTTGCGGTCGGCGCGCTCGTCACGCGCGACGTCGGCCCGGCGTTCGCCAAGGCGATGCGCCCGTGGGTGCTGATCGCATGGATATTCCTGACGCTCGGCATCACCGCGGGATCTTATTGGGCCTATTACGAGCTCGGTTGGGGCGGCTGGTGGTTCTGGGACCCGGTCGAGAACGCCTCGCTGATGCCGTGGCTCGCGGCGACCGCTTTGCTCCATTCGGTGACCGTGCTCGCGACCCGCGATGGCTTGCGCGCGTGGACGATCATGCTGGCGGTCGTCGCATTCTCGATGTCGATGATCGGCACGTTTTTGGTGCGCTCGGGCATCCTGACGAGCGTGCACGCGTTCGCGGTCGACCCGGAGCGCGGGGCGTTCATCCTGGCGTTGCTCGCAATCTACATCGGCGGAGCGCTCGCGCTGTTCGCCGCGCGGATCGGCACCGTCCGCGCGGGCACGACCTTCGATCCGGTCAGCCGCGAGGGCGGGCTGGTCGCGAACAATTTGCTGTTGTCGGTGATCCTCGGCATCGTCCTGATCGGCACGCTGTACCCGATCGTCGCGGCGAGCTTCGGCGTGCAGCTGTCGGTCGGTCCGCCGTTCTTCAACAAGGCGGCGGGGCCGATCGCGCTGCTGCTGGTCGCGGTGATGGCAGTCGGGCCACTGCTGCGCTGGCGGCGTGACGATGCGAGGGCGGTGCTGCGCCGTGTGATGCTGCCGATCGGCGCGACGTTGCTCGCGGCGATCGCGCTGCTGTTTGTCTGGCCGGGCGTGCTCCCCTGGGCCGGGCTGTCGCTCGCCGCAGGGCTCGCCGTCGCCAGCGTCGCGCCTCTGTGGAAGCGCAATCTGAGACGCACGCCGCTGTTCACCTACGGCATGGTCATCGCGCATCTCGGCATTGCGGTCAGTCTCGCCGGGATGGCATCAGACAGCGCCTTTACCAAGGAAACGCTGGTCGCGGTGCGCGCGGGCGAGCCGGCGCGGGTCGGGCCGTACACCGTGACGCTCGACGGCATTTCGCCGGTGATCGGCGAGAACTGGTCGGCACTGGAAGCGCGGCTCACCGCGACACGCGGTGGCAGCGAGAGCATCCTCCGCCCGCAACTCCGCTTCTTCGCCAACCCACCGACGAGCACCAACGAGTCCGCCATCCTTACCGTGCTCGATGGCCAGCTCTACACTGTGCTCGGCCAGCCGGACGGGCAGGGGCGCTGGCAGCTTCGCCTCTGGTGGAAGCCGTTCGTGACGTTGATCTGGTTCGGTGGCGTGCTGATCGCGCTCGGCGGCATGCTGTCGCTGCTCGGCCGGGTGCGGCGCGAGCGACGCGCTACGATACGGGCTGAATGGGCATGAAGCGGTTCGCACTCTGGGCGCCGCTGGCGATCTTCGCGCTGCTGTTCGCGGTGGTGGCGAGCGGGCTGTTCCGGCCCGCCGAGAAGGTGGTGCGGTCGGCGATGGTCGGCAAACCGCTCCCCGGCTTCGCGCTGCCGGCGATGGTCCCCGGCAAGCCGGGCCTCACCAGCGCGTCGTTCCGGCAGGGCAAGCCGCGGTTGCTCAACGTGTTCGCAAGCTGGTGCATCCCGTGCATCGCCGAGGCTCCGCAACTGATGCGCCTGAAGGCGATGGGCGTGCCGATCGACGCGATCGCGATCCGCGATACCGCGCCGGCGATCAGCGGGTTCCTGCGGCGCAACGGCGATCCGTACGAGCGGATCGGCAGCGATCGGGCCAGCCAGGTGCAATTGGCGCTGGGCTCGTCTGGCGTGCCGGAGACGTTCGTGATCGACGGCCGCGGGATCGTCGTGAAGCAGATCATCGGCGATATCCGGCCGGAGAATGTGCCCGAGATCGTTCAAGCCGTGAAGGACGCGCGGTGAGGGTGCGCAACCAAGTTCCCCTCCCGCTTGCGGGAGGGGTTAGGGGAGGGGCTTCTCATGCCTCCCCAACCGCTCGCGCGCGTCATGCCCTCCCCCGTCCCCTCCCGCGAGCGGGAGGGGAGGTCATTGCGGCGCTGTTGCTCTATATCTCGCCGGCCGCCGCCCAGCCGGTCACGCCGCCAGCGCATTACGCCAACGTGCAACTCGCTGACCCTGCGAAGGAAGCCTCCGCCCGAGCGCTCATGGAAACGCTGCGCTGCCTCGTCTGCCAGGGCCAGTCGATCGCCGACAGCGATGCTGACATGGCGGCCGACATGCGCGCGCTCGTCCGCGAGCGGATCGAGCGTGGCGAAAAGCCTGCCTCGATCCGCGATTGGCTGATCGCGCGCTACGGCGACTACGTGACCTATGACCCGCCCTTATCCGCTCTGACGTGGCCGTTGTGGCTGGCGCCGATCCTGCTGCTTGGCATCGGCGGCTGGATCGCGCGGTCGAGCTTTCGGCGGAGGACACGCTGATGGGTTACGTCTGGCTGGCCGCGATCGGAGCCGGTGCGTTTGCGCTGCTCGTGGTGCTGAAGGTGAACCGCGTCCTGTGGACGATGGCGGCGGCGGCGTTGATGCTCGGTGCGGCGGGGTATGCGTGGCAGGGCCAGCCGGGGCTTGCCGGCCATGAAGTGTCCACCGAGCTTGCAGCGGCGCCGGACAACACCGCGATGCTCGAACTGCGCGACCAGATGCTCGAGCGGTATACGGGCGCGGCGGCGTACCTGGTTGCGGCGGACGCGATGACGCGGATCGGCGACCGTCGCGCGGCGGTGCAGGTGTTGCTCGGAGGGCTCAGGATCGCCCCGAAGAGCGTGGTAATGTGGACCGGGCTCGCCAACGCGCTGGCGGCGCACGATGCCAACCAGGTTTCGCCGCCCGCGTTGTTCGCCTTTCAGCAGGCAATGCGTTTGGCGCCAAAGCATCCCGCTCCGCCGTTCTTTCTGGGGCTGGCGTATGTGCGTGCGGGAGAGTTCGCGACGGCCCGGCCCTATTGGGCGAAGGCGCTGGCGTTGACGCCGGCCAACATCACATATCGGGGCGAAATCGCTACTCGGCTGGAATTGCTGGATCGGTTTCTAGCTATGCAGGATACGCCGAACGCGAGCCAAAAATAATCCCGCCACCCTGGGTCAAACCCAGGATGACGGGATGAAGGGGCTTACTGCCCGCGGCCAGTCTTCGACTGCAGTTCGTCAATCTTCTTCGACGCATCCGCCTTGGTCAGCGTCTCGTCGAATTCCTCATGCGCTTCCTCGGACAGCGTCTTGAGGTAGCTCGCCTGCGCACCGGTCATCTTCTCGTCGCCGGTGGTCCAGTCGTCCGGGTCCTTCTCGGCGTTCGAGAATGGTTCGGACTTGGGGTTCGGGGTGTCGGACATTGGGAATTCCTTTCCCCTGTCCAACACCCGTGTTCCGTATCCGTTCCCGAGTCAGCCAGCCCATGCTTCGTAAGGTAAACCTAGATCATCGGCGACCGCCTTGTACGCGATCTTGCCCTTGTAGACGTTCAGCCCGTTGGCGAGGTGCGGGTCGGCCTTCATCGCGGCCTCGGCCCCCAGATTTGCCAACTTGAGCGCGAACGGCAGCGTCGCATTGTTGAGCGCGAATGCCGAGGTGCGCGCCACGGCGCCCGGCATGTTGGCGACGCAGTAATGGATCACGCCGTCGACCTCGAACACCGGATCCTCGTGCGTCGTCGCGTGCGACGTCTCGAAGCACCCGCCCTGGTCGATCGCGATATCGACCAGCACCGAGCCGCGCTTCATCGTCTTCAGCATCTCGCGCGTGACGAGCTTTGGTGCAGCGGCCCCCGGCACCAGCACCGCGCCGATCACCAGATGCGCGTTCTTCACTGCCGCCGCGATCGCTGCTTTCGACGCATACGCGGTCTTGATCTGGCTCGAGAAAAACATGTCGAGTTCGGCAAGGCGATCGTTCGAGATGTCGTAGATCGTCACGTCGGCGCGCATGCCGACCGCCATCTGCGCCGCGTTGACGCCCGAGACGCCGCCACCAAGGATCGCGACCTTGGCCGGCGCAACACCGGGCACGCCGCCGAGCAGGACGCCACGTCCGCCCTGCTCCTTCTCGAGATAATGCGCGCCGACCTGCACCGACATGCGGCCCGCAACTTCCGACATCGGCTTCAGCAGCGGCAGCCCGCGACGGTTGTCGGTGACGGTCTCGTACGCGATGCAGGTTGCGCCGGACTTCATCAGCCCCTCGGCCTGCGGCTTGTCGGCGGCGAGATGGAGGTAGGTGAACAGCAGGTGGCGCGGCTCGAGCATCGCGATCTCGCTCGGCTGCGGCTCCTTGACCTTCACGATCATGTCGGCGCCGGCGAAAACCGCGGCGGCGGTCGGCAGGATCGTCGCGCCTGCGTCGACATAGTCCTGGTCTTCGAAATCGATGCCCGAGCCGGCCTGTGTCTCGACGACGACCTCGTGACCGGCGGCGACCAGTTCGGCGACCGACGGCGGGGTCAGGCCGACGCGATATTCGTGGTTCTTGATTTCCTTGGGGACACCGACGCGCATTGATTCCACTCCATTATCGTTTGCGCCATACTAGCGCGACTTGGACGGGAAGGGTTCGCAAACTGGTCCCGGTGCGATACCGCATCTGCAAGATGATTGCATCCGTCGTCACGGAAACGGGATAATCTTGAGCATCACGATAGAACGCAGGATTCTGGACCTGCTCGCCGCCAATTCCGACCTGACCAGCGCCGAGCTTGGCGACGCGGTTGGCCTGTCGGCAAGCGCCGCGCATCGCCGGGTCGCGCAACTTCGGGAAAGCGGCGCGATCGTCGGTTATCGCGCGGTGCTGTCGCAGGCCGCGCGGGGCGATCCGAGCATCGTGCTCGTCAACGTCACGCTCCGGGATCAGCGCAAGGAGACGATGGCCGCGTTCGAGGCGGTGATCGTCGAGTGTCCGCAGGTCGTGCAATGCTTCCTGATGAGCGGGGAGGCGGACTACATGCTCCACGTCGAGATCCGCCACGGCGAGACGTTCGAGCGCATCCACCGGGAAACGCTGTCGCAATTGCCGGGGGTGACGCGGCTGGCGTCGCATTTCGTCATTCGCGAGGTGATCAGGCGGTAGCGTTTTCCTGCGCACGCAGGAACCCAGGGTCAAGAACACCAGCGCCTGTTAACCCTGGGCTTCTGCGTTCGCAGGAGAACCGGAGCGTTCTCACCTTACACGCCGGTCCGATCAGCCTCGGTTAATCCACGCTAACCGCCCCGCCGTTGCCGCCTTCCGGCCCGCATGCTAAATGCGCGAGCTTGGGGCACAGGGTGAAATCGGAAATTCGATGAGTATTGCTGCACTTCCGGGCCGATTCACCGTCCAGTGAGCGTCGACCAGACCGCCGCGGCCTCGACCGTGCCACCCGCCAATCTCGATCTCGAGACGGGGCATCACAACTCTGACGGCATGCTGAAGCTCGCCTTCGGTGCGATCGGCATCGTCTTCGGCGATATCGGCACCAGCCCGCTCTACGCCTTCCGCGAGACCTTCGCCGGCCACCACAAGCTCGCGCTCGACGCCGCGCACATCATGGGCGTCATCAGCCTGATGTTCTGGTCGATGATGATCGTCGTGACGGTCAAATACGTCATCATCATCATGCGCGCCGACAACAAGGGCGAGGGCGGCAGCCTCGCGCTGCTCGCACTCGTCTCGGGCAAGACCAAGACCAAGCGCTGGAGCAAGGGCATCATCCTGCTCGGCGTGTTCGCGACGGCTTTGTTCTACGGTGACAGCATGATCACGCCCGCCGTCTCGGTGCTGTCCGCAGTCGAAGGCCTCGCCGTCGCCGCGCCCGCTTTCGGCGGCCTCGTGCTGCCGATCGTGATCGTCATCCTGATCGGGCTGTTCTGGGTGCAGAAGAGCGGCACCGCGCGTATCGGCCTCGTCTTTGGACCGATCATGCTGGTGTATTTCAGCGTCATCGCGGTGCTCGGCATCCTCAGCATCGTCCAGACCCCCGACGTGCTCTGGGCGTTGTCGCCGCACTACGCGGTCGAGTTCTTCATCATCGATCCGGAGCGGGCATTCCTGGCACTTGGCTCGGTCGTCCTTGCGGTCACCGGTGCCGAGGCGCTGTACGCGGACATGGGGCATTTCGGCCGCAAGCCGATCGGACTGTCGTGGCTGTTCTTCGTACTCCCGGCACTGATCCTCAATTACATGGGGCAGGGCGCGCTGCTGTTTCGCGATGGTCGCGAGGCACTCGTCAGCCCGTTCTACAATCTCGCCCCCGAGAGCCTGCAGCTCCCGCTCGTCATCCTAGCGACGATGGCCGCTGTGATCGCGTCGCAGGCGGTGATTTCCGGCGCGTTCTCGGTGACGCAGCAGGCGATCCAGCTCGGCTTCATCCCGCGCCTGCGGATCGAGCACACCAGCGCCTCGACCGCCGGCCAGATCTACATCCCGCTCGTCAATGGCGCGCTGATGGTGATGGTGATCCTGCTCGTGCTGTTCTTCCGCACCTCGTCGAACCTGACGAGCGCGTACGGAATCGCGGTGACCGGCGCGATGTTCATCGACACGTGCCTGCTCGGCGTGGTGCTGTTCCGCCTCTGGAACTGGCCGAAGATCGCGGCGATCCCGCTGCTGGCGATCTTCTTCACCGTCGACGGCGCCTATTTCGCAGCCAACCTGACCAAGGTACCCGCGGGCGGCTGGTTCCCGCTGCTGGTCGGGTTCATCATCTTCACTTTCCTGACGACCTGGTCGAAGGGGCGGCAGCTGATGATCGACCGGATGCACGAGGCGGCGATGCCGATAAAGGTGTTCATCGGCTCGGCAGCGAGTTCGGCATCGCGCGTGCCGGGCACAGCGGTGTTCATGACCTCGACAGCGGACGGCGTGCCGCATGCGCTGCTCCACAACCTCAAGCACAACAAGGTGCTGCACGAGCGCGTCATCCTGCTTACCGTGAAGATCGTCGGGCAGCCTTACTGGCCCGCCAACGACCGTGCGGTGCGCGAGGAGCTTGGCGACGGCTTCCACCGCCTCGTGCTGCGCTACGGTTTCATGGAGGACGCCGACGTGCCCGCAGCGCTGCGCCAGGTCCATAATTGCGGCGCCGACTTCAAGATGATGGACACCAGCTTCTTCCTGTCGCGCCAGACGCTGCTCGCGTCGGACAAGCCCGGCATGATGATCTGGCGCGAAAAGCTGTTCGCTTGGATGCTCCGCAATGCCGAAAGCGCAATGGAGTTCTTCCGCCTGCCGACGAATCGCGTCGTCGAGCTCGGCAGCCAGGTCGAGATTTGATGATCAGCGATACGGGACCAGCCCCGATCATCGTCACGGCCCTGTTCGGCCGCCAGGATACCGCGTTCTTCGATGCCATGCGCCGCGAGCATTTTCCGCCCGAGCGCAACCAGCTCGACGCGCACCTGACGCTGTTCCACCACCTGCCGCCCTCGGGCCTCGACGAGCTCAAGCACCGCCTCAACCAGGAAACGCGCGGCATCCGTGCCCCACAGGCGCGTGTGGGCGGCCTGATGTCGCTAGGGCGGGGTGTCGCCTACCGGATCGAGTCCCCCGAGCTCGTCGGCATCCGTGCGCGGCTTGCGGACGCGTTCACCGGCATGCTGACCCCGCAGGACGCCGGCGGCTGGCGTCCGCACGTCACCATCCAGAACAAGGTCAGCCCGCAAGTCGCCAAGCTCCTGCTCGGCAATCTGCAGCGCGATTTCGCGCCCAAGGACGTGGAAATCGCCGGTCTTGGCGCGTGGTGGTATCGTGGCGGACCATGGGAAGCGATTTCCCGGCACATGTTCGCTTGACCGCCTCGAAACCGCTTCCTATAGGCCGCGCCTCGCAGGGAAGAACGCTTCCCTGACGGACGGTACGGCGAAGTAGCTCAGTTGGTTAGAGCACGGGAATCATAATCCTGGGGTCGGGGGTTCAAGTCCCTCCTTCGCTACCATTTCAGACCTGGCGCACGGCGCCCGTGGTCCAGCTCCCGCGACATACGCAAGCGATCACCAAGTGCGGGAAACTCGTCTTCGCAATCGCAAAATGCCGTTCTATTGCCTTGGGTTAATGGTCGGGCGTCGCGCTGCGTATTCGGTGTTCGCGTCGGTCCGGCCTTACGGGAGAGACGAGCATGCGTGACAAACGCCCTGATGGGATCGCCGATTATACGGGTCCGGCCGGTGGCTGGGGCGCGCTGAAGGCGGTTGCCGTCTCGCTCAAGGCGCAGCAGATCGTCGTGCGCGGCGGTCAGACGCTGCTCAAGTCGAACCAGCCCGACGGCTTCGATTGCCCGAGCTGCGCATGGCCTGATCCAAAACATACCTCCTCGTTCGAATTCTGCGAGAACGGCGCAAAGGCCGTCGCATGGGAATCCACCGCCAAGACGATCGGCGCCGACTTCTTCGCCGCGCATAGCGTGTCCGACATCTGGAAGCAGAGCGATCACTGGATCGAGGACCAGGGCCGCGTCACCGAACCGCTCCGCTACAACGCCGCCACCGATCACTATGAGGTTGTGAGCTGGGCGGATGCCATGCGCGAGATCGGTGCAGGTCTCGCCGCCGTCCCCGATCCCAACCAAGCCGAGTTCTACACCTCGGGCCGCTGCTCGAACGAGGCGGCGTTCCTGTTCCAGCTGTTCGTGCGGCTGTACGGCACCAACAACTTCCCCGACTGCTCGAACATGTGTCACGAGGCGACCTCGGTCGGCCTGCCCAAGTCGATCGGTATCGGCAAGGGCACCGTCAGCCTAGAGGACTTCGACCACGCCGACCTGATCCTGTCGATCGGCCACAACCCCGGCACCAACCACCCGCGGATGATGGCGACGCTGCGCGAAGTGTCGAAGCGCGGCGGCAAGATCATCGTCTTCAACCCGCTCAAGGAACGCTCGCTCGAACGGTTCGAATCGCCGCAGTCGGTGGTCGAGATGGCGACGATGTCGGCGACCCCGATCGCGAGCAGCTATTACCAGGTGAAGGTCGGCGGCGACGCAGCCGCGTTGAAGGGCATCGCCAAGGCGCTGGTCGCACTCGACGAGGCGGCCAAGTTGTCGGGTGGCGAGCGCGCGCTCGATCACGCTTTCATCGCCGAGCATACCGCCGGGCTCGACGACTATATCGCCGATCTCGCCAACACCGAATGGGCGGATATCGAGCGCTCCAGCGGGCTTTCGCGGAAGGACCTCGAAGAGGTCGCGCTGGCCTATTCGAAGTCGAAGTCGACGATCTGCTGCTACGGCATGGGCGTCACGCAGCATCGCACCGGCACGACCAACGTCCAGCAGATCGCGAACCTGCTTCTCCTGCGCGGCAACATGGGCCGGCCAGGCGCGGGCATCTGCCCCTTGCGGGGCCACAGCAACGTACAGGGCGACCGTACCGTAGGGATCACCGAGCGGCCGATGCCAGTGCTGCTCGACGCGATGCGCGACGTGTTCGGGTTCGAGCCGCCACGCGATCACGGTCATTCGGTGGTCGAGAGCATCGCGTCGATGCGCGACGGCCATGCCAAGGCGATCGTCTGCCTCGGTGGCAACCTCGCCATCGCCTCGTCCGATCCGCAGGCGTGTGCGGAAGGCTTCCGCAACCTGGATCTCGCGGTCCACATCACCACCAAGCTCAACCGTACACAGTTGCTGATGGCGAAGTCGACCTACGTCCTGCCGTGTCTCGGCCGGACCGAACTCGACATGCAGGCGACCGGGCAGCAATCGGTCACGGTCGAGGATTCGATGTCGATGGTCCACGCCTCGCGCGGCTTCCTGATGCCACCGGGCGAAAACGTGAAGTCGGAGATCTGGATCGTCGGCGAGATCGCCAAGGCGACCTTCGCTGCCAAGGGCCGTGCGCCGATCGAGATCGACTGGGACGCCTATGTCGGCGACTACAGCCTGATCCGCGACAAGATCGAGGCGGTGTTCCCCGCCTTCGCCGACTACAACGCGCGGATTCGCAAGCCAGGCGGCTTCCACCTGCCGAACTCGGCGGCGATGCGCGAGTGGAAGACGGACAGCGGCAAGGCCAACTTCATCGTCGCCAAGGGTGTCGAGGAGGACGAGAGCGCGGGCGACCCGACCGTGCTGCGGCTCACCACGCTGCGCGCGCACGACCAGTACAACACCACCGTCTACAGCCTCGACGATCGCTATCGTGGTGTGTTCGGACGCCGCGACATCCTGTTCATGAACGAGCGCGACATGGCACGGCTCGGGCATAAGGAAGGCGACGTCGTCGACATCGCCACCGCGCTGCAGTTCGCCCGCCCCGATCGTGTCGTGCAGAAGCTGATGCTGGTCCGCTACGCGCTGCCCGATGGCTGCGTCGCCTCCTACTATCCCGAGACGCAGCCGTTGATCGCGCTCGAGGATCACGATCCGCAGAGCTTCACCCCGTCCTACAAATCCATCCCGGTGACCGTCCGTCCCGCCGCTGCCGACATGGGTTCGGATCGCGGCGTGGTGCGCGCGGGGATCGTCGGGCACGAGAGTAAAGTACACGCATGAGCACCGGCTATTCGTCGACGATCGACACCTACGCGACCCTAGCGGCGACCAAGGCGGAGGCGTTGCGGCGTTCTCCCGCGGGGTTCTTCGCGGGCGCGATCCTCGCGGGCACGTATATCGGCATCGCGATGATCCTCGCGCTCAGCACGGGCTCGGGGCTCGAACCGGGCGTTCGGCCGCTGGTGATGGGTGCGACCTTCGGGCTCGGACTGATCCTGACCGTGTTCGCAGGCGCCGAGCTGTTCACGGGCTATGTGATGTATCTGGGCTTCGGCTTGGCAAAGCGGACGATCACGGTCGCAGAAGCCGTGAAGCTGACCATCGTTGTATGGGTCGGTAACCTGATCGGTGGATTAGTCCTGTCGGCAGTGTTCGCGGCTGGCGGCGGCGGCGCGGTGTTCGCCAACGCGGACACGATGTTCCACGCCTATGTCCAGCATAAGGTCGAGGCGAGCGCGGTCGCGCTGTTGGCGCGTGCGATCCTGTGCAACTGGCTCGTGTGCCTCGCGATATGGACCGCGGCCCGGATGACGGGCGACGCGGCGAAGTGCATCGCGATGGCGTGGATACTGCTCGCCTTCGTCGCGGCCGGGTTCGAGCACTCGGTCGCCAACATGACGGCCCTGACGCTTGGTCTGATGGTGCCCAACCCGTCGATCGATATCGCCGGCATGGTCCGCAATCTTGCGATCGTCAGCGTCGGCAACATCATCGGCGGGCTGGTTTTCGTCGTCGGCGGCTACCTCGCCGCGGCAAAGACCGACGCGGTTCTCGTCGCGAAATAAGCGATCCTTCGCCTGGCTGCACCATCCGCAGCTAGGCGAAGACGTTCCACGGATCGTTGACCACCAGGATCGCGTCGCTGCGGGCGAGCGCCAGCAGCGTCAGGCCGTGCTCGCGAGCATGATCGATCGCAAGGCTGGTCGGGGCGGAGATCCCGACCAGCATCGGCGCACCGGCGATCAGCGCCTTGTCGACCATCTCGAAACTGATCCGCGACGTGACGAGGATGAAGCCGCCGATAGGTTGCCCCGTGATCGCGATGCCGCCGACGAGCTTGTCCAGCGCATTGTGACGGCCGACGTCCTCATACGCCGCAACGATCCCACCCTCGCGATCACAAGCGGCAGCGGCGTGGATCGCTCCCGTAGCCGCGTTGAGAGGCTGGTGAGCGCGTAACCTACCCACCGCGGCGAACAGCGCGTCGACAGGCGTGTCGGGCTTGGGCGGCGTCCTCGGGACCGGTTTGCGGAGCTGTTCGAGCCCGGAGATCCCGCACAGCCCACAACTCGTGTCGCTAGTCCGGTGGCGGACGCGGTCGTGGATGCGGCCCTTGCAGCGATCGGACAGCCCGACGCGAACGATCCAGCCCGCCTCCGCCTCGAAGATATCGATGTCGCGAACGTCGTGGGCACTGTCGGCCAAGCGCTCGGTCAGCAGGAAGCCGGTCGTAAATTCGGCCAGATCGGCGGGCGTCATCATCATCACCGCATAGCCGAGCCCGTCGATCTCGATCGCAACAGGGACTTCGACCGCGATGGCGCGCTCGCCCGCGGCAAGCGAGTCAGGCCGCAGGATCTTGATCGCTTCGTTGCGCGACGTACTCATAAGATATCGAGGTCCTGCGGCGTGTTGACGTTCGGGATAGGCGCACCCGCCGGGATCGGGATAGCCCCGATCGCCTCAGCCCAACCCCGCACCGAGCGCCGCGGCACGGTCTCGATATGGGTCAGCAAATTGCCGAGCAAACCCGTCTCCCAATGCCCGAGCACCGGAGCGTCGGGGCAATAGGCGGAGGCACGTCGGGAGAGTGCCGTAAGCAACCCGTCCGGCAACCACGGCATGTCGCATGCAATCGTCAGCACCGACGTGAAGCCCCGCGAGGCTGCATACCCAAGCGCGCCGGCGATGCCCCCCAATGGCCCGATATCCGCCCTTGGCAGGTCAGGGATCGCCCCATCGCGACCCGCAACCATCGCGGTCTCGACATGAGGCAACAGCAGTGCCCGCGCGTGCTCAGCCAACGCAAGCCCATCCAACACCGCCAACGCCTTGTCGGACCCGAAGCGAGACGACCGTCCGCCCGCGAGTACGACGCCGAGAATGCGCTGCTCGGTCAGCGCGTCTTCTCGATCCGCACCGGCACCGATTTCGCTGCCGGAACATGGCTTTCGCGGGCATGGTGAGCAACCGGTATGAGCAAATTGCACTCGGGGTAATACGCACCGAGGCAGCCCTCGGGGATCGCATATTCGACCACGCGCAGCTTGTTCAGGCGGCGATCCGAATTGTCGCCGGCATCGCCAACCAGATCGACGTCGTCGCCATCGGTGATCCCCATCCGGATCATGTCGCTGCGGTTCATGAACACGATGTCGCGCGTACCCTTCACGCCGCGGAAACGGTCGTGATAGCCGTACACGGTCGTGTTGAACTGGTCGTTCGACCGCAGCGTCATCAGGCGGAAACGGCCTTCCGCCTCCTCGAACCCGGTCACGTTCAGCGCCTGCGGAACGTTGATCTCCGCCTTGCCGCTCTTCGTCTTCCACTCGCGGTGTGCCGCGGGCACGCCCTTCCAGAAGCCGCCGGGCGTGAACATCTGGTCGTTGAAGTTCTTGAACAGGTCCGGATACGTCACTTCGATCGCATCGCGGACGCGCGCATAATCGCGCACCCACGCGTCCCAATCGAGCTTCGGATTGGGCGCCAGCGTCGCCTTGGCGATCCCCGCGACGATCGCGGGCTCGGACAGCAACGTCTCGGCAGCCGGCGTCGCCTTGCCCTTCGATCCGTAGATCTGGCTGAACGAATCCTCGATCGACACGCTCTGCGGCCCGGTGCCCTGCATGTCGGTCTCGATCCGACCCAAGCAGGGGAGCAGATACGACGTCTCGCCGGGCAACAGGTGCGAACGGTTGAGCTTGGTCGCGATATGCACCGTCAGGTCGAGCGCCCGCCATTTCGGCTCCATCCGCGCATGATCCGGGATCGCCCGCACGAAATTGCCGCCAAGCCCGACAAACGCCTGCGCGCTGCCGTCGAGCACAGCTTCACACGCCTCGACCGTATCCCAACCCTTCTCGCGCGGCGGCTCGAAGCCATATTGCTCGGCAAGCTTGTCGAGCGGCGCGAGTTCGGGCTTCTCCGTGATGCCCACGGTGCGCTGGCCCTGCACGTTCGAATGACCACGGACCGGCCCCATGCCCGCACCGGGTTTGCCGATGTTGCCACGGAGCAGCATCAGGTTGACGACCATGTGGACGTTGTCGATCCCACCGACATGCTGCGTCAGCCCCATGCCGTACACCGCGATGACCGCCTTCGACTTGGCATAGACCTTTGCCGCCGCCTCGATCTCGGTGCGGGGCAGGCCGCTCTCATGTTCGATCGTTGCCCATTCGGTCGCGCGCGCGACATCGGCGAACGCCTCGAATCCGATCGTGTGCTCGGCGAGAAACGCGTGGTCGAGAACGGGCAGGCCGTTGATCCGCTTGGCGTTGTCGTCGGCCTCGATCAGGTATTTGCACATCCCCATGATCGCGCCGACATCGCCGCCGGTCTTGAGCTGATGATATTGCGAGGCGATCGGCGTCGACTTGCCCGTCACCATCTCGATCGGGTTCTGCGGGTCCTGGAATTTCTCCAGACCGCGCTCCTTGAGGGGATTAAACACGACAATCTCGACGCCGCGCTTCGCGCAATCGCGCAGCGGATGCAGGAACCGCGGGCTGTTCACGCCGGGGTTCTGCCCGAAATAGAAGATCGCGTCGCACTTCTCATAGTCCGACAAGTGGATCGTGCCGACCGCCGAACCGATCGCCGACTTCAGCCCGACCGAGGTCGTTTCGTGGCACATGTTCGAACTGTCGGGCAGGTTCTGGCTGCCATACATTCGCGCGAGCAGGCTATACATGTACGACGTCTCGAGGCTGGCGCGGCCCGAGGCGTAGAAGATAACCTTGGTCGGGTCATACGTCTTCAGCTTGGCGCCGATACCGGTGAACGCCTCGTCCCAGCTGCATGCCGCGTACTTGTCGGTCGCGGCATCATACTTCAGCGGGTGAGTCAGGCGACCGGCCTGTTCGAGATCGTAATCCTTCCAGCCGATCAGCTCGCTGACCGTATGCTGCTCGAAGAACGCAGGCGTGACCCGGAACGAGGTCAGC
The DNA here is from genome assembly GCF_014841895.1 of Sphingomonas sp. CFBP 13728. Classification (NCBI taxonomy): domain Bacteria; kingdom Pseudomonadati; phylum Pseudomonadota; class Alphaproteobacteria; order Sphingomonadales; family Sphingomonadaceae; genus Sphingomonas; species Sphingomonas sp. CFBP 13728. The sequence goes on along the minus strand of NZ_JACYUS010000001.1, from coordinate 708,064 downwards.
TCCCATGCCGTCGCCTTCGCGCCATTCTCGCAGAACTCCGCGACGTGCGGATGCGCGGGCTTGCCCCACGCGCAACTCACGCACGCGAAGCCATCCGGCTTGTTCTGCCGGGCAAGTTCGCGGATCACTTCCGGCCCGACCTTCTCGCGCGCGGAAATCTCTACGAGCGACTTCATCGAGCCCCAGCCGCCTGCTGGTGCCGTGTAGTCTTCGATCTCTACGGTTCGGTCGTCGCTCATGCTCATCTCCGCTTTTGAGCTCTAACGAAGCGGCAAAGCTTTCGATGCAGGCGGCACAGATTTACCGGCGGTTCAAATCCGGCCGCGCATCCCCTAGATGCAGTCTCGAATCTCCAAGGAACTCCGATGACGACGCACACGACCCGCATGCTTATCCTCGGCTCGGGCCCAGCCGGGCTCTCCGCCGCGATCTATGGCGCGCGTGCCGGGATGGCGCCGATCGTCGTGCAGGGCATCCAGCCCGGCGGCCAGCTGACCACCACCACCGACGTCGAGAATTACCCCGGCTTCAAGGACGTGATCCAGGGCCCGTGGCTGATGGAGCAGATGCAGGCACAGGCCGAGCATGTCGGTACCCGGATGATGTGGGATACTATCGTCCAGGTCGACCTGACCAGCCGCCCCTTCCGCCTGATCGGCGACAGCGGCGACGTGTACGAGGGCGACACGCTGGTCATCGCGACCGGTGCGCAGGCGAAGTGGCTTGGCATCGACAGCGAGGAGCCGATGAAGGGCAAGGGCGTCAGCGCCTGCGCGACCTGCGACGGGTTCTTCTACCGCGGCAAGAAGGTGGCGGTGATCGGTGGCGGCAACACCGCGGTCGAGGAGGCGCTGTACCTCACCAATCATTCGCCCGACGTGACTCTGATCCACCGCCGCGATTCGCTGCGGTCGGAGAAGATCCTCCAGGAACGCCTGTTCGCACACAAGGGCGTGACGGTGCTCTGGAACAAGGAGGTCCGCGAGTTCGTCGACGGCGGCGGCAATGCGGGTCTTGTCGCGCTGGAGCTCGAGGACACGGTGACCGGCGAGCGCTCGCGGCTCGCGGTCGATGGCGGGTTCGTGGCGATCGGGCACCATCCGGCGACGGAGCTGTTCCGCGGTCATATCGATCTCGATTCGGACGGGTATATCTCGGTCGAGACTGGTTCGACCCGGACCAGCGTCGAGGGCGTGTTCGCGTGCGGCGACGTCGCGGACAAGGTGTACCGGCAGGCCGTGACGGCGGCCGGGACGGGCTGCATGGCGGCACTGGATGCCGAGCGGTTCCTCGCGGCGGCCGAGTTTGCGGAGCTGGCCGAAGCCGCGGAATAACGCCCGCGTCCTTCGTCATCGTCATCGTCATCCTGACGAAAGTCAGGATCCAGGTTTCCAAACGATAGCGGTTATGGCTCTGGTCCTGCGTTCATCAGGACCAGAGCAGCTACTCTTGCGCCATCCCGTCGACGATCGCGGCGTGGAGCGCGGCGGCGTTCTCCGCCCCGGCAAAGCTATGGGACGCCGTATCGAACAGCTTCACCTTCGCGCCACCGCGATACCGTGCCGCAAAGGCCATCGCGGTCGCGTCGCCCGTCGCAAGGACGATGGCGGCGTCGTTGTGCCAGCCGTCAAGTGCGGTCAAGACGTTGGCCGCTAGTGAAGCACGCTCTTCAGTCTTGGCGGTCACAACTCTTTTTAAGCCTCTGAGAAGCTTGGCAATGCTGACCCGTCCCGTCAGCGCGCGTCCCCAGGTTGCGGGGTCGCGTAGCGCGCTGTGATAGCGGGCTCGTATCGCGGCGGCGGGCGGGAGGTCGTCGATCGGTTCGACGACCCAGGGGTTGGCGACGATGATCCGGTCGATTCCCGCCGATCGTCCGAACAGCGCGAGCGTGCTGGCCGCGTCGCAATTGCCGAAGCCGACCAACCGGCTGACCCCCGGTGCCGCGCGCCGGAACGCGGCGGCGGCTGCGATCAGGTCAGGCTTGGTGCTGAGGAAGCCGCTATTGTCGCCGGTCGAATCGCCGACGCCGCGGCGGTCGTAACGGAACACGGGTATGCCAGCGGCCGCCAGCCGATGCGCCAGCATCGCCATGCCGCGATGTGCGCCGCTGCGGATCTCATTGCCGCCGGACACGATGAGCAGTCCTGTAGACCCGTCTGCCTCGTCCAGCGTTGCGGCGAGGCTTTCGCCTTCGCAAGGGAACACGATCAGCGTTCGCACGATGCGATCCAGTGCGAGATGTCGCGGGCAATTATCTGAACTAGCGGGATATCATTGTCCGGCTCTGACCGACGCCAAAGGGGCGATGCCGCATATTTCACGTCGGCCTCGCGCGGGTCGGATTCGAGCCTGACACCTCGTAGGTGGCCCGCCCCAGCATGAGGTGTGGCGTCGCGAAGGTCGGCCAGCATTTCGTGGGACAGCGTGTTGCCAGCATAGTCAGTTTCGCTGGCTTGAGCGGAGCGGGAGGCCACTCGCGCGCGGTCTAGTTCACGCAACAGGTCTTCGCCGGTTTGCGCGGATAGCTGCCATCGTCCGGCGAGGGCGGCGTCGGTATCGAAGAGCGCGCCGCTTCTTATCGAAATGCCGTAGGTGTTCCGGCCAAGGTACTGAGCAAGATCGGTATAGGCTGTCCGCTGGTCGCGGAGTCGCGCTTCGCCGGTGGCGACGATGCTTTCACCGGTCCCAGGGAGATCGGGGAGCACACTGCCGATCCCAAGAGCCGCAAGTGCGCGTAAAATCGTGACGAGGAACTGGCGGGTCCGGTTCGCTTCTTCGAACAGCGGGAGGGCGGCGATGACGATCGGGCCGGCGTCGGAGCCGAACCGCAGCATCGCTTCGCGGCCGCCACTCCAGTCATAGGTATCGAAGCGCAGGGCGGTCATCCCGGGTGAGGCTAGACCCCCCGCGAAGGCTAGACCAGTGCCTTGCTCGCGGCAAACTGGACGAGCGCGCCGAACGTCTCGAGCATTTCGCCGTCGATCTCGTCGTCCTCGATTAGGATGCCGAGCCGGTCTTCGAGTTCGGTCAGCACGCTTGCCACCGCCATCGAATCGAGCTCGGGCAGCGCGCCGAATAGCGGTGTGTCGGCGGTGAACGCGGCGACGCGGTTCGCGCTGAGACCGAGGATATCGGCGAGGACGGCGCGTACCGTCGTTTCGACTTGGGAAGTGCCTTCGAAGATCACGAGCATCGCCTGAACGGTTAGGAACCCGGCCCCGCTAGCGTGTGGGGGTGAATTCGGCAACGGGTTCGCGCTTAGGGGGCTTGGCGCTATTAGGGCATCATGATCGCGCTCGACCCCAAGCCGTACCCTATCGACCACATCACGCTGCGTGGTGCGCCGGATGCCGTCGCGCTGGTCGACAAGGCGGGTACGATGACGTTTGCCGAGCTCGAGGTGGGGGTCGGTGCATTGGCGGGGTGGCTCGCTCGCCGAGAGCTGTCGGCGGGCGACCGCGTCGCGACGTGGCTGCCGAAGACGCGCGTCGCCTGCATGATGCCGCTGGCGACGGCGCGGGCAGGGCTGGTGCATGTCCCGGTCAACCCACTGCTCCGGCGAGTGCAGGTCGCGCATATTCTCGCAGATAGCGGCGCTCGGTTGCTCGTGACTCAGAGCGCGCGGGCTGGGACGCTAGACGATGGCGACGTACCGGATGGCTGCGCAATCGTGGACGAGACGGAGCTACTCTCGTTCCCTCGCGAACGCGGGGCTCCAGGATTGCAGGACGCGACGCCCGTGATTCCTGGCCCCCCGCTTCCGCAGGGGAGCGGAATGATGGGTCCCTCCGACGCCGACCCCGATACCCTGGCCGCGATCCTCTACACGTCCGGCTCCACCGGCCGCCCGAAAGGCGTGATGCTGAGCCATGCCAACCTGTGGCTCGGAGCGATCTCCGTCGCGCACTATCTGAAGCTGGAGCCTGAAGACCGCGTGCTCGGCGTCCTGCCCTTGTCGTTCGACTACGGCCAGAATCAGCTGTTCTCCACCTGGGCGGCAGGCGCGACGGTAGCGCCGCTCGACTACCTCGTCGCACGCGACGTGGTGAAGGCGGTCGAACGGGTCGAGGCGACGACGCTGGCAGGTGTGCCGCCCTTGTGGGTTCAGCTACTGGAAGCGGAGTGGCCGGTGGAAACCGCCGCGCGGCTGAAGCGGCTGACCAACTCCGGTGGTGCGCTGACGCCTCGGCTCGTGCGTGGACTGCGCGAGCGGTTCCCGGCGGCGGAAGTGTACGCAATGTACGGGCTGACCGAGGCGTTCCGGTCGACCTATCTCGATCCGGCGCTGATCGATACGCATCCCGACGCAATGGGGCGGGCGATCCCGTTTGCCGAGGTTTCGGTGGTGAAGCCCGACGGCACGCGCGCTGCGCCGGGGGAGGCGGGGGAACTCGTGCATTCGGGGCCACTCGTCGCGCGAGGCTATTGGCAGGATGCGGAGCGGACGGCGCAGCGGTTCCGGCCGGCGCCTAGTGGGGGCGGCATGGCGGTCTGGTCGGGGGATACCGTCGTCGAGGGCAATGATGGCTTGCTTCGGTTCGTCGGTCGCGACGACGAGATGATCAAGAGCGCGGGGAACCGGATCAGTCCGCTTGAGGTCGAGGAGGCCGTATTGGCAGGCGGCGAAGCGCGCGAGGCAGTCGCAGTCGGTGTGCCGGACGAGCGGTTGGGGCAGGCTATCGTCGTGATGCTGGCGGGGGATGCGAGCGAGGAGACGGCGTTGCGGGCGCGATTGCGGACGGCCTTGCCGAGCTTCATGCAGCCTGGAGGGTATCTGTGGCGGGACCAATTGCCGCGTAATGCCAATGGGAAGCTGGACAGGTCTGCCATCGCGTCGGAGGTAAAAGCTTGTTCTCCCGCGGAGGCGGGAGTCCAGTCTGGGCCCCCGCCTTCGCGGGGGAACAAGGAGGGGAGCGCGTCATGAAACCGATGGGTGCTCTTCCTCGGGAGTTCGCGCAGCAAAATGGTTCGCTGAAGATCAGCGGACGGACGGCCGACGACTGGGTCGCACAGGCCGGCGACACGCCGCTGTTCGTTTACGACATGGAGATCGTCGCCGCCCGCATTGCACGGTTCCGCGCGGCGATGCCGGCGATCGATCTGCATTACGCCATCAAGGCCAATCCACACGCCGAACTGCTAACCGCGATCGCACGGCTGGTCGACGGGCTCGACGTCGCGTCGTCGGGCGAACTCGCGAAGGCTATGATCGTCAAACCCGCCGCCTCGATCAGTTTCGCGGGTCCCGGCAAGCGTGACGATGAACTCGTGGCCGCGATCACTGCTGGCGCCACGCTCAACGTAGAATCGGAAGGCGAGGCGGCGCGGGCGTTCTTGATCGGCGACCGGCTTGGGCATACGCCTCGGATGGCTGTGCGGGTGAACCCCGATATCGAACTGCGCGGTTCTGGCATGCGGATGGGAGGGCGCGCGTCGCCATTTGGAGTCGATGCGGTACGGGCAGCGGCGCTCGTGAAGGTGATCGTCGCGGCGGGCGCAGACTGGCGCGGGTTCCATATCTACGCCGGCAGCCAGGCGCTTGATGCCGGCGCGATCGTCGAGACGCAGGCGGCGACGATCGCGCTCGCGGGGCGGTTGGCGGATGAGGCGGGCGTCGCGCCGCCGCTCGTCAACCTCGGCGGCGGCTTCGGCGTGCCGTATTTCGCCGGAGACGTGGCGCTCGACGTCGAGCGGGTCGGCGAGGCGCTGGCCGACGCGCTGGCATCGCGTCCGGCAGTCCTTGGCGAAGCGCGATTCGCGATCGAACTCGGGCGCTGGCTCGTGGCGGAGGCGGGCGTGTACCTGACCCGCGTCGTCGACGTGAAGCAGAGCCAAGGCGAGACCTTCGTCGTCGTCGATGGCGGCCTGAACCACCAGCTCGCCGCGAGCGGCAATTTCGGCACGGTCGTCCGTCGCAACTATCCGATCGCAGTCGCCGCGCGGATGGGCCAGGCGCCGACCGAGACCGTATCCGTCGTCGGCCCGCTCTGCACGCCGCTGGACCGGCTTGGCGACAAGATCGCGCTCCCGCCGGTGCAGGTCGGCGAGCTGGTGGCGATCTTCATGGCCGGCGCATACGGCGCGAGCGCGAGCCCGAGTGCGTTTCTTGGGCATCCACCGGCGATCGAGATCGTTACTGCTGGATAGCCCATCGGCGCGGTCTCGAATTGGGGTGTCCCAATCTGGGGCCATTGCCCGCCTGGAGCATGGTTACGGGGCGCTCCTAACGCTATCTTCACCTGTTCCTTGCATAGCCGAGGCTGAGTTTAGCCGACCGCCGGGCAACCGTCGGTCAGCGTCCCGCCAATGTGGCGCCAGGAGAGAAGTGCCCATGCGTTCCGGACCCGTATCGAAATCCCTGCTGACCTTGGGCCTCGTCGGAACGACGTTGTCCGCCTGTTCGACCACCGGTGGCCGTCCCGAACTGCCGCCCGCGTCGTATGTCGCGAACAAGGAGCTGCCCGGCGAGGAATACGTCATCGGGCCGCTCGATCAGCTCAACATCTTCGTCTGGCGCAATCCGGAATTGTCGTCGAAGGTCCAGGTGCGCCCCGACGGCCGGATTACCACGCCGCTGATCAACGACATGCCTGCGGTCGGCAAGACGCCGGCGATCCTTGCGGACGACATGAAGAAGGCGCTGGGGGCCTATATCAAGGACCCGATCGTCTCGGTGATCGTCGAGAATTTCAGCGGCACGTACAGCCAGCAGGTCCGCATCGTCGGCGCGACCGAGAAGCCGGCCTCGATCCCGTACCGTGCCAACATGACCTTGCTGGATGCGATGATCGCGGTCGGCGGGCTCAGCCAATATGCCGCGGGCAACAAGGCGCGACTGGTGCGCTATGATCGCGAGACCGGCAAGCAGACCGAGTTCGCGTTGCAGATCGGCAATCTGCTCAAGAAAGGCGATTCGTCGGCCAACGTCCGGCTCGAGCCTGGCGACGTCATCATCATCCCTGAATCGATGTTCTGACGATGAACGGGATCTACGACGAAGTGCGCATCGCGCTGCATGCGATCTGGACGCGGCGATGGCTGGCGCTGGGCGTGGCGTGGGGCGTGTGCGTGCTCGGCTGGCTGGTCGTGTCGCAGATCCCAAGCCGGTACGATTCGACCGCGCGTATCTTCGTCCAGATGCAGACGATCCTGCCGGCGGGAATGGACGGCGTGCCGCAGAGCGTGCCGATGTCCGTCGATACGATCCGGACGACGTTGATCTCCGCGACGAACCTCGAAAAGGTCGTGCGCGGGACCGATCTGGCTAACACTGTGGCGAGCGACAGCGACGTTGCGGACCGGGTTGCGACGCTGGCCCCCAACATCAAGATCGCATCGCAGCAGGATAATCTGTTCCAGATCACGACGAGCGCCGCGAGCCCCAAGATCGCGCGGCAGGTGACGCAGAAGCTGATCGACCTGTTCGTTGAGCAGAACCTTGCAGGCGATCGTTCGAAGACGACGCAGAGCCTGACCTTCCTCGATCAGCAGCTGGCAGCGCGGCAGAAGCAGCTTGCCGATGCCGAGGCCAAGCGTGCCGATTTCCAGAACCGTTATCTTGGCGCTCTGCCCGGTACCGGGTCGGTCAGCGACCGGATCGGTGCGTCGCGGTCGCAGATGGCACAGGTCGACGGCGACCTTGCCGCTGCGCAGTCGAGCCTCGCCGCGGTGCAGGGCCAGATGGCGGGAACGCCGGCGACGGTGCCGGGCGCTGGTGGCGTCGCCGGCGCGGCCGGGCCGGCGCGCGCGCGGTTGCAGGCGATCCAGGGCCAGCTCGCCGATGCGCGCGCGCGGGGCTATACCGAGAACCATCCCGACGTGATCGCGCTGAAGAGCCAGCTCGCGGCAGCGACCGCGGCGGCGCGCAGCGAGCCCCTGTCGGGCGGTGCGGCGGCCGGGAACGCACAGAACCCGCTCTACGCATCGCTACAGTCGATGGTCGCCGATCGCCAGGCCACCGTCGCCTCGCTTCGCATGCGGAAGAGCCAGTTGCAGGGCGACCTTGATCTGCTCAATTCGAAGCTGTCGGGCGATCCCGAGGTGGCCGCCGAGCAAGGGGCGATCGATCGCGACTATCAGGTGCTCAAGGACCAGTATGACGCGTTGCTGCGACAGCGCGAGCAGACCGCGCTGGTCGGTCAGGCGCAGTCGCAGAACGATCATGTGAAGTTCAGCGTGATCGATCCGCCGACGATGCCGCGCACACCCAGCGCACCCAATCGGATGCTGCTGCTGTCGGGCGTGCTGATCGCAGGGCTCGGCGCGGGGATCGGTGCGGCGTTCGCGATGGGCCAGTTGCGGACGACGTTCCCGACGACCTCGCGGCTCGAAAAGGCGGCGGGAATGCCGGTGATCGGCTCGATCGGCGAAGTCGTGACGCGCGTGCAATCGAGCCAGCGTCGCCGGAAACTGACGATGTTCCTGGGCGGTACCGCCGCGCTGGGCGCAGCCTATGTCCTGTTGCTGGGGGTGGAAATCCTTCAGCGCGGGCTGGCGGCATAAAGGGGGCATGACCGTGACCAAACCCGTCCGCGAACCCTCGCTGCTTGAACGTGCGGCCAAGGTGTATGATTTCGGCGCGCATGCGCGCGCACGCGGTGTTGTGGTGCCGGAAGCGCCCGTGGTCGAGACGCCAGTGGTCGACACGTCAGTAGCCGAGACGCCCGCTGCTGCTCCTACCGCGGCACCGGTCGCTCCCGCCGCGCGCGAACCGATCTTCGCGCCGTCGCACGAGTTCACCGATCCGACGTTCCTTGCGATCCCCGAGGAGCTGCGCGCGCCGATCGGCGACGAACTGCCGGACGAGTTCTACTTCCCCGAAGAGACGGGCGACACCGCGCGGATCGACCGCGGGATGCTCGCGGGCAATGGCATGATCGTGCCCGGCGCACCGGTCGGCCCGCTCGCCGAGGAATTCCGGCTGATCAAGCGCCAGTTGCTGATCTCCAGCACGCGCATCGCCGAGAGCGACAGTCCCGACAAGGCGCGAATGATCCTGGTGTGCTCGGCCCGCCCGGGCGACGGCAAGACGTTCTGCGCGGTCAACCTCGCGCTCTCGATCGCCGCCGAGCGCGATACCGAAGTGCTGCTGGTCGATGCCGACGTCGCCAAGCCCGATGTCGTCAAGCAGCTCGGGCTCGCCGATGGCCCCGGCCTGCTCGATGCGCTGAGCGATGTGCGCGTGGATGTCGAAGACTTCGTGATCCAGACCGACGTGGCGCATCTGTCGATCCTGCCCGCCGGGACCAAGACGACGATGGACACCGAACTGCTCGCCAGCGCGCGCACCAAGGCAGTGATCGCGCGGCTGCTCGAGGCGAACCCGCGCCGTGTCATCATCTTCGATTCGCCGCCCGCGCTCGCGGCATCGCCTGCCGCCGTGCTGGCGATGCGCGTCGGGCAGGTGATGCTCGTCGTCCGCGCCGATCGCACGCCCGAAAACGAACTGCGCGCCGCAGTCAATCTTCTCGACGGGTGCGAGCATATCCAGCTCGTCCTCAACGCCGTATCCTTCGTCCAGGGCGGCGCGCGCTTCGGCAGCTATTACGGCCAGGAGGCCTGATGATGACCCACCCAACCAGGCTGACGACCCGCGCACTCGCGCTGGCAGGCGGCACTGCCGTGCTGGCGACGCTGCTCGCGGCGCCCGCCGCAGCGCAGGCCGCGCGTCGCGTCACCATCAACCCGTATATCGAAGCCAGCCAGACGCTGTATGCCGATCTGAACGGTGGTGACGTGCTGACCTACACCAGCCTTGCGGCGGGCGTGGATGCCGCGATCGAGACTCAGCGTGTTTCGGGGCAGCTCAGCTATAGGTACGAACGCCGCTTCGGCTGGGGCGACGACCTCGGCGACCAGGATATCCATTCCGGCCTCGCGCGCGTCGACGCCCGCGTCACGCGCAACCTGACGCTCGAAGCCGCCGGCATCGCGACACGCGCGCGGTCCGATATCCGCGGCGCGGCGCCCGGCTTGCTCGTCGGCAACGTGGACAACGTCAGCCAGCTCTATTCGGTCTTCGCCGGCCCGAGCTTCACCGACACCTTCGGCCCGGTCGTGTTCAACGCGAACTATCGCCTCGGCTATACCAAGGTCGAGACGCCGACCTTCGGCGATACCGCGGTGGGCGGACGGCGGCTCGATTATTACGACGATTCGATCGGCAACACCGCCACCGCCAGCGCGACCGTCGCACCCGGCAGCATCGCGCCGTTCGGCATCACGCTCAGCGGCGCGTACGACCGCGAGACCGCAAGCCAACTCAAACAACGCTACGAAGGTTATTACGGCCGCGGCGACATACTCCAGCCGATATCGCCCTATGTCGCGCTGACCGCGGGCGTCGGCTACGAGACGATCGAGACGAGCCAGAAGGACGCGGTCGTCGACGCGACGGGGACGCCGGTGCTCGACCGCGACGGCCGGTTCATCACCAACGCAGCGTCGCCACGGCGGATCGCCTACCGTACCGACGGGGTCTATTACGACGCGGGCGTGATCTGGCGGCCCAATCGCCGGACCTCGGTCGAGGCGCATGTCGGCAAGCGATATGGCTCGCTCAGCTACACCGGCACGGCGACGTATCAGGCGTCGCAGTCGGTTGGGCTCTCGGTCAACGTCTATGACGGCGTGCAGACCTTCGGACGCCAGCTCCGCACCGGCATCGGCAACCTGCCGACCAGCTTCCTGACCGGCCAGCAACAGGGCTTCGGCCAGCAGTTCAACGGATGCGTGTTCGGTACCACGGGCGCGGCGCCCGGCGGCTGCCTCAACGACGTGTTCCAGTCGATCTCGACCGCCAGCTACCGTGCGCGCGGCGTCGACGGCGTGATCGTCGCGACCCGTGGCCGATCGACCTTCGGTGCCGGCCTCGGCTATGCCAATCGCAAGCTGTACGCCCCCAATTTCGCGCCGGGCATCGTCGTCACCGGTATCGAGGATCAGAGCTATTACGGGCAGCTGTTCTACCAGCGCTCGCTGACGCAGGCGTCGGGCGTCAACGCCGACCTGTTTGCCAATTATTATGATCCCGGCGTGGCCAATATCGCCCCTGAAGACGTTTCTGGTGACGACGGCGTATGGTCGTACGGGGCGACGGGTACATACTACCACAATTTCGGGCGACTCGGCACAACCGCGTCGCTTGGGCTTTACAGCTTCAAGGTCGGTGATTTCGACAGCGAGTGGTCGGCGCAGGCGCTGATCGGCGCGCGGTACCAGTTCTGAAGGCGAGCAGCAGATGTACGACGAACATTATGGACTGACGGGGCGGCCGTTCCAGCTGACCCCCGATCCCAAATTCTGGTTCGAGACGGCCACGCACCGCAAGGCCATGGCGTATCTCGGCTATGGCCTGGCGCAGGGCGAGGGCTTCATCGTGATCACCGGCGATATCGGCGCGGGCAAGACGACGCTGGTCGGTCACCTGATGGACACGATCGATCACCAGCGGCTGAACGCGATCAAGCTGGTGTCGACCGCGATCGAGGCGGACGACCTGTTGCGGATCGTCGCGACCGAATTGCAGGTCGATCCCGCCGGGCTGACAAAGGCCGAACTGCTGACCGCGATCGAGCGCGGGCTGCACGCCGTGGCGCGGACCGGCAAGCGGACGCTGTTGATCGTCGATGAAGCGCAGGCTCTGCCGGTATCGGCGCTCGAAGAATTGCGGATGCTGTCGAACTTCCAGGCGGGCGGCCATGCGCTGTTGCAGATCGTCCTGCTCGGCCAGCCCGAATTCCGCGATCGGCTGCACGGGTCTGAGCGGCTCGAACAGCTGCGCCAGCGCGTCATCGCGATCCACCACCTCGATCCGATGGAGGAGCACGAGGTCTCCGAGTATCTTGCGCACCGGCTGTCGGTGGTCGGCTGGACGGGCAATCCCGATTTTGCCGACGATGCGTTTGCGGCGTTTTTCGCAGGGTCGGCGGGCGTTCCGCGGCGGCTGAACCTGCTCGCGGGCCGCGTCATGCTGTATGCGGCGATCGAGGATCTGACGGTCATCGATGCTGCGGTCGTACAGTCGGTACAGCGTGACCTGGAAGGCGATCTGCCGATGCTGGCGACCGATACGGGGAAGGGGGCCGCTGCGTCCGCTCCCGTCTCCGGTACCGCCGAGCCCGTCGCAAAGCCGACGCCGGTGGCAGAGGCGGAGCGCACCGATCCCGCGATCGCGGACCGCATCGCTGCGCTTGAAGCGCGCGTGGACTTGCAGGACAAGGCGCTTCGCCGCGTGCTGACGCTGCTGGTCGACTGGATCGAGAGTGACGACGACAAGCCGGAATACGCACCGATCCGCGGTGTGACGGCCTGGCACGACGCAGCGTAAATGACTGTTCTCAACGGCATGTCGGTCGACGTGGAGGACTGGTTTCAGGTCGGCGCGTTCGAGAAGGTCATCGACAAGGCGGACTGGGATTCGCTCCAGCCGCGCGTCGAGGCGAACACCGATGCGGTCCTGGCGCTGTTCGCCGAACGAGAGACGAAGGCGACCTTCTTCACGCTGGGCTGGGTGGCGCACCGCTATCCGGCGCTGATCCGGCGGATCGTCGATGCGGGGCATGAGATTGCCAGCCATGGCTGGGACCACCAGCGCGTGTTCACGATGACGCCGGAAGTGTTTCGTGCCGACCTCGTGCGGGCACGGACCGCGATCGAGGATGCGGCGGGGGCGAAGGTCACGGGCTATCGTGCGCCGAGTTTCTCGATCGACCAGCGGACGCCCTGGGCGCATGTCGAGCTGGCGGAGGCGGGCTATGCCTATTCCTCCAGCGTCGCGCCGGTGAAGCACGATCATTACGGCTGGCTCGATGCGCCGCGCTACGGTTTCAAGCCGCTTGCGGACAGCGCGCTGATCGAAGTGCCGGTGACGGTCGCCCAGTTCGGTGAGCGCAAGCTTGCCACCGGGGGCGGGTTCTTTCGGCTGCTGCCCGCTGCGATCACCGATTTCGCCGTGCGGCAGGTAAACCGCGAGGACCGGCCGGCGATGTTCTACTTCCACCCGTGGGAGATCGACCCGTCGCAGCCGCGCGTCGAGCAGGCACCGATGCGGTCCAAGATCCGCCATTATTCGCGGCTCGGCGCGATGGCGGGCAAGCTGCGCGGGTTGCTTGGTCGTCATCAATGGGGCCGCGTCGATGCGGTCGTCGCGCGCGAAGCGGCCCGGCTGGCGTGACCGCACCGATGCCCTTCGGCGTGCGCGAGGCGGACCTTCGCGATACGGGCGATTGCGCGCAAATCACGGCGTTCGTGGAATCGTCGGAGGGCGCGACGCCGTTCCACCTGCCAGCCTGGAGCCGTGCGGTGCAGGACGGATGCGGCCAGCGCGCGCGGTATCTCGTGTCCGAGACCGATCGCGCGATCGTCGGCGTGCTGCCACTGACCGAGATGCGCTCGCCATTGTTCGGGCGTGCGCTGGTGTCGACCGGGTTCGGCGTCGATGGTGGCGTGCTTGGGGGAGCGGTTGAACCGCTTGCCGCTGGCGCGTGGAACCTTGCGCTGCGCATCGGATGTCCGTCGGTCGAGCTGCGTGGCGGTGCAGCGCCGAACGGCTGGGATAGCGACGACGGCAGCTATCTCGGTTTCGCGCGCGATCTGGCGACGGACGACGATGCCGAACTGCTCGCCATCCCGCGGAAGCAGCGCGCCGAAGTCCGCCGTGCGCTCGGATTCGACCTGGAGATCGTCACGGGCAACGATCGGAAACTACTTGCCGAGCACTACCGGGTCTATGCGGAATCGGTCCGCAACCTAGGCACGCCGGTGTTTCCGGCCAAGCTTTTTCGTAGTGTTACCAGCGTGATGGATGCGGATGTTCTTACCGTAAAGCATGGGGGCAGGGCGGTCGCCAGCGTGCTGAGCCTGTATTTCAACGGCACGGTTTACCCCTATTGGGGCGGCGGGACCGACGCGGCGCGGGGGCTTCGCGCCAATGACCGGATGTATTTCGCGCTGATGGCACATGCCCGAGCGCGCGGCTGCACGCGGTTCGACTTCGGGCGTTCGAAGACGGGGACGGGGGCGGCGGCGTTCAAGAAGAACTGGGGCTTCACGCCCGAGCCGCGGCTTTACGCCAAGCGGAGCAGCGGTCCCGCGCGCGAAGTGAACCCGCTCAATCCGAAATACGCGCTGATGGTGCGAACGTGGAAGAAGCTTCCCTTGTGGGCGGCGACCGCAGCAGGGCCGTGGATTTCCCGAGGCTTGGGGTGAGCCTGCTCTTCCTCGCGCACCGCGTACCCTTTCCGCCCGACCGCGGCGACAAGATCCGCAGCTTCCATATCCTCCAGTATCTGGCGCAGCGCACGCCGGTGCATCTGGTGGCGTTTGCCGACGACGAGGCGGACGTCGATCCGCCTGCGGTGTTCACCGACATGCTGGCGAGCTGCACGATCATTCCGCGCGCGAAGTCGCAGACGCGTGCCGCCATCGAAGCGCTCGCCACGGGCAAGCCGGTATCGCTGACCGCGTTCGCGCATCCGGCGATGCAGGCCGCTGTCGATCGAGTCGTCCCGCAGGTCGGCGGCGTCTATTGTTTCTCGGGTCAGATGGCGCAGTATCTGCCGGCTGGCAGGCCGCCGGTCGTCATGGATTTCGTCGACATGGACTCCGCCAAGTTCGCGGGCTTCGCCGAGGACGCGCGCGGCCCGATGCGCTGGATGATGCGCCGCGAAGCCCGCCTGCTGGGGGCTTTCGAGCGGGAGATTGCGTCACGGGTCTCTGCGAGCCTGTTCGTCAGCGAGGCCGAAGCGGCACTGTTCCGCGACGGTGGTGCGCAAGGGCGGGTGCTCGCCGTGGAGAACGGCATCGATTCAGCAAAGTTCGATCCTGCTGCAAGCTACCTCAACCCAAGCAACCACCCCGGCGAAGGCCGGGGCCCAGTTGGAAAGGTTGCAGTAACAGCGGACAGCCCGTCCTCATCACGCTCTCCCAACTGGGCCCCGGCCTCCGCCGGGGTGGCATGGTCGCATGAAATGGAAGGGGAAGCGCTCGTCGCTTTCACCGGCCAGATGGACTACCGCCCCAATATCGATGCGGTAACCTTGTTCGCGCGCGACATCCTCCCGCTGATTTGCCGCTACCGTCCCGTGCAGTTCGCGATCGTCGGCCGCGCACCCACGCCGGCCGTGCAGGCACTGGCGAGCGACCACGTCACCGTCACCGGCGCAGTCGACGACGTCCGCGGCTGGCTCGCCGCTGCGGACGTCTGTGTCGCACCGCTCAAACTCGCGCGCGGGATCCAGAACAAGGTGCTCGAGGCGATGGCGATGGCGCGCCCCGTGGTCGCCTCCGCCGCCGCCGCCGAGGGCATCGACCATGCCGGTACGATCCGCGTCGCCGAGACCGCCGCCGCGTTCGCCGCCGAGGTAATCGCGCTGCTCGAAGCCCCCGAGGACGCAGCGAGTCTTGGCGAGTCTGCCCGCGCGCAGGTCATCCGCCGCTACGGCTGGGACGCGCGTCTCGCACCGCTCGACGCGCTGCTCGGGCTGTCCACATGACCGCGTGGCGCCGGCACGGTATCGCGCTGGCGGTCGCGTTCGTGCTGATCCTGCTGACGTTCCGCAGCGACGTGCGCGATCTCGCGCATATCTGGTGGAACAGCACGACGTTCGGGCATTGCCTGTTCATCGGCCCGGTGATTGCCTGGCTCGTCTGGCAACGCCGCGCGGAACTCGCGCAACTCACGCCGACGGGGTGGTGGCCTGGCCTCGCGCTGATCGCGATCGGCGGGTTCGGTTGGCTGATGGGCGACGCCGCCTCGGTCGGGTTCGCGCGCCAGCTCGGGCTCGTAATGATGCTGCAAGGCACGGTGGTCACGATCCTCGGGCCCAACGTCGCGCGCGGCCTGCTGTTTCCGCTCGGCTACGCGTTCTTCCTCGTGCCGTTTGGCGAAGGCCTCGAACCGCCGTTGCAGACCATCACGGTCGCGATCGTGATGCCGCTGCTCCATCTCGTCGGCGTGCCGGCGGTGGTCGACGGCGTGCTGATCCATGCCGGTCGCTATTATTTCGAGGTCGCCGAAGCGTGTTCGGGCGCGAAGTTCGTCATCGCGATGGTCGCGTTCGGCGTGCTGGTCGCCAACCTATGCTTCGTGTCGTGGAAGCGCCGCGCTGTGTTCCTCGTGGTCTCGGTCGTCGTGCCCGTCATCGCCAACGGCTTTCGCGCGTTCGGGACGATCTGGGCGGCGGACCTGACGTCGGTCGAGGCTGCGACGGGCCTCGATCATATCGTCTATGGCTGGGTCTTCTTCGCGCTCGTCATGGCGGGCGTGCTGGCGATCGGCTGGCGCTGGTTCGACCGCGCGCCCGACGATCCCGCGTTCGATCCGGCGACGCTCCAGGCGATACCTCGCCGCCGCACCGACCTCCCGGTCGCTACCGCGCTCGTACTCGCCACGGTCGCGGTCTTCCCGCTGTGGAGCGCGGCGATCGCGAGCCGGGCGCAGGCGCTGCCCGCGCATATCGACCTGCCCGACATTGCCGGCTGGCACCGCGTTCCGGTCAGCACGCGCGCGCCCTGGACGCCCTATTATCCCGGCGCCGACCACTATCTGTTCGGTCGCTACGCCGATGCGTCGGGCGTGACCGTCGACGTGAGTATCGCCGTGTTCGGTAGCCAGCATGAAGGCAAGGAGCTGATCGCGTACGGCACGGGCGTCCTGCGCCAGGAGGATCGCTGGGTCCGCGTCGAGACCCTGTCCGCGATTTCGGGTGGTTCGGCGATGCGGATCACCGCGCCGGGCCCCGTAGAGCGGATCGTCGCGACGTGGTACCGGGTCGGCGACACGACCACGCAGGACGAGACGCTGGTGAAGATCGAGACGATGAAGGCGCGGCTGCTCGGCGGTCCGCAACGTGCGGTGGCGATCCACCTGTCGGTCGAGGGCGCCGACCCGCGTCCGATCGCGCGCTTCCTCGCCGCATTGGGGCCGATCGGTACGGTCGCCGATCATGCCGCGGGGATGCGCTAGATGTGCGGCATTGCCGGCATCTTCCATCCGGGTACGCCCAAGCCGGTCGACCCCAACCGCGTCCATGCGATGATCGCCGCGCTCGCGCATCGGGGGCCCGACGGCGACGGCATCTGGACCGCGCCGGGCGTCGGGCTCGGCCACCGCCGGCTGTCGATCATCGACCTCGAAGGCTCGCCGCAGCCGATGTCCGACGGTACGCTGACGATCACCTACAACGGCGAAGTCTATAATTTCGCCGAACTGCGCGACGAGCTGATCGCCAAGGGTGCGATCTTCCGGACGGTGGGCGATACCGAAGTCCTGCTCCACGCATGGCGCGCCTGGGGGCCGTCGATGCTCGACAGGTTGAACGGCATGTTCGCGTTCGGGATCCACGATTCCGCTGCGCACACGCTGTTCCTCGCGCGCGACCGGACGGGCGTGAAGCCGCTATATTATGTCGAGCTCGCCGACGGTTCGCTCGCCTTCGCGTCCGAACTGAAGGGCCTGCTCGCGCATCCGCAACTCCGGCGCGTGCCCGATCTGAGCGCCGTCGAGGATTACCTTGCGCTGGGCTACGTCCCCGATGATTCCTGCATCGTCGCGGGCGTGAAGAAGCTGGCGGCAGGGCATTTCCTGCTGGTCGAGCGCGGTCGCGCGGTGCCGCAACCGCGTAAATGGTGGGACATCGATTTCTCCAACCGAGCGACCGGATCCGCCAAGGCACTCGGCGAGGAACTGGTCGACCGAATGCGCGCGGGCGTGCGGTCGCGGATGGTCGCCGACGTGCCGCTCGGCGCGTTTCTGTCGGGCGGAGTGGACAGCTCTGCGGTAGTCGCGCTGATGGCCGAGGCGAGCCCCAAGGCAGTCCGCACCTGCACGATCGGCTTCGACGAAGCTGGGCATGACGAGCGGGGCTTTGCCTCCACAGTCGCGCGCCGGTTCGCCACCGATCACCGCGAGCGCGTGGTCCAGTCCGGCGACGTCTCGCTGATCGACACGCTGGTCGCGAGCTTCGACGAACCCTTCGCCGATGCCTCCGCGCTCGCGACGTACCAGGTCTGCGCGCTGGCCCGCGAGAGCGTCACCGTCGCGCTGTCGGGCGACGGCGCGGACGAGGCGCTCGCCGGCTACCGTCGCTACAAGTTCCAGTCCGCCGAGGAGCGAGTCCGCGGCCTGCTCCCGGCGCATCTGCGCGCGGACGTGTTCGGGACGCTTGGCCGCTGGTATCCGAAGGCCGATTGGGCACCGCGTCCGCTGCGCGCGAAATCGACGTTGCTCGCGCTCGCGCAGGGTGGCGGCGAGGCGTATGCGCGGTCGGTCGGCGTCACCACGCCCGAGTTGCGCGCGCATCTCTTCACGCCCAGCGCCCGCGCCACGCTCGGTGGGTACCGTGCCGAGGATCGCTACGTCGCGACGATGGCGAACGCGCCCGCGCGCGATGCGATCGACCGCGCGCAATATGCCGACATCAAGCACTGGCTGCCCGGCGACATCCTCACCAAGGTCGATCGCACCAGCATGGCGGTCGGGCTGGAGGCGCGCGAGCCGTTGCTCGATCACCGCCTGATCGAGTTCTGCGCAACGCTGCCGGCGAACATGCGGTTGCGCCACGGCGAGGGCAAATGGCTGATGAAGAAGGCGATGGAGCCGTATCTGCCACGTGAGATCCTCTATCGGCAGAAAATGGGCTTCGTGACGCCGATCAGCGCGTGGTTCCGCGAGACGCTGGCGGGGGAGGCGTCGGCGCTGGCGAAGTCGCGCACGCTCGGTGAGACGGGCTGGTTCGACATGGCGACGATCGCGCGGATCGCCGACGAACACCGCATGGGCCGGGTCGAGCATGGCCGGACCCTGTGGCAGTTCGTGATGCTCGAACGATCGATGAAGCGGATGTTCGGGTAGCTCCTGATCCTCCCCCGCCAGGGGGAGGTGTCGCCGAAGGTGACGGAGGGGGAGGACACGGAACAGGCGTTTCGCGTACCTCCCTCTCCGTCTGGCAACTGCCAGCCACCTCCCCCTCGCGGGGGAGGATTCAGCCTTAGAACAACCCTTCGATCAGCCCTTCGTCGTTGAGGCGGATCGCCTCCGCCGCGGGCACGCGCGGGAGGCCCGGCATCGTCATGATCTCGCCGCAGATCGCCACCACGAACCCTGCGCCTGCCGCGAGGCGGACTTCGCGTACCGGTACGATGTGTCCGGTCGGCGCACCGAGCAGCGCGGGGTCGGTCGAGAAGCTGTACTGCGTCTTGGCGAGGCAGACGGGGAGGTGGCCGTAGCCCGCATCCTCCCAGCGCTTGAGTTGTGCCAGCACGCTCGGCTCGGCGACCGCGTGTTCGGCGCGGTAGATGCGCCGCGCGACGGTGTCGATCTTGTCGAACAGCGAGAGTTCGTCACCGTAGATCGGCGCGAAACCGCCGCCATGTGTCTCGCAGATCTCGGCGACCGCGTCGGCCAGCTCGACCGCGCCTGCGCCGCCCTCCGCCCAATGCCGGCACAGGATCGCACGCGAACCGTGCTGTGCGGCGGCCTCGACGATAGCGGCGATCTCGGCGTCGCTGTCGGTGTAGAAATGGTTGATCGCGACGATCGCGGGAACGCCGAACTGGCGAATGTTCTCGATGTGGCGGACGAGGTTGACCGCGCCCTTTCGGACCGCATCGACATTCTCGTGCGCGAGATCGGCCTTCGCGACGCCGCCGTTCATCTTGAGCGCGCGCGCGGTGGCGACGATCACGACTGCGTCGGGGGCAAGGCCCGCCTGACGACACTTGATGTCGAAGAACTTCTCCGCGCCGAGGTCCGCACCGAAGCCGGCTTCAGTCACGACGTAATCGCCGAGCGACAAGGCGGCGCGTGTGGCGATCACCGAGTTGCAGCCATGGGCGATGTTAGCGAACGGTCCGCCGTGGAGGAACGCAGGCGTGCCCTCCAGGGATTGGACGAGGTTGGGCTTGATCGCCTCCGCCAGCAGCACCGCCATCGCGCCGTCCGCCTTCAGGTCACGCGCGGTGATCGGCGAGCGGTCGCGGGTGTAGGCGACGACGATATCGCCGAGCCGGCGCTCCATATCCGCCAGATCGTTGGCAAGACAGAGGATCGCCATCACTTCGGAGGCGACGGTGATGTCAAAGCCCGATTCGCGCGGATAGCCGTTGGCGACGCCACCGATCGACTGGACGATGTCGCGCAGCGCACGGTCGTTCATGTCGAGCACGCGGCGCCAGACGACGCGGCGGACGTCGATCTGAAGCGCGTTGCCCCAGTGGATATGGTTGTCGATCATTGCCGCGAGCAGATTGTGCGCAGCGGTGATGGCGTGGAAATCGCCGGTGAAGTGGAGGTTGATGTCCTCCATCGGCGCAACCTGCGCGCGGCCGCCCCCGGTCGCGCCGCCCTTGGTGCCGAAGCACGGTCCGAGCGACGGTTCGCGAAGCGCCAGCACCGCTTTGCGGCCGGTGTGGCGGAGTGCGTCGGCGAGGCCGATCGAGGTGGTGGTCTTGCCTTCGCCCGCCGGGGTCGGGTTGATCGCGGTGACCAGGATCAGGCGTCCGCCCTTGCCCTTCTCACGCGTTTCGAGCCAGTCGAGCGAGATCTTCGCCTTGAACCGACCATAGGGCTCGATCGCCGCATCCGGAATCCCGAGGCCGTCGGCGATGGCGGCGATGGGGCGCAGTGCGACGCTGCGGGCGATGGCGATATCGGTGTCCATGTCGCACGCCTAGCCGTGGAACGATCCGCTTTCCAGACGGCTAAACGATGAAACGTCGAACGGCGCCCGCGTACCAACGCGGACGCCGTCGATGTCATACGATCTGCGTTACATCGATTGCAGTTCGGCGATATGCGTCTGGACGACCGGTACGATCCCCGCCGCGACCGTCTTCAGGCCGGGGACAGTACCGTTTGCCGCATAGCCCTGCTGCAACGCCAATGCCTTTTCATGCGCTGCCTTTTGCTGCGTCACGTAAAGCCGGTCACGTGCGGTACCCTTGGCGGCACGCAGCGCCGCGACGTTCTTGGCGCCGACCGCATCGAGCTTCGGCGGGGCGACTTTGACATGCGCCGCGGTTGCCGCCGCCTTCACGTCAGCGGTGCTCTTGGTATGATCCGTGACCATCATCTGCGCGAACGACTTCAACTTCGGATTCGTCGTCGTCGCCAGGACGAGCTGGCTCGATGTCTTCTCATACAGATCGCTTGCGCCCGCCTTCATGACATAGGTCGAGGCTGGGATCGGGGCCTGAGCAGACAGTGCGTAGGCGGGCAATGCTATCAATACGGCTGCGGTATAAAAGCGATTCATCATCTTCTCTCCTTGGCGGATATCGTTCGGTCGCCGTTGCCAGAACTTCGACCGCACGATCCGAACTGAGCGAACAACTGTACCGAGCGCTCTAATGTTCCGGTCGTTACCGGATCATTCGACGATCTTGATTTGGGTCATGACGGAACTGCCTCGAGCAGCGTTCGGCGTGTAACGAAGTTTACAGATCGACAGTCGAATTCACGCGTCGGTGACAGGCCGACCTCGATTTCACGCGGTTGTTGCTCCAGCTTCGTGTCAACAACTCTACACGCCGATCATCGCAGCAGCAGACGAGGATCGCCCGTGACCTACCAGACGCATATCGCCCAGTTAACCAACCTCATCGCCGATCAGAACGGCACTTGGGACGCGATCTCGCCCGAGTCCGTCGCGCGGATGCGGCTCCAGAACCGGTTCACCACCGGGCTCGACATCGCGCGCTACACCGCCGCGATCATGCGCAAGGACATGGCGGCCTATGACGCGGATCCGGCGAACTACACGCAGTCGCTCGGCTGCTGGCACGGGTTCATCGCGCAGCAGAAGATGATCAGCATCAAGAAGCATTTCGGCACCACCGACCGCCGCTATCTCTACCTCTCCGGCTGGATGGTCGCGGCGATGCGGAGCGAATTCGGCCCGCTGCCCGACCAGTCGATGCACGAGAAGACCAGCGTCCCCGCGTTGATCGAGGAACTCTACACCTTCCTCCGCCAGGCCGATGCGCGCGAGTTGGGCATGATGTTCCGCGACGTCGATGCCGCGCGCGCTGCGGGCAACGCCATCGAGGAACAGCGCCTGCTCAACGCGATCGAGAACCACCAGACGCACGTCGTGCCGATCATCGCCGACATCGACGCGGGCTTCGGCAATGCGGAGGCGACGTACCTGCTCGCGCGGAAGATGATCGAGGCGGGGGCCTGCGCGCTCCAGATCGAGAATCAGGTCAGCGACGAGAAGCAGTGCGGCCACCAGGACGGCAAGGTCACCGTGCCGCATGAGGACTTTCTCGCGAAGGTCCGTGCGTGCCGCTACGCGTTCCTCGAACTCGGCGTCGAGGACGGCATCATCGTCACGCGCACCGACTCGCTCGGGGCCGGCCTCACCAAGCAGATCGCGGTCAGCAAGGAAGCGGGCGACCTTGGCGACCAGTATAACTCGTACCTCGATTGCGAGGAGATCGATCCGGCGACCGCGCAGAACGGCGACGTCATCCTTAACCGCGACGGCAAGCTGCTCCGCCCCAAGCGCCTGCCGTCGAACCTGTTCCAGTTCCGCGCGGGGACCGGCGAAGATCGCTGCGTGATGGACTGCATCGCCAGCTTGCAGAACGGCGCCGACCTGCTCTGGATCGAGACCGAGAAGCCGCATATCGAACAGATCGCCGGCATGGTCGACCGCATCCGCGCGGTCGTGCCGAACGCGAAGCTCGTCTACAACAACTCGCCGAGCTTCAACTGGACGCTGAACTTCCGCCAGCAGGTGTTCGATGCCTGGTCGGCGGCGGGTGAGGACGTCTCCGCCTATGATCGCGCGCGTCTTATGAGTGTCGATTACGATGGTACCAAGCTCGCCGACGAAGCCGACGAACGCATCCGTACTTTCCAGGCGGATTCGGCCAAGCGGGCTGGGATCTTCCACCACCTCATTACGCTGCCGACCTACCACACCGCCGCGCGCTCGACCGACAATCTCGCCAAGGAGTATTTCGGCGATGCGGGGATGCTTGGTTATGTGAAGGGCGTCCAGCGCAAGGAAATCCGCGAGGGGATCGCCTGCGTGAAGCACCAGAACATGTCGGGCTCGGACCTAGGCGACGATCATAAGGAGTATTTTGCGGGTGAGGCGGCTCTGAAGGCTGGCGGCGCGCATAATACGATGAATCAATTTGCGGCGTGATGCCCAAGCCGGAGCGAAAGCTCCGGCGCGGATCCGGCATCACGCCCGGCCGGCGGGGCCAAAAGCCCCGTCCGACGACGCGGCTTTGCCGCGGCGCTAAGCTTCAGGAATGTTCGCGGAAACAGGTGGTCCTTCCGACGATCCTCCCCTTGACTGGGGAGGGTCGTCAAACTCCCGACCTACTTCACTCCGCCGGATCCACCCGGTCAGCCGCAAGCGGTTCCGCCAGCGCCGTCTCACCCAACGAGGCGAGCACCGCCGCCGTCAGCGCGTCGAGCCCATACGGCTTCTCCAGCATGATCGCATCCGTATCGCCCTCGACCGACGCGGTGTCGCCGCTCGCGAAGACGATCCCCACGCCCGGCCGCAGCGCGCGCGCAGTGCGGGCGAAGTCCGGTCCCGATACGCCGGGCAGGTTGATATCGGTCACCAGTGCGTCGATCGGCACGGTCTGAAGCGCGGTCATCGCGTCTTCGGCACTGGCCGCGTCGACCACCACGAAGCCGCTGCCTTGCAGCATCTCGGCCGTGTTCGCGCGAATCATCTCGTCGTCCTCGACCAGCAGGACGGTGCGCCGCGCCGACGCGTCGAGCCGTCGCTCCGCCTCGATCCGCGCATCGCGCGCGACCTTGGCGGCAGGCGAGTCGCCGCGCTGCCGATTGGCCAGCACTTCGCGGAATTTCCGCGCCAGCGCCTCGCGCGAATACGGCTTCGACAACAAGTCGACGCCGGCATCAAGCTTGCCGCCGTGCACGATCGAATTCTCGGTATAGCCCGACGTGAACAGCACCACGAGATTGGGCAGCCGCTCCTTCGCCTTGCGCGCGAGTTCCGGGCTTTTCAGCGTTCCGGGCATCACGACGTCGGTGAACAGGATATCGATCGGCACGCCGCTCTCGACCACGTTGAGCGCACTCGCCGCGTCGACCGACTTCAGGACGCTGTAGCCGAGGTCGGTCAGCAGCTCGACCACGGTGGTGCGGACCTCGTCGTCATCCTCGACCACCAGCACCGTCTCCGTGCCGCCGCAGATCGGCCCCGCATCGGCGACGACCTCGACGTCCTCGCTCTCCATCGCGCGCGGCAGATACAGCTTGATCGTGGTGCCTTCGCCGACCTCCGAATAGATCTTCACATGCCCGCCGGACTGTTTGACGAAGCCATAGACCATCGACAGGCCGAGGCCCGAGCCCTTGCCCTCGCTCTTGGTCGAGAAGAACGGTTCGAACACCTTTTCGATGATTTCGGGGCTCATGCCGCTGCCGGTGTCGGACACCGCGAGCAGGACGTACTGCCCGGCTTCGACCTCCTCGTGGCTGCGCGCATAGGCGTCGTCGAGGTGGGCGTTGCCGAGTTCGATGGTGAGTTTGCCTTGGCCCTCCATCGCGTCGCGCGCGTTGATCGCGAGGTTGAGCAGCGCGTTCTCGATCTGCGCGGGGTCGATGAAGGTGTTCCAGAGGCCGCCGCCGACCACCGTCTCGATCTCGACGCCTTCGCCGATCGCGCGGCGCAGCATGTCGTCCATCCCGCGCACGAACCGCGTGACGTTGACGACCTTCGGCTCGAGCGCCTGGCGACGCCCGAACGCGAGCAGCTGCGAGGCTAGCTTCGAGCCGCGCGTGACGCCGGCCATCGCGTTGGCGACCCAGCGCTCCGCACGCTCGTTGCCGGCGAGGTTCTTGCCGAGCAGCTGGAGATTGCCCGAGACCACCTGGAGCAGATTGTTGAAGTCGTGCGCGACGCCGCCGGTAAGCTTGCCGACGGTCTCCATCTTCTGCGACTGCGCGAGCTTGGCTTCGGCCTCTCGGCGCTCGCCGATCTCGGCGATCACACGCGCCTCCAGCGTCTCGTTGAGCTGGCGGAGCTGATCCTCGGCGCGTTCGCGGTGGCGGACCTGGCGGGCGAGCGCTTCGGCCTGTTCGCGCAAGGCGGCCTCGGCGGCGCGCTGATGCGTGATGTCGGTGTGGACGCCGACCCATTCGACGACTTCGCCGCCTGAATCGAGGATCGGCAGGCTGCGGACGGCGAACGTGCGCCATGCCCCGCAATGGCGGCGGACGCGGTGTTCGAACACGAACATCGACTTGTTCAGGACGGCGGTGGTCCACGCCTTGATCGTCGATGCGACGTCGTCGGGGTGGATCGCGTCGGCCCAGCCGAAATTCTGGTACTCGTCGATCGACTGGCCGGTGAGCGTCGCCCAGCCGGGTTGCTCGCCGATCATCCGGCCGTCGGGGCTGTTGGTCCAGAGCACGCCGTGGACCGCATCCATCGCGGTGCGGAAGCGGCCGTTGCTGATGCCGAGTGCGGCCTCGCGTTCGGCGCGGTCCTCGACGTCGATGCCGAGCACGTAGATGCCGGCGACCGAACCGTCCGCCTGGACATGCGGAACATAGCGGAATTCGGAGCGGCGCGGGCGTCCGTCGCGGTGCGGAAAGACGGTCTGCGCGATGAAGCTTTCGCCCGCCAGCGCGCGCTCGAACGACGGGCGGCGATCCTGGTAGACCGCGTCGCCGAGCACTTCGCGGACGGGTTTGCCGATCATCGTTTCGGGCGCGACGCCGAGCCATTCGTCATATTGCGCGTTGGCGAGACGGTAGACGTGGTCGCGGTCGATGTACGAGATCAGCATCGGCACGGCGTCGGTGACGCGGCGGAGTTCGGCTTCGCTGGCGGCGAGGCGGTGCTCGGCTTCGACCCGGCCGCTATTGTCGACCATCGTGCACAGGACGCCGCCGACCGCGCCACCGGCGCAGTAGACGGGCGTATAGAACAGGTCGAGCGTCAGCGTCTCCGGGCCGTCGGGGCGCTGGAACAGGATCGGCTGGTCGCGATAGGCGACGGTCTCGCCGCGCAGGCCTGCTTCGAGGACCGCGCGGTTCCAGTCCCACACCTCGGGGAACGCGGTCGCGACCGGGCTGCCGAGTGCGGCCGGGTGGCGGTCACCTGCGACGGCACGGTAGCTGTCGTTGTAGAGCATGATGTGCTCGGGTCCCCACATCACGACCTTGGCGACGGGCGAGTTGAGGATGTTGGCGAGCGTGACGCGAAGCTCGGCGGGCCACGAGTCGATCGGGCCGAGCGACGTCGCGCTCCAGTCGCGCTGGCGGACGAGCATCCCGCATTCGCCGCCGCCGATCAGGATTTCCGCTGGTGCGGCCAAGGCAGCGTCGCGGTCGCGCATCTGCTCGAGCGCGGTGCGGACGATGGCGGCGGTGTCGCCGTGCCCTCCGTCGGTCAATTCGTCGATGTAGCTGCCGAGGTCTGCGGGCAGGGAAATGGTGCGCGACGAGTCAGGCGTTGTCATGCCGGACTAGTGGGTATGCGGCGCGCGCCTGTCAATGATTAGGGGTGTTTGGGAAGCTCTGCCCCTCCCTCATACCACCCCGGCGAAGGCCGGGGCCCAATTGGAAAGGTGGCAGTAACGACGGGTGACGCTCCGTTGACAACTTCACCCAATTGGGCCCCGGCCTACGCCGGGGTGGTGCGGGGGGGGGGAGCAACCGATCTCCAAGCATGTTTCCCCGCGAAGGCGGGGACCCAGACTGGCTCCCGCCTTCGCGGGAGAACAAGGAAGGGCGCCCTGCCGTTCGGCAGCGCGCCCTTCCTTCTCTCATCCGATCAGCCCTCGGTGCGTGGCAGGCCGAGCGGGTTGTCGTGCTTGACCGCCTT
Organism: Sphingomonas sp. CFBP 13728; assembly: GCF_014841895.1. Lineage (NCBI taxonomy): Bacteria > Pseudomonadati > Pseudomonadota > Alphaproteobacteria > Sphingomonadales > Sphingomonadaceae > Sphingomonas > Sphingomonas sp. CFBP 13728. The sequence continues at coordinate 681,236 of NZ_JACYUS010000001.1, read as the reverse complement.
CGGCAGCAACGCATCGGGCAGATCCTGGTAGCAGACCGGGCGCAGGAAGCGCTCGATCGCAGCCGTACCGACCGAGGTCGTGCGCGGGTCCGACGTTGCGGGGAAAGGGCCGCCGTGCACCATCGCCGGGGCAACCTCTACGCCGGTAGGCCAGCCGTTCGCCAGGATGCGACCAGCCTTGCGCTCGAGCACGGGCACCAGCGTCGCAGCGTCGGCGTAATCGCCTTCGTCGATCTGCAGCGTGATCGTCAGCTGACCCTCGACCTGTTCGAGAACCTGTCGGACCTCGGCGAGATCGGTGCAGCGGACGATGATCGACGCCGCCCCGAACACTTCGTGCGACAACGCCGGATCGGCGACGAACGCCTTGCCGGTGGTCGAGAACAGCGCGGCGCGACCGCGGTTGGCGCCCTCGGCCTCGGTGCCGCGCGCGAGCGTCTCGACCGCGTCGTGACCGGCGAGCGCGGCGACGCCCTGGTCGTAGCTGGCATGGATGCCGGGGGTCAGCATGACCTGCGGCGCAGCTTCGCCAAGCGCAGCGGCGGCGGCGTCGACGAAGGTGTCGAGGTCAGGCCCGTCGACCGCGACGACGATGCCGGGATTCGTGCAGAACTGGCCCGAGCCCATCGTCAGCGAGCCGACATAGGCCTTGCCGAGCGCTTCGCCGCGCGCCGCAAGCGCCGCGGGGAACAGGATCACCGGGTTGACGCTGCTCATCTCGGCATAGACCGGGATCGGCTCGGGGCGGGCTGCGGCGAGTGCCACCAGCGCAAGGCCACCGCCGCGCGAGCCGGTGAAGCCGACCGCCTTGATGCGCGCGTCCTTGACGAGCGCGGCGCCAAGTTCGTTCGCCGGACCCTGGACCAGCGAGAACACGCCCTCGGGCAGGCCGCACTTGGCGACAGCGGCCTGGATCGCCTTGCCGACCATCACCGACGTTCCGGGATGCGCGGGGTGCCCCTTGACCACGACCGGGCAACCGGCGGCGAGTGCGGAGGCGGTGTCGCCGCCAGCGACCGAGAAGGCGAGCGGGAAGTTCGAGGCGCCGAACACCGCGACCGGGCCGACCGCGATGCGGCGCTGGCGCAGGTCCGCGCGGGGGGCGGGCTTACGATCGGGCTGTGCTTCGTCGATGATGACCGAGGCCCAGGTGCCAGCGCGGAGATGCTTGGCGAACAGGCGGAGCTGGCCGGTGGTACGGCCGCGCTCGCCTTCGAGGCGTGGGCGGGGCAGGCCGCTTTCCTGGATCGCACGGGCGACGAGCGGCTCGTGGATCGCCTCGATCTCGTCGGCGATCGTCTCGAGGAATTTCGCACGCGTTTCGGGGTCGGTTTCGCGGAAGGTGTCGAAGGCGGCCTCGGCGAGCTTGCACGCCTCGGCGACATCGGCCTCGCTCGATACGGCGAAGGCGGGCTCGATCTTCGCGTCGGTCGACGGATCGATCGCGAGGAAGGTGACGTCGCTGCTTACGGCGCGCGCGCCGATCGGGAAGGTACCGTCCATGTCAAATCTCCAAGCGTTCGGAGCGGTCATGCCGATCGAGGGCAGGACCGCGAATGATGCTGGCCATGAAGTAAGGTTGGGAGCGATAACACGCAACCCAAGCTTGCTCCGACGGCGATGTGCCCGATGATATCGATTGCAGGCTGATTATCCCGCATTCCCCTGCTAGACGTCGGTGATGGGGACCATCACGCGCAAGCCGCGCACCGCAACCGGACGCCGGAGCGGAGCACCGACTATTTCCGACGTCGCGGCGCTCGCCGGCGTTTCGCCGATGACCGTATCGCGCGTCATCAACGGCGAAGCCAAGGTGCGCGATGCGACCCGGGACGCGGTCAACGCCGCGATCGTGACGCTTCACTACGCCCCGAACCGTGCCGCGCGCAGCCTTGCCGGTGGCGGACAGATGCGGATCGGGCTGCTCTACAGCAATCCGAGTTCGGCCTATCTCAGCGAGTTCCTCGTCGGGAGCCTCGAACAGGCGAGCCGCAGCGACGTGCAACTTGTCGTCGAGAAATGCGACATCGGCGATCACGAGATCGAGGTGGCACGGCACATGATCGAGAGCGGGATCGACGGCGTGATCCTGCCGCCACCGCTGTGCGATTCACGCGCCGTGCTCGACGTGCTGACGGAGGCTGGCGTGCCGACCGTCGTCGTGGCGACCGGCTCGCCGCCGAGCGGGTCGGCGGCGGTCACGATCGACGACTTCGAGGCGGCACGCGCGATGACCGAACATCTCGTCAAACTGGGGCATTCGCGAATCGGGTTCATCATCGGCAATCCGAACCAGACGGCGAGCGAACTGCGCCACCAGGGCTATCTGGCGGCGATGGTGGATGCAGGGCTGCCGGCCGACGATTCCCTCGTGGTCGGCGGATTGTTCACCTATCGATCGGGGCTCGACGGGGCGGAGCAACTGCTCGACGCGAAGGATCCGCCGACCGCGATCTTCGCGAGCAACGACGACATGGCGGCGGCAAGCGTCGCGGTCGCGCATCGCCGCGGGCTCGACGTGCCGGGCGACCTGACCGTGTGCGGGTTCGACGACAGCGCGCTCGCGACGACGATCTGGCCGGAGCTGACTACCATCCACCAGCCGATCGCGGACATGTCGCGCGCGGCGGTCGAACTGCTCGTGGCGGCGATCTCGCATCGTCGTGGCGGCGGCAAGGATCACAACGGCCACGTCGTGCTCGACTATACGCTGGTCCGGCGGCAGTCGGATGCGGCACCGCGCCGCCGCCCACCCGCGAGCGTGCGCGCTTGACCGACTCCCGGTGGTCGCGGTAGCGCTCCCATCGAATAATAGACCGCGTCTAGGAGAGTTTGCAGTGGACCGTGTACCGGTGAAGCCGTTCCGATCGCGCGACTGGTTCGCCGATCCCGCCCGCTCGGACATGACCGCGCTGTATCTCGAACGCTTCATGAATTACGGGCTGACCCCGGCGGAACTGCGCTCGGGTCGGCCGATCATCGGCATCGCTCAGTCGGGCAGCGACCTTTCTCCGTGCAACCGCATCCATCTCGAACTCGCCAAGCGAACGCGTGACGGCATCCGCGACGCAGGCGGCATCGCGATGGAGTTTCCGGTCCATCCGATCTTCGAGAATTGCCGGCGGCCGACGGCGGCGCTCGATCGTAACCTCGCCTATCTCGGGCTGGTCGAGACGCTGTACGGCTATCCGATCGACGCGGTCGTGCTGACCACCGGCTGCGACAAGACCACGCCGTCGGGGATCATGGCGGCGTCGACGGTCGATATCCCCGCGATCGTGCTGTCCGGCGGTCCGATGCTCGATGGCTGGCATGACGGCGAACTGGTCGGTTCGGGAACGGTGATCTGGCGTAGCCGGCGCAAGCTGGCCGCGGGTGAGATCGACGAGGAGGAATTCCTCAACCGCGCCACCGACAGCGCGCCGTCAGCGGGGCATTGCAACACGATGGGCACGGCCTCGACGATGAACGCCGTGGCGGAAGCCCTGGGTCTGTCGCTCACCGGATGCGCGGCGATCCCGGCGCCGTACCGCGAGCGCGGCCAGATGGCGTACGAGACCGGCCGGCGGATCGTCGAGATGGCGTATGAGGATCTGCGCCCCTCGAAGATACTCACGCGCGACAGCTTCCTCAATGCGATCCGCGTCGTCAGCGCGATCGGCGGATCGAGCAACGCGCAGCCGCACATCATGGCGATGGCGCAGCATGCCGGCGTGACGCTGTACCCGGAGGACTGGTCGGATCACGGCTACGACCTTCCGTTGCTCGTCAACATGCAGCCGGCTGGCAAGTATCTCGGCGAGCGCTTTCACCGCGCGGGCGGCGTGCCGGCGGTGCTTCACGAGCTGATCGCGGGCGGGAAGCTCGACACGTCGTGCCTGACCGTCACCGGCCGGTCGATCGGCGAGAACATCGCCGGTCGCGAGACGCGGGACCGCGAGATGATCAAGCCGTTCGACGCACCGATGATGGAGCGCGCGGGCTTCCTGGTGCTCAAGGGCAATCTGTTCGATTTCGGGATCATGAAGACCTCGGTGATCTCGCCGGCGTTCCGCGCGCGCTATCTGTCGACGCCGGGCGCGGAAGATCGGTTCGAGGCGCGGGCGATCGTGTTCGAGGGTTCGGACGATTATCACCACCGGATCAACGATCCTGCGCTCGATATCGACGAGGGCTGTATCTTGGTGATCCGCGGCGCGGGACCGATCGGCTGGCCGGGCTCGGCGGAAGTCGTCAACATGCAGCCACCCGACGCACTGATCCAGCGCGGCGTGCTGGCGCTGCCGACGCTCGGCGACGGGCGTCAGTCGGGGACGTCGGACAGCCCTTCGATCCTGAACGTCTCACCTGAGAGTGCGGTCGGCGGCGGACTGTCGTGGATCCGGACGGGCGACGTGGTGCGGATCGATCTGGTCGCGGGCACGTGTGACGCACTGGTCGAGCCGGACGAGATCGCGCGACGCAAGGGCGAGGGGCTGCCACCGGTGCCCGAGAGCAATACGCCGTGGGAGGAACTGTACCGCGAGAAGACCGGGCAGCTCGCCGAGGGCGGCGTGCTCGACTTCGCGGTGAAGTATCGCGGGATTTCGGCGAAGACGCCCCGGCATAATCACTGAGGGCTTGGGGGGCAGCGCACGGCGTCCTGCCCCCTCATCGTCATCCTGACAACGACGGTGGATGCGCTTTGTTCAGCCCCGCGCGATCGTCAGCGACATCGCGATCGTCCGGGTCTCGTCCGGCGCCAGGATCGTCGGGTCCGCCAGGTTGAGCGCGTTGGGCATGTCGCTCACCGGTTCGGCACAGAAGAACCCGAGACCCGGCGGCGTGAAGACGTGGAGATAGGGCGTGCCCTCGCCCGTCAGCGTGATGGTGTCGTCACGCGTCGCGATCGTCGCGTCCTTGCTCCAGCCTTCATAGGCGTTGTCGATCAAGGTCGAGCGTACGACCGTTTCGCCCGACGACCAATCGGCCAACTGGTTCGCGCCGGCACGCTCGGTCGGGAGCATCGCGTCGTCGGCAAGCCAGACCGATTTCGCGTCGAAGCTCAGGCGCGTTTCGGCATCGGCGGGGAAATAGGGATGGAAACCCAGGCCGGCGGGCATCGCGCGGTCGGTGGTGTTCCGGACCGACAGCGATACGTGAAGGCCGGACTCATCGAGCGAGACATGCTGTTCGGCGCGGTAGGACCACGGCCAGTTCGCGTCGGCTTCATGCGTATGGATCAGCACCGCCGAGCCCGCATCCGTCGCCTGCACGTCCCAGCCGCACAGCCAGCCGACGCCGTGCAAAGGATGATCCTGCCCCTCCATGTTGCGGGGAAGCGCGTACGACTCCCCCGCGAACAGGAACCGGCCGTCGGCGATGCGGTTCGCGTAGGGCACCAGCGGGAAGCACGCGGTTTCCAGCGGGTTGGTCGCGCCCGCCGGCGTCGGCCGCAACACATCGCGGCCCTGGAAGGTGAGGGCGGCAATCGTGCCGCCCAGTTCCGGCTGGAGCGCGACCTTCCAGTCGCCCGCTTCGAGGTGGAGCATCAGCCCTCCATGTCCTCGAGCTCGCGACCCCGCGTCTCGGAGACCATCTTCCAGACGAAGAAGAACGAGACGAACGCCGAAAGCGCGTAGAAGCCGTAGGTGAGCGACAGGCCGAGCGAGATCGCCATCGTCGGGAAGCTGACCGAGATCGCGAAGTTGGCAAACCACTGTGCGAAGCCCGCGACGGCCAGACCCGAACCGCGGATCTGGGTCGGGAACATCTCACCGAGCATCACCCACATGATTGGGCCCCAGCTCAGGTTGAAGAACACGACATAGGCATTGGCTGCGATCAGCGCGATCAGGCCGTTCTGGTCGGAGAGGCGCAGCGAACCCTCGACGATCGCACCGCTGGCAAAGCAGATGCCGACGATCGCAAGCGTGACGGTCATGCCAGCAGACCCGATCAGCAACAGCGGCTTGCGCCCGACCTTGTCGACCAGCGCGACGGTGAGCAGGCACGCGACGATCGACAGCGAGCCCGACAGGATGTTGATCAGCAGCGCATCGCTCTCGCTGAAGCCAACCGACTGCCACAGCACCGAACCGTAATAGAACACGATGTTGATGCCGACGAACTGCTGAAAGATCGCAAGGCCGATGCCGGTCCAGACGATCGGACGGATCTTGCCGCTCGCCTTGTCGATCAGGTCGGACAGTTTGGGACGATGCGCGTCGGCCGACAGCGAACCGCGGATCTCGGCGACCTTACGCTTGGCTTCGGTGGCACCGAACAGGCGCGTCAGGACGGTCTCGGCTTCGTCGTAGCGCCCCTTGAGGACCAGGAAGCGCGGGCTTTCGGGGATCAGGAACAGCGTCACGAGATAGATCGCGGCGGGGATGACTTGCATCCAGAACATCCAGCGCCACGCCGGATAGTCGAGCCAGAACAGCGCGGTCGACGAGCCGGCGATCCGCGCGAGATACCAGTTGGCGACGAACGCACCGGTCAGGCCGGTGATGATCATGATCTGTTGTACGCTCGACAGCCGGCCGCGGACGTTCGCAGGCACGACTTCGGAGATATAGACCGGCGCGAGCACGCTGGCGGCACCGATGCCGAGCCCGCCGATGATGCGCGCGAGCACGAACATCGTCGCCGAGGTGGCGGCGCCGGCGCCCAAAGCGCTGATGATGAAGAGCACGGCGGCGATCATCATGACGTTGCGGCGGCCGAGATTGTCGGCGAGCCTGCCCGCCATGAACGCGCCGACCGACGAGCCGATCAGGATCGCGCCGACGGTGAAGCCGGTGCCGAGCGACGACAGCGCGAACGTGCTTTCGAGCCCCGCCTGCGTGCCGTTGATGACGCCCGAGTCATAGCCGAACATGAACCCGCCGATCGTCGCGACGATGACGATCATCGCGATAAGCGCTCGGTTCACGTGTTGGCCGGAATCTGCCGCAATGGTCATTGGTTTTCCTCTCTGGTGCAACGCTCTGGCGGCGTTTTGCGCATTATAGTGTGATGGGGTCGACGAGCACGCCGGGGACGGCGACGCGGAAGGTGAAGAGATTGCCGGCGAGCGGCTGGGCCGCGCGGGCGTCGTCGTCGAGCCCCTTGGCCGCGGTCGTCGCATAGGCAGTACGACCATCGGGACCGCCGAGTGCGATCTTGGTGATGTTGGCCACCGGGAAGCGGACGATATCGGTAAGGCTGCCATCGGCGGCATAGCGTCGCGCTGCCCAGCCGCCGAAGAAACCGACCCACACGCCGCCCTCGGAATCGCAGATCGCGCCGTCCGGGTGTCCGTCGTCCGGCCCGACCGTCAGGAACACGCGCGGCGCGCCGAGCGTGCCATCGGCGTCGATCGGGTACGCGCTGATCGTCTTGCCGAGCGTGTCGACCGCGTACAGCGTGCGGCCATCGGGCGAGATCGCCGGGCCGTTGGTGATCGCGACGGGCGGGATATCGGTCTTGGTCAGTGCGCCGTCATGCCAGTGATAGACATGGCCGGTGAGGTCCGCCTCCGCATTGTCCATCGTCCCGAACCAGACACGGCCCGAGGGATCGCGTGCCGCGTCGTTGAGGCGGTTGCCGGGTGTTTCGGGGTGAACCGCGGCAAGATGCTCGAACGCGCCGGTTGCCGGATCGAACCGGTGGAGGCCGCCGCGGACCCCCGCGAGGAAGTCGCCATCGTCGGTGGGGATCACCCAGCCGACCTGATCGGGCGCTTCCCACGTGTCGAGCGTTGCGGTCGCCGGATCGAACCGGTGCACGCACGGTGCCTTGATATCGACGAACCAGAGTGCGGCGTCGCGCGCGATCCAGATCGGGCCTTCGCCGAGCGTCGCGCCGACGTCGCAGACGCTTTCCGCGGTGATCTCGTTCGTCATGTCAGCGCCAGCCGGCGTCGACGAAATAATCATGCCCGGTGCACATCCGCGCATCGTCCGACGCGAGGAACAGCACCAGCGCGGCGACGTCGGCGGGCTGGACACGGGTCTTGAGGCACTGCGCGGCGATGATCTCCGCCTCGCCCTCGGGCGTGTACCATTTCAGCTGGCGCGGCGTTTCGACGTTGCCGGGGACGATCGTGTTCACGCGAATGCCGTCGCCACCGAGGTCGCGGGCCATCGCGCGGGTCATGCCCTCGATGCCGGCCTTGGCGGTCTGGTAGATCAGCAGCTCAGGCAGCGCGAGATGCCAGGAAATCGAACCGAAATTGAGGATCACGCCGCCGCCGGCGCGCTTCATCGACGGCACCACGGCCTGGCCTGCGAAGAACAGGTGGCGCAGGTTGGTCGCCATCCGCTCATCCCAATAGGCGGGCGTGACCTCTTCGATGCTGTGGCGATCGTCGTTGGCGGCGTTGTTGATCAGGATGTCGATCCCGCCGAGCCGGTCTTCGATTCCGGCGATCGTCGTTTTCAGGGCGTCGATATCGCGCAGGTCGAGCGATGCGAAGATCGGCGCGGTCGCGACGTCGGGCGTCAGCGTTTCGATCAGCGCGTTCGCCGCGTCCTCGGCCATGTCGACGAACGCGACGTGCGCGCCCTGCCGTGCGAACGCCTCGACCAAGCCTGCACCGATCCCCGACGCGCCGCCGGTGATCAAGACGCGCTTGCCCTTGAGGCTGGGATAGATCGCCGTCTGGTCGGCGGCTTGGGTCTTCTGCAACACGGGCTTACGCTCCCTGGTTCTTGGTGGGCGCGAGCAGGCCCCGGCCTGCCAGATTGCGCATGAGATCGCCGATGCCGTAGTCCCACGGTGCCGCGTCCTTCGACGTCGTCACCGGATTGACGAGCGCACCGAGCTTCGGATTGGAGATCGTGACGACGTCGCCGACCGCATGCGTGAAACCGCGACCGGGCTCGTCGCGGTCCTGCGTCGGCGCGAACAGCGTGCCGAGGAACAGCACGAAGCCGTCGGGATATTGATGCTCGCTCATCGCCTGGCGGACGAGCTCCTCGGGATCGCGGCTGATCTGGTCCATCGAGCTGCTGCCGTCGAGTCGGTAGCCCTCGGCGCCCTCGATCGTCAGCGCGATCTGCGCGGCGCGAACGTCGTCCATGCCGAAATTATCGTCGAACAGCCGGATGAACGGGCCGATCGAGCAGGACGCGTTATTGTCCTTCGCCTTGCCGAGCAGGAGCGCCGAGCGCCCCTCGAAATCGCGCAGGTTGACGTCATTGCCTAGCGCCGCGCCGACGGTCTTGCCGGTGCGGTCGACGATCAGGACGACTTCCGGCTCCGGGTTGTTCCAGGTGGAGTCGGATCGGATGCCGATCTCGCCACCCCAGCCGATCGTGGAAAGCGTAGGGCTCTTGGTGAAGATCTCCGCGTCGGGGCCGATCGCGACTTCGAGATATTGCGACCACATGCCGTCTTCGATCAACGCAGCCTTCAGCGCGGCGGCTTCGGGCGAGCCGGGTACGACCGAGCGGATGCTGCCACCGACGCGCTCTTCGAGGCGCGCGCGGACCGCAACGGCAGCCGACGCATCGCCCCGCGCGCGTTCCTCGATCACGCGCTCGAGCGCGGAGACGGCGAAGGTGACGCCGGAAGCCTTGACGCACTGGAGGTCGATCGGGCTCAGCAGGCGGACGTCCGAGGTGGCATCGGGTGAGAGCGACAGGTCGTCGAGATGGCCGAGATCGGTGCCGGCAGCAGCATCGAACTTGCCGCTCGCGATCAGATCGGCGACGGTTGGCGCGACGTACGACATATCATACACGCGGCCGCCACGGACGATGACCGGGGTCGGCCCGTCGCCCAGGTCGATTCGGCCGAGCAACGCCGCCTGTTCCCAATCGGCGGGCAAGGCCCATGCCGATGCGAATGCGATCTCCACGATGTAATCCCCTCCAGGTTTGTTAGCGGTACCGTATGCTGCGCAGCGACAGCGTCAAGTCCCCAATGTGGCATCCCGCTGCGCGAAGCTGATGCCGATCGGGCTTGCGCAAACCGTAAATGAACGACATTAATCTTACAAATGATATGTGCGAAGAGCACGGACACCGTTGCCGCAAGCAACTGGGCGGGGAACTGGGAGAGGATGATGATCGCCATGTGCAACTCGAAGCCGGCAACGCTCGAATTTTGATGATAGCGATATCATTCTGCACCGTCCGCGACGGCTTCGCGGGCAATTATCGCGTGTATATCGGCACCGATACCGAGGGGCGGGGGATCGGCTGTGCCGACCGCGCCTTTGCGCAAAAGGATTGAAGATGGTTCGTATGAAGAGCGTGCTCGCCGGGCTGGCGCTGTCGGCGTCGATAATTTCCACCGTCGCGACTGCGCAGACCACCACCGAGATCCCACGCATGGTGACGAAGAACGGCCGGCATGCGCTGATGGTCGATGGTGCGCCGTTCCTGATGCTCGCGGGGCAGGTCAACAACAGCAGCAATTATGCGTCGGCCTTGCCGCAGGTGTGGCCGCTGCTCGACCGGATCCACGCGAACACGGTGGAGATCCCGATCGCGTGGCAGCAGGTCGAGCCGGTCGAAGGCAAGTTCGATCTCTCGTTCCTGCAGACGTTGCTCGATCAGGCGCGCGTGCATGACAAGCGGGTCGTGCTGCTCTGGTTCGGAACGTGGAAGAACACCTCGCCGGGCTACACGCCGGACTGGTTCAAGGCCGATAACAAGCGCTTTCCGCGGATGAAGGCGAAGGACGGGACGGACCATTATGTCCACTCGCCGATGTTCCGCGCGACGCTGGAGGCGGACAAGCGCGCGTTCGTCGAGGTGATGAAATACCTCAAGGCGCACGACCCGCAGAACACGGTGATCATGGTGCAGCCCGAGAACGAGGTCGGCAGCTATCGTTCGCCGCGCGATTACGGTCCGCAGGCGAATGCGGTGTTCGCGAAACCCGTGCCTGCCGAACTGGCGAAGGCGTTGAAGAAGCCGGGCGGAAGCTGGACGCAGATGTTCGGTGCGCAGGCGGATCGCGCGTTCAACACCTGGCATACCGCGCGGTTCGTCGATGAGATCGCGGCGGCGGGCAAGGCGATCAAGCCGTTGCCGATGTACGTCAACGCGTCGCTCGCCGGGCCGTCGAACGTCCCGGATCCGACCGGCGTCGCGAGCGGCGGGCCGCAGCAGGACGTGCTCGATATCTGGAAGGCGGCGGCGCCTGCGATCGATTTTGCGGCACCCGATATCTACGACCGCGATGCCGCACACGTGGCGCTGTATCTCGATGCGTATGCGCGGCCGGACAACGCGCTGATGGTCCCCGAGATCGGCAACGCGAAGGAATTTGCGCGTTTCTTTTGGGCGACGCTCGGACACGGCGCAATCGGCTATGCGCCGTTCGGCATGGATGACACGGGGTACTTCAACTATCCGCTCGGCGCGAAGGCGCTCGATCCCGAGACGGTCGATGCGATCGGCCTGAAATACGGTGTGCTGTCGTCGATGGCGCGCGACTGGGCGAAGATCGCATTCGAACATCCGACCTGGGGTGCGGCCAAGCCGGATGACGGCGCCAATCAGATTACGACGATGGGCAACTGGACGATCGGCACGAGCTATGGCGAATGGCAGTTCGGGCAGAAGGACTGGACCTGGATCAAGTCCGAGCCGCCCGCCTGGGCGAAGGAGGCGGTCGGCGGCGTCGCGGTCGCGCATCTGTCGCCCAACGAGTTCCTGGTGGTCGGCGACCACGTCCGCCTGAACTTCGGTACCGCGAAGGATGGCCCGAAGAACGGCTCCGTATTCCGCGTAGAGGAAGGTCGCGTGGTCGACGGGCGCTGGGTCATGAGCCGCATCTGGAACGGCGATCAGACCGATTACGGTATCAATCTCATCACGCCGGTCATCCTGAAGGTGACCATGGGCAGCTACAAATAACGAGCTCTTGGCTCGACGATTTTAAGGAATATGCTGATGAAGGTTTTCGGTTTTGCGGCGCTGCTCGCGGGCAGCGCACTCACGCCGGCCTTGGCTGAAGCGCAGGTTGCCAAGGGTGGTTTCGAGACGATCACCAACGGGATCGGCGTTGCGCCGTCGAGCGGTCCGGCAGGCTGGATCGAGGTGACGGTGCATGGTGACGGGATCATCCACGTCGTCGCCAGCCCGACGCGCGTGACGACTGCGCCCAGCTTGATGGTGCCGACACCGCCGATCGCGGGCGAGTACACCGTCACGCGATCGGGCAAGCGCGTGCTGGTCGCGACGTCGCGCGACACCGCCGAGGTCGACCTGAAGACCGGCCGAGTCCGCTTTCTCGACAAGGCCGGGAAGGTCGTGCTGGATCACGCCGCCGCGCCGGCGTTCGCCAAGACCCAAGCTGACGGCAAGCCGTTCGTCGTTGCGTCGCAGCAGTTCAATCGCGGTACCGACGAGGGGCTGTACGGGCTCGGCCAGCACCAGAACGCGCAGATGGATTATAACGGCGAGGACGTCGAACTCGCGCAGCACAATATGGATATCGCTGTCCCGTTCGTCGTCTCGACGCGCAACTACGGCCTGTTGTGGGATAACGACGGCATCACCCGCTTCGGCAATCCGCGCCCCTATTCGCTGGTCGGCACCGATGGCCTGAAGGTCACGAGTGGCGGCAAGCCGGGCTTCACCGCGCAATATTACTTAGGCAACCGGCTGGCGGTGACGCAGCAGGAAGCGTCGATCAACTACCAGTATATCAAGGATCAGGCGAAGTGGCCCGCCGCCGCCAAGGCGCAGACGGTCGCCGCGACCGGGGGCCAGAATACTGCGGGCAACGCTGTCGAGACACAGAAAGTGGTGTGGACCGGCGACGTGACGCCGGACGTTAGCGGCGTGCACAAGTTCCAGCTCTACGGCTCGAGCTATTTCAAGGTGTTCGCGGACGGCAAGGAGGTGCTGAACCGCTGGCGCCAAAACTGGAACCCCTGGTACGCGAACTTCGACCTGCCGATGACCAAGGGCAAGCAGGTCAAGGTGCGGATCGAGTGGGAGCCGAACGCAGGCTACATCGCGCTTCTCCACAACGACCCGCTGGCCGCGCCCGATCGCCATTCGGTGTGGTTCACCAGCGATATCGCGAAGTCGGTCAATTATTGGTACGTGCCCGGCAAGGACATGGACGATGTCGTCGCGGGCTATCGTTCGCTGACCGGCAAGGCCGTGATGATGCCGAAATGGGCCTACGGCTTCTGGCAGTCGCGCCAACGGTACAACACGGAAGGTGAGGTCGTCGACGTCGTCAAGAAGTATCGCGACCTGAAGATCCCGCTCGATAACATCGTCCAGGACTGGTTCTACTGGCCCGAGAATGCGTGGGGCAGCCACGAATTCGACAAGGCGCGTTTCCCCGAGCCCCAGAAGATGGTCGACAAGATCCACGACATGAACGCGCGCTTCATGATCTCGGTCTGGCCGAAATTCTATCCGACGACCGAGAACTACAAGGAGCTTGCGGCGAAGGGCTATACCTATCGCAACAACCTCGACGTGAAGAACATGGACTGGGTCGGCAAGGGCTACGCGAACACCGATTACGATCCGTATGCACCCGAGGCGCGGACGATCTACTGGCGGCAGATCAAGGACAGCCTCGCGAAGATCGGCACCGACGCGTGGTGGCTCGATGCGAGCGAGCCCGATATCCATTCGAACCTGTCGATCCCCGAGCGGATCGCGACGATGGGCCCGACCGCGGCCGGGCCGGGCGCGCAATATTTCAACAGCTATCCGCTGGTGCATGTCGGCGCGGTCTATGACGGCTGGCGTCAGTACAAGCCCGACGTCCGACCGTTCATCCTGACGCGCTCGGGGTTTGGCGGGTTGCAGCGCGAGGGGGCCGCAGTGTGGTCCGGCGACGTCGCGAGCCGCTGGTATGATCTGCGCGCGCAGATCTCCGCGGGCGTGAACATCTCGATGTCGGGCATCCCGAACTGGACGCACGACATTGGCGGGTTCGCGCTGGAGGATCGCTATTCGAGCAAGACGGCGACCGCGGTGAACCTCGACGAGTGGCGCGAACTGAACCTGCGCTGGTTCCAGTTCGGCGCGTTCAGCCCGCTGTTCCGCAGCCACGGCGAGGCGCCGTACCGCGAGATCTACGAGATTTCGCCGGAAGGCTCGCCGATGCGGCAGTCGATGGTGTGGTACGACCAGCTTCGCTACCGCCTGATGCCGTATATCTACACCGTCGCGGCGGACACGTGGTTCAAGGACGGCAGCATCATGCGCGGGCTCGTGATGGACTATCCGAACGACGTGCAGGCGCGGAAGGTGAACGACGAATATCTGTTCGGCGACAGCTTCCTCGTCGCGCCGGTAACCGAGTACAAGGCACGGTCACGCGCGGTGTACCTGCCGGCGGGGACCGCGAGCTGGTATGATTTCCAGACCGGTCAGGTGTATCGCGGCGGGCAGACGGTCACGGTGGCCGCGCCGTTCGAGCGGATGCCGCTGTTCGTGAAGGCGGGCGCGATCGTGCCGATGGGGCCGGTCACGCAATATGTCGACCAGAAGCCCGACGCGCCGCTGACGCTGTCGGTCTACACCGGCGCGAACGGCAGCTTCGGACTGTACGAGGATGACGGCACCAGCGAGCAGTATCGCGGCGGCGCGTACAGCCGGATCCCGGTGACGTACGACGATACGACCGGCGTCGTGACGCTCGGCGCGCGTGAAGGGCAGGGGTATAAGGCCATGCCTGCGAGCCGGACGGTTCGGGTGCGGTGGATGACGGCCGGGCGTCCGCTCGATCTCGATGGGGCGGGCGATGCGACGGTGACGTATCGCGGAGCTGCGGTGGAGGTGAAGAGGCCCGGTAAATAAGGGCTGGGCTGGGCGGTCGGGAGCCCCGTCCGTCATGCCGGGCTTGTTCCGGCATCCAGGATGCCGCGGACCGAAGCTCAGTCGGAGCGTGGTAAGACTGGCCTGCCAATACCCGTCTTCCACGAAGGCGGGGTGTGAGAGCTACGTACGCCATCGCTCGTAACCCTGGGCCTCCGCTTTCGCGGGGAACTAGCGTCACATGCTCTTACGGTTTGTAGAGTGTGCGGCGCGGTGGATGCCGGAATGAGCCCGGCAGGACGGGGGAGGGGGCAGACGTTCCGAAAAAGACCCCCTCATCACGAGAATACCCCCACCCCGGCGAAGGCCGGGGCCCAGTTGGGCGACGGCGGTAACAATGCGGATCGCTTAGTTACTGCGACCTTTCCAACTGGGCCCCGGCCTTCGCCGGGGAGGGGGTTTTGTTGGAATGGTATCTCGTCAAATTGGCGGGCGGCGGACCTAGACCAGCCCGCGACCTTCCAACTTCAGCACCGGCACGAACCGCCCGCGCGTATTCGACGGCATCGTCACATGCAGGCCCTTCGCGTCCTGCCGATGCGCAATCACGCCGCCGCCGAGCAGCGTAACCCTTTCGACCACGCCGCCATTCACCGTCCGCGCCAGCGAGCCGATCGTCGCCGCACTCTCGGGCCAGCCGAGGAACACTGCGTAGAGCGCGCCCTTGTTGGTCGTGAACCGAATGTCGCTCGGCGTGAACGGCTTCACCGTTTCGTTCTGCATCCCCGTCGGCAGGATCGTCGGCCCTTCGCCATATCGCCGCCACGGTCGCGAGCCGAAGATCGCCTCGCCGTTGATCGCCACCCAATCGGTCATGCCGTCGAGGATATGCTCGACCTCGCTGTCGATCGAGCCGTCGCCCGGCTGTGGCACCGACAGCAACAGATTGCCGTTCTTCGACACCACGTCGGCGAGCCGCTGGATCACCTCGGGCGCGCTCTTGTAGCTTTTGTCGCGGAGGCGGGCGACGTTGTAGAACCAGTCGCCGAGGCACGTGTCGGTCTGCCACGGCTCGTCCCAGATATGGTCGGTATAGCCGCGCTCGACGTCCTCGACCAAACCGAAGCGGTGCGCCGGCTGGATCTTCTTGGCGGTGAGGACGACGTCGATCTTGCCGTGCCATTCGATCGAGCGGTTGTAATAGTCGGCGACGGATTCGAGCCCGATTGGTCCGAACGGCAGTTCGTAATCGTCGAAATAGACCATGTCGGGCTTGTACTTGTCGATCAGGTCGGTCTGGCGGAGCAGCCATTTTGCCGCATAGCCGGGCGCATCCTTGGGGCCGTGCTCCATCCACTGGCCATCATTTGCCTCATGCCACGCGTTCATCGCCGCGATGCTGTCGATCCCGTCGGGTGTGGCCATGTGCGCGCCGGTGTAGAGTTGTTGCGGATCGAGGCCGTCCCACCATTTGCCCGCGCCGTCCGCTTTCCGGAGCGTCGACGCGTCGTAGCGGACGCCCTTCAAAGGCCCGGTCGGATCATAGGCGTAGCCGGTCTGGTACCAGTGCCAGGCGTGCGCGGCATGGTTCGAGACGCCGAACTTCAGCCCCGCCTTCCGCGCCGCCTTTTCCCAGATGCCGACGACGTCGCGCTTCGGGCCGACCCGCAGCGTGTTCCAAGCATGATAACGGCTGTCGTAGCAGTCGAGATTGTCGTGATGGCAGGCGAGCGACATGAAGTATTTCGCGCCGGCCTTCTTGTAGCGTTCGATCAGCGAGTCGGCATCCCAGCGGTCCGCGGTCCAGCGGTTCATGATGTCCATCATGCCGGTCTTCGACGGATGACCGTACGTCTTGAGGTGGTGCTCGTACATCGGATGGCCCTGCATATACAGGAAGCGGCCATACCAATCGCCTTGCTCGGGCACCGCTTGCGGCCCCCAGTGCGACCATAGCCCGAGCTTCGCATCGCGGAACCAGTCGGGGTAGCGATACGCGCTGACTAATGAAGACCATTCGGGCTTCACCGGCCCGGCGGCGAGCCCCATCGGGCTTTGCGCAACCGCTCCCCGCGCCGCGCCGAGCGCCGCCATGCCGGCAAGAACCGACCGCCTGCTGAAATCCATCTTCTGTCCTTACCGACCGAGGGTTTTCGCGATCGCGGCGCGCGCGAGCGGCTTCATCACGGCATAGCCTTGTGGCGTCGGGTGGACACCGTCGGTTGCGTAGCCGGGCTTCATGCCGCCATCGGGCCCTGCAAGCGCGGCGTGATAGTCGACATAGGTGAAGCCGTTCTTCGCGGCATAACCGCGCAGCCACGTGTTGAACGCGACGATCTGCGGCGCAGGCTTCATCGCCGGGCTCCAGGGAAACGCGGCGGCGGGAGGGATCGAGGCGAGGATCACCTTGATGCCGTGCGCGCGCGCGAGTTCGGCCATCGTCATGATATTGCCCTGCACGGTCTCGATCGTTGCCGCGCCGGTGTTGCCGGCGATGTCGTTGGTGCCCGCCATGATATGAACCGCGCGCGGTTTCAGCGCGAGCACGTCGGCGCGGAAGCGGACCAGCATCTGCGGCGTGGTCTGCCCGCTGATCCCGCGATCGACGAGGCCGGCGGTGAACAATGCGGCATCCGCGCCGATCCAGTTGTCGGTGATCGAATCGCCCATGAACACCACGCGCACCTTCTCACCCGAGCCGAGCAGCGCTGCGTTCTGCGCGGCGTAGCGGCAGCGCTGGGCGAAATCGCGCGTCAGCATGTGCAGTTTCCACTGTTCCCAGCCGGCGCCGTCGGTCGGCCGGGGGTGGATCGGGCAGGGATCCGCGACGATCCCGACCGGATCGCCGGTGTAAGGATCGCCTGGAATCCGGGTTTGCGCGATACCGGGCTGCAGCGCGCAGCCCGCGAGCAACGGCGCGCATACCGCACGTAGCAATCGTGTTTTGATCATATGCAGCCGTCTCCCAAACCGTTTCATGTCCGACAATCTCCGAAGATGACGGAGTTTAATCTATTATAACCAAAAGTTACGGCTACCATCGACGCTATACCCTATCCGAGGGGAATATCCCGCGAGGAATCCCTCTTCACAACCGCAAACTTCGTGATATGACAAATCAAGGCCGTTAGCGCTAACGCTAGCTCAAGAGGTCGAAGGAGGGAACGGGCAGGGTCGTCGATCCGAGCCGTACCATCGAAACTTGACGCGGGATTCCGCGTACCCGGAACGCAACTGCCCCGGGAAGCAATCGGCGGCGACACGGCAGCGTGGCGTGGTCAATCGATGTGTTGAAAGGGTTTGTCATGTTCGTCCGTTCGCAGCGCGAGATCGCGCTTCGTCTGCTCACCGGGTCCTCCGCCGCCGTGCTGGCCCTGAGCCTGACGCCAGCCGCATCCGCGCAGGATGCGACGCCTGCTGCTCCCGTTGCTACTGCTCCGGCTGCCGAACCACAGGCGACACCCGATGCGCAGGCCACCAGCGGCGCGGTTACCGCACCGAGCGGCGATGCCGGCCAGCCGGTCGAGGCGGCCTCGGCCCCCGGCGGCGAGGACATCGTCGTGACCGGCGTCCGTGCCAGCCTCCGCAGCGCGCAGGCGATCAAGCGCAACTCAGACCAGATCGTCGACTCGATCGTCGCCGAGGATATCGGCAAGCTGCCCGATCGCAATGTCGCCGAAGCGTTGCAGCGCATTTCGGGCATACAGGTAACCCGCAACTACGGCGAAGGCAGCTCGGTCGCGATCCGTGGCCTGACGCAGGTCCGTACCGAACTCAACGGCCGCGACATCTTCACGGCCAGCGGCACCGGTACGTCGCTGAGCCTTGAGGACATTCCCTCAGAGTTGCTCGCCGGCATTGATGTCTACAAGAACCCGTCGGCGGACCTGATCGAGGACCAGCTGAGCGGCACGATCAACCTCCGCACCCGCAAGGCATTCGACTTCGACGGCTTCAAGATCTCGGCCGGGGCCGCGAACACCTATTACGACCTCGCGCGCAAGAGCCAGCCGACCGCGTCGGTGCTGCTCAGCGATCGCTGGAAGACCGGCATCGGCGAGATCGGCGTGCTGGTCAGCGCTTCGTACCAGAAGACCGTGTTCAGCCAGGACACGATCTCGACCGAGCCGTTCAACACGCTCGACCCTAACGACCCTGATCCTGTCGTTCGCGCAGCGTCTATCGCATCGCTCGCGACGCTCGGCCGTACCGGTCAGGTCACGACCCTGCCGCGTGGCACGGGTATTGGCCAGGTCAACGGTGCCCGTCGTCGCTTCGGCATCGATGCGTCGCTGCAGTGGCGCCCGACCGATACGCTCGAATTCACGGGCGAGCTGTTTCGCAACGACTACAAGTTCCGCTACGACGATTTCAGCTATTTCGCGCAGCCGGCCGAAGGTGCGACCAATGTCTCGCCGCTGCCCGGTGCGCCGTTCACCTTTGCACCGAACGGCGATTTCCAGAGTGGGACGTTCCAGAACATCCGCACTGCGGCAAATACCAGTCTTGAGAATCGCCATTCGACGACCATCGATTATTCGTTGAACGGCAAATGGCGTCCCACCCCCAATCTGACGATCACCGCAGATGGTCAGTATGTGGATTCGAAGACCACCCGGACGCGGTCCATCGTCGGCCTCAACGGCGCCGGTAACGGTACGCTGACCCAAGACATCACGGGCGACGTACCGTCGTTCCAGATCACGACCCCCCAAGGCCTGACCAACGCGGCGACCTACGCCTCGGCCTTTTATCTCGATAACCTCAACCGTTCGCGCGGCAAGGACAAGACGGCGCGCCTCGATGGCGAGTACAAGTTCGACAACAGCGTGCTGCGGTCGATCAAGCTTGGCGTGCGCTATGCAGACCGCAGCAATCGCTACAGCGACACGGGTTATCGCTATACCGGGTTGAACAGCGTGCCGTCACAGCTCGAATTCGCCGATTTCAGCAAGTTCTTCCGTGGTGACGCCGACCTGTTCGGCAACGCGCTGCTCTTCTCGCGCGGTATCACGCAGGATTACGACGCTACGCTCGCCACCCTCGGCATTACGACGCTGCCGAGCTACTTGCCGAGCAGCACGACGACGCAGTCGCAGAAGACCTATACGGGCTATGCCACCGCGTTCTTCAACGCCGCTGACCTGCCGGTGCCGATCGACGGTAACATCGGCGTGCGCGTCGTCCAGACCAAGCTCGCAGTCGCCGGCTTTTATCAGCAGACCGATCTGATCACGCCACCGGGCGGCACGGCGCAGGTCACGGGACCGACGACCTTCGTCGCGGCCGGCAACAAGGACGACTATACGTCCGTCCTGCCGAGCTTGAACGTCCGGGCGCATCTCACCGAAAAGCTCCAGCTTCGTCTGGCGCTTTCGAAGAACATTTCTCGCCCGGATCTCAACCAACTGAACCCGAGCCTCAACATCACCGAGCCGGGTCGCGCCCAAATCGCGCAGCTTCAGTACACGTCGGGCGGCAACCCAGATCTGAAACCGATGACGTCGAAGAACCTCGACGCATCGGCCGAATGGTATTTCGCACCGACCGGCTCGCTGACCGTAGCGGGCTTCTACAAGGACATCTCGGATTATATCCAGACCGGGATTTCGAACCGCGCGGTGACGTTCACCGACGGCTTGACCGCGAACTACAGTGTCACGTCGTACAGCAATGTCGCCAACGCCAAGGTGAAGGGCGCCGAAGTCGCTTATCAGCAGTTCTTCGACTTCCTGCCAGGGCCTCTCGCTGGGCTCGGCGCACAGGCAAACTTCACTTTTGTCGACTCCAAGGCACCAAGCCCCGCGACCGAGGGTCCGGTCCGTCAGCTGCCGCTGCAGGGGTTGTCCAAGTACAACTACAACCTGATCGGCATCTACGAGCGCGGCATTATCTCGGCACGTGCCGCCTACAACTGGCGTAGCAAGTATCTGGTGACGACCTCGAGCAACGGCTCGGGTAACCTGCCGGTGTTCCAGAAGCCGTCCGGCCAGCTCGATGCGTCCGTCACCGCCAACGTGACGCCGCACTTCTCGTTGACGCTGGCCGGGGTCAATCTGACCAACACCGTGCGCTCGACGTTCTACGGCGTAACCACCCGCCCGCGCGATTCGATCATGAGCGATCGCCAGATCACGGGCATCGCGCGCATCACCTTCTGATCGCCTTCCTTCTTTAACCTTCTCTCCCCAACTGGCCGGATCTCACGATCCGGCCATTTTTTTTACGGGTTCGAGATTTGGAAAGCGGTTGGCGCGCCCGGAGGGGTTCGAACCCCCGACCGAGGAGGTAGAAGCTCCTTGCTCTATCCAGCTGAGCTACGGGCGCGCGCTGCGGCGACGACTAGCGCGGATTGTGCGGGCTTGGAACCTCGATCATAACGGTCTGCATGGTTATTGGTACGGATGAAGCGCGGCGGCCGGAGCCGGTTGTCGCGATCGCGGTCAGCGGTTCGCAGTTTCGCTATTTCGATTTCGTGATGGCGGCGTTCGTCACGATCCTGCTGCTGTCGAACGTGATCGGTGCGGCCAAGCGCGCGGTGATCGACCTACCGTTTATCGGCGCGTGGCCGTTCGGTGCCGGCATCCTGTTTTTCCCGGTCAGCTATGTGATCGGCGACGTCCTGACCGAGGTGTACGGCTATGCGTACGCACGGCGCTGCATCTGGGCGGGGTTCGGCGCGATGCTGTTCATGGTGTTCATGTCGGCGGTCGTCGTCGCGCTGCCGCCAGATGCCGGGTGGACGGGGCAGGCGGCATACGAATCGGTCTTCGGCCAAGTGCCCCGGATCGTGTTCGCGTCGATCTGCGCGTTCTGGGTGGGCGAGTTCGCCAACAGCTTCGTGCTCGCGCGGATGAAGATCTGGACGCAGGGGCGGATGCTGTGGACGCGGACGATCGGGAGTACGATCGTGGGGCAGGCGTTCGACAGCCTGATCTTCTACCCGCTCGCGTTCTACGGCGCGCCGGACTGGCCGGTGGAGGCGATGCTGATGGTGATGGTCAGCCAGTTCCTGCTCAAGGTATCTTGGGAGGTACTGCTGACGCCGCTGACCTATGTCGCGGTGGGGTGGCTAAAGCGCCGCGAGGGGGTGGACGTGTACGACCGGGGGACGGACTTCTCGCCGTTCCGGACCCGGGTTTGACGCCTCGACCTTGACTGCTCTCCCGCGCACGCGGAAGTCCAGGGTCACGGTCGATGTGGGTGATATCCTGGGCCCCCGCTTTCGCGGGGGAACAAGGGTTAGGCGCTGACGGCTTCCAGCAAACCTTCGAACAAACGCCGACCATCCGTGCCGCCGTGCGCCGCTTCGATACGACGCTCCGGATGCGGCATCATGCCAAGTACGTTGCCCTTGTCGTTCAGCAGCCCAGCGATGTTGCGCGCGGAACCGTTGACGCTCTCCGCATAACGGAACGCTACGCGGCCTTCGCCTTCGAGGCGGTCGAGCGTTTCGGCGTCGGCGAAGTAGTTGCCGTCGTGATGCGCGACCGGGAAGGACACGCGTTCGCCTGCGGAATAGCCCGACGTGAACGTCGAACTCGCCGTCTCCACGGTCAGCGCGACATCGCGACAGACGAAGTTCAGCCCCTCGTTGCGCATCAGCGCGCCGGGCAGGAGACCCGCTTCGGTCAACACCTGGAAGCCGTTGCAGATGCCGAGCACGGGCAGGCCCTTGCCCGCCTGCTCGACGACCGCACGCATGATCGGCGATCGCGCCGCGATCGCGCCCGAGCGGAGGTAGTCGCCATACGAGAAGCCGCCAGGGACCGCGACCAGGCCGACATCCGCCGGCAAGTCCGCATCACCGTGCCAAACCATGAGCGGCTTGACACCGGTCACCGCCTCCAGCGCGACGGCGATGTCGCGGTCGCAGTTGGAGCCGGGGAAGACGATGACCGCAGTTTTCATGCGCGCTCGACCCGGTAATTCTCGATCACCGTGTTGGCGAGCAGCTTGCGGCACATGCCGTCGATCGTCGCGTCGTCGGTATCGTCGGCGACCTCCAGTTCGATCAGCTTGCCCTGGCGGACGTCGTGCACGCCGTCGAAGCCGAGGCTGCCGAGCGCGTGGTGGATCGCCCGGCCCTGCGGATCGAGCACGCCGGGCTTCAATGTCACGAAAACCTTGAGTTTCATTTACTTGCCCCGGTTCTTGCGATGCTTTTCGAGGTCGAGGACGGCGTTGTCGGCCCCCTCGGGCAGCAGGCCAAGACGGCGTGCAACCTCTTGATACGCCTCGACTTCACCACCAAGATCGCGACGGAAGCGATCCTTGTCCATCTTCTCGTTGGTTTCCATGTCCCACAGGCGGCAGCCATCGGGGCTGATCTCGTCCGCGAGGATGATGCGACCGAAGTCGTTGTCGAAGATGCGGCCGAATTCGAGCTTGAAGTCGACCAGGCGGATGCCGACGCCGGCGAACAGCCCACACAGGAAATCGTTCACGCGGATCGCGAGGTCGGCGATGTCGTGCATCTCCTCCTGGCTTGCCCAGCCGAACGCGGCGATGTGTTCGTCGGAGATCATCGGATCGCCGAGCGCGTCGTCCTTGTAGTAATATTCGATGATCGTGCGGGGCAGCTTGGTGCCCTCCTCGATCCCGAGACGCGTCGAGATAGAGCCCGCGGCGACGTTACGCACGACGACTTCGATCGGGACGATCTCGACCTGGCGGATCAGCTGCTCGCGCATGTTGAGGCGGCGGATGAAGTGCGTCGGCACGCCGATATGATCGAGCAGCGTGAAGATGTGCTCGGAAATCCGGTTGTTGAGCACGCCCTTGCCGTTGATCGTGCCCTTTTTCTGGGCATTGAACGCGGTCGCGTCGTCCTTGAAATACTGGATCAGCGTGCCCGGCTCGGGACCCTCGTAGAGGATCTTGGCCTTGCCTTCGTAGATCTGGCGGCGGCGAGCCATGCGCGGTCCCCTGGAAATCGAGCGATGAAAATCGAGCGGCCCCAGCCTACGCGAGATCGTTCGCGAAGCCGAGGCCGGAATAGGCCGCGCCTATAGGCGAAGGGTGCGGGGGGTGCAATCGCGGCTTCGCGTGGTGTCAGGTGACAGCCAGGCGCTCGGCGAAGGCAAGGGCTCGCCAGGCTTCGGTTTCGAGCGTTTCGCGCAGGATGTCGCCCGCGCGCCAGACGTCTTCATGGCTGAGATACAACGGCGTCAGGCCCAAGCGGAGGATGTCGGGGTCGCGGAAATCACCGATGACGCCTCTAGCTATGAGGGCTTGGGTCAAGGCGTAAGCGTGCGGGTGACGGAAGCTGATGTGGCTGCCGCGTTTGGCGGGGTCTCGAGGGCTGACGCAGTCGAGGCCCAGTGCGTCGCCGGCTGCGGCGAGGATGTCGAACAATTGCGCGCTCTTGGTAGCGACAGCGTGCTGGTCGATGTCGGCCCAGAGGTCGAGCGCGGTTTCCAGTGCGGCGGTCGAAAGCATCGCAGGCGTGCCGGCAAGCCAGCGCTTCATGCCGGGGGCGGGGCGGTAGGCGTCCTCGAACGCGAACGGCGCGATGTGGCCCATCCAGCCGGAGAGCGGGCTGGCGAGCGCGTCCTGCCAGCGCGTGGCGACGTAGAGGAACGCGGGCGCGCCGGGGCCGCCGTTGAGGTATTTGTACGTGCAACCGACGGCGAGATCGGCGTTCGCGCCGGTCAGGTCGATCGGGACCGCCCCGACACTGTGGCTCAGGTCCCAGAGCATCAACGCGCCGGCGTCGTGCGCGCGCGCGGTCCAGGCGGCCATGTCGAAGCGGTCGCTGGTCTTGTAGTGCACGTGCGTGAGGAGGAGGATCGCGGTATCTTCGTCGAGCGCGGCGGCAAGATCTTCGCGGGCGACCACTCTGAGCCGTGCGCCGGGGACGCAGGCGACTGCACCCTCGGCGATGTGCAGGTCGGTGGGGAAGTTGCCGGCCTCGCTCAAGACCGTGTGACGCTCCGGGTTGCTGCGCAGTCCGGCAACCAAGGCCTTGAAAAGGTGCGTCGAGGTCGTGTCACCGATGATCACCTCGTCCGCGGCCGCGCCGATCAGCGGGGCGATCTTCGTGCCGATCCGCTGGGGGGCCTCGATCCAGCCTTCGTTCCAACTGCGGATCAGGCGGTCGCCCCATTGGCGGGTGGCGACGTCGGCGAGTGCGGCGGGCGTTGCCTTGGGCAGCGCGCCGAGCGAGTTGCCGTCGAGGTAGATCACGCCCTCGGGGAGCGCGAACTTGTTGCGGCAGGCGGCGAGCGGATCGGTCGCGTCGAGTGCGCGTGCGTCTTCGAGAGTCACTGGCTCTTTCCGAAATAGGACAGGATCAGGCGTTTGGCTTCGGCCCAGGCAGGCGTTTCCGGCGCGATCAGTTCGACATGGCCGGTCTCAGGAATGGTGTGCAGCGTCGCGGTGTCGCCGGCTGCGGTTGCCTTGGCGATATAGTCGGTGGCCATGACGAAGGGGATGATCCGGTCTTCGCGGCCGTTGATCAGGTCCTGCTTCATGCCGAGCGGCAGCAGGCGCGGGACCGAGGTGTCGGCGTAGACGCCCGGATGCTGCGGCGTGGGCGTGCCGACCAGTTTTGCGACGACTTCGGTGCCGCAGCCATTGTCGGCGTTGGTCGCGGTGGCTTCGAGATCGGGAAGGCCGCCGAGGCTGATGACGTGGCGGATGCGGAGTGGGTGAGCCATGTGGAGGGGGCTCGTCGTCGGAAGCTTCGGGCGAGCAGCGAGCCAGAGCGCGAGATGGCCGCCAGCCGAGTGGCCGATCGCGAGCACGCGGCGCGTGTCCAGGTTGAACGTCTTGGCGCTGACCTTGAGTTGGTCGGCGGCCTTGGCAGCGTCCGCGAACGTGCCGGGATAGCCGCCGCCGGTGCGGTCGACGCCGCGATAGTCGATGTTCCAGACCGCGACGCCGGTGTTCCGCAGGTCGTCGGCGATCCAGTTCATCAGGCTGCGATCGGCGATGCTCGTCGTCCAGCAGCCGCCATGGACCATCACGACCACTGGGAACGGCCCCTTGGTTTTGCTCTTGGGGAGCCAGACGTCGACCTTCTGCATCGGGTCAGTGCCATAGTCGACGGTCGCATCGGGCATCGGTTTCTGCCGCTTCGTCAGGTCGGGCCATGTCAACAGCTTGGCCGGGGGGGGAGCGGGCGTCTGCGCCATGACGGGCGTGGACGTTGCGGCAAGCGCGAGAAAGGCAAGGCGGATCATAAGGTTGGTGTAGCGGGCTCGATCGACCGCGTCATGCGGGCATATCGTCGTGATCGAACGTGCAGGCCGCTTCGTACGTTCATGCTTTGATCGTTTCGTTCGCGGCTGCTATCGCTGCGCGCAATGGCCACCGATTTCAAAGATCCGTTCGACTCCATCGTCGACGCCCCCTTCGACAGCGCGCTGTCCGAGCGGTATCTCGTCTATGCGTTGTCAACGATCACCGCGCGGTCGCTGCCCGACGTGCGCGACGGGATGAAGCCGGTGCATCGGCGCTTGCTGTGGGCCATGCGACTGCTCAAGCTCGATCCAGCGCAGGGGTACAAGAAGTGCGCGCGCGTCGTCGGCGACGTGATCGGCAAATACCATCCGCACGGCGACCAGTCGGTCTACGACGCGATGGTGCGCTTGGCGCAGTCGTTCGCGATGCGCTATCCGCTAGTCGACGGGCAGGGCAATTTCGGCAACATCGACGGCGATAACGCCGCCGCCTACCGCTACACCGAGGCGCGGCTGACTCAGGTCGCGATCGACCTGATGGACGGGCTCGACGAGGACGCGGTCGCGTATCGCCCAACGTATAATGGCGAGGATCACGAGCCCGAGCTGTTCCCGGGGCTGTTCCCGAACCTGCTGGCGAACGGCGCGAGCGGGATCGCGGTCGGCATGGCGACGAGCATTCCGCCGCATAACGCCGCCGAGTTGCTGGAGGCGGCGATCGTGCTGATCGACACGCCCGACGCCGACGATGCGGCGATCCTGGAGCATGTGAAGGGGCCCGATTTCCCGACCGGTGGACTCGTCGTCGATCCGCCCGCGGTCATCCGCGAATCCTATGCGACCGGGCGTGGTGGCTTTCGCGTCCGCGCGCGCTGGGAAACCGAGCGCGAGAAGGGCGGCGGCTGGCAGCTGATCGTTACCGAAATCCCGTACGGTGTGCAGAAGGGCAAGCTGATCGAGCAGATCGCCGACCTGATCAACGCCAAGCGCCTGCCGATCCTCGCCGATGTGCGCGACGAATCGGATACCGAGATTCGCATCGTGCTCGAACCGCGCAGCCGCACGGTCGATCCGCAGATCCTGATGGACGGGCTGTTCCGGCTGACCGATCTCGAGACGCGTATCAGCCTCAACCTCAACGTGCTCGACAAGGATCGCACGCCGCGCGTGATGAGCTTGCGCGAGGCGCTGGCGGCGTGGGTCGATCACCAGTTCGTGGTGCTGCGCCGGCGGACCGAGCACCGGCTGGCGAAGATCGCCGACCGGGTCGAACTGCTCGACGGCTATCTGATCGCGTATCTCAATCTCGACCGCGTGATCGAGGTCATCCGTACCGAGGACGAGCCGAAGAAGGTGATGATCGCCGAGTTCGCGCTGACCGATCGCCAGGCCGAGGCGATCCTCAACATGCGGTTGCGCAGTCTGCGGCGGCTCGAAGAGTTCGAGATCAAGACCGAGCGCGACAAACTCGACAAGGAGCAGGCGACGCTGGCCGCGTTGCTCGCCGATCCGAAGAAGCAGCGTGCGCGGATGAAGCGCGACATGGCGAAGATCCGCGATCGATACGGGCTTGAGACCCCACTCGGCAAACGGCGGACGACGATAGAGGAGCATGCTCCGACCCGCGACATCCCGCTGGAGGCGATGATCGAGCGCGAGCCGATCACCGTGATCCTGTCGCAGCGTGGCTGGATCCGGGCGATGAAGGGGCACAACGATCTGGCAAGCCCGGAAGCGCTGAAGTTCAAGGAGGGCGACGGCCCGGCCTATGCGTTCCACGCGCAGACTACTGACAAGCTATTGCTCGCCGCGGAGAACGGGCGGTTCTACACGCTGGCGGCGGACAAGCTGCCGGGCGGGCGCGGGTTCGGGGAGCCGGTGCGGGCGATGATCGACCTCGATGGCAGCGTCGGGATCGTCGCGCTACTGCCCGCTAGCAAGCATCCCAAGCTCTTAGTGGTGGCGACCGATGGGCGCGGTTTCTCGGTGAGTTCGGCCGAAGTGATCGCCGAGACCCGCAAGGGCAAGACGGTGATGACGCCGCGGCCGGGTGCGCAGTTGAAGATCGTTCGGCCGATCGGGCCCAACGACGACTACGTCGCGGCGATCGGCGACAACCGGAAGATGCTGGTGTTCCCCCTCGCCGAACTCGTCGAGATGACGCGCGGGCAGGGGCTTCAGTTGCAGCGCTACCGTGACGGCGGGCTCGCGGATGCGATCACGTTCGTATTTGCCGAGGGTCTGAGCTGGGCGATGGGCGGCGGCACGGGAAGAACCCGGACCGAATCGGACCTTGGCCCATGGCGTGCGGCACGCGGCGCAGCAGGAAGAATGCCACCGACCGGTTTCCCGCGCGATAATCGGTTCGGGTAAATCCAGCGGTAGCACGCTGTAAAACCGAAAGATTGGCGATAAACGACAGTTAAGAGCCGTTTCGGTTCCTTCAGGACGTTTTAACGAACGTCGGCTAGGCAAGGCGCATGGCATCGATGGCCCCGGATGCGATGACGCAACCAATCGTCGCGACGGAACTCGTCGCGCGGGCGCTCGAACTCGTTCCCATACCGGCGGCGCACGTGGTGGTGAACGCCGGTGTGTTCGATCTGTTCGCGATGAACCGCGCCTATCGGCTGGCTGGCCTGGGCGTCATCGCCGAGCGATCGCCGATGATCGCCGATCTGGGATCGCGTATCCTTGCCTTTCTCGATTCGGCGAGCTTGCGGTCCGATTTCGAATGGTCGCTGGGGGACGAGATCGACTGCCGCTATTACCGCGTGACGATCGCGCGGACGTTCGCGTCGTTGCGCGATCGCTGCACGATCAGTTTCATCGACCAGACCTCGCAGATCCAGACCGAACGCAGCCTGCGCCGCGAGATGACGACCGACAGCCTGACCGGTTTGCCGAACCGCGAGGGATTCGAGGAACTGATCGAGGATATCGGCGATCGTAGCGCCAGCGCGGTTCTCGCAATCGATCTCGACCGGTTCGGGCGGCTGAACTCGTGTCTCGGCTCGCTGGCCGGTGACGAATTGCTGATCACCGTCGCCCGGCGGATCAAGGGGGCGTTGCGCGCCCGCGATACGCTGGCCCGCATCGGTGGCGATCAGTTCGGCATCCTCATGACGGTCGACAATGACCGCGACGAGGCGCACGCCTTGGCCGAGCGGATCCAGCGGACGCTGACGACGCCGTTTCGGCTTACCGATTACGAGATCAGCGTCGAATGCTCGGTCGGCATTGCGTACGGCGCCGACGAGGCTGCCGACGTCGCCGAACTGATCCGCCACGCGCAGTTCGCGGTGAAGCGGGCGAAGGTGAGCGGTCGCGCCGAGAGTTATTTGCCGCAGGACTTCGCGATCGCCCGCGCGCAGTTCAGCATGGAGACCGCATTGCGGCGCGCGATCGAGAATCGCGAACTGCGGCTGGCGTATCAGCCGATCTGCGATCTCGCGACCGGCCGGATCGTGTCGTTCGAGGCGCTCGCCCGCTGGACCGACGAACAGGGGCGCGCACACAACCCGACCGAATTCATCCCGGTTGCCGAGGAATCCGGCCTGATCGTACCGCTGGGGCGCTGGGCGATCGAAGAGGCGGCCCGGACTCTGGCGGGCTGGGACATGCGCCACGGCGGATCGTGCGGGGTGAAGGTCGCGGTCAATCTGTCGGCGATCCAGTTGCAGCGCGACGACATCGCGCCGGTGGTCGAGGCGGCGCTGGCGTCGACCGGATTGAGCGGGGATCGCTTCACGCTGGAGCTGACCGAGAGCGCGATCGTCACCGATCCGGACCGCATCACGGGCACGATGCATGCGCTGAAGGCGCTTGGCACGACGCTCGCGATGGACGATTTCGGGACGGGATATTCGAACCTTGCATACCTCCAGAAGCTGCCGATCGACGTGCTCAAGATCGATCGCAGTTTCGTCTCGGGGATGCTCGCCGACCGCGACAAGGTGTCGATCGTCCGCGCGATCCTGAGTCTGGCGCAGGCGCTGGGGATGAAGACCACCGCCGAGGGTATCGAGACGAACGAACTGGCGCAGACGCTGGCCGCACTGGGGTGCACGTTCGGGCAAGGATATTTCTATGCCAAGCCGCTTGAAGCCGATGCGGCCTATGCGATGATCGGGTCTGTGGCCTAGCCCCCGCCCTGCTCCGATAGACCGGAGCAGGGGAATGACGGATGCCCCGCGTCCGGCTCCTTCGGACTCAAAAACGCCGCCTCAGAGCGCGGTTGCGACCATTTCGTCGGCGATTGCCGCGACCCTTGCGGCATCGGGGAAGCGTTCTGCGATCCACTGCGTCTCGACCCGGCGCAGCATTGCCGCGACGTCCGGGCCCCTGCGGAGCCCGCGTTCGACCAGTGCGCCGCCCGAGAACGGGAAGGCGGGCGGCGTCCAGTCGGTGATCGGCGTGACGTCGTCGCCAGCGATCAGGAGGCGGTCGACCGCGACGGTCGAGCCGACGCGGTAGGCAAGTGCCTGCGGGCCTTCCTCGCCGGGGCCGGCGGTGGCGGCGATCAGGCGCTTGCGGTCGGTGTTGGAGAGCTTCAAACGCGCGCCGACGGCTTCGGCCGCTGCGGGAGCGATCGTCATGGCGAGGCGGCGGATCGGGTCCGGCGCGATGCCTGCCGTCGTCTCGCGGTCGGCCAGGAGGGCGAGCCGCTCGGCACCGGCCGCGTCGATCTCCGGCAACACCGCGCGAAAGATGCCGCGCTCGACCATCAGCGCGACGACGGGCACGGCGTTGGCCGCAACCAGCAGTTTCAGCACTTCGCTCGCGACGCGTTCGCGCGAGAGCGCCATCAGGTCGTTGGCGCGTGCGGTACATGCGTCGAGCCCGGCTTCGTCGATCGTGGTGCCGAACCGCGCGTGGAAGCGGAAGAAGCGGAGGATGCGAAGGTGATCTTCGGCGATCCGCTGCAGCGGGTCGCCGATGAAGCGGACGCGCCGCGCCGCGAGATCGTCGAGACCACCGAAATAATCGAAGATCTCGCCGGTCGCCGGGTCCGCGTAGAGCGCGTTAATCGTGAAGTCGCGGCGCGCCGCATCCTCGCGCCAGTCGTCGGTATAGGCGATGATCGCATGGCGACCGTCGGTCGAGACGTCACGGCGCAGTGTCGTCACTTCGACCGGTCCCGCAGCCGTGACCGCGGTGATCGTGCCGTGTGCGAGCCCGGTCGGGACCGCCTTGATCCGCGCATCCTGAAGCCGCTCGATCACCTCCTGCGGGGGCAGGCGGGTGGCGATATCGACATCGGCGACGTCGATCCCGAGCAGCGTATCGCGCACCGCGCCACCGACGAAGCGCGACTCGCCGTCCGCCGCGCCGAGAACCTTGGTCAGTGCTTCCAGGCCATCACGGTCGCGCCACGCCGCAGCCGGGAGTATCAAGACCACCTCAGACGGCGCGCGAGGTTGACGATCATCGCCGCGGTCGCGCCCCAGATGCGGCGCTCGTTCCACATGATCTCGTAGTAATGCCGGTCGTGGCCCTGCCATTCGAGCGTCGCCTCGACATGGTTCGCCTCGTCGAGGAGGAACGCGAGCGGGACTTCGAAGACGCTGGCGACTTCCGCTTCGCTCGGCGTGAAGATCAGGTCGGGCGGGATGATGCCGATCACCGGCGTCACCTGGAACCCGGTGACGGTGCGGTAGCTGTCGGCCTCGCCGATCACGCGGACCTGGTCGCGGGGGAGGGCGATCTCCTCCTCGGCCTCGCGCAGGGCCGCGGTCACGACGTCCTCGCCGGGATCGATCCGGCCGCCGGGGAACGCGATCTGGCCGGGGTGGCGGCTCATCGTGTCGGTGCGCTGCGTCAGGATCACGCCGGGATCGGCGCGGTCGGTCACCGCGATCAGCACCGCGGCGGGAAGCAACGTGTCGGCGGCGGTGAGATCGCCGTCATGCTGGTCGCCGGTGAGCAGTATCATGTGCGACCCGGCGCCCTTCGCCAGCGCCGCAGTCATCCGTTCCGTGAGGCTCATGCAGCGGGCTCCAGCGGGAAGAACGCGCCGTCGCTCCACAGCCCGGCAGGCGTCGCGTCGTCGGCGATCGCGCGCTCGGCGAGCTCGTAATAGACCGAGCGAACGACCAGCGCCTCCATCCCGCCGCGCACCGCGAGGTACGGGCGAGGGCCATCGGTATCCTTGACGAAGCGCAGCGGATGCTCCGGGCCTGCGGTGACGAGGTCGCCGGTGTTCAGCCGGAAGGCGAGCTTCGCATCGCGACCGCTACCTTCGGCCTTCATCTCGACCGCGATAAAGGCCGCGTCCTCGACCTCGATATCGAGTTTCTCGACGGGGGTGACGAGGACGTGCGTACCGTCGGGTTCGCGCCGGAGGATCGTCGAGAACAGCCGGACCATCGCCGGGCGCCCGATCGGCGAGCCCTGGTGATACCAGGTGCCGTCGCGGGCGATCCGCATCTCGCTGTCGCCGCAATGCGTCGGGTTCCATTTCTCGACGGGCGGCAACTTGGCCTCCTCGACGAGCTTGGCGATCTCGGCGAGACTGAGCGAGGCGATATCGGGAATGGGATCCATGGGCATGGCGGCGGACTAGGCGGGGAGGGGGCCGAGGTAAAGCGGCGCCTTATACGGATGCGGTGACTGGTATCGTCTCCGCCGTGCGTGGACCGAGTATGCCCGCGGTATCCGGTACCGAAGTGCCGCGCGCGAGCAGGCGGTGGCGCTCGACCGGGCCGGGGGCGTCCCAGAATGCGGTGCGCTCGGCCGAGAAGCCGAAGAAGCGACCGTAATAATCGGGGTCGCCGATCAGCATGAGCGCATCGTCGAGTCCGTTCGCGGCAGCGGCCTCGAGCACCCGCGCGACGAGGCTGCGACCGATGCCGTCGCCCTGGCGGTTGGGGGAGACGGCGACCGGACCGACCATCACCAGCGGACTCTGCCGGTCGTCGCCGATCAGCGCGATCGGCCAGCACTGGATCGAGCCGACCAATACGCCGTCCTCGACCGCGGCAAAGCTGAGCGCCGCGATCGGCGTGCCGGTGCCGCGGATCATATAGGCGGTCCGCGTGAACCGATCCGGGCCGAAAGCGGCATCGAGCAACATCTCGACCGCGGTCGGATTGATGACATCGAGGGGGACGAGCGTGATCACCGGCATCTCCTGCCCCGCATGCGCCGCGTGTCGACCGCGTGTCGGCGGCGCGTGGACGGTGGGGCAGCGCGCTTTAGCGTTGGCGACGCTGAACGCAAGGATAACCGAAGGCTTCGGAAATGGGGGACACGCAGCGGGCATAGTGCCTGAACTACGCCTCCGTCATGCAAGTGCCCGCCACCTTCCCCTGGCAGGGGGGATCGAGGGGGCCGAATACCCGACCGCGTTCGCTCTTCCGAAGAGCCGACTTTCATCTCGGCGTGCGTCTGCTAGAGGCGCGCCTATGGAAGACAGTCTTCAACTCGAAGTTCACGATCTCGAAGTGCAGGTCCTGACCGGCATCTATTCGGAAGAGACGCACCTGCCGCAGCCGTTGCGGATCTCGCTGACGGTCGACATGGTCTGCCCGAAGCGCTTTGCGCCGGATACGCCGTTGTCCGCCTCCAAGAACTATCTCGACCTGAAGAACGCGGCGACCACCGCGCTGCCGCCCGGCGTGCACTTCACGCTGATCGAGGGCGTCGCCGATCATATCTGCGAGACGCTGTTTCTGCAGGATGCGCGGGTGTTGCGGGTGCAAGTGAAGATCGTGAAGCTCGCGATCGCCGAAGCCGACGAGGCGATCGGGGTTACGCTCGTCCGTCATCGGCGGTGATCGGATGCGGCTGACGCTGGAGTCGGGTGGCGATATCGCGGCATTGGTCCGCGGGGCGGGGGGCGAATCGCTCGTCGTCGTGATCTCGCCGGTGCTGGATGCGCTGACGATGGCGCAGGCGAGGGCATCGATCGCGCCACTCGCGGTCGAGTTGGCGCCGTCGACTCGGCTCAACGCCGTCGTGCCGGGCGAGGGAGCAGACCCCGCCGACATCGATGCTGCCGTCGCTTTTCTCGAACAGGCGCGGTCGACTACCGGGCAGGTGCTGGAGATCGGCAAACGCTAAATCGTGAGGGCGTTCAGCTCTTCCGCGTCCGCCCGCAGGGTCCGAGCGCGGCCAGGACGAAGGCGTAATCCTCGCGTGCGATCGTCGCGTCGGCGGCTTCGAGCGATCCGGTGCTCCGTTCGGGTAGCGTCGCCGGCAACGCGCAGGCCATCCGGTACCACAGCAGCGTCTCGGGAGCAGGCGGTGCTGCCGATTCGTCGACGATCTCGCTCAGCGCCACCGCCCAACGGGGTTGCTCGCCAGGGCGACGCAGTACCGATAGCGAAACCGGACGTTGATCCGCCGTCGTCAGGAAGATCTGCGTCTCGCCCTCGCCGGGCAGCGCACCGGCGACGTGGAACGCGTTGCCGATCCCGGTGATGACCGGTGGCGCGTCGCTGGCCAGCGCATCGTTGGCGATCTTGCGGGCGCGCGCATCCGCCGTCGGTGTCCAGTCGAGTTGCGCATCGGGCGCGATCAGCTGGACCTGGTTGACTGCACCCGCGACCGGCCGCGCGAAGATCAACACGCGCGCCTTCTTGAACTTTGGCACCTTGCCGGCGGAATCGGGTGCGATATCGAGCAGGTACCCGATTCGCGGCGGCAGTCCGTCCGCACCCCGGATCAACGCCGTGACGTCGACTTCGACATAGAGCCGGACAAGCCCGGGCGCGAGATTGGGCGCCTCGGCCGGCTTTATCTTCGCGGTCGACCGCACGGTCGCATCGGCGATGATCGGCGCCGAGAGAACCAGGTCGGCGATGTCGGCATAGCCGATCCCGCCTTGTGTTTCCGGTGGCGCCTCCCGTGGCGCCTGGCCTGTCGTGACAGGCGTCGTACCGGGAGAAACCTGCGGCTGCGGTGGCACCCGGCCGGCATCGGCGGGCAGTGCGACGAGGGCGATCGCGAGGGCCGAAGCCGTAACGTGAAACAGTGGATTCATGTGTTCAGGCTACGCGACTGAAGCTGAACGATACAGAAATAATTCTGCCATCGTACGGTTGTACGTTTGTTGCGTCTGACAAAGCGTTTGCGTGTCGCAGAACGTGGCGATAGGACTTGGGCACTGCCCCGTGGTTATTCCGGCCAACGGCAGACGTATGTGTCGCGTACCGAGTGCGGATACGTGCGTACGGAGCAGGCAGATTAAGGGAGTGTCGTTTCTGAATGGCCTATACTGACCAGAAGATGTCCGGAGGCAAAATCGTCGCGATCGTGATCGTCGCGCTGATTCATGCGGCCTTGGGCTATGCTTTCGTCACTGGCCTTGCGTATCAGTACGTAAAGAAGGCCCAGGAAAAGATGACGACGTTCGACGTGGAGCCGCCACCGCCGCCGCCTCCACCCGACGAGCCCCCGCCGCCGCCGCCTGACCAGCCAAACCTGCCGCCGCCACCGACCACGGTCGTGACGCCGCCGCCGGTCGTGGTAACGCCGCAGCCCGCTCCAGCGATTACCACGTCGAGCATCATCCCCAAGTTCCAGCCGACGGCCCCGCCGTCGCCGCCAGCACCGCCGGCTCCAGCAGCGCCTCCCGCGCCGCCAGTCGTCAGCAAGGCAGCCGGACCTAAGGGTGATCCTGCTCAGTGGGTTTCGACGGATGATTATCCGCCGAGTTCGCTGCGCGCCGAGGAAGAAGGCACCGTGGGGATCGCCTGGGACATCAATGCCCAGGGTCGCGTCGAGAATTGCCGCGTGACGTCGTCGAGCGGATCGTCCGCGCTGGATCGGGCCGCATGCGCCGCGATCACACGGCGTGGTCGGTATTCGCCGGCAATGGACACGGCGGGCAATCCGATCCGGTCGAGCTCTTCGCGTCGCGTGACGTGGAAGATCCCGCCCCAGTGATTTGGGCCAGTGATTATCGGGCCCGGTGATTTGGGCTCGATACTCTGGTCAGTTTACGCTGCACTTTTCGTTTCAGACATTGACTATAGTCAGAGGACTAACCGATCATGATCACCACCATCCTTGCAGCGGCAGCGCCCGCCGCAGCCGACGCCAACCCGTACGGCCTGCAAGCCGCACTCCGTGAAGGCGGCCTGATTTCGCAGACCGTGTTCGGCATCCTCGTGCTGATGTCGGTCGTGTCGTTCTACATCCTGTTCTCGAAGCTGTTCGAGCAGCAGAAGATCATCGGTCAGGGCAAGCGCGTCCGTCAGGCGTTCTGGTCGTCGAACAGTCTTCGCGAAGGTTCGGCCAAGCTCGAGAAGAACTCGGCCTACAAGCAGATCGTCGACGACGGTCTCGCCGCTCAGGAGCAGCATTCGAAGCTGACCGATCCGGTCGAGGCGCATGACTGGCTGCACGGTTCGCTGGCGCGTTCGGAAGCCGCGATCAACTCGAAGCTCGGTGGCGGTCTCGCCTTCCTCGCGACGGTCGGTTCGGTTTCGCCGTTCATCGGTCTGTTCGGTACGGTTATCGGCATCTACCGCGCACTCGTGAAGATCGGTGCATCGGGTCAGGCATCGATCGACAAGGTCGCAGGGCCGGTCGGTGAAGCACTGATCATGACCGCCCTCGGTCTGGTCGTCGCGGTTCCTGCCGTTCTGTCGTACAACTGGCTGCAGCGCCGCAACAAGTCGATCGCAGAGGACCTGTCGGCCTTCTCGAACGACGTGCTCGGCTTCCTCGCTTCGAACGGTGCGGTTCGTCCGTCGATCGCTTCGGGCGCAAAGCCGGTTCCGGCCAAGCCTGTCACGACGACCACGACTGCCGGCCAGACCGGTGGCGTACCGCGCGCCAACTAAGACGCGTGAAAGGCGGGGCTGCTGCTCGCAGCTGCCCCGCTTCATTGCTGCCGGCGGTTCCGGTGGCGATCAAATGGATAGGATAGTTCGCACATGGCGATGAGTGTTGGTGGCGATTCCACCGAGAGTTCGATATCGGACATCAATACGACGCCGCTGGTCGACGTCATGCTCGTGCTCCTGATCATCTTCCTGGTAACGACGACCGTCGCGGTCCAGGCGGTGCAGCTGAAGCTCCCGGATGTCCGCTTTGATCCGACGATGACCAAGCCCGAGAACGTCTCGCTGTCGGTGACGTCGGCCAACGGGCAGTGCCAGGTATTCTGGGGTCTTTCGCCGGTTACCCATGAAGAGCTGCTGCAGCGCGGCGTGGACAAGCTGAAGGCCGAGATCGCACGTCAGGGCGGTGCCAATGCCGCTGGTCTCGAACTGCCTGAGGCGCATATTCGCGGCGACGTGAACGCACCGTACCGCTGCATCGGCGCCACGATCTACACGATGCAGCAGGCCGGGTTCGCCCGCGTCGGCTTCATCTCCGAACCGCCTCCCGGCGGCACCACCGAACGCTGATGCCGAACGCTGATGGTGGCTCGGACGTAATTAGGAGTAGTATAAAATGGCAATGAGCGGCGGCAAAGAAGATGGCGCGCCGATGATGGAAATGAACATGACGCCGTTGATCGACGTCCTGCTCGTTCTCCTCATCATGTTCATCATCACGATCCCCATTCAGACGCACGCGGTTAAGGTCGACCTTCCGGTCAACAGCCCGAACCAGCCGCAGAACCCGGTCAATCCCGAGAAGAACAAGATCTCGATCGATGCCGCCGGTGTTATCGCGTGGAACGGTGCGCCGGTCGACGAGGTCACGCTTCGCCAGTATCTGGATCAGTCCGCGGGCATGACGCCCGAGCCCGAACTTCACTTCCAGCCTGATCCACAGGCCCGGTACGAAGTGGTCGATCGCACGCTGGCCGTGATCAAGCGGTCCGCGATCACCAAGCTCGGCTTCATCGGCAACGAGCAGTACCGCAACGACTTCTAAGTCGCCTGCGTACAGTATCGAACGTCCAAAGGGCGGTCCTCCGGGGCCGCCCTTTTTTGTCGTGTGCTCGTGACTAGCGAGGCTCGGATCGAAGCGACGCTCGGATCGGAGCGTCGCGGGGCCGATCGATCGAGGCAATGAACCCGCGCGCGCGAGCTTGATCAATGTACTTGTATGACAGTCATCGAAGTGACACACCGTTGTCACAAAAATGAAACCTTCCGGAATGCGAAGGTCAGTGGAGATGGATGATGCGCAAGTCCGTTCTGTTCGTTCTCGCAACTCTTGGTGCCGCGACGCCGGCTCTGGCGGACCAGTCCGCGACGGTCGATCGCACGGGCTACGTCGCGATCGCAGCCGGCGATCTATCGATGGCGGAGCAGCGTATCGTCGCCGAGCGTAAGATCTTTCCGCAGCGCCCCGAACTTATGCTCAACCTCGCGTCGGTCTATCACCGCACCGGTCGCGAATCGGAGGCACGCGCGCTGTATGCGGCAGTGCTGGAGCGACCTGCGGTTGCGATG
This sequence comes from Sphingomonas sp. CFBP 13728, assembly GCF_014841895.1. Classification (NCBI taxonomy): domain Bacteria; kingdom Pseudomonadati; phylum Pseudomonadota; class Alphaproteobacteria; order Sphingomonadales; family Sphingomonadaceae; genus Sphingomonas; species Sphingomonas sp. CFBP 13728. Next base: position 642,974 of record NZ_JACYUS010000001.1, on the reverse strand, counting down.
GACCTGCCATCCGGCGCGGTGGCATCGTCGCACGATCTGGCTAGCCGTGCGCTCGCTCGGCAAGCGCAGCAGATCGCCACTCGCTAGAGCGTGATCTCGCGGTCGTGATCGCGGAGGGGGCGCCCTCTCCCTGTTCTCTTGCGAAGGCGGGAGCCCAGGCGGGGTCTCCGCCTTCGCGGGGGATCAAGTGCGGAAGGTTGATGGTTCGGTACCTGTTGGATGACGAACTGCCATGCGCTGCAAGGCACGACACCGTTTGAGCATGTGGGTTTGGCAGCGGGGTCAAATCGTCCGCGGTTGGTCTTCGTATGGAAGACGTGTGTGCTGGGTTTGGGTGTGCTCTTCCCGTCGTTAGCACTCGTAGACTTCGTCTATCAAGACACGCACGACACTACCCCGGCGGAGGCGTGGACCCAATCGGGGACGCTGCCAACGGAGCGTTGAGCGTCGTCACCTAGACCTCGCCGCTTGGACCCCGGCCCTCGGCGGGCGGGGGAGACGGGGACAACTAGGTTCGCCCGATTTGTCCACGTGTCTGACAGCTCGCTGGGCCGGTGAATCCGCGGTGGGAGCTGGCAACCTCAGGAGCCGGAACAAACGTGGAGCGGGTCTAAGTTTCCGCAGCCTCGCGTCAGTCTCCCCGGCGGCAGCAGTACCCAGCCCGACGCCCGAAGCCCCATGCGCCAAGCCCTAAAGCCGCGGCAGCGTCACCCCGCGCTGGCCCATGTATTTCCCGGCGCGATCCGCATAGCTGACCTCGCAAGGCTCGTTCCCCTTCAGGAACAGGAACTGGCACGCGCCCTCGTTCGCATAGATCTTGGCCGGCAACGGCGTGGTGTTGGAGAATTCCAGCGTCACATGCCCCTCCCATTCCGGCTCCAGCGGCGTCACGTTGACGATGATCCCGCACCGCGCATAGGTCGACTTGCCGAGGCAGATCACCAGCACGTCCCGCGGCACGCGAAAATATTCGACGGTGCGGGCGAGCGCGAAGCTGTTCGGCGGGATGATGCAGACGTCGGTCTTGCGATCGACGAAGCTGTTCGCGGCGAAGTCCTTCGGGTCGACGATCGCGCTGTCGACGTTGGTGAAGATCTTGAATTCGTCGGCAACGCGCGCGTCGTAGCCATAGGACGACAGCCCGTACGAGATGCACCCGTCGCGGCGCTGCGCTTCGTGGAACGGTTCGATCATCGCATCGCCCAGCGCGCGCTCGCGGATCCAGCGGTCGGACATCACGGACATGGCAACTCCCTTTTCGGGAGCGGCTTTCGCCCGGATGCGTGCCGACGGCAAGAGGGACGCGCCGAATCACGTGCAGCCCCGTCCGCGCGCCTCTCACGAAGCGTCCGCTCACGCGCGTAGGCTATTGATGCGGTCGGGCGGTGGCGTCACAGTGCGACGTCACGATCGCCGCGATCGCAACTGCGCCGTCGGTGCTGGCCCGACGGCTGAAAGGGAAGCTGGCTTGAAGTTCATCGAGACCCCGTCACCCAATTTCGACGATCGTTCGCTGCCGATCACGATGATCGTGCTGCACTATACCGGAATGCAGGACGGCGCGTCGGCGATCGCTCGGCTGCGCGATCCCGAGGCGAAGGTGTCCTCGCATTATCTGGTCGAGGAAGACGGCACGGTCCTGCGGATGGTCGCGGAGGACAAGCGCGCCTGGCACGCGGGCAAATCGCACTGGCGCGACGTCGACGACGTCAACTCCGCCAGCGTCGGCATCGAGATCGTCAATCCCGGTCACGAGTTCGGCTATCGCCCGTTCCCCCCTGAGCAGATCGCGTCGGTCGTGACGCTGGTCGCCGAGATCAAGGATCGCCACGAGATCACGCGGGGCAACATCGTCGGCCATTCGGACATCGCGCCGGTGCGCAAGCGTGATCCAGGCGAGCTGTTCCCGTGGCACGAACTGGCGCGGCGCCGGCTGGCGTTGCCGCGGCCGACGAAGAATCTGATGGACCCGGGCTGGACCGAAGGCGGCTTCTGCCTCGCGCTCGAACGCTTCGGCTATGATGTCGAGAACCGGATGGCGGCGACGATGGCGTTCCAGCGGCGCTTCCGCCCGGAGCTCGTCGACGGCGAGGTCGATGCGGAGTGCCGGTGCATCCTGCTGGCACTGTTGCTGCCGAAGCCGATGGGCGACGACTAATCACGATCCTCCCCCGCCAGGGGGAGGTGGCACCGAAAGTGTCGGAGGGGGAGGACACGGAACAGAAGCTGTCCCTTGCCTTCCCCTCCGTCTGGCGAGTGCCAGCCACCTCCCCCTGGCGGGGGAGGATCGCAGCGCACGCTAAAAACGGTGGTGCATCGCCCGCACCCGCGCTAGGGCTCGCCTCGCCAGAGGGTCGGGCGGCCGCGGGTGTTTTCGGACACGCGAGGAAAGTCCGGGCTCCGCGAAACGACGGTGCCGGGTAACGCCCGGCGAGGGTGACCTCAGGGAAAGTGCCACAGAGAGCAGACGGCCAACCCTCGGCTTCGGTCGGGGCGGTCAGAGTGAAAGGGTGCGGTAAGAGCGCACCGCGCGCCTGGTAACAGGGGCGGCACGGCAAACCCCACCGGGAGCAAGATCGAATAGGGGTGGCACATGGGCTTCGTTTCAGCTCGTCACCCGGGTTGATTGCTTGAGGCGGCGGGCAACCGTCGTCCTAGAGGAATGGTCGCCTAACTTCCGCATCGAAGGATCGGAAATGGACAGAACCCGGCTTATAGACCCTCTGGCATCCATCTCCGAACCATTGCAGACTGCGCGCAAATGACGCGGGGTGGCGACATGGGGGATGCGATGCAGATCGACAGGGTAGGGGTCTTTGGCGCGGGCATGGCGGCGATCGCTGCCGCGATCGTGCAGATGGCGGCCCCGGCGATTGCGCAAGGCCCCGCAACGACGGTCCAGCAGGATTTCGACGCCGCAACCGCCCTCGATGCGAAGGGCGACAAGGTCGCGGCGCTGGAAGCGTGGGAAAAGCTCGAGGCACGGACCAAGCCGGGGTCGCGTAGTCGTGGCATCGCGCTCATTCGCAAGAGTGCCGCCTTGTTCAAGCTCGATCGCTCGGACGACGCGGTGACCGCGGCGCGAACCGGGCTCGCGGTGTTGCCCGCGACCGATCCGACACTCGCAGAGGATCGTTGGCGGGCCTATTACAACCTGGGGACCATCGCCCAGAACGCGCTCGACTATGCGGGCGCGAGCGATGCCTATGCGAGCGCGGAAGCGGCGGGCGATACGCCGTCGCTGAAGGCGAGTGCGATGCTGGCGCTGGCGGAGACCAGGACGTTCACCGATCCCGCCGCCGCAGAGGCGGTCCTCGCCCGTGTCGATGCCCTGGTGAAGACCACCCCGGCGGATGCCAAGACGAAGGCGATGATCGCGCGCCGTCATGCGATTCTGGCGCTCAACCGTGGCGCGTACGAGCCTGCGCGCGTCTATGCGATCGACGCGGTCAAGCAGCTCGGCGGAATGACCTCGCAGACCGATATCAACGACGTGTCCGCACGCTCGGACGCGGCGATCGCCTCGCTGATGGCGGGCAAGCCCGACGACGCGCGGCGATATATGGCGATGACCGGCGCCGGGCGGCTGACTAAGGGCGAGTTCGACCCGGCGGTGCAAATGGATGTGCCGCCATGCGGGGGCGAGGCCGACCTGCGGCCTGCCGACATGGCGGTGGTCGAGTTCACGGTCGGCGACGACGGCGTAGTGAAAGACGTCTCGCCAATCTATGCGGCAGGAGGCGGTGCGGTCGCGCTGGAGTTTGCCCGCGCGGTCCGCGGCTGGTCCTGGACGCCGGAACAGGCAAAGGCGTTCCCGGCATTCTTCCGGTACAACGTCCGCATCGAGATGCGGTGCTCGACACTGTTCGAGCGCCCGTCGATCGGCAAGTTCCTTGATGCCGACATGGCGACCTGGCTCGAATCGAAGGGGCTGTCGCTGCCGGCCGGGGAGCGTGGGGCGGATGCCGTCGCGGTCGTGAACCAGCGCGCGGCTCTTGCGGCGGCAGAGACGAAGTCGGGCGCCAATTCGCTTGCGACGCTGCCGCCGCTGTATCAGCTGGTCAATAATGCTGTTGTCGGGCGCGAGGAGACCAACGTGTTCGCCAAGCGTGCGCTGGCGATCGCTGAAGCGCAGGGCGCGCCCGCATCGGCCAGACTGCCGCTCGATATCAGCGCGCGCGTTACGGCCAGTGCGGACAGCTGGAAGGACGGGGCGTTCACGCGTGCCGTCACGCCGCTGCTATCGATGCCGATCTATGCGAACGATCCCGAGGCACGCTCGGCGATCCTGTTGCTGATCGCCGAGCGGACCAATGCGCGAAACCGTCGTGCGGTGCTGCTGCAACAGGTGGCGGACGACCAGCGGCTGGCGGCGAACGATCCCATGCGGGTCGGGGCGTTGATCCGCCTGGCTTCGCTGCAGCAACAGGCGGGCGACACCGCTACGGCGCGTGCGACGTTCGACCGGTCGGGGCTGGCAGCGAGCCAGTGTGCGATCCTCGACGCGCCGCCACGCTTCCTGTCGGCCGGCGGGACGTTTCCCGACGAGGCGATGGCCTGGGGCTTCGAAGGGTGGACCAGGACACAGTTCGACGTCGGCGCCGACGGCAGGGTCCTCAACCAGCGCGCGGTGCTGAGTTACCCCCCGTTCGTGTTCACCAAGGCCGGGGTGCAGACGATCGCCGGGGCACGGTACAGCAAGACGTTCCGACCCGATGGCGGTGTCGGCTGCGGCGGCCTGTCACATAGCGTGCGGTTCAAGCTGCCGGGGTGAGGCGGCAGGTGACCAGCCCGCCTACACCAGCACCTTGTCCGGTCTGCCGACCTCTTCCAGCACGGTCGTCGAGTCGATCTCCATCATCGGTTTGATGAGCCCGTCGCGGATGTCGTAGACCCAGCCGTGGAGCAGCACTTCCTGCCCGCGGGCGAACGCGCCCTGGATGGTGGCCGTGCGCGCGAGACGGAGGAGCTGGTCGCGGACGTTGACCTCGACCAGCCGGTTGACCTTCTGCTCGCGGTCGGGCTGCGCGTCGATCTCGTCGGCATGGTCGTGCATGACGCAGCGCGCGGGGGCGAGCCACGCGTCGACGGCGCCGGTGGTGCGGCCATCGACCGTCGCACGGATCCCACCGCACGCGTAATGCCCGCAGATGATGATATGCCGCACGCCGAGCACGTCCACCGCATATTCGAGCACCGACATCAGGTTCATGTCGTCGGGATTGACGAGATTGGCGATGTTGCGGTGGATGAACATGTTGCCGGGTGGCGTCATCGTCATCTGCTCGGGCCCGACGCGGCTGTCCGAGCAGCCGATCCACAGGAACTCCGGGTTCTGGCCGACCAGCTGGCGCTGGAAGAAGTCGGCGCTCTCTTCGATGATCTCGGCCGCCCACGCCTTGTTGGCGAGCAGGAGCTGCTTGTACTGCCTCATGCGAAACGGACCTCGGTCTGGGGGGCGTTGATCAGTTTGACCGTGCGCAACGCGAGATCGCCGCGGATGAGTACGGTGATGCCGCGATACTCGGCGCCCTTGATGAACGCGTTGATGATGTCGACGTTGTCGAGGTCGACGTAACTGGTCGACGACAGGTCGATCAACAGGTTGGCGTTGTCGGGCACCCGGTCGAGTGACTTCTGCAACTCGTATTTGTGGATGAAGTACAAATTGCGGCGGGCACGGACCAGGCAGTCCTCATCGTCGCATGCGAAGGTGATCGCGGTACGGAAATTGCGCGCGATCACGAACACGAAGCCGACGACCATGCCGATCAGGATGCCTTCGAGCAGGTCGGTGAACAGGATCGCGGCGACCGTCACGACGAACGGAATGAACTGGGTCCAGCCCTGCTTGTAACGCTCGGTGAACAACTTGGGCTTGGTCAGCTTGTAGCCCGTCGCGATCAGGACCGCGGCGAGCGCCGACAGCGGGATCAGGTTCAACACCGCCGGGATCAGCGCGACGCTGACCAGCAGCCAGAAGCCGTGCAGCATCGTCGACAGCTTGCTTTCGGCCTTGGCATCGACGTTCGCCGATGAGCGCACGATCACCGAGGTGACGGGCAGGCCGCCGATCAGGCCGGACAGGATATTGCCGCCGCCCTGTGCCATCAGTTCCCAGTTCTTGTCGGTCGAGCGACGACGCGGATCGATCTCGTCGACCGCCTTGACGCTCAGCAGCGATTCGAGGCTGGCGACGATCGCGAGCGTCACGGCGCTGCTCCAGACGATGCCCATCGTGATCCCGGAGAAATCGGGGAAGGTGAACAGCGACGGGAATTGCGACAATGTCTGCGTGATCGGCACCTGGACGAGGTGCGTCGCCTTGAGCTGCCATTCGGGCTTCACCGCGCCAAGCAGGACGTTGCCGAAGATGCCGATCAGCACGACGACCAGCGGGCCGGGGACGAAACGCAACGGGCCGTTCTTCGGCTTGGCGCCGTCCCACCAGAACAGGAAGGCAAGGCTGACCGAGGCGATCAGGATCGCACCCGGCGTGACGGCAGCGCTCAGGCTGTCGAAGATCCGCGCGAACGTGTTGATGCCGTTCGCGGTGGTGAATTCGAAGATGCCCTCCGCTTCCCGGTCGAATCCCACGGCGTGCGGAATCTGCTTGAGGATCAGGATCAGGCCGATCGCGGCGAGCATGCCGGTGATGACCGACGACGGCACGAATTCGCTGAGGATGCCGGCGCGGGTCAGCGAGAAACAGATCTGGAGCACGCCGGCCAGCACGACCGCCATCAGAAACATCTGGTAGCTCGGCATGCTTTCGATCGCGGTGAGTACGATCACGGTCAGGCCCGCCGCTGGGCCGCTGACCGACAGCGGCGACTTCGAGAACAGGCCGACCGCGATACCGCCGACGATCCCCGAGATGACGCCCGCGAATAGCGGAGCACCCGAGGCGAGCGCGACGCCGAGACAGAGGGGCAGCGCGACGAGCGCGACGACGATGGAGGCGGGAAGATCCGCGCGCCATGTGGTAAGCCTTGGAATGAGAGTCGGCACCGATGCTCCTGTCGCTGAGGTGTCGGCTGGGAATACGTCCGACCCGGACGCGTCTATCCATGCCACATGACAAATAGTTCATGTTCAGTAAGCGATGAACGGTGGCTGACTCAAGGCGGAATGTTGCGCTGCGGGAGATTGTCGGAACGCGGGACTTTCGCTCGCGATCACCGCGTGCGGTTGCGTTGTCCGCGGGGACGCCTATCTCGGGCCGCTATGGCGAGAAGCACGACACGATCTTCCGACTGGGGTTTCCCGCGCTGGCGCGAGTATGGCGCGAGCACCGAGGCGGTGACCGTCCGGCTGTGCGACCGGCATGGCTGCAACGAGCCCGGGAACTGTCCGGCACCGAAATCGCCCAACAGCCCCGATCGCTGGTATTTCTGCATGAACCACGCGGGCGAATATAATCGCGGCTGGAATTATTTCGAAGGTTTGAGCGCGGAGGAAGCGGCCGAGCGCGAAGCGGCGGAGACGCGCACCGCCGATGGTTATACCGATCCCAAACATTATGCCTGGGCCGGTTCGGGTGACGGTAGCCGATCGCGTGACGAGATGCGCGCGCTGGAGGTGCTCGACCTCGAGCCCGACGCGACCTTCGAGGACGTCCGTGCGGCGTGGCGGCGAATGGCGAAGGCGAATCATCCGGATGTCCGCCCGAACGACAAGGACGCGGCGAAGCGGTTTCAGGGCGTGCAGGCAGCATACGAGGTTCTGAAGGTGGCCGAAGACCAGCGGACGTGGAAACCGGCGTGATCCGTGTCCTCGCCAGTCGCTGGCAGGGTAGCGTTCTGGTCTGCGGGAAATGCTCGAAGAAGCTGCACGGCGGGTTCGGCGAGAAGGGCCGGATGTCGCTCGTGAAGCTGTTGCGTCAGGCACTCGGCGTCAAGAAGGGCCGCAAGTCGGATCGCGGCGTGGTCGAGGTGAAGTGTCTTGGCGTTTGCCCGAAGAACGCGGTGGTGATGGTCGATGGCGCCCGGCCGGACCGGTGGATGCTGGTGCCGGCTGGTGCAGACGTGACCGAGGTCGTCTCAACGCTCAGCGAACCCGCCAGCGTGCCCTCACCCTCGCCGCCTCCGGCGTCTCTCCCTCTCCCCTGAGGGGAGAGGGAAGGGGCCCGCCCGGCGCTTGCCGGGTGGGAAGGGTGAGGGCACGGTTCTCGCGTTACCCTGCGTACCGCTCGGCCGTCTCCCGGATCAATGCGATCATGTTCGGGATACCCTGAGTCCGGTTCGAGCTTAATTGCTTGCTCAGATCGAACGGCGCCAGTTCCGCCTTGATGTCGGTCGACACGATCTGGCCGGGAGTCTGATCCTGCACCGTCAGCAACACCAGCGCGATGATCCCCTTGGTGATCGCCGCATTCGAATCCGCGAGAAAGTGGAGCCGGCCATCATCGGTCGTGGTCGGATAGACCCAAACCGACGCCGAACACCCCCGCACCAACGTCGCATCGGTCTTGAGCGCATCCGGCATCGGTTCGAGCTCTTTGCCGAGGTCGATCAACAGGCGGTAACGATCGTCGGGTTCGAGGAAGTCGTATTCCTCGCGAATGTCGGTGAGAGTGGGCATTGGGTGGTCGGTAGCGGTTCGGCTTCAGCGCTTCAACACCGCGGAACAAACCAGAGGCGTATCTTTGGTTAATACCACCCCGGCGAAGGCCGGGGCCCAGTTGGGGGACGGCGATGGCCAGGTGCGGTCCGCCATTATTGCCACCTCACCAACTGGGCCCCGGCCTTCGCCGGGGTGGTCGTGTGGTTTTGGCGAGGCTTAAAGATCCACCCCGGCAGCGATCGCCTCGAGCTTCTTGATCCGCTCCTTCAGATCCGCGATCTCGATCCGCGATCCGGTCGATACCGCGACCGGCATGCGACCGTCCTGCATCTGGTCCAGTTCCATCCGCCGCAGTGAGAGCCACCCGCGCCATCCGGCCAATCCGCCTGCGACAATCATCGCGAGGCCCGCAAGGCTCGCCAGCGCGAGCGTGATGTAAAGGTTCGCTTCGATCATGTCCGCCTCCTCTAGCGGTCGCGGAGCCGTTCGATCTCTCGGTCGAGATCGACGCTCTTGTGGTTGTCGGTAATCACGCGCTCAAGCACCTGGATCCGCTCCTTCATCTGCTGCACCTCGTCGCGGAGGCGGGCTGCCTCGGGATCGTTCATCAGCGACTGCGCCTCGCCGTGTCGCGCACTCTTGAGGCGCGATTTGAAGATGCCGGTAATCATCACGATCAGGACGATCATCACGACCATCACCTGTCCACCATTCATGATCTTGTCTCCTAACGGGTCGGTCTAGTTGGCCAGGCGTTCGGTCGCGGGACCCGTATCGCGGAGCAAATCGATCTCGTTCGAGAGCTCGATCCCGCGGTCGGTGACGATCCGTTCGAGCACCCGGACGCGCTGTTCGAGGCGGTCGGTATGCGCCGCATATTGCGCGGACTTCTCGGCGATCATCTGCGCGTCGAGTTCCATGCGGCGATGCCGATACGCGAACCAGGGCCTGACGAAGACACCGCCGAAGATCGCGAGCAGTCCGCAGCAGATGCCGAGGATCGGGATGAGCAAGGGGCTGAGCATGATCGTGTCCTTCAGCGGTCGCGGAGGGCGTCGATCTCGCGAGCGGTGCGCTCGGCGGGATCGGTGGCGATGCGCTCGAGGACCGCGATCCGCTCCTCGAGGCGGGAAACCTGGCCGGTGAGGCGCTCATTCTCGCTGCTGAGCAGTTCGACCTTTCGTTCGCCAGCCGGGTCCTGCTTGTGCCCGCCGCCCCAGTTCATCGAGCTGCCCCAGTCGTCGCTCGGCGGATAGCCGTGTTTCGTACGGATCCAGTTGTTGACGATCCAGCCGACGGTCGTGATCGCGATAATGGCGATAATGAAACCTGGTCCACCCCAAGCCATAGTCATTCTCCCTGTTGACGCCGCGTCTCAGCGCAGGCTGTCGATCTCTGCCGCGAGGCTGTTGCTTGAGCGGCTGGTATAGTGCGTCTCGATGTCGGCGAGGCGGCGGTCGATGTCGCGGAACTTGCTGCGGACCTCGGCGGTCGAGCGCTTTGGGTTCGAGCGGACGCCCTGCCAGAACTTCGCGTCGTCGGGTGTCTCGTACAGCCCGATCGGCTTGGCATGCCCCATCCAGGCCACCATCCAATAGGCCAGCAGCGTCCAGGGAAAGCCCCCGGCGAGCGTCAGGACGACCATGCCGACCCGGACGAAGAGCGCATCGACGCCGGTATAGTCGGCGATCCCGGCGCAGACGCCCTTCCACTTGGCATTCTGCTTATCGAGGTAAAACTGTGTGCGGCTGCCGGACATCTCAGTTCCTCCGATCAGAAGTGCGGTCGGACTGATGGTCCGACAGATACGGCGATTGCGTCGTGCCGAGGCCCGGCTTCCAGTCGGGGTTATCGGCGGCGATGATCCGTTCGACGGTCATCACGCGGTCTTCGAGGCGGCGGGCGAGCATCTGCATCTCGTCGAGCAGGCGTTCATCCTCTTCGGTGATCCGCGGCGCCTGCTTCCACTTGGTAATGTAGTGCAGGATCACCCACGGCAGCCCGATGAAGAGCACGGCGCAGACGAGAACGGGCATCAGGTCATCCATCTCAATCGTCCTTCTTCATGCGCGCTTTCAGCGCGGCGAGCTGGGCATCGACCTTGTCGTTGCTGCGCAGCTCGGCGATTTCCTCTTCGAGCGTCTTGACGACCCCGAGCCCCATCGCATCCGCGCGGCCCTCGGCCTCGTCGACGCGGCGGTCGAGGATGTCGAAGCGGCTGAACGCCTCGTGCGTCTTCGGGCCGTTGTACATCTCGCGAAGTCGCGTCCGGTTGTTCGCGCTTTCCAGCCGGGTCTGCACCGCGTTCTGCTTGGTGCGTGCCTCGCGAAGTTTGGTCTGGAGCTTGGCGATGTCCTCCTCCGACGCGCGGAGCGCATCGTCGAGCACGCCGACCTCGGCCTTCAACTGCTCGGCCATGTCGAATGCCTTCTGGCGCTCGACCAGGGCTGCCTTGGCGAGGTCCTCGCGGTCCTTGCTCAGCGCCAATTCGGCCTTTTCGGTCCAGTTGTCCTGGAGCTGCTCCAACTTCGAGATATGGCGGCGCATCTCCTTCTGGTCGGCGATGGTGCGCGCGGCGGAGGCGCGAACCTCGACCAAAGTCTCCTCCATCTCGAGGATGATCATGCGGATCATCTTCGACGGATCTTCGGCCTTCTCGATGAGATCGGCGAAGTTGGCGGCGACGATGTCGCGGGTGCGGGAAAAGATGCCCATGTAAATCCTACTCCAGGGGTCGGCCCGAGGCTCTCAGCGAGTCCGTCGGGGTCTTATGCCACGATTGCGGTGGTTGCCGCGATGGGCGTTGCGTTGGTTGCGATCGCGGGGCCGACTGCGCCGAGGACGCAGGTTGCGCTGACGACGATGGTGCAGAGGGTAGCGGCGACGGTGCGGGCGATGTTGGTGTTGAACATGGTGGGTCCCCTTTAAGGATGGTTGGTTCCGCTATTCGGCGGGTTGCCTGAAGCTTTGCATCTCTCGTGCCAGTTTCGAAAATGGCGGAATTGCAGGGGTTTGCGCGATTCTCGCCGCTGGGTCGGTACCGGAAGCTTGCCAAGAGTTGGGAATTCGCGCCACATCTTCGCCATGGAGCGAACAACCCAGGTCATCGGCGAGTCCGGCACGTTCATGGCGGCGCTCGAACGCGCATCGCGGGCGGCGGCGCTGGATCGCCCGGTGTTGGTGATCGGCGAGCGTGGCACGGGCAAGGAACTGGTCGCCGAACGCCTCCACCGCCTGTCGCCGCGGTGGGATCAGCCGCTGGTCATCATGAACTGCGCGGCGCTGCCCGAGACGCTGATCGAAGCGGAATTGTTCGGACACGAGGCGGGCGCGTTCACCGGTGCGACCAAGGCGCGGGTAGGGCGGTTCGAGGAGGCCGATGGCGGCACGCTGTTCCTCGACGAACTCGGCACGCTGTCGATGGCCGCGCAGGATCGGCTGTTGCGCGCGGTCGAATATGGCGAGATCACGCGGATCGGCTCATCGCGGCCGATGCGCGTCGATGTGCGGATCGTGGCGGCGACCAACGAGCATCTGCCGGACAAGGTCGACCGGCACGAGTTTCGTGCCGATCTGCTAGACCGCTTGTCATTCGAGGTGGTGACGTTGCCGCCTCTGCGCGCGCGGACCGGGGACGTTGTGGTGCTGGCAGAGCATTTCGGCCGGCGGATGGCGTCGGAGCTCGGCCGCGAGCGCTGGGAGGGGTTTGGCCCGGCGGCGATGGATGCGCTGATAGCCTATCGCTGGCCGGGGAACGTCCGCGAACTCCGCAACGTCGTCGAACGCGCGGTGTATCGCTGGGAACAGGCGGGGCCGATCGACGCGATCGAGATCGACCCGTTCCAGTCGCCACACCGGCCCGGTGCTTCGACCGCGCCTAAGCCTATGGTTGTGGCGCCGCGTCCCGCCGAACCGGAGGAAGGCGAAGACCCGGTCGTCGCGTGCGAAGAAGGCCCCTCGGACTTCAAGTCCCGCGTCTCCCGCTTCGAACGCGATCTGCTCTCGCGCGCGCTGTCGGAACACCGCTTCAACCAGCGCGCCACAGCTGAAGCACTAGGCCTGAGCTACGACCAACTCCGTCATGCGCTGAAACGCCACGACCTGCTGAACGCGGGAGGCTGACCTATTTTCTTCGTTCTCCCGCGAAGGCGGGAGCCCAGGGTTGCGAACGATACCGGTCTTGGCTCCTGGACCCCCGCTTTCGCGGGGGAACAGTATCGGGATGCTCGCTGCTTAGTTTGCTCAGGCGCTCTTCCCCACCAACCCCGCCAGCTTCTTCAACTTCGGCGCAACGATCGGCACCGTTAGCATCGTGCTGGCCAGCGCCATCAATAGCAGCGCGGTGAACGTCTCATTCGTAATGATCTTCTTATCCAGCAGGATGTTGACGAAGATGATCATGATCAGCGCCTTGGTCTGAAGCAGCCAGCCGATCGCCGAAGCCTCGCCCGGCCGCCACTTCAGGATACGCCCGGCGGCATGAACCCCGGCCAGCTTGCCGCCTACCGAGGCGACGAGCAGCAACGCCGCCGCGCCGAACACCGCGTAACCGCCGACCGCCCACTGCGTCTTCAACCCGGTCGACAGGAAGAACACCGGCATCACCGCGAGCAGCACGAAGTGACGGAACTGGTCCATCTTCGCGGTCGTGAACCATTTCGAATCGAGCACCGCGCCCGACAGGAACGCACCGACCATGAAGTGCAGCCCCGCCCAGTCCGCCGCGAACCCGCAGCCGGCCAGCCAGATCAGGCTGACATACCAGCGATCACGCTCCTCGATCCGCGCCATCAGTTTCCGCACGATCAGCGTCGCCACGGCGAATCCGACCAGGAAGCCGCCTTGACGACCGACACGCTCCCAGTCGAGCAGGATCAGCGCGAGGACGCCCCAGATCGCGATGTCGTCGAGGCTCGCATAGCGCAGGATCCGCTGGCCGATCGGCTCGCGCAGCACGTCGAGCTTTTCGAGAAACAGCACAAGGATCGGCAGGGCGGTGACCGCGCACGCCATGCCGATACCGAGCACCACCTGCCATGTCGCGCCGTCCGGCCCACGCCACCCTGGGTAGCGCAACATCAGCACCGCCGCGATGCTGCCGGTGATCAGCGGCACTGCGAGCGCCAGCCCCGCCGTCACGCCGGTCTCTCCGCGGCGCTTCCACGCCTCGCCGAGATCGAGTTCGATACCGGCGACCCACACGAACATCATGACTGCCCACCACGCGATGCCGTTCAGCGAGCCCAACGTCGCAGGCGTGAAGACCGTCGCGTAATAGTCGGGATACGCCGCGCCGAGCACCCCCGGCCCGAGGAGGATGCCGCCGAAGATCTGCACGACCACCAGCGGCGCCCAGTAATCGGTCCGCCCAAGCCTCCACACCAGATACGGCACGGTGAAGATGATGAGTATCGCGAGGAGGAAGACCTCCGTCGGCGTCATGGCGTGCATGTGGATCCCCCGCGCCGATCGGTTCCCCCCGCCGGCTTTGTTACGGTAGCGGTATTATGCGGATCGGACGGTAGCGGCAATACGCCGTTGCGACGGGATTGAACCGAACCTTTTGCGCCATTCCGGGACACGCAGTGTGCTGGCGGGTGTTGGGCCGATCGATCGCGGGTGATAGTCCTCGAGCCGCATCGTACCGCCCCGGCTGGTAGGCGCATCGTGACCGTGAAAGGACGTCCCATGAAACGATCGTTGCTGGCGCTTGCGCTGCTCTCCGTCCCGGCGCTGGCGCAGACCAATGCGCCGTTCACCGTCAACGGCCAGGGGTTCGCGAACCTCCAGGACGCGGTGTCGTCGATCCAGCAGGGCACGGCGACGATCCTGATCGCGCCCGGCACGTACCGGCAGTGCGCGGTGCAGGCGGGCGGGCACATCACCTTCAAGGCCGTACAGCCCGGGACCGCCATCTTCGACAGCGTCGCGTGCGAGGGGAAGGCAGCGTTCGTCCTGCGCGGGCTCGGCTCGGCGGTCGATGGCATCGTCTTTCGCGGGTACAGCGTGCGCGACGGCAATGGCGCCGGTATCCGGATCGAAATGGGCAACCTCACGGTGACCAACTCGATGTTCCTCAACAGCCAGGAAGGCATATTGGGCGGCGGGCCGACGACTAAGCGGATCACGGTCGATCGCTCCACCTTCTCCGGGCTGGGCCAGTGCGACGTCTCGCCGGGCTGTTCGCATGCGATCTACCTCGCCAATGACGGCAGCGTGACGGTGACCAACTCGCGGTTCGAGCGCGGCACTGGCGGGCATTACGTCAAGCTGCGTAGCCCGACGGTGACGATCACCGACAACAGCTTCGACGATACGGGTGGCCGCAAGACGAACTACATGATCGATCTGTCCGATGGCGGCACCGGCCTGATCGCACGCAACACGTTCGTGCAGGGTTCGCACAAGGAGAATCACAGCGGCCTGATCGTCGTGGCGGCAGAGGCCAAGACGTTCGGCTCGACCGGGTTGCGGATCGAAGGGAATGATGCGCGGTTGTCGCCCGGCGATGCGACCAGCCCGGCATTCGTCGCGGACTATAGCCACGACAAGCTGGTAATCGGGGCGAACCGTCTGGGGGCAGGGTTGCGGCCGTTCGAGACGCGCTGAGTTGGTCCGCGTCTACCCACTGTTCGTCACCCCAGCGAAACCTGCGGTATCCCGGTTGGGATGGGCTCGCGCGGTCATGAGGAAATCCCAGCTTTCGCTAGGATGACGGTTTTCGAGGGAAGCAGCGCCCACCCAAAAGATTTGTTCTCCCGCGAAGGCGGGAGTCCAGCTTGTTCCCCCGCCTTCGCGGAAGAACAAGCTTGTCGGTAAGGCGCGGTGCTCAGTTAGCGCACGTACTCGCAGCACTCGGATCGAGATCTAGGCACCGCCCGTCTAGCCCACTAACCGGCAACCCGATCGTCGCCGCCAAGGTCGGCACGATATCCACCGTCTCCACCGACAGCGGCTGCTCGAACCCGGTCATCCCCTTGCGCCAGAACAGGATCGGCACGCGACGGTCGTAATCCCACGGCGACCCGTGCGTCTCCACATAGCCACCCGCCGGCGACACGATCGTCGTCACGCGCGGCTTGAGCAGCACCACCATCTGACCGGACCGCTCGGGATAGAACGACGCCCGCACCCGCTCGATCAGCGTCCACGTCTCAGGCGGAGACTTCGCCATCGGCGTCGCCATGATCTCCGCTGCCGAGTAGGCACCCGCTATCTGCGGCATCGCGCGATACCGACGCAACGCCTCCGCAAGCACCTTCGCCTGCGTCTTCGCCGGCAGCGTGTCGTCGATATACACGTCGCCTTCCGTCCCCAGCAGCACGCTCCCCGGCAGCCCCATGTCCTTGGCGATCGCAGTGCCGACCTGCTTGGCGAGGACGTTCTCGTCCATGTGCGCCTCCATCGGCATCGCACGCTGCTGCTGGCGCTCGGTCGCGTCATGCGCGCCGTGGTCGGCGGTCAGCACCACCTCGTAATCGACGCCGGTTTCATCCATCACCGCGAAGAAATCGCCCAGCGTCTTGTCGAGCTCGGCCATCTGGATGCACATCTCGGTGCCCTGCGTGCCGTAGGTATGCCCGACATAATCGGTCGCCGACGCGCCGATATCGATGATGTCGGTCTGCGGCCCCTTGCCGAGCTTCATGTCCTGCACCAGCGCCGCCGCCATTGCGAACACCGCGGCGTCGGATGCCGGCGACACGCGGAACCCCTTCGCGTCGCCGGCCTCGCGCTCGAAGCGCCCCTGGCCGTAGGTCTTGCCCGCGATCACGATCGGATGGTTCACACCTGCGCAATAGCCGGGCAGGGGGAGCGCCGCCTGCGGCTTGGCGATGAGCGCGGCGACCGCGTCGCGCGTCCGCTGCACTGCCGGCGGCACCGCGCGACCGGCATACGAAACGTACGTCTTGCCGTCCCACCACCAGAGCTCGTCGACCTTGTGGCCGCCCATCATCACCGCCGCGCGGTCTTTTCCGGCGACCGACACCGACCGCGTCCGCGGATCGCGCGCCTTCATCATCTCGCCCAGCGTCGGCACTTTCAGATGCATGTCGGACACGGTGTAGCTGTCGTGCGTGCTGCCGGTGACGCGCTCGTCCTCCGAGCAGTAGACGATCTTGTCGGGCCGCCCGGCGCGCTGATCGACCCAGTTGTTGGCGATGATCCCGGTATGCGCGGGCCGCATCCCGGTCAGGATCGTCGAGTGACCGGGGCACGTCTCGGTCGCGGCATGGCTCTGATACCCGCTCGGGAACACCGCGCCGTTCAGCAACCGGGTGAAGCCGCCGGTATAGTGATTGCGATATTGCTGGAACAGGTCGGCGGCGAACTGGTCGACCGAGATCGCGACGATCAGTTTTGGCGGAGTCGTGGGGGTCGCCGCGGGGGACGCCGCCGTCTGGGCAGAGACCGAAGCGGCCGAAGTCAGCAGGAGCGCGGCGATAAGTGCTTTCACGAACAGTCCTTTAGACAGCGATGACCATCGAGCGCGGCCGTCGCTTTGAAGTGCAATACGAGATCGTCACCGCTATGGCTTTGTGCGATGAACGAAACAAGGATGGCCATGCGCGGATTACGTTGCGCCGTGATGACGGTCTTGCTGGCCGTCTGCGGGCTGGCAAGCGCGCCCGCGATTGCGGAATCGCTGAACGGCTCCAGCCAGCATCTGATGATGAAGCTGGTGGCCGAAAGCGATCACCCGAAGGCCGGCGCGCCGCTGACGATCGCGCTCGCGACGACGCCCGAGACTGGCTGGCACGGCTATTGGCGCAACCCCGGCGACGCGGGTTTTCCGGCGACGTTCGACTGGACCTTGCCGACAGGCGCAAAGGCGGGCGAGCCCGAATGGCCGGTGCCGACGACGCTGTTGATCGCTGGCCTGATGAACTATGTCTACGAGGCGCCCTATGCGCCGGTCGTGACGATCCAGGTTCCGGCGGGGCTGGCGGCGGGGTCGAAATTCTCCATCCGCCTGAAGACGAGCTACCTCGTCTGCTCGGCGACGATCTGCGTACCCGAAGAGAAGGCGCTCTCGCTCGACCTCACGATCGGTGATGGCGCGCCATCGCGGGCCGCCGAGTTCGCGGGCTGGCGTCAGGCGATCCCCAAGCCGCTCGATGCCGGCGCGACCTACGCCACGAGCAACGGGACGATGCGGATCGCGGTGCCGTTCCCCGCAGGCGCAAAGATCGACAAGGCGTATTTCTTCCCGGTCACCACCGGCGCGATCGAGAATGGCGCGGCTCAGGCGGTCACGCGCGACGGCGACCGACTGACGATCAGTACCAAGGTCGCCGCGAACGCCAAGGCTGGCGGACCGATCGAGGGCGTGCTCCGGATCGGCGACGGTCAGGGGCTCGGCGTCAAGGCAACGCCCGGTGCGGTGGCCGAAGCGGCCGGCGGCGATGCGACCAGCGCGAGCGGCGAGAGCCTCTGGCTGACTGCGCTGATCGCATTCGCCGGCGCAGTGCTCGGCGGGCTGATTCTCAACATCATGCCGTGCGTCTTCCCGATCCTCAGCCTCAAGGCACTGAGCCTCGCCCGTGGCGGCGCGAGCGAGAAGGACGCGCGGGGGGAAGCCTTGGCCTACACCGCGGGCGTCGTGCTGGTCTGCCTCGGGCTCGGCGGTGCGATCCTGGCCTTGCGCGCAGGCGGATCGGCGGTCGGCTGGGCGTTCCAGTTGCAGCATCCCGGCGCGATCGTCGCACTGCTACTGCTGAGCACCGCGATCGCGTTCAACCTCGCCGGGCTGTTCGAGGTGCCGACCCCGCGCTTCGCAGGTGAGAGTGGAGCGAGCGGCGCGTTCGCGACCGGCGCGCTGGCGGCGTTCATCGCGACGCCGTGCACCGGTCCGTTCATGGGCGCAGCGCTCGGCGCGGCGCTGGTGCTGCCGTGGCCGGCGGCGCTCGCCGTGTTCGGCGGGCTCGGGATCGGCTTGTCGCTCCCGTTCCTTGCGATCGGGTTCATCCCTGCGTGGCGGCGGTGGCTGCCAAAGCCCGGCGCATGGATGGAGACGTTCCGACACATCCTGTCGGTGCCAATGTTCCTGACTGCGATCGCGCTCGGCTGGGTGCTCGGGCGCCAGACCGGGGTGGACACGCTGACGCTCGCGCTGGTCGCGGTGCTGGCGATCGGCGCGGTGCTGTGGATCGGCGGCTCGCGCCAGCGCAAGGGCAAGTCGTTCGGCGTGGTGGCGCAGGTTCTGCTGCTCGTCGTGTTCGTCGGCAGCGCGGTGCTAATCTCACGCGCGCCGCCGGTCGCCGCCAAGACCGCCACCGCAGGCGACGAGGCGTTCACCGAGGCCAAGCTCGCCTCGCTGCGCGCCGAGAAGCGTCCGGTATTCGTGTACTTCACGGCCGACTGGTGCCTGACGTGCAAGGTCAACGAGAAGGCGGCGATCGACACCGCCGGCGTCCGCGACGCCTTCGCCAAGCACAACGTCGCGGCGCTGATCGGCGACTGGACCGACGGCGACCCAGTGATGGGCCGCTTCATCCAGGGCCACAACCGCGCCGGCGTGCCGCTGTATCTATACTACGCGCCGGGCGCAGCCGAACCCACCGTCCTCCCGCAGGTCCTCACGCCAGGCCTGCTCGAAGGCCTGGGCGCCTAAGATACGATCTTCTTCCCGATGGGGGAGGATCGGGTGAATACCAGTACACAGAAGGACTTGTGCAGCGCAGCGATGCGTTGCAGCATGGAACCGCAACGCTTGATGGGGAATTGACCGTTTCGATGGGGAAACAAGCGTTCGACGAAATCATGGGGACACCGGGCGATACGACCGCCCGGCCCGAACTGGCGGCATTGTGCAAGTGGATCGAGGATACGCCTGACGCCGAACTGCGTCGCCGTCAGGAAGCTGCCGAGACGACGTTCCGGCAGCTCGGGATCACTTTTGCGGTGTACGGCGAAAACGAGGCGGCCGAGCGGATCATCCCGTTCGACATCGTCCCGCGCGTGTTCCTCCACGACGAATGGACGCGGCTTTCGGAGGGCTTGGTCCAGCGCGTCGAGGCGATCAACGCGTTCCTCGACGACATCTACGGCGAACGACGCATCCTGAAGGAGGGCATCCTCCCCGAGGACCTCGTGCTCGGCAACGCGCAGTTCCGGCCGGAGATCGCCGGCATGCGGCCGCCGCATGGCATCTGGGCGCATATCTGCGGCATCGATCTCGTCCGCACCGGGCCCGACGACTTCTTCGTGCTCGAGGACAATGCGCGAACGCCGTCCGGTGTCAGCTACATGCTCGAAAACCGCGAGGCGATGCTTCGCCTCTGCCCCGAACTCTTCCGCGAATTCCGTGTGGCGGCGGTCGACAGCTATCCCGACCGCCTGCTCGAGACGATGAAGTCGGTCGCGCCGCACGGCACCGGCTCCAACCCGACGTGTGTTTTGCTGACCCCCGGTCACTACAACTCCGCCTATTACGAGCACAGCTTCCTAGCGGATTCGATGGGGATCGAGCTCGTCGAGGCCGCGGATCTCGTGGTCGACGACGACGTCGTGTGGATGCGGACGATCGCCGGCCGGGTGAAGGTCGACGTGATCTATCGCCGGATCGATGACGACTATCTCGATCCGCTCGTGTTCCGTCCGGATTCGGCGCTCGGCGTGCCCGGGCTCATCGCAGCCTATGCGGCGGGCAACGTCGCGATCATGAATGCGCCGGGCAACGGCATCGCCGACGACAAGGCGATCTACAGCTACATGCCCGACATCGTGAAATTCTACTCGGGCGGCGAGTGCAAGCTCCGCAACGTCGAGACCTGGCGCTGCCGCGAACCGCAGGCGCTGAAGTACGTCCTCGACAACCTAGAACATGTCGTCGTCAAGCTGGTCGACGGCTCTGGCGGCTACGGCATGCTGGTCGGCCCGACCGCGTCGAAGCAGGAGATCGAGGATTTCCGCGCCGCGCTGATCGCCGAACCGCATCGCTACATCGCACAGCCCACGCTTGCCCTGTCCACCGTTCCGACGATGGCGGACGGCGGTTTGAGCCCCCGGCACGTCGATTTCCGCCCGTTCGTCCTGACCGGCTCGAAGGGCGTGCAAGTCGTGCCCGGAGGCCTGACGCGCGTTGCGCTCAAGGAGGGATCGCTGGTGGTCAATTCGAGCCAGGGTGGCGGGACCAAGGACAGTTTCGTGCTGATGGCGGATCAATCGCAGCGCATAGCGGCGGGCGGGATGACGCAGACGATGGGTGGCATGTCGCAATCGCTCGGTACGATGCTGCCATCGCCGGGAGCGGACTCCTGATGCTCTCGCGCACCGCATCGTCGCTTTACTGGCTCGGGCGCTATTTCGAGCGCGCCGACTTCATCGCGCGGCTGGTCGAGGCCACCGTACGCCTCGATGTGCTGTCTTCCCAGCCGGCCGGCGAAGCGGCGTGGGCGTCCGCACTCGCCGTCACCGAAACCGAGGAGCCGTTCGCTGCGCTCGGCGCCGGCATGACCCAGACCGAGGTGGTCCGCTTCCTGACGCTCGATTCGAGTCATCCCGGTTCGATCGTCCGCTGCGTCGACATGGCGCGCAACAACGCCAAGGCAGTGCGTACTGCGCTGACCCGCGAGGCCTGGACCGCGATAAATCGCGCGTGGCTGCTGTTCGAGAACCGGACGACGCCGCGCAGCACGACCGACCAGATGAACCTGGTCGAGGCTGTCAAGAACGAGACACGCGGGTTCGAGGGCGCGGTCCACCGCATGCTGCGCAACCAGACGACGTGGTTTATCCGCCTCGGACAGGCGGTCGAGCGCGCGGACAACACCGCGCGTCTGCTCGACGTCAAATACCACATCCTGTTGCCTGAGGGCGAACGCCTGGGCGGTGCAATTGATCGCGACCAGTGGACGACGATCCTCCAGACCGTCTCCGCGGTGACCGCCTATCGCTGGCTGTATAATGACGGTCTGCGGCCTGCCGACGTCATCGACCTGTTGCTGGCCCGCGCGGAACTCCCGCGAAGCCTCGCCGCGTCGGTCGAAGAGACGGTCGACGTGCTGAACCTGCTGGCGAAACGCACGGGCAACCACGGGGAGGCGGACAGGATGGCACGGATGCGCGCGAGCCGGATGGGTAAGACCCGATCCGGCGAAGTGATCTCGTCGGGGCTGCATCAGTATCTGCAAGCCTTCATCGCCGAGAACGCGCTGCTGCACGGCGCGATTGGTCGCCAGTTCAAGTTCCTTTGATGCGATTGTCGATCGATCACCACACGATCTACCGCTTCAGCCAGCCGCAGGGCCGGCTCGTCCAGATGCTCCGGCTGACGCCCGAGAACACGCATGACCAGACCGTGGCGTCGTGGCGGATCGACGTCGATTGCGACGCCAGGCTGCGGCCGGGCAGGGACGGCTTCGGCAACGCGGTGACGATGTTGTACGCCGAGGGGCCGGTCGACGGGATCGAGATCACCGTGACGGGCGAGGTGCTGACCAGCCATTCGGACGGCGTATTGCACGGCGTCCACGAGACCTTGCCGCCCGCGGTCTATCTGCGCTCGACCGAGGCTACGGCGCCGGATGCGACGATCGCCGAGTTCGCTGCCGATGCGGCGGTCGGCGCGCGCGACCGGATCGGGGCGCTGCACCGGTTGAACCGCGCGTTGCACAAGCAGTTCGTCTTCGATGCCGGTCGTCCGGAACCGGGGCGGACCGCCGCCGCGGCATTTCGCGAGGACAGCGCGACGCCGCGTGACATGGCGCAGATGTTCGCGGTCGCCGCACGCTCGCTCGGCGCGCCCGCGCGGTATGTGTCCGGCTATCATCACAACGATCACGAGGTCGTGCATCTGCCCACGCCGCACGGCTGGGCGGAGGCGTTCGTCGACGGGCTGGGCTGGGTAGGCTTCGATCCCTGCACGGGGATGTCGCCGGAGGAGCATTACGTTCGCGTCGCGATGGCGCTCGATGCGGCGGGAGCGGCGCCGGTGGCGGGCTCGCGGCTGGGCGAGGGTGGCGAGGAACTCGACGTCGACGTGGTGGTCCAACGCGAGGACTGAGGTTGCTTTCCTGCGAAAGCAGGGACCCAGACTTGGCTCCCTGCCTTGGCAGGAAGAACAAGACGTGGGTTACGCCAGTGCCGCGACCCGTGCTGGCGGCGTTACCAGATCCACATCCTCCAGCCGCCGCCACCCCGCCGGGCCCAACACTTCCAGCGGCCGGTACCGCGTCTTGTACTCCATCCGCGGCGAGCCCTTTACCCAATATCCGAGATACACGTACGGCAGCCCCGCATCGCGGGCGCGCAGGATATGGTCCATGATGATGAAGTTGCCGAGCCCCGGTCGCGACGTGTCGTCGGCCGCGAAGAAGCTGTAGACCATCGAGAGGCCGTCCGCCTGGCGATCGGTCAGGCAGGCGCCAATCAGCGCTCCCGGCACGCCGTCGACCGACCGATCGCGGTACTCGACGATCACCGAATTGACCGGCGAATGCTCGATCATGTCGGCATAGTCGTCTTCGTCCATCCCGGCCATCCCGCCACCGGGATGGCGCGTGCCGAGGTAACGGCGGAGCAACTGAAACTGCTCGTCGGTCGCCCAAGCCTTGCACGCGGTAATCTCGATATCGCCGAGCCGCTTCAGCAGTTTGCGCTGGGTCGCGTTGGGCACGAACTCATCGGTCACCACGCGGACCGAGACGCACGCCGTACACCCCGAGCAGGACGGCCGATACGCCACGCCCTGGCTGCGACGAAAGCCGATCCGGCCGAGCGCATCGTTCAGTTCGTTCGCGTGCGGACCGGTCAGTTCGGTGAACACCTTTCGCTCCTGACGATCCGGCAGATACGGGCACGGCGCAGGGCTGGTGACGAAGAAGCGCGGGAAACGAAAGGGCGCGGTCACCGAGCGGAAAGTCCTTCAGGCAGGCGCGAGCAGCCGCGTCGCCCCGTATATGGCCGCCCTGCGGCGACGTGCAATCGGTTTACCACGAATGTCGGTAAACGCGGTAAATCGCCGTATCAGAATGGGATCACGCCAGCTCGACGGTCGACGTCTCGTACCCGCCAGCCCGCAATGCCCCCACCAGCCGATCGAGGTGCGCCCGGTCGCGGAGCTCGCATTCGATGTCGGTGATGAGCCCTTTCGCCGGCAACGTCGTGAAGACGCGCTGGTGATAGATCTCGATGATGTTGACGCGTTCCTGGTCGAAGATCCGCGCGACATGGAACAGCGCGCCGGGCTTGTCCTGCAACCGGATGCGCAACCGCGCGAGCCGCCCCGACCGCGCCAGATCGCGCAACAGCACGTTGGCGAGCAGGCGCGTATCGATATTGCCCCCGCACAGCACGATGCCGACGGTCTTGCCCGCGAACCGCTCGGGATGCGAGAGCAGCGCGGCGAGCCCGGCGGCACCGGCGCCCTCGACCACGGTCTTCTCGATCTGGAGCAGCAGGCTGACGGACTCTTCCAGGCTGCGTTCGCTGACGAGGACGATCTCGTCGACCAGTTCGGCGACGATCTTCGAGGTGATCGCGCCCGGCTCCTTGACCGCGATGCCCTCGGCCAGCGTATCGCCCGCGCACGCCATGTCCGTGCCGTTGATGCGGTTGTACATCGACGGGAACAACTCGGCCTGCACGCCGACGACCTCGATCGGGTGACCGCCCGGCGCTTCGCTCAAAGCTCGCGCGACCGTCGACATGCCCGAGATCAGCCCGCCGCCGCCGATCGGGATGACCAGAGTATCGAGCTGCGGCACGTCCTGCAGCATCTCGATCGCGACGGTGCCCTGCCCTGCGATGACGCGCGGGTCGTCGAACGGGTGGACGAAGGTGAAGCCGCACTCGCCTTCGAGGATGCGAGCGTGGGCATAGGCCGCGTCGAACGTCTCGCCGTGCAGCACGACGTTGGCGCCGTGGCCCTCGGTCTGCATGACCTTCACGGTCGGCGTGTTGGTCGGCATCACGATCGTCGTCGGAATGCCCAGGCGGTTGGCATGATAGGCGAGGCCCTGCGCGTGATTGCCCGCCGACGCGGCGATGACGCCCTTCGCGCGCGCTTCGGCCGACAGCTGCAACAGCGTGTTGAGCGCGCCGCGCTCCTTGTACGCCGCGGTGAACTGGAGGTTCTCGAACTTCAGATACACCGTCGCGCCGGTCATCTTGCTCAGCGTCTTGCTGATCAGCGTCGGCGTGCGGACGATCGAGTCGCGGATCCGGTCATGCGCGACGCGGACGTCGTCGATCGAGACGGGGAGGGTGGGTGCCGCTACGGCAGCGTGGGTAGCCATGTCCGACCCGCTAGACCATCTGGCGCGCGTGGGAAACACCGCTTATGCGCGGACGCTATGGCAAAACTGGCATTCATCGGAACCGGCGTCATGGGCGCGCCGATGGCGGGACACCTCGCCGCGGCAGGGCACGACGTCACCGTCTATAATCGAACTAAGGCCAAGGCGTTGGCATGGGCCGATAAATATGGCGGCAAGGTTGCCGACACGCCGGCTGCCGCGGCCAAGGATGCCGACGCGGTGTTCGCCTGCGTCGGCAACGACGACGATCTGGCGTCGGTCACTCTGGGCGACGACGGTGCGTTCGCGGCGATGCGCGAGGACGCGGTGTTCGTCGATCACACGACGGTCTCCGCCTCGATCGCGCGGCGGCTCGCGGGCGAGCGCACGCTGGTAGTCGACGCACCGGTATCGGGCGGACAAGCTGGCGCGGAGAACGGCAAGCTCTCGATCATGTGCGGCGGTTCGACCGAGGCGATGGCAAAGGCCGAACCGTTTATGCAGGTCTATGCCGCACGCATCGTTCACGTCGGCGAGGCAGGCGCGGGCCAGACGACCAAGATGTGCAACCAGATTGCGATTGCCGGCGTGATCCAGGGCGTCGCCGAATCGCTGCGGTTCGCGCAAAACTCCGGGCTCGATCTCGACAAGGTGTTCGAGGCGATCTCGGGCGGCGCGGCGCAGAGCTGGCAGATGGTCAATCGCTGGCCGACGATGGCGAAGGACGAGTTCGACTTCGGTTTCGCGGTCGACTGGATGCGCAAGGATCTCGGGCTGGCCCTAGACGAGGCGCGACGCAACGGCGCTGTGCTGCCGGTCGCGGCGCTGGTCGATCAATTCTACGCCGATGTTCAGGCGATGGGCGGCGCTCGGCAGGATACGAGCGCGCTGGTACGGAGATTGCCGAAGTGAAGCGTTACCTGATCTCCGCAGCCATCTTCGCGCTGCTTCCAACCCCCGCGCTTGCCGACGGGATCGTCGACAACGTCAACGGTGTCACCATTGCTGACGGCGGACGCGTGATCCACTTCAAGGCGATCCTGGTCGACAAGGATGGTCGCGTCACGCGTCTCGTCCCCCCTGGCGAGGAGGCCCCCAAGCTCAGTCGCAAGGAATTGAAGAAGAACGCCGGCAAGCCGCTGTACGACTGGCGCGTCGACATGGGTGGCAAGACGGTGTTGCCGGGCTTCATCGACGCGCATGGCCACGTCCTTGAGATGGGCTTCGGCGCGCTGTCGCTCGACCTGTCGATGACCAAGTCGCTCGACGAGGCGAAGTCGCGGATCGCCGCCTACATCGCCGGCAACCCCGATCGCAAATGGGTCCTGGGCCGCGGCTGGAACCAGGAGGCGTGGGGGCTGGGTCGCTTCCCGACCGCCGCCGACCTTGAGTCGGTTTCCGGCGGCCACCCGATCTGGCTGTCGCGCGCGGACGGCCATGCCGGCTGGGCGAACCGCGAGGCTATGCGCGAGGCCGGCGTCACCGGCTCGACCGTATCGCCGGCGGGCGGACGGATCGAGAAGACCGGCGGCGCCCCCGCGGGCGTATTCGTCGACGGCGCGCAAGGACTGATCGAGAAGGTCGTGCCGCAACCGCTTCCCAAGGAGCGCGATGCCGCGTTCCTGACGGCGCAACGCATCCTCCTGGGCTACGGCATCACCGCGGTCGCCGACATGGGTACGACGCTCGACGACTGGCTGACCTATCGCCGGATGGCGGACATCGGCGGGCTTCGTGTCCGCATCATGAGCTATGCGATGGGCGTCGAGACCGCGAGCCGGATCGGCGGCAAGGGGCCGACGCCGTGGCTGTACAATGATCACCTGCGGATGGGCGGCGTGAAGCTCTATGCAGACGGCGCGCTCGGGTCGCGCGGTGCGTGGTTGCTGAAGCCCTATGCCGATGCGCCCGGCCAGTCGGGGCTCGGCTTCCTGACCGACGACCAGCTTCAGAACCAGATGAGCCGGGCGGCGATGGACGGGTTCCAGGTCGCGGTCCATGCGATCGGCGACAAGGCCAATCGGGAAGTGCTCGACGCGATCCAGGTCGAGAGCGAGACCTATACCGGCGATCGCCGCTGGCGGATCGAGCATGCGCAGATCGTCGACCCGACCGACCTGCCGCGCTTCGGCAAGTTCGGCACCATCGCCTCGATGCAGCCTACGCATGAAACCAGCGACCGGACGATGGCCGAGGCACGGCTAGGGCCGAACCGGCTGGCCGGTGCCTATGCGTGGAAATCGATGCTCACCAACGGCGCGAAGCTCGCCTTCGGGACCGACTTCCCGGTCGAGAAGCCCGATCCGTTCGCGACGTGGGCGGCAGCCTTCACGCGTCAGGATGCTGACGGGCAGCCGCAGGGTGGGTGGCAGCCGCAGGAACTCGTCACGCGCGAACAGGCGTGGTGGGCGATGACCGGCGCGGCCGCCTATGCAGGCTTTGCGGAGAAGCAGTTCGGTGCGCTCGCGCCCGGCCAGCGCGCAGACTTCATCGTCGTCGACCGCGACCCGACGATGGCCTCGCCGACCGACCTGCGCGCGACGAAGGTCAGCGAGACGTGGATCGGCGGGGAGAAGGTCTGGGTGCGCAAGTAACCGCGCGGATTACTGGCGCATCCTGATCAACCCCTCCTGCGCGACGCTGGCGACGAGCCGGCCGTCGCGCGAGAAGATACGCCCGCGGTTGAACCCGCGGGCATGTCCGGACCACGGTGCGTCGCAGGCGTAGAGCAGCCAGTCGTCCGCGCGAAAATCCTCGTGCAGCCACAGCGAATGATCGAGGCTCGCGGTCTGCAGCCCCGGCGTGATCCAGTTGACGCCGTGCGGCAGCAGCGCGGTACCGAGCAATGCCATGTCGGACGCATAGGACAGGATCGCGCGGTGCATCGCCGGGTCGTCGCCGATCGGCGCGACCAGGCGGAACCAGTTGGCATGCGCCGCGGGTTGCGGAACCGGCTCGATCCAGCTGCGCGGGTTGACGGGACGGATCTCGATCGGCCGCTGGCGCAGCATGTGCGCGCGGAACTTCTCGGGGATGCCGTCGATGCTCTCCAGGCGCAGTTCGCGATCGGAGCGCAGGTCTTCGGGCGGTGCGACATCGGGCATGACGTCCTGATGGTGGAGTCCATCCTCGGGCGTCTGGAACGACGCCGCCATGTTGAGGATCGGCTGCCCCTTCTGCATCGCGATCACGCGCCGGGTAGCGAAACTCCGGCCCTCGAAGTCGCGCACCACGCGGTAGACGATCGGGTAATCCTCGTTGCCCGGCCGCATGAAATACGCGTGCAGCGAGTGCGCGGCCTTTGGGCCTTCGGTCGAGCGTTGCGCGGCTTGCAGCGCCTGCGCGATCACCTGCCCGCCGAACACGCGACCGACCCCGCCCGGCTGACGCTTCCCGACATAGAGATCGGTATCGACCTCCTCGATCTCGAGCAGGTCGACGAGCCCCTGCGCGAGAGCTTCGGGCGACGTATCGGCAGTATCCAAGCTCATCTGACCTCCGTGTTCACCCGCGAAGGCGGGTGCCCAGACTGGGCCCCCGCCTTCGCGGGGGCACACCCTACGGTCAATACCCCGCGGCTACGGCCAGCCGATCCGCATGGAAGTTCGCATCCCCGAACATCTCGGCCAGCACCCGCGCGCGCTTCATATAGAAGCCGATGTCGTATTCGTCGGTCATACCGATGCCGCCATGCATCTGCACGCCCTCCTGCACGCTGAGCGTCGTCGCCAGCGCAGTCATCGCCTTCGCCACCGACACCGCCTCGTCCGCGCGGTCGCTGCCGAGATCGAGCAGTTGCTGCGCCTTGAGCACGGCGGCGCGCGCCACCTCCATCTCCGAATACAGATGCGCGGCACGGTGCTGGAGCGCCTGGAAGCTGCCAATCAGCATCCCGAACTGCTTGCGCTCCTTCATGTAGCCGATCGTCATGTCCATCGCCCCGCCGCCAACGCCGAGCAGCTCCGCCGACGCCCCGGTCCGCCCGGCGCGGAGCAGGCGGTCGAGCGGGGTACGGCCCGCATCGACCTCACCGATCACCGCGTCCGCATCGACCTCGACGCCCTCGAACTCGAGTCGCGCGGCCAAACTCGAATCCGCGAGGCGTTCGGCGTTTGCGGTCAGCCCGGCAGCATCCTTCGGCACCGCGAACAGCGTGATGCCGTCCTGGTCCTCGGCACTACCGCCGGTGCGCGCGGCGACGATGATCAGGTCGGCGGTGTGGCCGTGCGTGACGAACCGCTTGGCGCCGGTCAGCTTGAAGCCGTTGCCCGACCGTTCGGCGGTCATCGCCACGGTATCGCGGTGCTTGGCACCCTCGTCGATCGCGAGTGCCGCCACGGTCTCGCCGGCGATGATGCCGGGGAACCAGCGTTCGGCCTGCCCCGTGCCTTTGAGCGCCTCGACTGCGGCGACCGCGGTGGAGAGGAACGGGGAGGGGGACAAATTGCGCCCGATCTCCTCCAGCACCACGCCCGCCTCGACATGACCAAGCCCTAGCCCGCCCTGGTCCTCGCCAATCAGGATGCCGGTAAAGCCCATCTCCGCGAACTGCTTCCACAGATCGCGCGAGAAGCCGGTCGCATCGTCGGCGTCGCGCAACGCCCGCATGTGGCTCACGGGCGCGTGCTCCGCGACGAAATCGCGAATGGTGTCCTGAAGGACGGTCTGGTCGTCGTCTAGATACAGTGGCATTCTGGTTCCCCCGCGGAGGCGGGGGCCCAGGAGCCCCACGCGCAGCGTTCGTGATTCTGGGCTCCCGCTTTCGCGGGAGAACGGTCAAAGGTCAGGCAGGCAATTCCAAGATCCGCTTGGCGATGATGTTGAGCTGGATCTCGCTCGTCCCGCCCTCGATCGAGTTCGCCTTGGTCCGCAGCCAAGACCGCGGGATCGCCCCGCCGCGCGACCGATCGCTGTCCCATTCGAGCGCATCCGACCCGCCCGCCGCCATCATCAGTTCGTACCGACCCTTGTTCAGCTCGGTGCCGTAATATTTCATCATGCTCGGCTGGGCCGGGTGCGCCTTGCCCGCCTTCAGCTCGTCGATGAACCGCTCGGACATCGCCCCGAACGCTTTCGCGCGCACCTCGAACAACGCGATCGACGCGCGCAGCAGCGGATCGGCGAGCCGCCCGTCATGCCCAAGCCCGACGGTCGCGATCGCCCCGTCGATCAGCGGATTGCCGCCGCTCGACGCCAGCCCCATCCCCGAGATCATCTCGCGCTCATGCCCGAGCAGGTATTTCGCGACGTCCCAGCCCTTGTTCTCCTCGTAGACGCGGTTGACCTTGGGCACCTCGACATTGTCGAAGAACGTCTCGCAGAACGGCGAATTGCCACTGATCAGCAGGATCGGCTTGGTCGACACGCCGGGCGACGCCATGTCGAACAGCACGAAGCTGATCCCGCCCTGCTTCGAGGTCTTGTCGGTGCGGACCAGACAGAAGATCCAGTCGGCCTTGTCGGCATAGGACGTCCACACCTTCTGCCCGTTGACGAGATAATGGTCGCCCTTGTCCTCCGCCGAGGTGGCAAGCCCGGCAAGATCGGACCCCGCATTCGGCTCCGAATACCCCTGGCACCAGCGAATCTCGCCGCGCGCGATCTTGGTCAGGTGATCGAGCTTCTGCTCCTCGGTGCCGTATTTCAGCAATGCCGGCCCGAGCATAGAGATCCCGAACGAATTGAGCGGGTTGCGTGCCTTTATTGCCGCCATCTCTTCGCGCAGGATCTTCGTCTCTGCGGGTGACAGGCCACCGCCGCCATACGCCTTGGGCCAATCCGGCACGGTCCAGCCCTTGGCCGCCATCTTGTCGAGCCATTCCTTCTGCGCCGGGCTCGAAGGCTTGAACTGGCGCCCACCCCAGCAGACGTCGTCCTCCGAACGCACGGGCTTGCGCATCTCGGGCGGGCAGTTTTCCGCGAGCCAAGCGCGGGTTTCGGTACGGAAGGTGTCGAGGTCGGTCATGTCGCTCTCCGTCTTGCTCCCTCTCCCCTTCGGGTAGAGGGCTGGGGTGAGGGGCTGTTCCGGGCGCTGCGCTGCTTGGCTACCCCTCACCCCGACCCTCTCCCCGAAGGGGAGAGGGAGTGGAAATTACTTTATCTTACCGCCGGTTGCGGATGCATCCTTCAACGACTTGGCAACGGTGAACCCGTATTTCTCGAGCCCCGCCACGACCTTCGGCAACCCCTCGGACTGCGCCCAGAACATCGGCCCGCCGCGGTACACCGGCCAGCCGTAGCCGTAGATCCACACCACATCGACGTCCGACGCGCGCTGCGCCTTGCCCTCTTCGAGGATCAGCGCGCCTTCGTTGACCATTGTGTAGAGCGTCCGCACGACGATCTCCTCGTCGCTGATCTCGCGCGGCGTCACGCCCGATTTCTTGCGGAAATCGTCGATGATCTCGGTCACCCGTGCCGAGTTCGACGGCGTCCGCTTCTCGTCGTAATCGTAGAAGCCCGCCTTGGTCTTCTGGCCCCAGCGATTCTCCGCCGCCAGCGCATCTCGGATATTCTCGATCCGGCTCGGGTCGCGGTGCCAGCCGATGTCGACGCCCGCCAGATCGCTCATCTGGAACGGCCCCATCGGCATCCCGAACGCGACATGGACCTTGTCGATCTGCTCCGGGCTCGCACCTTCCAGCAGCAGCTTGGTCGCCTCGACCTGCCGCGGCATCAACATGCGATTGCCGATGAAGCCGTAGGTGACGCCTGCCACCACGGCGACCTTCTTGATCTTCTTCGCGAGCGCCATGACCGTCGCCAACACGTCGTCCGCGGTCTTGTCGCCGCGTACTACCTCGAGCAATTTCATCACGTTGGCGGGCGAGAAGAAGTGCATCCCGACCACGTCCTCGGGCCGCTTGGTGCAGGCCGCGATCGCGTCGATATCCAGATACGAGGTGTTCGACGCCAGGATCGCGCCCGGCTTGGCGATCGCGTCGAGCTTGGTGAAGATCTCCTTCTTCACCTCCATCGTCTCGTACACCGCTTCGATGATCAGGTCGCACTCGGCGAGGTCGGCGAAGTCCAGCGTCGGCTTCAGCGCCCCCATCGCCTGCTCGACCTGTTCGGGCTTCATCCGGCCCTTCGCGGCGGTCGCCTCGTAGTTCTTCCGGACCACGCCGGTACCGCGGTCGAGCGCTTCCTGCTGCATCTCGACGATCGTGACCGGGATGCCCGCGGACAGGAAGTTCATCGAGATGCCGCCGCCCATAGTACCCGCGCCGATCACACCGACGCGCTTGATTTCGCGCAGCTTGGTGTCGGCGGGGACGTCGTCGATCTTGGCGGCCTGGCGCTCGGCAAAGAAGATATGGCGCTGGGCGGCGGACTGGACGCCGGTCATCAGCTTCATGAATTCCTGGCGCTCGAACGCTATGCCCTCCTCGAAGCTGGAGCCGTCGGCGGCCTTCTCGACGCAGGCGATGTTCGCTGCCGGCGCGTCGAAGTTACGGAAACGCCGCGCGTTTTCCTTCTTGAACGCGGCGACCGCATCGGGATCGGCCTGCGCGGTCTTCTCGGACGCGCGGGGCAGGGGGCGCTTCGTCGCGATCTCTCGCGCGAAGGCGACGGCATCGGCCTCAAGGCTGTCTTCACCGACGATCTTGTCGATCAGGCCAGCGTCGAGCGCCTTCTTTGCCGAGATCGGACCGCCCTTCGCGGTCATCTCCAGCGCCAGCTTCACGCCGGCGATCCGCGGGATACGCTGCGTTCCACCCGCGCCGGGGAGCAGGCCGAGCTTCACTTCGGGTGTGCCGATCTTCGCCGAAGGAACGGCAACGCGGTAATGGCAGCCGAGCGTGACTTCGCAACCGCCGCCGAGCGCGGTGCCGTGGATCGCCGCGACGACGGGCTTCGACGACGCCTCGATCATGTCGACTACGGTCGGCAGGCCGGGCTCGACCATTTCCTTGCCGAACTCGGTGATGTCGGCGCCCGCGAAGAACGTGCGGCCGTCGCAGCGGATCACCATCGCGGTGATGCTGTCGTCGTTCACGCCGTCCTTGATCGCGGCTTCGAGACCCTGGCGGACCGCGGCGCCGAGCGCGTTGACCGGCGGGTTGTTCGAGATGATGACGAGCACGTCGTCATGGCGTTCGGTGCGGATCGGGCCAGTGTTCGTCGACGGGGTCATACTATTCTCCTTGTTCTCCTGCGAAAGCAGGAGCCCAGGGCCACATCGGCAGCCCTGTGTGATACTGGACTCCTGCGTGCGCAGGAGAACGGAAACTCAGGTCATCGCCGCGTAGATCATCGTCTTCAGTTCGCGGCGGATGGGATAGAAACTGCTCGGCGAAAGCTGCGTCATGAACACCATCGACAGGCGTTCGACGGGATCGACGAAGAACGCGGTCGAGAACATCCCGCCCCAGTAGAATTCGCCCTTCGACCCCGGCACCATCGTCTTCGCGACGTCGTCGGTGATCGCGAACCCGAGCCCGAAGCCGGTGCCCGCGTTCGACGCCTCGCTGAACAGCGACTTCGACATCGCCGCGAGATCCGATTTTCCGGGCAGGTGATTCTGCGTCATCAGGTCGAGCGTCTTGCGCCCAAGGATGCGCGCGCCGTCGAGTTCGCCCCCGTTCAGCAGCATCGTATTGAACCGGTGATAATCGAGCGCGGTCGAGACGAGCCCGCCGCCGCCGGACACGAGCTTAGGCTGCCGGCTCCATGCACTCTCCGCGCCGCAATCGTACATCACGCGGCCCTTGCCCGGCGCGAGCGTGTAGCAGTCCGTCAGGCGATCGAGCTTGTCGGCAGGAACCTGGAAGAAGGTGTCGTCCATCTTCAGCGGCGCGAAGATGCACTCCCTGAAGAACTGGTCGAGCGGCAGGCCTGACACGCGCTGCACGACCGCGCCGAGCACGTCGGTCGCGACCGAGTAATTCCACGCGGTGCCGGGCGAGAATTCGAGCGGGATCTTCGCCAGCGCGCCGATGAACCCGTCGAGATCATATCCGCCATGCCAGCCCTCGATCTTACCCTCGCGGTAGGCGGCATCGACGTTCGACCGGTTCTGGAAGCTATACGTCAGCCCCGAGGTATGCCGGAGCAGGTCGACCATCCGCATCGGCTCGGCGGTCGGCCTGGTTACGAACGGCACGCCGCCGCCACCGCCATCATAGACGCCGATATCCTTGAACTCGGGCAGCACATGGTGGACCGGCGTATCGACCGCGACGAGGCCCTGTTCGACCAGCATCATGAACGCGACCGAGGTGATCGGCTTGGTCATCGATGCGATCCGGAACAGCGATCCTTCGTCGACGCTCTTGCCGCCCTCACGCGCCGCGCCCGCGTTCGAGAAATGCACGATCTCGCCGTCGCGCGCGATCAGCAATTGCGCGTTCGGCAGCTTGCCCGAATCGATGTAGCGCGTCTGGAGCAGCGTATCGATCGCCGCCAACCGGCTCGCATCGAAGCCGTGTGCGGCAGGTTCAGCGATTTTCATGATTCGACCGTCCGTGCCATGACCCGCTCCATACCCCTAGTTCGAACTTGGTGCCTCTATTGCCTTGAGTGCGGCAGGAATCAACTATAACCTGTCTTCGAACAGGCGATAAGCCAAACCCGAAATTCAACTCTGGAGTCAACCGGTCTTGGCAAGCGAACCGATCATCGCACTCGATCCCTCCTGGCCGGCGATGTCGCTCGCCGATGCCGAGCGACTGCTGACCGCGCCCGGCGCGAAGTTCGAGATGGAGATGCTGACGATCGACGGCATCGAGACGCGCATCTGGAAGAACGCGCCGGCGTCGTTGCGCTGGCTGGCCGAGGCGGCGCGCGCGCATGGCGAGCGTGTGTTCACGGCCTATGAGGACGAGCGCGTCACCTACGAGGCGAACTTCCGGGCGATCGCCGTACTGGCGCACCGGTTGCGCGAGATGGGGATCGGCCCCGGCGACCGCGTGGCGCTGGCGATGCGCAACCTGCCCGAATGGCCGGTCGCGTTCTTTGCAGGCGCCAGCATCGGCGCGATCATGGTGCCGCTCAACGCGTGGTGGACCGGCGCGGAGATGGAATACGGCCTCGCCGATTCGGGCGCGCGCGTACTGATCACCGACGACGAGCGGCATCACCGGCTGGAGGCGGCCTACGCGACGCTGCCGGCGCTCGAGCACGTGTTCGTCGCGCGTGCCACGGAGCCGGTGACGGGAATCGTGACGCGGCTGGAGGATGTGATCGGCACCCCGCACGACTGGGCTGCGTTGCCTGATGTCGGCTTGCCCGAGGCAACGATCGCGCCCGACGACGACGCGACGATCTTCTACACCAGCGGCACGACCGGCGCGCCGAAGGGTGCGCTCGGCACGCACCGCAACATGATGTCGAACATCCTGTCGGGCGGGTATTCCTCGGCACGCTCGTTCCTGCGCCGCGGCGAGGCACCGCCCGAACCGACGCCGCGCGTGACGCTGACGGTGATCCCGTTGTTCCACGTCACCGCCTGCTCGGCGGGGATGATGGGGGTGATCGCGACCGGCAGCACGATGATCTTCATGCGGAAATGGGACACGATCCGCGCGATGGAGATTATCGAGCGCGAGAAGGTCAACATTACCGGCGGCG
Organism: Sphingomonas sp. CFBP 13728; assembly: GCF_014841895.1. Classification (NCBI taxonomy): domain Bacteria; kingdom Pseudomonadati; phylum Pseudomonadota; class Alphaproteobacteria; order Sphingomonadales; family Sphingomonadaceae; genus Sphingomonas; species Sphingomonas sp. CFBP 13728. The sequence continues at coordinate 607,596 of NZ_JACYUS010000001.1, read as the reverse complement.
TGCCGACGATCGCGTGGCAGCTGCTGGAGCATCCCGACCGTGGCCGCTACGACCTCTCGTCGCTCGAATCGATTGCCTATGGCGGTGCGCCGGCGGCACCCGAACTGGTGAAGCGCATCCATGCCGAGTTCGGCGCGATGCCCGGCAATGGCTGGGGCATGACCGAGACGATGGCGACCGTCACGCATCACGGCGGCGAGGATTACCTCAATCGCCCGACCAGCGCGGGGCCTCCGGTGGCGGCTGCCGACCTGAAGATCATCGCCGACGACGGGGTGACGGAGATGCCTCTGGGCGAGGTCGGCGAACTGTGGGCACGCGGCCCGATGATCGTGAAGGGATACTGGAACAAGCCCGACGCGACCGCCTCGACCTTCGTCGACGGCTGGGTCCGCACTGGCGATCTAGCGCGGCTTGACGACGAGGGTTTCTGCTACATCGTCGATCGCGCCAAGGACATGATCATCCGCGGCGGCGAGAACATCTATTCAAGCGAGGTCGAGAACGTCCTCTACGCGCACCCCGCGGTGACCGACGCGGCGCTGATCGGCATCCCGCACCGCATCCTCGGCGAGGAACCGGCGGCGGTGGTCCATCTCGCACCGGGGGCGGTGACGACCGAAGCGGAGTTGCAGGGCTGGGTGAGGCAGCATCTGGCGGCATTCAAGACCCCGGTCGCGGTGCGCTTCGTCCACGAGACTCTGCCGCGGAACGCGAACGGTAAGATTCTGAAGAAGGACTTGCAGGTGCTGTTCGAGGACCGGGTGGGGGTGTCGGCGTAGGAGGCATAACTGATACTGCTCCGTCATCCTGACCAAAAGCGGGGGGCTTGGGATCAAGACATGATCGGACATGCTGCGGTCTTTTCGAGGAATTCCATCGCGCTGGCGCCGCGCGCGGCTTGAATGCCGACCGCGTTTACGGGATGGGAGTGGCAAAGGAATTGCCATGACGGACGAGGGTCTTCGCCAGGAAACGCACCAGCCGCAGGGCGGGGACGGCGTCGTTGCGGAAGGGCCGCCGGCCGAGAGTGCGTTCGGGTTGCCGATAGCGGTCGGGGTCGAAGATGCGATGCGGATCGCGCAGCGGCGCGATCGGTTGCTCGCGGCGCTGACACTGACCGCTGGCGTCGGGCTGATCCTCGCTACGCCGTTCGCGCTGAAATCGGGGGCGGAGTTTTTCCTACCGTTGACCATCGCGCTCGTGATTTCGGTCGCGCTGGTGCCGGTGCTGGAATGGCTTGAGCGGCGTCACGTACCGTCGCCGCTGGCCGCGATATTGTGTCTACTCGTGTTCCTGATTGCGGCGAACATCGCGATCGCCGCGATCCTTGTGCCTGCGACCGACTTCTTCCGTCTGCTGCCGACGCGGTTGGACCGGATTCAGAGCAACCTCGCGCCGTTGCTCGACCTGTATTCGAGCCTCGAGAAATACGTGAACAAGACGCTGCGGCAGGTCGCGTCGACGCCGATCAAGCAGCCGGCGACCGCAGGCGTAGCCGCGCCAGGCTCGATCCTCGAACTCGCGGCGACGTCGGCCCCGGCAGTTATCGTGCAGTTCCTGTTCGGTGTTCTGATCGTGTTCTTCTTCCTGTCGGGCTGGACGCGGATGCGGCGGCAGACGATCACCGGGCGGACCAGCTTCGACGGGGCCATGGCGACCGCGCGCGTTATCCAGGACATCGTCGACGACGTGTCGGCGTATCTCGGGACCATCACGCTGATCAACATCGTGCTCGGGATCGTCACCGGGACCGCGTTGTGGTTCATCGGCATGCCGTATCCGGCGATGTGGGGCGGGATCGTCGCGCTGCTCAATTACATCCCGTATTTCGGGCCGGTGATCGGTGCGTTCCTGCTCGCGCTGGGGGGGCTGATGACGTTCTCCGACATCTGGATGGCGATGCTGCCGCCGGCGCTGATGTATGGGCTGCACCTGGTCGAGGCGAACGCGATCACGCCGTTCGTCGTTGGGCACCGGCTGACGATCAGCCCGCTGCTGATCCTGATCTCGCTGAGCTTCTGGGGATGGGTGTGGGGTACGTCGGGCGCGCTGCTCGCAGTTCCGCTGCTGATCATCATCCAGACGATCGTCAAGGCCGCTGGCAAGCCCGATATTGCCGGGTTCCTGTTCGAGCACGGGACGCTGGTGCAGCCCAAGACCGGGAGAAACCGTCGTCGTGGCGACCCGCCCGAGGCACAACGTGAAACTGGCGGATAATTTGGGTTGACGGTATCCGAACCCTCGCCTAGTTGCCGCCTCCACGCTGTTTCAGCGGGTGTAGCTCAGTTGGTTAGAGCGCCGGCCTGTCACGCCGGAGGTCGCGGGTTCGAGTCCCGTCACTCGCGCCATCGTTTGCCCTGACCGGGTAGATGGTTCGAGATAGTGTTGAGGTTTTGACGAGCCTTCCCGCGTGTCCCTCGGGGCGCTAGGGTTCGTCATTGGGAATGCGGGTGTAGCTCAGTTGGTTAGAGCGCCGGCCTGTCACGCCGGAGGTCGCGGGTTCGAGTCCCGTCACTCGCGCCACCCTTATGGGGTGGGCGAGACCCTTTTTAGATTTTGGATGCCGAGAGCAGTGCATCCTGGCTCCGAGGTCAGGATCGCCCCCCTTTCCGTTCGTGCTGAGTAGAGACCGAGTAGCTTCGTCAGAAGCGTATCGAGGGCTCGTATCGAAGCATGGGTTCCGTGCGCCAACCTGTTCTTCGATACGCCCTCTCGATACGCCGCTACGCGGCTACTCAATGGCTACTCAGGACGAACGGGGGAGGGGGCAGGGGAGCGCATCGGCGCAGGGATCCGACAGGCCGGGTGCGTTACCGCCCTAGCTCCATCCAGCGCAGGACTGGCTTCAACGGCGCGATCCAGATCAGGCCGGTGAAAAGGTAGAACACCAGTTGCCCCAGCCAGTGCCAGCTGCCGACGATGGTCGACAAGCTCACTATGGCCACGCACCACACCAGGATCAGTAGCAAAATGCCGAGCATGCCGACGGGTTTGCGCCAGGTTGGCGTCATGGCGTGATCCAGTCTGATTCGGTGGCGATGGCGTGGAGCGGGACGTCCCAGGGGTCTGGGGTCAGGCTATCGACGTGCTGCACCGATAGCGCAATGCCGACACGCCAGGCGTTCGGGTGGGCGAGGAAGGCGCGGTCGTAATAGCCGGCGCCCTGGCCGATCCGGTTGCCGCTGCGGTCGAAGCCGACGAGCGGCGTCAGGATGATGTCAGGTTCGAGTTCGGCGGCGTCTTCGGCGGGCTGGTGCAACCCGAACGGTCCGGCGATCAGCGCCGCCTCGGTCGCCCAGGACAGGAAGCGCATCGGCAGCGAGCGGCGGACGACATGGGGTAGAGCGATGACGCATCCGGCATCGACCGCGGCACGCGCGAAGGGCGAAGGGTCCGCTTCGCCGCCGAACGGGACATAGGAGGCGACCGTCAGTCCGGGTTTCAGCCGGTCAAGGAACGCCGACGGCACAGAAAGCTCGACCGGCGGGCGCGCTTCTCGCGCGGCGCGGAGCGAGGCTCTCAGCGCGCTCTTGTCGGTCATGCGCCTGCGACCCTGAGATAAAGGGAAGATGGTGGTGTGGCGGGCCCACCATGGCCGTGTGCCGGGTTATCCACTGACGCACGGTACGTCAGGTGGGGACCATGTGCTTCGGACCAGGATCCTAACAGGGACAGCCCCCTATGGATGATGAATAGCCTCAGGGATAATAAAGGCTCGTACCGGGCAGAACCCGCCACAGCCAATCTAGGCGTTGGGCGGGCTAAGCTCAAGGGCTTGTGCGAGGCCCTCGAGACGATCTGCGATCCGTGTGAGTGCGATCTCGCTGACCGCCGAACCTTCGGGTGGGCGATGCGCGGCTTCGTCGAGGTCGTCGGCGAGCATCAGCGCTACGAACAGCATCGCGCGCTCGGCGCTGAGACCGCCTGCTGCACGATCTGCGGTGGCCCAGCGTTCGGCGACCATCGCACCCAGCAGGCGGACTCGCGACTCTTCGCCGTCACGGCAGGCGACGGCGTGGGGACGGCCGCCGATATCGAGCATGACCTGGGCCATCAGTTGGGGCTCCCGCGCGTGATGACGTCGTCGAGCGCGGCGACGGCTTCGGCCATCCGCGCCTTGAGCGCGGCGTGGCGCTTGGCGAGCGCGTCGCCGGCTTCGGTGCGGGCTGCAATGGCGGATTCGATCCGTGCGATCGCGGCGTCGATCCGTTCGACGGCAGTTGGTCCGTCGGGAAGTGTTTCTGACATGCCATGCGAGATAGCATGGACGGGGGGTGCGACAAGTCGGTTTAGGCGAAACCCATCACCATCCACGGTGTTGACAGGGCGCCCCACCGCCCCGCAAAGGCTGCGCGCCCGGAACGGACTCGCGGGCGTAGCGGAGATACAGCAATGACGGTCAAGGTTGCGATCAACGGTTTCGGGCGCATCGGCCGTCTCGTCGCCCGTGCGGTACTCGAACAGTCGAACGGCGCACTCGAACTCGTCGCGATCAACGATCTCGGCGATGCCAAGTCGAACGCCTGGCTGTTCAAGCGCGACAGCGTCCACGGCAAGTATCCGGGTGAGGTTTCGGCCGAGGGCAACGAGCTGGTCGTCGACGGCAAGCGCATCCGCGTCACCGCCGAGCGTGACCCGGCAAACCTGCCGCACGCCGAGCTGGGCGTCGACATCGTCCTCGAATGCACCGGCTTCTTCACCGACAAAGCCAGCTGCCAGAAGCATCTCGATGCGGGTGCCAAGAAGGTGCTGATCTCGGCACCGGGCAAGAACGTCGACCTGACCGTCGTGTACGGCGTCAACCACGACAAGCTGACCGCCGAGCACACGATCGTCTCGAATGCGTCGTGCACCACCAACTGCCTCGCGCCCGTCGCCAAGGTCCTGAACGATGCGATCGGCATCGAGCGCGGGCTGATGACGACCGTGCATGCCTACACCAACGACCAGAAGATCCTCGACCAGATCCACCCGGATTTGCGTCGCGCGCGTGCTGCGGCGATGTCGATGATCCCGACGACGACGGGTGCCGCGCGTGCGGTTGCCGAAGTGCTGCCGGAGCTGAAGGGCAAGCTCGACGGCTCGGCGATCCGCGTGCCGGTGCCGGACGTTTCGCTGATCGACCTGACCTTCACGCCGTCGCGCGATACGACGCGTGAAGAGGTGAATGCGGTGCTGAAGGCGGCCTCCGAGAGCGGCCCGTTGGTCGGCGTGCTCGACTGGTCGGACGAGCCGCTCGTCTCGATCGATCTCCAGCATACCCCGGCGTCGTCGACGATCGACAGCCTGGAGACCGCGGTGATCGACGGCAAGCTGGTTCGCGTCGTAAGCTGGTACGACAACGAGTGGGGCTTCTCGAACCGGATGGTCGATACGGCCACCGCGATGGCGAAGTTCATCTAAGCTCGCGATGCGTCCCCTGTTCCGTTCGCTTCGAGTGCAATCAAGAAGTCGTCTCCCGTGACAGATGGTGTCTCGACTGCGCTCGACACGAACGGGGAGGGGGCGGTGGCTCAGGCTCCGGCCTCAACGGTGGCTGGCACAATCGCCGGCATCGCGCGCCACCTCCGCGCCAAAGCCCCGATGGAGGTCATCGACGATGTCGAGATCACCATCGAGGCTGGCCTGCACGGCGACTTCCGCGGTCGCGTGAAGCCCGGCGGCAAGGGGCGGCGGCAGGTCACGTTGCTCGAACTCGGCGACTGGGACGCCGCGATGGCCGAAGTCGGGCGCGATATTCCGTGGTACGAACGGCGTGCCAATCTGCTGGTCGACGGCTTCGATCTTCCCCAGATACCCGGCACGCGGCTGCGTATCGGCGCGGACGTCGTGCTGGAGGTGACGCGCCACACCGATCCGTGCGACCGCATGGATGCACTGGCGCCAGGATTGTTCGCTGCGCTGACGCCGGACTGGCGGGGCGGGGCGTGTGCCCGAGTTTTGATGGGCGGCAGAATCGCCGTCGGTGATGAGATCAGGATCGAAGAACCATGACCAAGCCATTCAAGACGCTCGATGATATGGGCGATGTCCAGGGCAAGCGCGTGCTCGTGCGCGAAGACCTCAACGTGCCGATGGCCGAGGGTCGCGTCACCGACGATACCCGGCTACGCGCCACCGTCGCAACCGTTGGCGAACTCGCCGACAAGGGCGCGATCGTCCTTGTCCTGGCGCATTTCGGCCGTCCCAAGGGCGTACCGAGCCCTGAATTCTCGCTGTCGCAGGTCGTGAAGCCGTACAGCGAAGTGCTCGGCCGCGAAGTCCGCTACATCGACTGGGAAGGGGCGGATGACGCCGTCGCTACGCTCGAACCCGGCGATATCGCAGTTCTGGAGAACACGCGCTTCTTCGGCGGCGAGGAAACCAACGACGCGGCTGTCGTCCAGCGGTTTGCAAGCCTTGGCGATCTCTACGTCAATGATGCCTTCTCGGCTGCACACCGCGCGCATGCCTCGACCGAGGGTCTCGCGCACGTCCTACCCGCCTTCGCCGGTCGCGCGATGGAAGCCGAACTCGACGCGCTCCAGAAGGCACTTGGCGAGCCCGAGCATCCGGTCGCGGCGGTCGTCGGTGGCGCGAAGGTGTCGTCGAAGCTCGACGTGCTGCGGCATCTCGTCACCAAGGTAGATCATTTGATCATCGGCGGCGGCATGGCGAACACCTTTCTCGCGGCGCGCGGCGTCGATGTCGGCAAAAGCCTTTGCGAGCATGAGCTTGCAAGCGTCTGCGAACAGATCATGGAAGCAGCGGACAAGGCGAACTGCACGGTCCACCTGCCGTATGACGTCGTGGTCGCCAAGGAGTTCAAGCCGAACCCCGCCACCCGCACCGTCAACGTCCACGAAGTCGCCGCCGACGAGATGATCCTCGACGTTGGCCCGGCGGCGGTCGAGTCGCTTGGCGACGTGCTGAAGAACTGCCGCACGTTGGTGTGGAACGGTCCGCTGGGCGCGTTCGAGACGCAGCCGTTCGACAAGGCAACCGTCGCACTCGCAAAGACCGCCGCGGCGCTTACCGAAGGCGGATCGCTCGTCTCGGTCGCCGGCGGCGGCGACACGGTTGCGGCGCTCAATCACGCTGGCGTCGCGGATGCGTTCACCTTCGTCTCGACGGCGGGCGGCGCGTTTCTCGAGTGGATGGAAGGCAAGGACCTTCCCGGCGTCGCGGCGCTGACGCGTTAAGGCGCTGGTTCCCGCAGCAACGGGACCAGCAAGGTATTGAGTTCATTCAGGTCGAACGCGCCGGCTTTCGCATAGCGAACCACGCCGGCGCGATCGATGATGTAGTTGGTGGGGAGGGCGCCCATCACCGCGAACGGCCCCTTGATTCGTCGCGCCGACGGGATCGTCATCGCGGCGAACAGGGGTTTCAGCTTGAACGCGGGCAGCGAATCCTCCGTCGCCACCGCGAACACGCGCAGGCCGTTGTCCTTGCGAATGCGGTAATAGCTGTCGAGCAGCGGAAGCTCTGCCTTGCACGGCCCGCACCATGTCGCCCAAAAGTTCAAGACGACGACCTGTCCGTGCAGATCGGCACTGCGCACCTTGGTCCCGTCGATCATAGTCAGTTCGAACGGCGGCGCTGGTTCGCCGATCTTGACTGCGGCCGTCGCTGCGGATGTGGTCATGATCATCGCGCATGCGACGATGCCTTGCATGATCTTCATTGGCCCGCCCCTGTGCCGCCCGCCCCGTATTTCGAGAGTGTCAGCGTCGAGAGATCCAACGTCAATCATCAGGTTTGCAGTCCAGCCGGGGTTGATCCTCAACACCCGCCCGCCTATGTTTAACATGTTAAACGGAGACTCGGATGCTCGGCGTCAGGCTCGATAGCGAACTCGAAGAGCGACTCGCGGCGGTTGCGCGCACCCAAGGGCGCAGCAAAAGCGATATCGCACGCGAAGCCGTACGACGCTATGTCGAACGCCACGACGAGGCTTTCCTTGCCGAGGCTAAGCGGCAGTCGCTCGCGGCGGCGGCACTTGGCTGGGCCGAAGAAGACGACGCATGGGAGCGGTTGGGTGTGGCTTGGGATGATCCGGAGCCTGCCAGCAGTCGCCGTGATGCCGCCGAATGAAACGCGGTGACATTGTTACTATTGCCGACGCCAACGCAGGGGACTTTGCCAGCAAGCCGCGCCCGGCGCTCGTCGTTCAGACCAACGCGTTTCTTCAAGATCACGACAGCGTGACGGTCTGTTTGATTACCAGCCAGCTTGCCGGCCTGGGCATGTTCCGCATACCGATTGCGGCAAATCCCGATACGGGACTCTTCAAGCCGAGCGAGATCAGTATCGACAAGGTTCAGTCGGTCTGGCGGCATCGCGTCGGCCGACGGATCGGTAATGCTTCCAACGAAACCATGTTTGCGGTCGATCAGGCACTGCGCCGATGGCTGGAACTTTAAAATATTGAGAAAGGACTTACCCATGACTTCCACGATCACTCCGCAAGTCAAGACTATTCTCGACAAGTACGAAGCCACCAGTTCGGCGGTAAAGGCGAACCTCGCGCGCATCCTGATGCAGGGCAAGCTCGGCGGCACCGGCAAGCTCGTGATCCTGCCGGTCGACCAGGGGTTCGAGCATGGCCCGGCGCGCAGCTTCTCGGTCAATCCGGCGGCGTACGACCCGCATTACCATTACCAGCTGGCGATAGATGCCGGGCTCAGCGCCTATGCCGCGCCGCTCGGGATGCTCGAAGCGGGGGCGGATACGTTTGCCGGGCAGATCCCGACGATCCTGAAGTGCAACAGCTCTAACAGCTGGGCGACGACGATCGACCAGGCGGTGACGGCGACGGTGTCGGACGCGGTGCGGCTCGGGTCGGCGGCGATCGGCTTCACGATCTATCCGGGCGCGGACCAGTTCTTCGACCTCGTCGAGGAAATCCGCGAGCTGAGCGAAGAGGCGAAGTCGGTCGGCATCGCGACCGTGATCTGGTCGTACCCGCGTGGCGGCGAGCTGACCAAGGACGGCGAGCTCGCTTTGGACGTCAGTGCCTATGCCGCGCATATCGCGGCGCTGCTCGGCGCGCACATCATCAAGACCAAGCTGCCGACCGCGCATATCGAGCAGAAGGAAGCCAAGCCGCTCTACGCGAACACCGACTGGTCGAAGCAGTCGGATCGCGTGAAGCACGTCGTCCAGTCGAGCTTCGCCGGGCGTCGCATCAACGTCTTCTCGGGCGGCGCGTCGAAGGGCGAGGATGCGATCTTCCAGGACGCGCGCGATATTCGCGACGGCGGCGGCAACGGCTCGATCATCGGCCGCAACACCTTCCAGCGTCCGCGCGACGAGGCGCTGGCGATGCTCGATCGGATCATCCGGATCTACAAGAACGAGGAATAAGCACCTGTGATCGGGGCGTTCTCCTATCACAAGGCGATCGCCCCGGTGATTTGGGTGTTGATTGGGCTGTCGAGCGTCGAACTCGTGGTCGTTCATTTGCTGCTGGCGCATTGGTGGCCACGGGTCGCGGCCGTCGTCGCAATAGCGACGATGATGGGGATCGGCTGGCTCGTGACGGTCGTGCGGTCGTTCCGCGGCATGCCGGTGCTGCTCGATGCAGAACGGCTGCTCATGCGTGTCGGGCGGCTGCGCTCGGTCAGTGTTCCGACCGATCACATCGGCGGGCTGCGATCGTCTTGCGACGGAGCAGCATTGAAGCAGCGCCATGTACTGAACCTGGCGTTGATCGCGTATCCCAACGTGGTGGTCGATCTGACTGCGCCGATCGAAGTCGGTCGGCGGCAGATTTCGACGATTGCGCACCGGCTCGATGATCCAGCCGGTTTCGCTGCGGCGCTGAACCGGCTAGGGCCGCGGACATGACCGAATTCGAAGATCCGCTGGGCCCGCTCGATCCCAATTTCGCCGAGAATTTTCGTCGCGACATGCGTCGGCCGGCTTGCCAGCTTTACTTGGTGTCGCCGCTGGATGTTGGCGGCGACTTTCCGGAGCGTCTTGCTCGATCGCTCGATGCCGGCCCCGTGGCGGCATTCCAGTTCCGTGTGAAGGACATCGATCAGCATGCGGCTGCCGCGCTGGGCGAGCCTTTGCGCGCGATCTGTGCCGAGCGCGATGTCGCGTTCATCGTCAACGACGATATCGGGCTGGCGAAGCGGCTCGATGCGGACGGCGTGCATCTCGGGCAGGACGATGGCGATCCGCGCGAGGCGCGGGCGCAGCTCGGCCCCAATGCGCAGATAGGCGTGAGCTGTCACGGCAGTCGTCATCTGGCGATGGAAGCGGGCGAGGCTGGGGCTGACTACGTGGCGTTCGGGGCGTTCTATCCGACGACGACGAAGACGGTCGAGCATATGGCCGAGCCGGTGATCCTGTCGTGGTGGTCGACGCTGTTCGAGATGCCATGCGTCGCGATCGGCGGGATTACGCCGGAGAATGCTGGTCCGCTCGTTGCTGCGGGTGCCGACTTCATTGCGGTGTCGAGCGCCGTTTGGGGTGGCGACGAGGTCGCTGCGATCAAGGCGTTCGGCGAGGTTCTCGGGAAGCGCTGAGCGGTTGGAAACAACCGTCGCCCTGACCGTTTGATGCATAAGCGTAACGGTTTGGGATGATGGCATGACGGCATTTGCGATGAAGGCTTCGGTTCTTGCGGCCTGCCTGCTGGGGGCCGCGTCGCCCGCGTTGGCGCAGACAGCGCCGGCCAAGCCCGTACCGATCGATCGCAACATCCTGCACGTACAGGTTATCCTCGACCATCTCGGCTTCGGGCCGGGCGTGCTTGACGGGCGGGGCGGGCAGTCGCTGGTGGCGGCGCTGAAGGGGTTCCAGGAGGCGAAGGGGCTGCCCATCACCGGCAAGTCTGACGCGCGGACGTTGCAGGCGCTGTATCCGTACCGCGCTGCTCGGCCGACCGTGACGGTCGCGCTGACGCCGGAGATGCTGGCCGGGCCGTTCGTCAATCCGTTCCCGAAGGATCCAGCTAAGCAGGCCGAACTGCCGTCGCTGGGCTACAAGACGGTGATGGAGAAGCTCGGCGAGATGTTCCATACGACGCCGGCGGTGATCGTGGCGCTGAACTCGCCGACGACGAAGCTGGCGCCGGGTACCAAGGTCGTGTTCCCGAACGCGTTGCCATCGTCGCGCGCTTATGATCCGAAGCTAAAGCCGGACTGGATCGCGACGCTCACCATGCTGAACGTCGATGCGAAGCAGCCACAGGCGGACCATGTCGTGGTCGACAAGTCGGACGGCGTGCTGCGCGTGCTCGATGCGAACGACAAGCTGATCGCGCAATTCTCCGCGACGATGGGGTCGAGCCATGATCCGCTGCCGCTTGGCACGTGGACGATCAAGGGCTCCGATTACAATCCGAAGTTCCACTTCAATCCGGCGTTGTTCTGGGATGCGAAGAAGGGGCAGCAGAAGGAGATGCTGCCGCCGGGGCCGAACGGACCGGTCGGCGTTGTCTGGATGGACCTGTCGAAGGAGCATTACGGCATTCACGGTACGCCGAACCCCGAGACGATCGGGCGTGCCGAGAGCCATGGTTGTATCCGCCTGACCAACTGGGACGCGGCGCGATTGTCTATGATGATCAAGCCGGGCACCAAGGCCGTGTTCCAGGCCTGAGCGATGACGCGGACGTTCTGGATCATTCTCGGGCTTATCGTGGTCGTGGTCGGCGGCTTTGCGTCGATGATATCGTTCGGGAGCAGCGGTAGCGGCATCGAGCGGCGGGTGCCTTGGCGTAAGTCGGCGCCTCCCGCAGAAGTCGCAGCTGTTACCGTGACACCGGCGGCGCTGGCTGTCCCGGTGGCGGGCATCCCACGCAAGGCGATTGCGAACAGTTGGAACGATGCGCGGGGCGGCGGGCTGCGCGGCCATCACGGGACCGACATCATGGCACCGGGTGGCACGCCCGTCGTCGCGGCTGCGCCGGGGCGGATCGAAAAGCTGTTTCAGAGCGGGCTTGGCGGGATCACGCTGTACGTGCGTTCGCCCGACCGCCGCTGGACCTATTATTACGCGCATCTTGCCGGGTACGCGGCCGGCATCCGCGAGGGGATGGCGGTCAAGGCGGGCGACACGCTAGGCTATGTCGGCGATACCGGCGACGCGGGGGTGGGCAATTACCACCTCCATTTCGGGCTGACCAGGATGCAGCCGGGTGAGCGCTGGTGGCAGGGCGAGAACGTGAACCCGTACCCGCTGCTTGCCGGAACGGGGTCGTCCCGCTAAAGCCCGCCGCTTCGGGTTTCCGCAGAGTCATGCTTCAGGGTCATGCTTCGCGGACGGCCCCTAGCTCTTTCCAGCAGGAATCGGTCATGAAGATCAACGCGGTCGAGATTCGTCCCGGCAACATTCTTGAATATGAGGGCGGCATCTGGCGCGCCGTCAAGATTCAGCACACCCAGCCCGGCAAGGGCGGTGCCTATATGCAGGTCGAGATGAAGAACCTCATCGACGGCCGCAAGAACAACATCCGCTTCCGTTCCGCCGAGAGCGTCGAGAAGGTGCGGCTCGAGACCGTCGACTTCCAGTTCCTGTTCCGCGAAGGCGACATGCTCACCTTCATGGACAAGATCAATTACGAGCAAATCTCGCTCGACGCCGACATCCTGGGCGACGCCGCGGCGTTCCTGCAGGACGGCATGGACGTGGTGATGGAGCTCTGGGAAGAGCGGCCGATCTCGGTCCAGCTGCCCGACACGATCGAGGCGCTGATCGTCGAGGCGGATGCTGTGGTTAAGGGGCAGACTGCCTCGTCTTCGTATAAGCCTGCCGTGCTCGAAAACGGTGTGCGCGTGATGGTGCCGCCGCATATTGGTGCGGGTACGCGGATCGTCGTCGATGTCTACGAGCAGACGTACGTGCGTCGCGCGGACTAAAATCTGCTCCCCCTCCCGCAAGCGGGAGGGGGCTGGGGGGGTGGGCACCCGCCCCCCCATTTTACGCGACGATACTGGCGCGAACTATTTCGATGCCGCGCGACGATGATAGCGCGAGCCCACCCCCGACCCCTCCCGCACGCGGGAGGGGGGAGATAGAATACAATGGCTTCCCATTCCGGCATCATGACCGTTATCGAGCGCGCCGCCCGCAAGGCCGCGCCGCGCCTGCGCCGCGACTTCAACGAGGTCCAGCAGCTCCAGGTAAGCCGCAAGGGCCCGGCCGACTTCGTCAGCCAAGCCGACCAGCGCGCCGAGCAGACGATCTTCGAAGAGCTCAGCCACGCTCGTCCCGACTGGGGCATGCTCATGGAGGAGCGCGGCGAGGTCGCGGGCGATCCGAACAAGCCACGCTTCATCGTCGATCCCTTGGATGGCACGTCGAACTTCCTCCACGGCATCCCGCATTTCTGCATCTCGATCGCGGTCGAGGAGCCGATGCCGAACGGCAAGCGCGAAGTCACCACCGCGCTGGTGTATCAGCCGCTGACCGACGAGAGCTTCTGGGCGGAGAAGGGTCGGGGTGCTTGGCTCACCGACCAGCGTCTGCGTGTGTCGTCGCGGCGTGATCTGTCCGAATCGCTGATCGCTACGGGGATTCCGTTCCTGGGGCATGGCGACTTCGCGCAGTGGAGCCGGATTTTCGGCGCGGTTGCGCCTGAGGTTGCTGGGATCCGTCGTTTGGGTGCTGCGGCGCTCGATCTGGCATGGCTTGCGGCGGGCCGGTTCGATGGGTTCTGGGAATCGAACCTGAAGCCTTGGGATGTTGCGGCTGGCATGCTGCTGGTCAAGGAAGCCGGCGGTTTCGTCACCGACTTCCGTGGCGGCGATCGCGCGATGGAGCGGAATGAGTTTCTGGCTGCAAACGATGCGCTGCATTCGCGACTGCATAAGCTGGTAGCCGGCGCACTGCGTTAAAGCGGATGACCAATCCTCCCCCGGAAGGGGGAGGTGGCAGGCGTTTGCCTGACGGAGGGGGAGGAACGAGCAACGGTTGTTCCGTGTCCTCCCCCTCCGTCACCTTCGGCGACACCTCCCCCTGGCGGGGGAGGATCGTGAGGTCGGACCTCGTCAGCGCGCAGTCCGTCATCCTGCGCTTTTTCCGGCATCCACTCGCGCACAATTTCGTCCCTCGTTTGTTTGCGGTGCCGGGGGACCTCGGAACTGCTCGATGTATCCCCTGAGAGCCGAAGTCAGTTTGTCCCCCCGCGAAGGCGGGGATCCAGACTGGGCTCCCGCCTTCACGGGAGAACAAGGAGAAGGGGACTGTCGTTCGAACGCGGCGTCGTCTTTGCTTGTCAGCAAGGCGCCGAACACGTCCGAGGTGACGGATCGGTATCGGCGACGTCATGGAGCGCCGACGCTCGTCCGTGCCGAGTAACGCATGTTTCCCGCCACCCCGGCCCCTCCACTTGCGAGTGATTCTCACACCCTCCACGCCTTGCCCATCACCCCCCATCGGCCTAAAGCGGCCCCGTTCCGTTCGCACTTGCGAGAAGCAATTTGGTCGACCTGTCGCACTATCTTCCGATCCTCCTGTTCCTCGGGATCGCCATCGCATTGTCGAGCACGTTCGTGTTCCTGCCGATGGCCGTCTCGCGCCTCACGGGGTCACACAAGCCTACGCCTGAGAAGCTCAGCGAATACGAGTGCGGCTTTCCCGCATTCGAGGATCCGCGGAGCCAGTTCGACGTACGCTTCTACCTGATCGCCATCCTCTTCATCATCTTCGATCTCGAGGCCGCGTTCCTGTATCCCTGGGCCGTCTCGGTCTTCACGCTCGGTTGGACCGCGTGGATTTCGATGATGATCTTTATCGGCGAATTGGCCCTTGGCCTCGTCTACGCATGGAAGAAGGGAGCACTCGATTGGGAGTAGAGCTTCAGCCCGCACCCGGTTCGCCCAGTTCGCTGGTGCCACCCGACCAGGGCTTTTTCGACGGATTGAACGGTGAACTGACGGACAAGGGTTTCCTCGTCACGTCGACCGAGGAGCTGTTCCAATGGGCCCGCACCGGCTCGCTGTGGTGGATGACGTTCGGGCTAGCGTGCTGCGCGGTCGAGATGATCCACGTCAACATGCCGCGTTACGATCTGGAGCGCTTCGGCGCCGCACCGCGCGCGTCGCCGCGTCAGTCGGACGTGATGATCGTTGCCGGCACGCTGTGCAACAAGATGGCGCCTGCGCTGCGCAAGGTCTACGACCAGATGTCCGAGCCGAAGTACGTGATCTCGATGGGATCGTGCGCGAACGGCGGCGGCTATTATCATTACAGCTACAGCGTCGTGCGTGGCTGCGATCGGATCGTGCCGGTGGACATCTACGTCCCTGGGTGTCCGCCGACGGCCGAGGCGCTGCTGTACGGCATCATGCAGTTGCAGCGGAAGATCCGGCGGTCCGGGAGCATCGAGCGTTGAGGGCTCCCGCACCAGCTTACACGTCGAACGATGGCGTTATCGACAGCGCCCGCGCGGCGCTTGGCGGCATGCTGCTCGATGCGGTCGACCATGTCGGCGAAGTTGCGCTGCACGTTCGTCGTGAAGACCTGTACGACGCGATGATCGCGCTGCGCGATACGCCGGGGCTTGCCTACCAGCAGCTCATGGAGATCGCCGGCGTAGACTATCCGGATCGCGCGGAGCGATTCGAGGTCGTCTATTGCATGCTGTCGCTGACGCGGAATCACCGTCTGCGCGTGCATGTCGCGACCGACGAAGAAAAGCCGGTGCCGTCGGTGACGGATATCTGGCCGGTCGCCGGTTGGCTCGAGCGCGAAGTGTACGATATGTACGGCGTGCTGTTCAGCGGAAATCCAGACCTGCGCCGCATTCTGACCGACTATGGTTTCCGCGGTCATCCGCAGCGGAAAGACTTCCCGCTGACCGGGTATGTCGAGCTGCGCTATTCGGAAGAGTCTAAGCGCGTCGTGTACGAGCCCGTGCAGCTTGCGCAGGATTTCCGCACGTTCGATTTCATGAGCCCGTGGGAGGGCGCGAACTACGTGCTCCCCGGCGACGAGAAGGGCGCGTTGCCCCAGGCCAAGGGTGCTCAGACGCCGTTGTCGGCCGACACGATCGTCAAGGCCAATGCGGCACAGTCGCCGACCCAGGCGCCGGCCGAACCCAAGAGCACCGAGTCGACCGCGCAGACGGGCGCCGGCAAGTCGGAGTCCGACGCGACGCCGAAGCCTGCGAACCCCGACGTGGTCCCGACCAAGGGTGGAGGACAGAACCAGTGAGTCTGTATGTCGAAGAGCTTCTGGGTGAAGCCGACGTAGCCGATCCCACGACCGGCGACGTCACAATCCAGAACTACACGATCAACTTCGGTCCGCAGCATCCGGCCGCGCACGGCGTGTTGCGCCTCGTCATGGAACTCGACGGCGAGATCGTCGAGCGCGTCGACCCGCATGTCGGCCTGCTCCACCGCGGCACCGAGAAGCTGATCGAGTACAAGACCTACACGCAGGCGCTGCCGTATTTCGATCGTCTCGATTACTGCTCGCCGCTGTGCATGGAGCATAGCTGGGTGCTGGCGGTCGAGAAGCTGCTCGATCTCGAAGTGCCCGAGCGTGCGCAGTATCTGCGGGTGTTCTTCGCCGAGCTGACGCGCATCTCGAACCACATGTTGAACCTCGGATCGCACGTGATGGACGTCGGCGCGATGACGCCGAACCTTTGGCTGTTCGAGATCCGCGAAGACTGCATGAACTTCTTCGAGCGCGTCTCGGGCGCGCGCATGCATTCGAACTATTTCCGTCCCGGTGGCGTGCATCAGGATGCGCCGTTGAAGCTCCTCGCCGACATCGGCGACTGGCTCGACACGCGCCTGCCGCGGCTGTTCGAGGATGCGATCTCGCTCGTTGCGGACAACCGCATCTTCAAGCAGCGCAACGTCGACATCGCCGTGGTCAGCCGCGACGACGCGATCAAGTGGGGCTTTTCCGGCCCTATGATCCGGGGTTCGGGCATCGCCTGGGATCTGCGCAAGTCGCAGCCCTACGACGCCTACGCGAAGATGGACTTCGAGGTGCCGGTCGGCACGCGTGGCGATTGCTATGACCGGTTCATGGTGCGTGTCGAGGAAGTGCGTCAGTCCGCGCGGATCATGAAGCAGTGCCTGCGCGACATGCCCGAGGGGCCGATCGCATCGCTCGACCGCAAGGTCGTGCCGCCCAAGCGTGGCGAGATGAAGCAGTCGATGGAAGCGCTGATCCATCACTTCAAGCTCTACACCGAGGGCTTCCATGTGCCCGCCGGCGACGTCTATGTCGCGACCGAGAGCCCCAAGGGCGAGTTCGGCGTGTATCTGGTCGCCGATGGCTCGAACAAGCCGTACCGCTGCAAGATCCGCCCGACCGCGTTCTCGCATCTGCAAGCTATGGACTTCATGGCGAAGGGCCACATGCTGGCGGATACGACCGCGATCCTCGGCGCGATGGATATCGTTTTTGGTGAATGTGACCGCTGATGGCTGAAGCTCCGAAAATTCCCGACGAGGCCGAGACCCGCGCACGCTGGGGTTCGTTCGCGTGGACGGACGAGAACCAGGTCAAGGCGAACGAGATCCTCGGGCGCTACCCCAAGGGCCGCGAGCAGTCTGCGTCGATCCCGTTGCTCGATCTGGCGCAGCGCCAGGTCGGTGCGGAAACGCAGACGCAGGGCTGGTTGCCGGTGCCGGTGATCGAGTTCGTCGCGCGTCAGATCAGCGTCCCGTACATGCGCGTGTATGAGGTCGTGACCTTTTACACGATGTTCAATCTGGCGCCGGTCGGTCGCTTCCATGTCCAGGTCTGCGGCACGACGCCGTGCATGCTGCGTGGGTCGGACGACGTTCTTGCCGCCTGCAAGAACCGCGGGCTGGTCAAGGGTGGCACGACGCCAGACGGCATGTTCACGCTGACCGAGGTCGAGTGCCTGGGCACGTGCGCGAATGCGCCGATGGTGCAGATCAACGACGATAACTTCGAAGACCTCGATTACGACAAGACGACCGAGATTCTCGAGGCGCTGGCCAATGGCAGGCACCCGACGCCGGGTCCGCAATTCGGTCGTCGCGCGAGCTGCCCCGAAGGCGGCCCGACATCGCTCAAGGCGATGGTCGACGCGAACCACGATTACCGGGGGGAGTGGGCCTGATGCTCGCCGACAAGGACCGCATCTTCACCAACGTCTACGGTTTCCAGCCGTGGAACATCGACGCGGCGATCATGCGCGGCGATTGGGA
The DNA here is from genome assembly GCF_014841895.1 of Sphingomonas sp. CFBP 13728. NCBI lineage: Bacteria > Pseudomonadati > Pseudomonadota > Alphaproteobacteria > Sphingomonadales > Sphingomonadaceae > Sphingomonas > Sphingomonas sp. CFBP 13728. The sequence goes on along the minus strand of NZ_JACYUS010000001.1, from coordinate 589,453 downwards.
CAACACCAGGGACCTGATGGCGCTCGGCCAGGACGCGATCATCGACGTGATGAAGGCGTCGGGTCTGCGCGGCCGTGGCGGCGCGGGCTTCCCGACCGGCACCAAATGGTCGTTCATGCCGAAGGAGCCGAAGCCGGACCGGCCGAACTTCCTAGTCATCAATGCCGATGAATCCGAGCCGGGCAGCTGCAAGGATCGCGAGATCATCCGCCACGATCCGCACAAGCTGATCGAAGGCGCGCTGATCGCCGGGTTCGCGATGCGCGCGCGCGCCGCGTACATCTACATCCGCGGCGAGTATATCCGCGAGGCCGAGACGCTGTTCGCGGCCGTCGCCGAAGCGTATGATCGCGGCTTCATCGGCAAGAACGCGTGCGGATCGGGCTATGACTTCGACGTGTTCGTTCACCGTGGTGCTGGCGCCTATATCTGTGGCGAAGAGACCGCGATGCTGGAGAGCCTCGAGGGCAAGAAGGGCCAGCCGCGGCTGAAGCCGCCCTTCCCGGCGGGTGCCGGTCTTTATGGCTGCCCGACGACGGTCAACAACGTCGAATCGATCGCTGTCGCACCGACGATTTTGCGGCGTGGCGCGGCATGGTTTTCCAGCTTCGGCGCGGAAAATAATCGCGGTACCAAGCTGTTCCAGATCAGCGGCCATGTGAACAAGCCGTGCGTGGTTGAGGAAGAGATGAGCATCTCGTTCCGCGACCTGATCGAGACGCATTGCGGCGGTATTCGTGGCGGCTGGGACAACCTGCTCGCGGTGATCCCCGGTGGTTCTTCGGTGCCGCTCGTGCCTGCCGCGCAGATCATGGACTGCGCGATGGATTTCGACGGCCTGAAGGCGGTCGGGTCGGGCCTCGGTACCGCGGCGATCATCGTGATGGACAAGTCGACCGACATCGTCCGCGCGATCAGCCGCATCTCGTACTTTTATAAGCATGAGAGCTGTGGCCAGTGCACGCCGTGCCGCGAGGGCACCGGCTGGATGTGGCGCGTGATGGAGCGGATGCGCACGGGCGACGCCGAGCTGTCCGAGATCGACATGCTCCAGCAGGTCACCAAGCAGGTCGAGGGTCACTCGATCTGTGCGCTCGGCGACGCAGCCGCATGGCCGATCCAGGGCCTGATCAAGCATTTCCGCCCCGAGATGGAGCGCCGTATCCGTGAGCGCGGTGGCGACACCGCGCCGATGATGGAAGCCGCAGAGTAATGCCCTTAGTCAAAGTCGATGGCGTAGAGATCGAGGTGCCGCAGGGCGCCACCGTGCTGCAGGCGTGCGAGCTTGCCGGCAAGGAGATCCCGCGTTTCTGTTATCATGAGCGGCTGAGCATCGCTGGCAATTGCCGGATGTGCCTAGTCGAGGTGAAGCCTGGTCCGCCCAAGCCGCAGGCGTCGTGCGCGCTGCCGGCGGCGGACAAGCAGGAGATCTTCACGAACTCGCCGATGGTGAAGAATGCCCGCGAGGGCATCATGGAATTCCTGCTGATCAACCATCCGCTCGATTGCCCGATCTGCGATCAGGGTGGCGAGTGCGATCTACAGGACCAGTCCGTCGCTTACGGCCGCGGCCATTCGCGCTACGACGAGAACAAGCGCGCGGTCACCGAGAAGTATATGGGCCCGATCGTCAAGACGGTCATGACCCGCTGCATCCAGTGCACGCGCTGCATCCGGTTCGCTGAGGAAGTGTCCGGCGTCGAGGAGATCGGTGCGATCTTCCGCGGCGAGGACATGCAGATAACCTCGTATCTCGAGAATGCGGTCAAGAGCGAACTCAGCGGCAACGTCGTCGATCTGTGCCCCGTGGGTGCGCTGACGTCGAAGCCGTATGCATTTGAGGCGCGTCCTTGGGAGTTGCGCAAGACGCTGACGATCGACGTGATGGACGCGGTCGGCACCAATATCCGGCTCGACAGCCGTGGTCGCCAGGTGCTGCGCTGCGTGCCGCGGATCAACGAGGACGTGAACGAGGAGTGGGCGACCGACAAGACGCGCCACGCGATCGATGGCCTCGTGCGTCGCCGTCTCGACAAGCCTTATGTCCGGGTGAACGGCAAGCTGGTTCCTGCGACGTGGGACGAAGCGTTTGCGGCGATCAAGGGTGTGAACGCCGGGTCGAGCGTTGCGGCCGTCGCTGGCGATCTGGTCGATTGCGAGACGATGTACGCCGCCAAGGCGCTGCTCGCGAAGATGGGGTCGAGCCTGCTCGAAGGCCGTCAGACCGGCATGGATTATGACGCGACGAGCATCGCCGCGGTCAATTTCAACACGACGATCGCCGGCACCGAGCGTGCCGATGCGATCCTTCTGGTGGGCACCAACCTGCGCTGGGAAGCGCCGCTGGTGAACACGCGGGTGCGTAAAGCGATCAAGAAGGGTGCGAAGGTCTTTGCGATCGGGCCGGAGACGGACCTGACGTACAAGGTCGAGTGGCTCGGCGACGATCTGGCGTTGCTCGGCACTCTGCCTGAGGCGGTGACCGAAGCGTTCGCGAAAGCAGAACGCCCGATGGTGATCGTCGGTGGCGGCGCGCTGAAGGGTGGCCATGCGGCTGCGCTGAAGCTGGTCAATACGCTCGGTCTCGTGAAGGACAAGTGGAATGGCTTCAACGTCGTTCACATGGCGGCGTCGCGGATGGGCGGGCTGATGCTTGGCTATGCGCAGAAGGCCGGCATCGCCGACGTGATGGGGGCGAAGCTCGGCTTCTTCCTCGGCGCGGACGAGGTGGACTATTCGAAGTTCGCTGGCTTCAAGGTGTTCGTGGGCCATCACGGCGACAAGGGTGCGGCGGCTGCCGACGTCATCCTGCCGGGTGTCACCTATGCCGAGAAGTCGGGGACGTGGGTCAATCTCGAGGGCCGTGTCCAGCGCGGCGAGCGCGCGGTGTTCGCACCGGGCGACGCGCGTGACGACTGGTCGATCTTCCGCGCGCTGTCCGACACGCTCGGCCACACGCTGCCGTTCGACAGCTTCGAAGGCTTGCGCGAAGAAATGTATGCGGACGTGCCTGCGTTGCGGCACCAGGCGCTCGCGACGTTCGAGTGGAACCCGCCTTCGCTCAACGATGCCAGTGATGGTCGGGGTGAGGGTGTCCTCGCCGGCTATCCGATCAAGGACTTCTACCTGACCAACGCGATCTGCCGTGCGTCGCCGACGATGCAGCGCTGCTCGGCCGAACTTCTCCACGGGGAAGATTACGCGGAGGCAGCCGAATGATCTCCTGGTTCGAATCCTCGCTCGGTTACGACTGGGCGTTCTTCCTCGCGACGATCATCGACATCCTCGTGATCGCGCTGCCGCTGATGCTGGCGGTGGCGATGATCATCTATGCCGACCGTAAGATCTGGGCGGCGATGGCGTTGCGGCGTGGTCCGAACGTCGTCGGTCCGTTCGGTCTGTTGCAGAGCTTTGCCGACGGCCTGAAAGTGTTCCTGCAGGAGACAATCGTCCCCGCAGCCGCCAACCGCACGCTGTTCCTGCTCGCGCCGATCATCACCTTCACGGTCGCGCTGATCGTCTGGGCGGTGGTGCCGTTCGGCGTCGGCGTCGTGCTTGCCGACATCAACGTCGGGCTGCTCTACGTGCTCGCGGCGTCGTCGCTCGGCGTGTACGGGATCATCCTGTCGGGTTGGGCATCGAACTCGAAATACCCGTTCTACTCGGCGCTTCGTGCGGCCGCGCAGATGGTGTCGTATGAAGTTGCGATCGGCTTCATTCTGATTTCGGTCGTGCTGTGGACCGGCAGCTTCAACCTGTCGGCGATCGTGATGGCGCAAAAGTCGCACGTCTGGTTCTTCAACGGGTACATCCTCAACCCGCTGATGTTCCCGATGGCGGTGATGTTCTTTATCTCGAGCTTGGCGGAGACGCAGCGTGCGCCGTTCGATCTGACCGAGGCGGAGAGCGAGCTCGTCGCCGGGTACCAGACCGAATATTCGTCGATGTCGTTCGCGCTGTTCTGGCTCGGCGAGTACGCCAACGTGCTGCTGATGTGTGCGCTCAACGCGACGCTGTTTTGGGGCGGGTGGCTGCCACCGGTCGACTGGGCGCCCCTGTATTACGTGCCGGGGATCATCTGGCTGTTCGCCAAGATCCTGTTCTTCTTCTTCCTGTTCAGCTGGGTGAAGGCGACCGTGCCGCGGTATCGCTACGATCAGCTGATGCGGCTCGGCTGGAAGGTCTTCCTCCCCGTCTCGCTGTTCTGGGTTTTCCTCGTGTCGGGCTATCTCATGCTGACGCGCGTTGGAGTGGGTTCATGAGCGTCGCTCAGATCATCAAGTCGTTTACCCTGTGGGAATTCGTGAAGGCGCACGCGTTGACGCTTCGCTATTTCTTCAAGGAAAAGGCGACGATCAACTATCCGTACGAGCGCAATCCGGTGTCGCCGCGGTTCCGGGGCGAGCATGCTTTGCGTCGCTATCCGAACGGCGAAGAGCGGTGCATCGCATGCAAGCTGTGCGAGGCCGTGTGTCCTGCGCAGGCGATCACGATCGAAGCCGAGCCGCGTGACGACGGCTCGCGTCGCACCACGCGCTACGACATCGACATGACCAAGTGCATCTATTGTGGCCTGTGTGCCGAGGCGTGCCCGGTCGATGCGATCGTCGAGGGGCCGAACTACGAGTTCGCCACCGAGACGCGCGAAGAGCTGATCTACGACAAGTCGAAGCTGCTCGATAATGGCGACCGTTGGGAAAGCGCGATCGCGGCGAACCTTGCCGCCGATGCGCCGTACCGTTAAGCGCTCGCGACGATGACCCAGACCTACTCCGTCATCCCAGCGCACGCTGGGATCTCCCCGTTTCAGAGCGCGCCCGCGCGGCTTGAGACCCCAGCGTTCGCTGGGGTGACGAGGACCTCATGATCCAGGCCTTAGCCTTCTACCTCTTCGCCTTCGTCGTCGTCCTGTCGGGCGCGCTGACGATCGCGTCGCGCAACCCGGTCCATTCGGTGATGTGGCTGATCCTCGCGTTCTTCAACGCGGCCGGCCTCATGATCCTGGTCGGCGCCGAGTTCATCGCGATGCTGCTCGTCATCGTCTATGTGGGGGCAGTCGCGGTGCTGTTCCTGTTCGTGGTCATGATGCTCGACATCGACTTCACCGAGCTGCGCGCAGGCGTCGCCCGGTATTTCGGGATCGGCCTTGCGCTCGCGGTCGCACTCGCCGCCGAGGTGATGATCGCGATCGGCGCTTGGAGCACGGGTCCGATCCAGCTCGCACGTCGTGCCGCGCCGATCGACGACACCGTGCCCAACATCCAGGCGATCGGTAACCTGCTCTACACGCGCTATCTGTTCGTGTTCGAGGGGGCCGGCTTGGTGTTGCTGGTCGCGATGATCGGAGCGATCGTGCTGACCCACCGCCAGCGTGGCGGCGTCAAGGCGCAGAACATCAGCCGCCAGAACGCGCGTCGTCCGCAGGACGCCACGCGCAATACGAGCCCGGTCGTCGGGCAGGGAGTCGAACTGTGACGATCGGTCTCGTCCATTATCTGGTCGTCGCGGCGATCCTGTTCACGATGGGGGTGCTCGGCATCTTCCTGAACCGCAAGAACCTCATCGTCATCCTGATGGCGATCGAGCTGATCCTGCTGGCGGTGAACATCAATCTCGTCGCGTTCTCGGCGTTCCTCCACGACCTCGTCGGACAGGTGTTCGCGATGTTCGTGCTGACGGTCGCCGCGGGTGAAGCCGCTATCGGCCTTGCCATTCTTGTGATCTATTTCCGCGGTCGCGGCACCATCGCGGTCGACGACGTCAACCGGATGAAGGGGTAATACGGTTGATCCAGCTTATCGTCTTCCTGCCGTTACTGGCCGCGATCGTTGCCGGGTTCGGCAATCGCGCGATCGGCAACGTGCCGGCGAAACTCGTCACCACGGCTGCGCTGTTCGCGTCGTGCCTGTTGTCCTGGCCGATCTTCATCGGTTTCCTGTCGGGCACCAGCACGGCCTCCGTCGCGCCGCTGCTCGACTTCATCCATTCCGGCGACATGAACGTCGCATGGTCGCTGCGCGTCGATGCGCTGACCGCGGTTATGCTCGTGGTCGTCACGTCGGTCTCGGCGCTCGTCCATCTGTATAGCTGGGGCTATATGGATGAAGACCCTGATCAGCCGCGCTTTTTTGCGTATCTGTCGCTGTTTACCTTCGCGATGCTGATGCTCGTGACCGCGAACAACCTCGTCCAGATGTTCTTCGGCTGGGAAGGCGTGGGTCTCGCATCCTACCTGCTGATCGGCTTCTGGTTTCGCAAGCCGTCGGCCAGCGCAGCCGCGATCAAGGCGTTCGTCGTCAATCGCGTCGGCGATCTTGGCTTCATGCTCGGTATCTTCGGCACGTTCCTGGTGTTCGGCACGGTCTCGATCCCCGAGATCCTCGCCGCGGCCCCCGGTATGGCGGGTTCGACGCTCGGCTTCCTCGGCTACCGCTTCGACACTATGACGGTGCTCTGTCTGCTGCTGTTCGTCGGCGCGATGGGCAAGTCGGCGCAACTCGGCCTGCACACCTGGTTGCCGGACGCGATGGAAGGCCCGACCCCGGTGTCGGCGCTGATCCACGCGGCGACGATGGTCACCGCCGGCGTGTTCATGGTCTGCCGCCTGTCGCCGATGTTCGAGATGAGCCCGGTCGCGCTGACCGTGGTCACCTCGGTCGGTGCCGCGACCTGCCTGTTCGCCGCCACCTGCGGCCTCGTGCAGACCGACATCAAGCGCGTGATCGCGTATTCGACCTGTTCGCAGCTCGGCTACATGTTCTTTGCGGCCGGTGTCGGCGCGTACGGCGCGGCGATGTTCCACCTCTTCACGCACGCGTTCTTCAAGGCGCTGCTGTTCCTCGGCGCGGGCTCGGTCATCCATGCGATGCACCACGAGCAGGACATGCGCTATTATGGCGGTCTGCGTAAGAAGATCCCGGTGACGTTCTGGGCGATGATGGCGGGTACGCTCGCGATCACCGGCGTCGGTATCCCCGGCATCTTCGGCAACACCGCGATCGGTTTCGCAGGCTTCCATTCGAAGGATGCGATCATTGAGGCGAGCTGGGCTGCGGGCCAGCCGGGCGTGTGGTTCGTCGGCGTGCTCGTCGCGTTGCTGACCAGCTTCTATTCGTGGCGCGTGATGTTCCTGACCTTCTGGGGCAAGCCGCGCTGGGCCGCATCGGAGCACATCCAGCATGCGCTTCATGACGCACACGGTCATGACCACGGCGATGCGCATCATGTCGACGATCACCATGCGAACCCGGCGCAGGCCGAGGACGCAGGTCACGCGCCGCACGATCATCACGATGCGCAGCACTCGCCGGCCGAAGGCGACGGTGGGTATCACCCGCACGAGAGCCCGCTGCCGATGCTGATCCCGCTGATCGTTCTGTCGATCGGTGCGGTTCTTGCCGGCTTCGTGTTCCACGGCTTCTTTATCGAGCCGACCGCGGGCGAAGAGTTCTGGAAGGGCGCACTCGCGTTCCGCGAACATCTGATGCACGAGATGCACGGCGTGCCGTTGCTGATCAAACTGTCGGCGACGATCGCCATGCTGCTCGGCCTGCTGACCGCATGGTACGCCTATATCAAGGCACCGACGTTCCCGGCCAAGGTCGTCGAACAGTTCGGCGTGCTCTACGACTTCCTGCTGCATAAGTGGTATTTCGATGAGCTGTACGACTTGATCTTCGTCCGCCCGGCGTTCGCGATCGGCCGCTTCCTTTGGCACCGCGGCGACGAGAAGACGATCAACCGGTTCGGGCCCGACGGCGCGACCTGGGTCGTCCAGATCGGCAGCCGTGTCGCCAACCGCTTCCAGACGGGATACCTCTACACCTATGCCTTCGTCATGCTGATCGGGCTGACCGCAGCCGTAACCTGGGCGATCGGACTGTAATGACCGGCTTTCCTATCCTCTCCGTCCTGATCGCGGTCCCGATGATCGCGGCCGTCGCGTGCCTGTTCGTCTCGGCGAACACCGCGCGGATGCTGGCACTGGCGGCAACACTGATCGACTTCGTTCTCGGCATCATGCTGTGGATGAACTACGACATCGGCGGCGCGCAGTGGCAGTTCGTCGAGCATGCCCCCGGTATCTTCGGCCCGTTCGGCTGGTCGCTCGGCATCGACGGCTTCGCGCTGATGCTGATCATGCTCAGCGTGTTCCTGATGCCGATCTGCATCGGTGCCAGCTGGCGCTCGATCACGACCCGCGTGCCCGAATACATGGCGGCGTTCCTGTTCACTGAAGTGCTGATGATCGGCACGTTTGCGGCGCAGGACCTGTTCCTGTTCTACGTGTTCTTCGAAGCCGGCCTGATCCCGATGTACCTGATCATCGGCATCTGGGGCGGCGCGAACCGGATCTACGCGTCGTACAAGTTCTTCCTGTACACGCTGCTCGGCTCGGTCCTGATGTTCATCGCGATGCTGTACATGGCGAAGACCGCGGGCACGACCAGCATCCCGGCGCTGATGAACTACGACTTCCCCGCGCACGTGCAGACGTGGCTGTGGCTGGCGTTCTTCGCATCGTTCGCGGTCAAGATGCCAATGTGGCCGGTCCACACCTGGTTGCCCGACGCGCACGTCCAGGCGCCGACCGCAGGCTCGGTGATCCTGGCGGGCGTGCTGCTGAAGCTCGGTGGCTACGGCTTCCTGCGCTTCCTGCTGCCGATGTTCCCCGAAGCCTCGGGCCAGCTCACCTGGCTGATCTTCGGTCTGTCGGCGGTCGCGGTGATCTATACGTCGCTCGTCGCGCTCGTGCAGTCGGACATGAAGAAGCTGATCGCCTATTCGTCGGTCGCGCATATGGCGATCGTCACGATCGGCCTGTTCGCGTTCAACCGGCAGGGCATCGAAGGCGCGATGATCATGATGCTGAGCCACGGCCTGGTATCGGGCGCGTTGTTCCTGTGCGTCGGCGTGATCTACGACCAGCTGCATACCCGCGAGATCTCGCGCTATGGCGGCCTTGCGATCAACATGCCGAAGTATGCGATCTTCTTCCTGTTCTTCACGATGGCCTCGATCGGCCTGCCGGGCACCAGCGGCTTCGTCGCCGAGTTCCTGTCGCTGATGGGCACGTATCAGGTCTCGACCTGGACCGCGCTGCTCTGCACGACGAGCATCATCCTCGGCGCCGCATACATGCTGTTCCTGTATCGTCGCGTCGTGTTCGGCGAGATCAAGTCGGACGACGTTCGCGCGATGGTCGACCTGTCGGGCCGCGAGATGTGGCTGCTCGCTCCGATCGCAGCCGTCGTGTTGTGGATGGGTGTGTATCCCGAGAGCTTCCTGGCACCGATGCGCAAGGACGTGAGCGTGCTTCTCGCCCGTGTTGACCGCACCAAGCCTGCCAGCGATTCCAACCCAACTGCGGGGAAGCCCGCCACCGTCCACGCGGGGAACCCCGCCACTGTCGATAGTGCCGCGCACGGGGAGGCACACTGATGGATTACGCCGCTAACATCGCCATGACGCTGCCCGAACTGGTGCTGGCGTTGGGTGCGATCGCCCTGATGCTCGTCTCGGCCTGGGGCGGGGACAAGTCGACACGGGCCGTCTCGATCGCTGCCGTCTTCGTACTGGTCGGGGCAGGGATCGCATTGGTCGGTCCCGCGTCGTCGGGTGGCTATGCGTTCGACGGCCTGTACCGCGCAGACGCGTTCGGCGCGTTCGCCAAGGTGCTGATCTACATCGCCTCGGCAGTCGCGATCGTGATGGCGCCGAGCTTCTTCGCGCGCACGCACGGCGACGATCTGCGTCCGGAATATCCGGTGCTTATCCTGCTGTCGGCATGCGGCATGGGGATCATGGTTTCGGCCACCGACATGCTGACGCTGTATGTCGGTCTCGAGCTCCAGAGCCTTGCGGCCTATGTCCTCGCCAGCTTCATGCGGCGCGACGGGCGTTCGGCGGAAGCCGGCCTGAAGTATTTCGTGCTCGGCGCGCTTGCCAGCGGCATCCTGCTGTACGGCATCTCGCTGGTCTACGGGTTCAGCGGCACGACGTTGTTCTCGGGCATCTCGGAAGCCTACGCGGGCACCAAGTCGCTCGGCCTGCTGTTCGGTCTGGTGTTCGTGTTCGCAGGCCTTGCCTTCAAGATCAGCGCCGTACCGTTCCACATGTGGACGCCCGACGTGTACGAGGGCGCACCGACCCCGGTCACCGCGTTCTTCGCGTCCGCCCCCAAGGTCGCGGCGCTTGCTCTCAGCGTCCGCGTGGCGGTCGATGCAATGGGCCCGGCGACCGACCAGTGGCGCCAGATCGTGATCTTCGCGGCGCTCGCCTCGATCATCCTCGGTGCGGTGGCCGCGATCGGCCAGACCAACATCAAGCGGCTGCTCGCGTATTCGTCGATCAACAATGTCGGCTTCGCGCTGATCGGTCTTGCGGCTGGAACGCCGGAAGGCGTGTCGGGCGTGCTGATGTACCTGACGATCTACGTCGCGATGACGCTGGGTTCGTTCCTGGTCGTGTTGCAGATGCGCGGTGACGACGGCCAGCCGGTCGAGACGATCGACAGCCTCGCCGGCATGTCGCGGACCCGTCCTGCACTGGCAGCGGCGCTGGCGATCTTCATGTTCAGCCTCGCCGGCATACCGCCGCTGTTCGGCTTCTACGCGAAGTTCGCGGTGTTCAGCGCGGCGGTCGACGCCGGGCTGTTCCCGCTGGCCGTGGTCGGCATCGCCGCCTCGGTGATCGGCGCGTATTATTACCTGCGTGTCGTCAAAACGATGTACTTCGATGACCCGGCACCTGCGTTCGCGCCGATGGAGAGCAAGGTCGAGGGTGGCCTGATCGCCATCGCCGCCGTGTTCGTCTCGCCAGCCGGCTACCTCCTCATCCCCGTGCTCGGCGCGTGGACGATGGCGGCCGCACGGGCGTTGTTCTGAGCATCATCCGCACCGTCGCGGAAACAGGATCGACCAACGCCGACCTGCTGGAGCTTGCACGCGGCGGTGCCGAGGACGGTCTCTGGTTGCGTGCGATCCGGCAGACGGCGGGGCGGGGGCGGCTCGGGCGCGAATGGTCGTCGCCCGAGGGTAACCTCTACGCGAGCACGCTGGTCCGGTTGCGGACAAATGATCCGCCGGCCGCCAGCCTCGCGCTGGTTGCTGCGGTCGCCTTGCAGGAAACCGTGTCGACGTTCCTCGTCGCCGGGATCTGCCAGGGCACGACCGATGCGAGCGAGACGCTGGTCCTGAAATGGCCGAACGACCTGTTGCTTGCGGACGCCAAGCTGTCGGGTATCCTGCTCGAACGCGCCGACAATGCGGTGATCGTCGGCTACGGCGTCAACATCGCGCATCATCCCTATTTGCCTGACCGTGCGACGACCGATCTGGCCGCGCACGGCGTGGTGGTCGATCCGGCGATGTTCCTCGACATCCTCGCCGACAGTTTCGCGCGCTGGATCGGTCGCTGGCGGACCGAAGGCATCGCGCCCGTCCGTGAGCGCTGGGTCGATTGTGCGCACCCTGCCGGGACCGCGCTGACCGCTCGCCTCCCCGATGGCAGCGGGATCGACGGCCTGTTCGTCGGCCTCGACACCGACGGCGCGCTGATCCTCCGCTTGGCGTCTGGCGAGCGGCGTGTCATTCACGCTGCCGACGTCTTCCTGCTTTGAGGCCCCGCTGATGCTGCTCGCGATCGATGCCGGCAATACCAATGTCGTGTTCGCGCTCGTGGACGCGGGCGAGATCGTCGCCCGCTGGCGGATCGCGACCGATCCGCGGCGGACGGCGGACGAATATGCGGTGTGGCTGAGCCAGTTGATGCAGCTCGGCGGGCATGATCGCACCGCGGTCGAGGGCGTGATCGTCGCTACCGTCGTGCCGCGCGCGCTCCACAACCTCCAGGTGCTCGCGTCGAAATACTTCAACACCGCGGCGCTGATCGCCGGTCATGCGCCGGTCGAATGGGGCATCGCGATCGACGTCGACGAGCCTGCCTCGCTCGGCGCCGACCGTGCGGTCAACACGATCGCCGCGCATGCGCTGCATCCCGGCGATCTGATCGTGATCGATTTCGGCACCGCGACCACGTTCGACGTCGTCGACTATAGCGGCGCGTACAAGGGCGGGATCATCGCGCCGGGGATCAACCTGTCGCTCGACGCGCTGGTGACCGCCGCGGCGAAACTCCCGCGGATCGCGATCGAGGCGCCGACCGATACCAGCGTCATCGGGCTCAACACCGTCTCGCAGATGCATATCGGCATCTATTGGGGCTATGTCGCGATGATCGAGGGGCTGGTCGCGCGGATGAAGCGCGAGATCGGCCGTCCCGTGAAGGTCGTCGCCACCGGCGGCCTCGCCACATTATTCGAGAAACAGACCGACGTGTTCGACGTCATCGAAGCCGACCTGACGATCCAGGGGCTGGCGATGATGTGGGATCGTCACCATATCTAGGGCCATTGGGCTCGCGCCGACCGGCCTGCGGGCCATATTCCTGTATAATCCTGAAAGTAATCAATGACTCCGAAGAACGAACTCCTTTTCTGTGGCCTTGGCGGCTCCGGCGAAATCGGCATGAACGTCAACCTGTACGGCTGCCAGGGCAAGTGGGTGATGGTCGATCTCGGCATCACCTTCGCTGATCCGCAATATCCCGGCGTCGACGTCATCCTGCCCGACCTGTCCTTCATCGAGGACCGGATCGACGACCTGTTGGGCATCGTCATCACGCACGGCCATGAGGATCACATCGGCTCGCTTCCGTACCTTGCCGAAGACCTCGGCGTGCCGATCTACGCGACGCCGTTCACGATGGGCCTGATCCGCGGCAAGCTCGAGGAAGAGGGCATCGCCAATCGCGTGAAGCTCAAGATGATCCCGATGGGCGGCAATTTCCAGCTCGGGCCGTTCGGCTTCACCTTCGTCGAGATGTCGCATTCGATCCCCGAGGCGAACGCGCTGCTGATCGACACGCCTTATGGTCGCGTGTTCCACACCGGCGACTGGAAGCTCGACAAGAACCCGGTGATCGGCAACCCGACCACGCCCGAGGGCTTCATGGCGATCGGCGACAAGGGCGTCGATGTGCTGGTCTGCGATTCGACCAACATCTTCAATACCACTGCATCGGGCAGCGAGAGCACCGTGCGCAAGGGCCTGTTCGAGGAGGTCACCAAGGCCAAGGGCCGCGTGATGATCACCAGCTTCGCGTCGAACGCGGCGCGTCTGCACACGTTCGGCGAAGTCGCGAAGGAAACCGGGCGCAAGCTGTGCGTCACCGGGCGTTCGCTCGACCGGATTATCAAGGTGGCGCGCGCGACGGGCTATCTGAAGGATTTCCCGGACACGATCAGCCCCGACGAGGCGATGCGCCTGCCCAAGAACAAGGTGCTGATCATCGCCACCGGTGGCCAGGGTGAAGAGCGCGCGGCGCTGGCGCGTGTCGCCAATGGCCAACACACGATCACGCTTGAGGCCGACGACACGGTGATCTTCTCGTCGAAGCAGATCCCGGGCAACGAGGTCCAGATCGGTCGCATCCAGAACACGCTCGCGGCCAAGGGCATCCGCATGATCACCGAGCGCCAGGCGCACGTCCATGTGTCGGGCCATCCGGGGCAGCCTGAACTCGCGCAGATGTATGACTGGCTGCGGCCCGAGGTACTCGTGCCGACGCACGGCGAGATGCGCCACATGATGGAGCATGCGCGCTTCGGTCTCGAGCAGGGCATTCCACGCGCGATCGTGCAGAGCAACGGCGACATCATTCGTCTGGCCCCCAAGGGCCCGGCGAAGATCGGCAATGCGACGGTCGGGCGCCTGGTGCTCGACGGCGACGTGATCCTGCCGGCGGACGGCGCGACGCTGAGCGAGCGGCGGAAACTGGCGATCAACGGCCAGATTTCTGTCGGTGTCGCGCTCGGCAAGGACGGCCGGATGGTCGGCCAGCCACAGGTGCGCGTGCAGGGTGTGCCGGTCGAGGAAGACCGCGCGGCGTTCATCGCCGATGCGGTGCAGGCTGCCGCCGATACGGTGCGCGGTGGCAAGCGCGAGAGCGAGAAGATGCGCGAGCAGATCCGTCTCGCGGTGCGCAAGGTGGCCAAGCGCTGGACTGGCAAGCAGCCGATCGTCGATGTCCTGCTGATCGAGGGCTGATCGGGTGCGCTGGACCTCGGCACTCGCGATCTACGTCCTGTTCTGGTCGTTCTCGGTGTTCCTGGTCCTGCCGTTCGGCGTGAAGACGACTCGCGAGGTCGGGGGCGAACACGTCCCCGGCCAGGCCGAAAGCGCGCCGCATGAGTTTCGGTCTGGGCGGACGGCGTGGCGGGTGACGGTGGTCGCAACGGTGTTGTTCGTGTTGTTCCAGCTGAATTATTCGTACGGGTGGATCACGCCGCAGAGCGTCGACCTGTTCGACCGTGGGAACATGGTCACGCGCTGAGTGGCGGCTTCACGATCCTCCCCCGCAAGGGGGAGGTGGCACCGAAGGTGACGGAGGGGGAGGGCACGGAACAGAGGTTTCCCTAACCTCCCCCTCCGTCTGGCAAGTGCCAGCCACCTCCCCCTCGCGGGGGGAGGATCGTTACCCCGGCGACGCGGCGGAGCCTGCCAGCAAGCCGCCATCGATATTGATCTCCGTTCCCGTAATATATGTCGCCTCGTCTGACGCGAGCATCGCGGCTACCGTGGCCACCTCGTCTGGCATTCCGAACCGTTTCAACGGCGTGTCTGCCACCAGCGCCGCCATCCGCGCCTCGCGGTCCGGCCCATCCCCGAGCATCGGCTCCCAGATCGGCGTCAGGATCGCTGCTGGATGCACCGAGTTGCAGCGGATCTTCCACCCTTGCTGCGCGCAATACAGCGCCACCGTCTTGCTGTGATTGCGGATCGCCGCCTTCGACGACGCATAGGCCGCAGCTAAGGGGATCCCGACCAGCCCGGATCGCGACGAGATGTTGATAATCGACCCCGTGCCCGCGGCCTTCATCGCACCGATCGCATAGCGGCAGCCAAGGAACGTGCCGTCTAGATTGACTGCATGAACGGCGCGCCAGTCCGACAAGCTCACATGTTCCGGATCGTGCGTGACCATGCCGTGCTCGAAACCCGTCACGCCGGCATTGTTGACGACCACGTCGACCACCGGAACGATCGCCGCCAGACGCTGCCAATCCGTCTCTTCGCGGACGTCGAGCTTTTCGAACCGGCAGCCTATCGCCGCCGCAGTCTCGGCGCCGGCGGTTTCGTCGATGTCGGTGAGGATGACGATGGCGCCTTCGTCATGGAAGCGCTCGGCGATCGCGCGGCCGATGCCACGTGCTCCGCCGGTGACGACGCAGATCTTGATGTTCAGTCTGGGCATGTAAGCCTCGAAATATGAGTCCGGTCGGCGGACTGCTCCGCTGGCGATGGCCGCGTTAGCGGTGACGCTGAATCATTCCGGGAGCTCCTTCGACGTGCGGTTCAGCGCAGACGCTCGATCGCCTGCGCGAGCGCTACGTATAGCTTGCCCATGTCCGACGACAACAGTGTCACCCCGAGCGGCGAGCCGTCGCGTTGCGTCAGGATCGTGCGGAGCATCGCTTCGAAGTCGTGGATGTAGCGGTTGACCATCTCGCGGAAGGTCTCGTCCTCGTCGTACAGACCGGCGATCTCGCGGACTTCGCTGGCGTCCAGGATACGGACTGCACGTCGCGTAAAGACACCGCGGTCGCCCTTGAGATACGCGCCCCAGGCGCTGTCGGAGATTTCGGGCGCGATCGCCTTGGTGATGTCGATCGACGCGGAATTCAGCGATTCGATCAGCAGAGAGACGCGGCGTGCGAAGGTGTCCTGATCGGCGTCCTCGCGCTCGGTTCGCGCTTCCTGGAGCCGCGTTTCGACGATCGCGGTCTGGTCGACGATCGCCTGGACTTCGCGCGCAAGGCGTTCGGTTGCGCCGGTAGCGGCGTCCACCGCGGCGCCCGTCGCATCGGTGAGCGCCTTGACCTGGCGTTCGACGGTGTCGTTGGTGGCGCGGCGCATCGCGTCGGCGCTGGCGGCTTCGAGTGCGGCTGCGGCTTCGGGAATGACTTTCGACAGCGTCTCGCGCGCCTTGTCGGCCGCGACCGCAGCGGTCTCGCGGACGCGGTGGAGCGCCTCGATCAACTGCGGCGCGGCGTCTTCGGCGAAATGCTGCGTCCGGCCGATCGCCTCGTCAACCATGTGACCGAGCGCATCGGCCTTCGCGCGGCCTGTGTTGAGCGTGTCGAGCAGGTCGGTCGACAGCGTGTCGAGCACATGGCGCTGTTCGCCGATGACCCCGGCGATCGCCTCGATCGCGTCGTGCGTGCTCTCCGCGGCGGTGACGAGCGCGAGCAGTTCGGGGCGTGCCGAAACGACGATGCTCTTGCTGGCGAGGACCTGCGTATCGAGGCGGCCGAGTGCGGCTGGCATCGTCTCGTCGATCTCGCGCGCGGCAGAGTCGAGGGCGACGAGCAGCGTCTCGGTCGTCGCGATCGTCCGGTGCGCCATGTCGTCGCCCGCGCGCAACGCCTCGGTCATTGCATCCGCAGAGCCGCCGAGCGCGCTGATCGAGGCCGCGAGGTCCTGCGTGCGCTCGGTACCGTGGCGATGGAGCAGTTCGATCCGCGATTCGACTTCGCCGAGCCCGGTGTGGAGGTCGTCGACTATCCGATCGCCGGCGCTGCGTTGCAGGTCGAGGCGGATCGCGACGCGTTCGATCGCGTCCTCCACGCTGGCAATCCGCTTGGCGAGCGCTTCGGCGCTGTCGCGGGCGGCGTTGTCGAGTGCGGCCTGGTTCGCGCCGACCATTGCCAGCATCGCGTCACCCTGCGCGGCGATGCCGCGGCGTGAGTGATCGACCGCGTCGGCGGTGCGGTTGAGCAGCGCGTCGACTGCGGCCGACATGCCGTCGGTGACAGATTCGAGATGTGCGCCGGCGGTCTGACTGGTCGCCTCCATCCGGACGATATGCGCGGCAAGACGCTGTGCGGCGCCGCTGGCCATCGCGTCGGCATCACGGCCGCGTTCGGCCAGCGCGACGATCTGCGCGTCGAGGGCGGCGGCGTGTTCGCTTGCAGACAGCCCGGTGCGTTCGAGGCGCTTGGCGACGTCGTCGATATCGGCCTGCGCGCGGGGGAGGGTGGCGATCAGCACGCCGAGGCTGGTCTGCGCGCCGGCCGTCGAGGTCGCGAGGTTGCGCGCGTGCGCCGCGGCTTGGTCGATCTCGGACACCATGCCGCGACCGATCGCTGCGAGTTGCTCGGTTGCGCCGCCGCCCATCGCCATCAATGCGTTGAGCTGCTCGGCGAGGTGTTGGCGGTTGACGTCGATCGTATTCGATAGCGCGGCGACGCTGCGTTCGAGGCTCGCGGCCTCGTCGCGCATGGCCTGCGCGGTGATGCCGAACCGGTGCGCCTCGCTACGGCTGGTCCGCATCGCGAGTAGCCAGACGATGCCGATCAGCGCGGGGACGATGCAGAGCGCGGCGATGAACTGGACGAGCGTAACCGGCTCGATGGTTGCGAGCGATCCGCGCGCGAGCCAGAGCATTGCCGCGAGCCAGACCACCACGATGGCGACCGCGATACCTGCGTAGAGACGTCCACGTTCAGGCGCAGGCTCTTGATAAACCTCATCAAAGTGTGTTTCGAGGACGGTGTCGGACATGTCTTCTATCACCGGATCCATCACGATATCCGCGCGAATGGGATGGGCATTGCCTGCCGTCGCGCGAAACCCGATCATTGACGAACCCCCGTTCATGAGTGTCTGAGGTATCACGAAACGCGGGCAGACAAAATGCATAGTGCAAGCTTTGCTTAAGCATCCGTCCGGTAAGCAGGGCGGCATGGCGTATGATGCCGGAGCTATCGGTACGACGCTCGCGGCTGCGGTCGGCGACGATCCGGCGCTGATCGCCGATCTGCGCAGCGCGTTCGTCGAAAGTGCGGAGCGCGTGCTGACCGCGATGACGCTGGCGGCGGACGCAGAGGATTGGCGCGCGGCGGCATGGCGACTGCGGGGATTGGCGGCGAGTTTCGGCGCCGTGCGGCTGATGGCACTCGCGACGGAGGTCGCCGAAGACCCGCGTGACGCAGAGGGTCTGAAGAAACTTCGCCGAGCTATTTCCCGCCTGTAACGCGGTTCCGACCATATAGCGGGGCGGTTCGGCCGAACGCGGGCTTTGCAGGACGGCGCGTACCGCCTAACAGCCGCGCATGCTTGCCGGCCTATTATTTGCAATTCACGACGCCGACGATCGCCCCGATCGTCTGGCCGCGACGCTGCCGTTCAGTGGTGTCACGCTTATCGAATACCAGGCGCGGTTGCTGATCGCGGCCGGCGTGTCGCAGGTGATCGTCGTCGTCGCGCGTATGACCCCCGAACTGCTTGGCGCGATCAACCGCATCGGACGGCGCGGCGTCAGCGTCGATACGGTGCGCTCCGCGACCGAGGCGGTGGAGAAACTTCACCCGCTCGCCCGCGTGCTGATGCTCGGCGACGGGCTGGTCACGACCGAGGCGATCGTAAAGGCGATGGCGACCGAGGAAGGCGATTGCCTGCTCGTCGTGCCCGAGAGCGATGCAGGTCCGGGGTTCGAGCGTGTCGGCGGGCAGATGGCATGGGCCGGCGTCGCACGCCTGAGTTCGAGCCGGATCGCCGAAGTAGCCGCGTTGCCGCAGGATTACGATCTCCAGTCTTCGTTGTTGCGGCTGGCGGTACAGTCGCGCGCGATCCATGTGCTGTTGCCGACTGACGCAGTGCGCGGCGGGCACGGGATCGAGCGTCAGGCACGGACGCTGGAGGAGCGTGGTCGCGCGGTGCTGATGACGATCGTGTCTGGGCGACGGGGCTGGTTCGACCGGTTCGTGCTCGCGCCGATCGCGCGACTGGCGCTGCCGCTGCTCGTCGATCGCGGCGCGGCGGGAACGACCGTTGGCGCGGGCGGGCTGGCGCTGGGCGTCGCCGGGCTGGTGACGATCGGCTTCGGGTTATCGTCGGTCGGGCTTCTGGTCGCGTTGATCGGGTGCATCGCTCTGGCGCTCGGGTCGGTACTGAGCGGACTGCGCGACGAGGAGCCGATAGCGCATGGCCAGACGCTGGCGATCGCCGGCGTCGTTGCCGCCGCGATCCTCGTCTTTGCATTCTTCGTCAGCGGTTATGCAGGCGAGAACACGGCCTTGGCGATCGGCACTGCGCTTGTCGCGATCGGTGGACTCGCGGAGCGCGCCATCGTCGAACGCGAACGGCAACTCTGGTGGGGCAGCCCCGCGGCCTATCTGCTGATCGTTGCCGTGTTTGCGCTGATCGGTTTTCCGGTGTTTGGGCTGGGGCTGACGGCTGTGTATGCGACCACGACGCTGGCGGCAGTAATCGAACGATTGCGTCGCACGCCTTAGGCGGACCTTAACGACCGGGGGCTAAGCACGGGATCATGTCGGTCGGCCCAACGATGCATGACGCTATGCCGTCCTACGATCCGGTGACGCGAGCGGAGACTGCACGCCTGCGGGCGGAAGCGCGGTTGGCGGGCACGATTGCCGACTTTTTCCTGGATGCGGACGCGCGGTTGGACGACCGGACGCGGCTGATGCTGGCGCATGTGCTCGGCGCTATCGTCGGCGCGATCGAGTGGGATATTCGGCGACATGCGGCGCGGTTGCTGGCGGGTGACGGGGCGACGCGCGCGGGTGAAGCGATCCTCAAGGCAGGGGCGGGGAGCGTCGTCGAACGCCTGACGCGCGCTGGATTGCTTCGTGACGAAGAGTTGATGGAAGAGCTCATTGCCCGCGTTCGGCATGACCTGATCGCGGCGTCACTGCCTGTCGAAGTGGCTGAACCCGACGAGGCGAGCCTGCTGGTACGGCTGGCAGGGGTGCCCGACAGCATCGTGGCGTCGGCGGCGTCTGCGTTGCTGGCGGCGGAAAGCCGGCGGCGGGTCGCGAACGAACTGGGATCGGCAGGCGGGAGCGAACTGCCGGCCGAGCTGCATCACCGGCTGGTCTGGTGGGTCGCGGCAGCGATCCGCGATGGTTTGAAGTCCACACGCGAGAGCGACCGGGCGATCACCGATGCGGCCGAGCGCAGCCTTGCCGCGCATGACGAAGGCGAGCGACCCGACGCGGTCGCCAT
Organism: Sphingomonas sp. CFBP 13728; assembly: GCF_014841895.1. Lineage (NCBI taxonomy): Bacteria > Pseudomonadati > Pseudomonadota > Alphaproteobacteria > Sphingomonadales > Sphingomonadaceae > Sphingomonas > Sphingomonas sp. CFBP 13728. Next base: position 569,363 of record NZ_JACYUS010000001.1, on the reverse strand, counting down.
GCGGCTGGCCAAGGCTCTGGACGCGCGCCCCAATGAACTGGCCGCCGTCCTGGTCGAATCGATCGGGGATCGGCGGCTGTCGCTGTTCGTCGCGGTACTCGCGCATGCGCTCGGCATCGCGTTCGATCAGGCGCGATCGATCACGCTCGAGCCGGACGGCGATCGGCTGTGGCTGGCGTTGCGTGCGCTCGATATGGATCGACCGACGATCGCGAGGATCGGTCTCGCGCTGTCCGAAGCCGATCCGCGGCGCGATATCGAGGCGTTTGCCGATGCGCTGGATGCGATCGTATCTATCGGTGTCGAGGATGCGCGGGCGTCGATCGCACCGTTGGCACTGAACCGCGATTTTCGGATGGCGTTGCGCGCGCTGGCGCGTACGGATCGGCGATGAGCGTGTTCGACCCCACAACCGAAAGCCCGATTGCCCACGCCATCGTCGCACCCGACGGTTCGCTGTCGTTCGCGGATCCGGCGCTGATCGCACTCAACCAGCGCGCGGGCGGGATGCGCGGCGCGCCGCTGGCGGTGCCGCAACTCGCGACGATCGCGCGGCTGGCACGACGGCTCGGGATCGTCGTCTCGCGCGGCGTGGTCATCGCGGATGACGAGACCGACGTCGACCTCTGGGTGCGCGCGCAACCCGACGGCGAGAACGTGCGGCTGACGGTCAGCGGCTGGCGCGAGGTCGCCGCGTGGCGCCCGACCCGGCCTGCACCCGACGCGCAAAATGATTTCCTCAGCAGCGATACCGACTGGCGATGGGAGACCGATTCCGCGCTGCGGTTGACGTTCGTGACGCTCGACGCGGGGCCGAAGCACGGCTTCGACGCCTTCGCGCTGCTCGGCCAGCCGCTGACCGCGATGTTTGCGCTCGATGCTGGCACGGACGGGACGCTGCCGATCCTCGATTCGCTCGCCCGGCGACGGGCGATGGCGGCGCAACCAGCCAGGTTACGGAGCTCGGGACGTGCGGTAACGCTGACTGCGAACGTGCGTCACGATGCTTCGGGCGATTTTGCCGGGTTCGTCGGCGTCGCGCGGATGGTCGTAGAGGACGTCGCGCCGTCCGCTGAAACCGCAACGGCAACCGCAACGCTGTCGCCGACCTTCACGAGTGGGCTCGACAAAGCGTTGCGGATCCCGCTCGCGCGGATCGTCGCCAACGCCGACAGCATCAACGCGCAGGCCGATGGCCCGGTGCAACATGATTATGCCGACTACGCCGCGGATATTGCCAGCGCAGGGCGGCATTTGCTCGAACTCGTCGATGACCTCGTCGATCTCCAGGCGGTCGAGCGTCCAGACTTCGCGCTGGCACCCGAGCCGATCGACCTCGCCGACGTCGCCCGCCGCGCCGCGGGTCTGCTGACTGTACGCGCGAGCAATGCCGAGGTGACGATCGTTCGGCCGGCGATGGACGCACGCGTGCCGGCACTCGGTGATTTCCGGCGTGTGCTGCAGATCCTCGTCAATCTGGTCGGCAACGCGGTGCGCTATTCCCCCGCGGGGTCGCATGTCACGGTATCGGTGGAGCGGTCCGAGACGCAGGCGATCGTCGTCGTCGCGGATCAAGGCAAAGGCGTCGCGCCCGAGGATCAGATCCGGATCTTCGAGAAGTTCGAGCGGGTCGATCCGTCGGAGGCCGGCGGCAACGGGCTCGGCTTGTATATCGCACGGCGCCTGGCGCGGGCGATGCAAGGCGATCTCATGATCGAGAGCGCACCCGGCGAAGGCGCGCGGTTCGTGCTGACGTTACCGGCGGATCCGGCGCGCCACTAATATCAGCGCGAGGCCGAACGCGGCGAGGAATGCGCCGCGATCCGCCCATGGCCGCTGGTCGAGCATGAAGCTCGACTGCGGCCAATGGACGTAACCAAGCCCCTGACCGATCCAGAGCAGACCCATCAGCGCGCACAGCACGCCGACGATCATCAGGATCGGCCGGAGCATCTTCATCAGCGTGACGCCATCGGGACGTAGTCACGCGCGGTCGGGCCGCTGTAGAGCTGGCGCGGACGGCCAATCTTCTGGTCGGGATCGGTGATCATCTCGTTCCACTGCGCGACCCAGCCGACCGTGCGGGCGAGCGCGAAGAGGACGGTGAACATCGAGGTCGGGAAGCCGATCGCCGACAGGATCACGCCCGAGTAGAAATCGACGTTCGGGAAGAGCTTCTTCTCGATGAAGTACGGATCGCTGAGCGCAAGACGCTCGAGTTCGATCGCGACGTCGAAAACGGGGTCGGTGACGCCCAGCTCGCCGAGCACTTCCTTGACAGTCGTCTGCATGACGGCCGCGCGCGGATCGTAGTTCTTGTAGACGCGATGACCGAAGCCCATCAGGCGGAACGGATCGTTCTTGTCCTTGGCGCGGGCGATATACTCGGGGATGCGGTCGACGGTGCCGATCTCATGCAGCATGTTGAGCGCGGCTTCGTTCGCGCCGCCGTGCGCGGGGCCCCACAGGCAGGCGATGCCGGCGGCGATGCACGCGAACGGGTTGGCGCCCGACGAGCCGGCAAGACGGACGGTCGAGGTCGACGCGTTCTGCTCATGATCGGCGTGGAGGATGAAGATGCGGTCCATCGCCTTTTCGACGATCGGGTTCACGACGTACTTCTCGGCAGGGACCCCGAACGTCATCTTCAAGAAATTGCCGGTGTAGCTCAGCGTGTTGTCCGGATAGACGAACGGCTGGCCGACGCTGTACTTGTACGCCATCGCGGCGATCGTCGGCATCTTGGCGATCAGGCGGTGCGACGCGATGACGCGCTGTGCCGGATCGTGGATGTCCGTCGAATCGTGATAGAACGCCGACAGCGCGCCGACGACACCGCACAGGATCGCCATCGGATGCGCGTCGCGGCGGAAGCCACGGAAGAACTGCGCGAGCTGCTCATGCACCATCGTGTGGCGCGTGATCGTGTTCGAGAAGTTCGCCAGCTCGTCTTCGCTCGGCAGTTCGCCGTTGAGCAGGAGATAGGCGACTTCCATGAAATTCGACTGCTCGGCCAGCTCGCCGATCGTGTAGCCGCGGTGCAGCAGCGTGCCCGCGTCACCATCGATATAGGTCAGCTTCGACTGGCACGACGCCGTCGACGTGAAGCCCGGATCATAGGTGAAATTGTCCGTCTGCGCGTACAGCTTGCGAATATCGATGACATCGGGTCCGACCGTACCGGACATCACCGGATACTCGAAATCCTTGCCGTCGACCTTGAGGGTTGCGGTCTCGCTCATGCTTGTATCCTTCCTCGAAATCTTATCAGCTAGCCATCCGGTCGGCGATCCGTCCCAGGCTCTCGTCGCGCCCGAGCAGGTCGAGCACGTCGAAGATCCCCGGCGACGTCTTGCGTCCCGTCAGCGCGGCGCGAAGCGGCTGTGCGACCTGGCCGAGCTTGACGCCCCGCGCTTCGGCCACGCGCCGTACTGCGCCTTCGAGCGCCTCCGTATCCCACTCGGCGAGCGCGTCAAGTTCGGCATGCGCGTTCGCCAAAATGACACTCGCTTCACCTTGCAAAAGGCTCGCTGCGGCGTCATCCATTGCCAATGGGCGCTGGCTGAACAGGAAATTCGATCCGTCGGCCAGCTCGTTCAGGTTAGCGGCACGGGGCTTGAGGACCGGCATCGCACGCGTGAGCAGGTCCAGTCCGCCGGCCGGCAGATCATGGCCGAGACGGTCGGCGGCGAGTTGCGCAAGGCGCGCATCGTCGGCTTCGCGGATGTAGTGGCCGTTGAGGTTCTCGAGCTTCTTCAGGTCGAAGCGCGAGGGCGACTTGCCGACGCCCGACAGATCGAACCACTCGACTGCCTGTTCGCGGCTGATGATCTCGTCGTCGCCGTGACCCCAGCCAAGCCGGAGCAGGTAGTTGTCGAACGCCTCGGGCAGGATACCCATCTCGTCGCGGTACGCTTCGATGCCGACTGCGCCGTGACGCTTCGACAGCTTGGCGCCATCGGGGCCGTGGATCAGCGGGATGTGCGCGTAGATCGGCTCGGGCCAGTTCATGGCTCGGTAGATCGGCAACTGGCGGAACGCGTTGTTGAGGTGATCGTCGCCGCGAATGACGTGCGTCACGCCCATGTCGTGATCGTCGACGACGACGGCGAGCATGTAGGTCGGCGTACCGTCCGAGCGGAGCAGGACGAGGTCGTCGATCTCTTCGTTCTTGACCGTGACGGCGCCCTGGACGCGGTCCTCGATCGTGACGGCGCCTTCCTGCGGCGCGCGCAGGCGGACGACGTGGGGAAGGTTCGGCGCTTCGCTCTCGGGGCGGTCGCGCCAGGGGCTGCGGATGCGGAGCGGTTTCTTCGCTGCCTGTGCCTCGGCGCGCATCGCGGCGATCTCGTCGTTGGTCATGTAGCAGTGATAGGCGTGGCCGTTCGCGACCATTTCGTGCGCAACCTGCGCGTGACGCTCGGCACCGGCGAACTGCATGACGGCATCGCCGTCCCAGTCGAGCCCGAGCCAGCGCATTCCGTCGATGATCGCGTCGATCGCCGGCTGGGTCGAGCGGACCCGGTCTGTATCCTCGATCCGCAACAGGAACTTGCCGCCATTTGCCTTGGCGAACAGCCAGTTGAACAGCGCGGTGCGCGCGCCGCCAAGATGCAGGAACCCCGTCGGCGACGGAGCGAAACGGGTAACCACGGGTGCGGCCGAATTGGCGGTGCCCGTATCAGATATTGCGCCCAACCGCGGGTGCTCCCAGACTGATGAAACAATGGAGAAACGATGGCCATAACAGCCGTCGCCGCCCCTAGCATGCGTCCTTGGCGGCGACAAATGGGCGTGCCGCGATGGGGGGCTGTCGTCGGGCTCGCCGTGGAGCGCTGGCTGGAGGCGGAGCGCGACCAGCTGGTGCTGTGGCTGCCGGTGATGCTGGGTGCGGGAATCGCGTTGTGGTTCGCGCTGCCGGATCCGGCAGCGTGGTGCGTGGCAATACTGCTGCTGGTGGCGAGCGGGTTGGCATGTCTGGCGGTGGGGCAGGGTGGCCGTGCGGCGCGGTCGCTCGCGATTGGGTTGCTGACTGCGGCGCTGGGTCTGGGTCTCATCTGGGCGCGATCGGAGTTGGTAGCGCGACCAGTGCTGGGCGGACCGTCGGTCGCGAGTTTCTCCGCGAGGGTGGAGGCGATTGAGCCGCTGGTGGCGCGGAAGCTGGTCCGGCTGACGCTGCTGCCGATCGGGAAGGGCGCCGAGACCGACGGGCAACCGGTGACCCTGCCATACCGCATCCGCGTCAATCTGGCGGAGTCGGATGCGCCGAAGCTGCTGGGAACGGGAGCGGTCGTGCGTCTGCGGGCGCGGCTGATGCCGCCGCCGCTGCCCGCGGTGCCGGGCGCCTACGATTTCGCCCGAGTTGCTTGGTTCGGCGGGATCGGAGCGACAGGAAGAGGTTTCGCACCGGTGGTCGTGACGACGCCGAGCGAGTCGGGAGCCGGCATCCGCGGCGCGCTTTCGCACCACATCGTATCGCGACTGGACGGCAGCGCAGGCGGTATCGCCGCAGCGCTCGCAACCGGCGACGTCGGTGCGATCAGCGAGGAGGATTCGGAAGCGATGCGCCGCGCCGGACTCGCGCATCTGCTGTCGGTGAGCGGGTTGCATATCACCGCAGCGGTGGCGGCAACGATGTTGATCGTGCTGCGGCTGCTGGCGCTGAGTCCTTGGTTAGCGCTGCACGCGCGCTTGCCTTTGATCGCTGCGTTGGCGGGAGCGGCGGCGGCGATCGGCTATACGTTGCTGACCGGCAGCCAGGTCCCGACGATCCGGTCGTGCGTCGCCGCGCTGCTCGTACTGGCGGCGCTGGCGATGGGCCGAGAGGCGATGACCTTGCGCCTCGTCGCGGCGGGGGCGGCGTGCGTCATGCTGGTTCTACCCGAATCGGCGGCGGGGCCGAGCTTCCAGCTCTCGTTCGCGGCGATCACCGCGATCATGGCGCTGCACGAGCATCCAGCCATTCGCGCGTTCTTCGGCCCCCATGAGGAAGGCAGGCCGCGCCGCCTCGCTCGCGGCATAGCATCGCTGTTGCTCACCGGCCTGCTCGTCGAGTTCGCGCTGATGCCGATCGCCGTCTATCATTTCCACAAGGCCGGGCTCTACGGCGCGTTCGCCAACATCATCGCAATCCCGCTGACGACCTTCGTCGTTATGCCGTTGGAAGCGTTGGCGTTGCTGCTCGATGCGGGCGGGCTCGGAGCGCCGATATGGTGGCTGGTCCAGCGCTCGCTCGATGCTCTGCTGTGGCTGGCGCATATCGTTGCCAGCGCGCCAGGATCGGTGCGGTCCTTGCCAGCGATGCCGACGGCGGCGTTCGCCTTGATGATCGTCGGGGGCATCTGGATCGCCTTGTGGCGGACGCGGTGGCGGCGACTCGGGGTGGTCCCGCTGGCGATCGGGGCGGTCTGGGCGCTGACGACGCCGGCGCCGGATGTTCTCGTGACCGGCGACGGGCGTCATGTCGCGGTGCGGACGGCGGCGGGGCTCGCGATGCTGCGCGATAGGGCGGGCGACTATACGCGTGACATGCTGGCGGAGAATGGTGGGGTGGACGGCGAGCCGCTGTTGCTGGCGGACCAACCCGATGCGCGGTGCAGTCGCGATCTGTGCGTCACCGATATCGCCGCACGGGGACGGATGTGGCGGGTCCTTGCGACGCGCAGCGCCTATATGGTCCCGATCGCCGAGCTGATCACCGCCTGTCGGAGCGCCGACGTTGTTGTCAGCGAACGTGGGCTGCCGAAACGGTGCGTACCGCGGTGGCTGAAACTGGATCGCCGCGTCCTCCGGCGGACGGGCGGCGTCGCGCTGACCTTGGGGGCGGGGACGGTCGTGACGATACTGAACGCGGGCGACCGCCACCCTTGGCGCGACCCGCCAATCCTCGAACGCACTCCATTCAAGCCGCAGCAGGGCGGGTTTCGGGGCTCAGCATCGGCGTTTCGAGTAAATGGGAAACGCTGACGCGTAAAATTAACCACGCAAAAGGCGCGAAGGCGGCATGACCTGATAAACCGCGGCCATTTTAATAAACGAGAGTGTCATGTCGGCTTCCTCTGTGCCTGGGGAGGACGGTAGGCTGGTCCAGACACAACAGCTTTGCGCCTTTACGTGAGCACAATCATCCGTAGCCGCGGGCGATTTTAGTCAGATGAATGTTCACGCGGAGACGCGGAGCCGCGGAGAAATTTTGCAGCGCAGAGTAAATTTGGCGAGTGGTTGTCTGGGTCTCATTCCGATGGCATTTGGAACAGCGGCGTTCTTCTCGGAGCGGAACACCTCTGCGTCTCTGCGCCTCTGCGCGAACCAATCTTCTGTTGCGCTGAGGGTTGTCGACGAGATATTCGCGCAAAGGCGCGGAGGCACAGAGATTATAGATTTGGGCCGCAAGCGCCGTTTTGCAATGAAATGTGGAATCGTCTTCCGAATGCCATGTCGCATTGAAAATAGACGCCCACGCGACTCACGGCATTGTGTGAAGACTGTATCAAAACACTTGCGCTATCTTCAACGCTCTTGCTCAAGTTGCCGGGCTTGTTGAACAATTCTATTGCCCGGTAACCGACGCAATGAGGAATCCGTCCTGCCGATCGGCATCCTGCCTCGCCGGTGCGACCGGAGAACAACGCCGGCACACCGGGCAGCCACATCGGCTACCCCTCCGCGGCTTAGTCGTAGCGGCGGAGGATGCCGGAGAGTTTGCCTTGGACGCGGACTTGGGCGGGGGCGTAGCGTTGGGGGTCGTAGGCTCGGTTTGCCGGGTCGAGGCGGACCATGGCGCCTTCGCGGCGGAAGTATTTGAGGGTGGCTTCGCTGTCTTCGATCAGCGCTACGACGATCTCGCCGTCTCGTGCAGTTTCGGTGCGGCGGATCAGGGCGTAGTCGCCGTCGAGAATGCCGGCTTCGACCATCGAGTCGCCCGAGACTTCGAGGGCGTAGTGTTCGCCGGTGCCGAGCAGCGCGGCCGGGACGGCGAGCATGGTGCTGCCTTCGAACGCTTCGATCGGGACGCCGGCGGCGATGCGGCCGTGGAGGGGGATCTCGATGACGTCGTTGGCGGGTTGCGGGGTCGCGGCGGCGGGCGCGGCCTTGACGTTCGACGGCTTGGACGGCGTCTTCTTTTCCGGGCGCTCGGGCATGCGCAGCACCTCGAGCGCGCGGGCGCGGTTGGGCAGGCGGCGGATGAAGTTGCGCTCCTCGAGCGCGCTGATCAGACGGTGGACGCCCGACTTCGACTTGAGGTCGAGGGCGTCCTTCATCTCCTCGAACGACGGCGAGACGCCGGTATCGTTGAGGCGATCGTTGATGAAGCAGACGAGTTCGTGCTGCTTGCGCGTGAGCATGGCGGTTCTCCGTCCGGAACAGACTGGGAACTTCTATGGAACATAATTAACGCCGTCAAGCGTCCGTATCACGCGATCACGAGGATTTCCGCCGATTCGCCTGTCTTTGCAACCGGTGCGTTGCCGGGGCGGACGATGAGGCAGGTCGAGCGGGCCAGTGTCAGGAGCATCGAGCTGTCCTGGATCGTCGAGGCATAGGCTTTGCCGTCGCGCAGTTCGGCGCGGAGATAGTCGGTGCGGGCGTTGTTCGCAGGCAGGTCTTCGCCGAGCAGTGCATGGGTTGACTGGGGGAGCGGATCGCATGCGCCGGCCATGTGCGCGACGACGGGTTTGACGAACAACGTCGCGGTGACGAACGCGGAGACCGGGTTGCCGGGGAGGCCGAGCACCATCATCTCGCCGATCCGGCCGGCCATCATCGGCTTGCCGGGGCGCAGCGCGATCCGCCAGAAATCGATCGTACCGCCGGCGGCTTCGATCGCCGGGCGGACGAGGTCGTGGTCGCCGACCGACGCGCCGCCGGTGGTGACGAGCAGGTCTGCCTGCACGCTGGCGAAGGCTTCGCGGAGGACTTCGAGATTGTCGGGGAGGATGCCGAGATCGATGATATCGACGGGCATGTCAGCGAGCATCGCGGCGAGCATGATGCCGTTCGATTCGGGGAGCGCGACGCCGTCGGTGGTCGAGCCGGGGGGGACGAGTTCGTCGCCGGTGGCGGCGACGGCGACGCGAACGCGGCGGTTGACGGTGAGGCTGCCGTGGCCTCCGGTCGCGGCGACGGCGATGCGCGCGGGGCTGAGGCGGTCGCCGGCGGCGATCAGGCGGATGCCTGTGGAGAAATCGAGCCCCTTGCGGCGGGTGTTGCGGCCGAGTGTCGGGGGGCCTTCGCCGGCTAGGATCAGGGTCTTGCCGTCACGCTCGGCTTCTTCCTGGACCATGACGGTGTCGGCGCCTTCGGGCATGGCGGCGCCGGTGAAGATGCGGGTGGCTTGGCCGGGGGCGACTGTTCCGGTGAACGGGCGGCCGGCGGCGCTTTCGCCGATGACTTTCCAGGGGCCGGGGAGGTCTGTGTAACGGATCGCGTAGCCGTCCATCGCGGAGAGGTCGGCGGCGGGCTGCGTGCGGCGGGCGAGGATGTCCTCGGCGGCCCAGCGGCCGGCGGCTTCGCGTAGCGTCACGGTCTCGTGGCCGACGCGGGGGGCCATGGCGAAGAGGCGGGTCTGGGCTTCGGCGACGGGGACTAGGGTCATGCTAAGGCTCTGTCTTTGGGCGGTTCTGAAAAGTGAAGTATAGGAAGTGTAGACGCTGGGAGCGTTTTGGCGGTTGGCGCTTTTGGGGTGTTGTATGGGGAAGCGCGGGGCGTGGGGGTAGGTTCCGTGCTCTGCCATGGGTTTGGTGTGTAGGACAGGCGTTGTTGGCTTAGCGCGGCGCGGCGAGCTTAGCCGCTGGCGCCGTCTGGGCGGGTAGATATCGAACGTTAGCTACCGCCTTCTTGTTCTCCCGCGAAGGCGGGAGCCCAGACTGGGTCCCCGCCTTCGCGGGGAAACAAGGGTTGGGCGGATGGTTGTCGCTATAATGTTGGCCTTCCCAATTGGGCCCCGGCCTTCGCCGGGGTGGTGTTAGTTCGCGGGGGTGGTGCCAGTTCGCTGGCGTGGTGCTGGGAGGTTGGCGCCGCTGCTTTCTTCCGGGGCGGTAAGTGGATGCGGGTGATGGCCTTCGCGTCCTTCGTACCTCTGGCCAGCGCGGGTTCATCCGGTGTGGGGCTTTGTTTGGGGGAAAGAGACACCAGATCAGTATGATGACACGCAATCAGCCTCGGGCGAGAGACAGGATCGGGGCGGCGGTGGGCGCGGTCCTGTTGCCGGGGGTGCTGGGCTATGCGCTGCTCAACGGGCTGGTGGTGACGATGCCGGCGGCGGTGACCGATGCGTTGAAGGTGTTCGATGCGGCGCCGCCTCCGCCGCCGCCGCCCGAGGAGAAGGTGAGGCCTCGGCCTTCGCCTAGCCGCAAGCCGGAAGGGGCTGCGTCGCCGCCTAATTTGAAGTCGAAGGCTACCGAGGTGGTGGCGCCGCCGCCGGTGGTGCCGATCGTCGTGCCGCCGCCTGTCGTCGTTGCGGAGAAGGCTGGGGTGGGGGCGCAGGCGACGGCGGGGGCTTCGGATATTCGCGGGCCGGGGACCGGGAGTGGCGGGATTGGTAATGGCACCGGCAGCGGTGGGTATGGCGATGGCGACGGCGGCGGGGGCGAGGAGACGCCGCCGCGGTGGCGTAAGGGGCGGTTGAAGGATTCGGACTATCCGCGCGAGGCGGCCGAGACGGGGATCCGGGGGCGGGTCTCGGTTCGGTATCTTGTGCAGACCGATGGGCGCGTGTCGCGGTGCCGGGTGACCAGATCGAGCGGGAGCCGGGAGTTGGATGCGCTGACGTGCCGGTTGATCGAGGAGCGGTTTCGGTATGACCCTTCGCTCGATGCGGCGGGGCGGCCGGTGGAGTCTACGATCGTGGAGGATCATGAGTGGGCTATGGGTGGGGATTGAGACCCTGAATTGACGGCAAACTGCTTGGCTTGCCCTCACCCTCGCCGCCTTTGGCGTCTTTCCCTCTCCCCTTTGGGGAGAGGGTTTTGTTTTAGGCGGTCCAGTTGCCGGATTTTCCGCCGGACTTTGCGCGGACGCGGATGTCGGTGAGGACCATCGTCTTGTCGATCGCTTTGGCCATGTCGTAGATCGTCAGGAGCGTGACCGTGGCGGCGGTGAGCGCTTCCATTTCGACGCCGGTCTTGCCTTCGGTCGAGGCGGTGGCGGTGGCGGTTACGCCGGTTTCGTCGACGACGAGGTCGATTTCCACCTTGGTGAGCGGGAGCGGGTGGCAGAGGGGGATGAGGTCGCTGGTGCGCTTGGCGGCCATGATGCCGGCGACGCGCGCGACGGCGAGCACGTCGCCCTTTTTCGCGGTGCCGGCGCCGATCGCCGCGGCGGCTTCGGCGGACATGGTGATGCGGCCGGAGGCGATGGCTTCGCGGGCGGTGACCGCCTTGCCGCCGACGTCGACCATCCTTGCCGCGCCGGCTTCGTCGATGTGGGTCAGGCCGGTCATCCGACGAGCGCCCGAGTAGCGGCTTCGACGTCGGCCTGGCGCATGAGCGCTTCGCCGATCAGGAAGCAGTGGATGTCGTGCGCGGCCATCGCGTCGAGTTCGGCGCGGGTCGTGAGTCCGCTTTCGGCGACGAAGGTGCAGTCCTTGGGGGCCTTGCCGACGAGGTCGTAGGTGCGCTGGAAGTCGACCGAGAAGTCGCGCAGGTCGCGGTTGTTGACGCCGATCAGCCGCGACTTGAGCCTCAGCGCGCGCTCCATCTCGTGCGCGTCGTGAACCTCGACCAGCACATCCATGCCGCATTCGAGGGCGGAGGCCTCGATTTCGGCCATCTGGATGTCGTCGAGTGCTGCGACGATGATCAGGATGCAGTCGGCACCGATCGCGCGTGCTTCGGTCGACTGCCACGGGTCGACCATGAAGTCCTTGCGCAGGACGGGGATCGAGACGGCGTCGCGCGCCGCGGTCAGATAGGCGTCGGAGCCCTGGAACCACTTTTCGTCGGTCAGGACCGAGAGGCAGGCGGCGCCGCCGGCTTCGTAGGCTCGGGCGTGGGCTACGGGATCGAAGTCGGCGCGGATCAGGCCCTTCGAGGGACTGGCCTTCTTCACCTCGGCGACCAGCGCGTAGCCGGTCTTCGCATCAAGCGCGGCGCGAAAGCCGCGGGGCTTCGACATGCGGGCGATGCCGGCGTCGATGTCGGCGAGCGAGGTGGTTGCCTTGCGCGCGGCGACTTCGGCGCGCTTGGTCTCGAGGATACGGTCGAGCATGGTCATGTCAGTAGGCGATCCAGCGGGCGAGCAGCGCGTCGGCGCTGCCGGTGTCGAGGGCGGCGGCGGCTTTGGCCGCGCCGTCGACAAGATTGGGGACGGTGCCGGCGACCATCAAGGCGGCGGCGGCGTTGAGCAGGACGGCGTCGCGGTAGGCGCCGGCCTCGCCCTTGAGCAGGCGGCGGAGCGCGTCGGCGTTGTGGTGTGCGTCGCCGCCGCGGATGTCGGTGATCGCGTGGCGAGTGAGGCCAGCGTCTTCGGGCGTAACCGTGCCGGGCAGCGCGGCGGTGCCGACCGAGGCGACGATGCTGGGGCCGGCACCCGACAGTTCGTCGAGGCCTTCTTCGCCCGAGACGACGAGCGCGGCTTCGGTGCCGAGCTGTTCGAGGGCTTCGGCGTAGAGCGACACATAGTCGGGGCGGGCGATGCCGATGAGTTGCCGGGTGGTGCCGGCCGGGTTGGCGAGCGGGCCCATCAGATTGAAGATCGTCCGCTTGCCGATGCGTTGGCGGATCGGGGTGATGCGCTTCATCGCCGGGTGGTGGTTGGCGGCAAACAGGAAGGCGATGCCGATCTCGTTGAGGCTCGCCTCCGCGGTGGCGCCGGCGCGGTCCATGTCGAGGCCGAGGACTTCGAGCGTGTCGGCGGCGCCGGCCTTGCTGGAAGCGGCGCGGTTGCCGTGCTTGGCGACGGGGACGCCGCATGCTGCGACGACCAGCGCGACCGCGGTCGAGACGTTCAAGGTGTGGTGGCCGTCGCCGCCGGTGCCGCAGACGTCGATCGCGCCGGCGGGGGCGTCGATCGGGATCATCCGGTTGCGGAGCGCGCGCGCGGCTTCGGCGATCTCGATGCTGGTTTCGCCGCGGGTCGCCAGATCGGTGAGGAAGGTGGCGATCGCGTCGTCGCTCGCTCGGGCGTCGAGGATGTCGGCGAACGCTTCTCGGGCAGATTCGCGGGAGAGGGGGGAGCTGGGGTCTGGGAGAACGGTGGTCGTGGTCACAGCTCCAGGCCTTCGCGCGGTATCACCGGGATACCGGCCATCTTGAGGAAGTTGGCCAGCATCGCGTGGCCGTGTTCCGTAGCGATGCTCTCGGGGTGGAACTGCACGCCGTGGATCGGCAGCGTCTCGTGGCGGAAGCCCATTACCGTGCCGTCCTGCGCGGTCGCGTTGACGACCAGCGTGTCGGGGACTGCGTTGACGATCAGCGAGTGATAGCGCGTGGCGATGAACGGCGAGGGCAGCCCGGCGTACAGCCCGGTATCGTCATGGACGACGGGCGAGGTCTTGCCGTGCATCAGGCCACCGCGCTCGACCTTGCCGCCGAAATGCTGGCCGATCGCCTGATGGCCGAGGCACACGCCGAGCAGCGGCTTGCCGGCATCGGCGCAGGCGGCGACCAAGTCGAGGCTTACGCCCGCCTCGGTCGGCGTGCAGGGGCCGGGGGAAATGAGGAACGCGTCCGCGCCCGACGACAGAGCCTGCCCGGCGGAGATCGCATCGTTGCGGACGACTTCGACCTCGGTACCAAGCTCCATCAGATAATGGACGAGGTTCCAGGTGAAGCTGTCGTAATTGTCGACGACGAGGATCATGGCGCCGCCATAGCCGATGCGTCACGCCGCGCAACGGTGTTGCCGCAAACCGAGGCCGTTGGACGGGCGGTCGCAATTCTGTCGTGCTGCAGTCGCGAGAGCGGAGCACCGCTCCTATATGAGCGCTATCATTCAGGGCGGAGCAATGCCGCGTGCTGGACGTTATCCTTTCAAAGGAGCTTAACCGATGTTTCGTACCGCCGTCCTCGCTGCACTGATCGCACTTCCCGCCATGGCCTCGGCGCAGGACGCACAAGTCGACACGCCGCCGCAGCGTATCCGCAGCGTCACGCTGACCGGCGACCAGAAATGCCCGAAGTCGAGCGGTGGCGAGATCGTCGTGTGTTCGACGCTGGACCAGCCTTATCGCATCCCGAAATCGCTGCGAGACGACAAGCCGGTCGCGGCGCAGAACCAGAGCTGGGTGAACCGCGCGGCGACGATGGATCAGGTCGGGCGTGTGGCTGGCGGATTGCCGGATACGTGTTCGGCGGTCGGCACGGGTGGCCAGTCGGGCTGCTTCATGCAGCGCAACCAGGCGTATGCGGCGGAGCGTCGTGCGTCGGCGACCGAGTCGAACACGCAGCCGTAAGTCTATCGTTCTTCGGTGAAGGCAGGGATCAAGACTGGTTCCCTGCCTTCACGGGTCGTCGTTCTGCCTACTGACCGAAACCCGGTGCCTTCGCGCGACCGACCGCTTCGAGCGCGGCGGCGAGGATCGCGCCGGCCTTGGCTTCGCACTCGCGTTGTTCGTATTCGGGGATGCTATCGGCGACGATACCGGCGCCCGCCTGGACGTGGATCGTGCCGTCCTTCACCACCGCCGTTCGTAGCACGATGCACGAGTCCATCGAACCGTCGGGGGAGAAATAGCCGACCCCGCCCGCGTACGCACCGCGGCGTTCGGGTTCGAGCTCGGCGATGATCTGGCAGGCGCGGACTTTCGGCGCGCCGCTGACCGTGCCGGCGGGGAAGCCCGCGAAGAGGGCGTCGAGCGCGTCCTTGTCGGGGGACAGCGTGCCGACGACGTTCGAGACGATGTGCATGACGTGGCTGTAGAATTCGACGCCGTAGCTGGCGGTCACCTTTACCGAGCCGGGTGACGCGGCGCGGCCGACGTCGTTGCGCCCGAGATCGAGCAGCATCAGATGTTCCGCGCGTTCCTTTGGGTCGGCGAGCAGGCTGACGCGGTTCGCCTCGTCCTCGGCGGCGGTCTTGCCGCGCGGGCGGGTGCCGGCGATCGGGCGGATCGTCACTTCGTCGTCGCGGACTCGGACGAGGATTTCGGGACTGGAGCCGATCAGCGCGAAGCCAGGGAGGTCGAGGTGGTACAGGAACGGCGACGGGTTGATGCGGCGTAGCGAGCGGTAGAGCTCGAACGGCGGCAGCGCGAACGGCGTGCTGAAGCGCTGCGCGAGCACGACCTGGAAGATGTCGCCGGCGAGGATGTAGTCCTTCGCCGCGGCGACCATCTCGCCGTAGCGGCCCTCGGGAAGCGCTGGCGTGTAGGTCGGTTCGGCGACGTCGGCGCGGATCGGTGCGGGGACGGGCGTGCTGGCGAGCTTGGCGGCGACCGCGTCGAGGCGCTCTTCGGCTTCGGTCACGATCGAGTCGGCATCGCGTGCCGGATCGGGCCAGGCTGGCGAGACGAGGTAGAGCGCGTCGGTCAGACGATCGAACACCAAGATGACGGTCGGCCGCACGAAGATCATGTCGGGCAGGCCGAGCGGATCGACCGGCGGCTGCGGCAGAGTCTCGACCAAGCCGATCGTCTCGTAGCCGAAATAGCCGACCAGGCAGGCGAGCGCACGGGGCAGTTCGGCCGGAACGTCCGCACGGCATTCGGCGACCAGCGCGCGCAACGCATCGAGCGTAGGCACGGGGCACGGCTCGAACGTATCGCGATCGGTGGCCCAGTGGCGGTTGATCTCGGCGTTATGCCCATGCGCGCGGAAGAGCAGGTCGGGGGCGAGGCCGATCAGGCTGTGGCGACCGCGGGTTTCACCGCCCTCGACCGATTCGAGCAGGAAGTCGCCACGCCCCGGCTCGATCAGCTTCAGCGCGGCGGCGACCGGCGTCTCGGTATCGGCGACCTGACGACGCCAGACGAGCGCGGGACGCCCTTCGGCCAAAGCTTCGCGCGCGCTCGTCATGCGATCAGTTCCCGGCGGCGCGCTGGCCGAGCAGGTCGGCACGGACGCGGGCGATCGAGGTTGCGTTGGTCTTCACGCCGACGTCGGCGCGGACCGCCTTGGCGAACTGCTCGACATATTCGCGACCGACCGAGCGGGCGATGTTGCCGCGCGCGGCCTTGATAGCAGCCTGGTTGCCGGCCGCGTTGCCGCTGGCGATGCTGTCGAGCTTGATGATGAACCAGCCGCTGTCGTCGGGTGCGGCGAGCGTCTTGGCGGTGTTCGGCGCCATGCTGAACATCAGCGCGAGCGCCGGCGGCGCACCGCGCGGATCGGCGGCGATCTGCGCACGCGACGCGGTCAGCGGACGCGCGGCGGGAAGCGGCAGCTTGGTCTGCGCCAGCGACTGCTGGATCGGCATCCCCTTGTTGATCCGCGCGAGCACGTCAGCGGCGACCTTCCGCGCGGCCTGGCGCGAACGATCGGCGGTCACGTCGCGGAGTACGTCGGCGCGAACCTGTGCCAGCGGGCGCGGGGTGGCGGGAACGACGCGGCCGAGCGCGACGACCGCGAAGCCGCCATCGGTGCCGAGCTGAACGAGCTGCGGCCCGTCGCCATCGGCGGCCTGGAACGCGGCAGCGACAAGCGGCGCGATCGCGGGATCGGGCTTGCTGGCGGCATCGTCGGGGTTGACGCCGTTGGCGATCAGCGCCGGCGTAGTGACGGCAGCAAGCTTCTGGTCGGCGATCACTTCGTCGAACGTAGCGTTCTTCGAGAGCGAGTCATCGATCTTGTCATGGACGTCGGACAGCGCAGCCGCGGCCTTCTGGATGCCGAGTGCAGCAGAGATCTCGCCACGGACCTGGTCGAGCGAGCGACCGGCGACGTTCTCGATCTTGTTGACCTTTGCGACCGTCCAGCCGAGCTGCGTGCGGACCGGGCCGATCACCGCGCCGCTGGGGGCGGCGAACACGGCATCGGCGACTTGCGCGGAGGCGGTGCCGGCATAGGCGGCCTTCTCGACGCCGGCCTGAGTCGAGGCTTCGAGACCGGCAGCACGGGCTGCGTCGACGAGGCTGGTGCCGGCCTTCACCTTGGCGGCAAGCGCGGTGGCGCCGGCCTGATCGGCGATGACGACCTGCGTGATCGTGCGCTTCTCGGTCGCGGCATAGCGAGCGCGATCCTGCTGATAGGTCTTGGCGATCTCCGCATCGGTCGGGACGGCCTGCGCCTTGACCCGGTCGGGCGCGACGATCGCGTAGCGGACGATGCGGCGTTCGGGCACGGTGTAGCGTGCGATGTTGCGCTTGTAGAAGGTGTTCAGGTCGGCATCGCTCGGCGCGGGGCCGGCGGGGACGACCGCGGCGGGGATGAAGCCGATCGTGCCGGTGCGCTTTTCGAGCAGCAGCGATGCGTAAGGGAGCGCGAGCTGGCTGGCGACCTGGGTCGCGCCGGTGCTCGGAATGGTCAGCTGCTGTGCGAACGTGTCGCGGACGATGTCGCTGCGAATCTGCGCGTCGGTCAGCTTCCGCTGGGCGAGCACCTGGCGGTACAAATTCTCGTCGAACTTGCCGGTCGGCCCCTGCAACGCGGGGATGCTGGCGATCTGGCCGTCGACCGCGCGCTTGCTGACGACCATGCCCTGCGCACGGCCGAACTGCTCGAGCGCCATGCTGGAGACGATCCGGTCGAGCGTGCCGTCGAGCCCGCCCTGGTTGACGAAGGTCGCCATGTCGAGCGTCGGCTGTTCCTGGCGGAAGCCTTCGAGCTGCGTTTGCGCCTGCGTCTTGAGTTCGTTGACGGTCACCTCGGCCTTGCCGACCTTGGCGACGTCGCCACCGGTGATCCCTGCGCCACCGGTCATCGAGCTCAAGCCCGTGATGTCGCCGGCCGCGAACGCGAGTGCGATCACGCCGAGCACGACGAACGTGATGACCACGCCGACCTTCGAATGGGTAAGGCGACGAAAGAAAGCGAGCATGGACAGCCGATCGACAGGGATGGGAACGCGGTTGCTTTACGGGGGCGAGGGCGGCTCTTCAAGTCGGGCGGTTGCACAGTCCTTCGGGTCGTGTCGTCCCGTGCGGGCTTGTGCAGGGCGGTCGCGTCGCTATCGCTGGGCAAAACATGCGGGAGATCGTGATGCGGCGGAAGCTTGTAGCCGGAAACTGGAAGATGAACGGGTCGCGGGCGATGCTCGTCGAACTCGAGACGATCGCGGCGGCAGCGCAGGCTGCGCCGGGGATCGACGTGTCGGTCGCGGTGCCATTCACGCTGATCG
The DNA here is from genome assembly GCF_014841895.1 of Sphingomonas sp. CFBP 13728. NCBI lineage: Bacteria > Pseudomonadati > Pseudomonadota > Alphaproteobacteria > Sphingomonadales > Sphingomonadaceae > Sphingomonas > Sphingomonas sp. CFBP 13728. Next base: position 551,150 of record NZ_JACYUS010000001.1, on the reverse strand, counting down.
ATGCCGCGTCGCAACGCGTGCCAGGGTTGGCGATCGGTGCGGAGGACGTGCACGAGGCGGATTCGGGCGCGCATACCGGCTGCGTCTCGGCGGCGATGGTCAAGGAAGTCGGCGCGTCGTTCACGATCGTCGGTCATTCGGAGCGGCGCGCCGACCAGCACGAGACGAGCCACGACGCGTGGGCGAAGGCGGCGGCGGCGCGGCGGCAGGGGCTGCACGTCATCCTGTGCTGCGGCGAGACCGAGGCGGAGCGCGATGCGGACCGTGCCGAGCGTGTCGTGCAGGCGCAGATCGAGAAGTCGGTGCCGGACAATGCGGAGGGGAGCTGGTTCACGCTCGCTTATGAGCCGCGCTGGGCGATCGGCACGGGACGCACGCCGACGCTGGACGAGATCGCGGCGATCCATGCGATTGCGCGCGCCAAGTTGCGGATGCTGATCGGTGACGCGGCGGCGGGCGTGCGGATCCTGTACGGCGGGTCGGTGACAGGGGCGAATGCGGCGGCGATCCTTTCCACGCCGAACGTCGATGGTGCGCTGGTTGGTGGCGCGAGCCTGACCGCGGAGAAGTTCGTGCCTATCATCGAGGCGGCGGCATCGCTGTGAACGTCCATCGGTGCTTGCATGCGAGGCCGTTAAGTCCCGATAAACCCTGTGCTCTTATGATTAACGGGTGATTCGGCGATCGGATGCTGGATCGGCGTGACGCGGCTTTCGTGCGAGGGTTGATATGGCCAAATTGTTCTCCCGGTGCGTCGGCGCCTCGGTCGCGGTCTGCGCGATGGTGTCAGCGATGCCGGTACGGGCGGAGACGCCGCGCGAGTTGCTGACGCAGGCCGGATTCGTCGACCGCGATCGCAGCATCGCGCTGGCGCGGATCGACCGGGCGGCGGCAGCGGCGGGGCAGGCGCTGAGCCGCTCGCCGAACGATGCCGAGGCCGCGATCATGCAGGCGATGGCGAACGGGTATCGCGCGAAACTGCTGGGGAACCGGGGGCAGGCGATCGCCGCGCGAAAACAATATGAGGCGCTAGTGGTCCGCTATCCGCGCAATGCCGAGGCGCAGGCGGCGTTGGGCGCCTGGCATGTCGGCGTGATCGCGAAGCTCGGGCGGTTCGTCGGGCGTGCGGTGGCGGGCGCGCAGAAGGCGGTCGGGTTCGAGGCTTTGGATAAGTCGGTGGCTTTGGGTGGCAATCGCGCGATGTTTGCCGGGCTTGCCGGGCTGTTGCGGCTGGAGCTGGATCCGAACGATGCTCGGGGACGCGCGCTGGTCGAGACCGCGAGCAAGGCACCGACACCGACCGCGATCGACGGGTATGTGCGGAAAGCTGCGGTAGCGGTGCTCGTGCCGCTGCGCGCGGGTGATGCGAATGCGACGAAGGCCCTGGCGGACAAGTTGCTGCCGTTCGGGCAGTTCGCGACGGGGTGATCCCGGTTACGGTCTCACCGCTGTCATTCCCGCGGAGGCGGGAACCCATACTGGCTATCGTATCGGTGTGATCACCGACACCTGAGATTATGGATCCCCGCCTGCGCGGGGATGACGGGGTGTTTGGCGTTCCCTTTATTTAGCGCGAGTACCGCTTCGCCAACATCGCGAAGGCGGCGCGGAGGGCATAGGCTTCGCCACCCTTCGGTCGCCCTGGTTTGGCGGACGGGCGCCATGCGAACACGTCGAGATGGGCGCACGCCGCGGTCTTCGGCACGAACCGACGCAGGAACAGCGCGGCGGTGATCGCACCAGCGAACCCGCCATCGGGTGCGTTGACCATGTCGGCGATGTCCGACTTGAGCATCTCATCATAGCCGTTCCAAAGCGGCAGGCGCCACATCTGGTCGTTCTGCTCCAGCCCGGCTGCGAGCAGGTCCGCCGCCAGCGACTCGTCGTCGGTGAACATCGGCGGCAGGTCCGGACCTAGTGCGACGCGCGCCGCGCCGGTCAGCGTCGCGAAGTCGAGGATCAGTTCGGGATTGCCCTCGCCCGCCTTGGTCAGCGCATCGCCGAGCACGAGGCGGCCTTCCGCGTCGGTGTTGGTGTTCTCGACCGTCAGGCCCTTGCGCGTAGCAAGCACGTCGCCGGGGCGGAAGGCGTTGCCGGCGATCGAGTTTTCCACCGCGGGGATCAGGAGATGGAGGCGGACCGGAAGCTTGGCCGCCATCACGAGGCTCGCCAGCGCCAAGGCATGCGCAGCGCCGCCCATGTCCTTCTTCATCAGCCGCATGCCCGCGGATGGCTTGATGTCGAGCCCGCCGGTGTCGAAGGTGACGCCCTTGCCGATCAGCGCGATGCGGGGGTGCGTGGGATCGCCCCATTCGAGTTCGATCAGCCGTGGCGCGCGGTCCTTGCTCGCGGCCTGCCCGACCGCATGGATCATCGGGTAGCCGGCCGCTAGCGCATCGCCGCGCGTGGTCGTGACGGTCGCGCCGTGGCGTTTGGCGAGCGTCTCGGCAGCGGCTTCGAGGTCGGCGGGGCCCATGTCGGAGGCGCCGGTGTTGACAAGGTCGCGGACGAGAGCGGTGGCTTCGGCGAGGCGCACAGTCTGGTCGATGTGCGCGGCGTCTTCGGTCAGCAGCACGCGGGCGCCGATCGCGTCTGGCTTTACGTACCGCGTGAACTGGTGCTGGGCGAGCAGCCAGCCGAGTCCGGCCGCGTCGACCGGACCTTCCGCGAGACGGTAGGTGCCCTCGGGTAGCGACGCGCCGAGCGAGGCAATCCGCCAAGGGGACGTCACCGCTTCGTTGCAGACCAGCAGCATCGACCAGACGTCGGCGGTGTCGCCCGGCAGGACCGCGCGATCGCCGGCTTTGCCGGTCAGCCGGTGCGCGGCGATCGTCGTGCGAATGCGCTGCGACTGCTTGGCGAGCCAGCCTTCATACGTATCGGGGTGTACGACGTGGATCGTCCGTGCGGGCTGGCCGCGGTCGGGTTGGAGCATCGAAGCGAAGTCGGTCATTGTGCGGGCGCCACCAGGAGTTGTTCGTATCGGCCGCTTGATCCCGGCTCGGCATAGGTGCTGAGCGAGAGCGTGCGGTCGGGATAGGTTATGCGGTAGGTGCGGTTGACGAAGCCGCCGCGCAAGCGGGTCTTGCCGGTTTGTGCGAACGCGGTGGGGTCGCCTAGTGCGCTCAGACTCGTTTTGTAGTCATCGAGTGCGACCGGCTTGAAATAGTAATTGGCGTCTTCGGTCAGGCGTTTGCGGTCGAGCGTGCCGGTGCGGAGCTGGTCGTAGACGGCGCGGGCGCGGGAGAGTGCGGCGGTGTCTTCGGCGCTGGCGGCGGCGGGCGGCAGGACGATTTTTGCGACGCCCGCGGCGATGCGGCTTGTTGCGTCGCTGAACCAGCTGTTGGTGAGGACGACGATGGCGGCCTTGTCATCGGGATAGACGGTGTTCTCGGACAGGAAGCCGACCGCTTCGCCGCTATGCTCGACGTAGCGGCGACCGTTCGCGCTGCCGGTGAAGACGCCGAGGCCGTAGCCGTTGCTCGATCCGTCGGCGAGCTTGACGGGGGTTTCCTGCGCGGCCCAGTCGTCGGTGGGGAGCGTGGTGCGGTTGAGGCGCGCGACGTCCCATTTGGCGAGGTCTTCGGCGCTCATCGAGAGTTCGCCGGCGGCGTAGAGCCAGCCGTCCGCACTGGGGGTCTCGGGGCGGACCGGGCCGAGCGCGAAGCGGCCATAGCCTTGCGGGAAGGCCTTTCCGATCGCCTTGTCCTGGTCGAGTGCGCGGATGTCGAGCGGCTGGAAGATGCGCTGCTGGAGGAAGCTTAGCAGCGGCTGGCGCGCGACCTTCTCGACGATGAGCCCGGCGACGACGTAGCCCGTGTTCGAATATTGCCACTGTGTGCCGGGTGCGAAATCTAGCGGCTTCTTGGCCCAGCGATCGACGATCTGCTGCGGCGTGACGGGCTTGGCCATCGCCGCGAAGCTGTAGTCCTGCGGCCAGTAATCCTGGAGGCCGGAAGTGTGGCTGAGCAGCTGGCGAATCGTGATGCGGTCGCCGCCGGTGATGCCGGGGATGTATTTCGACACGGTGTCGTCGAGGCTGAGCTTGCCTTCGTCCTCGAGTAGCAGGATCGCGGCGGCGGTGAACTGCTTGGAGATCGAGGCGATCTGGTAGGGGAGCTTCGGGTCGGCCACGGCGATCGCCTCTGACGGTTTGCCGTAGGCCTTGGCGAACACGATCCGCCCGCCGCGAACTACCGCGATCGAGGCGGACGGCACGCCGGTATCGCCGAGCGCGCCGGTGACCAGCGTGTCGATCTGCGCGGTTTCGGTGGGGGTGAGCGACTGCGCGATGGCGGGAGCGGGGAGCAGCGCGGCGACGGCGAGGAGGCGGAGGATCATGCGCGCAACGAAGCAGAACCGGCGTGCGCGCGCAACGCTGTGATTTTTATTCCGTGGCGGTTGAGGGGGTTAGGCTAGGGCAGAAATGTTGACGGAACACGCCGTGTTACACGCACGTTTCATCGTCCGACCGGGAGCCATTTCACGTCTTAGGGGATATAACCATGCTGTATACCATCGCCGTAATCCTGCTGATCCTCTGGCTGGCAGGCTTCGCCTTCCATGTCGCAGGTGGACTGATCCACATCCTGCTGGTGATCGCGGTGATCGTCGTTCTGGTGAAGCTGTTCACCGGCCGCAACGTAGTCTGAATCGCGTTCTCCTGCGAACGCAGAAGTCCAGGATTACGGGCGGTATCGCTTGGTATCCTGGGCTCCCGCTTTCGCGGGAGAACGTTTAGGCGACGGGGACGCCGTAGAGGTCGTGATCGTCGGCGTCTTCGATTGTGACCGGGACGATGTCGCCGACCGTCAAATGGCCGGCGTCGCGGAGGAAGACTTCGCCGTCGATCTCGGGCGCGTCCGCCTTTGAACGGCCGGTTGCGCCTTCCTCGTCTACCGCATCGATGATCACGTCCAGCGTGCGGCCGATCTTCGCCTGCAACTTGGCGGCGGAGATTGCCGCGGTCTTTTCCATGATGCGGGCGTAGCGCTCTTCCTTGAGCTCTTCGGGCACGTGGTCGGGGAGCAGGTTCGCCGCCGCCCCTTCGACCGGCTCGAAGCGGAACGCGCCGACGCGATCGAGCTGCGCTTCGTCGAGCCAGTCGAGCAGATACTGGAAATCCTCCTCGGTCTCGCCGGGGAAGCCGACGACGAAGGTCGAGCGGATCGTGATGTCGGGCGCGATGGTGCGCCAGTTGTGGATGCGCTGGAGCACTTTCGCATCGTTGCCGGGGCGCTTCATCCGGCGGAGTACCGACGGCGCGGCGTGCTGGAACGGGATATCGAGATACGGCAGCACGAGGCCTTCCGCCATCAGCGGGATGACGTGGTCGACGTGCGGGTAGGGGTAGACGTAGTGGAGGCGGACCCACGGCGCGATCTTGCCGAGTTCGCGCGAGAGGTCGGTCATGTGCGCGCGGACCTCGCGGGCTTCGTTCCGCGACATCGGGCCGCCGGTCTTCACTGGCCAGCTGGCGTGGCGCAGGTCGACGCCATACGCCGAGGTGTCCTGGCTGATGACCAGCAGTTCCTTGGTGCCGGCTTCGACGAGCTTCTCCGCCTCGCGCAGGATCGCGTCGGGGCGGCGGCTGACGAGATCGCCGCGCAAGGACGGGATGATGCAGAACGAGCAGCGGTGGTTGCAGCCTTCCGAGATCTTCAGATAGCTGTAGTGGCGCGGGGTCAGCTTCAGGCCGGCGTCGGGGATCAGGTTGAGGAAGGCGGACGGCGGCATCGGTGCGGCCTCGTGGACCGCGCCGACGACCTGCTCGTATTCGTGCGCACCGGTGATCGCGAGAACCTGCGGGAAGCGTGCGCGGATCGCGTCGGCTTCCTTGCCCATGCAGCCGGTGACGATGACGCGGCCGTTCTCGGCAATCGCCTCGCCGATCGCCTCGAGGCTTTCCTCCTTGGCGGAATCTAGGAAGCCGCAGGTGTTGACCAGGACGATGTCGGCGCCGGCATAGTCCGGCGACATCTGGTAGCCGTCGCCGCGGAGCTGGGTGAGAATCCGCTCGCTGTCGACGAGGTTCTTCGGACAGCCGAGCGAGACCATGCCGATCTTCGGCGGGGAGGGGAGTGTTGTTGCCATGAAGCCCGCGCACATAGGCGCAAAGTTCGGTTTTTTCTAGGCGGCGGAAAATGCATCCTGCATGGGTGGGCGGATTGCGCGGGAAGGAACCGATATGCTGGCGATTGGACTGATGTCGGGGACGTCGCTCGACGGGATCGATGCCGCGTTGATCGAGACCGACGGCGAGGCGTTCGTGCGGCCGATCGCGTTTCGCGGCGAGCCCTATTCGGATGCGGCGCGGGCGCAATTGGCGGAGGCCACGCGGATGGCGCTGACGTTCGACAAGCCGCGCGCTAGTCCGCCGGTGGTCGCTGCGGGCGAACTGATTACGCGCGCGCATGTGTTTGCGGTGCACAAGCTGCTGGCGGATGCGGGGGTTGCGGCGGCGGATGTCGACGTGATCGGCTTCCACGGGCAGACGATTGCGCATCGGCCTGATCGGCGCTGGACGTGGCAGATCGGCGACGGGGCGGCGGTCGCGCGGGCTACCGGGATTACGACGGTGTCGGATTTTCGGTCGGCGGATGTGGCCGCGGGCGGGCAGGGGGCGCCGTTGCTGCCGGTGTATCATGCGGCGTTGGCGGCGGGGCTCGAGGGGCCGGTCGCGGTGCTGAACCTTGGCGGGGTGGGGAACATCACCTTCATTCCCGGCGGGCTCGACATGCACGATTCGCGCGAGATGTCGCCGGAGCGGGCACAGATGACGGACCGCGATGGACTGGTGGCGTTCGATACCGGGCCGGCGAACGGGCTGATCGATAGCTGGGTCGAGGCGGAGACTGGTGCCCGGTATGATGCCGGGGGGGCGTTGGCGGCGTCCGGGCGGGTCGACGAGACGGTGCTGACGGCGATGCTCGATCACCCGTTTTTCGATGCGCCTCCGCCGAAGTCTTTGGACCGGAATGATTTTACGATCCAGCCGGCTCGGGGGTTGTCGGCGGCGGATGGGGCGGCGACTTTGACGGCGTTTACGGCCGCTACGGTGGCGGAGGCTTTGCGGCATTTGCCGGCTCGGCCGGTGCGGTTGCTGGTCGCGGGGGGGGGGCGGCATAATCCGACGATGCTGGCGATGATTGCGGAGCGGACCGGGTTGGTGGTGGAGCCTAGCGATGTGCTCGGGTGGAACGGCGATGCGCTCGAGGCTGAGGGGTTCGCGTATATGGCGGTTCGGACGTTGAAGGGGCTGGCGATTAGTTTTCCGGGGACGACTGGGGTTCCGGTGGCGATGGCTGGTGGGGTTGTGGATCGGGTTTAGTTTGCCGGCCGGTGCGGAAAAGCTTGTTCTCCCGCGAAGGCGGGAGCCCAGACTGGGCTCCCGCCTTCGCGGGAGAACAAGGAAGTGGAAGCGCATCCAGTGTTGTATCTCCACCCCGGCGGAGGCCGGGGCCCAGTTGGGGGGCGTTGCTAACTGAGGCTGCACCCCACCACTACGACCTTTCCAACTGGGCCCCGGCCTTCGCCGGGGTGGGGTGGGCGAGCGCGTTTGTATCAATTGTATCAGTGCGGCTTCTTGGCCTTGGCCGGCTTCTTCGGCTCTGGCTTCTTCGGGGGCGCCTTCTTCTCCGCAGCATCCTTCGCGCGCAACGCCGGCGCCGCGATCGCCGCTGCGATACCCGCGATCACCGTCGCACCAACCGCGATCGCCGTCTTCGGGTGCGACTTCACCGCGTCGGTCGCGGTCGCGAGGCCAGCCTTGGCCGCGTCGGTCGCGTCCTCGACCCAGTCGCTGGTCGCCGCGGTCTTCTTCGCGTCGGGCTTCGGCTTGTGGTCGTCGTCGTGATGGACCTTGGCGTGCGGCATGGCGGAGTTGGGAATCGACGACATAGGGCTTGTCCTTCGGTAAGGGATGATGCCCGATAAACCGATCGCGTCCGTGACGGTTCCGTTACGGTCAGCGGCTTACCGCGCCAAACTCACCGCTTACGGGTCAGCTCGCGCATCGCGTCGTCGAGCCCGGCGAGGCTCAGCGGGTACATCCGGTCGGTCATCAGTTCGCGGATGATCCGCACCGACTGCGAATAGCCCCATTGCGCCTCGGGCACCGGGTTCAGCCATGCCGCCGCCGGATAGGTGTTGGTCAGCCGCTGCATCCACACCGCGCCCGGTTCCTCGTTGAAATGCTCGACCGAGCCGCCGGGGTGGGTGATCTCGTACGGGCTCATCGACGCGTCGCCGACGAAGATCAGCTTGTAGTCGTGGCCATATTTGTGGAGCAGGTCCCACATCGGCGTACGCTCCGCGAACCGCCGCGTGTTGTCCTTCCACACGCCCTCGTACGGGCAATTGTGGAAGTAGAAGAATTCGAGGTTCTTGAACTCGGTGGTCGCCGCCGAGAACAGTTCCTCGCAGAGCTTGACGAACGGATCCATCGAGCCGCCGACGTCGAGGAACAGCAGCAGCTTCACCGCATTGCGACGCTCGGCGCGCATGACGATGTCGAGATAGCCTTGCCGCGCGGTGCCGGCGATCGTGCCGTCGATGTCGAGTTCGTCGGCGGCGCCGTCGCGCGCGAAGCGGCGCAGGCGGCGGAGCGCCACCTTGATGTTGCGGGTGCCGAGTTCCTTGGTGTTGTCGAGGTTGCGGAACTCGCGCTGGTCCCAGACTTTCAGCGCGCGCTTGTGCGTGCTTTCGCCGCCGATGCGGACGCCTTCGGGGTTATAGCCGCCGTTGCCGTAGGGCGACGTGCCGCCGGTGCCGACCCATTTGTTGCCGCCCTGGTGGCGTTCTTTCTGCTCCTCGAGGCGTTTCTTGAGCGTCTCCATGATCTCGTCCCACGAGCCTAGCGACTTGATCGCCGCCATTTCCTCAGGGGTCAGGAATTTCTCGGCGACCGCCTTCAGCCAGTCCTCGGGCACTTCGCCGGCCGGCGTGCCGTAGCTCGTGGCCAAGCCGCGAAAAACCTTGGCGAAGACCTGGTCGAACTTGTCGAGCAGCCCCTCGTCCTTCACGTACACCGCGCGGGAGAGGTAGTAGAAATCTTCGGGCGTCCGTTCGATCACCTCGGCGTCAAGCGCTTCGAGCAGGATGAGGTGCTCTTTCAGGCTGGCGGGGATGCCGGCGCTGCGGAGTTCGTCGAGGAAGTTCAGGAACATGGGCTCACGTCCTCACTTGGCAGCCGCGATCGGCAGTTCGATCGCGCTGGGCTGCGCAGCCGAGTGGAAGACGCTGATCGTGGCCTTGCGGTAGTCGGCGGGCTTCGCGTCGAAGATGTTGGGGACGTAGGTCTGCGGGTTGCGATCGTAGAGCGGGAACCAGCTCGACTGGACCTGGACCATGATGCGGTGGCCGGGGAGGAATACGTGGTTGGCGTTGGGCAGAACGACGCGGAAATGCGTCGGCTGGCCGGCGACGATCGGGGTCGGCTTCTCGAAGCTATCGCGGTAGCGGCCGCGGAGAATGTCCATCGAGACGGCGAGCTGGTAGCCGCCCATCTCGGGCTTGTCGGAATATTCGGCGGGATAGACGTCGATCAGCTTCACGACGAAATCGCCGTCGGTGCCGGTGGTGCTGGCGATCAGGTCGGCGACGGGGGCGCCGGCGATTGCGACCGGGCTGGTCAGCGGCGGTGTCTGGTAGGTCAGGACGTCGGTGCGGTCGGAGAACGGGCGCTGGTCGTCGACGAGCCATTGCCGCCACGTCGAGCCGGTCGCGTAGGTCGGGCGGATCGGGCGGAGGCGGTAGGGGATCGGCTTGGCGGGATCGGAGATATAGTCGTCGTGGCCGTCCTGTGCGGGGGCGGTGGCGCCGAGGCCGCTGGCGGGCTGGAAATAGAGTTTCTGCGTAGCGGTCGAATTCGGCCAGCCGGCGAGCGTCTGCCACTGGTTCGTGCCGGTCTGGAACGCGGTGACGGGGGCGAGCGCGGGCGACGTCGCGTCCGCCTTCAGCGCACCGTCGAAGAACGGGAGCAGGACGTTCTTGCGGAACCAGAGCGCGGTGTCGGCGTCGAAGCGGATCGCGCCGAGCGTCGAGCCGTCACCGTTCGCGCCACCATGCGCCCAGGGGCCTAGCGCAAGGTGGTTGACGTGGTTCGGATCGACCTTCGATACCGCTTCGTAGGCCGCGACGGCGCCATAGATGTCCTCCTGGTCCCATTGGCTGGCGACCCAGAGCGTCTGAACTGTCTGCGGCTGCTTGGGAAGGATCGCCTCGAGCGCCTGGCCCTGCCAAAATGCGTCGTAGGTCGGGTGATCGTGAAGGCGGTTGACGAACGGGAGCTGTCCAAGGCCGCGGCTTTTGACGAACGCACTGGCGGATCCGGCGCGCAGGAACGTGTCGTAATCGTCGTAGGCGTCGCGCCAGAGGTCGCCGGCTTCGCCCTTCGCCGCGTCCTGCGTGTAGTAATAGTCGTAGCCGATCTGCCGGAACGCGCCGCCGTGGAAGTCGTCGTCACCCTTCCAGGTGTTGATCACCGGGTTCATCGGGACGGCGGCTTTCAACGCGGGATGCGGGTTCACCAGCGCCATCGCGGCCATCATGCCGTCGTAGCTGCCGCCGATGATGCCGACCCGGCCGTTGCTGTTTTTCAGGTTCTTCACGAGCCAGTCGATCGTGTCGTAGGCGTCGGTCGAGTGATCGACTTTCGTCTTGTTGAGCGGGCCGATCAGGGGGCGTTCGTTGATGTACGCGCCGTTCGAGCCGTTCTTGCCGCGGACGTCCTCGAACACGCGGATATAGCCGGCGTCGAAGAACATCGCGTCGGACGCGCGCAGGTTCATTGCGCCGCTGGGGCTGGAGGATCGGCTGGCGCTGCTCTCGGCGTTATATGGAGTACGTTGGAGCAGGATCGGGGCGTCGGTGACGCCCTTGCGCTGGACGATGACCGCGTGAAGCGTGACGCCGTCGCGCATCTTGATGTCGACCTCGCGGCGGTCGAAGTCGAAGCTCGCATTGGCGGGGACGAACTTGGCGGGGATGTCGCCACCGGGGGGCGGGGACTTTTCCTTCTGCGCGCCGACGACCGAGGGAGTGGTGGTCGCGAGCAAGGCCAGCGTGATCGTCGTAAGAGCCTTGAACCGCATCACTATCCTCACCGTCTTTTCGGACGCGGTGGTGGCACGGTTTGGCGGGTGGCGGCAATCCATTCGCGCCGTCATCCTGACGAAAGTCAGGATCCACGGGTACGAACGCGGTCTTTCTTGGCTCTGGATCCTGACTTTCGTCAGGATGACGGACGCGCGTTCAGCGGGCGATGGGTTCGCCGCTGACGGGCACGTAGGCGTCAATCAGCGCGCCGACGTAATCCGGGTTCCGGCTCGTCAGTTCGGCGGCGGCGTGCGCATGGCCGTAGATGAAGCCGTAGACCGGGTAGATCCCGCCGCCGAGGCCATCGACGTCCTTGTACCAGACCTTGACGTCGCTCCAGTCGTTGTTGCGCGAGACGTCGAACAGCGTGACATCCTGTTCGGCATGCCCGCGTTCGCCGTTCTGGCGCGACCAGTTGGCATGCGTAAGCATGACGACGCGCTTCTCGACCACCCGGCTGACGACCGCGACATGGCCCATCGGCAGGCGCTTGGTCTTCTCGAACACGATCACCGCGCCTTCCTTCGGCTTGTGCGTGCGTTCGTATTTGCCGTCGGCCTGCTCCCACCAGGTCCAGGCGTTGCCGTAGATCTGGATACCCGACGCGGCGCGGGCGAAGGGGACGCACTGGCCGACATAGTCAAGCAGTGAACCGGCATGGGCGCTGGCGGCCGTCGTGGCGGCAAGGGCGAGGCAGAGGAGCGTTCGGCGGATTCGCTTCATGCTCCCCCGATACGCGGTCGACGATGACCGGTCGGTTTCGGCCTATGGTTAACGATCTCGCTCGCCCCGTTTTTCGGGCAGGTGGGCGCGTGGTCTGCGCTTAACCCTGGTTCTTCTGCCGTTTCGCCATGAACGCGAGGCGTTCGAACAGCATCACATCCTGCTCGTTCTTCAGCAGCGCACCGTGGAGCGGCGGGATCGCCTTGGTCGGGTCTCGGTTCTGCAGGATGTCGAGCGGCATGTCTTCGTGAAGGAGCAGCTTGAGCCAGTCGAGCAGTTCGCTGGTCGACGGCTTCTTCTTCAGGCCCGGCACATCGCGGACGTCGTAGAACAGGTCCATCGCCTTGCTGACGAGGATCTTCTGGATGCCGGGGAAGTGCACGTCGACGATCGCCTGCATCGTCTGGCGATCGGGGAACTTGATATAGTGGAAGAAACACCGGCGGAGGAACGCGTCGGGCAGTTCCTTCTCGTTGTTGCTGGTGATGATGACGATCGGGCGCTCGACCGCGCGCACCGTTTCCTTGGTCTCGTAGACGTGGAATTCCATCCGATCGAGTTCCTGCAACAGGTCGTTGGGGAACTCGATATCGGCCTTGTCGATCTCGTCGATCAGCAGGACGGGCGGCGCGGGCTGGGTGAACGCCTCCCACAATTTGCCCTTGCGGATATAGTTGCCGATGTCGTGGACGCGCGCGTCGCCGAGCTGGCCGTCGCGCAGGCGGGCGACCGCGTCGTATTCGTAGAGCCCTTGCTGCGCCTTGGTGGTCGACTTGATGTTCCACTCGATCAGCGGCGCGCCCAAGGCTTTCGCGATCTCGTAGGCGAGGACGGTCTTGCCGGTGCCGGGTTCGCCCTTGATCAGCAGCGGACGGCGCAGCGTCACGGCGGCGTTGACCGCGACTTTCAGATCGTCGGTCGCGACGTAGCTCTGGGTGCCCTCGAAGCGCTTCATGCGATGTCCCGTCCGGTTCTGAATACCGGGTATGGATAGAGGGGAAGCGTTGGTCAGCGCAAGCCGGTTACAGGTCGCCGCGGGCACTCGATCGCGCTTCGAGCAGCGACCACAGGCCGCGGTGCTGCGCGAAGAGTTGCTGCGCGCCGAAGAGGATCGCGCGTTCTCGACCGGGCGACGCGCCAAGGCTGGCGATCGCCGCAGCCGTTTCGGACGCCGGCGGAAAAGTCGAGGGGGGCGTCTCGACACCGAACCGGTCCGCGGCCGCGTCGAGGACACGCCGGACACTGGCCCAGTCGTGGATCAGGGCGGCAACCGCGCCGGTCGCGCAGCCGGTGCGTTCCGAGCGCGCGAGCATCTCGAGCGCATGGCGTTCGCCGACCAGCGCGGATTCGCTTTCCGCCTGGCCCGGCGTCGACGGCAGTGGACCAACCGCGGCGGTCAGTTGGGCGAGATACGCACGTTCGTCGGCAAACCCGGCCGCCACGACAGTCAGCCAGCCGGTCGCTTCGGGGTGCACGGCGTGGGCGAGAACGTCGGCGATCATGCCAGGATGATGGCAATGGATCGCGCATACCGCGTGAACCGCGTCGGAGAGGTTGCGCTGCGCCGGGCCGCCACTGGTCAGGCGATGGATGTGCGGGTGCGCTGCGCTGCCGTCGGCCGCGCCCAGGCGGACGAGCGCGTCCCATGCGCTTGACGGCTCGATCTGTGTTACGGCGTTGGAAATCATCATATCCCAGACGTAATGCAGCGCGGCAAACCTCAACCGCGCTCCCTTGTCTCCGGTATCCTTATACGAAGCGCGTAAAGACGCGGTGAACGTGACTTTAAGTATCGCAGGATGCGGCAAGGTGCGATCGCGCGTCCCGTTGCGCCCGAGCGTTCACCCGCAATGCGGACTTTACGCAGCCGTGTGGCACCGCGATAACGCGCCGCGTCGCCGATACGGCTCGGCGGCATGATCCCACGGAGACTACAGGATGCGCACATGGTTGCTCGGGCTTGCACTTGCTTCGGTCGGAACCGCCGCGATGGCCGCTGATCAGGTCACGCCGCCGGCTGCCCCCGCTGCACCCGCCCCTGCACCGATACGCCCGGTCGAAGCCGCCAAGCCCGGCGACCTGACGATGGCGCGCGTGTTCGGCAATCCGGACCTGTCGGGATCGCAGCCGAAAGCGGTCCGTTTGTCGCCCGACGGCACGCTGCTGACGAGCTTGCGCAACCGCGACGACGAGAAGGAGCGTTTCGATCTCTGGGCGGTCGATACCGCGACGGGCCAAGCACGGATGCTGGTCGATTCGAAGACCGTCGGCAGCGGCGCGGAGTTGACCGAGGCCGAGAAAATGCAGCGCGAGCGTGCGCGGATCGGCGGGCAGAAGGGCATCGTCGCGTATGACTGGGCGCCCGACGGCAAGTCGATCCTCGTCCCCCTCGACGGTGACCTGTATCTCGCCGGGCTCGACGGCAAGGTGAAGCGGTTGACCAACACCCCCGGCGGCGAGCTGAACCCGGTGGTCAGCCCCAAGGGCAGCTTCGTCTCGTTCGTCCGCGACCAGAACGTTTTCGTCCAGCCGCTGGGCGGTGGCGACGCGCGGGCGCTCACGACCGGCGGTGGCGGAACGGTGCACTTCGGCGAGGCGGAGTTCGTCGCGCAGGAGGAAATGGATCGCCGCACCGGCTATTGGTGGTCGCCCGACGAGCAGCATGTCGCGATCGAGCGGTTCGACGAGGCACCGGTTCATACCGCCACCCGGGCATCGATCGGCGCGACGGGGACCAAGGTCTACGAGCAGCGCTATCCCGCCGCGGGCACGCCCAACGTGCTGGTCGATCTGTATATCATGAAAGCGGATGGCTCGGGGCAGGTGAAGGTCGATCTCGGCGTCAATCCCGATATCTATCTCGCGCGGGTCGACTGGACGCCGGATGGCCGGATGCTGCTGGTGCAGCGCCAGAGCCGAGACCAGAAGCTGCTGGAGATGCTCCGCGTCGATCCGGCGACGGGCAAGTCCACCGTGCTGTTCACCGAGAAATCGGGCGTGAAGAGCTGGCTCAACCTGTCCGATGCGTATCACGTGCTCAAGGACGGCAGCCTGATCTGGCGGTCGGAACGGAGCGGCTACGGCCAGCTCTATCGGTTCGCGTCGGGGAAGTGGACACAGCTGACGAAGGGCGACTGGGTCGTCACCGATCTGGTCGGCGTCGATGAAACCAAGGGGCGGTTGTTCTTCCTCGGCAACAAGGACGACGTGCTCGAACAGCAGCTTTATTCGGTCGACGTCGCCAAGCCGAACGTCATCACCAAACTGACCGAAGCGGGCTGGTGGAACAGCGCGACGATGGATGCCGCCGCAAGCCGGTTCATCATCTCGCGCTCGAACCCCAAACAGCCGACGCAGGTGTATCTGGCGGATGCGACCGGCAAGCGGATCTCGTGGATCAACGAGAATGCGGTGGTCGAGGGGCATCCTTACTACCCGTATCTGTCGAGCCATCAGGAGACCAAGTTCGGGACGCTGAAGGCCAAGAACGGCATGACGCTCTATTACGAGATGATCACGCCGCCATTGGAGCCAGGCAAGAAATACCCCGTGTTCTTCGAGCATTACGGCGGGCCCGGTACCGGCCAGCAGGTCACGCGCGGCTGGCAGGGCGGATTGCCGCAGTATCTGGTCGATCGCGGCTGGATCTATTTCAAGATCGACAATCGCGGCTCGTACAACCGCGGCAAGGCGTTCGAGGACCAGATCTATCACGCTATGGGCACGGTCGAGGTTGAGGACCAACTGTCGGGTGCGAATTACCTGACGTCGTTGCCGTTCGTCGAGCCGAGCAAGATCGCGACCTATGGCTGGTCGTACGGCGGCTATATGTCGTTGAAGATGCTGGAGAAGACGCCGGGCGTGTATGCCGCAGCGGTGTCGGGCGCGCCGGTCACCGACTGGCAGCTTTACGACACGCATTATACCGAGCGCTATCTCGGCGATCCGGCGAAGGACCCGGCGAGCTATGTGACGTCCGCGGCGGTCGAGGAGGCGAACCGGATCGTCGATCCGTTGCTGCTGATCCACGGCATGGCGGACGACAACGTGTTCCTCGACAACTCGACCAAGGTTGCCGCGCGGATGCAGGCGACCGCGACGCCGTTCGAGATGATGTTCTACCCCGGCTACACGCACCGCGTGGCGGGGCCGGGGATCAGCGAGCATGTCTGGGGAACGATCCTGAACTTCCTCGACCGGACGGTGAAGGACAAGCCGGCGCCCGAGGCGACTGCGGTCCCGGTGAAGTAACGTCCGGTGCGGTTCGTCGAGACGTTTCACCTGTGGCCGTTCCTCGACACGCTGGTGAGCTATATCGCCGCGTTCGTGTTCGGGACGCTTATCGGGGCGGAGCGGCAATATCGCCAGCGGACCGCGGGGTTGCGGACGAACACGCTGGTCGCGCTCGGGTCGGCGGCGTTCGTCGATCTTGGGCAGCGGCTGGGCGGCGACGTCGAATCGATCCGGATCATCGCTTACGTCGTGTCGGGGATCGGCTTCCTCGGCGCGGGCGTGATCATGAAGGAGGGGATGAACGTCCGCGGCCTCAACACCGCGGCGACCTTGTGGTGCTCGGCGGCGGTGGGGTCGTGCGCGGGGAGCGACATGATCGCGGAGGCGGGGTTGCTCACCTTTGTGGTGCTGCTGGCGAACACCGCGCTGCGGCCGCTGGTCGACGGGATCAACCGGATCCCGACCGAGGGGCGGACGATCGAGGCTACGTATAGCGTGATGGTGACCGCGGCGGCGGGGGATGCCGGGCCGATCGGCGATCTGGTGGTCGAGCATCTGGAGGCTGCGCAGTTGCAGGTGGCGGAGCTGGACGTGACTGAGCGGGGTGAGGACCGGGTGGAGATCGCTGCGACCTTGGTGGCGACGAACGTACCGGCGGAGGAACTGGATGCGATCACCGATCACCTGGCGAAGGTGCATGGGATCGAGCATGCGACCTGGCAGGCGCGGACGCACGATTGAGGAGCGCACTTAGCCGTGCCTCCTCCCCAGCCACCACCCCGGCGAAGGCCGGGGCCCAGTTGGAAAGGTCGCAGTAATGGACCACAGCGCTCAGCTGGCAACGTCCCCCAACTGGGCCCCGGCCTCCGCCGGGGTGGTGCTACTGCTGGGGCAGGTGCTGATCCATCTCGCTAAGCTAGCGTGTTCCCCCGCGAAGGCGGGGGCCCAGACTGGGCTCCCGCCTTCGCGGGGGAACAAGGAAGCATGTGCAACGGTCGCCGCGATCCACCCCCCAAACTCCCCCTATCCGCGCAACAAGTCGAAAGCCGTTGGACCTCGCCGCGCAACGTCGGTACTGCCCGCCCAAGTCCAATCGGAGTTAAGACATGGGTTATCGGGTGGTGGTCGCGGGTGCGACCGGCAATGTCGGGCGCGAGATGCTCAATATCCTGGCGGAGCGCGAGTTTCCGGCCGACGAGATCGCCTGCGTCGCATCGTCGCGCAGCCAGGGGTTGATGGTCGACTATGGCGACACCGGCAAGCAGATCAAATGCCAGAACATCGAGCATTTCGACTGGAACGGCTGGGACATGGCGCTGTTCGCGATCGGCTCGGAGGGCACGGCGGTCTACGCACCGATCGCCGCCGCCGCCGGCTGCGTCGTGATCGACAATTCGTCGCTCTACCGCATGGACCCGGACGTGCCGCTGATCGTGCCCGAGGTGAACCCCGAGGCGATCGACGGCTACAAGGTCCGCAACATCATCGCCAACCCGAACTGCTCGACCGCGCAGATGGTGGTCGCGCTGAAGCCGCTGCACGATGCGGCGAAGATCCTGCGCGTGGTCGTCTCGACCTATCAGTCGGTGTCGGGCGCGGGCAAGGCGGGCATGGACGAGCTGTTCGAGCAGAGCCGCAACATCTTCGTTGGCGATCCGGCCGAGCCCAAGAAGTTCACCAAGCAGATCGCCTTCAACGTGATCCCGCACATCGACAGCTTCCTCGACGACGGCTCGACCAAGGAAGAGTGGAAGATGGTCGTCGAGACCAAGAAGATCCTCGACAAGAAGATCAAGGTCACCGCCACCTGTGTCCGCGTGCCGGTGTTCGTCGGCCATTCGGAAGCGATCAACGTCGAGTTCGAGAACGAGATCACGGCCGAGGAGGCGCAGAACATCCTGCGCGAGGCGCCCGGCATCATGCTGGTCGATAAGCGCGAGGACGGGGGGTACATCACGCCGATCGAGTGCGTCGGCGACTTCGCGACGTACATCAGCCGCGTGCGCGAGGATCCTACCGTCGAGAACGGCCTGAACCTTTGGTGCGTCAGCGACAATCTCCGCAAGGGTGCGGCGCTGAACGCCGTGCAGATCGCCGAACTGCTCGGGCGCCGGCATCTGCAAAAGGCCTGAACCGGACGGGGTGATTCGCCCCGTTTTCGGACAGATCGCGCGGACAGAACCGCGTCGCCATCGAGTATGGCGGCGCGGTTTTTACTTGCCTGACGGATACGGGCAAAATTTCTGGGGAGGCATTTATCCAGTTTGGCAGTCGTCTCGCGCGACGACCTATTTCTTTTCCGGTTTCGTTCTCCGTGTTGTGAATCGAAGCATAATCCGGAAAGCTAGCGATCCACGAAGTAACGCAATCCATAATGGTTCGAAATTAAAACCATTGAGAACTGTAGTTATGATTGGATAGACGTTGATATCGATATCAATGCCGTTTAATCGGGTAACTTGCTGTTAGGGGTAGAGGTCGGAAACTTCACGCGTTCCAGTGATCAGGTCGGAATACGATCAGTCACCGGTAATGTTCGGGCTGCTGCTGCAGTCGCTAGTGGAGGTTATTGGCATGTCTACCGCGTCGACTTATCGCAATGCGTCGGGAGTACGGTACTCGGGCGGGATCGCTCTCAAACTGCACGAAACCGTCAGGACGCGTCGCGACACCGGCATCTTGCGGCAGATCCGCGGCGGCGTATCGCTGATCGGGTTGGCCGCCGCGACCACGCTCGCGTCGCAACCGGCCGCAGCCCAGGTCGTCCCGCCACCCAACGTCGTCGGCGTGTGCTCCGGCGTCAGCCTTCCGAAATCGGTCGTTACCGAGATCATTCGTCCGGTCATCGGCGGGGTCGTCACGCCGATAGAGAACACGCTCAATCCGATCCTGACGACCGTGAATCGAATTCTCCTCGTGCCACTGGTGGGTGGGGTAATTCCCGCCCTCCCGGCCACGACACAGACCATCGACGTGGATGGGTTGCTGACCGCTGCGGCCGATGGCGATGACATCACGCTGAGCGTACTTGACGTCAACGGAAACGCGGTTGGACCCAATTCCAGTTGCGTCTCGCAGGCGGACGGTTTCACGCTGCGAACGCCGGCCGGCATCGCAATCGGCGGCAACCGGATCACCGGCCTCGGCGCGACCGGCCCGGTAGCGGTAGCCGGTGAAGGCAACTCGATCGCGTTCGGTAACGCGGCGCAGACCGCCGCGACCGCAGCGGGCTCAATCGCGCTCGGCACCGGATCGACGGTCGGCGCCAATGCAACCGGCGCGGTCGCGCTCGGCACGGGCGCAACCGCGACCGGCGTCAACGGGGTCGCACTGGGCGCGGGCAGTGTCGCGGCGCGCGTTCCGCTGACGGGGTATGCCGCGATCGGGCTGGCCGCTCCCCAGACGTCGGTCGGCGAAGTCTCGGTCGGGGCACCGGGTGCCGAGCGCCAGATCACCAACGTCGCGGCTGGATCCGCGGGTACAGACGCCGTCAACGTCAGCCAGCTCGCGGGCGTGCGGGCTCAGATCGGCACGCTCGCCAGCGGCGCGGTTCAATATGATACCGCGGCGCAGGACCGCGTGACGCTGGCCGGAGCAGCCGGTACGACGATCGGTAACCTAGCGCCGGGCGCGCTGAGCGCGACATCGACCGAGGCGGTCAACGGCAGCCAGTTGTTCGCGACCAATACCAACGTTGCCAACACCGCCACCGCGGTCACCAATCTCACGACCAGCATCACCAATGGCGGCATCGGGGCGCTGCAATATTCCAGCGTCGGTGCGCCGACCACGCCGAACGGTGGCGTGCCATCGAACGACGCGACGCTGGTTGGCGGCGCGGCGGGTGCGGTCGCGTTACACAATGTCGGCGACGGTGCAGTCGTCGCAGGATCGACCGACGCCGTGAACGGTGGCCAGCTTGCCACTGTGACGGGACAGGTCGGCACTCTGGCAGCGCTGGGCGTGCAATATGACGACGCGACGCGCGCTAGGGTGACGCTGGGCGGTGTCGGTGCTGGTGTGCCTCCCGTTGCAATCGGCAATGTCGCGGCAGGTACGCTCGGCGCGACTTCGACCGAGGCGGTCAATGGCAGTCAGCTATTCGCGACCAATACCAACGTCACCAACCTGATGACCAACATCGCCAATGGTGCGATCGGTGCGCTGCAATATTCCAGTGCAGGGGCACCGACGACGCCGAACGGTGGCGTGCCATCGAACGACGCGACGCTCGTGGGCGGTGCGGCTGGCGCGGTAGTGCTGCACAATGTCGGCGACGGTGCAGTCGTCGCAGGCTCGACCGATGCAGTGAACGGCGGGCAGCTCGCCACCGTGTCGGGCCAGTTGGGCGGCTTGTCCGCGCTGGCGGTGCAGTATGACGATCTCAGCCGGTCGCGCGTAACCTTCGGGGGCGCGGGCGCAGCACCAGTCGTACTCGGCAACGTTGCGGCGGGGGCGCTCGGCGCGACCTCGACCGAGGCGGTCAATGGTAGTCAGCTGTTCACGACCAACGCCAACGTCACCAACACCAACACGGCGTTGACCAACTTGACGACCAACATCGCCAATGGCGGGATCGGCGCGGTGCAATATTCCAACGCGGCGACGCCGACCACGCCGAATGGCGGCGTGCCAAGCAACGACGTCGCGCTGGTCGGTGCGGCTGCGGGGCCGGTCGGGTTGCACAATGTCGCTGACGGCAATGTCGCGGTGGGATCGACCGACGCTGTCAACGGTGGCCAGCTCGCCAGCGTATCCGGTCAGGTCAGCGGCCTGTCGGCGCTCGCGGTGCAGTATGACGATCTCGGCCGGTCGCGGATCACGCTCGGCGGCGTCGGGACCGGTGCGGCGCCCGTCGTGATCGGCAACGTTGCGGCCGGGACGCTCGGCGCGACCTCGACCGAGGCAGTCAACGGCAGCCAGCTGTTCGCGACGAATACCAATGTCTCGAACCTGACGACGAGCATCGCCAATGGCGCGATCGGTGCGCTGCAATATTCGAGCGCAGGTGCGCCGACCACGCCGAACGGCGGCGTACCGTCGAACGACGTGACGCTGGTCGGAGGTGCCGCTGGTGTAGTGGCGCTGCATAACGTCGGCGACGGCGTGGTTGCGGCGGGCTCGACCGATGCGGTCAACGGCGGCCAGCTGGCGACCGTATCCGGGCAGGTCGGCAATCTCGCCGCGCTGTCGGTGCAGTATGACGATCCGAGCCGGACGCGGGTGAGCTTCGGCGGCGTGGGTGCGGCACCGGTGGTGCTCGGCAACGTCGCGGCGGGGACGCTGACGGCGGGTTCGACCGAAGCGGTCAACGGCGGTCAGCTCGTCGGGCTGGGTACCGGCGTTGCGGCTAGCTTGGGTGGCTTGTCCACTTACGACGCGGCAACCAACAGCGTGCTTGCCTCGATCGGCTTTGGCGGCGTGCAGTATGGCAGCGTCCAGTCGGTGTTCAACGCCGTCGATGGCGCGATCAACGGCGGTGCGGGTATCCGCTACTTCCGCGTTCTCTCGACCCGCGACGACAGCGTCGTGACGGGCACCGACAGCATTGCGATCGGGCCGGAAGCGACCGCCACCGCGGACAACAGTGTTGCCATCGGCACCGGCTCCTCGGCGCTTCGTGGCGGTACGCTTGGCTACGCTGCGCTCGGGCTCGCCGGCTTGCAGAACTCGGTCGGCGAAGTGTCGGTCGGTTCCGCCGGTGGCGCTCGGCAGATCACCAACGTCGCGGCAGGCACCGCGGCAACCGATGCCGCCAATGTCGGACAGGTGGCCGGCGTTGCGGCGCAGGTCGCAGCCCTCGGCACCACGACCGTCCAGTACGACAACGGCACGAAGAGCTCGATCACGCTCGGCGGTGCCGGCGGGACGGTCATCACCAATGTCGCGGCGGGCAATGTCGCTGCCGGCTCGACCGATGCCGTCAACGGCGCGCAGTTGGCCGCGACCAACACGCAGGTGGCGAACAACACGACCGCGATCACCAACCTGGGCAACCAGATCAGCAACGGTGCGGCTGGGCCGGTACAATACTCCAACCCCGGCAGCGCCACCACGCCGAACGGTGGCACGAAGACCAACGACCTGACGCTGGTCGGTGCAGCGGCTGGGCCGGTCGGGTTGCACAACGTCGCGGGTGGCTCGATCGCGGCCGGATCGACCGATGCAGTCAACGGCGGCCAAGTGTACGCCCTGGCGCTGACGGCGGTGAACGCGGTGTCGTACGGCACCGACCCGAACGGCGCGCGGACCAACACCGTGACGCTGGCGGGCGGTAACGCGGCGGCACCCGTGACGGTGACGAACGTGGCGGCGGGCGTGGTCGCGGCGGGATCGACCGACGCAGTGAATGGCGGCCAGCTGAACACCACCAACCAGGCGGTCGCGACGGCGCAGGGCACCGCCGACAGCGCGCTCGCGATGGGCAACAACTCGGTGCAATACGGTCCGTCGCGTACCAACGTGACGTTCAACAATGGTGGGGCCGCAACCGTCCTCAGCAACGTCGGGCCGGGCGTCTCGGCCACCGACGCGGTCAATCTCGGGCAGATGAATGCCGGGATGAACTCGGCGGTGACGCAGGCCAATGCCTATACCGACGGACGGATCGCGGCGCTCGACTTCGATCTTCGCTCGGTACGACGGGACAGCTATGCCGGGACTTCGGGTGCGCTTGCCGCGGCCGGGCTTCCCCAGGCGTATGAAGCCGGCAAGGGCATGGTCGCGATCGGCGGCGGTACCTATGCCGGGCAGTCCGCAGTCGCGGTCGGCATGTCGAAGGCGTTCAGCGACGGGCACACCGTCGTGAAGCTCAGTGGCACCTATGACTCGCAGGGCCGGGCCGGCGGATCGGGCGGGATCGGGTATCAGTTCTGATCCCACTGGACGATCGACGGAACGGGCGGCCTGCGGGTCGCCCGTTTTCGTTTCGGCGCGAAAGTTGACAGCGCGGGCCGAGGCCACGAACTGGCGACTGCACAGTTTAGAGGACGAGACGTGGCCAGCACCCCGAGCGATACCCAGTTTTTCGAGAGCTTCGACGGCACGCGGATCGCGTGGCGCGAGGTCGGCGAGGGACGGCCGGTGGTACTGATCCACGGCTATTTCTCCGACGCGAAGACCAACTGGATCCGCTACGGACATGCCGCGAAGATTGCCGCCAAGGGCTTCCGGGTGATCATGCCGGACCTGCGCGCGCACGGCGAGAGCGAGAAGCCGCACGGGCTCGAAGCGTATCCGGCGGATGCGCTGACGCAGGATGGCCACGCGCTGATCGCGCATCTCGGGCTGACGGAGTACGACCTTGGCGGCTATTCGCTGGGTGCGCGGACGACCTCGCGGATGCTGGCGACCGGGGCGACGCCGCGGCGCGTGATCTTCTCGGGCATGGGTCTCGAAGGGCTTACCCAGACGTCGCGCCGGGCCGGGCATTTCCGGAACATCCTGACCAAGCTGGGGCAGCATGTGCAGGGTACGCCGGAGTGGCTGGCGGAGGCGTTCCTGAAGACGACGGGCGGCGACCCGGTCGCGTTGCTGGGTATCCTCGAGACGTTCGTGGATACGCCGCTCGAGTCCGTGAAGGCTATCCAGCAGCCGACTTTGGTCGTGTGCGGCGGCGAGGATCAGGATAATGGTTCGGCACCGGATCTGGCGGCGGCATTGCCGAGCGGGACGTATGTCGAGACTCCGGGCGGTCATATGAGCGCGGTGGTGAAGCCTGAACTCGGCCAGGCGATCGCGGATTTTCTTGCTGGTTGATGCCCTGTCCTCGATCCTCCCCGCAAGGGGGAGGATTGCAAGGTCGGCCAGAGACAGTTGACCAGGCGACGGCGGATCATCACTCTGGGCGCATAATCCAGGGGAAGATCATGATCCGTACCGTCTCTCTGATCGCGCTCGCGTGCGCGATCGCCGTGCCGTCCGTAGCGCGGGCCCAGACTGCAGCACCCGCCATCACCGGCAAGCCGACGGTCGCACAGGCAGATGCGTTCGTCGCTGAGGCCGAGAAGGCGATGGCAGCCGCCTCGCTCGACGCGAACCGCGTGGCGTGGGTCAACGCGACGTATATCACCGACGATACCGATGCGCTGGCGGCGAAGTCGGGCGCGGAGATGACCGATCTCGGGGTAAAGTACGCGCTGGGCGCCGCCCGCTACGCGTCGCTGCCGGGGCTGTCGTTCGATACCAAGCGCAAGCTCGACCTGCTGCGTGGTGGGCTGACGCTGCCGGCACCGACGCGGCCGGGCGCGTCCGACGAACTGTCGACGCTGACCACCAAGATGTCGTCGTCCTACGGCAAGGGCATGGGGACGCTTGACGGCAAGCTGATCAACGGGTCGGATATCGAGGCGGCGATGGGCTCGACGCGCGATCCCACCAAGCTGACGGAGATGTGGACGAGCTGGAACGACAAGGTCGGCGCGCCGATGCGCGGCGACTATGCGAAGATGACGTCGATTTCGAACGAAGGCGCGCGCGAGCTTGGCTACAAGGACGTCGGCGCGCTGTGGCGCTCGGGCTACGACATGACGCCCGAGCAGTTCGCGGCGCTGACCGACACGATCTGGAAGCAGGTCGAGCCGCTCTACATGGCGCTCCACACCTACACGCGGTGGAAGCTGAACGAGAAATACGGCGACGCGGTGCAGGCGAAGACCGGGCCGATCCGCAGCGACCTGCTCGGCAACATGTGGGCGCAGGAATGGGGCAATATCTACGACATCGTCGCACCCAAGGGAGCGGGCGATCTGGGTTTCGACACCGGCGATCTGCTCAAGGCCAAAGGCTATGATCCGCTCAAGATGGTGAAACAGGGTGAGGGCTTCTATTCGTCGCTCGGCTTCGCGCCGTTGCCGGAGACGTTCTGGAAGCGGTCGCAGATCACCAAGCCGGCGGATCGCGACGTGATCTGTCACGCATCGGCGTGGGACATCGACGCCAAGGACGATATCCGGATCAAGATGTGCACGAAGGTGAACGCCGACGACTTCGTCACGATCCACCACGAACTCGGCCACAATTACTATCAGCGCGCGTACAAGGCGCAGCCGTTCCTCTACGCGAACGGCGCGAACGACGGTTTCCACGAGGCGATCGGCGATACCGTCGCGCTGTCGATCACGCCGGACTACCTGGTGAAGATCGGCCTGCTCGACCAGGCGAAGGTGCCGAGCGCGGACAAGGACATCGGACTGTTGCTGCGCCAGGCGATGGACAAGGTCGCGTTCCTGCCGTTCGGGCTGCTGATCGACAAGTGGCGCTGGGGCGTGTTCTCGGGGCAGATCCCGGCGACCGGCTATCAGGCGGCGTGGGATGCGTTGCGGCTCCAGTATCAGGGGATCAAGCCGCCGGTCGCGCGTGACGAGACCAAGTTCGATGCGGGCGCCAAATACCATATCCCGGCGGCGGTGCCCTACACGCGCTACTTCTTGGCGCGCGTGTTGCAGTTCCAGTTCTACAAGGCGGCGTGCGACCAGTCGGGCTGGAAGGGGCCGCTGCATCGCTGTTCGTTCTATGGCGACAAGGCGGTGGGGACGAAGCTGAACGCGATGCTGAGCATGGGGCAGTCGGAGCCTTGGCCGGATGCGCTGCAGGTGTTCACAGGGAGCCGGGAGATGTCGGGCAAGGCGCTGGTGGAGTATTTCGCGCCGTTGAAGGCTTGGCTGGACGTGCAGAACAAGGAGAAGCCGACTGGGTGGTGAGGGGGCCGGGTATCGGAGTGCTAACGCGTCCTCTTAGTTCCCCCGCGAAGGCGGGGGCCCAGGGTTACGAACGCTTCCGTGGTTTAGCTGGGCCCCCGCCTCCGCGGGGGAACGAACGCGGCGTGGGGCGACACCTACAACGCACCATCCCGGCGAAGGCCGGGGTCCAGTTGGGAAACGTCGTTAACGGAGCGATGAGCATCGTTACGCAAGACGTTCCAAATGGGCCCCGGCCTTCGCCGGGGTGGAGTATCTTGGGGATACTTACTCCGGGACCGTCCCCGGGTCGGCGATCCCCGCGTCGAACGACTTCGACGAGTCCGTCCCGTCAGCCTGATGTGCGTGCATACCCTTCGGTTTAGGCGCTGTCTGAGGCTTCGGCGTACTGCCACGCAGAGTCAGCAGCGCCCCAACCGCGGCGCCAGCGACCGCCACTCCGCTGAAGATCGCAGCAGCCCCCCATTTCCCCCGGGTCTTCTCCGGTAGCTTGGCGACCGGAACCGGCGTGGCCGTATTGCGTGCAGGCACCGGGCGGGGCGTGCTGCGCTTGGTCGAGCGGGGCTTTGGCGTCGGCTTGCCCACTGGCTTCGACGACGCGGCAGTCACGGGCTTGTCCGCAACCGGCACGGGCTTGGACGCGACCGGCTTGGCCGACGACGTGGCAGCCGGTGCCGCCTTTGGCGCGCTTGTCTTGCGCGGTGCGCGGCGGCGGGTGACGGGCTTCTTTGCTTCCGTATCGGGCGTGTCGGTGTCGGCCACGGTTATCTTCCCTCAGCAATGATTCCGGATGCGTAACCCATTCTCGCGCGATCCGCTCCGATTATTACCGGAAAGGCGGCTCGTCGAATGCGCGCAGCTTGCGGCTGTGAAGCTTGGCGCCTTCCAGGCGGAGTTGCTCGCAGGTCTCGATGCCGATCCGCAGATGCTCGCTGATCGCGCGTTCGTAGAAGCGATTGGCCTGGCCCGGCAGCTTCAGCTCGCCGTGGAGCGGCTTGTCCGAGACGCAGAGCAACGTCCCGTAGGGGACGCGGAAGCGATAGCCCTGCGCGGCGATCGTCGCGGACTCCATGTCGATCCCGACCGCGCGGCTGAGCGAGAAGCGCAGCGCGGACTTCGAGTAACGAAGCTCCCAGTTGCGGTCGTCGGTGGTGACGATCGTGCCGGTGCGGAGCCGGCGCTTGAGCTCCTCGCCCGACTGGCCCGAGACGATCTCGGCAGCCTTGGCCATCGCGAGCTGGACTTCGGCGATCGCGGGGATCGGGATTTCGGGCGGCAGGACGTCGTCGAGGACGTGGTCGTCGCGCAGATACGCGTGCGCGAGGACGTAATCGCCGATCCGCTGGCTCGGACGCAAGCCGCCGCAATGGCCGATCATCAGCCACGCCTCGGGGCGCAATACCGCAAGGTGATCGCAGATCGTCTTGGCGTTCGAGGGGCCGACGCCGATGTTGACGAGCGTGATGCCGGTGCGGTCGTCCGCCATCAGGTGATACGCCGGCATCTGGTGACGGCGCCACGCGCTGTCGGAGATGATCTTGTCGATGTCGTCGCCCGACGAGATCGTGATCCCGCCCGCGCCGGAGAGGCTGGTGAAGCGCGAACCTTCGCCCAACTGCGTGCCGGCCCAGCGGACGAACTCGTCGACATAGCGGTGATAGTTGGTGAACAGCACGAAGCGCTGTGCGTGTTCGGCGGGGGTGCCCATGTAGTGGCGCAGGCGGGCGAGGCTAAAATCGGTACGCAGGCCGTCGAACAGCGCGAGCGGACGCGTCTCGTCGTTGGCGACCCAGAGGCCATCGGCGATCTCGTCGCCGATATGCGCGAGTTCGGTCGCGGGGAAGTGGCGCGACAATTCGGTCGCGGAAACCTCGTCGAGGCTCAGCGCGTGGCCGGGCTCGATCACATAGGGGAACGGGATTTCCTGGCGGCCTTCGACCGCCTCGACGGTGACGTCGTAATCCTCGATCAGCAGCGTAAGCTGTTCGGTCAGGTATTCGGCGAAGATCGCGGGCTTGGTGACGCTGATGCGGTATTCACCGGCATTGACCAGACGACCGAACGAGCGGAGCGGGGTGGGTCGGTCGACGCCGCCCTTATAGGTCAGCCGAATCTCGGGATAGGCGAACGAGCCGTCGGTACGGCTGACCGGATCGGGCGTCGTGCCGTCGGCGATATAGGCGCTCATCGCGGCTTGGAGGCGCTCGACGGAGGCGCGGTAGAGGCGGTCGAGGTCGGCGACGAGGTCGGATGCGATTGTCATCGGGCAGTGTTAGGTGGCGGACGTTACGGTGGCAAGACCACCTAAATCCTCCCCGTGTCGGGGAGGTGGCAGCCCGCTCGGGCTGACGGAGGGGGCGCTCCGCGACCGTAACGCTCGCGGTGAGCCCCCTCCACCCTTCGGCAAAGGTGCCGAACGGTCCCCCTCCCCGTGCCGGGGAGGATTAGATCTCGCTGAGGAGGTGCTCGGCCGAGCTGACCTTGAATTCGCCCGGTGCCTCGACGTTCAGCTGCTCGACGACGCCGTCGTTCACCAGCATCGAATAGCGCTGGCTGCGTATGCCCATGCCGAATCCCGAGCCATCCATCGTCAGCCCGATCGCCTTGGCGAAGTCGCCATTGCCGTCCGCGAGCAGTGTGATGTCGCCAGCGCCTGCCGACTTGCCCCATGCGCCCATCACGAACGCGTCGTTGACCGAGACGCACGCAACCTCGTCGATGCCCTTGGCCTTCAGCTCGGCTTCCTTCTCGACGAAGCCGGGGAGGTGCTTGGCCGAACAGGTCGGCGTGAACGCGCCGGGGACTGCGAACAGCGCGACCTTGCGGCCCTTGAAGAAGCTGTCGGTATCGACCTGGTCGGGGCCGTCCGCGGTGGCCTTGACGAGAGTGGTGGTGGGAAGGCGGTCGCCGACGCTGATCGTCATGTGAAATCTCCTGTCGCCGCGCGTTGGTCGCGGGCGAGCCGTACCTTGGACGCGGACGCGGGTATTTCAAGCGTGGCGGGCGATCGTCCGCGTCGCTATGGTCCACCGCATGGACAAGACGCCCTTTCTTTCCGGACAATTCCTGCTCGCGATGCCGGGGATGAGCGACCCGCGGTTCGCCCGCGCGGTGATCGCGATGTGCAGCCATGACGAGAATGGCGCGATCGGGATCGGGATCGGCGCGACGATCGACGGCTTGGGCTTCCACGATTTGCTCGAACAGTTCGGGATCGAGACGGGCGACGCGCCGAACGCGCCGGTGCATTTCGGCGGGCCGGTCGAGCCGCGGCGCGGGTTCGTTGTGCACTCGTCCGACTGGGGCGGGCAGGATACGGTCGATGTCGCCGGGCGGTGGAAGCTGTCGAGCACGGTCGACGTGCTCCGCGCGATCGCCGAGGGGAAGGGCCCGTCGGAGTGGGTGGTGGCGCTTGGCTATGCCGGTTGGGATGGCGGGCAGCTCGAGGGTGAGCTGTCGCGGCCGGGCTGGTTCAACGTGCTCGGCGATACGGAATTGCTGTTCGATACCGCTGCGGAGGATCGGTGGACGTTCGCCTTCGCGCAGGCCGGTGTGGATCCGCGGTTGCTGGTGGCGGAGACGGGGCGGGCTTGAAATCCTCCCCCGCAAGGGGGAGGTGGCTGGCGCTTGCCAGACGGAGGGGGAGGAAAGGGTAACCTTTGCTCCGCGTCCTCCCCCTCCGTCGCCTTCGGCGCCACCTCCCCCTGGCGGGGGAGGAAAGTTTGCGGCGGCGGGCGGGGCTACATCCATCATATAAAGATATCTTTATATTTGATTTGAGCCCTCCGATCGCCTAAGTGGCACGGCATCCGGCACGGGCATGAGGCTCGCCGATCACAGAATTTCCAGGAGACCCATCGTGGCCACCACCCTCGCCCCCGCGAAGACCGACTACGTCGTCGCCGACATCAGCCTCGCCGATTTCGGCCGCGCCGAGATCAACATCGCCGAGACCGAAATGCCCGGCCTGATGTCACTGCGCACCGAATTCGGCGCGTCGCAGCCGCTCAAGGGCGCGCGGATCACCGGTTCGCTGCACATGACTATCCAGACCGCGGTGCTGATCGAGACGCTGACCGCGCTCGGCGCCGACGTCCGCTGGGCGACCTGCAACATCTTCTCGACGCAGGATCACGCCGCCGCCGCGATCGCCGCGACCGGTGTGCCGGTGTTCGCGATCAAGGGCGAGACGCTTGCCGATTACTGGAACTATGTCGGCGACATCTTCCAGTGGGATCGCGACGTCGAGGGCCAGACCGCCAACATCATCCTCGATGACGGCGGCGACGCGACGATGTTCGCGCTCTGGGGCGCCAAGCTCGAAGCCGGTCACACGATGCCCGAGCCCGAGAACGAGGAAGAGGTCGAGATGCAGCGTGCGCTTAAGGCGTACGTCGCGAAGAACCCCGGCTACCTCACCGAGACCGTCAAGAACCTGAAGGGTGTTTCGGAAGAGACCACCACCGGCGTCCACCGCCTGTACGAGATCGCCAAGAAGGGCGAGCTGCCGTTCCCGGCGATCAACGTCAACGACTCGGTCACCAAGTCGAAGTTCGACAACCTTTACGGCTGCAAGGAGTCGCTGGTCGACGCGATCCGTCGCGCGACCGACGTCATGCTCGCCGGCAAGGTCGCCGCGGTCGCCGGTTTCGGTGACGTCGGCAAGGGCTCGGCCCAGTCGCTCCGCAACGGCGGCGCGCGCGTGATGGTCACCGAAGTCGATCCGATCTGCGCACTGCAGGCGGCGATGGAGGGCTTCGAAGTCGTGACGATGGAAGAGGCCGTGACCCGCGCTGACATCTTCGTGACCGCGACCGGCAACGCCGACGTCATCACCGCCGATCACATGAAGGCGATGAAGCCGATGTCGATCGTCTGCAACATCGGCCACTTCGACTCGGAGATCCAGATCGCCGCGCTGTCGAACTACGACTGGACCGAAGTGAAGCCCGGCACCGACCTGGTGAAGTTCCCGGACGGCAAGCAGATCATCATCCTGGCGAAGGGTCGCCTGGTGAACCTCGGTTGCGCCACCGGCCACCCGTCGTTCGTGATGTCGGCCTCGTTCACCAACCAGACGCTCGCGCAGATCGAGCTCTGGACCAAGGGCGAGAACTACAAGAACGAAGTCTACGTCCTGCCGAAGCACCTCGACGAGAAGGTCGCGATGCTCCACCTCGAGAAGCTCGGCGTGAAGCTGTCGAAGCTTTCGGACAAGCAGGCCGGTTACATCGGCGTTCCGGTCGAAGGTCCGTTCAAGCCCGACCATTACCGCTACTAAGATAGCCGCCACGATCGCTGTCGCGATCGTTGCCGGGAAGGCCGCGTCTACCGAGAGGTGGGCGCGGCCTTTTTCGTTCGTGTTCGCTTGGAGGTGGTGCCGAGCGCGGATTCGTTGGTGAGTCGGCGGGTTCGCCGATGGCTGTCAGGAGAACTTCCAGCCTCGTGGGCTCAGCAGTCACCCCGGCAAGTACCGCTTCCAATAGGTATCTCGTCGCTTCGGGAACACCGTTCATCGGATATAGGATATCGTATATTATATTTGACAATGTCGTGAGGGCGTGATGAATTGTTCCCAACACATCAGGAAACGGGGCATTCATGAAATCTTTCGCCAGTCTGCGCGGTAATCGTTCGAGCATCGGTACGGTCGTGGCGATGCTTCTTTCGTCCAGCGCCTACGCGCAGGTTGCGCCCGTCCCCCAGCCGGGCACGACCGCGACGAACGAGGCCGGCGAAGATTCGATCGTCGTGACGGGGACGCGCATCCGGCGCCCTGACCTTGCGAGCAACAGCCCGATCACGTCGGTGACGGATCAGGAAATCAAATATCAGGGCGCGGTGAACGTCGAGAGCGTGCTGAACCGGCTGCCGCAGTTCAAGGCCGATGCGAACGAGAACGTCTCGAACGGGTCTGACGGTACGGCCAACATCAACCTCCGCAGCCTGGGGCCGAACCGGACTCTGGTCCTGCTCAACGGCCAGCGGTTGCTGCCCCAGCAGGCGATGGATCTGAACTTCGTGCCGTCGACGCTGATCGACCGGGTCGACGTGGTGACCGGCGGCGCGTCCGCGGTGTACGGGTCCGACGCGGTGGCGGGCGTGGTGAACTTCGTGCTGAAGGATCATCTCGACGGGTTGCGGATCGATGGGCAGTCCGGGCTCGGCGTTCACACCAACGACAACAGCGCGGTGCGCGATATCATCACGACGCGCGGCTATGCCAACGCGCCACACCGCGTCGCCGATGGCGGCAAGCAGGACATCAACGCGGCGTACGGCAAGAACTTCGCCGATGGCCGTGGCAACATCACCGTCTATGGCGGGTATCGCCACACCGATCCGGTGTTGCAGGCGAACCGCGACGTTTCGGCGTGCGCGCTGAACCAGGCAGACGATGCCGGCACGGGGCTGGTGTGTGGCGGATCGAGCAACTCGCCCTACGGCACGTTCGCCCCGCTCGGCGGGCCCAATGCCGGCAAGACGCTGACCAACAACATCGACGGCACGCGGACCTGGGTGCCCTACACCTCGGCCTACGCGTACAATTACTCGCCGACCAACTACCTCCAGCGCTCCGACGACCGCTACATCGGCGGCGGGTTCGCCAAGTTCGAGATCGCGCCGATCGCCGAGGTCTATGGCAGCTTCATGTACATGAAGGATCACACCTTCTCGCAGGTTGCGCCATCCGCGCTGTTCCTGGGAACGAGCTTCACCGTACCGTGCAACAATCCGCTGATGAGCACCGCCCAGCAACAGTCGCTATGCGGACCGACCGCCGGCACCGCGGCGACGCAGGATACGCTGATCGGCTACCGCCTCGGTGACGGCCAGTCACGCCGCGACGATCTTCGCCATCAGGATTACCGCTATTCCGCCGGCGTGCGCGGCGATCTCGGCCACGGTTTCCAGTACGACGTGAACTATCTGCATTCGCTGGTGAAGTTCAACGAGACGTACATGAACAACGTTGACAATGTGAAGGCGCAGCGTGCGCTCGACGTGGTCAACGTCAACGGTGTGCCGACCTGCCGTTCGGTGATCGACGGCAGCGATCCCGCCTGCATCCCGGTCAACGTCTTCCAGCCCAACGCGATCACCGACACGCAGGCCGCCTATCTGTTCTCGGAGAGCAACACCGCGTCGCGCAATGCGCTCACGGTGATCTCCGCGAACGTCAACGGCGACCTTGGCACGTTCGGCATCACCAGCCCCTGGGCCAAGCGCGGCGTCAACATCGCGCTGGGCGCGGAACGTCGCCGCGAGACGCTGAACTTTACGGCGGATGCGGTCGCCGAACAGGGCGGCGTGACCGACTCGGACGGGCGCATCACCGTCAACGAAGCGTATGGCGAGATCGAAATCCCGATCCTGCAGGACCTGCCGTTCGCGCATGCGCTGACGATCAACGGCGGACTTCGTTATTCGGCGTATCGCAACGACCAGCAATCGACCGACCTGAAGTCGAAGTACAACGTCTGGACCTACAAGGGGGAGGCAAGCTGGGCACCGTCGCGGGATGCGCGTCTTCGCTTCAGCTACAACCGCGCGATCCGTGCACCCAACATCGCCGAACTGTTCGGATCGCGGTCGATTGGCAACGTCGCCGCACAGGATCCGTGCTCGGGCGCCTCGCCGACCGTATCGTTCGACGTCTGCCGCCTGACCGGCGTGACACAGTCGCAATATGGCAGCATCATCGAATGCCCGTCGGATACCTGTTCGGCACAGTTCGGCGGCAACACCGCGTTAAAACCGGAAAAGGCGGATACCTATACGGCGGGCATCGTGCTGACGCCGCGGATGGTGCGCAACTTCACGCTGACGGTCGACTATTTCCACATCAAGGTGAAGGATTATATCAGCTCGGTCGATCCTTCGCTGGCGATCAGCCAGTGCGTCGCGGGCGGCGACCCATTCTATTGCGGGTTGTTCACCCGCGATCCACGCTCGGGCGCGATCTTCGGTACCAACGGCTACATCGTCTCGACGACGTACAATACCGGATCGCTGACGACCTCCGGGGTCGACATCACCGCAGATTACACGTTTGGGATCGGCGCGCTCGGCAAGCTCAACGTGAACCTGGTCGGCACGCGCCTGATCGAGCAGGTCTCCGAACCGCTGGCCGGTCTCGGCAGCTTCGATTGCAAGGGGCTGTACGGCTATACCTGCGCCCAGCCCAACCCGACATGGCGGCATGCGATGCGGGCGACGTGGCAGATCCCGCAGGGTGCTTCGGTGTCGGTTGCCTGGCGCCATACCGACTCGGTCAAGTTGTCGTCGTTGGCGGACAACAGCTTCTTGGACCAGAATGCGAAGAGCAACATCAACCGGAAGATCTCGGCATACGACTACATCGATCTCGCGGGCACCGTCGCGGTCGGGGAGGGGCTCCAACTGCGGGCGGGCGTCAACAACCTGTTCGACAAGGACCCGCCGGCGATCGCCTCCGGCATCCTGTCGTCGTTCGGCAATGGCAACACCTATCCCGGGGTGTACGATACGCTCGGGCGGACGATGTTCGTCGGCGCCACGGTGAACTTCTGACGCGGATTGGGATGACGATATGACGCGTTTCGGCCGCCGCGACGTTTTGAAGACGGGCGGCGTGTCCGCACTCGCCGCCATCGTTCCCGCAGGGGCGATCGGTGCGGCGGAAACGGCGCGACCGGAAAATCCGCGCGAGATCGTGTCGCTCGGGACCGGGTGGCGGTTCCATCTCGGCCATGCGAGCGATCCGGCGAAGGATTTCGGCTTCGGTCGCTCGCACGACACCTATGGCAAGTCGGGCGATGTCGGCACGCCGGTCGCCGAGCCCAAGTTCGACGATAGCGCATGGACGGCGGTGGCGTTGCCGCACGACTGGGCGGTCGACCTGCCGTTCGAACGGTTCGGGCCGGCGGGGAGCGAGGCGGACCGCACCGGATCGTTCCAGGGGTTCAAGCCGGTCGGGCGGATGTGGCCGGCGACCAGTGTCGGCTGGTATCGCCGCGTGCTCACGCTGGCCAAGGCGGACGCGGGGCGGCGGTTGCTGCTCCAGTTCGACGGGGTGGCGCGCGACTGCATCGTGATCCTCAATGGTTTCGTCGTGGGATCGAACGAGAGCGGTTATGCGCCGTTCGAGATCGACGTCACCGACTTCGCCAAGCCGGGCGAGGACAATGTGCTCGTCATCCGCTGCGACGTCAGCCTGGGCGAAGCGTGGTCGTATGAAGGCGCGGGGCTCTACCGCGACGTGCGGCTGGTGAAGACCGCGCCTGTGCATGTCCGGCGATGGGGGGCGACCGTACGGTGCTCGGTCGGCTCGGATGGCGCGATCGTGCGGGTCTCGACCGAGATCGAAAATGACGGTCCCGCTGCCAGTGCGCGCGTGCGGTCCACGGTGGTCGGGCCGGACGGGAAGACGGTCGCGGTGCTGTTTGACCCGCTGGACTTGCCGGCTTGGGGGAAGGCGATTGCGGCGCAGGAAACGCGCATTGCTGCGCCCGCGCTTTGGTCGCTGGAGACGCCTCACCTCTACACTCTGGTCAGTGAGATTCTTGTCGATGGCGTGGTGGTGGACCGCGACACGTGCACATTCGGCATCCGCACTATCCGCTTCGACGCAACGCTCGGGTTCTTCCTCAACGGCAAACCGGTCAAGATCAAGGGCACCTGCAACCATCAGGATCACGCCGGCGTCGGCTTTGCGGTGCCCGACAGCCTGCACATCTGGCGGCTCGAGCAATTGAAGGCGATGGGCAGCAACGCGTATCGCTCGACGCATCATTCGCCGTCGCCCGCGATCCTCGACGCGTGCGACCGGATGGGCCTGCTGATGATCGACGAGACGCGGCAGATGTCGAGCAATGCCGAGGGGCTGGGGCAGCTCGAACGGATGGTACGGCAGGGCCGCAATCATCCGAGCATCATCCTGTGGAGCATCGGCAACGAGGAGATCCACCGCGGCACCGAAACCGGCGCGCGGATCGCGGAGACGATGAAGCGGAAGGTCTACGAACTTGATGGGACGCGGCCGGTGACGGAGGCGTTCAACGGCAAGTTCGGGGAGGGCGCGTCCCGCGTGCTCGACGTGATGGGGTGCAATTACTACCTCGACGCGATCGATCCGTATCATGCCGCGCACCCCGACATGCCGATGATCGGCACCGAGACGGGCAGCACGGTAATGACCCGCGGCGAATATGCGCGCGACGACAAGGCTGGCTTCGTACCCGCGTACGACCGCGAATTCCCCAAATGGGCGACGACTGCGGAAAAATGGTGGAGTTTCTACGACGCGCGCCCGTTTCTGAGCGGCGGGTTCGTGTGGACCGGGTTCGACTATCGTGGCGAGCCGACCCCGTTCGAGCGCTGGCCGGAGAATGTCTCGAACTTCGGCCAGATGGACCTGTGCGGCTTCCCCAAGGACAATTATCATTACTATCGCGCGTGGTGGAGTGGGGAGCCGGTGCTGCACCTGTTCCCGCACTGGAATTGGGCGGGGCGCGAGGGCCAGCCGGTGTCGGTATGGGGGCACAGCAACTGCGAGGTGGTCGAGCTGGTTCTGAACGGGCGCAGTCTCGGGCGGCAGGCGGTGGTGAAGAACACGCATCTCGAATGGCAGGTGGCGTACGCGCCGGGGCGGATCGAGGCGCACGGATATCGTGGCGGCAAGCGCGTGATGCACGCGGTACGCAAGACGACCGGCGCGCCGGCGCGGATCGGCCTATCGAGCGACCGACGGCAACTGGCGCCGGGCGAGGTTGCCGTAGTTCGCGTCGCGATCCTCGATTCGAAACGGCGCGAGGTGGCGACTGCATCCGATCGCGTGACGTTCGCGCTGTCGGGCGATGCCAGGTTGCTGGGGGTCGGTAATGGCGATCCGCGGAGTCTGGAGCCCGATCATGCGACGTCGCGCTCGGCGTTTAACGGGCTGTGCATGGCGCTGGTTCAGGCGGGCGCGACGGGCGGGCCGATCCGGCTCGAAGCACGCGGTGACGGGTTGGCGCCTGCGATGCTGCCGTTGATCGGCATGACCAAGGAAATCTGATGCTGGTACGTCGTTCGTCGCGGGCGCTTGCGCTGGTGTTGCTGTGCGCTTCGGTGGCGGCGGAAGCGGCGCCAGACGAGGCGGCGTTTCGGCGCTCGATCGGCTTGCGGCGGGCGTGGCAGGACTTGACGCGCGAGGTCGCGTGGCCCGCGCACTGGACGCCGGACGGGCGGCGCTTTTCCTATCGCAAGACGGTGGCGGGCGGGTTCGCGTTCGAGACGGTGGACGCGAAGACGCTCGCCAAGTCGCCCGCGTTCGATACGGCCAAGCTTGCGGCGGCGCTGGGCGATGCGCGACACGAGGCGGTCGATGCGATGCACCTGCCTTTCGCCGAGTTCGACTATGCCGACGATGGCAAGGAGATCGCGTTCTCGCTGGACGAGACGCGGTGGCAGTGCGGGATCGTTGTCTACCAGTGCGAGGCGGTCGTCGATCGCACCCGCCCGCGCGGCTTTGGCGTGGTGCGCGATATGGCGGTGCCGGCCGAGAACAGTCCCAAGGTTTCGCCGGACGGCAAATGGACCGCGTTCGTCCAGGGCGACAACCTCGTCGTGCGCAAGACCGGCAATGCGACTATCGTTCCGCTGAGCGTCGACGGGACGGCAGGCGACTTCTACGACCCCGAGACGTTGCGCTGGTCGCCCGATAGCCGGCACATCATGATCTACCGCGTCCGGCCGGGATATCAGCGGCGGGTCTTGCGCGTGGAATCGTCGCCGCGCGACCAGCTTCAGCCGAAGCTTCGGAGCCAGTTATACCCCAAGCCCGGCGACGCGATCGATCAGGAACGACCAGTGCTGTTCGATGTCGCCACGCGGCGCCAGACGGTGATCGACGACGCACTGTTCCCCAACGCGTACGAACTCTCCGCGCCACGCTGGCGCAACGACGGGTGGAGCGTCGCGTTCGACTATGTCCGGCGCGGGTTCGGGCAGGCGCGGATCGTCGCGGTCGATGCAGAAACCGGCGTTGCGCACGCGGCGGTGACCGAGGATGCGAAGACCTTCGTGTTCGCCGACCGCCGCTATGCGCATGAGGTCAACGGTCTCGGCGCCGAGATCGTCTGGGCGTCGGAGCGCGATGGCTGGAACCATCTGTACCTGATCGACGGTCGCACCGGGAAGGTGAAGAACCGGATCACGACTGGGGACTGGGTGGTGCGCGACGTGGTCGCTGTCGACGACGCCAAGCGCCAGATCGTGTTTGCGGCGAGCGGGATGAACGCGGGTGAGGACCCGTATTTTCGCCACGTCTACCGGATCGATTTCGACGGCCGCCACCTGACCGCGCTGACGCCGGCCAAGGCGGATCACGACGTGCGGTTCTCGCCCGATGGGTCGCTGTATGTCGACACCTATTCGCGCGTCGACCTGCCTACGGTCAGCGAACTACACCGGTCGAGCGACGGCGCGCTGGTCGCGACGATCACCAAGGGAGGCGACAGCGCGTTGCGCGCGACGGGGTTTCGGCCGCCCGAGGTGTTCGTCGCGAAGGGTCGTGACGGCAGGACCGACATATGGGGCGTCGTTGTCCGGCCGCGCGATTACGATCCACGCAAGAAATACCCGGTAATTGAGAACATCTATGCGGGGCCGCACGACAGCTTCGTGCCCAAGCAATATTGGCCGTTCGGCTTTCATTCCGGCGGCGACAAGGTCATCGGCATGCAGGAGCAGGCAGACCTCGGCTTTATCGTCGTGCAGATCGACGGGATGGGGACCGCCAACCGCTCGAAGGCGTTTCAGGACGTGGCGTGGAAGAACCTCGCGGACTCGGGCTTTCCCGATCGTATCCTCTGGCACCGCGCGATGGCGGCGAAGGACCCGTCCTACGATATCGGCCGGGTCGGCATCTATGGCGCGTCGGCGGGCGGGCAGAGTACGCTGAACGCGCTGCTGTTCCACGGCGATTTCTACAAGGTCGGGGTGGCCTATGCCGGCTGCTACGACAACCGGATGGACAAGATCAGCTGGAACGAACAGTGGCTCGGCTGGCCGGTGGATGCGAGCTATGCCGCCGCATCGGGCGTCGATCATGCCGCGCAACTGACCGGCAAGCTGCTGATGATCGTCGGCGAGCAGGACAGCAACGTCGACCCCGCCTCGACGATGCAGGTCGCCGACGCCTTGATCCGCGCGGACAAGGATTTCGACCTGCTGGTGGTGCCGGGTGGCGAGCACAGCGTCGGGCGCTCGACCGGACCGATCGACTATGTCGCGCGGCGGCAGTTCGGGTTCTTCGTGGCGAACCTGGCGGGAGAAGCGGTGCCCAATCGGAATGCTCTCCCGCCGTCCTGACGACGAGCCGGACCGGCATCACCGGGTGGAGGGGGCCGCGATCCGCGACCCGAGGAGATCGACAAACTGGTTCAGCGGGCACGGTGCCGCGCAGTTCGGGATCGCGATCGGTGTCGCCACGACATCGGGGCGTAGCGCGCGGATCGCGGCGAGGGGTTGCGCACGGTAGAACAGCCGGACGAAGCGCGCTCCGGAACGCCGGTCGCGCAACCGTTCGATGACGATGGCACCGCCCGGCGCGACGTCGTTTCGGGCAAAGCCTGGCGCATCGAGATCGACATGCAACGCTGCGGCGAGCGCGGTGACATTGGTATCGTGGCCGACCAGTATGTCGAGCCGTGGCGCGTCGGGCGCGGTGAGCCTGTCGAGGATCCGGTGGCCGAGTACCGCAGCCTGATGCGCCGCCATGTAGGGCGCGCGCGTGAACACGTCGAACAGCGCGGCATGGAGCGCGCCCAGGCGTGCGATCGTCGCGGGATCGGCGCGGCCCCAACCAACATCTGCGCGGGACATGCCCTCTGCCTCCTGGAGCAACAGGACCTGCGCAATGCCCGAGGTATCACGGATCGGCCCGGTGAGATCGATGCCGTGGCCATCGGCGGACGGGGTGAGAGTCGCCGGTCCCGCAGGGCTGCATGCGCCGCCGCCGCCGCAGCCGAGTACACGCTCCAGCAAGGCGATGGTCGGCCGGTGGCGCGCGACGAGGGCGTCCATCCCGCCGGTAACGTGGTCGATCGATGCGATCGCCTGTTTCGGGTCGAACGCGGTGGCGGCCGCGCGCAATGGTTCGAAAATCGGATCCGTGCGGTCTTCGGCGAGGTAGCCAACCGACATCGTGCAACCCGGCGCAAATCCCTCGGCATAGGCCTTGCCGCTGGCGATCGTGCGTTCGGCGGTATTGGTCCAGATCCGGACGGCACTGGCAGCGGGGCAGCGGGCGATGCCGAGCGGCGCGAGCCAGCGCCGATCGTAGCGCGCGAGCAACCGCATCGCCGCTGCGCCGTGCGGGGTCAGATGACCTTCGGGAACCGACCATTTCGGCCAGCGCCGCGCGGTCCTGGTGTTGGCCGGGACTTCTCCGGACAAGGGCGCGCGGACGCCGTGACGCATCACGATCACGACGCGTTCGAGGTCCAGCCGGTTCGGAGCCGGACGCGCGGATGCCGTCATTGGCAGGCCCGTCAGGACGGCGGCACCGAGCATGGTCGAGAGAAGTCGGAGAGGGCGCATCGGGGGACCTGCTGTATTCAGGGAAAGGGTGCCGCCGGTCACGCAAATCACCGGCGGCAAGCGGTCGGACTACATCTTCATCGTCAGGCTGAACTGGAACACGCGGCCGGTCTTCATGTACCCGCCGTTGCGATCGTTCGAAATGTACCGCTCCGACTTGCCGACCGTCGCCCAATAGGTGTGCTGGTCGAGCAGGTTGCGCGCCGCCACGCCGATTTCGAGGTTGTCGGTGGCGGCGAACGCCAAGCCGAAGTTCAGTTCGCCGACCGGCTGGACGTAGATGTCGGGCTGGCTGTCCTGCACGTTCGAGAGAAAGCGGCCGGTATGGTTGTACGACAGGTTGGTGCGAACCTTGCCGTCGGCGTAGAAGACCTCGGCATTGTAGATCAGGTCCGGTGCCTGCGGCAGGCTGGAGCGACGGATGTCGGTTGCCGAGATCTGGTAGTTCGCCTCGGTGCGCTGATAGGTGATGTTGCCGCCGACGCCGAAATTGCCGAGAAAAGTCGAGCCGACCATGTCGCCGATGGTGAAACGCCCCGACGCCTCGACTCCCTTGGCGTTGCCGCCGCGACCATTGACTGGCTGGATGGTGACGACATTGCCCACCGTTTCGCTCAGCGACCGCGTGCCGGTCGGCACGAGGATGTTCTTCAGATCCTTGTAGTACAGCGCGACCTGAAGGTAGCGGCCGACGCCGCCATAATATTCGACGCCAGCGTCATAGCTCCAAGCCTCGACCGGTTTCAGGTCTGGATTCGGCCGAGTGACGGTGATCACGCCGTTCGAGTCCGCATCGCTCCGGCGGGTCGGTCCGGCGATCTGATCGAACCCCGGGCGGGCGTAGCTCGATCGGATCGCCCCGCGCACGACGAACCGGTCGTCGGGCTTCCAT
Organism: Sphingomonas sp. CFBP 13728; assembly: GCF_014841895.1. Taxonomy (NCBI): domain Bacteria; kingdom Pseudomonadati; phylum Pseudomonadota; class Alphaproteobacteria; order Sphingomonadales; family Sphingomonadaceae; genus Sphingomonas; species Sphingomonas sp. CFBP 13728. The sequence goes on along the minus strand of NZ_JACYUS010000001.1, from coordinate 509,942 downwards.
GCCGCCAGCACGCTGGGATCGAGATGGTCGTAATTGCGGCCGGCATTGACGAAGCTGCCGCCGATGCCGTTCGCATTCGCGGAGAAGTAGCGTGCATCGAAGCTGTTGTCCTCATAGCGGACACCCGGCACGACTTCGAGCGTCCCCAGCTTGAGCGTCGCGGTGCCGTACACCGCCTTGCGCTTTTCGTTCGCCTTCAACAGCCCCTGGTTGATCACCTGCTGAGACACGGTCGCCAGGTTCATATATTGGCTGACCTGAGAATCGAGCTGGCTGCGCTCCAGGACCTTGATCCCGCGAGAGGGATAATAATCGAGGAAGTCCTTGAGGACATAGCCGAGATACTGGTTGATCGTCGGCCCCTGCACGGTGCCCGCCTGCAACGGCGTCAGGAACCGATAACGCGTGACGTCGGGCGACAGCGAACGGCCATCGCGATCCGAATCCTCGTACAATCCGCCGACCGCGATGCTCGCGAGGACCCCCGTACCTTCCCAGCCCACGCTGCCCTTCACGGTCTTCTTGACCTCCGACAGATAGTCATAGCCTTGCTGGACGTAGAGCTGTGTCGGCCGGTCGAGCGAGCCGACATAGGCGCTGGCGCCCGACGACAGCACCGGGCGCGGCGAACGTGGGTTGGACAGGTCGACGACCACGCCTTCGCTCGACAGACCGGTATTCGTCGCCGCGCCGTTGTAGGCGACGCCGCGGAACGCTGCCTCGATCCGCTGCGGCTGGTCGAACCGGCCATCCGCATAGGCACCCTCGAGCGACGCGGTGAAGCCGTTCCAATGCGCCTTGCCGCCGACTTGCGCCGAGAACAGTTCCTGCTCGACGTCCTCCGTGCGGAAGTAGCTGGCCGGGTTGATGCCGAGCGGGGTGTAGATCCCGGCGGCGTTGTACGCCTGCGTCGTCCCACCGCCGGTCAGCGTACGGACCGGGTTGCTGTTGGTCTGGCCGCGCGTGAGTTCGTTGCGCAGACCGGTCTGGTTCATCGTGTTGGTGTTCAGATAGGTCGCATAGTTGACGCGGGCGAACAGCTCGACGGGGTCGCTGTGGAAATCGAGCGAGCCTGACGCGCCGTACCGCTTGATCTCGTTGTCGTAGAAATTCCACTGGACGCCGTCTGCCGACAGCGCATCGCCATTGGCGCGAGCAGTGCCGACGTTGAAGTTGGTCGTCTTGTAGTCGTTCTGGACTGCGGTGGATTCGGCGGCGTTGGCGCGTTCTTCGTAATAGCCCGCGACATAGACGCCGAACTGGCGGTCGCTGCCGAACCGGCGGGCCGCATCGATGCCGACCGCGCCGCCAAAGCCCTTCTGCTTGCGATCGAGCGCGAGTTGCGCGCCTTGGGCCAGCACGCGGGCGCGGGTGAAGTCGGTCGAGAAGTCGAACGCGGTCGGCGTGCGCAGGTCGACGATACCTGCGATCGAGTCCGAATCCTTGGCGGCGCCCGGCGTCTTGTCGACTGCGATCGCGCCGACCGCGAACGGCGAGAACAGGTTGAGCGAGATCGCGCGCGAGTTGCCCGCGACCTGCGGCAGGCGCAGGCCGTCGAGCGTGTACGCGTTGTAGCTGGTGTCGAACCCGCGGATCGAGACGTATTGCGCCTCGCCGGTAGCGCTCTGGTTGCGCCCCTGGTCGCGGCTGACCGAAATCCCCGGCAGCGTCTTGGCGAGATCGGCGATCCCGGTCTGCGAATGGATCGCGACGTCGCCGGTGGTGACGATGTCGATCACGCCGACCGCGTCATGCTCCTCCGCCAGTGCGTTCTGCTGGCGACGGCCGTTGACGACGATATCGCCGGTGAGCGCTTCGCTGGCGGTTTCGGCGGGGATCTGATCGGTCGCAGCAGCCTCTGCCGGCACGGTCTGCGCGAACGCAGCGCTGGCAGGCAGGCACAGGATCGCGGCCGCGAGCGCACCCGGCGCGGCGTGGGCGAGCAGGGCAAGCGCGCGCGATCGCTGCCGGCGTACCGGCAACGTGTAGGTCGAATTCATGGGTCCCCCCTGGGATGGTCGTTATGGGCAGAGCCGCCCGTTCGAGGGGTGCGTTAGGGCCGGTTCGATACGATTTTGTGACACTCCGCCGCGTTTGCGTGCGAATATGACGGCGCGTGCAAAAGTTGTCGCGGTTTGGAGACGGTCGGACATCGGGCGAAATTTTCGCCGGCGGGGTCGGCGCGGAGTCCGTCATCGCCACGCAATGATCGGCCGATAATATGCTGTCGCAACGCCGTTTCGGCGAGCACGTCCTTGCTTCGAGATTTACGTCATGCCCTTGATAGTCCTGCGTCTGATCGCGCTGTTGTCCCTCGTCCTGGCCAGCCCCGTTTTCGCGCGGACGCCCGATCCGGGTTTGCGGGTGATGACCTTCAACGTCCGCTATCCAAATCCGGACGACGGTTCGAACGTCTGGGCAAAGCGCCGCGCGCTGTTCGTGCGGACGATCGCCGCGGCGAACCCGGATGTGATCGGCACGCAGGAACTGTTTGCCGCCCAGGGTAACGACATCGTTCGCGCACTGCCCGGCTATGCGTGGTTCGGTCGTGACCGGCGGGGTGGCCATGACGACGAGCATATGGGGATCTTCTATCGGCGCGATCGCCTTCGGCTGGTTCGGCACGGCGATTACTGGCTGTCCGACACCCCTGCGGCAATCGGCAGCATGGCGTGGGGCGTGACCCTGCCGCGGATGGTCAACTGGGGCGTGTTCGAGACCCACGGCCCGGTGCGACGTCGCTTCGTACTGTTCGACACGCATTTCGCGCACCGCGACGAGGACGACGTCGCGCGGACGAAATCCGCGACGCTGTTGCTGGAACGGTTGGCATCGACCGCCGGCAACCTGCCGATCGTGCTGACCGGCGACATGAATGCTACCCCCGAAAGCGACGCTTATCGCCTGCTTGCAGGCCGTCTGACCGACGCCTGGACCGCGGCGCCCGTACGCCGCGGCCCAGACCGTACTTTCCACGATTTCACCGGGAGTCCCGATCGACGTATCGACTACGTCTTTGTTCGCGGCTTCAGGCCGACCCGCGCGGAGGTGCGTACCGACCACATTGGCGGCCTGTATGCATCGGACCATTTCCCGGTCGTCGCAGAGTTGCAGTTCGAGAACCCGATCGGGCGATGAATGGCCGGGAACATTTGGCGAAACCCGGCGATACGCCCGTCTTGATATGCCCCTAGATGACGCCCCGTTTCATCCGACCGCTCGCCTGGGTTCGGCATCACGCGCGGCGATCAGTTCGTGGACGACCGGCAGCAGGTCGCGGCCATAGTCGATCGCGTCCTGCAACGGCTCGAAGCCGCGGATCAGGAAATGGTCGATGCCGAGGTCGTAATAATCGAGCATCGCGTCCGCAACCTGTTCGGGCGTCCCGACCAGCCCGGTCGAATTGCCCTGTGCACCGCCTAGTGCCGCCACCCCGGTCCACAGCCGCTTGTCGACGCGGTAGCCCTGGCTCGCCGTCTCGAGCAGGCGTTGCGAACCGGCGTTCGGTGGTGCGTGGCCGCTGGTCGCCGCACCAGCCGAGACGCGGAGGTCACGGACCTTCTCGACGATCTGGTCGGCCTTTTTCCATGCCGCTTCTTCGGTATCGGCGATCACCGGGCGCAGCGACAGCGAGAAGCCGGGGCTGCGGCCATAGCGTGCGGCGGCGTGGCGGATCGTGCCGACCGCCTCGCGGACCTGCGCCTGCGTCTCGCCCCACAATGCGTAGACATCGGCGTGGCGCCCGGCGACGTCGATCGCAGCGGGTGACGATCCGCCGAAGAACACGGGTAGATTGGCCGGCTTGATCTGGCTGAACGCCTGGCGGACGTTGTAGAAGCGCCCGTCATGGTCGAACGGCGTGGCCGACGACCATTCCTGCTTCAGGATCTCCAGATATTCGTCGGTGCGCGCGTAGCGATCGTCCTTCACCGAATGATCGCCGTCGCGCGCCATCTCGCTGTCCGCGCCGCCGGTGATGATGTGCACCGCGACACGCCCGCCCGAGAGCTGGTCGAGCGTCGCCAGCTGGCGCGCGGCGAGCGTCGGCTGGGTGAAGCCGGGGCGGTGCGCAATCAGGAAACCGAGCTTGGTCGTGATCGCGGCGGCGTGCGCGGCGACGATCTGGCTTTCCGGGCTGTCGGAGCCGAACGGGATCAGGACGCGGTCGAAGCCGCCCTTTTCCTGCGCGATCGCGGCGGCCTCGACATAGGCCTTGTCGAGCCCGCGCGCCTTGCCGACGCCGTGGATTTCGGACGCGTCGTTGAAACCGATATAGCCGATGAACTTGACGGGCATGACGTGTCTCCTGTGGTGATTTTTCGCGGGTTCAGATGACGTAGAAGCCGTGCGTGCCGTCGCGCGCGAGCTGGTCGACCAGGCCGTATTCCCAGTCGAGATAGGCCTGCATCGCGGCAGCGGCGTTGTCGGTGCCTTCGTAGGGGCGCTTGTACCGGTGCGCGGGGTCGCCCGGCGGGATGGTCGGGCCGGGACCGGTTTCGAGGTCTCCCCCAGTGCCATTGGCGAACCCGCCATCGAGCGCGAACACCTCCCAGCCGAGTTGCGCGAGCCACGACGCGGTCATGTCGGCTCGGGGGCCGATGTCGTCGGCAAGGACGATCCGCGCACCGCGAACCGGCGCGGCGATGTCGGTTTCCTGCACCAGCTGTCCGCCGGGATAGGACCGGAAGCCGGCAATGTGGCCGGCAGCGTATTCGTCGGGGCGGCGCACGTCGAAGCGGTAGAGCGTGCGGCTAGTGTCGCGTTCGAGCACCGCGAGCTCGGCGGGCGTCAGGCGTTTTACACCCGCGCGGTAGGCGACGGCGCGGGCGGTCGCGGCGGACTCGTCGCTGTGTCGTACTTCCGGCGCAGAACGGTCGCTGCCGTGCGCGAGCGACTGGCCGGCGAGCGTCCAGCCGATCGTACCGTTGCGCAGCGCGACGACGCGGTTGGGGATGCCGGCGTTGATCAGCGACTGCGTGCCGATGATGCTGCGCGTGCGGCCGGCGCAGTTGATGATGATTGTCGTGTCGGGATCGGGCACCGCCTCTGCGACGCGCAACACGAGTTCGGCGCCCGGCACGCTGGTCGAGCCGGGGATGTTCATCGTCGCATATTCCTCGAACCGGCGCGCATCGAGGATCGCGATGTCGGCCTTCTCCTCGATCAGCGCGGCGACGTCCTCGGCGGCGAGCCACGGCGTGTGTCGGCGCGCCTCGACCAGCTCGCCGAACGCCTTCGAGTAGGAGTTCACGTCCTCGAACACTTCGAAGCCTGCCGCGCGCCAGCTTGCGAGACCGCCTTCGAGGGTGGTGATTTGGGTGTAGCCGAGGGCGGTCAGCGCTTTGGTGGCGGCGGGGACATAGCCTTCGCCGTCGTCGTACAGGACGATCGGTACGTCCTTGCGCGGAAGGCGGATCGTCGCTTCCAGCTCGATGCGATCGAAGGCGAGATTGGCGGCGAACAGCGGGTGCCCGGTCGCGAACGCGGCTTCGTGACGAACGTCGAGCAGCGCGATTTCATGCCCGAGCAGCAGCGCGGTGCGGATTTCGGTGGGGGTAGTCAAAGCGTTGCTCCCGAACGGTCCCAGAGGTTCGGCAGCACGGCGTTGGCATAGCCCGACACGAACCGCTTCGGGGTGCCCGCTGCATCATAGGTGGCGCGTTCGACAGCACCGATGTTGCTGCCGTAGAGGTGGATGCTGATCGATACGCAGTCGTCGAACGCGTTCGATACGCGGTGGATGTCGCCGACCGAGGGTGAGACGGCCTCGACTTCGCCGGCTTCGAGACGCTCGATCGCGCCGACTGCGTGCAACCCGCCGTCCGGGTAGCGCGCGAACCGTTCGGAGAGTTCGGCGCCGCGCAGCACGCCGACCAGGCCCCAGACGCGGTGATCGTGGATCGGCGTTGCCTGTCCCGGTCCCCAGACGAAGCTGACGACGGAAAAGCGTTCGCGGCTGTCGCAGTGGAGGAGGTATTGCGAGTAACGATCCGGGTTTGGCGCTGCGTAGGCGTCCGGCAGCCAGTCGTCGTGCGCGACCAGCCTGCCCAGCGCCGTGCTGCCTTCCTCGAGCAGCGAGCGTTCGTCGCGGGTGCGGTCGAGCAGCGTGCCGATGCCGGTGACGAAGTCGCGCAAGCGGTCGAGGCGTGGGCGGTCTTGTACGAGGCTCGCCATCATTCGGCCTTCACGAAGGGCAGGGGCTCGTCGCGTTCGACGCCGAGCGATCCCAGCAACCGCTCGCGCAATGCCGCCGCGATACCGGTACGTTGTCCGCGCGGGACCGAAATGCGTTCCTCGACGACGATCCGCCCGGCATCGAGCACCAGCACCCGGTCGGCCAGCGCGATCGCCTCGTCGACGTCGTGCGTCACCAGCAGCACGGCCGGCTTGTGCGCGCGCCACAGCGCCATCACGAGGCCATGCATTTTCACCCGAGTCAGCGCGTCGAGTGCTGCAAACGGCTCGTCGAGCAGCAGCAGTTTCGGTTCGCGGACCAGCGCGCGGGCGAGCGCCACACGTTGCGCCTCGCCGCCGGACAGCGTCAGCGGCCAGACGTCGAGCCGGTGGCCGAGACCGACTTCACGCAGCGCCGCCTCTGCACGGTCGCGTACGTCCGCGCCCTTCAGTCCGAGCCCGACATTGCGCCACACGCGCTTCCACGGCAGCAACCGCGCATCCTGGAAGACGACGGCGCGCGACGTCGGTATCGTCACGTCCTGTGCATCGGCTGCATCGAGTCCCGCGAGCGTCCGCAGCAACGTCGTCTTGCCCGACCCCGAACGGCCGAGCAGCGCGACGAACTCGCCTTGCGCTATCTCGAGATGGAGATTGTCGAGGACGGTGTTCGTGCCGAAGCTGCGCGAGAACCGCGAGAGCTTGACGACGGGGCGGACGGGCTGCGGCATCGGGATGATGTGCGAGATGGTCATGGTTCAGGCCTCCACGAGCTTGGGGCGCCACGCGAGCGCACGGTCTTCGATCAGGCGCACCGACTGGTCGGCGGCGAGGCCGAGCCCGGCATAGACGAGCAGGCAGACGACGATGATGTCGGTCCGCATGAAATCGCGCGCGTTGTTGATCAGGAAGCCGAGACCCGCCGAAGCGTTGATCTGTTCGGCGACGACCAGGATCAGCACCGCGACCGAGAAGGCGTAGCGCAGCCCGACCAGCAGTTGCGGTAGTGCGGCGGGGAGGACGATGTCGGTGACGATCTGCGCGCGCGACAGGCCGAAGCTACGCCCCGCGTCGATCAGCCGGACATCGACTCCGCGGATGCCGTTGTAGAGATTGAGATAGACCGGAAACAGCGTCGCGAACGCGATCAGCGCTATCTTGGGGGTCTCGCCGATCCCGAACCAGACGATGAACAGTGGCGACAGCGCGAGCGCGGGCAATGTCCGCAGCATTTGCACGGGAGAGTCGACCGCCGCTTCGCCCTCGCGAGTGAGGCCGGCGACCAGGGCGAGGACGATGCCGAGGCTCACGCCGATCACGAGGCCCGCCGCCGCGCGACCGAGCGATACGGCGAGGTTGGCGGGCAATTCGCCCGACACGATCATGCCCCACAGCGTGTCCAGCACCTGCGAAGGCGCGGCCAATGTACGGGTGGGGATCAAACCAACCCGGGACGCCGCTTCCCAGGCCAGCATGAGCGCTATCGGCGATACCCAGCGGCTACGCTGGAGCCTGCTCTGCCATGATCGGCTGGTGGATCGTTGGGACGTCTTCGCCATGGACAGCCTTTCGGACGCTCGTTTTTCCGGAGCGCCTTCAATGCGTCTTCAATTCCCATTCGTTCAATAGAGAATGACTTGCTAGCCTTATGAGCGTTGCAAATACGAGCCTAAAACCGCCTCGATCTCAGCAGGTTAGGGGAACGGGAAAGAAAGCCTTTGCGGCCGTGAAGAGCGTCAATCTGCGCTGGCGGATTCGACGATCGAACGAAGGACGACGTCGTGGAGCCGGTCGAGTACCGGATGTCGCGTGTCGTTGATGTGCAGGACATAGGCGACGCGGGGCAGCGCGGGGAGCCCGTCGTGGATTTCCGGATCGAGCCCCATCAAGGCGTCGGTTCGACAGGTTATACCGATCCCGCCGGTCACCGCCGCGCGCAGGGCGGACAGACTCGGCGTCTCCAGGACGATCCGGTAGGGCCTGCCCGCCGCCTCCAGCGCGGCGATCGCGGCATCGCGGAACCGGCATGGCTTCTGGAGCACCGCCAAGGGCAAGATCGCCGCGGATATCAGGCGTGGATTGCCGAGCCAGTGCATGTCGGCGGTCGCGACGGCGGCCTTGTCGGTGTCCTCGCCGATGCACAGGACGATGTCGAGGCGGTCGGTCGCGAGCAGATCGAGCAGTTCGGCCGACCCTGCGACGCGAACGTCGAGCGAGGCGTCGGGGTTGCTGACCGAGAACACCGACAAGACGCCGGACAACAACGTCTCCGCGAAATCCTGGACGAAGCCGATCCGCGCGGGGCCGGCGAGGCTGCCGTCGCCAAGCGCCGCCAAAGCACCGTCGTTGACCGCAAGCAGGTCGCGCGCGTGCGGCAGGAACCGTTCGCCCTGCACCGAGAGGACGAGCCTGCGTCCCTCCCGCCGGAACAGCGCGACCTGGAGCAGTTCTTCCAGCCGTTTCATCTGCAGGCTGAGCGCGGACTGGCTGACGAACACGCGGTCCGCGGCACGGAGCATCGAGCCGGCATCGACGATCGCGACGAAGCTGCGCACGACGTCGGTGGGAATGTTGACGGCCATGATCGGTCCTAGAAGCCAGGCTCATATGCGTTAGCAGACAATCTACATTGATTCGATGGGAAATGAAGCGCTCCTTGCTGCGGGAAGGAGCGCAGCATTGGTATATCCTAATCCTGGACCCGGATCGCAGCACGGCGGCCACGCGCCGCGCTCGACCGATCGTCTTCACTTGAAGCCTGTCGACGGCCTGATCGACATGGTCCTGCGATGAGTGCGCAACTCCTCTCGATTGCGCCGCAGGGGCCGACGCTTGATCTCGATGCAATCCTGCCGGGCGTGACGGCCGCGTTCGCTGCAACCGCTGCACAGCATGACCGCGCCGGCACGCTGCCGGTCGAGAATTTCGCGCTTCTGCACCGTCACGGCCTGCTCGCGCTGACCGCGCCGCGTCGGCTTGGCGGTGGTGGTGGCGATCTGGCGGAGGCGCGGCGCGTGATCTCGGCGGTCGCGCGCGGCGAACCGGCAACCGCGCTCGTCCTGACGATGCAGTATCTGTTCCATGCCGGGCTCGACGATCGGTCCGGTTTCTCTGAGGCGCTGAAGACGCGTGTCGTCGGCGAGGCGTTGCGCGATGGTGCGCTGATCAATGCGCTGCGGGTAGAGCCGGACCTGGGCACGCCGGCGCGGGGCGGCCTTCCCGGCACGATCGCGCGGCGCACGGCCGAGGGCTGGCGGCTCGATGGGCGGAAGATCTTTTCGACCGGCTCGACCGCGCTGACGTGGATGGTGGTCTGGGCGCGTTCGGACGATGCCGAGCCGCTGGTCGGCGGCTGGCTGGTACGCGCCGATACGCCGGGCATCCGGATCGAGGAGAGCTGGGATCATCTCGGGCTGCGCGCGAGTGCCAGCCACGACGTCGTGTTCGAGGACGTTCTGGTGCCGTTCGATCAGGCGCTGGAGCCCAGGCCGGTCGGCAAGCAGCCGCCCTATTCCGCTGCGTTCGCCAACTGGTCCGCGGTGCTGACGTCGGCGATCTATGATGCCGTCTCACGGAATGCGCGCGACTGGCTGGTCGGCTGGCTGATCGATCGCAAGCCGACCAATCTCGGTGCGTCGTTGTCGACCTTGCCGCGGTTCCAGGAGGTGATCGGGACGATCGACGGGTTGTTGTTGCAGAACCGGTTGCTGCTCGATGCCGGTACGTCGGGTGCGACGAGCGGGCTTGAGGCGGGGCTGGTCAAGCACCTCGTCACCGAGAACGCGATCGCCGCGGTCGAGAAGGCGATCGCAGTCACCGGGAATGCCGGGCTGACGCGGCATAATCCGCTCGAGCGGCATCTGCGCGATGTGCTGTGCGGTCGCATCCATACGCCGCAGGGCGATGTCGTGCTGGGCAGCACCGGTCGCGCGGCGTTTGCGGAGCGTGGGGCGTGACGCGTGTCCAGGTCGCCAGCCAGCTACCGGCGCTCTTCAACGACGCCTTTGCAGCCTCGACGCAGGCGGCGGAGATCGTCAGCATCGCACCCGGATCGGCCGGGCTCGCGCATGGCCCGCAAGTGCTGATCGCCGCGCCGTTCCGACGGCCGGGCGATGCGTTTCCAGTGCGACCCGGGGGCTGGCCGTTCGATCTGCGCTGGATCCAGCTCGTCTCGGTCGGCATCGATTTCTACCCGGACTGGCTGTTCGAGGGGCCGGTCGTCACCACCGCACGCGGGGCGTCGGCGATCGCGCTGGCGGAGTTCGCGCTCGCGGCGATCCTGGCCGAGGCGAAACATCTCCCCGACATCTGGATCCGTGATCGGAAAGACTGGGTGGCCAAGCCGCTCGCGACCGTTGCCGGCACCACGCTCGGGCTGATCGGGTTCGGGGCGATCGGCGAGGCGCTCGCCCCGCGCGCTCAGGCGCTGGGGATGCGGGTGATCGCCACGCGCCGCTCGGACCTGCCGCTCGCAGCGGGTGTCGAGCGTGCCGATCCCGCGACGATCTTCGCGCAGGCCGACCACGTCGTTCTCGCTGCGCCGGCGACCGCGCAGACCGAGCGGATGATCGATGCGAAACTCCTGTCGCTGGCCAAGCCGAACCTGCACCTGATCAACATCGCGCGCGGTATCCTGATCGACGACGATGCGTTGCTCGCCGCGCTCGACGAAGGGCGGGTCGGGCGCGCGACGCTCGACGTCACCTACCCGGAGCCGCTGACCGCCGGGCACCGCTTCTACACGCATCCCCGCGTCCGCCTGTCGCCGCATACCAGCGTCCACACGACCGAGACGCGGCGCAATCTTTCGCTGAGTTTCGCCGCCAATCTCGATCGCTTCCGCCGCGGGCAACCGCTCGACGGCGTGGTCGATCGCGCCCGCGGCTATTGAGGAGACCGACGATGACCAACCCGCTTCCCCTGCGGCGCAAGGAGCAGGCCGAGACTGCGATCGTCGAGGCGCTGTTGCCCGAGTTCGGGTCGTCCGTGATCCCGGTCCACGCCGATCCCGCGGTCGAGCGGCTGTATCGCAAACAGCGCCTCGCCGCCGCGTACCGGCTGTTCGGGCGCAACGGCTACGACATGGGCGGCGCGGGGCACATCACGGTGCGCGATCCCGAATGGCCCGATCACTTCTGGGTCAATCCGTTCGGCGTGCATTTCGGCCGGATCAAGGTGTCGCACCTGATGCTGGTCAGTCACGACGGCGTGGTCGTCGAGCCGCCCAAGGGCGTGCCCCCGCGCCTAAACCGCGCGGCGTTCGCGATCCATTCGGAGTTGCACAAGGCCCGGCCCGACGTGATCGCGGCGGCGCATTCGCATTCCTTGTACGGCAAGGCATGGTCGTCGCTCGGGCGGCTGCTCGATCCGCTGACGCAGGATTCCGCCGCCTTCTACGACGATCACGCGCTGTTCGAGGAGTATAGCGGGGTCGTGCTCGATGCGAGCGAGGGCGAGAAGATCGCGCGCACATTGGGCCACCGCAAGGCGGTCATCCTCCAGAACCACGGCATCCTGACGGTCGGTCATTCGGTCGAGGCGGCGGTCTGGCGATATCTCGCGATGGAGAATGCGTGCCAGGCACAGTTGCTGGCCGAAGCTGCGGGCACGACCAAGCCGATGAGCGACGCGGTCGCGCGGCACACCGCGTCGCAGGTCGGCACGGAGGTCGGCGCGTTGTGGGCGTTCCAGCCCTATTGGGACGTGATCGTCTCGCAAGAGCCGGACCTGCTCGATTGAGCCCGCTGGTTTCCCGCCGCGCGGTGATCGGCGGCGCGCTTGCCCTGTCGGCGTGCGGACGCGGAGGTTCCAAACCGGTCGCGCTGAAGGACGTGACGCTGCGCGTCGCCACCTACAAAGGCCAGATCGACTCGTTCTTCGCGCAGGCCGGCGAAGCCGCGCCGCCCTATACGGTGAGCAAGGCGCTGTTCGCGGGCGGCAACCAGATCGTCGAGGCGATCAACGCCGGCGCGGTCGACTTCGGCGGGATGAGCGAGATACCGCCGATCTTCGCCGCCGCCGCGGACCCGCTGTTCCGGCTGATCGCGGTGCAGCAGTACGACGTCAACAATCAGGTCGTGCTGGTGCCGGGCGGTTCGACCATCCGCGATGCGGCGGGTCTGCGCGGCAAGCGCGTCGGGTATGTCCGTGCGACGACCTCGCATTACATCCTGCTGCGCCTGCTCGACGAAGTCGGGCTGACGTTCGCGGACGTCGTGCCGATCGCGCTGTCGCCCTCGGACGGACTGACCGCGTTCCAGCAGGGACGGCTCGACGCATGGGTGATCTACGGCGTGCAGGGCAGCCTCGCCCGGTCGACCGGCGCGCGCGTGCTCGCCACCGGCAAGGGGAGGCTGTCGGGTAATTACGTCGTCGCGGCGTCGACCGCAGCGCTCGCCGACCCGCTACGGCGTGAGGCTATCGGCGACTATCTCGGCAAGATCGCGCGGACCTTCGCATGGTCGGTGGCCAACCCCGCGGCCTGGGCGACAGCGCTTGCCAAGGATACCGGGGTACCCGAAGCGATCTGGCTCCAGCAGTTTCGGGAGCGCAGTTCCGATCCGCGCATAGTGCCCGTCACCGATGCGGCGATCGCCTCGCAGCAACAGGTTGCGGACCGGTTCGCGACGGCAAAGGTCATTCCGACGAAGGTGGATGTGCGGCCGCTCTGGTCGACTGTCTTGAATGCCCGGATCGGTCAAATCTACTGAACTTGGTCGGGGCGATCGCTTGACGGGGGAAGTGATGCACCATTGCCGCCGAAGCGGGCGACGGACCCAACCGGCGCGAATACGGGCTATCGCGCGTGCTGTGTGGGGATCGTCACCGCCCAGGTGATCGTTGGCGAAGCGATGTGTCGGCGAGTGCGGATCTGATCAGTACCAGACCGGGTAAGAGCGGCAGCCATACCGTGAAGACCCGCAGCAGCAAGGTCGCTGTGAGCGCTGCTTCGACGGGGACGTCCATCAATGTCAGCATACCGGTCGATCCCGCCTCGAACGTACCGAGACCGAGCGGGATCGGACCGAGCGTCGCCAGCATCGACGCGGTCATGACCGCGACGAATGCGACGGCGAAGCCGACCGGGTGACCGAGCGCGAGGAAGCACACCGTGAGGCTGGCGGCGTCGGCGAGAAAGATCAGGCTGTTCACCGCAGCGACGCGCGTGATGAGCTGGCGGTCGACCAGCAGGCGCTTCGGTGCCTCGCCGACGATCGCCACGAGCGTCCGGATGGACGCAAATCGAACGAATGCCGGCGAGAACGGACGTCGCCCGCGTCGCCTGATCCACAGCGCCAGTCCCGGTATCGCCGTCGCGACGACGAGAAAGATCGCGACGAAACCGGCGATCCAGATCGAGGCGAGCCCCTTGATCCATACCAGCACGAGCATCGCCAGCGCCAAGACGCCGTACGCCGCATAGAAGCCGATCATCGCAACGAGCAGTGCGGCGACGGCATGGCCTCAATGGACGCCCAGCGCGGTGAGGCGATCGACGAGGTAAAGGTTGCCGCCCATACCCGCGACCGGGATGACCTGGTCGGCGAAGAGTTTTCCGACCGCGATCGGATAGAGCTTGCGGAACGGTTGCGGCTGACGGGCTTCGGCCAGCACGAACGCCCAGCCGGCCGCGACGCTCGCATAGGTGGTTGCCTGTAGCACCACCGCGACGAGCAGCCAGCCGGGTCGAGCATCGCCGAGCATCATCGCGAATGCGTGCAGGTCGCCGATCCGCAACACGGCGGCGACGACGATCGCGATCACCGCGATGCCGAGCAGCCAGCCGGCATGGCGTAAGCCCCGCGCCAGATGTTTGCCATCGTCATCCAGCGCGACCGCGGCCGTGGCGCCGGGGTTGCGCAGGGCGATGGTCGAACAGGAACGTCTTCAGGAGTTCGGCCAGCACCAGATAGGCCAGCGTGAGGCCTGCCAAGCTGCCCATTACCGCGAGCGGCGGCGCGACGAAGCCGAACCAGCCGCCGATCGGCGTGAACGGCAGCACCATCGCCACGAGCAGCGCACCGAGCGACGACAGCGCGAGCGCCGGGCGCGGCAGGTCCGCCCACGGGCGACCGTTGGTGCGGATGACGAAGATCACCAGGATCTGCGTCGCCATCGATTCCAGGAACCACGCGGTGCGAAATTCCGGCGCGGCGACGTGGAAGATCAGCGACAGCCCCGCGAACGTCAGCAGGTCGAACGCCGACGACAACGGACCCATGACGGCGGCGAAGCGGATCAGCGCGGGCATGCTCCACACCTGCGGCCTTGCGACGGCTTCGGGCCGGACGCCGTCGAACGGAATGCCGATCTCCGACACGTCGTAGAGCAGGTTGTTGAGGAGGATCTGCGTCGGCAGCATCGGCAGGAAGGGCAGGAACAGCGACGCTGCCGCCATCGACAGCATGTTGCCGAAGTTCGAACTGGCCCCCATCCGGACGTATTTGAGGATGTTCGCAAACGTCCGCCGGCCCTCCTCGACGCCGTCCGCCACCACGCCGAGATCGCTGTCGAGCATGATCATGTCCGCCGACGCCTGCGCGACGCTGGCGGCGCCTGCGACCGACAGGCCGATATCGGCAAGCTTCAGCGCGGGCGCGTCGTTGATCCCGTCGCCGAGATAGCCGACGATCGCACCGTCCGCCTGCAACGCGCGTACCAACCGCGCCTTCTGGTCGGGCGCGAGCCGGCCATAGGCGTCGACCTCGCGAACTTGCACCGCCAGCGCGTCGTCGCCGAGCCGCGCGATGTCGGCGCCGGACAGCACGCGGGACGTAGCAAGGCCGACCAGTCCGGCAAGGCGCGCGACCACCACGGGATCGTCGCCCGACAGGATCTTCAGCCGGATCCCCGCCGCCTGCAGCCGCGCGACGGCGGCGGGCGCGGTGTCCTTCGGTGGATCGGCGAATGCGCAGAGGCCGGCGTAGACGAGGTTCGTTTCGTCCTCCGGCGTCGGCGGGCGAGCCGGGCCGGTCCAGGATCGCGAGGCGATCGCGATCGCGCGAAGACCCTGTTCGGCAAGCGTGCGGACCTGCGCGAGGACGGCTGCCCGGTCCGCGTCGGTCAACGTGACGCATCCCGCGAGCACGGCTTCGGGCGCGCCCTTGGTGATCAGGATGATGCCGTCGGTTCCGCTCGCCAGCACCGTCCCGAGCCGCCGGTCGAAGTCGAACACGCTCTGCGCGGCCAGCGCCCAACCCTTCGCGGCGTCCGGCGATGCGGTCACCAGGGCCGTATCGAGCGCGCCACGATCGCCGCCGAGCGCCGCCGCGATAGCGCCGAGCCGTGCGGCTTCCGGATCGTCTTGGCCTGCGCGGTCGATGCTCTGCGCGAGGCTGATCTGCGCGGACGTGAGCGTACCGGTCTTGTCGGTGCACAGGATCGTCATCGCGCCGAGATCGTGGATCGATGCGAGCCGCTTCACGATCACCTTGCGCTTCGCCATCCGCATCGCGCCGCGCGACAGCGTGACGGTGGTGATCATCGGCAACAGCTCCGGCGTCAGCCCGACCGCGAGCGCGACCGCGAACAGCAGCGACTGGAGCAACGGCCGACCGAGGAAGATGCTCGCGGTCAGCACGACGACGACCAGCGCCAGCGTCAACCGGGTCGTCAGCAGGCCATAGGCATGGAGGTCGCGCTCGAACGGGGAGGGGGCGGCGTCGGTCGCCAGCGCCGCCGCCGCCGAACCGAACAGCGTCGCCCGCCCGGTGCCGACGACCAGCGCGGTCGCGGTACCAGTCTGCGCGATCGCCCCGCGGAACAGCGCGTTCGAGGCTTCGGCCGCGGTGGTCGCCGTGACGATGCCGGCGCGCTTGTCGACCGGATAGGGTTCGCCGGTCAGCGCGGCTTCGTTGGCGGTGAAGGCTGTGCTGTCGAGGATCAGCGCGTCCGCGGGAATGATGTCGCCCGCGCGAACCTCGACGATGTCGCCCGGCACCACCCCCTCGACCGCAACCGCGACGAACGCGCCGTCACGAAGCACGCGCGCGGAAACGGCGACGGACTGACGCAGGATCGCCGCGGCATGAACCGCCTGTCCCTCCTGATAGGTGTCGAGCAGGATCGAAAAGCCGAGGATCACGACGATGATCGACCCGCCGACCGCATCGCCGGTCGCGGCCGATACGAGTCCCGCGGCCAGCAGGATGAGCGAGAGCGGTTCGAGCAGGCGTCGCGCCATCGCGCGTGCCGGGCCGGTGCGGGCTTCGGCGCTGTCGCTGTTAGGGCCATAACGCGTGAGGCGCGCCGACGCCTCGACCGCGGTTAGGCCGCTCATGGTGGCGCCGAGTTCCGCGAACAGCGCGGCGGCCGTCCGGGTCCAGAAGGGCGGTGAATCCCGAGTCAGCGGACGCGCTCGGTCAGGATCGAAGGGCTGTCGGTCATCGCCCCATTCTCGTCGACGGACGGCGCTGAACCCGGGTGCGGCGCCGCGAAGGCATCGGATTCGGCCTAAAGAGTCATCCGGAGGATCATCGCGGCGGAATCGCCCGGACAGGCCGACGCGATCCAGCCGCGCTCGCGTTCGAGGTCGATCGCCTGATGATTGTCGCGGCTCTCGATCGACTCCAGCGTGCGGATGCCTTTTGCCCGCGCGAACTTCGCGACGTGATCGAGCAACGTCCAGCTGATGCCGAGGCGTTTGAAATCGGCGCGGATCGCGACGGCGACCTCGGCATTCGTGAGCGTCTCGTCGGCGGCCAGCATCGCGGTCGCGAGGATCCGGTCGGTGCCGTATTCGAAAGCGAGGAAGTTCTCGGTATGCTCGTGATCGACCGTCACCAGGGCCTTGAGCTGGGTCTCGTCGACCTTGTGGATCGCGCTGAGAAAGCGGAACCGCAGGTCTTCCTTGTCGACCTTGGTGAAGAATTCGCCGAGCGCTGCCTCATCCGAGGGCGAAGCGGGCCGGACGTGGAAGACGTAGCCGCTGCGCGTCACGAGATCCGTGCTCCACGTCACCGGTTCTTCTACGGGCGGCGATGGCGCGATTATACGTTCGGGGGCGGTTGCACGCTCGCTGACGAGTTCGACCATCGTGGCGTCCTTATCGATCACGCACCCGACTTGGGTACGGTTCTGGATTAGCCGCAAAGCGCGCCTCGCCGGAGCGTCGGGAAACACGTAGTTTCCGATCCTAGCGACGGTTCCCCTCCAAACTAGGTTGCGGATGGGCGATCCTCCGCCCCTGCGAGGAGACCGCATGACGATCGATATCCAGAGGATGCAGGGTCTCGCGCACGAGATCGTCCGGCTCCAGGGCGAACTCGACCGCGAGATCGAGCAACGACGGCGCGCGCTCGGCGTCGAGCTCACCGGGCGGATCGTCGGGTTCGAACACGGCGTGCTCGATGCGCAGCGGCGGTTGAAAGTATCGGTGCTGCGTTTCGTCGCGCGTTCCGATCTGGTCTGGATCGTGACTGCGCCGGTGATCTACTCGCTGATCGTGCCGCTGCTGATCGTCGATGCGTGGGTCAGCCTGTACCAGGCGATCTGCTTTCGCGCGTACGGGATCGCGCGGGTGCGGCGCGGCGACTACATCATGTTCGATCGCGCCCATCTGGGCTATCTGAACCGGATCGAAGCGCTCAACTGCGCCTTTTGTTCGTACGCGAACGGGCTGGTCGGGTTCGTCCGTGAAGTCAGCAGCCGGACCGAGCAATATTGGTGCCCGATCAAGCATGCACTGCGCGTCGACGATCCGCTTCACCGCTATTACGCCTTTCTCGAATACGGCGATGCGGATGGCTATCGGTCGCGGCTCGCCGAGTTTCGGGATCTGCTGCGATGATGTGGGTCTGCCCGATGCATCCGGAGATTTGTCGGGAGGGACCTGGCATTTGCCCGATCTGCGGGATGGCGCTCGAACCCGAAGCACCGACTCTCGACGACGGCGCCAATCCCGAACTCGTCGATTTCACGCGGCGGGTCTGGATTGCCGGGGTGCTGACGGTGCCGTTGCTCGTGCTCTCGATGGGGGCCGAGATGACGGGGATCGTGGTCGTCCTGCAGGGCTGGTCGGCCTGGATCCAGCTCGCCCTCACCACGCCGATCGTGTTGTGGGCGGGGCTGCCGTTCTTCGCACGCGGGTGGGTCTCGGTGCGGACTTGGCGGCTCAACATGTTCACATTGGTCTCGCTCGGTGTCGGCGCGGCGTTCCTGTACAGCGTCGCCGCGACGATCGCGCCCGGCCTGTTCCCGCAGTCGATCCGGATGCACGGGACGGTGCCGGTCTATTACGAAGCGGCGGGCGTGGTGGTGACGCTCGTCCTGCTCGGCCAAGTGCTCGAACTCCGCGCGCGGGCAGCGACCGGGCGGGCGATCCGCGCCCTGCTCGATCTGGCGCCGAAGACCGCGCGGCGGATCGTCGGGAGCGACGAAACCGAAATTGCGCTGGCCGACGTCGCGCTCGGCGATCGGCTGCGGATACGGCCGGGCGAGGCGATCCCGGTCGACGGCGCTGTCGTCGATGGCCGGTCGTCGGTCGACGAAGCGATGCTGACCGGCGAGCCTGCGCCCGTGCTCAAGACGATCGGCACCACGCTGACCGGCGGCACGATCAACGGCACCGGCAGCCTCGTGATGGAGGCGCGGGCGGTCGGCGCGGACACCGTGCTCGCGCGGATCGTGCGAATGGTCGCCGAGGCGCAGCGCAGCCGTGCGCCGATCCAGGCGGTCGCGGACCGCGTGTCGGGCTGGTTCGTACCGCTGGTGGTGGCGATCGCGGTCGTGACGTTCGTGGTCTGGTATGCGACCGGCAGTTTCGGCCATGCGCTGCTCAACGCCATCGCGGTGCTGATCATCGCGTGTCCGTGCGCGCTGGGGCTGGCGACGCCGATGGCGATCATGGTCGGCACCGGACGCGGCGCGCGGGCGGGCGTGCTGGTCAAGACCGCGGAGGCGTTGCAGGCGCTCGAACGCGTCGACACGCTGGTGATCGACAAGACCGGTACGCTGACCGAGGGGCGGCCGAGGCTGACCGCGGTCGAGACGCTCGGCGGGATGGCGGAGGACGAACTGCTCGCGCTGGCCGCGGCGGTCGAGCGCCCGTCGGAGCATCCGCTGGCGCACGCGATCGTCGTGGCGGCGGACGATCGCAAGCTGGCGACGATGGTGGTGACGGGGTTCGCTTCGACGACCGGGATGGGCGTGGCGGCGGATGTCAGCGGGCGGCGCGTCGCGATCGGCAATGCGGCGATGATGGTGTCGGTCGGCGCGGATCCGGCATCGCTTGCACGGCAAAGCGAGACGCGGCGGGACGAGGGCGCGGGGGTGATGCTGGTCGCGGTCGACGGACGGCTTGCAGGAATGCTCGTCGTCGCCGACCCGATCCGCGAGGCCGCCAAGGCTGCGATCGCCGACCTGCACGCGGAGGGGCTGCGGATCGTCATGCTGACGGGCGATGGTCGCGGTACCGCGGAGGCCGTGGCGCGCGCGATCGGTGGCATTGATGCGGTCCACGCCGACCTCAAACCCGAGGACAAGGCGCGGATCGTCGGCGACCTGAAACGCGGCGGCGCGGTCGTCGCGATGGCAGGGGACGGGATCAACGACGCACCCGCGCTCGCCGCCGCCGATGTCGGCATCGCGATGGGGACGGGCACCGATGTCGCGATCGAAAGCGCGGGCATCACGCTGACCAAGGGTGATCTCGCGGCGCTGGTGCGCGCGCGGCGGCTCGCGCGGGCGACGATGCGCAACATCCGCCAGAACCTGGCATTCTCGTTCCTGTTCAACGGGATCGGCGTGCCCGTGGCTGCGGGCGTACTGTACCCGATGACCGGCAACCTGTTGTCGCCGATGCTCGCGGGCGCGGCGATGGCGCTGTCGTCGTTTGCGGTGGTGACGAACGCGCTGAGGCTGAACGCGGTGCGGTTGTAACCGCCGACCCGTTACATCCGCGTCGTGCCCGTATCGAGGAACAGCTGGTGCCACGACGGCCAGACATATCGGCTTCTGCAAAGGGGAGGTCGGGGTGGACGATGCATGTCTTGTTGCTGGCGTCGATCCTGCCCTGGCGCCTCTGACCGTTCGCACGTCAGCGGCTACCGTTACCGAGCAAGGCTAGCGCTCCCGCATGCGTGTGCGGTCTGGCGCGTGTCATCGATGCGGTTCGCGGAGACGCCACAAATACGATGCCGACGAAGCCCGGCGTGGTGCGAAACGTCCGCCAACGTCGTCAACACCATGAAACCGTTCGTTTAACTTTTCGCGGTTAAGCGGGCGTATGCCGACGTCTCCCTCTGCGCTTGCGACTGTGAAACCCGATCGCGCCGGGAATGTCCTGTCCGGCGCAGTCGAAGGCTGCCGGCGGCATCTGCTGTTCGCGGCGCTGTTTTCCGGGTTGGTGAACATCCTGTATCTCGTGCCGTCGATCTTCATGTTGCAGGTGTATGATCGCGTGGTGCCGACGCGCGGTGGTGCGACGCTGTTGCTGCTTACGCTGATCCTCGTGTTGTCGTTGATCGTGTTCGCGATCCTCGATGCCGTCCGCATGCGACTGTTGCTGCGCGCGAGCATGCGGCTGGAGCGTCGGGCGGCGCCGGGCATATTGCTGCGGATCCTGGGCACCGATGGCGCGACGATCGGTCAGCGCAGTCAGGCTATGCGCGATTTCGATACGGTGCGGGGCACGCTGACCGGGCCGACGATCATTGCGCTGTTCGATGCGCCCTGGGCACCGATCTACATCGGCATCGCGTTCCTGCTGCATCCGTGGATCGGCGTGCTGGCGCTGGTCAGCGCGCTGCTGCTCGGCGGGATCGCGATCCTTAGCGACCGGGTGACCGCGGGGGCGGCGCGCGACACGCAGACGCGCGCGGTGCTCGCGACGCGCGAACAGGACGTGTCGATCCACGGATCGGAGGTCGCGCGCGTGATGGGAATGCGCAACGCGCTGATCACCCGGCACCTGCTGGAGCGTGCCGAGCTGGTCCGTCGCCAGTCCGCGCTCGCCGGCACGTCGGGGCAGTTCCTCGCGATCACCAAGTTCCTCCGCCTGCTGCTGCAATCGCTCGCGCTGGCGCTCGGCGCGTTGCTGGCGATCCGGCAGGATATCTCGGGCGGCGCGATCTTTGCCGCGTCGCTGTTGCTCGGGCGCGCATTGCAACCCGTCGAACAGATCCTCGGCGCGATGAAGCCGCTCGCCGCCGCGCGTAACGCCTACCGCGATCTCGACGCGTTCTGCGCGATGCCGGGGCCGTCGATCGATGCGACGACGCTCCCCGCGCCGGTCGGCCGGATCGACGTCCGCGGCGTCACCGTCCGCGCCGAAGGTAGCGATCGGGCGCTGCTGACGGACATCAGTTTCGCGGTCGAACCCGGCGAGATCGTCGCGCTGGTCGGCCCGAGCGGTGCGGGCAAGTCGACCTTGCTGCGCGTCCTGTCGGGCGCGCTGTCGCCGGATACGGGCGAGGTTCGGATCGACGGCGCGAGTCTGGCGGACTGGAACCGCGAGCAACTCGGTCGGCACGTCGGCTATATGCCGCAATCGCCGTCGCTGTTCCCGACCTCGGTCCACACCAACATCTCGCGCTTCCAGTCGGTGCTGGCGGGCGAGAGCGAACAGCTCGACGCGTCGGTGGTGGAAGCGGCGCAGGCGGCGGGTGCGCATGAGGTGATCCTCGGCCTGCCGCAGGGCTATGCGACGATGCTGAGCATGGCGGACGGATCGGGGCTGTCGGCGGGGCAGAACCAGTCGGTCGCGCTGGCGCGTGCGCTGTTTGGTACGCCGACGATCCTGTTCCTCGACGAGCCCAACGCGCATCTCGACAGCGAGGGCGAAGCGCGGCTGGTGACGACGTTGGCAGCACTGCGCGCGCGCGGTGCGACGGTGATCGTGTCGACGCACCGGACCGGGCTTCTGCAAGCGGTCGACAAGATCATGGTTTTGCGCGGCGGCACGATCCAGTTGTTCGACGAGCGGGCAAAGGTGGTGCGTCCCGCCAATGCCGCGCCCGCCGCTGCTACCGGAGGCGCACGATGATCCCCGCCGAACTGGCCAGTCCAGTCCCCGCCGCTGGTGGCGCGAGCCTCGGCGATCGCCTCCGCCTCGACGATTCACCGCGCCATGCGATCCTCGTCGGCGGGATAGTCGCGATCCTGTTCTTCGTCGTCGGGCTCGGCTGGGCGGCGTTCGCGCGGCTCGATGCGGCGGCGGCGGGCGACGGGCAGGTGGTCGTCGCCGGCAATCGCCAGACCGTCCAGCACCGCGAGGGCGGGATCGTCGCGGCAATGGCCGCGCGGGATGGGCAACACGTCCGCGCGGGGGATGTCCTGTTCCGGCTCGAAGGTGCGGAAGTGACCGCGAGCGAGCGCGCGTTGGCGGCCAGTGTCATCGACCTCCAGGCGCAGCGGGCGCGGCTCGAAGCGGACGTTCGCGGTGGCGCGATCGTCTGGCCCGCCGAGTTCGCGTCGGCACAGGGCGATGACCTGCGGCTGGTCGAGCGAGCGAAGTCGCTCCAGATCGCGCAACGCACCGCGCGGTCGGCTGCGCTGGCGGCAAACGGCGCAGTGCTCCGCCAGCAGGCGGCGGCCGTCGCGCAGCAGACCACCGGCTTCAACGCACAGGCGCAAGCGACCGCCCGCCAGCGTGCGTCGCTCCGCCAACAGCTGGAGAGTACGCGTACGCTCGCCGATCAGGGCTATGTCTCGCGCAACACGGTGCGCGCGATCGAGCGCTCGATCCAGCAGCTCGAAGGCACCGACGCCGACTATGTCTCGCGCTCGGCGGCGGCACGCGAACAGATCGGCCAGACGCGCGCGGAGGGCGTCCAGACCCGGCGCAAATATGTCGAGGACAGCGCGACGCTGCTCCGCGACACGCAGTTCCAGCTGAACGAGGTGATGCCCAAGTTCGCCGCCGCGCGCGAGCAGATGGCGCGGACGATCATTCGCGCGCCTGTCGCCGGTCGCGTCGTCGGTCTGCGCGTCTTCTCGGTCGGCGGCGTGATCCAGCCGGGGCAGGCGATCCTCGACATCGTCCCCGACGCCGCGCCGCTGGTGGTCCGCGCGAACTTCTCGCCCGGCGACATCGACGGCGTGTTTGCCGGTCGTGAGGCAGAGGTGAAGTTCCTGTCGCTGCACGAACGCGACCTGCCGATCCTGCTCGGCACGGTCCGCACGGTGTCCGCGGACTCGCTCCGCGACGAGCAGACTGGCCACAGTTACTTCAGCGCCGAGATCACCGTGCCGCGCGACCAGATCGCCAAGATCGAGGCCGTCCGCGGGCGCGATACCGGCATCCGTGCAGGCGTGCCCGTCACCGTCCTCGTCAAGCTGCGGTCGCGCACCGCACTCGATTATCTCCTCGATCCGTTGACCGAGGCATTTTCACGGTCGCTTCATGAACGCTGATATCCTTCGCCTCGCCGCCGTCGTGCTTCTGTTGCCGGCCGGATCCGCGGTCGCCCAGACGGCACAAGAGGCACGGTCCGCCGCACCCGAAACGCTGGGCCAGGCGATCTCGGACGCGTATCGGAGTAATCCCTCGCTGGAGGGGCAGCGTGCGCAACTCCGCGCGCTCGACGAGCAGATCGTCCAGGCGGGGGCGGCGTACCGGCTCAACGCGGGCGTCAACATGACGCTGCAATACCAGTCACAGGACCAGCGCGGCCTGCTCGGCGATTTCGATACGGCACGGGGGCGGATGGTCGGCGCTTCGCTGACCGCGTCGCAGATCCTGCTCAACGGCGGGCGCACCGCGGCGCAGGTATCCGCGGCGGAGGCGACCGTGCTCGCGGGACGCGAACGGCTGCGCGAGGCGGAGAACGCGATCCTGCTCGAAGTCGTCGACGCGTTCGTGTCGGTGCGGCGCGACCAGGCGCTGGTGGCGATCCAGCAGCGTTCGCTCGAGTCCTACGGGCGGCAGGTCACGCAGGCGATCGCGCGCGAACGCGGCGGCGACCTGACGCGCACCGACATCGCGCAGGCGCAGGCGCAGCGCGAGATCATCCGCGCGCAACTGGCGCAGGCGACCGTCAACCTCCAGGCGAGCCGGGGGCGGTTCGCGGCCGTGGTCGGGCGCAATCCGGGCACGCTGCTCGTCCCGCCGACGCTGCCCGGCCTGCCGCGCTCGCTCGACGCGGCCTTCGCGGTGGTCGAGAAGGAGAGCCCGAGCCTGTGGCAGGCGATCCTGGCTACCAAGGCGGGCGATGCGAGGATCGCTGCACAACGCGCCGAGCGCGCGCCGATCGTCGCGCTGTCGGGCAGCTATGGCTATGCAAGTCCGTATTCCTACCGTCTGCGCGATGCCGGCGCGCAGGCGACCGGCGGGGTCACGCTGACGATGCCGCTGCTGACCGGCGGCGTGATCGGGTCGCGCGTCCGTGCCGCGGTCGCCGAACGCCAGCAACTCGGGTTCGAGGTCGAGACCGCGCGACGGGCCGCCCTCGCCAACGCGCAGAACGCGTGGAACCAGGCGGTGGCCGGCGGCGAGCAGATGGCGGCAGGGCAGCTCGCGACCGAGGCCGCGGAGTCTGCGCTCACCGGTGTCCAGCGCGGCTTCGCGGAAGGGTTTCGCTCGAATTTCGAAGTGCTGGATTCGGAACAGCGGCTGCTGACCGCGCAACTCGTCTTCGTCAACGCGACCTACGGCGCCTATGCCGCGGAGGCGCGCCTTCTAGCGACGCTCGGTCGATTGCAGGCGGCGGCTATCGATCAGGCCGTGCCGAGCTACGATCCAGCGCAGAACACGCGGCGCGTGCGGGCGAAGACGTTCGGTCCGTTCGATCCGATCCTTGCACCGATCGACCGCGCGCAGGTTCCAAGTGCGGCGATGCGACCCGCACCGCTGCTCGCGCCTGCTACCGACGCGAGGATCAGGCCGGCGCTCGTGCAGGCGTTGCCTGGGCCGGTCGGCACGGCCTTGCCGATCGTCGGCGTTCCAGTGCTGGCCGGACCGGCTGCGGTGGACTTGACGGATGTGGTGGTGACCGGCGGGGCGTAGGGCGAAGCGATCCTCCCCCGCCAGGGGGAGGTGTCGCCGCCAGGCGACGGAGGGGGAGGACCACGGAACGGCTGACATCGTCTACCTCCCCCTCCGTCAGGCGCGCCTGCCACCTCCCCTGGCGGGGGAGGATTGTAGGTTTGTTGGCGCACCTTGAATGCGCCTACCGCGCGATCAACGATCCGTAGAGTTCCGCATAGGCTCCGATGATCGTGTCGTGGTCATAATCCCGCCGCACGCGCTCGCGCATCGTCTCGCCCATCGCCAGCCGCATCGCCGGATCGCCGGCGATCGCCAGGATTCCCGCCGCGGTGGCTGCCGGATTAACCAGCGGCGTGACGATGCCGCCATGGCCGGAGTCCGCGCCGCCGCGACCCTCGATCATCTCGCGGCAACTGCCGACGTCGGGTGCCACCACCGGGATCCCGCATGCGCCACCCTCCAGGATCACCAGCGGCTGTGCCTCCGACAGGCTGGTGAGCACGAGCAGGTCGATCTTCGCCATCAAGTCCTCGATCCGCACGCGGCCGGCAAAACGGAAGACCGGCGTCAGCTCCAGATCCTCGACAAGCCGCGTGCACTCGGCGGCATATTCCGGGTCCTCGTCCTCGGGGCCGAGCACCACGAAGCGGATATCGGGACGTTCGGCGTGCGCGATCGCGGCAGCGCGGATGAACGTCTTCACGTCCTTGATCGGTACTACGCGGCCGAGCAACGCGACCAGCGGATGCGCCGGATCGCGCTGATCCGGGAGGCTCGCGAACCGCCGTGAATCGATCCCGTTGGGGATCACGCGGACCCGGTCGGCGGCGGCGCCCAGCCGGCGCTGGACAGCCGTGTTCGCGCCGTACAACGCGACGATCGGGTCGCAGCTGTCGTAGCAGGCGGTCGCATAGCTGGTGAACGCGCGCACCCACAGGTCGCGCAGATCGCGGACGCTGCGTTCCAGTTCGAGCCCGGTATCGACCTGATCGCCGATCCAGTCCGCCATCATCACCTCGATCTGGCGTTCGAGCAGGTAGATGCCGTGCTCGGTGATGAACGCCGGTCGCCCGGTCTGGCGCGCGGCACGCGCGGCGAGCAGGCCCGCGAACCCGGTCGAGATCGTGTGATACGCCTTCGCGCGAGGCAGCGGCGTGGTCAGCACCGCGAGCAACCCACCCAGCAGAACGCGCATCGCCCAGAAATAATGGTGGAAGGACGCCTTGGGCAGCATCGCCTGATAATGGCGCCGGAGGCGTGCGAAGACGGCGGGGTGCGACAGGATATCGCCGGGCGCGAGCGGCCGGGCGCTGCCGCCGATCACGTCGATCAGCGTCGCGAGCCGATCTGCGCCACCGGTCGCGACGAACGCGACCAGCGCATCGGCGATCGGCACCGCGATCCGGTCCGGAATGGCGCGCGGAACGGCCGGCGCGGGCGCGAGTCCGATCTCGACCACCGCGACGACATTGGGCGGCGGCGTCAACTGGAACGGGAGCAGTCCGGCGCCCGGCTTGATCGCGGCGATCACGAACCGGACGTCCGGCAGGTGCGTGATCAGGTCCTGCAACCAACCGGACACGCCACCGATTACATAGGGGTACGCGCCCTCGACGATCAGGCAGATGTCGGCGTCCGGTATGTCGACAGACGCTTGTCGCGACCTTTCGGCGAGTGCCGAGAGCGGGATCATGCCGCTGCTCCCGTCAGCCACCAAGTCGCCCGCGTCGTCGCGCCGCGATGGGTAGCGTCCATCGGCGTATCGTTCCGCTCCGACGCGGCCTCGATCGCAGTCGCCATCCGGTCGATCGCCGCGTAATCGCCTGCGGCCCACAATGCTTCCATCATCAACGCGTCGCGCGTCCCAGACCTTGGATCGTCCGCCTTTGAAGGGACCGCGGCGACCATCATCGCGACCGCATCCTCGCGAAGGTGGAGGCGTTGCGAATCCGACAGCAGCACGTCCGATCGGGCATGATCCGCGAGCAGCGTCGCCAGGCTGATGGCGGCTTCCGGATCGGCGCCATCGGCAACGCGCGCCGATAGCCTCGCCCGTGCCAGAACGAGGTTCTCCGCGACCCGGGCCGAGGCCGCCGCTGCCAGCGCGCGGATGGTCTGGTCGCTGTCGGTCAGCGCCAGCGCGATCAACGGCGACAGTGCCGGCTCGAACGATCGCACCACCGTCTCCAGCGCGCGCCGCCGCTCGGCAACCGCACCGTGACGCATGATCGTGACCAGTGAACTGAGCGTATCGGGCGTTGCATGATGAACCCGTCCGTCGAGCATCCGCGCGACGGCGAGGCGCGCGCCGCGCTGTGCGGAGCCGCGCGTAGCCGGGCCGAACATTTCGTCGTCGCTGCGCTGCGCCTTGGGCCTGGATAAACGCCCGAGCGGCAGCGCGACGAGCAGCCCGAGCGGCCCGAGCACGCCGAGCATCGCCGGCGCAAAACCGGCCGCGGTCCCGCTGCGAAGCCACACGCCGAACCCGAACGCGCTCGCCACTGTATGTACGGCGAGGCCCCAGCCGACCGCGACCCCGGACATCCAGCACGCCGCCAGGATCATCGTCTCGAAGACCGCCAGCGCGATCAGGCGGAGGATCACGCGACCAGCCCGGCGGATCTCACCGGTTGCCGTGTCCCCTGCGGTAGATCGGCGAGCAGGGGCGTCAACCAAGCGGCGATCTCGGCGAGTTCCGCGGTACGACTCGCGTTCAATGCCTCGAAGGGCAGGGTGTGGAGAACCAGGCAGCCGACGATCTCGCCGGTCTTCCGGTCGGGCAAGGCGATCGCAGCGACGCCGACACCGTCGAGCGCGTGCCGATCGCTGCGTTTGGCGACATGCAATATGCGTTTGTGCCGCTCGATCCTCTCCAGGAGGGACGCGGGCAGGACGTCGCGGCGCCCTGCGGTGACCGGCCCCCGGAGCCAGGCACGCGCCTCCCCGCCGGTGACCCTGTAGCAGGTGAAGTCGGCGGTCCGCGTGGCGAGCGCGACCAGTTCGCCGATCGCGCCGCGCCGCTCTGCCCGGTCCTCCGAACTGAGCCGCGTCGCCGTCTCGATCGCATGGCCGACGGTATGCGCCTCGGTTGCGATCTGGACCTGCAACAGGCGATTGGTCTGCGACAGCGTCGCGAACGCGTCGGTCAGCCGCGCCAGATTGCGCGTCGCGACCCGGCCGCGCTGCTCCAGCCGATCGTGACGCCCGGTCCGCATGATCGTCACTTCGCCGATGATCCCCGCCACGACGAACCACATCAAAGGCTGTAGCGACAGATGGAACAGGTGGTCGAGGTAATCGCGTTCGCCCGGGGTGTCGTGAACGTTGGCGAGCCAAAGCCCCGATGCGATCACGGCTGCGAGAACGCCGGGGCCGGTCCCATACGCCAGCGCCATCACGAGGACCGGCACCCAATAGGGGTTCGGATGGACGTGCGCGAAACCGGTGCCGCCCGTCAGCCACCAGTCGAGTGCGACCAGCGCGGCGAAGGCAAGCGCGATCTCCCCCGCAACGCGCGCGGGGCGTCGCCACCGGGTCTGCCATTTGCCAACTTGGTCGTCGTGCGTCACTGCGTATCCCCAAGGCTGCGCGTCAGCAGCGCCCGTGCGTAGAGTTGGCGACCCGAAAAGCCGGGGCGTGCGATCGACGTGATGCCGCCGCTGCCCTCGACCCGCCAGGCCACCGCGATTGGTGCGGCGATGCCAAGGCTGGCGGTAGGGCCGTCGCCACCGAACCTGTCGACGGTCCAGCCTGCCAGTGCGGTCATCTGCACCGTACCGAGCGCGCCGCTGAGCAGGCCCTGGACGGTATGGTTCTCCCGCGTGGCGAGCGGGATGATGGCCAGGCTGTCCGCGCCGAGTTGCAAACGCTGGACGTATTCGGCCTCGAACCGATAGGTCAGGCCGAGCGCGGGGAACTGGCGGCGGATGAGATAGTCGACCCCGCCGCTCGCGACGATGGTGTCGCTCGCGCCGCTGCTCCCTGCGAGCCCGTACCGGTTCGCGCCGATATCGCCTTGCACGACGAGGCCCGGAGTCAGCCGATAGGTCACTCCGAGCAGGGCGCGCGACAGATACCCGCCTGCCAGCACCTGCGCCGGCGTCGAGTAATCGGGCATGTGCCGGGTCAACGTCACGCGAAACTGCGCGTCGGCGGACCCCGCGACAGCTTTGGCACCGCCGCCGGTGACGCCATCGTCGAGCGCTGCGGAGGCGAGCAGCTGTACGCGGACTGCGCCGTCGAACGCGGCGGCCAGTGAGGCGTCGACCACGGTGTCGCCGGTTCGCACGGTCTGCGCGTCTGTGTCGACCCTGCTGACGATATGGCGGAGGCCACCATCGGCGGCGAAGGTATCGCCGACCGCCGCGTCGATCCTTGCGGCGAACTCCGCTTGCGACAGGTCGCTGCCGTCGCGCGCGGTGACTCCGATGCTGGCCGTTCCCGGTGCGGCGGCAATCGCGCGCCGTGCGGTCAGGTCGTCGGCTGCGAGCGCGCGGTAATCGCGCGCCGCGCCGCGCACGTCACCGTCGGCCAGCCGCGTGTCGGCGAGCATGCGCGCCGCGCGTGGGTCGGTCGGATAGCGTTTCGCCAATTGCGTTGCGGCGCGTCGTGCCGGCCCCGGATACCCGGCCGCGGCGTCCGCCTCGATCGCTGTCAGCGCGGCATCGGATGCGGTATCGTCGGAAGTCTCGGTGAGCGGTTCGGTCGCGGCCGGCGGCGAGAAGGTCACCGCGACCGTTGCGCCCGCCTGCCGCCAGGTCATCGACCAGCCGGCGGCGGGACGCAGGACGAGGCTGTCGTCGTTCCAGCGAAGATCGCCGATCGCATCGCCCGCCGCGTCGCGGAACGCGGCGATCCGGTCGGCGGTCATTGGCTGGTCGAAGCGCGCGACAAGCTCTCCATCGTGGTCCTCAATGCGGACGATGGCTTGGTCGGGCCAGGCCATCACGGACTCGGGCACGATGACCCGACTGTCGGCGAAGACCGTACGGGGAACGGTCAGCGCGGGCGCGTCCGTCAGGCAGAGGAGCAGCGCGATCATTGCGCCAACACCGCTCGTGCGCGGCCCGGTTGCCCCTGCGCGATCAGCAGGCGCGCATGCAGCGCGGCGAGCGATCGGTCGCGCGGGGTCTCGGTGCGCAGCGTCTCGACCAGCGCTACGGCCTCGGCCCGACGACCGAGCTTTTCCAGAATTTCCACGCGTGCCTTGCTGGCTGCGGGTGTCTGCGCGAGCGCGCGGTCCAGCCAAGGGCGTGCCGCACGCTCGCCCCCCATCCGTATCTGCACGTCGGCCATCAGCCGTAGCGCCGGAAGGTCGGTTGGATCGCTTGCCAGATGCTGATCGAGCCTCTTCGCCGCGCCCTTGGCATCGCCCGCATTCCACGCCGTCCAGGCTAGGTCGAGCTGATCCCGCGGCGCCGCGACCCCGGCTGCGACGCGCAGTTTCGCGATTGCCGCTGCTTGTGCCTGGTCGATCTTTGCGGGGGCTGCGGCGGATAGCGCGGCGATCTGCGCGGGATCGAGCGAGCGGCCGTCCAGCAACGACGCCAGCACCGCACGACCGGCGGTATCATTGCCAGACGCGCGGGCCAGCGACAGCCGCATCAGCATCACGTCGGTCTGGCCCGCGAGCGGATGCCGCGACAGGAACGCCAGCGCCTCGCCGGGTCGATCACGCTCGGCATAGTGCGTCAGCCAAGCGCGTTGCTGGTTCGCGCTGCCCCGCATACTCTGCTGTTTGAGCCAAGCGAGATCGTCGGCCCCAGGGCGCGGCCCCATCAGGTACAGCAGGCGCTGAGCTGCCGGCGCGGTCGGTGGCTGGCCGGTCGTCGCCCGTCGCAGTATCGCCATCGCATCGCCGCGGTAGCCCGTTGCAAGCAGCCGTTCCGCCTCCCGCTCGGGTTGCGCACCCGGCGCCGCGGCACGCGCCAGCAATTCGGTACGCAGCCCCGCGCGGTCGCCTGCCTCGGTCAGGATCGCCTCGCGCGCGGTCGCCCGCTGCTCGATCGGCAGATAGTCGGCTGCCCTCAGCCCTCCCGCGGTATCCTTCATGCGCGCCGCGACACGGATCGCCAGCCAGGGATCCGCCGCCCGCCAGTTCGCGGTCGTCGCCTTGTCGAGCAATGCGATCAGGTCAGTGCGCCCAGCCTTGTCGGCACGCCGCGCCAAATCGAGCGACAGCGCGGCATCGGGCGGCGGGATGACGTGGTTCGCCGCTGCTGCGATCACGAGGTCGGGCCGATCGATCGCATACGCCGCCGCAACGATATCCGCAGCCGCCACCGCCCCGCGCGTCTGCGCCGCCCGCGCGACGAGCGCGGCCGCATCCGCAGTCCGCCCGGTTTGGCGAAGAAGGTCGACACGCAGCCGCCACGTCGCTGCCGCCCCGCCGTCGGGCCGTGCCGCCAGATAGCCAAGCGCCACCGCCGGCCGCTTCGCTGCGACCAGGTCATAGGCGACCTGCAGCGTCGACACCGACTGGCCCTCGGCGATCAGTTGCGCGGTCAGCGCGGCAAGCGTTGCTGCATCGGCAGTCGCGATCTGCGCCGCGATCGCCAGGTGAGCAGGCGGTTGCACCGGTGGCGATACCGGCGCGGCGGGGAGCGAACTGCTCGCCGTCGGCACGGGCTGCGCACGGCGCGCGGCGTGGCGGATCTCTCGGTCGTTCGGCAACAGCATCAGTCCGCCCGCAAGCAGGCCGAGCCCAGCCAATGCGGGCAGGACGATCGCAAGCCGTCCGCGTCGGCGGTCGATCCTCATCAACTCGGCTCCGGCACCAGTCGATCGAGCGCCAGCGTCGCGACATAGGGGCTGAACCCAGCCGCGCGCTCGCGCGCATACAGCGCGGCGACCTGCTTCGTGTCGGCCGGATTCCAGTAATCGAGCGTCAGCAGGCTCAGTGCCGGGTTCCGGGTCTTGGCCGCACGCAGGCGATCGGCCTGCCACGCCCAGTCCGAATCGCTGAGCAGCTCATGGCGTTTGGTTGCAAAATTCCACCGCGATGCCATCGCTTCGCCGAGCAGATAGTCGATCTTCGGCGCGACGTCGGGCAACATCGCATAGCCGCGGTTGAGCATGATGCGCATCCTGGGAAAGCGGGCGCGTACGGCGGCGATCAGCGTTACGGCTGCGGCCACCATGCCCTTGTTGGCCACCGGATCCTGCCGCTCCATCGCTTCGGCGTTGTCCATCGTATCGATGAAGATGCCGTCATAGCCGAGCGCCAGGATCGCGGGGACGAGGCGGTCGAGCACCGCTGCGCGCCACGCCGGATGGCGCAGGTCGGCAAGCCGCGCGTCGGGCCAGTTGGGATTGGTGGCCTTGAGCGCACCGGCCTTTTCAAGCGCGGCGAAATACGGTCTGCCGCGCTCGACTTCGCCGAAGCTGACATAGCCGAGCAGGATGCTGCCGGGGCCCCGGAGCGGCGCGATCGGGCGCGCATGATGCGGCTCCAGCACCACCAGGTCGCACATCCTCGCCAATACCGGATCGGTCGCTGCGCCGTAATCGACGCCCCAGCGCAGCGCGGCTTTCGCGGACGGCTTGGGCGCGGCATTCGACCGCGATCGCATGCCAAGCGTCAGGGCCGTTGCACCCAGCGCTAGCATCCGCCGCATGATCTTCCTGCGCGGCATATCTGAAATTCCCGTCACAACAGACGCCCTCCGTGCCCCACGACCGAGGGATTGTTGCCGACGAACAGCAGGTAAGTGAGGTTGACCGTGGCCTCGGCGACCAGCGCCATGCCGACCGACGCACCGACCACCGCACCCGCCATATAGCCCCAACCGAACGCGGCAAACCCCGCGTCCCACTGCAGCAGCGTCGCGACGCCGCTGCCGATCGCGAAGGCGGTCCAGGTCAGCAGGATCCGCCCGAACAGGTCGTAATAGGCCAGCACGACCGTCGTCGCGATCACCACGAGGTGGAAGACGGTGCCGAGCGAGGTCTGGCGGAACGCGAAGATCGCGCGCGCGTCCGCGCCGATCAGTTCGAACAGCGGCACCGCGAACACCCAGGCGAGCGCGGCGACGAGCGCCTGCACCAGCAGCATGATCCGCAGTCCGTCGAACATCGTCCGCGCGAGTTCGCTGCGCGCCTCCTCGATCCGTTGCAGCGTCGACGTGCCGGTACACCGTACGATCATGTCGCCGAACGCGCGATCGAACCGCGTCTCGGTGACGATCAGCAACAGCGTCAGGCCCGGCACCATCGTCAGCAACCCGAGAAAGCTTCCCTGGTCGTTGATCGGATTGAGCCGCAACAGCCCGATCGCGCGAATGCTGTCGGGCCCCGCCCACAACAGCCACTTGTCGATCCAGATCGCGGCGACCCCGGCGATGCCTGCCGCCGCGACGATCCACGCCAGCCGCGGCGTCATCGCATCCTGCGTCGGCAGGACGGGCGGGGCGGAAAAATGCCGGCGGATCACGGTCACGATCGCGGCCAGCGTTAGTCCGATCCCGCCGGCGATGACGGCGAGCACGGTGACGACCTCGGGCTTAAGCAACAGCGCTAGCAACACCGTCGCAAAAACGATGCCGAGCAGATAGGCGAGGGGGATCGCGCGGTAGCGGCGCAGGGCCGTAAGCAGCGGAGCAGCGATCCACACCTGCGTCAGCCACGCGAGGATCAGCGTCGCAAGTGCCGCCTGGCCAAATGGGAGCCGAGCGAGCGTCCCGAACACCACCGCGCCGACCGCCAGCGCGATCGCGCCGCCCGCAGCTAGTGCTACCAGCATGATCCCCGATACGCCGCCAGCATCGCGTGCGAAAATTCGATCCGCCACCATCCGGGTTGCGAGAATGCCGACGGGTGCCGCGGCGAGCGCGGACAGGCTGAACGCATAGACCAGGATCGTCTGCACCGTCCGCGCGCCATCGGCGCGGAGATGCACGCCCGACCAGTGGTTGAGCATCGCCATCGCGACCGCGGTGATGAGCCACGGTCCGGCGCTGATCACCGCACCGAATGCGGCGGCGCCGACGATCCCGCCGACGCCGCCCTCACGCGCGGTTTTCGCTAATTGGAAGCCTATGCCCGCCATAACACTGCCGGCCTATGCCGCGGACTACATGAAGAAATCGTTCGCAGTCAGGACATGGTGGCCGGTCAGCGCGATCGAGAAGTCGGCGGCCGAACCGCTGTCGGTGTTGCCCTCGACGACGGTGAATTCCTTGCCGCCGATCATCTGGTAGCTGTAGCGTAGCTGCCCCGGTGCGGTGAACTTGCCGGTCGTGCCGATGAAGCTGAACGCCTGATCGCCGCGCGCGAACAGCGAGGTGTTGGCGTCGATCATCGACAGGTCGATCTTGTCCTGCCCGACGGTGAAGTCGGTGATCACGTCGCGCGACGACGACGTCAGGCTGTCGCCCTTCACCTCGAAGCGGAAGATGTCCGCGCCTGCGCCGCCGGTCATCGTGTCCATGTCGTCGCCACCGATCAGGATGTCGTTGCCGTCGCCACCGTTGAGGATGTCGCGACCGTCGCCACCGATCAACGTGTCGTTGCCCGCGCCGCCGTTGAGCGTGTCGTGGCCCATGCCGCCGATCAGGCGATCGTTGCCGCCCAGCCCGTTGAGCACGTCGTTGCCCCAGCTGCCGTCGAGCACGTCCTGCTCGCTGGTGCCGTTGATCGTCTCGGCGAAGATCGTGCCCGTCTTGGTGATGCCGACCACGTCGGTGACGCCGATCGTCAGCGTCTGCGTGTCGATCGCGCCACGCGCGTCGGTCGCGACCACGGTCACGCCGTAGATGTTGTCGCGATTGGCATCGGTCGGCGCCTCGAAATCGGGCGCGGTCACGAACTTCAGCACGCCCGTGGTCGCGTCGATCGAGAAGTTGGCGCCGTCGCCGCCAGAGCCGATCGAGTATTTGATCGAATCGCCCCAGACGATGTTCGCGTCGGTCGCGGTGATCGTGGTCAGCGCGGTGCCGTTCTCGGCGATCGGCAGCGCGCCCGTGGTGCCGCCGCCGAACGAGGTCAGCACCGGATCGACATTGGCCTGATGGCCGATCTTGACGTCGTGCACGCCGATCGCGCCGAGGTCGATCGTCAAGATCTCACCGATCTGGCTCGCGATCGTGCCACCGCTCACCGTCGTCCAATCGGTCTTCGGCGCCTTCAGGTCGACGGTGACCTTGCCTTCGCCCTCGACCGTGAACGCAAGGTCGCGGCCGTCGCCGCTCAGCGTCGTCAGCGTCGCACGCATCGGCAGCGCGGTGATGTGCGTCACGTCGTCCGCGACCGCGCCCATCGTGATCGCATAGGTGCCGCCCGCCTTCGGCAGGAACACCGTGTCCGCGTCATAGGCGTACCAGTTGGCGACGCCCTTGATCACCTGGCCGTTGCTCTGGCCATCGACGTCGAGCGAGAAGGTGCCCGTGGTCGCGCCAACCGTCGCGGTGATCGTGTTGCCGACGACGGTCGAGCTGATCGTCGTGTTCTGGAACGCGCTGACCCGGCCCGCCAGATCGGCAAGCGTCACGAATTCGACGCCAGCCGCCGCCGCCTGCGCAACGAAGGTCGTGAACATCTGCTTGGTGTACAGGCTGGTCGCGCCATCGGCGGCCCACATCGTCGGGCCGTAATCATGCCACGGCCACACGATGACCGGGGCGTCGGCACCGGCTGTTAGCGCGCCCAGTTCCTTCGCCCAGATCGCACTGGCCTCGGCGACGGTCTTCTTCTGGAACTCGATCAGCGAGAAGTCGAACGACGTGTTCGGCGCCAGGTACACCTTGTCGTCGGCGGCGTTCTGCGGCGTCATATAGCCGATCGCGTTGGGATAGCCCGCGCCGACGCCCGAATAGCCGCCGCTGAGATACGTCACGTATTTCAGGATTTCCTGGCTCGTCGCGATCTGCTCGGGCGCACCCGGTACCGCAGCACCACCGACCGTCACGGTCTTGCCGAGATACGCGCTCAGCTGCTTTTCCAGCTCAGTCCGCGACTGCCCGAACTCGAACGCGATCTGCGCATCGGTCAGCAGGTTCGTGTCCATCGGATGCGTGTAGCTGTGCGTGCCGATCTCGTTACCCGCATCGAGCAGCGCCTTGTAGACCGGCAGCGACACCGCCCAGTCGGTCGCCTGGCCGTTCGCCGGATCGTTGCCGATGTTGACGTAATAACTGCCGACGAAATTATACGCGGTCTTCCACTCGGTCAGGATCGGCAGCAGCTTGTCGTAGATGCCGGGCGCGGTGCCGGTCGGATTGACCTCCTCGATCTGCTTGCTCTGGTCCATGTCGACGCGCGACGCGAACAGCCCGGCCTGGCGGGTCATCTGCAACCCGACCGACAGGCCGTCGCCGTGGACCGAGTAATCGATCGCCTTCTGCAGCAGGTTGTCGTCGGCCATCACCGCTTCGCTCGAGAACAGCACGTTGCGCCCCCCCGTCTGCGTCGCGATCGCTGCCGAATAGGTCTGGCCGTTGACCGTCTCGGTCGCGATCGTCGTGCCGGTCCCGCTGACGCTGGTGAACGCATTCCAGCCGACGCCGGTGTATTGGCGGATGACCTGGCCGTCGCTGTAGCCGTCGAGCACGAGATGCGACGCATCGCTCGCCTTCACCGTCACGTCGGCGGGGAAGCCACCGGTCACGCGCGTGGCGTCGAACAACAGCTTCATCCGCGAATATGAGTCGCCAGCGAGCGCGGTATTGTCCGCGCCGTTGGTCATGAACTCGCCTGCCGCGACCAGGCCGATGCCGAACTGCTTGGTCGCCTGTTCCAGCGTCTGGGCGATCAGGTCCGCCTTGCCCGCCTCGACGTTGCGGAACGACGGGAAGACGATCGTATCGTACTTGGCGAGCGTCGCCAGGCTGGTCAGGTCGCCCTCGGTCAGGATGTCGAACGGCACGCCGGCCTGCATCGCCTGGGACTGCGCGGCCATGAACAGCTGCGAATAGGCGGTCTTGCTGAAATAGGCATTCGCGGTCGAATCGGACCAGACGATCGCGATCCGGTGCGACGCGTCGGCGACGATGCCGGTGTCGTTAAAGACGGTGAACGCGGGGTTCGAATAATTGCCCGGCAGAAACGCGGTGTCGTTGACGTCGTAGATGGTGTCGATCGCCTGCGGATTGCCGATCGCCGCCTTGGGCACCTTGAACTCGACGGTGGTACGATCGGCGGACCACGCCGCCTGCAAGCCGCTGGCCACGAGCATCTGCCCGGCAGCCCCACTGTAGAGCGATACCGTCCCGTCCGCGGCGAAGTTCACATTATACTCGGCGCCACCGGCAAACCCGAAAACCTGGTATCCCGTCGTCGCGTTGCGATCCGTGTTGAGCCACGCGGTGGTGTTCGCGCCGATCGCGGTGGGGGCGGTGATTGCGAAGGCGAAATCGGCGCCATCGCTGCGCGCGTAGATCGCGTATCCTGCGCCGAGGCCGCGATCGATCCGGTCGCCGACGGTCCAGTCGTTCAGATTGCCATCGAGGATCACCGGTGTTGCGTTCGCCATCATTCGTCCCCGTTTCCGCTACGGGCCTCACCGACGGGCAAGCCAGCCGTCGTGAAGCTCGGCGCGGGCTGTAGCAAAGGCATGGGGCCAATCGTACCGTTAAGATGCGGTGATCACGCCGAACTTGTATCAACCTGGCACGGGCGATCACGCGTGAGGTTCCGGATATCGAACGGCGATCGCCTGAGCTGTTAAGCCGGTCCGGTTCCGGCCGTTACTAGGGCATGCTGTCGACGATATCTCCGACGAAGCTGCTCGCGCGGGTCGCCTCCAATCCGCTCCAGCGGCCTGCCGCCCGCATGCTTCTGGAGACCGACGGCCAGATAACTGAGGAGCCGGGCTCCAACGCGACGACGGTTGGTGGCGTGATTGGCCAAGTCGGACCTGCCAGAACCGAAGCATCGACCGATAAGGATATGGCGCAGAAATCTGCTGGAAACGGGAAGAGGACCATCGTCGATCAACGGACGACCGACGCGGGACCCATGCGGATCACCGTCATCGCCTATAGCGACGGGTCAACGGAGACTCTTCAAGAGGTTAAGAACGTGGATCGTCTGGTGCTGGCGGCCACGCCGATGAGGAACGCTGCACCCACGCTGGATAAAGCTATGGTGATCGACAGGCTGGCGTGATTGAACTTTGACGTGTCCAAACCGATCGGCGTTCGGCATCCCCGACTATCACCGACCTGTCGTCCTCGATCAGTTACATGACGGCGGGACGCGTCATTACGAGCCGGAACGACCTTCCGGCCAATCACCCGGAAGACGCGGCAAAACGCATCCCGTGGTTTAGCGCGCATTTGTATTGGAGCGTCGGTCCGATCTGCTGGACGTCCGGCATGCTGAAGATCGTCATCGAGAAGTCTGCTGAACCATCGGCGTGGACTTGGTAACGCAGGAATTGCCGGATGGGCTTGCCGTCGCGTCCGATCGTGAAGTGGTCGTCGGCGAAGGCCAGCGTTCCGTCCTCGGTCTCGCGGTAGGCGTTGATACGCAGACCTCCGCGTGTCCGTGTCGGCTTGGTTTCCGTCGATGCTGGACTACACAGCCCAAGGTCCATGACGACCGATACGGTTCGTCCGCTTTCCAGCATGCGTTCGACGGCTTGCAAGCTATCGAGCTTGGCGGTTGCGTTCGCCCCGGACGCAGATGCGCAAATCACTATACCTGAAACCACCAGGCGTTTCATCGTCATCATGGTCATAATTCCTGTCGAAATGCTGAAAATATGCCTGAATTTCAGACTGGCTCTACCTGCCGCCCGCAAAATCTACGGCGGCCTTGCGAGGCGGTTCGTCTCTGAAGATTTGCGCGACATGGTGTCCACCGTATCTGTGAGCGCCCTTTCCAGATTCCACGGAATGACGGAAAGGGCGCGTCACTATCGATCGCGATACTGTGGATCCAACGGCTCTCGAAGGCTGCTTAGTTCAGGAGCCATGGCGGCGCAGAGTGTGATTTGTCACCAGGCGCCGGAGACGATCAGCCAGCAGCGTCGAGGGGGAAGATCAGCAAGGTCGACGTCGCCGTTGCACACACCTTGCCATTACGATCGGTCAGCTTGGCCTCGGCAAACCCGGTACGGCGGCCGATCGAAACGATGTTGCCCTCGGCTCGAACGGGACCGCTCGCATCGGTCAGCGGGCGATGATAGGCGACCTTGAGTTCCAGCGTCGTGTAGCCTTGGTCGGCGGTCAGCGTCGAATGGACCGCGCAGCCGCAAGCCGTGTCGAGCAATGTCGCTGCATAGCCACCGTGCACCGCGCCGATCGGGTTGTAGACGCTCTGGTCCGGATTGCCCTCGAACACGGCACGGCCTTCCTCGAACTCGGTCAACGTGAAGTTCATGGTCTTGTTGATCGGCGGTGGTATGTTCGCAGCGATGAGTGCGTGAAGTTGTTCCAGTCCCGACAAGCGAGCTTTGTTGTCTTTGATCATATCCATGAAACATCTCTCCTAAACGCTACCCAGGGCGAACTATTCGGCAAAACAGAAAGATTCGAACTCCGATCGAAATGGTCGGTAAGAACTGTCTGATTCGCTCACTAGCAATTTAGGGCCATGTCGGAACGAATAATATAGAAAATCAGTTCACTCTGCCGTTCTATTCTAACCGTCTGCCTGTTCGATCTTTGCTACAAGGCGAGATGTATTTGCTTGTACGTCAAAAGCTCCCGTCGCCGAGAAGGTCGTCGAAATCCGCCGGGATGGCTCGATTAATATCTCCGATAACCTTCGCCGATCGGAGAGGGCGCGAACATTTGCCGATGACAAATCTCCGCGCCCCTTTGATCAATTGAGCGCGTAGCATTCGGATGTCGGAACGTTCGCGTCGGTCGCTGGATTGGCGCCTCTCAGAAGGCAGATGCTGTAGGCCTTCTTCAACTGAACCGTCACGATCGGGCCGTTCGTCCCGACATAGGAACTGACGACCTTGCCGCCCGCGTTCAGGATATCGGTAAGCGACTGCATCATCGGGTCGAGTTTTGTCGGGATGCTGAGCGCCTTGGTCGGCGACTTTACCGACTCTTCGAGGGGCCAGCGTGCCTCCTGTGCGAAGAGCGGGGCTGGCACGACGACCATGACGAGCGCTGCAAGATTGAGAAAAGTCTTCATGGCATTGCGTCCTTGGCAGGCATCATCGCCCGTCATTCGAGGGGG
Source organism: Sphingomonas sp. CFBP 13728 (assembly GCF_014841895.1). Taxonomy (NCBI): domain Bacteria; kingdom Pseudomonadati; phylum Pseudomonadota; class Alphaproteobacteria; order Sphingomonadales; family Sphingomonadaceae; genus Sphingomonas; species Sphingomonas sp. CFBP 13728. Next base: position 469,711 of record NZ_JACYUS010000001.1, on the reverse strand, counting down.
AAAATCGAAATGGTCGATGTCGCTGTGGCGCAAAGGCGTCCGTGACGGTCGAACAGGCGGCCAGCGGCAAACGCGGTGGTGCGCCCGATCGAGATGACGCGGCCTTCCGCCTGAACGGGGCCACTTTCGTACGTCGGCGGTCGGTGGTGCGCTATTTTCAGTTCGAGCGTCGTGTAGCCCTGGCTAGCGTCGAGTTGCGAATGGACCGCATAGCCACATGCGCTATCGAGCATCGTGGCTGCGAAGCCACCATGTACCGTGCCGATCCGCGTGTGGACCCGCTGGTCAGGATGGCCTTCGAACACGACCATGCCGTCTTCGACTGCGATCAGTGCAAAGCCGAGCGTCCGATTGATCCTGGGCGACGCGTTACCTGACATCATTGCGCGCAAGGCCGCGATGCCGGGCATGTCTCGTACAGCGCCGAGGGCAAACGCCGTCATGCTACCCGCTCATACGATTCAGTCGGACTTCGGGGCAGGGCGCGCACTACGCCAGGGCTGGCGACGGACAGTCTGGGCCGAATACGGAGCGCATGTCGCTGTAACGGCTTGGGTTTCCGACCCGAATCTCGGACTAGCAGGCGCATATCCTTCAAACCGTTATTGCGATCCATTATCATGGCCGGATCGGTCCTGCAAGCGTGGTACTATACTGGTAATGCTTCGGCAGGCCGCAGGATCTTTCGGATTCAAGCGCCTGTGCGTTGCCCCGGGTGCCTTGCACGGCGAGCAAACCGGCAAGCAGCTTATGGACGGTGTAGAGCGGCGGCCGCGAACCGTTGAGATCGAACCCACCCGATTTGATCTCTCCTTTATGCCTGGTGGCGGCAGGCTGCAAAACCGCCCGGTGCGGTGTTCGCGTTCAACCGAAGGCTTGCTCCGTACCCAAGTCCCGGGGTGCCAACAGCATGGCTCGGCGGACATGGTCCGGGTTCGCCAAGGTGCGTGAGGGCTTGCCGATCAGATAACCCTGGATCGCGCCACATCCTTCCCGCGTGACGATGGACAATTGCGCCGGTTGCTCGATCCCTTCGGCGAGGACCGGCATATCCAGGCTGGAGCCGAGCGCGGTGACGGACCGCAGGATGGCGACTGCCTGCTCGCTATGCTCGATTTCCGCGACAAACGACGCGTCGAGCTTGATCCTGTCGAACGGAAACGAGCGCAGAACGTCGAGCGAAGAATATCCGACGCCGAAGTCGTCCAGTGCCAGGGCGATGCCCATAGCCTTCAACTGACGAAGCTGGTTCAGGGCGAAGTCGCGGTCGTGGATGATGGCGCTTTCCGTCAATTCCAGCGAGAGCCGTTCGACCGGCAGGCCACTGTCTTCGAGCGCGGACCGCACCGTCTCGACCAGTTGAGGGTCTGACAGATGCAGCGGTGACAGGTTCACCGCAACCATGTGGCGATTGGTCCAGAGGGCGGCTTCGAAACAGGCCTGGCGTAGGACCCAGATACTCAGCGGCACGATCTGCCCGCTTTCCTCCGCTACCGGAATGAACGTTGCTGGCGAGATCGAACCCCGCGTCGGATGGTGCCAGCGGATCAGCGCTTCGTACCCGGTGATTTCGCCGGTCGCGACCGAGGCCTGGACTTGATAGTGGAGTTCGAACGCGCCGGCGGCGACCGCGTTACGGAGGTCGCTGGCAAGTTCGCGTCGATCGCGGACTGCGTCATCCATCTCGGCTTGGTAGTAACATGGCTCGTCGGAGTGCAGCGATTTGGCGCGGTACATCGCCAGATCCGCCTTCGCGAGAAGCGTATCGGCGTCGAGCCCGTCATGGACCGCCAAGGCCACACCGATGTTTGCCCCGACCGACGCGGTGAACCGCTCGAACTCGAAAGGGGTCGTGAACGTCGCGCGCAGACGATCGAGGAAATCCGCCAGGTCGGCCGGGGTGTCGTAGGAGATCAGGGCAGCGAACTCGTCACCGCCAAGGCGAGCGATGCTTTCGCCGCGCCGCTGGGCTGCAACGAACCGCGTCGACAACGCGATCAGCAGTTGGTCGCCGGCTTGATGCCCATAGGTATCGTTGACCGCCTTGAAGCGCGACAGGTCCATCATGACGACCGCCATGCATGGGCGTCCGGACTTCAATCCCAGTCGTCGACCAAGCTCTTCGTTGAAGCTCATGCGGTTGGGCAGGTCGGTCAGGCCGTCATGCAACGCCATCCGCCTGAGGCGCCGATAGGATTCGTCCTGGCTATGTCCGTCGATCAACGCGCTGAGCGCGGCGCATCCGACCACGAGCAGCGCGGCGATCGCGGTCGTGATCCCGAGTGCGGACAGCGTTCCGTCGGACAGGCCGTCGCCGAGCTGCAGAACAGCGATGTTCATTGCGGCCATGCCGGTGAAATGCAGCACCGCAACGCTCAATCCCAGCATCCCGCCAGCGCGTGCCCGCCGCCATCGGCCAGCGCGTTTCAGGATGTGAAACGCAGCCGCGGAGAGCACAGCCGAAAGGACGATCGAAGCGAGAACGTATCTCCAGTCCCACGTGACGATCCCGTCGATCCGGTACGCCGACATGCCGAGATAGTGCATCGCCGACACCGCCACGCCGATGATCGCGCCACCGGCGATACCCGTCCAACGTTGCCGCATCGCCGCAAGTGCGAGTCCTGGAACGGCGACGACGATCGCCAGAAGCAGCGAGGCAAACGTCAAGATCGGATCGAGTACCACCGGGGCCTGCGTGCGGAATGCCATCATCGCGACGAAATGCGTCGACCAGACCATGGTCCCCGTGCTGACCGCGGTCAGCAGGACCCAGCCGAGCCGGCTATATCCCATCGCCGACCGGATCCGGCCGAACAATTGCACCGTCGCAGCCGAGCCGATCAGGCATACGGCGAGGGCAACCATGACGAGCCGCAGATCATGATCCTGCGTGATGCAAAGCGCGATCTTCATCATGCCGCGCTACCTTCGCGCCACAGGTCGCCGCGCGCTTCCAGTGCCATCGATGCCTGGCGCGCCAGGCCCAGAAGGTAGGCGCGCTGGTCGGGCGAGGAGGGGGGGCGTGTTACGGTGTCGAGCACGCAGAGCGCACCGACGTCGACACCGTTCAGAAGCGTGAGCGGAGCGCCGATATAGTAGCGAACGAACGGGTCTCCGGTAACGATCGAAAAATCGGCAAAACGGGGATCGACTTCGGGATCGCAACATTCCAGCACGCCTGGATGGTCCAGCGTGTGCCCGCAGAAACCATTCTCACGTGGTATGCAGGTTACAGCCATTCCCACGGCAGCCTTGAACCATTGGTCGTCGCTGTGGATCACCGACAGCACGGCGATGGGCGCGTCGAACGATAAAGCCGCTTGTTGGACAAATCTATCGAATGCCGGTTCGGGTAACGTATCCAGAACACCGAGCCGCTTCACGGCATGGGAGCGTCGACGCTCCTGAAAGAGATTTTTGAACATCGACGGACCACCACGGCGTTAGCTAACCGCCGACATATCCAATCAAACTGTTTAGGATTGGTAATCGGTCTGCGCGAACGGATGGCGGTGCGCGATGAAATCGCAGCGTCACTCGTCGGCCTGAAAGTCCCTGACGTGGCAGCTACTTACAAGATGAAGCACGCATCGATTGCCGGCATCGCCGGTCGCTGTGGGCCGGCCATGGAGAGAACTGCGCGGCGATCATCCTTCGCGCTGCCGACGATCAAGCCAGCCAACCGCCTGCGAAGCCAGCGCGTTGCAGACCGCGGCGGATGTGCGGGTTGCCGCGCATCGTCGTCCAGACCAGACCGGTCCGCCAATTCTCCATCATCACGACGATCGCGCCCTGGTCGATCCCGAGATAGTCGTTGTCGACCCAGCCCATCTTCGGATCGATGCTGCCATGCTTCAACGGCATCGCCGCTGCCGTCAGCGTCGGATTGAACGAGTCGAGAAATCCGTATTTTCCGTAGATCTGCGTGCCGTAGCGCCCGTGCATCGTCTCGATCGCGCGCCGTGCCAGTTCCGGCTCGAACGCGATCGATGCCGCGGCTGCGGTCGGTGCCAGCGTACCGTCGTCGCGATCGTCGGGCCCGCGCGCGGAATAGCTGAAGAATTCGCGCTTGCGCCCGCCGAGGTCGATCGTGAAGTCGCCCGGCCCGTCGCAGGCTGTTAGCCCCCAGACGTCGGGGCCATAGCCGCTCCACCCGCCCGGATTGGCGATCGCATAGGCCCGCTGCGCGCGCACCGCACGGCGGCTGTTCTCGAAATAGTCGATGCCCTTCTTCGCCATGTAGCGATCACGAATGCCGCGGAAGTCGATCCAGCAATGGCTGTATTGATGCACGAACAGCGGCGCGAAATGGATGTGCGGCTCGCCACCCCATTTGTCGGTCCACTGCGCGTCGAAGCGATCGGTCCACGCGTCCCAGGTTTCTGCGGGCAAGGCGTGCGTCGGCGATCCCAGCGCCAGCACATAGAGCAGGAGCGCCTCGTTGTAGATGTTCCAGTCGTGTGCGATGAACCCGCTCTCGGGGTGCCAGCCCATCGACATGAACGGCGGGCGCGGCACGATCCAGCTCCAGTCGATCGCAGCATAGAGCTGGTCCGCGAGCGCACGGATTCGCACCTCGCCGGGATGATCCGAGTCGAACCAGCTTTGCGCGAACAGCACCCCGCCGATCAACAGCGCCGTGTCGATCGTCGACAGTTCCGCGCGCGCGAACCGGTGGCCCTTGGTGGTGCCGAGGAAGTGGTAGAACAGCCCCTTGTAGCCGCTGTCGTCGCTCTTGCTGTCGCCCTGTGGCGCGGCGGCGAAGAATTCGAGCGTGGCGAGCGTCCTCGTGCGCGCCTCGTCCCGCGTGATCCAGCCGTTGACGACGCCGATCGGATAGGCGGTGAGCGCGAACCCTACCGCGGCGATCGACGCGAACGACGGTGTCGGCCAGCGATCGGGGGCCAGCCCAGTCGTGGGGTCGGCCGTATCCCAGAAGAACCGAAAACTGCGTTCGTGCAGATCGGCAAGCAGCGCGGTCGGCATCGCCGTGCCCGTAGCGGTGCCCTTCGCGCCACCTGCCACGCTACCGAGCCGGGTAGCGGACGGCATCGCGCAGCCGGCCATAAGTCCTGCCAAGCCCAACGAAGTGCGGCCCAGCAACTGCCTGCGATCGATCATGACGTCCTTCGGTTACTGATACGCGAACAGGGGCGGGACGCGGTCATGCCGCGTCCCGCCAACGGGTTCTAGAACGAGAAGCCCGCAGACAGCTTGATCGTGCGCGGCGCGTTGCCGCCCGTGCTGTAGGTCGATCGCTGTCCGTAGTTCGGATCGAGCGGGCTGTTGTTGAAGTCGGTGTAATTGCGGTCGTTCATCACGTTCAGGATATCGAGCCGCATGCGGACCCTCGCCTGTTCGGTGATGAAGCCGACGGGCACATATTTGGTGAACGCGAAGTCCAGCTGTCGGCGGCCCCAGAGATCGCCCAAGCTGTCCGCCTGCCGTCCGACCAGTTCGCGTGAGAAGGGATCGGACCGGTCGACGAATGCCTTCAAATAGATCGGCGACTCGATCTGGAACTTGGTCGAGAAGGTCACACCGATCGGCGTATCGACGCTGCCCGCGATCACGAAGCGGTGCTGCGGCACGCCCGACGAGCGCAGCATCGGGTAATCCGAGAGCTGCGCATAATCGAGCAGATACGTGTCCCCGAATTTCCCCGTCTCTTCGGCCTGCGTGTAGGTGTAGGTCGCATCGATGCTCCACGGCGAAGCCGCCGAATAGGTCTTGGTCAGCTTGAAATAGACCGCATCCGAGTTCGTCTTGAGACCGTTCGTGCCGAGGATGATCGAGCCATAGCCGTTTGGCGAGAACGAGAAGGGCGACTGCGGCACGTCACCGGGATCGGCCGGATCGTTGAAGAAGAACGAGCCGTCGGGCCGGCGATTGCCGAGCAGGAAGGCGAACCCGTCGCGGCTGGCGATATGCGTGTAGCCGACCTCGAGTTCGACCGGCGAGAAGCGACCGCGCATGCCGAGGCTGAACTGGTCCGAATACGGCACCTTGAGATCGTTGTTGAGGAAGCGGAACTCGCGCCCGCCGCCGATGGCCGCGCTGGCCAGCTGCTGGCGTCCGGCCGCGGTCAGATAGACCGGGTTCCACGCGATGCAGGTCTGGCTGGGGATGCAGGGGTTGAGCGAATCGTTGCCGATGAAGTTGAACGTGCGGACCTGGTACGCGCCCTGGCTTGCTTCCTGCTGGAGGAAGTCGAACTGGTTGCGATCGTACGACCGGCCATAGCCACCGAACATCGAGAAGCGTCCGGCTTCGTCGAAGCGGTAGGTAAAGCCAAGCCGCGGCTGCCACGCGCCCTTGAACGCCTTCCGGTCGTTGCCGTTCGAGATATAGTCGTTGATGTCGTAGTCGGCTTTGTTGAGGTTGGGGTAGTTATCTGGCGATACCGCCGCGATATTCTCGGCCGACGTGACGTAGTCCAGATAGGACGGCGTGCGCTCGTAATCCCAGCGCAGACCGAGATTGAGCGTCAGGTGGCTGGTGATATCCCAGTCGTCCTGCGCGTAGAAACCGATCTGGAAATTGTTCGACCGGACATTGGCCTGCCCCGCCGCGCCGGTTGCCCCGAACTGAAGTTTGTACGGCAGCGCATCGTTGAAGGCGACGCCGGGGATCGCGTTGACGTCATAGGTATATTCCGGGTTCGTCAGGTTCTGCTCGAGCGTGTTGAGCTTCACCCACTTCGCCTTGGCACCGACCTTGATCGTGTGCCCCTGAAGTCCAGTGAATGTGAAATCGTCCTGGATCGTCCAGCCCTTTTGGCCCTTGGTCTGGAAGTTGCCGCCGCCACCGGCACGGAGCAGGTCGGTGCGCTGGATGCCGTTGCCGATCCGCTGCGTCGCCTGGAAGAACTGTGTGATGCCGTCGGTCGCGGGGGTCGGCGCGAACAGCGAGTCCTCGTAGGACAGGCGCGCGTCGTTGATCCACTGGTTGCCGGTGTGCTGCCAGCGGAGCAGGCCACGCTTGTCGACGACCTTGTTGAGCGTCGAAGTGCTGGCCGCATTGATGCCGGTCGCGTTCTGGATGCCCGACTCGTCGCGATATTTGCCCGACAGTTCGATCAGGTCGTTGTCGGTCGGCTCGATGTCGATTTTGCCGAAATACAGGTCCTGCTTGAACTGCAGCGCGAAGGTGCCAAAATTATCCTGGTATTGCTGCGGAATAGACGAGATCGGATAGCCGTTCTCGGGCCGCACGTCGTACGGGCTGGAGATGCGCTTGCCTTCGTAAGTGAAGAAGAAGTGCGCCTTGTCCTTGATGATCGGACCACCCAGCGCCGCGCCGAACTGCTTGTTGCTGGTGTCGACCTTCGGGATCGTGGTCGGAAAGATCTCGCTCGGGCGGCGATCGCGCAGTTTCTGGTTGGTGAAGTCGTAGAAACCCTCACCGTGGAATTCGTTCGTGCCCGATTTGGTCACCGCGGTGATCGCGACCGAACTGACTTGGTCGAATTCCGCCTTGTAGTTCGACGACAGCACCTGATACTCGCCGATGCCGAGCTGCGGGAACGGATTGCCGGGCGACGAATCCTGGCCGGTGATGCCGTTCTTGAGGACGTAATCCTTCTGGCTGACGCCATCGATGAAGACGTTGACGGTGCGGCTGTCCTGCCCGCCGCCCTGGATGCGCGACGCGCCGCTTGCGTCCTCGATGAACCGCACGCCCGGCGCCAGATCGGCGAAGGCGAGGAAGTTGCGATTGTTCTGCGGCAGCTGCTCGATCAGCCGCGACGAAATGACGCTGCCGACCTGGCCGCCCGACAGCGATCGGATGCGGTTGCCGGTGACGACGATCTCATCGCCAGCCGCCGCGGCCCCCGCAGCGGGCGTATCGCCGGGCGTGGCTTCACCGGTGGTACCCGCGGGGGCAGGCGTTCCGGCGGCTGCGAGATCGAGATCGAGGCCAGCCACCTGGCCGACGCGCAGCGTGAGGGCGTCCGAATTGCGCGTGCCGTTGCGCTGCTTGATCTCGAGGCGATAGGTGCCCGCGCGCAGCGACGCAAAGTTGTACGCGCCGTTGGCGTCGGCCGGCACGGTGCGCCGCAAGCCCGTGGATATCTCGACCGCGGTGACCTCGACGACCGGATTGTCGGCGGGTGCGGTGATCGTGCCGCGCAGCGAGGCCTGGCCGACCTGCGCCACTGCCGGCGTCGGCGCAAACAGCAGCCCGCTCGACAGCGCCGTCAGCGAGACGACCGCCGCGCGCAACATCATCTTGGTCATTGGAGTTCCCCTTTTCCCGATTGTTCGGGTTTGTTGTTGTGGACGTTGGAAAGATTCGGGCCGTGCTGGCTGTGGCGGGCCGGGCCGGTGGATTCGCGGACGATCACGATCGGTACGCGCTGCTCGACACCGCCATCGTCGTCGCCCGCGATCGCCTTCACCAGCCGCGCGACCGCGCTGGCGCCGAAGCTGGCGATGTCGATGCTCGCCGAGGTCAGCGACGGCGAGATGAGCCGGGTCAGCGGGATGTCGTCGAATCCGGCGATCGCGATCTGGTCGGGAACGACGATGCCGGCCCGCTTGAGCGTCATCATCGCGCCGATCGCCATCATGTCATTCGCAGCGAAGATCGCGTCGATGTCGGCGCCCTCTTCGATCAGGCGCGCGGCGGCGGCGGCGCCCGACGGCTCCTTGAAGTCGCCCGTCAGTACGCGGAGCGACAAGCCGGCGCGCGTGCACGCCTCCTGCGCACCGCGCAGGCGCTCGTCGGCATCGATGTTGCCCGCGGGCCCGGAGATATGGACCAACCGCCGCCGGCCAGTCGCGATCAGATGCTCGACCAGCGCCGACGCGCCCGCGACATTGTCGATGCGCAGTTCGGTGCGACCCGAGTGTCCCGGCGCGCAGTTGACCAGCACGGCGGGCATGCCGCGAGGCAAGTGCGCGAGCAGTTCGTCCGCGGACACCTGCGGCGCCATCACCACCAGCCCGTCGACCCGGCCGCGCATCGCGTGCAGCGCCGCGACGCCGCGCTGCGCATCTCCGTGCATCACCATCATCATGCAGTACAGGCCGCGCTCGGACGCCTCGCGGTCCATGCCACGCAACAGTTCGGAGAAGAATTCGCCGTGCAGGTCGGGGACGACGACGCCGATCATGCCCGAGCGTGCCGAACTTAGATGGCGCGCCGCGGCGTGGGGGACATAGCCGAGCCGCAAGGCGACGCTTTCGATGTGTTCGCGGACTTCGGGGCGCACGTTGCTGTGCCCGTTGAGTGCGCGCGACACCGTCGCCACCGACACCGCGGCTTCGCGGGCGATATCACGGACAGTGGCGTGCGGCATGAAGCGTCAGTATCCCCTCTGGCACCGATCTGCGTGTTGCGACCGGCATCTTGTTCTTGATGTAACCGGTTACATGATCCAGAAGCAGGGATCAAGAACCTTGCGACGATCGTCTTTCCGGTGTGGGCTGGAGCGATCGCTACTGGCATGGACGGGGATGAGCGGATGACGGCGGCAACGAATTCACAAGTGATTTCAAAGGCAATTTCACGGCGGGCGATGATGATGGGCGCGGCGGCGGTGACGGCCTGGGCCGCCAGTCCAGCACGCGCGCTGCTTCAGCAGGTAAGGGGTGGTGCCGCGGCGCTGCCGGCATCGGTCGAGGCGCTGATCGGCCGGATGACGGTCGTCGAAAAGGCTGGGCAGCTGACGCTGATGGCGGCGGCCTGGGCAGGGGGGGCGGCGACGTCGCTCAACCCGGCTGGCGGGACCGCCAGTTTCGATAGTCAACTCGCCGACGTCCGGGCCGGGCGGCTTGGTGGTGTGTTCAATGGCAACGGCGCGGTGATGGCGCAGCGGATGCAGACCGTTGCCATGCGCGAGTCGCGTTTGAAGATCCCGTTGTTGTTCGCGGCCGACGTCATCCACGGCCTGCGCACCGTGTTCCCGGTGCCGCTGGCCGAGGCGGCGAGCTTCGATCCGGAGCTGGCCCGGCGGACCGCGCGCGCGGCCGGGGCCGAGGCTGCTGCGTCGGGGATCGACTGGACCTTCGCACCGATGGTCGACATCGCCCACGACGCACGCTGGGGGCGCGGCGTGGAGGGTGCCGGCGAGGACGTGCTGCTCGGCACGATGATGGCGGCGGCACGCGTTCGCGGGTTCCAGGGCGAGCGCGGGCTCGCGGCACCCGATGCGGTCGCGTCGTGCGCCAAGCATTTTGCCGCCTATGGCGCGGCCGAGGCTGGCCTCGACTACAACTCGGTCGACATTTCCGAGCGCACGCTGCGCGAAACGTACTTCCCGCCGTTCCAGTCCGCCTTCGCCGCGGGATCGCCGACCGTCATGGCCTCGTTCAACGAGATCAGCGGCGTCCCCGCCACCGCCAATCCCTGGCTGCTGACCGATGTGCTCCGCCGCGAATGGGGTTTCGACGGGCTGGTCGTCTCCGATTACACCGGCGACGAGGAACTGATCGCGCACGGCTTCGCCGCCGACGCGCGCGAGGCTACCAAGCTCGCCTTCATGGCTGGCGTCGACATGAGCATGCAGAGCGGCTTCTACCTCAAGCACCTCCCCGATCTGGTGGCGTGGGGCGACGTGCCGATGGCGCGGCTCGACGAAGCCGTCCGCCGCGTGTTCGCCCTGAAAGTGCAGCTCGGACTGTTCGACGACCCATACCGCCGGATCGATCCACGCCGCGAGAAGACCCGTATCCGCACGCGTGAGAGCCTGGCGCTCGCGCGTGAAGCCGGTGCGAAGTCGATCGTCATGCTCAAGAACGACGGCGGCCTGTTGCCGCTGCCGCGCGCGGGCAAGCGGATCGCGCTGATCGGTCCGTTCGCAGCCGGACAGCACGACCTGATCGGACCGTGGAACGTCTACGGCACCGATGCCGAGGCGGTCGACCTCGCGACCGGAGTCCGCGCGACCGTCGCGGATCCGTCGCTGGTCAGTGTCGCGCTTGGATCGGGCGTCGACGGTCCGCTGGCCGGCGGCATCCCCGCGGCGGTCGCTGCCGCGCAAGCCGCCGATATCGTCGTGCTCGCGATCGGCGAGAGCCAGCGCATGTCGGGTGAGGCACAATCGCGCGCCGACATCGTCATCCCCCCCGCACAGATGGCGCTGGTCGACGCGGTCACGGCCACTGGCAAGCCGATCGTCGTCCTGCTCCGCACTGGCCGCGCGCTGGTGCTCAGTGGTGCGGTGCTCGACGCGCCGGCAATCTTCGTGACGTGGTTCCTCGGCTCGCAGGACGGCCCGGCGATCGCCGACATAGTGTTCGGCAAGACCGGGCCGTCCGCGCGTCTGCCGGTCTCGTTCCCGCATGCGACCGGGCAGGAGCCCTATCACTACGACCACAAGAGCACCGGCCGCCCCAATCCGCCGGGGCCGCTGGTCGAATACAAGGCGCATTATCGCGAATTCGCCAACGACGCGCTGTTCGCGTTCGGCCACGGCCTGACCTATGGCGACATCGGGTATTCGGGTCTCGACCTCGGCACCGGGATCATGGCGAGCGACGGCGTGCTGACCGTGCGCGCGACGATCGCGAACACCGGCACGCGGGCGGCGGAAGAAACGGTCCAGCTCTACATCCGCGATGTGGCCGCCAGCATTACCCGGCCGGTGCGCGAACTGAAGGCGTTCCGGAAGATCGCGCTGAAACCCGGCGAGCGGCAGGTCGTGGCGTTCACGCTCCGCCGCAGCGACCTGCTGTTCGTCGGCCGTGATCTCAAGCCGACCATCGAGCCCGGCCGGTTTCAGGTCTGGATAGCGCCATCGGCACAGGCCGAAGGCGTCTCAGGGCAGTTTACGCTGGCCTGAACCCCGACAGCGTATCGCGGCGAAGTGGGATGGCGATCACCGCCACCAGCATCGCCGCGATCAGCACCGCGGGCCCGGCGAGCATCAGCCAGCGGATCGCGTGCAGGCTAGCCGCGCCTTGCACTGCGCCGGCTACGAAGCCGTTCGCCTGATAAACCGCGCCGATCGCAAACCCCGCGCCCGCCAGCGCGATTTTCTGCACGAGCGCAAACGTGCCGAACGCCAATGCCTCGACCCGCTTGCCGGTACGCGCTTCGTCCCAGTCGACCGCGTCGGGCAGCAACGTCCATGCGGCGAGCGCAAATCCTATGAACACCGCCTGCATCGCCAGCAGGAACGCCGCGGTTTCCATGCTGTCGGGGGCCGCGATCAGCGCGAACACGGCCGGTAGCACCAAAGCCAATGCGCCCGCACTGATCCACGCGACGCGCGCGCCACAAGCACGGGCCAGCGCAGTCCAGACCGGCAAGGCGATCAGGCTGGCGAGCGCCATGCCGGTCAGCGCGCGCGGTCCGCCCGAGGTGTCGAGCAGGACGTAGCGGAAGAAGTACAGCACCGACTGAGAGGTCAGCGCGGTCGCCGCGCCACCCAAAGCGGCGGCGATGTTGAGCGCTACGAACGCCCGGTTGCGTGCGAGCGTCGCCAGTCCGGCGCTGATGGTGGGGCGATCGACGGGCACGGCAGCGGGAATTGGCTCGGGAACGCGCCACGCCATGATCGCGAGCATCGGCACGCCGAATGCGGCAAGCAGCGCGCTCGCTGCGCCATAGCTGCCCATCCGCTCTGCCAGCCAGGGCAGGGCCAGCGCGACGAGTGCAGCGGCGGCCGAGCCGAACCCCATCCGCCAGCCGGCCACCAGCGACCGCTCCCGACTGGTCCGCGCCACGCGCGTCGTCCACGCCGCGTACGGAATATTAGTGAACGCATAGAGCGTCCGGAACAGCAATTGTGTCGCCAGTGCCCATTTCGCAGCCCCCGCCGGTACCGCGAACATCGCGACGAACGCCAGGCCCAACGGCAACGCGCCCCATCCGACGAGTCGACGATATGAAAGCCGCATCCGCTCCGCCGCCGCGCCTGCGAGGAAATCCGCCGCGCCGTCCCAGATTGCGCCGATCATGAAGATCAGCCCGGCGGTGGCAGGCGGCAACGCCAGCGTGTCCATGTAGAAGAACAGCAGGTAAAGGCTGATCGCCTGCCAATACAGATTGAACGCGAAGTCGCCGGCACTGAACAGCACGAGTGTCCGGCTTGGGATTGCAGGATTGCCGGGAAAGGCAGCCGTATCAGACCGTCGTTGCGATATCTCGTTCATCGTCGGGAGGCATCCGACGAGCTCTCCGGGATACGCCGGCCGGGATGGCAGGCGCATCGGGCAAGCGTGACAAACTCGGTCGAGCTGCCCTTGATGGATCTACCCGGACTTGGCGCACTTGGGCAACGAACTTTGAGCAGCGGGACCAAGGGCCACGATTTTACCAAGGGCAAGGCGTGCTCCTCCTATCTCAGCCCCGAGTAGCACAGACCGGTAGGCCTCCCGACAACCGATCGGCGCTGACCGCTAACGGTCCGTTGGACAGGAGATATGATTGGTTTTGCGACGACCCCATAACGCGACCGTCCGTTGCGGCGGAATGGGGGGAGTATGCAGTGTCAGCGCGTCGACGGGGCGGTGTTTTATCGATCGGTCGTCGGAAGCGCGGCAGCGTCGCAGCCCTTCACTCGCCAGCCGTCCCACCGCGTGACGAGATCGCGTGCGTCCCGAGATATCGCCGCATCGAACGGATCCGCGTCGATCCGCTTCGCCTGCCGCTCGATCATTGCCAACCATTTTGCCCGGACCGCATCGACGTCGTGGGGCAGTATATACCGATGCCACAGCCGCGCGACCCGACGTTCGGCGAACAAGCGTTCCAGTACGTCGTGGGTAAGTTCGAGCGGCAGGCCAGGATCGAGCCGCCGCAACTCGCCGACCATGTGCGACGGATAGATTTCGCGCCGCGTCGCCAACAGATCCAGGATGGCGTCTTCGATCAGCGTTTCGTCTTCTGCGGTCCTGATCGGCATAGAAACTCCGGCAAGGGGGATGGTCACCGCGCAAGCGCGATCAATTGGGCAAGTCCGTTGGTGCCGGTCTTGGCGACGATCGCGGCACGGTGATCCTCGATCGTCTTGGGGCTGAGAGTCAGGAGGTCGGCGACCGCCTTGTTGCTGTGTCCCTGAACGAGCAGATCGAACACCTGCCGCTCGCGCCCGGACAGCGCCGCGGTACGGGCGCGGATGTCGCGCTGGCGCCGCGACCAGGCGACCCCCTCGTCGACCGCGGCGAGCAGGCGGAGTTCGTCGAGCGGCTTCTCCAGATAATCGAGGCCGCCGTGGCGACGCACCGAATCCACCGCATGGGTGGTCGTCGGCCAGGCCGTCATGAACACGATCGCGACGGCGGGATCGATCGCGCGCAGACGGTCGGCAAACCCGAAACCATCGAGATCGCCCATCATGATGTCGGTGACGATGCAATGCGCCGGCGCGTCGGTGTAGACGGACAGCAACGGCGCAGGGTCCAGAAAGGGCTTCGCAGCATGACCGTGGCGCACGAGCAGCCGCGCAACCGCCGCGCCTAGATCGCGGTCGTCATCGACGACGTAGACGACTGCACCATCTGGTCCAGCAGCGCTCTGATTGGCGCGCAGGGTCATGCAACGGCTCCTACAAGTTGCAGCGAAAGCGTCGCGCGTACGGTGCCGTCGCCGTCGGTGACCCGGTCGAGCGTACCGCCATGCGCTTCGATGATCGCGCGCGCCACTAGGGCACCGACGCCCATTCCGGGCTGCGGTCCTCGACGATCCGGGCAGCGGTTCGCGACTGTCACCTCAAGCTGGTCGTCGTGGCGGCGGGCCGACAACGTCACACGACCGTCGCACGCCTGAACGGCATTGCGGACGAGATTGACGATCGCCTGCGCCAGCTCGATCTCTTGCCCCATGATGATGAGGTCGGGATCGACGGGCGCGATCTCCAGCACGACCCGTGCGGCTTTCGCCTCGGCATGGGTCAGTGCGGAAACGGGTAGAGCGCTCGGCTCGTCGACCGACCTGCCCCCGAAACGGCGCAGGCGACGCACGAGCGTCGATAGCGCGGCGGCCTTGCGATCGATGATGGCCGCGGTTTGCGCGATGTCCGGATCGGTGGAGACAGTGATTTCGTGAAGGTGCTTGGCCTCGATCGCCAGTGTCGAGAGCGGTTGACTGATCTCGTGGATCACCGCGACCGACATCGCGCGCAACGTTTTCAAGCGCTCGGCCTGGAACAGCATGCGATCGCGGCGCGACAAGGCTATCTGCGCGCGAACCTGCGCATCGGCGAAGCTGCCGGCGAGATACCCGACGACCACGATCGACGCGAGGCTCATGTGAAATTCCAGCCGGTCTGCGAGTGGCATGTCGCTCGCGGTATAAGGAAGCACCATCGCCGCGACGATCAGGATGGCCAACCAGCCCATGGTGCGCCCGAAGCGCAGCCCGATCCATGCTACCGCCAGCAAGGCAGGGGTCGCGGGGACGCCGAGGCCGATATGCGCGAGCAGCATGCTTGCAGCGATCGCCACGCCGAGAACGACGCCGGCCTCGCCGAGCACGGCAAGCTGGCGCAGCGCCGGCCGATGCAGCGACAGCCGCCCGTCCTGCACCGCCTGGGTCGCCCAAAGCAGCGGCGGGGCGATCAGCAACACGCCGAGCAGGTCGCCAACCGCAAATCCGGTCAGTGATGCGATGGTCTGGCGGAGGCCCACGACCCCGGTAAGCTCGGGACTGAGCAACGACCAGGGGAGTGCGACGAGCGCCACCGCCATGGGCGCGGAGACGGCTGCGAGACCGAGCGGCATCGGTGCAACGCCGAGGCTGGAGTGCGAGCGCGCGGCGACATAGCGGACCAGCCAGACGACGAGGCCATAGACGAGCCCGGGACGCGCGACCCCCACGGCGGCGGCGAGCCAGTCCGGCTGCCCCGGCACGATGATCCCTGCGGCAGTCTGCACCGCCAATTCCGTGGCGACGATGGACAGCGTCAACCGCGGTCCACGGCTCCATAACAGCGCGATACGGACACCCGCCGCGGGATAGAGCAGCGAGTAATAGCTCTGACCGCCCCAGCCCGCCGCGACATGGTGCGCGATCACGAAGGCTACGGCATAACCGACCAGCCACGGCAGATCGGCCGGTCTCGGCACCGCTGCATGAACTGCGGCGCGTATCGCGAGCGGGGCGGGGAGACGAAGCGCAGGCATCGCCGCCTGCCTAGCCGCATCCGGTCTTCGAAGACTATCGGGGAAATTCCCGGATTCCGTGTCCACGGCGCGCTGCAGTGATTTAGCCGAGCCACGATCAACGGAAGCGGAATGCCGATCCGTTCCGGTGTGGGCCGCTGCCGAAACTGCGCGCTGGACCGTCCACTGACGCGACGATGCTGAACGATAGTCGCGGTATCATACCGCCTACATCCCAAAGGATGTCGCTCTAAGCTTCTCGCGCACGAACCACCGTGTGTGAAGAAGGACGTCGTTTATGACAATCGAGTTTGCTCCTGTTGTTCCAGCGGACGAAAACGGGTCGCGACATGGAACCGTGGCCGACCCCCTACGCGTGCCGCTAGGCCGGCAGCCGTTTGCCTATGTGGATTTGGAAACGCGGTTCGATTCCGAGCTCGATACGCTCTGGACCTACATGCGTCAGCGTAGTCGACCGAGCTTCAACCCGGATTTGCTCGTTGAGTTCGCAGGGTGGCAAAACGACATCTGCACAGTCCGATCGTCCGGAACCATGCCGATCCGGTACGTCGTGCTCGGGTCTCGCTTTCCTGGCGTCTTCTCGCTGGGGGGAGATCTCGATCTCTTTGCGACGCATATCCGCAACGGGGATCGCGCCGCTTTGGTTCGTTATGGGCGTGCGTGCGTCCGGATACTCCACCGGAACATGCTCAGCCTGGAACAACCGATCATCACGATTGCCCTGGTCGAAGGCGACGCGTTGGGGGGTGGGTTTGAGGCGTTGCTGTCGTTCAACGTGGTGATTGCCGAACGCGGAACGAAGTTCGGGCTGCCCGAGACCAATTTCGGTCTCTTCCCGGGGATGGGAGCGCACTGCTTCCTGTCCCGACGCCTGGGGGCCGCGCGTGCCGAGCAGATGATCCTCAGCGGCAGGACCTACACCGCAGAAGAACTGTACGACCTGGGAATCGTCCATGCGCTCGCCAATCCCGGCCAGGGGCGTGCCGAGGTCGAGGGCTATATCCGACAGAACCGGCGTCGGCATAGTGGTCACTGCGCCATCTACGAGGCGTCTCGATCGGTGAATCCGCTACCGCTGCGCGAGCTCGAGGCGGTCGTCGACCTTTGGGCCGATGCGGCACTCCGGCTTAGCGAGGCGGACCTGAAGCTCATGCGGCGGCTGGTCGGCGCCCAGACCCGATTGCTCGACAAGGCAGCGTAAAGCGCTCGTTACTCAGGACCGCCCATTCGCCTCGAGCCGGCTCCCGGCAAGCATGGAGGTTACCATGCTTGCCGAGATCGGCCGCGCGAGCAGAAACCCCTGCACCGCATCGCACCGGGTGCGGCGCAACTGATCGAGTTGGGCCTGCGTCTCTATGCCCTCGGCAACTGTCCGCATGCCCAGTTTGGCGGCAAGCTCGATCACGGTCTGGACGATTGCGACCGATGCGGGACTTTGGTCCAGGTCGGTGATGAAAGAGCGGTCGATCTTCAGCGTCTGGAACGGGAATTTCGTCAGGTAGCTGAGCGAGGAATAGCCCGTCCCGAAATCGTCCAGCGTCGTGCGGACGTTGAGGCGGTTGATCGCATTGAGAGCGGCGAGCGACGCATCGATGTCGTCGAGCAGGACCGACTCCGTCACTTCCAGCTCCAGGCGTTCGGCGGGCAGCCCGCTCGCGGCCAACGCCCCCATGATGACCATTGGCAGATTGGCCGACCGCAACTGGATCGGCGACAGATTGACCGCGATCTGCACGTCACCCGGCCATTCGCTCGCAGCTTTGCACGCCTCGCGGATGACCCACCCGCCGATGGCGACGATCAGACCGTTGTCTTCCGCGATGGGAATGAACTCGGCTGGCAAAATCGGACCATGCCGACGATTGGTCCATCGCAGCAGTGCCTCGCACGACAATATGCGCTCGCCGGCAAGATCGAAGATAGGCTGGAACATCACGTGGAACTCGCCCCGCTCCAATGCTCCCGTCAGCTCCAGCGCCAGATCCCTGCTGCGCTGGACCTTCTCGTCCATGAGCGGTTCGTAGAAGCACATACGCCCCCGTCCGGTATCCTTTGCCCGGTAGAGGGCAAGATCCGCGTTTTTGAGCAGGGTATCGGCATCGGCGCCGTCGGCGGGCGCGATTGCGATCCCCAGCGATGCGCCAACGCGTAGCAGGCGCCCGTCATGATCGACGGGCCGCTCCACCAACTCTATGATCCTGTGCCCGATCGAGTTTGCGGCATCCCGGTGTTCGATCTCACAGACTACGGCAAATTCGTCGCCCCCCAATCGTGCGACGATCCCAGCATTTCCGAACGCCTCGTCCAGTCGACCGGCTATGCAGACGAGGAGGGCATTGCCTGCAAGATGCCCGAACGAGTCGTTGATTTCCTTGAACCGATCGAGGTCGATCCAATGGATCGCCAACCATTGGCTACCGCCGTCCAGCGCGCGCAGGCGAGCTTCGAATCGCTCGCGAAACGCCGTCCGGTTGGCC
Organism: Sphingomonas sp. CFBP 13728; assembly: GCF_014841895.1. Taxonomy (NCBI): domain Bacteria; kingdom Pseudomonadati; phylum Pseudomonadota; class Alphaproteobacteria; order Sphingomonadales; family Sphingomonadaceae; genus Sphingomonas; species Sphingomonas sp. CFBP 13728. The sequence continues at coordinate 451,158 of NZ_JACYUS010000001.1, read as the reverse complement.
ACGCCGGTCAGATCGTCGCGACGGGCGATTGCCGCGTGATGTTCGGCAAGCGCAGCCTTTTCCCGCGACGCCAGGGTCGCTTTCAGGATGACGCTGTACGTCTGTAGCGTGATGTCCATCATCGCGACGACGAACAGGATGATGACGACCGCGAGAACGATCTTGAGCACATCGAACGAGACGATCAATCCGACCGCCAGCGGCAGGGACGCACAACAAAGCTGTGCCAGCGCGATCCATGGGCGCCCTGCATTGCGCCCTGCGATCCCGGCGGCGTAGCCTATCGTCGTCGTCACCGCGAGCAGTTGCAGCACGCCGTCGCTCGTATTCAGCAGCGTGAGCAATCCGAACGTACCGAGCAGCGCCGAATAGCAGAGAGCCCCCACCCGATACACGATCTCCCGACGGCGGCCCGGTGCCTTGTTCGGCGTGGCTCGCTTGGGAACGCGAAGTTCGAGACGCACGGCGTCGGCGATGCGGATGCACGCGACGATCGCGATGGCGATTGCGCAGATCACCATGGCTCGATCGCCGCTGACGATCGATACGGTCGCCGTGATAGCGCTGCTCGTCAGCGCACCGATTATCAGCGACCTCGGTGAGGCATAGAGCGACTCGACAAGCGTTTCGCGCACGGCATCAGCGATCGCCTGATCGGATTGCCGAAGCTGTCTCAGACGAGAGATTAGACCATTCATGAATCTGGCTTTGGACTCGTGAAGTGAAAAAAACCAAAATCTTTCGGTGGATCGAACAAAATGTGGAATCGCGCACGGTGCCGTATGCGCCGACGTCTTTACCTGCCCCGGGAGTATCCCGACCACCGCGCCGGTTTCGCGGGCGGAAAGATTGACCGCACCGAGAAACCGTCGCGTGTATTCAGCGATTGTCGGGGTTTATGCCGCGCTTGCGATCAACGCAGGCGTTTGCTGATGTTGAATGACGCGCCACTCTTCGTGCTCCAAACGCCGCATCGTCGTAGTGCAATACGCAGTGTAACCGGTCGAATCATCGCGGCTGGCTTCCGCTTTGTAGGCGATCGCGATCAGGCCCTCTTGCGGGCGCATGATCTGCTGCTCGCTGAACTGCACCTTCGACCAGCGCGGCGTATTGGCCACTGCCTCGATAGCCTGCGTGCCGGTCAGCACGAAGGGGTGCTCCGGCAAGACCATGACGCACTCGTCGTCGATCAGCGCGCGGTACTGTTCGGCATCGCCGGTCCATAGGCTTTCCTCAAAGCCCCAAACTCGATTGTCGTCCATTCCATGTCTCCTTCTCGCTATCGAGCGCGGGGACGATGGAGTTCGTTCCTTGCGGCCCGCTGGAAATCGCCCTTTCGACTGCCAGAGCATCTTATGTTGTCGGGCAGGAACGTCGTCTCCGACGCAATCTCCAGATCGAGAGCGGAAAGGGCTTCGTGAGCATCCAGGATACGCGCCCTGCCGGCCAGGCGTCGGCCCGACGCGAGTGCGGGATCGCGAGAGGCCCGGCATCGTTACCTTGTTTGTCGCGAGCGCTCGCTCGCTAAAACATCAGAAGGGCCGATGCCGATGAACGCTGCCGATGTCTTCACGACGCTCGATGTCGAGATGAAACCCGATCCGTCGCGCACTGTGATCCGGCCGTTCAGCTTCGGCTATCCCTCGGCTTTCAAAGCGGGACATCCACCCCGCAGCCAGGTCGTGGTGGACCGCATTCGGGCACTCGACGACACGATGCGGGAAAGGATGCGCGACTTGTTGCTGACTCCGATGCGCGAACGCCATCGCAACGTCGAGCAGGTATTGCTTCGTCGCTTCGAAGATGTGCGAGAGGATATCGGCGAAAGCGACTTCAACGACGATGAAAAGCTGTTGATCGGCGCGTATTTCAGTCAGGAATACGCGTTCGAGTCCGCCGCGCTGTTCAATCCCAGCATCGTCTTGCTCGCGGATGAAGAGGCGTCGGTGCCCGGCGCGGTCCGCTTCGTCATGTCGTTGCGGGGGATCGGTGAAGGACATATTTCGTCGATCACGTTCCGCACCGGCGAATGGGGCCCCGGCGATCGACTGGTACTCGACCCCCCCAGCGCCCACGGCGTACCGCCTCGCATCGAGCGTCAGGACGATGGTTGGGTCCGCCTGCTATGCGAGGATAGCCAGGATGCGTCGGAGACGGTCATTTTCCCGGTGCTGCCCAGCCAGCGCCAAGGCATCGAGGATCTGCGCCTCGTCAATTTCACCGATCACGACGGTGTCCGCAGCGTCATCGGGACGTACACGGCGTTCGACGGCAAGAATGCGCGACAGGAAATGCTGCGCGGCGTCGATTTGCGCCGGGTCGAGATGAGGCCGCTTGCCGGGGCGATGACCGGGTACAAGGGAATGGCGCTGTTCCCCCGACGGATCGACAATCAGTTCGTCATGCTCGGCCGGCAGGACAGCGAAAACATCTGGCTGCTGCGTTCCGACGATCTCTATACGTGGGAAACCGGAGCGCCGATCATGGCGCCGAAGTATCCGTGGGAGTTCGTGCAACTCGGTAATTGCGGATCGCCGATCGAGATAGACGAGGGCTGGCTCGTCTTGACGCACGGCGTCGGCATGGTCCGGGGATATTGCATCGGTGCCTGTCTTCTCGACAAGGACGATCCCTCCAAGGTGCTGGCGCGGACCGCGTCGCCCTTGCTGTTTCCCAGCGCGGAGCAACGCGGGGGCTATGTGCCGAACGTCACCTACAGCTGCGGCGCCTTAATCAAGAACCGTCGCATCCTGTTGCCCTACGCGATCGGCGACGAATATTCGGCGTTCGCCGTGGCGGATGTGGACGACCTGCTGGCGGTGATGACGGCGGATTGAGTCGATTTGGCTCGCAGGGCGACGCCCCCTGCGAGCCAATGGCGTCGATACGGCCGCGAGGGATCATGCGATACCGCGCGATTAGCGTGCCGGTATCGCAGAATGGAACATGCCGACCACGAGCAGAACCAGCACGAGCGATACGAGGCTGGACAGCGCGACGAGGATTGCGGCTGCCTTGCGGTTGGTATCGAGAAGCGTTGCGAACAGAGTCACGTTGCTGGCGATCGGGAACAGCGCGACGAGCCCGACGATCACGCGGTCACGAGGGCTCAAAATGCCGACGAACGCCGCTTCCGCCGCGAGCGCAGCGGCGAGCAGAACCAGTCCGCTTGCTTGCCGGATCGCGAGAATGCGCGCCATCAGTTGTGGTCGCCAATCCTCGCCGCTGGTTTCCGCGAGATTGAGACCGATCACGGCCATGCCGAGGACGGAGACCAGCGTGCCGGCTATCGATACGATCGGAGCCGCCCCCTCGGGCATAGTGACGCCCGCCCATTTTGCGATGATCGCACCGATGATGACATAGACGACGGGTACGCGCAGCGCCTTGGTCGCTGCCTTGCGGGTGCCTTCCTTGGTACGGGCGATCAGGAAATAGCCGACCGTGTCGCCGTATAGCGCGCTGCCGATATACGCGCAGATCACCGTCGAAACGCCGACGTCCCCGAACAGCGCCTGGCTGACCGGAACCCCGAAAAATGCGACGTTGAAGAACGAGAAAGAGGCGGAGAGCAGCTTTGGGTCGAAGTCGTCGCCAAGTCGCTTTGCCAGTCGGTGCGCCGGGATGCTCATCAGTGCCGCGACCAAGAACATCATTGGCGGGATCACCATCAGCTGCCGCGTTTCGGCGGCAAGCACCTTGTCGATCACGAGCAACGGAATGAGGCCGAAGACCAGGATCGTCGAAAACAGCTTTGCTGCCCAGGGAACGCGGCTGCCGAAAGCCCATGCGATCAGGATCACGCCGTAGAGTGGCAGGAGTGCCGATGCGATATTACCGAGCGCGCTCATCGTTGGCGCAGAATGTCATCGATCGCGCGGCCCGCACATTCGACATTGAACCACACGGCATTGGTGTCGCGCAGTTCGCCATTCAACAACTGGCCGAGCGCGTAAAGACGCGGTGCATCGCGTGTCGCGGAAATGACCCGGCAGGTGGCACGGTGCGCGATCGCGCCGCCTATTGGATGCGGTTGCAACCAGTCCTTTTCGAGCAAATCCCGGATCAGCGGCTCCTTCATCTCTTCCAGCGTCGTGGCCTGGCCGGTGGCGTTGACGACGATCGGCGCCGCAAGCGTCTCGCCATTCTCGAACCGGACGACGAAGCCTTCGCCGTTCTCGTCCGCGACTGTTTCGTCGACGAGTCCGCGTACGCTGAGCAAACCCCGCGTCATGGCGTCGGCGATACGACGTGCGTTGATCATCGGCGTCACGAAGCGTGCGGCGGCGAAATGCGGCGCCAGCCATTTGCCGAACCGTTTCTGGTCGACGGGGCGCAACAGATTCCAGATCGCGGTCGAATCGTGACGAGCGGCCGTGAGAATGCGCTGGAAAGGTTCGTCTTCGGCCTCGGCCACGGTGATGTCGTGCAACAATGCAGCCTCTGAGTCACGACCACGGCGATCCTCCGCATGCCAATCAATCGGATGGAGCAGGGCGGTTTCGGCTTCCATACGGAAAAGACGGACAAGATCGACGACCGAAAAGGCGGTGCCGCGTTCGCGGATCAGGCGGTGGACGTTTTCCAGCGTGAGGTGACGGCGTTCGTAGCCGGTCTCCGGGGCCGGGATCTCCACGCGCGGCAACAGCCCCTCCTTGGAAACGAGGTGGATGTGACCGCGATGATCGGTGTCGAGCAACGTCATCACCGCATCGATCGCGCTGAGCCCGCTGCCGAGAATGACGACCGGCTGATGCTGGTCGATGCCATCGGTCATGCGCTGCGAAGGGTAGGGGGAGTCGAAATAGCCCGACACGCCGTCGAGGTTGCCGAACCTGTCCGGATCGGGCGTGCCGATCGTCAGCAGAACGACGTCGGTCGCGATCGAGGACCCGTCCGAGAATTCAATCGTCGCCGAGGAATGGTCACCGTCGAGCGTGATCGCTTCCGCACGGTGGATTTCGACCGGGATTCCGGCGGCGCGTGCGTCCTCCAAGGCGCGCTCGAAGACGTCCTGCATGTACATACGATACTCGCGCCGTTGCGGGTATTCCACGCCATCGGGATCGAGCGGCGTGCCCATTGCCGCGCGCCGGGCCTCGAGCCAGGTCCGGAAATGACCCGGCTCGCGGTCGTACAGTCCCATCAGCCGGGATTCGGTATTCAGGAGATGCCCAGGCTGCTCGGTACCGAACGCTAGCCCGCGCGCGAGCTGGTCGTCGCGCTCGACCAAATGGATCGTCCAGCCATCGCCCGGATCGTAGCGCAGGCGCGTCACGGCTTCGGCAAATGCGGCGACGCCACAGGCACCCATGCCGATAATAGTCAGTGTTTTCGGCATGATACCCCACTCCCATAAGGAACCGCGACAACGCGCGGGGGCTATTCAGTGCCACGAGGGACGGAAAAAATAGCAGGACCGAGGCGGCATGCCCGTCAATTGCGAAAAGCAGTTGGTCGGGAGCGCCATGGTACGTCGCCTCGCAGGAAACATTGGCCATCTCGCGGGCACGGACGATGCGACACGGAAAGGGTCTGAGCCGGAGAACTACGTAGATTAATCAACGGGTTCTTTAACTTTTTGATCTGGATCAATGTGTCATCGATCTGGTAGCACGACCGGCATGACCGCTACCAACCCACGCGTCGTCTTCCCGAACCTCGTGGCGTTAGCCGGCGCGGTCGCGGTGATCGTAGTCGTCTCGCTCAGCATTCACGTCGTGATGCTGCAGGTGCTCTGGGTGCCTTTTCCCGAACCGAAGGGGCTTGGCAGGCTGGGGCTGCTTTATCCGATTGCGCAATCGTTGGGGCTCGTGGCGTTGGCCGCGGCCGCACTGCCTTGGCTGAGTCGATTTCACGGTCTCGCACGTGGCCTGATCGTCGGAATGCTGTTCGCGACGATGAACGGCATTTTCCGCACCGGGCTCATGGCCGGCCTGACGACGACAGACTTCGGCGGCGGGGTCGCGGGGTTTGTCCAGGAGGCGCTTCATGACCTGATTCTGGGTACGCTTGCCGTCATGGCCGTGTCGTTTCTACGCGGCACTGCGTTCCGGTTCATGGCAGCGGTCGCGCTGGCCGCGGCGAGCCTCTTCGTCCTCAGGCCGATGCTGGCGTCGCTGCTCGCCCCGATCATCGCGTGGTCGGCGCGGCATATGCATCCGGATGTCTATCTGGTGCCATACGGGCCCAACATATTGGTGCCGAGTTACCTGCTGTTCGCCGAGACGGTGATCGCCTGTCTGGTCGCACGCTTCGTCATTACCCTGCGCGCCGTCGCGTGGGATCGAACGGGGCTCATCCGCTATGTCGGGTTGATCCTCCTCGTTCGCGGCACCGGCGCGATGATGTTCGGTTGGGGCCCGATCATCGGAATGCTGAGCGTCAGCCAATTTTTCTTCCAGGACCTGGTCATGGCGTTGCTCATCCATGCCGCGTGGCGGCGGTTCGGCGAGGGTGGCGCCGATGTGGATAGCTGAGCCGGTACCATGCCCTTCGGGTTCGCCGAGGTGTCGTCCGGCGTGATCGCGCGCCGATGACGACTGCCTAAAGTTCCCGACGAATGGGGTATGTCCGGTAAAATGCGCTACGATCGGGCAGCCGGGCCGTAAGCCATTCCAGGCGAGCCTCGGGGGAGGTTGCAAACGCCGGATCGGCCTTCAGTTTCGTATCGAACGCGGCCCGTACCCGATCGTCTCGGGCGAGCAGCGCCTCGGCCAGCGGCGCGAGCACGAACGCTTCGGCCCCGGGCGGGGACGAGAGCATCTCCGGAAAGAAGCCCCAGGCGAGGAACGAGTCCGGCGCTTCCGGCTCGAGCAGTGCGGCGGCCAGCAAGCCAAGCGGTTGATCGGACGGTACGCGGATCGTGCCGGTCGGGAGCGTTTCCGTCGCCGTGTCGTGCCGGAACGCTGCCTTCAGTGGCAAACGGCCGTCCTGCGCGGGTTGTACGGCCGGGTTCTCCACGCGGGTACGGTCGAGCGTGAGAGTGCGTGGGGCCTCGATCGCGTCGAACCGAATGCCGTGCAGACGAAGGCGATCGAGCACCTCTGCCTGCTCCTTCGGCACCCACCAGGCGATCGGCAGCGTCACCGTCTTCACCGGCTCTTGACCGATGATCGGCATGCGGAAGGTAATGGGCTTGCCTGTCCAGCGCTGTTCCATGCGGCCCGTCGCCGGCGAAAGATATCGTTCGAACGCCACGCCCTTGAACGCGTCGATCCAGCCGATCGGCTGTGCTGCGCGCTTCCAACTCGTCAGCAGGGTGGCGGGGCGGCTGGCGCGATCGGTGGTCTTCGCCGTGACGATGCGATCCTTGTCCGATGCTGCCAGCTTGAGGGCCGCTTCCAGCAGGACATAGGTTCCGAGTACGCGCTGCCGATAGGGTTTGAGCATGTGGTTTTCGACCAACACGGTCGGCACGCCGATGAAATCGCCATAGCCGGTCGAGTATCGGGGCCCCTCGGGCGCCTGGCGGATACCGCTGGCCGGCTGACGCGTGTAGATCGGGCTGGGATACAGCGTCGGAATATGGCCACCGCGTTCGAGCGCTGCTGTAACCGTCGGTCCGAAACGCCCCATCAGCCAGTCGGCGGTAGCACGGTGATAGGCATAGCGGCCCCAGCCGGCATAGGTGAAGGTGATGTCGTACTGCATGTCGAAGCCATCGCTGACATGGCAGTCGACATAGAGGGCCGGATCGAGCCGTTGCAGCAGCGCGATCATCGCGCGCGTTTCGGGCGCATCCGCCTTGGCATAATCGCGATTGAGGTTGATGTTGCGGGCGTTGACGGCGAGGCCTTTCTCGCGCGGCCCGCGCAGCGCCGGAAAGTTCCAGCGGCTCTTCGCTTCGTGGCCGTCGATATTGTAGATCGGTACGAACACCAGATCGACCTCGTCCAGCAGCGAATCCTTCCCGCGCAGGGCGATGTCGCGCAGCAGCATCAGCCCTGCGTCCTTCCCGTCGATCTCGCCCGCATGAATACCCGCCTGGACGAGGACCACGGGTTTGCGCGAACCGCCCTTGCTTGCACGCACCATGAGCATATCGCGCCCCTGACTCGTACGTCCGAACGTCTCGATCGAAATAATCGGTGAGGCGGCATCGAGCCGCTCCAGCCATGCGCGGGTCTGGCCATAGCTTGGCGACGTCGCAAAGCCGGTGCTTTCGGCCGGCGTAATCCAAGGATCGTCCTTGGCGACGATCAGCCGCTCGCTCGTCCCCGACCAGCGAGATGCCGGCGGCAGGACGGACGCGGGAAGTTCGGGACTCTGCGACGCCTGCGACGCCTGCTGCGCCTGCACGACAGGCGCGGCCAGGACGGCGAAGATGATCGACAGGAAGGATGGCAAGCGCATGGTGATCTCGATTCAGAAGCTCGTGCGCAGGCCGATCGTCGCGGTGCGCGGCGCGCCCGGCTGAACCCAGACGGGCGAGTAGCTGTTGGCATACCAATGTTCGTCGAACAGGTTGGTGACGGAGCCGAACAGCTGCACCCCGTCGATGATGTCGAGTTGGCCGAAAACCCGGAAAAGCGTGTGTGACGGCAGCGTGAAATCGGTGCCCGTCTCGCCGTTGCGCTTCCCGACATATTGCAGACCTGCACCGAATAACGCGCCGCGTCCTTGAAGGCTGAAGCGCTTCACCGCCTGCATGTTCACGTTATGCTTGGGGATGTTGATGAGCGGGTCGCCCGGTTCGATCTGGAACGAGAAGTTCGTATCCAGCACGCGCGATCGTGCTTCGGCATGCGTGTAGGCATAGCTGAGGAGCACGTCGACGCCCCCCGGAAGACGGCCGTTGAGATCCGCTTCGATGCCCCGGCTCCGCGCCTTGCCGATCGCAACGGAGAAACCGGGGTTGAGCGGATCGGTTGCGAGAACGTTGGTTTTCGTAAGCTGATACGCCGCCAGCGTGCCGGTCAGCTTGCCACCCAGCGCCGTCAGCTTCACGCCCGCTTCGATCGACCTGCTCGTTTCGGGTTCGAACACGTTGCCACCGGCGTCTGCACCGATATTGGCGCGGTAGCCTTCGCCGTACGCGGCATAGAGTGAGACGGGTGTGCTCACCGCGTAGACGATGCCGGCCTGTGGACTGAGGCGGCTACGCCTGCGTCGGCCGAGCACGGAGGTGAGGCGATTGTCCACCCGCAGCAGAAAATCGTCGTACCGCCCGCCAACGCGGACCTGCAACCGGTCCGTCAGGCTGATCTGGTCCTGCAGATAGGCGCCCATCGTGCGCTGGATATCCAGACGGTTGGTGATCGGCGCGGTGACGGGCGGAGGGTATCGGCCATAGACCGGGTTCTGGAGGTCGAGCACATAGCCTGCCTGGTCCGTCGTGTTCGCCGTCACGACGGGCCCGCGATACCGGGTGAAAAGCTGGTCGGTGTCGAAATAATCGAAATCGCCACCCAGCAGGATACGGTGACGCAGCGTGCCGGTGCGGAACTCACCCGCAAGTTCGGCACGCAATACGCTGTGCTCGGAGGTGTAGCGACGCGAGCGACGCTGGCGCGACAGCGACCGGCCGTCGACGTAGAGCTTCTGGCGAGAGCGAAGCGTTTCGGCGTCGGAGGACAAGCTCGTCAGGAGCGTGTCGCGGTGGCTGGCGCCGACCGACAGGCTCCAGCGGTCGTCGAAATCGTGTTGCAGGCGCAGTTGGTGGCCCGTGGCGCGCGCCACGGTATCACCGTCGCTCGGCTCGCCCAGGAACCGCGAGCGTGGCACCGTGTCGAAATTGTTGTTCAGAACGACGATCCCGCGATCGAATGGCACCTCGACCCGTGTCCACTCGAAGTCGTAGGTAAGGCGCGTCGCGTCACCCAGCTTCAGGCCGATCGACGGCAGGAACCCCCAGCGCTTCTGCTGCACGGTATCACGGAAACTATCCCCGCTCTCGGCGTAGCCGATAAGCCGCGCAGACAGCGTATCGGTGAGCGATACGTTCGCGTCACCCTCGGCGCGAACCGTGTCGAAGCTGCCATATTGCAGCGATGCGGTGCCGAAGGTGCGGCCGAGTTCGGCCTGTTTCGTTACCAGGTTGATCGAGCCGCCCGGTTCTCCCCGTCCGAGCACCGCGGCGGCCGGGCCCTTCAAGACTTCGATGCGCTCGATCCCCGCCACGTCGCGCTGGCCGCTGAAGCCACGCCCGGCATTGAAGCCGTTGACCAGATAGCCGCTGGGCAGGTTCTCATCGCCGGCAAATCCGCGGACGGCAAAACTGTCCCACAGGCCGCCCAACGTGTTCTGCCGCACGACCGACGCATTCAGGTCCAGCGCGTCGGTCAGCCGTAACAGGGTGTTCTGTTCGAGCACCTTGGCGTCGATCGTCGCGATCGCTTGCGGGATCTCACGCAGCGCGAAGTTGCCGCGATACGGCTGGCGCACGCCGGTAACCGTAATTTCCTCACGCTCGCGATCGGCGCGGGTATCGTCGTCCGACTGGGCGAGCGCCGGCGTGCAGGTCAGCATGATGGCAATGGGAAAGGCACCAGCCTTCGAGGCGGTACGCATGGACTGGCGTAAAATGATGATCCCCCTTCGGCAGTTAAGCAGGGGCGCCACCCGTGCGTCCCGTCGCGAGCGCCTATGGGGGATATGATGTAACATCGTCAATGATATCTTGTTACATTTGGATACCGTGTGTCACGGAGGGAGTGAACGCTCGAACCTCGGCCGTCACTCGATCCGCAAACCCTCGGTCAGGGTCTTGAGCAGCGCGGCGACCTTTGGGGTGAGCTGGCGGCTCCTTCTCCAGACAAGGTGCAGCGGCAAGCCGACGGTCGCCAGTTCCGGCAGGATCTCGACGAGTTCGCCGCGGTCGAGTTCGTCCTTGATCAGCCACGTCGCGAGTTGGGCAATCCCGAACCCCGCCTTCACGGCGCCGACCTGCGCCTCTGCGCTGCCCAGGACGATGCGGGCCTCCACCGGGTGCTCTTCGACTTGCCCGCCCTCGCGGGCGAACCGCCAGTTGATGGTGCTGCCATCGCCGCGGCCGTAGCCGATGCAGTCGAACTCGCCGAGCGCAGCGGCGCTGGCGGGCGTTCCGCGGCGGTCGAGATAGGCGGGGGCGGCGCAGACGATGACGCGTTCGCTGCCCAGATAGCGGTGACCGAGATTGTCCGGCCAGGGCTCCGACGCGCCGATCCGGATCGCGACGTCGACGCCCTCCTCGACGATATCGATCTTGCGGTCGGTGAAGGTGATGCTCGGGCGCAGGTTCGGGTGGCGTTCGGCAAAGGCGAGCAGCAACGGCATCGCCTGCATCCGCCCGAAGGCGATCGGCACGTCGACCTTCAGCCGCCCGACGATCTCCGAGCGATGCGCCGCCAGCACCGCTTCGGCATCGGCGAGGTCCCCGAGCACGCGGACGCACGTCTCGTAGAACGCCGCGCCGACGTCGGTCAGCGTCAGGCGGCGCGTGGTACGTTCGAACAGCCGGCTGCCGAGCCGCGCCTCGAGCCGCGCGACGCTCTTGCTGACCGCCGAGTTGGTCAGGTTCAGGCGCACGCCGGCCGCAGTGAAACTGCCGGCGTCGGCGGTGCAGACAAAGGCTTCGATGCCCTTGAGGCGTTCGGACGGGATCATGGCTGACTATCCATTGTGGAATTATTGTCGCGCCATGCACGAATTAATGCCGCACGACGCGTGTTTTCGTCGCGCGTAGAGAGGCCGCCATTCAGGAGCCTTGCCAATGTCGTCCCCCAGCCAACCGATCCACCCCGCACCACCCGGCACCAAGTCCGCCGGCCACGGCCTCGCCGTGCTGCTGTTGGCGATCTCGGCGTTCGTGATCGTCACCACCGAGTTCATCATCGTCGGGCTGTTGCCGAGCCTCGCGCGCGATCTCGACATCTCGATCACGGTTGCGGGGCAGCTCGTGACGCTGTTCGCGTTCACGGTGATGCTCGCCGGACCGTTCCTGACCGCGATGCTGTCGCATTTCGAGCGCAAGCGGTTGTTCGTCGCGATCCTCGTGATCTTCGCCGCCGCCAACGCGCTCGCGGCGGCCGCGCCGGACATCTGGGTGCTTGGCCTTGCGCGGTTCCTGCCGGCCCTCGCGCTCCCCGTGTTCTGGGGCACGGCAAGCGAGACCGCGGGTGAACTGGCGGGTCCAGAGAAAGCGGGCAAGGCCGTCGCCAACGTCTATCTCGGTATCTCCGGTGCGATGGTGCTCGGTATTCCGCTCGGCACGCTCGCATCGACTGCTTTCGGCTGGCGCGGGACGTTCTGGGGCCTGTCGGGGCTGTCGCTGCTGATGGCGGTGCTGCTGCTCGTCGTGATGCCGACGCTGGCACGCCCCGTGCGTGTCAGGCTGGCCGAACAGGCGCGGATCCTGAAGGACCCGTATTTCCTCGGCAACGTCGTGCTGTCGGTGATCGTGTTTACCGCGATGTTCACCGCCTACACCTATCTCGCCGATACGCTCGAGCAGATCGCGCATATTCCGGCGGCACAGGTCGGCTGGTGGCTGATGGGCTTCGGCATCGTCGGTCTCGCCGGCAACTGGCTGGGCGGGCAGTTCGTCGGTCGCGGGCCGCTGCTGGTGACGGCGATCACGTCGCTGGTGCTAGCAATCGGCATGGCCGCGACGACTCTGGTCGCAGGCTCGCACGTCTGGCTGGTGGTCGCGCTCGCCATCTGGGGCATCGCCAACACCGCGCTCTACCCGATCTGTCAGGTGCGCGTGATGCAGTCGGCGAGCCATGCACAGGCACTGGCCGGCACGCTCAATGTCTCGATGGCCAATGCCGGGATCGGGCTTGGCGCGATCATCGGCGGGTCGGTGATCCAGCATATGGGCCTCGGCGCGGTCGGCTATGTCGCCGCCGCGATCGCGATCCTCGCGGTGCTGGTCACGCCGGTGGTGAACCGGCTGAAGGCCTGGAGCGCGCAGTGATGAAGGCGCTGACCCCGGACCTAGCCGAACATCCCGCCTATGCGCGCGTGTTTCAGCCCGGCCGGCTGACACTGGGGTTCATCGCCCCGCTCGAAGCCTATCCGAACGCGCCATGGCCGACGCTCGCGGATCATGCGGCGCTGGCGCGAAAAGTCGATACGCTCGACTTCGCGGCGATCTGGCTGCGTGACGTGCCGTTCTACGATCCGAGCTTCGGCGATGTCGGACAGATCCTCGATCCGATGGTGTATGCCGGCTGGCTTGCTGATCAGACCACGCGGATCGCGATCGGTACGGCAGGGATCGTCCTGCCGCTGCGCGACCCACTGATCGTTGCCAAGCAGGCGGCGAGCGTCGACCAGTTGGCGGGCGGGCGGTTCCTGCTTGGCCTTTCGACCGGCGACCGCCCGTCCGAGTTCGCGGCGTTCGACAGCGATCTCGGCAACCGCCCCGATCGCTACCGCGATGCGATCGACGTCATTCGCGCGGCGACCGAACAGTCGTTCGCCCGCCACGCCTCACGCCACTACGGCACGCTCGACGGCACGATCGACCTGGTACCGAAGCCGGTCGGACCGCGACTGCCGATCCTTGCGATCGGTCGGGCCGGGCAGACGCTGGAGTGGCTCGGCGAGAACACCGACGGCTGGATCTGGCATCTGAGCGACCCTCGGCGGTTGCCCGATGTGCTCACGCGCTGGCGGGCGGCGACAGCCGGCGGGGCGTACAAGCCATACGGCTATGGCGCGATGTTCGACCTGCTGGCCGCCCCCGATGCACCGCTGACATATGCCGCGGGCGGGATCAGGAGCGGCCGCAACGCGCTGATCGAACTCTGGAAACGCCAGCGCGACGAGGGTGTCGCGCATGTCGCGCTCAACCCCAAGCCCTCCCGGCGCCCGTTCGCGGACGTCGCCGACGAACTCGCGACGCATGTCCTGCCGCATTTCCCGACCGACGCGCGTTGAACCCCCTCACCGACAGGATCACCCCCATGCCCAAAGCCTTGACCACCACCGACTATGCGACGCGCGACGACAGCATCGCGATCAACAGCTACACGACGGTGCTGCGCCGTCCCCGCGTGCCGCACGACGTGTTCGCGACCTATTGGCGCGACGTCCACGGCCCGCTTTGCTCGCGCATCCCGGGTCTCGCCTGGTACGTCCAGAACCATCTGGACCGCGAGCAGGACGCACATCTCTGGCCGGCGATCGACGGCATCGCGCCGTTCGCGCACTATGAACTCGATGGCGGCGTCGAGATCGGCTTCGCCTCGAAGGCCGACCAGGACGTCTTCAACGCGGCGAGCCACATCCTGTTCGCCGACGAGCAGAACATGTTCGCCGCCACCGTCGCCTATGCGCTGCCCGACGGATCGCGCACGCTGATCGACCGCATCGCCGACCCGATCCCCAATGGCGACGACGGCTTCGACCGCATCCACGTCCACTTCGGCGCGGCGGGCAACGACGCCGAGACGTTCGGCACCTACATGACCGAGTTCGCCGAAACGCTGGCCGCCGACCCAGCGGTGCTGAAGCTGCGGCTGCACCTGCCGGACCGGTACGACAACGCCGAGCCTGCGCCTCCAGCGCCCAACGTCGATCACCTCGTACCTGACGAGCGTGCGTTGATCGCGGTGATGGAACTGGCATTCGAAAGCCCGCTGACACGCCGCGCGTTCTTTGAGTCCGACACCTTCAAGGCAACACAGCCCGCGCAAAAGGCGAACATCGCGCATGTTTCGGCATTCGCGGTCAGCGGCGTCTACACCTACGTCCGTGACAAGCAGCTTACCACCGCAGGCTTGCGCGGGAGCCGTCAGGCGCAGTTGATCGAGCGGCTCGGCGCCAATAATCAAATCGCAGCCGACGTGCGCGAGTTGATGCGGACCGGTTCGGTCAGCTGAGAATGCGGCACGGCTGAATGGTCCGGGGCGGGATGGCTGCGATCGATATCGTGCGGCAATCCCGCCGGCACTGGCTGCCTTCGGTGAAGTACGGTTAGCTCAGAGCGGAGAGATCGGACGCCGATTCGCAGAGCAGGCGAAACCCTCCAGCTGGGCATCGAGAGCACGATACTCTTTCTGCAAACACGGTCCTGAACTTCTCGAAGTGTGATCGCGTAAACCAGCGATCGATCGTCACACACGCATCGTCACGATCACGCGAGCATTGGTAGCAGCACCGGTGATCGGCTGCTCGTCACGACCTGACGATGCGCGCGGCGTAGCAGCCTGGCTTTGCATAATGCGCGTGCAGATAGGCCGTTTCCCGGTTCGCGAAAAAGCGTGCGATCAGGGCCGCCAGCTCGGTACCCTCCGCAAGGTCTGCGTCGATCATGGCGCCCGATGCGTCGAACGCGCGCAGCGAAATCGTCCGGATGCGAAGCACGTCCGGGATGGCGTCGAGCAGGTCCGACGCGTGCTCGGCGCCTTCGCGGATGTAGATCGCATGGCGTGACCGGTAGGGAGTATCTGCCGGCTGATGCTCGAAGTTGAGGAGGATCGCCGTCTCGCCAATGTCGAGATCGCGCATTTCGATGCGATCGGGAAAGCCGGGCTTGGCGTCGACGACATGGCGCTGGGCGCCAATGCGCGTCAACGCGGTGTCAGAGAGCCCGAACATATGACTGAACTGGCTGGGATCGAGACCCTGGATACGGAACGCCATATGCTTTGATCCTGCTGTTGAAGCGGCCTGCTCGCAGAACCGGAGCGTCGCCGCGTCCCGAACCTTGCGGCTGAACTGGTGACCGCCGTGCTCAAATCTGTGCGGCGGACGGAAAGCCGTGCCGTCTGGCAGTCAGGACGATAACCAGGCACGGTACCAGGAGGATGCACAGGCTCCACGGCAACACGCCGGCACCGCGCGTCTCGAGAAGATACCCGCCGATGAGCCCGCCGCCAGCGATTGCGATGTTCCAGGCGGTGACGATCATAGACTGTGCGACGTCGGCGGCCGTGCCCGCAGCGTGGGCCGACGCCGTCTGGAACAGCGTGGCCGCGCCGCCGAATGCAAGGCCCCAGATCAGCACGCCAGCATAGATGGCCGGTGCGGTGGTGCCGACGCCGAGCAGGATTGCACCGCCAAGGAAGATCATGACGCTGGCGATGCTGAGCCCGCGCAGCCAGCGGTCGATCCGTACGCCGACCACCCAGATGCCGCCGAACGCGGCGATACCGAACGCAAGCAAGATCCGGTCGACCTGACTGGCCAGTCCTGCGCCTTGAAGATAGGGCGCGATGTAGGTGTAGAGGATGTTGTGCGCGAGTACGAAGGTCAGCGTGACGAACAGGATCGGGCGGATACCCGGCATCGTCAACACGCGGCGCAAGGAGGGACGGTCGCCACCGGTCTCGCCAGCGAAGTCGGGGACTTTCCATAGCGTCCATCCGATCAGCGCCACGCTGAGCGCGGTCATGATGCCAAAGCTGACCCGCCATCCGACCGTGCCGCCGAGGAACGTCCCTGCGGGCACGCCAAGCGACAGAGCGATCGGCGTGCCCACCATCGCGACCGCGATCGCGCGGCCCGCCTGATGCGGCGCGACCATTCGCGTGGCGTAGCCGGCGAGCAGTGCCCAGAGCAGCCCAGCCGATACGCCGGCCAGGAAGCGCGCACCCATGATGACCGCATAATCGCTCGATACCGCGGTGACTGTGTTGACCACCGCAAAGCCGGTGATCGCGCCGAGCAGCAACGGTCGCCGCCGCATCGACCGGGTCGCAGCAGTCAGTGGGATCGCCGCCATGAGCGAGCCGATCGCGTAGATCGTCACGAGCTGACCGGTCATCGCCTGGGTTATGTGCAGATCCTCGCTGATCTCCCGGAGGAGCCCGGCGGGAAGGGCTTCGGTGAGGATCGTGATGAACCCCGCGGTCGCGAGCGCGAGCAGCCCGGACAACGGGAACGGGGCTGGCCCAGCCTCACGGGTCGTGATGCTGAAGGTAAGAGCTTCGGGCATGCAATTCTCCCGACGTCGCATTGCGCAGCGTCGCCGTCCCGCCTAGCGCGGATGGCATCGGGGAAAATCAGGCATGGACGATCGACAGAGCGGACGAACATTCCGTAATGATCTGCGCTGATGGACAAGCTTGGAGCGCTGCGCGCTTTCGTCCAGGCAGCCGAAACACGCAGTTTCGTCGAAGCCGGGCGACAGCTCGGGCTGTCCGCATCGGCGATCGGCAAGGCGATTGCGCGGCTGGAGGAGGAGCTTGCGATCCGCCTGTTTCACCGCAACACGCGCGGCATGGCGCTGACCGAGGAGGGCGCGGCGTACCTCGATCGATGCCGCAAGATCCTGTCCGATCTCGATGATGCCGAAGCAGGGCTGCGGGCGGGGGCGACCAGCCCCAGCGGGATGCTGCGCGTCAGCCTGCCGATCGTCGGCATGTTGCTGATGCCCGCGATCTCCAGTTTCATGACCGCTTATCCCGACATTCGCCTCGACATCGACTTCACCGAGCGACTGGTCGACGTGATCGAGGAAGGGTTCGACGTGGTCATCCGTACCGGCGAGGGCGGCGACAGTCGGCTGATGAGCCGCAGGATCGGCGGCTTTCGCCACGCGATCGTCGCGTCGCCCGCTTATCTTGCGCGTCGCGGAACGCCGGTACAGCCCGCCGATCTGACCGCGCATGCCTGCCTGCTGCACCGCTATCCGAATACGGGCAAATTCGAGCGCTGGCCGATCGAGATCGACGGCATAGCGGTGGACCCGCCGCTGGCGGTCCGTGCATCGGCCAGCACGATCGAGCCGCTGGTCGATATGGCGGAGGCCGGTTTCGGGATCGCCTGTCTGCCAGACTTCGCGGTCTCGCGCGCGGTCGAGACCGGCACGTTGACGACGGTGCTGGATCGCCATGTCGGTACGCGCGGCGTGTTCAAGGCACTATGGCCGTCGAGCCGCCACGTTGCGCCGAAGGTCCGGGTGTTCGTCGATCACATGGCGGACAACCTGTTCCGCCATGAGTGAGCGAGATCGTTAGCGGATGGCGTGTCGACAGGCCTCGCCCAGAAACGTGAACAGCGCTTCGTCGTCGCACATCGACACGTTGAACCTCACATAATCGCTCCAACCGCCACTGGTGCTGAACACGTTGCCAGGCGCGAGCACGATGTTTTGCGCCAACGCGGCACGGGCTAGCGCGACCGCGTCCATCCCGACCGGGAGTTGCGCCCAGAGAAAGATCCCGGCGTCGGGCTCGATCCACGGTTCGATTCCGACCGCGCGGAGTCGCTTCGCCGTTCGCGCCATCGCGCGTGAGAGCCGGGCACGGACGGTCTCGACATGCCGGCGATAGCTGCCGTCGGTCAGAACGCCGTGCAGCAGGTCCGCCGACAGCGGGTTGCCCGACATCGACGTCGCGATGCGGAGGTCGGCAAGCGCCTCGATCCAGTCGGGGCGGGCGACGATATGCCCGCAGCGGACGGCGGCGGAGAGCGATTTGGAGAAGCTGCCGATCCGGATCACGCGGTCGAGGCCATCGAATGCAGCGAGCCGCGGCGCGACGATGTGTTCGAAATCGGCGAAGATGTCGTCCTCGACGACGACCAGGTCATGCGCTTCTGCGAGCTTCAGCAGCTTGTGCGCGGTCGCCGCCGCCAGCGTGGCGCCGGTCGGGTTATGGACAGCGGAATTGGTCAGGTAAAAGCGCGGGCGGTGCTCCGCGAGCGCGGCTGCGAACGCCGCAACGTCCGGCCCGGTCGGCGTCATCGGGACGCCGACCACCCTGACGCGGTGCGCGCGCAGCAGGGCGAGAAAGTTGAAATAGCACGGATCGTCGACCAGCACGGTGTCGCCGGGTTCGAGCAGGAAGCGGCAGACGAGATCGAGCGAATGCGTGCTGCTGTCGGTCAGCAGGATCTGGTCGGGCGCGGCGTCGATGCCCTGTGCAGCGAGCCGTCTGGCCAGCAGCGCGCGCAACGGTAGCGATCCCTGCGGCGAGGCATATCCGGTCAGCACGCCATCGCGCGTACACCGTGCGGCGGCGCGCAGCCCCTTGCGGATCGCATCGCCCGCAAGCCAGTCGTCGGGCAGCCAGCCGCATCCAGGCATCAGTCGCTTGCCACCCTCGCTCGATGACTGGTTGGCAAGCGACTGGCGCAGCATCCACAGTGGATCGACCTCGCGCTCGACCGCGCTACCGAGCCGGTCGAGCGCGAGCGGCGCGAGCGGCGAGGCTACGTAGAACCCCGAACCCGGCCGCGACCGGATCGTGCCATCTGCGGCCAGCCGGTCATACGCCTCGACCACGGTCGATTTGGAGAACCCGATCGTCTCGGCCATCGCACGCACGGAGGGCAGGCGCGCGCCGGGCGTCAGCGTGCGCCGCTCGATCCGATCGCGGATGACGTGCATGACCTGTCCGGTCCGCGTGTCCTGCATGTTCGTTGCCATCGTACCGTTCTCTTGACCAATACAGTTCGGCCCGATCGTACGCATCCGTCCCTGTCATGGCCAGCCGCAATTCGGCATCGGTCATCGCACAGGAGGCTATCATGAAGACTATCGTTCCCGTCGCATCGATCCTTGCAGCGCTGTCCACGCCGGCCATGGCGCAGGAGGTGAAAATCGGTCCCGCCCGCTACGCCGTCGCGGTGGCGCGCGCCGATGTGTCAGCGACCACGCCGGCGTCGGCGCGCCGTGCGCTGAATCGTATCGGTCGTGCGGCGACGGCAGTATGCGGCGGTGCCGGCGGCAGTCTGCGCGAAGTGACCAGGGCAGTCGAAGCCACTGCCTGCTGGCGCGAGGCGGTCGACGGCGCGGTTCGCGCGGTCGCCGCGCCGTTGCTGTCGCAGGCTTGGCAAGACCACCACGTATCGGAGAACCGCTCATGACCAAATCTTTCAAGCTCGTCGATGTGTTCGGCACCGATCCGTTCACCGGCAATCCGCTCGCCGTCATCGCCGATGCCGAAGGGCTTTCCGCGGACGAGATGCAGCAGATCACGCGCTGGCTCAATCTTTCGGAAACCACCTTCCTGCTGCAACCGACCGACCCGCTCGCCGACTACCGCGTCCGTATCTTCACGCTCGCACGCGAACTACCGTTCGCCGGACATCCGACGCTCGGCACGTGCCATGCGTGGCTGGAGGCAGGGGGTGTTCCGAAACGCGACGGCATGGTCGTGCAGGAATGCGGCGTCGGTCTGGTCGATGTCCGTCGCGACGGCGATCGGCTCGCGTTCGCCGCGCCACCGCTGATCCGCAGCGGCGCACCGACCGAGACGGAGATCGCCGAAGTGGCCGACCTGTTGCGGATCGACCGGGCCGCGATCGTCGACGCGCAATGGGTCGACAACGGTCCGGGCTGGATCGCGGTGATGCTTGCTTCGGCTGCCGAGGTCCTGGCGGTCGATCATGCGCGCCATCACACCCGTCGTATCGACATCGGTATCGTCGGCCCGCACCCGGCCGGCAGCGATGTCGCGTTCGAGATCCGCGCTATCTTCAGCGACGCGCACGGCGCGCTGATCGAGGACCCGGTCTGCGGCAGCCTGAACGCCTCGGTCGGGCAATGGCTGTTCGCCAGCGGTCGTGCGAACGATCGCTACGTCGCCACGCAGGGATCGTGCATCGGCCGCGATGGACGGGTGAGCGTCTCGCAGGACGAGAACGGACAGGTCTGGGTAGGCGGCCGGACGACGACGATGTTCGACGGACAGCGCCGAGAGTAGCGGTCAACGCCGAGCACGGTTTAGCTGGCAGGTTCCGCCTCGCGCTATCCAAGCTCGATGCTTGTCCGTTCATGATACCGAACGGTAGTCGCCGAGGGTGTCGGAACACCCTCGGCGACCGTCAGCGGCTTCGACAGTCATTGTCCCGCTAGCGAAGCGTGCTCACCCGCATTTGCTGTACCCGCACTGATAGCAGGTCAGGCATCCCTCGAGCATGTGCGCGGTGTGGCGCTTGCAGCTTGGGCATTGTTCGCCGGTCGCCTCCAGCGCGAGCGCTGGTTCGGGCTCCGAATGCTGGCGCAGGATGCGGCCGATCAGGGCGATCAGGCTGGGGGCGTAGCTACCCTTGGTTTCGTGATCGAGACGTACGAGCGCGCCACCCTTGGGGGAATGGACGCGTTCCAGCTCCTCGAACAGGAAGGTCGCATCGCCGCGCCGACACGCCGCCGACAACGTCCGGGTAAGCGCCGCCATCGTCTCGAAATTCTCGACCGAACTGGTCGAGATGAAGATTTCGAAGGGCACGCGGCGACCGTCGGGATGCACATAGTCGTTGATGGTCAGGTAGTAATTCTCGCCATCGATCGGCCACTTGATCTTCACCGTCTTGCCGCTCAGCACCTGCGGGCGGGTCAGTACGTCGGACGTCGAGGCCGACGGCGGCGCGACGACCGGTTCGGCTTCGGTCGAGTCGCTCTTCACCGACAATACGGACCCGCGAATGCCGCTCGGGCGATAGGTCGTGCAGCCTTTCATGCCTTCGCGATATGCCGACAGATAGACCTCGCGGAACGCCTCGTACGGCATGTCGGCAGGGCAGTTGATGGTCTTCGAGATCGCCGCATCGACCCACGCCTGTGCCGCGGCGGCGACTGCGATGTGATCGTCGACGGACAGTTCGAGTGCGGTGACCATATAGTCGGGCAGGGCGGCGGCAGGGTCGAAGCCCGGCATCCGGCTGTAGAGGTACCAGCCGTAATCCTGTACCTCGAAGCGTTCGAGCGTCTGGTCGGTCGCGGTCTGTTCGATCACAACGGCGCGATCGTAATGCCAGCTGAAGGTCGGTTCGACCCCCGAGCTGACGTTGCCGTAGAAGATCGACGTCGTGCCGGTCGGCGCCAGCGTGAGCAGCACGCCGTTGCGGATACCGTAGGTGCGGATGTCGGCGACGAGGTCGGCCGGCAGCCTGGTCAGGAACGGCGCTCGGGCGAACGCTTCGGTGTCGTAGGCCGGGAAGGTGCCACGTTCGCGCGCGAGCGCCACCGACGTGCGGTAGGCTTCGATCGCGATCGCCTTGCCGATCTCCTCGACCAGCGCAGCCGCCGTACGGCCATAGCGCACGCGCATCTGCTGCAGCAGATTGCCGAGGCCGGTATAGCCGAGGCCGATGCGGCGCTTGGCAAGTGCCTCGGCGCGCTGTTCGGGAGTCGGGAAGGGCGACGTGTCGAGGACGTTGTCGAGGAACCGGACGCCGACCTGCACCGCGCTGCGCAGCCTGTCCCAGTCTACCGCCGCGTCGGGCGTGAACGGACTCAGCACCATGTTGGCGAGGTTCACATGGCCGAGGTCGCAGTCGCCATTGGGCGGCAGAGGTTGCTCGCCGCACGGGTTGGTTGCGGCGATCGTCTCGCAATAGTTCAGGTTGTTCAGCCGGTTGACGCGATCGATGAAGATTACGCCGGGCTCGGCATAGTCATAGGTCGTGCGCGTGATCAGGTCGAACAACTCGGCGGCGGGCAGCCGGCGATAGACGTACCAGGGACGGCCGTCCTTCTCGCCGACCGCGACATGCTCGCCGTCCGCACGCGGCACGTGGAAGCCCAGGTCCCAGTCTGCGCCCGCCTCCAGTGCCGCCATGAAATCGTCCGTTACCGTCACGGACACGTTGAAGTTCTTGAGAAAATCCTTGCGCGTCTTGGCCGAAATGAACGCCAGCACGTCGGGGTGCCAGACGGGCAGCACGCCCATCATCGCACCGCGCCGCGACCCACTCGACCGGATCGTGACGCACATCCCGTCCCACATCGCCATGAACGGGATCACGCCCGACGAGATCGATCCGGTGCGGCCGACGACCGCGCCGTCGGGGCGCAAAGTGCCGAAATCCATGCCGATGCCGCCGCCCTGCTGCTGCGTGAACGCCGCGACGTTGAGCGCGGGCATGATCCCCACGCCGGGCAGGCCGGGTTCGCTGTCCATCGAATCCTGGATCGTCGGGCTGACGAAGCAGTTGATCCACGTGACCCGCTTGGTCGTGCCGGCGCCGGCGAAGATACGGCCGCCCGGTACCCAGTCACGGGCTTCCAGTGCTGCAAGCGCCTTCGCCGCCTGTGCGGAATCGTCGTTCGCATAGACGCCGCCGACGACGCGCGCGAACGTGTCGGACGGCGTCGCCTCGCTCCCGTGGCGGTACTTCTCGCGCCAGATATGGACGGTAACGGGCTGATCGAGCGGACCCATGGCGGTGTCGGAAGTCATAGACGAACCTTCGGTAATCAGACGGGCCAGCGTTCGACATACCCTCTCGTGGGGACGGAAATGGCCTCTACCAATCTATGGGTCCAAAAATCGCTCAACGCAACATCTGGTGTGCTTCGCCTGCTTAAAACGCCACAGCTATGGGTTAGTCTGTTGAAGACACTGGCTTGTTCAATCGCTTGATCCAGTCGGCGAGGGGCCGGCATCAAGCCGCGAAACCGGCCGCTCGAATGCCGCTTGGTCCTCGGGTCAGCAACACGGCGGGATACGGTCTGTCCTTGCCGCAAAAATGATAATAAAGCGTCCACCGAGACGTTGCGGCAGCTGCGACGATCGTGTCGACGTATGCGTCGGCAAACCTTGTCGGCGAATCTACCGTCGCGACCATGATGAGCCCGCGGCGGTCACGATCGCCAAAACCGGCTCGCACGGCAAGGTTTCGTCGGTTCCGGCCGACGGGGGAGGCAGTTTCACAGGCGCAACCCCAGTCTGGCTCGCCAGCTTCACTACGCAAGGTATCGCATCATGACCGGCAACAAAATCCAGATCGTCATCGTCGGCGGCGGTGCCGCAGGGCTCGAACTCGCGACCCGTCTGGGTGCACGCTATGGACGCAAGCGTCACGACATCATCGTCGTCGATAGGAGCCGGACGCACATCTGGAAGCCGCTGTTGCACGAGGTCGCGACGGGGTCGCTCGACGCCAACATGGACGAGGTCGGTTATCGCAGCCATTGCCACCGCTGGGGCTACCGGTTCTTTTATGGCGCGCTCGCGGCGATCGACCGCGCCGCACGCCATGTCCATCTCGCGCCGGTACACGACGAGGACGGTCGCGAAGTGATCGCCGCGCACTCGATCCGCTACGACTATCTCGTGCTGGCCTATGGCTCGGTCACCAACGATTTCGGTACGCCTGGCGTTGCCGAGAATTGCACGTTCCTCGACAGCCGCGCGCAGGCGGATCGATTCCGCGATCGCCTGCTCGACCAGTGCCTGCGCGTCTCGCGGATGCTGACCACCGATCCGGCCAGCAACGCGCGTGTCCGCGTCGCGATCGTCGGTGGCGGCGCGACCGGTGTCGAACTCTCCGCCGAACTCTTCAATGCCGCCGCGGCGCTAGGCTATTACGGGCTGGAAGTGTTCGACGGCAGCCGACTCGACGTATCGTTGATCGAGGCTGGCCCGCGCATCCTCCCGGCGTTGCCCGAGCGCCTTGCCCAAGCGGCGCATCGGGAGTTGGAGGCGCTCGGCGTACGCGTACTGACCAACACGCCGGTCACGGCATCGGATCGAAACGGTATGACGATCGGGACCGGCGAGCGGATCGACGCCGATCTCCAGGTCTGGGCGGCGGGGGTCAAGGCGGCGGCCATCCCAGGCGGACTGGACGATCTCGAACTGTCGCGTAGCGGCCAGATCGTGGTGACGCCGACATTGCAGACGGCGATCGACGAGCGCGTGTTCGCGATGGGAGACTGCGCGTCCTGCCTGCTGCCCGGTCGGGACCGGCCGGTGCCGCCGCGTGCGCAGGCCGCGCACCAGATGGCATCCGCGGTGTTCGACAACCTCAACCGTCTCATGGATGGCAAGCCGACGCGGCCCTTCGTCTACAAGGATCATGGCTCGCTGGTGTCGCTCAGCCGCTTCTCGACGGTCGGCACGCTGATGGGCAACCTCGTCGGCGGCAAGCTCGCGATCGAGGGACGCCTTGCGCGGTTCGTGTATCTGTCGCTGTACCGGATGCATCTCATCGCGATCCACGGCTGGCTGAAAGGGAGCGCACTGATCATGGTCGGCCATGTCAACAAGATCGTCCGCCCCCGGCTGAAGCTGCATTGATCGCAAATATCGCAAAGCGCCGTCAGCTGGATTGGCTCGACCAGTAACGTCCGGGATGTTTCCGACGATATGCGGCTTTCGCACTAGTGCTCGCTTGAGCCGCGACCTTCTGGCGAACCGGTGTGGCCGATCGTGCAGGCCCGTCCACAGGCTCGGGCCGGGGTGACGAAGGCGCTGGCGTCATCTAGGTCGATGCGATGGTTGGCCTACTCGATCGCTTGATGCCCGCAAAACGCTGGACCCCGTCGCGCTATCGCGCCTTGCTGCGCACACGCGGGCCACGGTCGGTGCAGTTCCGTACGCGTGCCGCCATCCTGACGGGCGCCATCCTCGTCGGGATGCTCGCGACACTGTTCGCCCAAGCGGCAGACAGGGCGGCGCTCGTGTTTGGTGGGTACGCGCACCGGTGGCACTGGTTGCCGCTTCTGACTACGCCGCTGGGTTTCATGGCACTGGTGTGGCTGACGCGGCGCTACGCGCCGTTTGCGCGGGGATCGGGTATTCCCCAGGTTATCGCCGCTCAGGCTGATCCCGACGCGGCAACGCACAGCCTGATATCGCCGGGGACGGTCGGTGCGAAGGCCGTGCTGACGATCGGCGCGGTGCTAAGCGGTGCGTCGGTTGGGCGCGAGGGGCCGACCGTTCAGATCGCTGCGGCGGTGATGGGCCTGACGCATCGCCTGGTCCGCGTGCCGCTGCGGGGCGGGGTGGTGATTGCTGGCGGCGCAGCGGGCGTCGCGGCGGCGTTCAACACGCCGCTGGCAGGGCTGATGTTCGCGATCGAGGAACTGGCGTCGGCGTATGAGCAACGCGTGACGCTGCTGGTGCTCGCTGCCATCGTGATTGCAGGGATGGTAGCGCAGTCCGTGCAGGGGGACTATATCTACTTTGGAGCGATCGGCGCGCATCTGCCGCTCCTGTCGGCGTTGCTCGTGACACCCGTCGCCGGGATCGTCGGCGGAATGGCGGGCGGACTCTTTTCCCGCACGCTGCTGGCGATGGCGCTGGGCCGCAACCGGATCACGGGGTGGACTCGGGCCAATCCGGTGAAGTTCGCAGGCGCGTGCGGCGTCATCGTGGCGCTGCTCGGTGTGTTCACCGGATTGACCTGGGGAACCGGCTACTCCGCGGCACGGGCGATGATCGTCGGGGTCGACGCGCCATTGTGGTTCGGGCCGGCCAAGTTCGCGGCGACGGCGGCAACCGCGATCGCCGGTCTGCCGGGCGGCATCTTCGCGCCATCGCTCGCGGTCGGTGCAGGCGTGGGAAATCTGCTGCGCGAGCTTTTTCCCGGCGATCCGGCAAGCGCGGTCGTCATTCTGGGCATGGTCGCGTATTTCACCGGCGTCGTTCGCGCGCCGTTGACCGCCGTCATCATCCTGTCGGAGACGACCGCCAGCCGCGGCTTGATGCTCCCCATGTTCGCGACCGCCTTTATTGCCGATGCCGCCAGCCGATGGGTGTGTCGCGAGAAGCTGTACCATGGCCTGTCGAAGACGTTCGCGATGCCGGCCATCCCGAAAGAGAGCACTGCGTCCCGGCCACCGGCAGCGTAAGGCGACACAACCGCTGCTCGAGTCGATCAGGCAAACGCTTCGTCGCCCTCCAGCTTGGTGCGGAGCATGAGGCGTCCACAGGTCGGATCATAGGACTCGGCACGGTGCATCGTCCCGGTATTGTCCCACATGACGAGGTCGCCCGCCTTCCAACTGTGGCTGTAGCTGAACCGGGGACTCGTCGCCCATTCGCGGAGGCCGACGAGCATTGCGGTGCTCTCCCGGTCGGCAAGACCGACCACGTTGCGCGCCGTGCAACCGAGAATGAGCGACTTCCGCCCCG
Source organism: Sphingomonas sp. CFBP 13728 (assembly GCF_014841895.1). Taxonomy (NCBI): domain Bacteria; kingdom Pseudomonadati; phylum Pseudomonadota; class Alphaproteobacteria; order Sphingomonadales; family Sphingomonadaceae; genus Sphingomonas; species Sphingomonas sp. CFBP 13728. Next base: position 424,417 of record NZ_JACYUS010000001.1, on the reverse strand, counting down.
AAGCGTGCGTCCAGACGAGCGGTAGCTCCTTTTCGCCAAGCGACTGCATCGTCTTCAGCATGTCGAGCGTCGGCTCGGGTCGATATTAGAAGAGCGAGGCCCACGGGCCGTGGATGACGCGCAACGCGTCGTAAACGGCTTTTTCCGCGTCGGGCAGGTCGTCATAGGCCGCGTAGGTGTTGCAGAAGCCCGTGTTCCCGCCGCTCGGCGCGGGGACCACGCAGGACAGCAGCGAAGCAAGGATCGGCACGTCGCTGTTCGTGCCATCGATGTGCCAGTAGAGCGACCCCTTGAGGAACTCGGCGGTGGCCGGATTGTGCCGCGCATCGAGCGAGATCTGCGCGGTCATCCGACCGTCGCTACCCTCCGATGCCAGCGTTCCCAACGTCTGTGTGAACGCGATCTGTTCGGTTTCGGTGAAGTGGATTTCGGGAAAGACCAGCACCCCACGTTCCTCGAGCAAGTTGCGGATGTCGGCGGCGAGGTGGCCGGCGAGCAGGTCCCGCTTTGGGTTCAGGATCCGGCTGCCGATGCAGTCCTTCACAGCCTCGCTGCGTAATGTCGTCGTCATGTCGTGCTCCCGGAGCAATTTCGAGGGGATCAGCGGGCGGGTTGCCAGGTCGGGCCCCGGCACAGGAACGCAACGCATCCTTCGACCTTCAGCGTACCGTCGGGGTTCTTTGCCAACCGGGCATTGTAGCTCTTGCCGCTGTCAGGATTGTAGATCCTGCCTTTCCAGATCGATCCGGCGTCCATGAACCCGGTCAGGATGAAGGTTCCCTCGATCGGATTGCCGCGTTTCGAGGGATCGGGATTGGCAATGTCGGTAGTCGGCTTGCCGGGCTCTTGCTTGAGCACCTTGACGATCCGGCCGCAGATCGCCTTTCCGCAGGGTTCGATCCTGACCAGTGCCTTGCCTTCGTCGGTGAGCCAGTTGCCGGTCACCGGGGTTGCTGCGCTTGCGCTAGCCGCCGTGCCGGTGAGGATGGCGACACCGATGGCTGCGCGAAATGTACGAGATGTCGTCATCGATCTTTCTCCCGGGCGCGACCGCCAGACGATGCGCGCCGATTGCTCGCCGGGACGATCCCGGTCTTCGGTACAGAGCAGCGCACGGTGGAGATGCGATGGAGAGTAGGTGCAGGTGTCGTGGAAGAAGACGCCGAAGATCAGAGCGGCAGCCATACCGAGAAACACGCGCCCGACCGGTCGACGCGGTTCTTCGCGCGGATACGTCCGCCATGTGCCTCGGCGATCTTCGCCGCGAGCGTGAGGCCCACGCCGCTGCCGGGGCGGCCGGCGAGCTTGTCGGTGCCGGCGCGCCAGAACGGCATGAACATGCGCGTTTCGTCCGCGGGCGCGAAGCCGTCGCCCTCGTCGGTCACGCTGACGATCGCATGGCCGGTCGCGGTAAATACGGCGACGTCGATGGTGCTGTGATCGGGGGCATGCTTGATCGCGTTGGTGAGTATGTTCGTCGTCACCTGGGTCAAACGGACGGGGTCGCCCCGAACGCATACCGTTTCGTAGGACTCGGTGATGGAGACACCGCGTTCGGCTGCCGATGCGCGAAGATCGCCGACAGCCATTCCCAGCAGCACCGCAAGGTCGACCGGTCGTCTGTCGAGATCAAGTTCCCCCGCATCGGCATGCGCGAGGGTCCGCAGATCCTCGACCAGATGCGACAGGTGCTCAACCTGGCGCAGCAGCCGATCGGCCTCGCCGGTCGCCGGATCGATCACGCCATCCGCCAGCCCGTGCAGCCGTCCCTTCAAAATGGTGAGGGGCGTGCGGAGTTCGTGCGCGAGCCCCGCGGTCAGCACGGTGCGTTCTCGCTCGTAAGCGTCGATGTCGGCGGCCATTCGGTTGAAGCTCTCGATCAGGTCGCCGGTCTCGCCCGGTGTCTTGCCGCGCTCCACCCTGACCGATCGATCGCCCGCAGAAACGAGCGCCGCCGCGCGTGCCACCGCGGTGATCGGTCGGCTGATGCGGCGGGCGAAGATCATCGCGACGCCGCCGCCGACGAGGATCGAGACCAGCGCGATCGTCCCGACAAAGCCCAGGTCGGTAATCGCCGGGGCCTTGGCGCCATAGCGGTCGAACAGGTCGAAATAGCGATCGCTCCCCTCCTGGTGCGTCCGCACGAGGAATTCGAGTTGCTCGCGGGCCTTGGGCGGCATGTGCTGCGTCGTCACGCTCAGCCGGTAGTGAACCGCCGCGATATACGCGACCAGACCGAGCAGCATCGTGATGATCGTGGTTGCCGCCGCCAACACGACCATCCGCGTGACGATGCGGTTCAGCAGTCCGGCCACAGGCGATACCCCATTCCGCGCACGGGTTCGATCATGCCGACGCAGCCGGCCGCCGCGAGCTTCTGCCGTAGTTTCGAGAGGTGGCTGTCGACGACCCGGTCATATGCGTCGCTGTCGGGAGAAGCCGCCTCGAGCAGTTCGGCGCGCGTGAAGGCACGTCGCGGCTGCCGCGCCATGTGCGCGAGGATCTCGAATTCGCTCGGGGTCAACAGGATCCGGATCGCCTCCCCGCCATCGGCCGGGCGACAGCTGACGACCCTTGCGTCGAGTTCGATCAGCAACGTGCCGACCGACAGGGTGCGGCGGTTGGTCGCGCCTTGCGTACGGCGCAGCACGGCCCGGATGCGCTCGACGACTTCGGACGGGTTGAACGGTTTAACCACGTAATCGTCAGCACCTATCCGGAGCGACGACAGCTTGGTCACCTCGTCGTCATGCGCGGTGATCATGATGACCGGCGTGTCGACGCGGCGGCGGATCGTGGTGAGAACGTCGAGCCCGTCGCCACCGGGCAGGCCGATGTCGAGCAGCACGAGCGCGGGGTTCGACTGGGCGTGGGCGCGGATCGCGTCCTGCACCGTGCCCGCTTTCACGACTTCATACCCCGCGCGCTCGACATAGGCGGCAAGCAATTCGGCGATCTCGCGTTCGTCTTCGACGATCAGGATACGGTCAGTCACGCGATAATCCTTCGGATCACTGGGGTCTCATACGCCTTCGTCGCGAATTGTGGACGAACGATGGAGGCACCGCTTCATCATTCCTACACCGAATCCACGACGAGCGTTCATCGTCTCCCGCCATCAGCCTGTTCGACACCGCCCCGAAAGGCGGAACCCGAAGAAAGGCTTCTCCATGACCCGTTCCGTATTTGCCCGCGTGATTGCCCTCGGCGCTGCTGCTTTTTCCGTCGCTGCCCAGGCGCAGGATGCTCCGGCGCGCGGCATCTATGCCGTCGCGCGCGCTGGCGCCTCGGTAAATTCCGAGCAGAAGTTCGACGTCGACACTCTACCGTCGCAGTTCGACGACAAGACGAAATACAAGACCGGGCTGACCGGCGAGATCGGCGGAGGCTATGATTTCGGGATGTTCCGGATCGAGCAGACGATCGGCTATAATGGGAACAGCCTGAACCTAAAGGACCTCGGTACGAGCAATCTGCCGGCGTCGGGCCGGACGCGGTCGTACAATGTCAGTGTATCCGGCTATGTCGATATCCCGCTGCACGCGGTGTTCGTACCCTATATCGGCGGCGGCATCGGTGCATCGCGGGTCGATGCCAATCTGTCACGGGTCGGTGCGTCGGGCATCGGCAGCAGCTATTCGGGCAAGGACTGGGGCATGACCTGGCACGGCGACGCCGGCATCGGCATCAATGTCGCCGCGAAGACCACTCTCGAGATCGGCGGCCGCTACGCGCAGACCAGCAAGCTGGCGTTCGACGGGCAGGATGCCGGCGTGGCGACCCGCTACGAACCGACGCTGCGGACGCTGTCCGGCACGATCGGTGTGCGCCACATCTTCTGATCCCGCGCCGAACGGGTCAAGCCGTTCCCTTCCGAGAAGACAGGGCAGGGCACCGCTTGCGGGCAGCCCTGCCTATAGAGGACCGAACATTATGTTGCTCGCTCTCCTGCTCGGCGTGACGTCCGCTGCACTTCAACACCCTGGCTCGGTGCCGATGGCGGTGAGCCCTTCAGGCGCGATCGGCTCTGGCTTGCACAACGATTGCGCGGCATCCGAACCGGGTATCCGGATCGACGTGTCAGGCCTGCGCGATCGGAGTGGGCGGCTTAAGCTCGAATTGTATCCGGCGAACGCGGACGATTTTCTTGCCGACGACGATGCGCTGCTCCGCGCGGGTAAGGTGTTTCGTCGGGTCGTGACCGCCGTTCCGCCCGATGGGATGGTGAGCCTGTGTGTCGCCGTACCAAGGCCAGGCCGCTACGCCGTGCTGGTCATTCACAAACGCGATGGCAGTCGCGCGTTCAGTATCTCCAACGACGGCGTCGGCTTGCCGGGTAGCCAGCACATCGGTCGTCATCGCCCACCCATCGAGCAGGCGATCGTCACCGTGCCAGAGACGCTCGCGATCGTCACTGCGCGGATGCAATATCTGCGCGGCATTGCCGGATTCAAGCCGATGCCATTCAGGCCGATGCCATTCAGGCCGATGGCGCAATGACGCGCCCGCGGATCGTCCTGATGGGCAGTAGGGCAGGAGGCGATCGGCGCGGTCCCGGCCGACGACAGAGGGCGCTCGTCGGCCTGCTTGCGGCGGCATCGATCGTCGGCGCGCTGACACTTGCCCTGGCTCTGGAGCGCTGGCTTGCCGAGGCGATCGACGATCATGTGATCGCGACCATACTCCTGCTGATCGCGGGCATCATCACGATCGCGTTCGTGTCCCCCCTGTTCGCCAAGCCATCGCGCTGATCCATGCCGCCGAGCAGTATCGATCCCGCATTGTGGTCGATCGCAGCTCTGGCCCGTCGGAGCGATGGTCGGACGCGTCCCGGACAGCCGTTGTCGACGACGGTCTGGTTCGCCTCAGCGCTGTTTCTTGGTCGTGCCAGCGGTGAAATCGGGGTCTTTCTTGGCGACCCAATCGACGAATTTGCGCACCGCAGGTTCGGCCAGCAGCGCTTCGGCATTCATCCCGTGACGCTCAAGCTCGGAGTTCGTGAAATTGGCTGTCACGGTCTGCTGGCAAATCGGGTGCATCGGTACGACATCGCGGCCGCCGCGGCTCTTGGGTACGGGGTGGTGCCAGACGATGGTCTTGCCGGTCGGCCGACCACATAACCAGCAGGGTGGCACCGTCGCTGCAACCTCTTCGTCCACATTCGTGTCTTCGTACGGGCCGTGTTTCGAATGCTTGCGAGCCATGCGTTGATCTTGATCCGTCACTGCGCTGCCAACTGGAAGCAGCGCGTGCGGCTCCACTACACGACCGGTTGATCGATACCGAGAGGAAAGATCGGCGTCGGCAGGGCGACGTTACCCAGCGTGCCCACTGGACCATGGGGCAACCGACGTGGACGTCCGCTGACGGGCATCCGAGAACTCTTAGCGCAGTGGTGTTCTTTTGCAGGAATGATCGGTAGTCGACCGCAAGGCCGCGCCGAACGCCCGCGGATACCGGTCTGTCGCGACTGCACCTATCCCGCGCGATCACGCAGGAACTCCGTCTTCGCGACCGCATTGGTTTGACAGGTGTCGTCATACGCAACGATACGCCCAGGAGGCTCCATGTTTCGCAGCATCAATCCCGCAACCGGGGACGAAATCGCAACTTATCCCGAGCTCACCGGAGCGGAGGTCGATGCAAAGCTCGACAAGGCAGCGGCGGCCTTTCGTGACTGGCGCGACGTGGCCATATCGGAGCGCGCCGCGCTGCTTGAACGGATCGCCGAAGAATATGAGGCGAACGACGACCGGCTTGCCCGGATGGCGGTAGCGGAAATGGGCAAGACGCATGCCTCCGCGTTGGCCGAAGTCCGGAAGTGTGCAGCGGCATTCCGCTACTATGCGCAACAAGGCCCGACAATGCTCGAGCCCGTCCACATCGACTTGTCGGGTGGTGGCTCGGCGGAGGTGCGGTATCTGCCGCAGGGGCCGGTGCTGGCGATCATGCCGTGGAATTTCCCATACTGGCAGGCAGTCCGCTTCATTGCGCCAACGATCCTCGCGGGCAATGTCGGCCTGCTGAAACACGCGAGCATCGTACAGGGCTGCGCGCAGTTGATGGAAGAGATGGTAATCGCCGCCGGCGGTCCCGACGGGGTATTCCAAAACCTGGCGATCAAATCCTCTGCAGTCGCCGACATTATCGCCGACAACCGTGTCGTCGCCGTGACGTTGACGGGTAGCGAGGGGGCAGGGCGTGCCGTTGCCGAGCAAGCGGGCCGAGCTCTGAAGAAGGTCGTCCTCGAACTTGGCGGGTCGGATCCGTTTATCGTGATGCCGTCGGCGGATCTGGACACTGCGGTAAAGCAGGCGGTCACCGCGCGAATCCAAAACACTGGGCAATCCTGCATCTGTGGGAAGCGGATGATCGTTCATGCGGACATTTACGACGCTTTTCTCGCGAAATTCTCCGCGGCGATGCGCGCGGTGACGGCAGGCGATCCGATGGACGTCGCGACCGACATGGGGCCGTTGTCGAGCATCGAGCAGCGCGACACCGTGCTCGGACAGCTGGCCGAAGCGAAGACCGCGGGGGCGCGCCTGTTGTTCGGCGGCGAGGCGCTGCCCGGCAAGGGCGCGTTCCTGTCGGCGGGGATACTCGTCGACCTGCCGCTCGACAGCCCCTTCATGGCGGAGGAACTGTTCGGACCTATCGCGATGGTCTTCCGCGCCGCGGATATCGAGGAGGCGATCCGGATCGCCAATGCGATCCCCTACGGCCTCGGCTCATCGGTATGGACCAACGACCCCGACGAGCAGGAGCGGTTCGTGCGCGATATCGAGGCGGGCATGACCGCCATAAACCAGATGCTCGCATCCTCCCCCGAAGCACCGTTCGGCGGTATCAAGGCGTCCGGACATGGGCGCGAATTGGGTCCATATGGCTTGCACGAGTTCATGAACCTCAAGACGGTCCTGCGCAGCGCCTGATCGTCCCCCGCACTTTGGGAAGGAAAACCTATGACCGCCTATGTCGTCTTCGTCCGCGATCGCATCACCGATGCGGCAGAATTCACCGCCTATCAGCAGGCCGCACCACTGGCACGCGACGGGCATGCGATCACCCCGCTCGCTTTCTATGGTGCGGTCGAGACGCTCGAAGGTACGGCAGTCGACGGCGCGGTCATCCTGGAGTTCGCGTCCGTCGCCGAGGCCCATGGCTGGTATGACAGCCCGCTATATCGCGAGGCACGCGAGCACCGCCTCAAAGGTGCCGAGTACCGTGTGTTCATCATCGAGGGGCTTGCCAACCAGACGTGAGTTCCCCGCCGGATTCCATGAATGCGTGCGGTTGCAGGGGGGCGCGACCGATATGCCTTGGCGTTCGGATACCGCCCGCCTGGTTTCGCGTAACGCATCGTCCCTCGACGATGCCGAGGACGAGCCACACGCGTCGATCGAACCTCGACGCGTGCGGCAGTATCGAAGCGTCGGGATCATCGACCGACGCGGGCATATGCTATGGCCGATCGTCGAGTTCCGGCACGCCGCTGCTGCGATCCGCATAGGCGGCGAGGAACGTCGGCCGGCCCTGCCAGCGCTGCCAGAACGCATCGACATGCTCATAGCGCTCGTCGAGCGGCATCGCGTTCACCTTGAACTTCGAGAACGCGATCGCGGTCGCCATCGTGATATCCGAGAAAGTCGGTTCGTCGCCGCCGAGCATCCAGTCACGACCATCGGACAGATGGCGGTCGATCAGCGCGGTATGGGACAGCGCTTCCTTGCGGCAATGCTCGCCCCACGCGGCGTTCGCGGTCAGCTCGAGCTTCGGCCCGAGTCCCTGGTGCAGGACATGGAACGCGGTCGTGATCCGGTAGAGGATGTGCACCCAGATCCGGTTGTCCCACATCGCGTCGAGCCCCTGCTGCTCCGGCGTCTCGCCCATGATCCGCCGCCCCGGATAGGCCTGGTCGAGATAGCGTACGACCGCGGCGGTCTCCGAAATGAAGCTGCCATCCGCCAGTTCGAGCGTCGGCGTCTCGCCCCACGGGTTCATCTTGAGGTGCTTCCACTGGCGCTGCTCGCCGACCGGCGACATGTCGTAAACCGTTTCGTCGAAGCGGTCCGCGATGCCTTTCTCGTGCAGGAAGATGCGCAGGCGCTGCGGGTTGGGGAAGGCCGAAGGCGAAGTGAACAGGCGGAGCTTTGCGGTCGATGGCGACATTTGAACGGTCATGGCGTGTCCCTACCAAGTGATCGGTAGTCACCAAATGCGCACTTGCCTGCCTCGCGTCAACGTCTATCTATCACTTGGTCGGTTTATGAATGGACAGGGCAGATGGCGAGTTCGAACTCCAGGGAAGCCGTGCTCGCTGCGGCCAAGCGAAGCGCGATGGCGCACGGCTATACCGGCCTCAATTTCCGCGACATCGCGGCCGAGGTCGGGATCAAGGCGCCCAGCATCTACCATCATTTCCCGACCAAGGCCGATCTCGGTGCGGCAGTGGCGCGGCGTTATTGGGAAGATACCGTCGCCCAATTGGCGGCGATCTCGGACGAGACACCACGCGCGCGCGATGCGCTTCGCCGCTATCCCGAGATCTTTCGCAAATCGCTCTCGAACGATAACCGGATCTGCCTGTCGAGTTTCATGGCGGCCGAATACGACGATCTTCCGGATGCCGTGAAGACCGAGGTGCAGGGCTTCGCCGACGTCAACGTCGCGTGGCTGAGCAAACTGCTCGTCGAAGCCGACATCGTCGGATCCGCCGAGAGCGAAACCCGGGCAAGGGCGATCTATGCGGCGGTTGCGGGTGCACAATTGTTCGCGCGAGGCCGTTCGGATATCGCGCTCTTCGATACGATGATCGACAGCTATCGCGCCGCGGGCCTCTTGCCGGGATAGTTGCGGCTCAAGCCACGCCCGCATCGCTAAATAGCATCGTGGTCGTTTGATCGTCATTCCGATCCACCTCGTCGATCGGCTCGACGGCCAGTGCCGGCGGAAGGCGTCCCGCCGGCACTGGAGCATCACGCCACGAGCGGCAGCTTGGCGAGATGCTTTTCGAGCGTGATCGGATAGTCGCGTACCCGCACGCCGGTTGCGTTGTAGACCGCGTTGGCGATCGCCGCGCCGACACCGCACAGGCCCAGCTCGCCGACACCCTTCGCCTTCATCGGCGAGGTGGTGGGATCGGCCTCGTCGAGGAAGACGACGTCTTGGTGCGGGATGTCGGCGTGGACCGCGACTTCGTAGCTGGCGAGGTCGTGGTTGACGAAGAAGCCGAAGCGCTTGTCGACCGCGAGTTCCTCCATCAGCGATCCGCCGACGCCCATCGTCATCGCGCCGATCACCTGGCTGCGGGCGGTCTTCGGGTTGAGGATGCGGCCTGCTGCACACACCGCGAGCATGCGGCGGATCCGCACTTCGCCGGTGTACCGATCGACGCCGGCCTCGACGAAATGCGCGCCGAAGGTCGACTGCTGGTACTGCTTGTCGAGGTCGCCGAACTCGATCGTGTCCTCGACGACGATCTCGCCGCCGGCCGCCGCCTTTGCGAGTGCCACGCGGTTGCCGCCCGAGCGCACTTCCCCATCGCTGAAGGAGATGTCGGTCATGTTGAAGCCGAGCTTCTGCGCAACTGCCTCGCGGAGCTTGACGCAGGCCGCATAGACACCCGCCGTCGAGCTGTTCGCGCCCCACTGGCCGCCCGAGCCGGCCGAGCTCGGCATCGCCGAATCGCCGAGCTTTACGACGACCTTGTCCATGCCGACGCCCATCATCTCGGCCGCGGTCTGCGCGATGATCGTGTAGCTGCCAGTGCCGATATCGGTCATGTCGGTCTCGACGGTGACGATACCCTTGCCGTCCAGCCGCACGCGCGCGCCGGACTTCTGGTTGACGTTGTTGCGGAATGCAGACGCGACGCCCATGCCGACGAGCCAGCGGCCGTCCTGTACCTGCGCGGGCTTGGGATTACGCCGCGACCAGCCGAACTGATCGGCACCGGTGCGCAGGCACTTGACCAGCTGACGCTGCGAAAAACGACGGCCGGGCTTTTCCGGATCGGTCTGGGTGTCGTTCATCACGCGGAATTCGATCGGATCGATCCCGAGCTTTTCCGCCATCTCGTCCATCGCGACTTCGAGCACCATCAGGCCTGGAGCCTCACCGGGCGCACGCATCGCGTTGCCCTCGGGCAGATCGAGTACCGCGAGGCGCATCGTCGTCAGACGGTTCGCGCCCGCATAGAGCAGTCGGGTCTGGAGCACGGCTGCCTCGGGGCCGCCATCGGGAAGATCGCCCGACCAGCTCTCATGCCCGATCGCGAGGATCTTTCCGGCTTTGTCGGTACCGATCCGGACGCGCTGGATCGTCGCGGGACGATGCGTCGCGTTGTTGGTCATGAACGGCCGGGTGAGGGCGATCTTGACCGGCCGCTTGGCAGCACGCGCGCCGAGCGCCGCCATGACGGCGTCCGCGCGCAAGAACAGCTTTCCGCCAAAGCCGCCGCCGACATAGGGCGAGATCAGGCGGACATTCTCCGGCGGCAGACCGAGCGTGGTGGCCAGATCGGCCTTGGTCGGCGTGATCCACTGGTTCGAGGTCCAGACCGTCAGCTTGTCGCCTTCCCACGACGCGATCGACGCGTGCGGCTCCATCATCGCATGGCTCTGATCGGGGGTGGTGTAGTTCTGGTCGAGCTTGACCGGCGCGCTGGCGAACGCGCCCGCGAAATCGCCGACGGCGCTGTCGGCATTGTCGCCGGTGAGCTTGGTCGCGGTGGGCTTGGCGGCGTCGAGATCGAAGCGACCCTTGGCGCGGGTATAGTCGACACGCACGAGCGCCGCGGCGGCGCGGGCCTGTTCGAAGGTTTCCGCGACGACGACCGCGATCGCCTGGTGATAATGATCGATCTCGGGTCCGCCGAGCAGCTTGGCGGTGTTCATCTTGCCCTTGCCGAGCTTGCCCGCATCGGCAGCGGTGACGATCGCGAGCACGCCGGGTGCCGCCTTCGCATCCGCGAGGTCCATCGAGGCGATCCGCCCCTTTGCGATGCCCGAGCCGACGATGTAGCCGTAGGCGGGGTTCGCCACCTCGTGATGCTCATAGGCGTAGGGCGCGCCGCCGGTGGTCTTGAGCGGACCATCGATACGGACGTGCGGCTTGCCGACGACCTTCATCTGGTCGATCGGATTGGTGCCCGCAGGCGTGGTGAACTTCATGCGCGGGCCTCCGCAATCGCTGATGCTAGTGCCCGTTCGGTCAACGAGACCTTGAAGGCGTTTTCTTCCGTCGGCCGTGCGCCAGCCAGCAGCCGGTTGGTGACGGCCTTCGCCCCCTGCGGCATGGCAGCTTCCGCCGCCTCGACGCGCCAAGGTCGCGGCGCGATGCCACCGACCGCGACCCGGCCGGTGCCGTCCTTCTGTACGACGACCGCGACCGAGACGAGCGCGAAGGCGTAGGACGCGCGATCACGCACCTTGCGGTAGATATGCGTGCCGCCGATCGGCTTGGGCAACGTCACCGCGGTGATCAGTTCGCCGGGTGCCAGCGCAGTCTCGACATGCGGGGTCGTGCCGGGAAGGCGGTGGAAATCCGCTATCGGAATAGAGCGTGCGGCTCCTTGCGCGTTGACGGTCTCGACCGTCGCGTCGAGCACGCGCATCGCCACCGCCATGTCGCCGGGATAGGTCGCGATGCACGCGTCGCTGGTACCGATCACGCCGAGCTGGCGGCTGAAACCGCCAACGGCTGCGCAACCCGAGCCGGGCTTGCGCTTGTTGCAGGCCTGGTTGGTGTCGTAGAAATACGGGCAGCGCGTGCGTTGGAGCAGGTTGCCCGCCGTCGTCGCCTTGTTGCGCAACTGGCCCGATGCACCGGCGACGATCGCGCGCGTGAGCACGCCGTAGTCTCGGCGGACGCGGGTGTCGGCGGCGAGATCGCTGTTGCTGACCAATGCACCGATACGGAGACCACCCTGCGGCGTCGCCTCGATCTTGTCGAAGCCGAGGCCATTGACGTCGACCAGATGCTGCGGCGCCTCGATCTGCAATTTCATCAGATCGAGCAGATTGGTGCCGCCGGCGATGAACTTGGTGCCGGGACGCAGCGCGGACTTGGCGGCATCGGCCGCGGTCTTGGCGCGCTCGTAGGTGAAGGGCTTCATGCGTCGACTCCCGCGACTTCCGTCATCGCTTCGAGGATGTTGGAATAGGCGCCACACCGGCAGATGTTGCCGCTCATCCGTTCGCGCATCTCGGCGTTGGACGCGGTCGGCTTGGCGGTGAGGTCTCCGGTGACGTGGCTGGGGACGCCCGCCTTGATTTCGCCAAGTACGGCGACGGCCGAGCAGATCTGCCCCGGCGTGCAATAACCGCACTGATAGCCATCATGCTTGACGAACGCGGCCTGCATCGGGTGCAGGTCCTTGACGGTGCCGAGGCCTTCGATCGTGGTGATCTTGTCGCCCTCATGCATTACCGCGAGGCTGAGGCACGAGTTAATCCGCTTGCCGTCGACGATGACGGTGCAGGCACCGCACTGACCGTGATCGCAACCCTTCTTGGTGCCGGTCAGCTTCATGTTCTCGCGCAGCGCGTCGAGCAGCGTGGTGCGCGTGTCGACCTGCAGCGTCCGGCGCTTGCCGTTCACCTCGAACGACACCGGCATCATGCTGGGTTGCGGCTGCGGCTGACCGACAGCGGCGTCCGCACCGCCCGTCGGAACCGCAACCATCGCCGCAGACGCGGCCCCCCCGATAAGAATTCCACGACGCGACACGTCGATTTCCCCTGATCCGTTCATCGTCATCGTCCTCTGTGTGCCGCGCCGCGCCGGTTCGGAAGGCCCGATTGGCGAATGCATGGCGTGCCGCGCTCGTACCGAGCGGCCAATCCACTATAACTCATTGTAAGGAGAGAGTTTCCCATCTTGTCGATGACGCCAGCTACATGCGTCGATGAGCAGCGCTCATGGTGGGGTAGGCGAGGACGCGAACGCTGGTCGCGGAAGCGGCGTACGGCGTCTGGGTTCGAGCACCGATCGAACTGGCAGCAGTCGTGAATGGTTGCCTGTCCGCATTCTTGAAAGGGGATGGCCAGCAAAGGCCGCCTCTCTACAAGAGTGCGAGACCGACACCGTGTGAGGAAAGACGTACCGCGATGCCTGCCCCTCGTTCCGATCTGACGGAGCTGACCTATTTTCTTGCGATCGCGCGTCACCGTAATTTTCGTCGGGCGGGGCTCGAACTCGGTCTCAGTGCGTCGGGTCTTAGCCATGCGTTGAAAGCGCTGGAGACGCGTCTCGGCGTTCGCCTGCTCAACCGTACCAATCGCGCGGTCACGCTGACCGCGGCGGGTGAGGAGCTTCAGGCAACGATCGGCCGTCCGCTGGAAATCGTCGGCGAAGCGGTCGAGCGGCTCAATCGGTACCGCGATGCGCCTGCCGGTCGGATCAGGCTGAACGTCGCCGCCGACGCCGCGACGCTGTTGCTCGGCCCGGTGCTCCCATCGTTCCTGGAACGTTATCCGGACATCGAGGTCGACGTCGTCGCGACCAATCAGATGATCGACATCACCAGCGAAGGCTTCGATGCCGGCATCCGTCACGGCGGGACCGTCCCGGAGGACATGATCGCGCAGCGCCTGTCGGCGGATCTATGCTGGATCGTCGCCGGATCCCCGGCCTATCTGGATCGCGCAGGCACGCCGGAACACCCCGACGAACTCCAGCATCACCAGTGTATCGGAATACGGCTCGGCGACGATCGGATATACCGGTGGGAGTTCGACGGCCCCGATGGCGAGTTTGCGGTCCCGGTGTCCGGACGGATCACCGTCAACGAGAGCCAGGCAATGCTCGCGATGGCGCTCGAAGGCGGCGGCCTGATGTACGCGATGGAGCCGCTGCTGAGGGCGCATCTCGAAAATGGTAGTCTGTGTCGTGTGCTCGAAGCACATGCGACCAGCGGCCCCGGCTATCACTTGTATTATTCCAGCCGCAGGCACGTTCCAACTGCTTTGCGGCTGCTGATGGATCATATCCGCGAAAAACGTCCGCTCGGTCTCTAAAGCGAACCGAACGGAGGCGGTGAAGGCTATAGCGGACGACCGAGCCAGCTAGCGCGGCGGTCGTCCCGGTTCACGACGATTCGCCACCTCCCGTACGGTCCTGAAGATACGCCTCCACCGCGGCCTTGAGGGGCTCGCCACCGTGTAGACCGAGCTTGGTCCGCCGCCACAGGATGTCTTCCGCGGTGAGCGCCCATTCTTCGTCGACCAGATAGTCGATCTCGCGCTTGGATAGACCATGTCCGATATCGTCGAGGCTCGTCGCGTCGCCGAGCACGCGCTCGATCCGCGTACCGTAAGCGCGCGCCATACGAAGCGCGTTTGCCGCGTCGAGGAATGGCCAGCGTGCGTGGACCGTCTTCAGGAACGTGGCGAAATCGCTGTTGGGCAGATCGCCGCCAGGCAGGGGAACGCCCGCGGTCCAGGGTTTGGCCATCGCGGGGAGGAACGGCGCGAGGTCCTCAAGCGCGTGTTCGGAGAGGCGGCGATAGGTCGTGATCTTGCCGCCGAACGCGGACAGGATCTGCGGCGCTTCGGCGGTGCCGAGGCGCAGGACATAGTCGCGAGTGACTTCGGAGGCGTTCTCGTTGCCGTCGTCGAACAGCGGGCGGACGCCGGAATAGCTGCCGACGACATCGCCCGCGCCGATCTGTCGGGTGAAGTACCGGTTGACGCTGTCGCAGAGATATTCGGTCTCGTCGGGGTCGATCGTCGGATGCGACGGATCGCCTTCATAGGGCTTGTCGGTGGTGCCGATCAGCGTGAAGTCGTCCTCATAGGGGATCGCGAAGATGATCCGCTTGTCGGGGTTCTGGAGGATGTACGCGTGTTCGCCCTCGAACAGCTTGGTCACGATGATGTGGCTGCCCTTGACGAGGCGGGGCGGACGCTCGGCGGTTGCTTGGGGCATCTCTGCGAGCACCTTGCTCACCCAGGGGCCGGAGGTGTTGGCGATGGCCCGTGCGGTAACCTTGGTGCCGTCGCCGAGCGTCGCAACCCAATGGTCGCTCTCCCGTCGGGCGCCTTCGAAGCTGGTGTGCGTGCGGATCTGCGCACCGCGCTCGGCCGCGTCGAGCGCGTTCAGCACCACCAGGCGCGCATCGTCGACCCAGCCATCCGAATAGACGAAGCCGTGGCGGATCGGCTTCAGGCCCGCGCCCCATTTGGTTTTGTCGAGCCGTACGCCGATCGACTTGGGCAGGCGGGTGCGACCGCCGATGTGATCGTAGAGGAACAGGCCGAGGCGGATCAGCCAGGCCGGCCGCATCCCGGCGGCGAGCGGCATGACGAACCGCATCGGTCGGATCAGATTCGGCGCGACGTCGATCAACTTCTCGCGTTCGGCGAGCGCTTCGCGGACCAGTCGGAACTCGTAATATTCGAGGTAGCGCAGACCGCCGTGGATCAGCTTGGTGCTCGATGACGAGGTGTGCGAGGCGAGGTCGTCGCGCTCGACCAGCATCACGCTGAGCCCGCGACCGGCGGCGTCGCGCGCGATCCCGGTGCCATTGACGCCGCCGCCGATGACGAGCAGGTCGACATCGATCTTTGCGTTCGGAACGGTCATGCCTTGGCCCTCGAGCTGGTTCGATCGACGGCTTCCTGCCAGCCAGCCATCAGCGCGGTCCGCTCGTCGCCCTTCATCCTCGGGGCGAAAGTCCGGTCTTCCTTCCACGCGGCGGCAATGTCGTCGGGGCCGTTCCAGATGCCCACCGCCATGCCGGCGAGGAACGCCGCGCCCGCAGCCGTCGTCTCGATGTTGGCGGGCCGGACGACGTCGGTGTCGAGCATGTCGGCAAGGAACTGGCAGAACCAGTCGTTCGCCGCCATGCCGCCATCGACACGGATCTGGCGGGCATCGCGCGCACCGTCCGCGACCATCGCGTTCATCAGGTCGGCGGTCTGGTAGGCGACCGACTCCAGTGCGGCGCGAGCGATGTGCGATCCGGTCGCAGCGAAGGTGAGGCCGGTGATGCTGGCGCGCGCGTCCGGATCCCAGTGCGGCGCGCCGAGGCCGACGAACGCAGGCACCATGAAGACGTCGCCATTGCCATCGAGCTTGGTCGCCATGTCGTCGGTATCCGCGGCGCGGTTGATCAGGCCCAGTCCGTCGCGGAGCCACTTCACGGCGGCGCCCGCGACGAAGATCGACCCTTCGAGCGCATAGGTGATCTCGCCGTCGAGCTGATAGGCGATCGTCGTGAGCATGCCGTTCTTGCTCGTCACCGCTTCCTTGCCGGTGTTGAGAAGGACGAAACAGCCGGTGCCGTAGGTGGATTTGGCATCGCCGCGCTGGAAACACGCCTGGCCGACTACGGCAGCCTGCTGGTCGCCCGCCATGCCGCCGATGGGCACCGCCTTGCCGAGCAGGTCGGAGGTGGTCTCACCAAAGATCGTGCTGTTGTTCTTGACCTCGGGCAGCAGGCTTTCGGGGATATCGAGCATGCGCAGCATGTCCTGGTCCCAGGCGCCCTTGTGGATGTCGAACAGCAAGGTACGCGAGGCGTTGGATGCGTCGGTCGCGTGGACCTTGCCGCCGGTGAGCCGCCACAGCAGGAAGCTGTCGATCGTCCCGAATGCGAGGTCGCCCTTGTCGGCACGGGCACGGACGCCGTCGACGTTGTCGAGGATCCATTTGAGCTTGGTGCCCGAGAAATACGGATCAAGGATCAGCCCGGTCCGCTCGCGTACGAGCGGCTCGTTGCCGTCCGCCTTCAACTGCGCGCAGAGCTTGGCCGTGCGGCGATCCTGCCAGACGATCGCGTTGTGGACGGGCTTGCCGGTCTTGCGGTCCCATACCACCACCGTCTCGCGCTGGTTGGTGATGCCGATCGCCGCGACCTTGCCGCCATCCGCTTCGGCCGCTTCCTTCAGCGTCTCGACGGTATCGCGCCAGATGTCCTCGGCGTCGTGCTCGACCCAGCCCGATTGCGGGTAGTGCTGGGCGAATTCGCGACGAACGGTCTGGCGGGGGACGCCGTCGGTGCCGAACGTCATGCTCCGCGTCGAGGTCGTGCCCTGGTCGATCGCCAGGATGATGGTGTCGCTCACGCCTTACACTCCTAGACTTATTGCGGGCCGGCGACAGGCTTGTCGCGCGGCAGGAACGGCCGGATCAGCAGATGCTGCAGACCGCCGCCGATGATCGCCCCGATCAACGGACCCGCGATCGGTGCCCACCAATACCCCCCAACGCCAGGGAACGCGGATCTGTCCCACCCCATGAGCCACGCAAAGGTGCGCGGGCCGAGATCGCGGGCAGGATTGATTGCCCAGGCTTCCAGATATCCCATCGAGGCGCCGATCACCGCGACCAGAAGGCCGATCACGATCGCCCCGAAATTCGCCTGCGGAGCCATGGTGTTGAACTCGTCGGTGATCGCGAAGATCCCGAAGACCAGGATCGCGGTCAAGATGATCTCGTCGACGAAGCCCTTCATCGTCGTCACCGCGAGGCCGGGCGCGGTGAAGAAGACGCCCGCCGCGCCGCCGCCCGAGCGCGTCAGGTTCTGCGTTGCGTTGAAGTGATCGATCACGTTGTAATACAGCGCATAGACGATCGCCGCGCCGATGAACGCACCGATCAGTTGCGCACACCAATAGGGGATCACCTTCTTCCAGGGGAAGCCGCGGTACAGCGCGAGCGCCAGCGTCACGCCGGGATTGGCATGCGTTCCCGATACCGCGCCGGTAACATAGATCGAGATCGACACCGCCATGCCCCAGGTCATGCAGACGCCCCAGTACGCGGTCTTGTACGGGCTCGGATCGTAGAGCGTGTACATGGCGGCGACCGACAGGCCGAAGGTCATCACGATACAGATCGCGACCGCCTCGGAGATTAGCTCGCCGAGGAAAGCTCTGGATTGCGGGGTCATGTCGATACCCTAACGCCCGTATCGGTTTGGTCGAGTATTTGTTCTTAATTCAGGTTAGCCGAGTGTTCGCTGCGGCGCATGGATGGCGCGGAGCTCGTATCGCAGGGGCCGGCAACGTCATCCCGCAGATACGGGCCACGTGCTCAGAGCTTGCGGTAGGGGTTTCGCAGTTCTTCGATCCAGCCGGCCGTCGGCGGTGGCACGACCCGGGGCGTCTCCATCGTCACCGGCTTTGCGGGCACGGTCGGCGCGATCGCGGCCTTCTTGTGGGCATCGACGGGATCGATCAGTTCGGCGAAGGCGATGCCTGCGAACCCGTTCCGGACCCACTGGACGGTCGCGCCGATGGCTTGAAGCGCACCGACCGAGATCAGGATCGTGGTACCGGGGCGCAAGCCGACGGCATTGTCGATGCGTATGCCGCTGACCGAAAGATCGCGCACGCGGTGCTTGGTCGCGGCCTTCCCGCCGAACTGCTCGACCATCGCCATCAACATGACACTGGTCCGTTGCGCACGCTCGGTATGGCTCGGTGGCGTGTCATCACCTGGAGGGGCGGCGGGGCTATCGGGCACGACGAATAGACGATCTCATGGGCTTGTTGCTGTGTGGCTAATCGTATCCACGGAGACAATCAAATCGATCCTGCCACTCAATGTCGGCCGATAGAGTGCGTGGGAGTTGCGTTCGACCGTCGCGCCGGATCAGGTCCTCGCCTCGCGCGACAGCGACAGTCGCAGGCCACTCACGGCGCGGCGGATTTCGCGCCATGTCGGATGATCGAGCAAGGCGAGCGCAAGGACCCAGAGCGCGGCGCCCAGCACCGCCGAAATCGCCATCCTCACCGACAGGATCTGGCCGTCCCGCACCAGCAGGAGCAACGGCAGACACGCGGCCAGTGTGCTCGTGGCGCTCTTGGCGTAGGTCGAGAGCAACGCGCGTGCCGAAAAGCCGACGATGCGCTGGATCAGGCCGATGTAGATCACGTACCAAATGCCGGCATAGACGAGCCGCGCGATCGCCGCGGCCTCCAGTCCGAACCGGACGAGGCACGCGAGACAGATCAGCGCCGCAGCGGTATCCATGAGGTTGCGGATCAGCAGCTGTCGCAGATGGCCCGACATCAGCGGCACCTCGGTATGAAGCGGCAGCGCGAAGAAGATCAGCTCGCTCAACGCCACCCAGCGCAGCGCCAGCGCGGCCTCGCCCCAACCTGCGCCGTAGATCATCGTGACGATCGGCGCGGACAGCAACGACAGCAGCAGCATCGCGGGCCACATCACGCTGGTGTAGCAGCCGACAAGGTCGCGGTACGGCTGGTCCAGCGCCGTCCTGGTCCGGATCAGCTGTGCGAAATGACTGAAGAACACGGCCGCCAGGCCGCCGTTGAGGAGCATGCGCAGGCCGTCGACCATGCCGGCCGCGCGTCCGAACAGGCCGACCGCGTGCATGCCGAGGACGTTGCCGATGATGAGGTCGGGAGACCGCGTTCCGATCGCGCCGCTGACCGCGAGTACGGTCGTCCCCGAGCCGAACGAGATGATCGGCTTGGCTCCCGCGAAACTGAGGTGGAAGCGCACCCTCCGCGGACCGAGCAGCTGCGCCATCGTCGCGCGCGCGATCTGTTGTGCGAAGAAGCCAAGCGCCAGCGACACGGGACCGTAGCCGAGCAAGGCGAAACCGGCGGACACGATCGCGTTGGCCGCGGCGGCCGCCATGTTGATGAACGCCAAGGTCTTGAAGTCGACCGCGCGCTGCAGCAGCGCGATCGGCACGGTGTTGAACGGTAACAGCAAGAAGGCCGCGGCGATCAGCAGCATGATGGGGATAAGCTGTGTGTTGGAATAATACCATGCCATCGGCATACTCAACGCGGCGATCACGGCACAGATCGCGGCGCCCACGCACAGCGTGATGGTGGTGCAGGTGTCGAGGACCTGATCGGTCAGTTTCTCGGCCCGCACGAGATACCGGTTGAGCCCGAAATCCTGCAGGTTGGAGATAACGCCTGCCGCTGCGAACCCGACCGAGAACGTGCCGAACGCCGATGGCGGCAGCAGGTAGCGCGCCAGGTAGACGCTGACCGCGAAGTTGAACGCGAAGACGAGCCACTGGCCGCTGACCGACCACATCGCGGCTTTACGCACCGCCATCGATCAGCCCCTCGGCATGAGATACGAGCGACACAGGCTGGCCGCGAGTTGCCCTGCGCCGCGCAACTGGCCGTGGCGGAGCAGCCGTCCGACCGCGCGTGTCGCAGGCCGACGCTCGCCGCCCTCCGCGACATACTCGCCGACCAGCTTGACGCCGCCCGACTTCAGCGCGGGCAACGAATAGAGCAGCTTCGGCGCGACGCGCGCGCGAACCCTGCGCGCGATGCCGGGCTCGCCGAAAATGGCATCGAGCTCGCCCAGATGACCGACGTCCGGTAACGCCGCCAGGCCGGAGGTCGGATCCGGGCGGCCCTTGCTGTACTGAAGATAGGCTTCCCATGCGACGGTGGCCCCGACCGCGGTGTGGAGAAGGTGCTGGATCGTCACCTGTCCGTCGTTGACGCAGTAGCGGAGCAGCACGTCATCGACGCTGCATAACTTGGTGATTTGCGACAGCCGCAGCCAGAGGTCGTAATCCTCGCAGTGGCGATACATGGCACGGTATCCACCGACCTTCTCGAATGCGGCGCGCGAGATCATCGAGCCCGGATGGCTCATGATCGGTTTGAACTCCATCGCGGCCAGGAACGTCTCGAAATTGCGTGGATAATCGTCGATCAGCTTGATCGTCCGGCCGTGGACGTCGACGTTCAACTGCTGGCAGCCGACGACGCCGTACTCGGGATGCGCGTCGAAAAAGGCGAGCTGCGTCGCAAACCGGTGCGGCAGGCACTCGTCGTCGCCGTCCATCCGGGCGACGAGATCGCCCTTGGCCATCGCGAAGCCGCGGTTCAGGCTGGCGACCAGCCCGCGATTCTCCTGTTCGACCAGCACGATACGAGGATCGGCGTTCGCCAGCCGGCGCAGGATTTCGGTCGAGCCATCGGTCGAGCCGTCATTGATGATGATGAATTCGAAATCGGCGTAGGTCTGCCGAAGCACGCTGGTCACGGCGCGTTCCACATAAGGGGCGTCGTTATAGGCGCTTAGCAATACCGACAGCCGCATCAACCACATCCTTCAGGTCTTGTGGGGCCTTACAGGCCGCGCCGTTGAAAATGAATGAATGGAATGAAACGGTTACGATCGTTTCGCGGAGCGTCGCTTGTGCATAAATCTAGGTTAAGGCTGGATGGAAATCGATGTACTTGCGACCGAACAGTGCTGGCCCCTCGACGAAGCCCCTGTGCATGGACTCGGTCACGGTTTCCGGGTGCGCCTTGCCCTGAATCCACGTGTCCGCCGTCGGCGACGTCCCGCCGATCGTGATCCCGAGCGGCGCGACGAGCGAGTGAAGGAGCATCTCGTCAGGGCAGTCCGTATATTTGAACAGCCGCCAGTACCACGGGTTTTCGTCGAGGAACTGCAGCATCTTTTCCACCGTCTGGCGCTCGAACAGCCACCATGCGCCGCCGCCATGCAAGGCGATGCCGCGCAACTTGCTCAACGATTTGTCCGGCATGCGGGGGAACAGCCGGCTCAGGATCCGCCATGCGATCGGATTTTGAACGTCGTGAAGCCACCGCCTGGTGTAGCGTTCCAGCGGTTTGTGGCTGACGGGCATGGCTGTCAGCTCCATCAGGTTGGCCGAGCCGACCGGGAAGCGTGCGATCCGTTCACGGATCTGGTCATCGCTTTTCACAGGGTAGCACTGACCGCTCATGTGATAGAAATGCGTGATCGTCGGATCGCGGAGCGCGGCGCGCAGGAGGCGGAGGACTCCCTCGACCTGGCTCAGGCCGCCCCAGTTCACCTGAACGCGGTTGGTCAGGAACGGCGCCTTGTTCCGCAAGTTCGCGAACAGCTCGATATCGGACTTGCGGTCGATGTGAACGAACGGTGCCCACAGCGGACCATCGAGCCGGTCAAGCAACAGGCCGAGCTGTTCCGGGCGATGATAGGCTCGGATCAGGGCAGCGATCTTCATGCAGTCTTACTTTCGCGTGCGGGTCGATGCGCCGATCGTAGCGTGCAGTCGTAAAAGAACAGCTACGGTTCTTATCCGGTCGCGCAAGTCGCCTCGCGTGGCGTTCAGACCCGGTAGCTCAGGGCCCGATATCGATCGCTTGCGCCTCCGCACGCTTTGCCGACGCTTTGGCGAACCCGAGCTGTTCGGCGATCGGATCGTTCCAGCCATAGGGATCCGTGCGGAATGCGACCTTGCCGCCGTCGTCGAGGTAGACGTTGTGATACAGCAACCGGACCGGGATACGACGAGGCAGGGGGACGAAGGTCATCTCGCCGGAGTCCTGCGCGGTCTGCCATGCCTCCGCGACGCCTTCGTCCTGCGCCAGCATCTGCGCAAATCCCAGCGCGTCCTCGACCCGGACGCAACCGTGGCTCAGGTGACGCTGGCTGCGCTCGAACAGCGCCGGCGCGGAGGTGTCGTGGAGATAGATCGCCTGATCGTTCGCCATGTCGAACTTGACGAGTCCGAGCGCGTTGCTCGGTCCCGGTTGCTGGACGATCCAGCCGTCGCGGACGACCATGTTGTGTTCGGCAAGATAGGCCTCACCGACGTTGGCCATCTCGCCGTTCTGGATAGATTTGGGGACGGTCCAGGTGGGGTTCGCGACCAGGCGAAAGATCGGCGAGGACAGGGCCGGCGTTTCGCGGCCGGGTTCGCCGACGATCACCTTGCGTTGATCGATCATGGTGCCGTCGCGGTAATAGCGCAGCTGCGCAGCGGCGGTATTGACGTCGATCCGCGTCGCCGGCGGGGTCCGCGACAGCCAGCGACGCCGTTCGAGCCCCACCGCCAGCGCCCGCGCGCGGTCCCCGGCGCCGAGGTTGAGGACTTTCAGCGTTTCGGGACCGACCACGCCGTCGGCGGCGATGCCGTAATCGGTCTGGAGGCCCTTCAAGGCGTCGGCGATTTCCGGCGTGTAAAGCATCGAAACGGCCTTTGTCGGAGCGGGCAGATATCCGCTCTCGACGAGCTGTTCGACGATGGTCGCGACGCGAGCATCGCGATCGCCGACACGGATCAGACCCGACGGGATCGCCTGCACCGGCGCGGCAACCGTCGCCTTGGCGCTGAATGCGACATAGGCGTCGGACAGTGCCTTGTATTCGGCATCCTGCGGCGCGAGTCCGTCGAACCATGCCGCGAGATCGCCCTTGGCGAGTGCGCGCGTCAGACCAGCTGGAAGATCGGCCGTCGGACGGGGCAGCGTATACACCTGATGCAACGCCGTCGGATCGGTTCGCCCGCGGGCCAGCGCGGTTGCATAGTCGAGCGCAGCCTTCGTCCGGGCGATATCGCCCGCTGCCGCCGTCGCCGCCTGCTCGTTGGAGGTCGGCAGGAACGCTACGCGATCTAGGCCGTGCCGCGTGCGATCGGCGAGAACACTGTCGAACGCTTCGGCGTTCGCAGTCGACCAGACGCCATGCCAGCCGGCTTTGGCGTATATAGAGCGAACGGTTGGGTCGGTGACTGCCTGCCTGTTGATCTGGATCGGCCCGGCGGATATGCCGGCCGGGGGCGGGTCGATCGCCTGCGCGGCGGCCGGATGAGCGAAACCGGTCATCGCAAAGGCCAAGAGCGGCATCGATCCGAACGCCCACCGCGCCCGTACTGTCTTTACTGTCATGCGTCGCTAACGAGTGGACCCTTCGATTGGATCACTTCGACCTACGGATTATCGAGATCGGTAGGCATGGACGCGGATATTCGCTGCGGTGAGACGGTAGTCGGGTCTTCAGCGTCCCGGATTATAGCGGCGCTCCACATGACCCTTGAGCTCGTCGGGATAGAAATAGACCGGCCGCAGCTTGCCCTGGGCATACCGATCGATCTGGTCTGCAAAATGCGGTGAGTGCGTGTCGCCGCTCTGGCCGCCGGCCATGACCGCTGCCGCCTTCACGCGCGGACCGAATTCGACCACCGCGACGAAGCTATTGCCGCTGGTGCCGTAATATCGCTTCGTTCCCGGCCATGGCTTGGCGCCGAACGAGGCGAGGCTGCCCCATTGGGCCGAGGTGAACGGCACCGGGATCGATGGCTGAGAATCGTCGAAATGCGGTGCGATGGAATCGTCGAGACGCTGGAAGCGGTTGATATCCTTCCACGGTGTCCGCCAGTTGCCGAAGTCGCGGCCGAGCCGGTCGACCGCGGCGCTTAACGCGGCAAGCTTTGCCTCCGGGCCGACACGCGTGGCGACGTAATCCGGGACGTTGAGGCGCTCGGCCTGCGCGAAGCTGCCGACTTCGCGCCACAGCTGGTCGCCCCAGAACACCGCCAGGCTGGTCGCCGTGGAGTCGTAGTTCCAGCGGTGATCCCACCCCCGCAACAGCGCGATCGGCCCCGCCAGCGCCTTGCGGCGCGGATCGCCGGCAGGCAGCGTAGTCCACGCATGGACCAGCCCTGGCAGCAGCCGTGCGAACGCCGGCAGATACGGATCGAACGCCGCGTCGCGCAGTGTCTCCGGCGTCCAGCCGGTCTTGCCGGTCAGCAACAGATCGGCGTGGACGCCGCGCGCGTTGCCGCCGACCTGATCCATGTAGCGCGGATAATCCGCCGCCTTCGGGCTGTCCGGCCCCGCCGCGCTCCACGGCCAGTCGTTGGTGTTGTGCGCCCATCCGGTGCGCGGGTTGAGCACGCTCGGCAGGCTGGGGAGGGTATGCAGCCCCCGCCAGTCGGTCGCCGGATCGCTGCCGTCGACCGGCCGGGTGTAGTCGAAGCGGTCGTCGCGCACCGGCATGAACTGCGGCATCAGGAACGCGATTTCGCCCTTGCTGTCGGCGAACAGCGTGTCGTTCGACGCGTTCGCCTTCAGCGCGGCGACCTTCATATAACCGGCGAGATCGGTCGCCTTGATGCGCAGATAGCTCTGCTCGAGCGCGGGTACGGGCTTCCACATGAGTGCGGTGGCGATCCACCTCCCGCCCTTGATCGCGACGATCGGGCCGTGGTGGGTGCGATACGTCGTGAAACTGCGCTCGCCCATCGTGCCATCGGCCCTGCGGAAACGCACCGTCACCACCTTCGTCGCGACGTCTCGGCTGGTCTTGCCGTAGCGATACGCATAGCCCCCGCCGCGCCGCGCGATCCGTTCGGCGAATTCATCGACATTGTCGACGGTCGACGAGGTGTGCATCCACCCGGCCTTCGCGTTGAAGCCCTGATAGATGAAGAACTGACCCCAGGTGCTTGCGCCATACGCGTCCAGCCCGTCCGTGCTGGTCATCTGCGCTTCGGACCGGAAGTAGAAGCTGGTGTGCGGGTTGATCAGCAGCAGCGCATGGCCGTTCGCCGTCAGCCGCGGTGCGATCGCGATGCCGTTCGAGCCTGACGGTTCGCGTGGCACCACGCCCAACTCTTCGGGCGTAGGCGGCGTCGGTTGGCCGTAGAAGGTCTTCAGGTCGCTCAGCGAGATACGCTCGATATCGCCACCGATGCTGCCTTCGGTGAAGCTCAGTGCCATCCAGGGTTCGAAGCGGGTCAGTACCTTGGGTCGGACCTGCGGATACGTGGCGAGGTAATAGTTCAGCCCGTCGGCCCACGCCTGCATCAGCGTGCGCAACCAGGCGGGGCTGGTGGCGTATTGCGCCTTCAGTTCGGCCGGGTCGACGAACAGCCGTTGGCGGAGGTCCGCCCAGATCGCCTCTTCGCCATCGGCCTCCGCGGTACGGCCCAGCGCGGTCAGGTAATTGGCCTCGATCCGTGGAAAATCATCCTCTGCCTGCGCGTAGATCAGACCGAACACCGCATCCGCATCGGATCGGCCTCGGATATGCGGAATGCCCCAGTCGTCGCGCGTGATCGTGACCTGCGTCGCCTGTGCCTGCCACCGCGCGATGTCAGTCGTGGGCGCGACGGACGCAGCCGTCAGCGGCGTTGCCAGCATGGCCAGGAGGATCACCGGGTTGCGCGCGCGCCGTAGGACCGTGTTCATGGGCGCAGCGTAAGGCGGTGGCCGACGAAAGACCATGCGCCGGCAAGGCCATCGGCGATTGCATCGCACCGCGCCGCGCGCGACAAGCGCGGTCGATTGGAGATTCGATGCGTATAGCTCTCGCCCTCATGCTCTTGCCGGTCGTGCCGTTGGTTCAGGCGAACGCGGCCGCTCCTGCGCAAGCCTCGAGTACGGCGGTCCAGGATGCCGCGCTGCTCGCGTTCCTCGACACGGCGTATGACGAGCAGCTCGCTCTGAGCCCGGAATCGCAGACGCAGCTGGGGCTCAAGACGAGCAACGATCGGCTGGACGACTATACCGATGCCGCCGCGCTGCGGGCCGAGGCGCTTGCCGAGCGCCAGCTGGTCGCGATGCGCGCGCGCTTCAAGCCGGCGCAACTGGGCGAGAGCGCCGGCGTCAGCTACCGGCTGTTCGAATACGAGGTGGAACGCGGCCGTCAGTCGCTGCAGTTCCGCAAGCTGCGTTTTCCCGTATCGACCAATGGCAGCCCCGCGGGCGACATCCCGGTCCTGCTCATCAACAATCACAAGGTCGACACGGTCGCCGACGCACAGGCCTATGTCGCTCGCCTGCGCGATACCGAGCGCGTCATGCGCGAGGTCGCGACGACGATGCGCGAGCAGGCGGCCGCGGGCATCATCCCCAACAAGGTGAACTTCGCCCCGGCGCGCGCGGATGCGCAGGCGGTCCTGAAGGGCGCGCCGTTCGACACTGGGCCTGACTCGAGCGTGTGGGCCGATTTCCGCAAGAAGGTCGCCGCGCTCGATGCGCCGGCGGATGTGAAGGCGAAGCTGTTGGCTGACGGCAGTGCCGCGCTCACCGGGCCGTTCCGCCGCGGCTATGACACGCTGTTCGTCGCGCTCGACGAGATCGAGCCGAAGTCTAAGGGCAATTTCGGCGCGTGGAGCCTGCCGAACGGTGCGGCCTATTATGCCGATCGGTTGAAAAGCTCGACCACGACCGACCTGACCGCCGACCAGATCCACGAACTCGGCCTGAAGCAGGTCGCGTCGATCCGCCTCGAGATGGAGGCGATCAAGCGCGAGGTCGGCTTCAAGGGGACGCTCGAGGCGTTCTTCAACTACATCCGGACCGATCCGAAGTTCAAATATCCCAACACCGCGGAGGGCCGCGAGCAGTATCTGGGCGATGCCCGCGCGGTGATCGCCTCGGTCATGGTCGCGGCACCACGCTATTTCCGGACGCTGCCCAAGGCGCCGCTCGAGGTGCGCGCGGTCGAGAAATGGCGCGAAGGCACTGCCTCGACCGCCTTCTACAACCCGCCGTCGGCCGACGGATCGCGGCCCGGCATCTATTACGTCAATCTGGTCGACATGAACCAGACGCAGAAGGTGCAGGTCGCGGGGATCGCCGCGCACGAGGGCGCACCCGGCCATCACTTCCAGATCGCGCGCCAGCAGGAGCTGGCCGGTATTCCGAAGTTCCGCAAGTTCGGCGGCTACGGCGCGTACATGGAGGGGTGGGGGCTGTATTCGGAGCGGCTTGCCAACGAGATGGGCGTCTACAAGGACCCGTATGCTCGGTTCGGCATGCTCTCGTTGCAGGTCTGGCGCGCGATCCGCCTCGTGCTCGATACGGGCATCCACTCGAAGCGGTGGACGCGCGAGCAGGCGATCGCCTATTTCAAGGCCAACAGTTCGGTCTCGGACACCGATATCGCGCGTGAGGTCGACCGGTACTTCAACTGGCCCGGCCAAGCGACGAGCTACATGGTGGGCGAACTCAAGATCGCCGAACTGCGCGCGCGCGCCGAGCGGGAACTCGGGCCACGCTTCGATATCCGCGACTTCCACGAGGCGGTGCTGAGCCAGGGCGCGTTGCCGCTCGCGGTGCTGGACGAGCAGGTGAACCGGTACATCGCGGCAAAGCGGCAATAGCGCGATAACCAGCCCATTCCCCCCTCGCTTGAAGGGGGAATCCCGATCCTGCAAGCGGAGCATCGTCATCGTCGGGCCAAGCGTCATCGTTGCGATCCTGGCCTATGGCGCCTTCCTGTTCACGGTCGCCTGGGTAGTGGACCGGCGTGGCCTGTCGCGCAGGCTCGGGCGGATCGCGTATCCGTTGTCGCTGGCGGTGTATTGCAGCAGTTGGACATTCTTCGGCGGCGTCGGCACCGCGGCGACGCGCGGGTGGGATTACCTCGCAATCTATCTCGGGCCGGCACTGGTGTTCCTGCTCGCGCCGAAGTTTCTCGCGCGGCTGGTGCGGCTGGCGCGCGAGGAGGGATCGAGTTCGATCTCCGACTTCATCTCCGCTCGCTACGGCCGCAGTCGGGGGACCGCGGCGATCGTCGCGGGCACGGCGTTGCTCGCATCGGTGCCGTATATCGCGCTTCAGTTGCGATCGGTGACGCTGAGTTTCGGCGCGATCGCCGGCGTGGGGAGTTCGGCGGAAGTCGGCACGTTCGTCGCGTTGCTGCTGGCGGTGTTCGCGATTCTGTTCGGTGCCCGGCGGTATGAGGTGGCGGGCCGCAATCCCGGCGTGATCGCGGCGATCGCAGCGGAGTCGCTGATCAAGCTGCTGTGCTTCGTCGTGCTCGGCGTGGTGACGGTGGCGCTGCTCGCGGACGTGC
Organism: Sphingomonas sp. CFBP 13728; assembly: GCF_014841895.1. Taxonomy (NCBI): domain Bacteria; kingdom Pseudomonadati; phylum Pseudomonadota; class Alphaproteobacteria; order Sphingomonadales; family Sphingomonadaceae; genus Sphingomonas; species Sphingomonas sp. CFBP 13728. The sequence goes on along the minus strand of NZ_JACYUS010000001.1, from coordinate 395,854 downwards.
CGGCGGAGACGCTGGCGCCATCACTGGCGCGGCTTCGGTCCGGCTTCACCTGGGGGGCGTTGTCGTCGGATTTCTGGGTGCGGACTTTGCTGTCGGCGTTAGCGATCCTGTGCCTGCCGCGGCAATTCTACGTCGGCGTGATCGAAGCGCGGGGACCTGACGCGATCGCCAGGGCGCGCGGCCCTTTCATTGCCTACATGGTGGTGATTTCGCTGCTCGTGTTGCCGCTGGCGCTCGCCGGGATGACGTTGTTGCCATCCGATGCCGAGCCCGATCTCTACGTGCTCGCGGTGCCGCTGCAGCAGGGGCAGCATCTGGTCGCGCTGATCGCGTTCCTTGGTGGTTTTTCCGCGGCGACGGCGATGGTGGTGGTCGAGACGATCGCGCTGTCGACGATGGCGACAAACGACCTGCTCGCGCCGCTGCTGCTCCGGCGGCACGGCGACGCGGGCGAGGGCGAGTTGGGGCGGCGGATGCTGCGCGTGCGGCGCGTCATCATTGCCGCGATCGTCGCGGTCGCGTTGCTGTATGGACGGAGTCTTGGCGCGGACCTGCCGCTGGCGTCGATCGGACTGATCGCGTTCGCCGGCGTCGCGCAGTTCGCGCCTGCGCTGATCGCGACGGTGGGATGGGATTTCGCCAACCATACGGCCGCACGTGCCGGGCTGATCGGGGGCGTGATCGTCTGGATCTACTGCCTGTTGCTGCCGTCGATCGGCGAGGGTGTCGGGCCGGCGTTGGCGCAGGTCACGAGGGGGTGGCTCGATCCCGATGCGTTGCTCGGCTGGCGGATCGGCTCGCCGCTGGTCAATGGCACAGTGTGGAGCCTGGGCATCAACGTCGCGCTGATGGCCGGGCTGCACATGCGCGAGCGGCACCGTGGGAACGCTGCGCTCGACCACGTCACGACGCTCGGCGAGTTGCGGATGCTGGTCGCGCGGTTCGTCGGCGATGGCGAGGCGGAGGCGATCGGCGTGGCGTCGCCCGATCTGCGCGCGCCGATCGACGGCCCCGCTGCGCGCACCGCCGAGCGGTTGATTGCGGGCGTGATCGGCGCTCCGTCGGCACGCAAGATCGTCGCGTCGAGCATTGCCGGGTCGGCGATCGACGTCAGCGACGTGGTGCGGCTGCTCGACCAGCGCGGGCGCTCGCTGCGGTTCTCGCGGACGTTGCTGTCGGCGACGCTGGAGACGATCGATCCGGGGGTCAGCGTGATCGACGCGGACCTGCGGCTGGTCGCGTGGAATCCGCGCTATGTCGAGATGTTCGACTATCCCGAGGGGTATGTCGTCGTCGGGCGCTCGATCGCCGACCTGATCCGCTACAATGCCGAGCGCGAGGGCATCGCGGGCGATATCGCGGCGCATGTCGGTCGGCGGGTGGCGCACCTCGCGCGCGGGACGCCGCACAGTTTCGAACGGCAGCGGCCGTCGGGGAGGTGGATCAAGATGGTCGGGCGACCGATGCCCGGCGGCGGGTATGTCCAGAGTTTCACCGACATCACCGCGGAAAAGGAGGCGCAGGCCGATCTCGAGGCGCGGGTGGCGGCACGGACGCAGGATCTTGCGCGCTCGAACCACATGCTCGGCGAGGCGCGCGCGATCGCCGAGACCGCGACGCGCGACAAGACGCGGTTCCTGGCGGCGGCGAGCCATGACCTGTTGCAGCCGCTGCATGCGGCGCGGCTGTTCTGCGCGGCGCTTGCGGAGGACGGGGCGCCGCATCAGGCGGAACTGGTGCGCGCGATCGATGGCGCGATCGGGTCGGCGGACACGTTGCTGCGTGCGCTGCTCGACGTGTCGCGGCTCGATGCGGGGGGCGTGGTGCCGAAGGTCGAGCGGTTTGCGCTGGGGGCGCTGATCGAGGAGCTGGCGGTGCAGTTCCGGCCGTTGGCGGGGGAGCGTGGGCTGGTGCTGGCGGCGCATCCGGGGGCGTTCAGCGTGGCGACGGATCGCTCGTTGCTGCGGTCGATCCTGCAGAATTTCCTGTCGAATGCGGTGCGCTATTCGGCGCATGGGCGGATCTGGATCGGGGCGCGGCGCAGGGGCGACGACGTGGTGATCGAGGTGCGCGACAACGGGCCGGGCATTGCTGCGGGTGACCGTGAGCGGATCTTCGAGGAGTTCGAGCGGCTCGAAAGCAAGGGGAGCGCGGGGGGCGGCGTTGGGCTGGGGTTGGCGATCGTCCGGCGGATCGCGCGGTTGCTTGGCGTGGCGGTGGAGTTGCGGTCGGACTTGGGGCGGGGGACTACGTTTGCGGTGCGGGTTCCGCTTGCGCCTGCCGGGTTGGACTTGGCGTTGCCGACGCCCTCCGCGACGCGCGCGCTGGTGCCGGGGCTGCGGGTGCTGTGTCTCGACAACGACGCGACGACCCTAGCGGCGCTCGATGCGGCGTTGCGGGCGCGGCGGTGCGTCCCGTTGCTGGCGGCGACGATCGCCGAGGCGATGGAACTGGCGGCGGACGAGGAGCCGGATGTCGCGCTGGTCGACTTTCATCTGGACGAGGCGGAGGACGGGCTCGACGTGGTTGCGCGGTTGCGGGCGATGACGCCGGCGCCGGCGATCGCGTTGGTGACGGCGGACCGCGCGGTCGTGGAGGATGTGCGGTGTGCTGGGCTTGTCGTGCTGACGAAGCCGGTGGTGCCGGCGGATTTGTGGCGGTTTATCGAGGATGCGTCTGCTGCGGCGGCTCTGGGCAGTTGAGCTTCCTTGAATCCTCCCCCGCCAGGGGGAGGTGGCGCCGAAGGCGACGGAGGGGGAGGAACCCGCAACGCACGTTTCCCTTTCCTCCCCCTCCGTCAGGCATGCGCCTGCCACCTCCCCCTGGCGGGGGAGGATCGCAAGAGGGGGCGGCTAATCGGCGAAGTGGATGTCCATCGCCCGCGCCGCGAGGACCGCTTGCGTGCGGTTTTGGACGCCGAGTTTCCGGAGGATGGCGGTCATGTGACCCTTCACCGTGCCTTCGGAGATGCCTAGGTCGAACGCGACTTGCTTGTTCAGGCGGCCGGCCAGCACGCCGAGCAGGACTTTGAGTTCGGTCGGGGTAAGGCTCGCGACGCGTGTCGCCATGTCATCGACGGAGGCCCCTTCGATCGGCGCGTCGCGTTCGCCGGCGAGGGCTCGGGCTACGGCGTTTTCCAACGTGGTTAGGTCGGCGGTCTTGGAGACGAAGCCGATTGCACCATAGGCGCGTGCACGCGGCGCCGCCTCTGCCTCGTCGGCCGAAGATATCACCATGATCGGCGTGTCCGGGCGCTCGGCATGGAGCAGCGCGACCCCCGCAAAGCCTTCCGAGCCCGGCATGCGCAGGTCGAGCAGGATCAGGTCGAGACGCTCCGCCCCGCGCACCGCGTCGACGGCCTCGCAGAGCTGCCCCGCCTCGATCACCACCGCGTCGGGCGCGGCACGGCTGACCGCCAGTTTGAGCGCTTGGCGGAACAGCGGGTGATCGTCGGCGATGAGGATCGTGCGCGTCATGCGGGTACGACGGTGGCCTCCTCGCGGCCGGCGATCAGCGCGTCGACCACCGCGGGATCGGCGAGCGTCGAGGTGTCACCGAGCTGGTCGAGCTGGTTCTCCGCGATCTTGCGCAGGATGCGGCGCATGATCTTCCCCGAGCGCGTCTTCGGGAGCGCGGGCGCGAACTGGAGGATGTCGGGGGTCGCGATCGGCCCTATCTCGCGGCGGACCCACTGCACCAGCTCCTTGCGCAGATCGTCGCTCGGCTCGGCGTTCGCGTTCAAGGTGACGTAGGCGTAGATGCCCTGGCCCTTCACGTCGTGCGGCATGCCGACGACCGCGGCCTCGGCGACCTTCGAGTGGGCGACGAGCGCGCTCTCGACTTCGGCGGTGCCCATCCGGTGGCCGCTGACGTTGATGACGTCGTCGACGCGGCCGGTGATCCAGTAATAGCCGTCCTCGTCGCGGCGGCAGCCGTCGCCGGTGAAATACTTGCCGGGATAGGTCGAGAAATACGTCTGGAAGAAGCGCTCGTGGTCGTTCCACACGGTCCGCATCTGGCCGGGCCAGCTGTCAGCGATGACGAGATTGCCCTCGACTGCGCCCTCCAGCACCTTGCCGTCCGCATCGACCAGTTCGGGGATCACGCCGAACAGGGGTTTGGTCGCGCTGCCGGGCTTGAGTACGGTTGCGCCGGGCAGCGGCGAGATCATGTGGCCGCCGGTTTCGGTCTGCCACCAGGTGTCGACGATCGGGCAGCGGCCGTCGCCAACGACGTTGTGATACCAGTTCCATGCCTCGGGATTGATCGGTTCGCCGACCGAGCCGAGCAGGCGCAGCGACTTGCGGCTGGTGCGCGTGACCCAGTCGTCGCCCTCGCGCATCAGCGAGCGCAGTGCGGTCGGTGCGGTGTAAAGGATGTTGACCTGGTATTTGTCGACGATCTGCCAGAAGCGGCTGTGATCGGGGTAGTTCGGCACGCCCTCGAACATCACCGTCGTCGCACCGTTCGCGAGCGCGCCGTACAGCGAATAGGTGTGGCCGGTGACCCAGCCAACGTCCGCCGCGCACCAGAAGATCTCGCCAGGGCGGTAGTTGAAGACGTATTCGTGCGTCATCGACGCCCAGACCAGATAGCCGCCGGTCGAGTGGAGCACGCCCTTGGGCTGGCCGGTCGAGCCGCTGGTATAGAGGATGAACAGCGGGTCCTCGGCGTTCATCGGCTCGGGTGCGCAGTCGGTCGACTGGCCCTCGACGCAGTCCGCATACCAGCAGTCGCGACCTTCGGTCATCGTGACCTTGCCGCCGGTGCGGCGGACGACGATGACGGTCTCGACCGCGAGGTCGCCGTGGTCGAGTGCGGCATCGACGTTGGCCTTCAACGGCACGGTCTTGCCGCCCCGCAGGCCTTCGTCGGCGGTGATGACGATGCGGCTGTCGCAGTCGTGGATGCGGTTGCACAGGCTCTCGGGGGAGAAGCCGCCGAACACCACCGAATGGATCGCGCCGATCCGCGCGCAGGCGAGCATCGCGAACGCCGCCTCGGGTATCATCGGCAGGTAGATCGTGACGCGGTCGCCCTTCTTGACGCCCTTCGCCTTCAGCGCGTTGCCGAGCTTCGACACCTCGTCGCGGAGTTCGGCGTAGCTGATCTTGCGGTCGTCGGCGGGATCGTCGCCTTCCCACAGGATCGCGGTCGCGTCGGGGCGCGTCTCGGCGTGGCGATCGACGCAGTTGGCGGCGACGTTGAGCTGCCCGTCCTCGAACCAGCGGATGTGGAAGTCGCTCTCGTCGAACGACGTATCCTTGATCTTGGTCGGCGGCACGATCCAGTCGAGGCGCTTGGCCTCCTTCGCCCAGAACGCGTCGGGATCGGTCGCGGCCTCGGCATACATCCGGTCATAGGCGGCGGCATCGATCAGGGCGTCCTTCGCCCATTCCGCGGGGACGGGATAGCTTGCCTCGGTCATCTGGCTCTCCTTTTGCCGCGCTGTACGCGGTCGTGTTCGGGCGATCATCCCGCACCAAAGTAAGGGGTGGACGGAGGGACGCAATGCGCCATGATGACGACGCTAATTCCACGCGTAAGACCAGTGGAAAAGCGCGGAGACGGGGATGACACTCATGGCGTTCAAGAAACGGCTGGCCTTGACGGCGCTGCTCGCGGGCACCGCGCTGGTACCCGGCGTGGCGCAAGCGCAGACGGCGCGCGAGGTTGAGCTCGAGACTCGGTTGAAGGCACTGGAGGCTGCGGTGCAGGACCTGCGCGGCGAGCTGAACGCTGCGCGGGCGACGGCTGCGACCGCGCCACGACCCGCTGCTCCGGCGACGTCGAGCGCCGCACCGACCGCGGTCGCGTCCGCGCCGAACGACTTGCATCCGACGGCCCCCGTCGGGCCGACCGCGCCGACCGCGCTTGCCGAGGCGAAAGCATCCGCCGCAGTGTCGACCGACGGGTTCAAGGTTGCGGGGACGACGGTCAAGCTCAACGGCTTCATCAAGACCTGGGCATCGGTCAGTCGCTACAGCGGCGGCAACATCGCGCCGGAATCGGTCGGTCGCGACTTCTATTTCCCGAGCATGATCCCGGTCGGCGGTCGCAACGAGGGCAACAGCCTGGAATCGCACGCCAAACAGACGCGGATCGTGCTGGCGACGGACACGCCGGTGGCAGGACACAGCCTGAAGGGTCTGCTGGAGGTCGATTTCCAGGTCGTGCCGGGATCGCAGGGTAACCAGCGCGTCGTCAGCGGCTACAACCCCGGCCTGCGGCGCGCGTTCTTTACCTATGACAACTGGCTGTTCGGTCAGGAATGGACGACCTTCCAGTATATCGGCGCGCTGCCCGAGACGACCGACTTCATCGGACCGTCGGAAGGCAGCGTGTTCGTTCGGCAGGCTCAGGTGCGGTATACACGCAAGTTGAGCGATACGCTGACGGTGTCGGTCGCGGCCGAGAACCCGGAGACCGCGTCGACCGGCCTGACCTCTGCCGCGATCGTCGAGAATGCGGACGATCGCCTGCCCGACGTCGCGGCTCGGCTGAACTACAAGACCGCGTTCGGCGAGTTCTCGCTGGCGGGTCTGGTGCGCAAGCTGACGATCGATACCGGACCGCTGAACGAGAGTGCGACGGGCTGGGGCGTTTCGTTCGCGGGCAAGGTGCCGCTCGACGTGTCCGGCCGTTCCGATATCCGCTTCATGGTCACGCACGGCGACGGGATCGGCCGGTATGTCGGCCTGAACCTTGCGCCCGACGCCGTCTTCGCGGCGGTGCCGGGCGCGGAGTTGCGGACGCCCAGCCTCACCGCTGGCTTCGCGGCGCTCAAGCTCGGCTGGACCGACAAGCTGCGCTCGACCTTCATCGGCAGCGTCCAGTCGATCGATTATCCGACCGGCGGCGAACCGATCGGCGCGAGTGCGTCGGCATGGAGCACGTCCGCCAACCTGTTCTTCTCGCCGATCAAGGCCATCGATCTGGGTGTCGAGTTCCGCCACGCGGAACGGCGGCTGGTCGACGGCCAGGTCGGCAAGCTCGACCGCGGCGAACTCGCCGCACGATACTCGTTCTAAAACATAATCGCTCCATTTGAGAGGATACCGCCATGGCGACTACAACAGGGGATGCTTCGCCCCTCGGGCATGTGAAGCAGAGCCAGCCGCTCATCATCATCGCGTCGTCGCTCGGCGCGGTGTTCGAATGGTATGACTTCTATCTCTACGGCCTGCTGGCGACGATCATCACCGCGCAGTTCTTCTCGGGCGTCAACGAAACGACCGGGTTCATCTTCGCGCTCGCGGCGTTCGCGGCCGGATTCGCGGTGCGGCCGTTCGGCGCGCTCGTGTTTGGACGGATCGGCGATGTCGTCGGGCGCAAGAACACGTTCCTCGTGACGATGGCGATCATGGGCCTGTCGACCTTCCTGGTCGGCCTGCTGCCAAGCTACGCGTCGGTCGGCGTCGCCGCGCCGATCGCGCTGGTCGTGCTGCGCCTGTTGCAGGGCCTCGCGCTCGGCGGCGAATATGGTGGTGCCGCGACCTATGTCGCAGAGCATGCGCCCGACAAGAAACGCGGGCTGTTCACCAGCTTCATTCAGACCACCGCCTCGCTCGGCCTGTTCGCGGCGCTGCTGATCGTCATCGGCGTACGTACGCTGGTGGGCGAAGAGGCATTCGCGGCATGGGGCTGGCGCATCCCGTTCATCGTCTCGATCGCGCTGCTCGCCGTGTCGCTCTGGATCCGCATGCAGCTCGAAGAGAGCCCGGTGTTCCAGAAGATGAAGGACGAGGGCAAGACCTCGAAGGCGCCGCTGACCGAGGCATTCGGGCAGTGGAGCAACCTCAAGGTCGTGCTGATCGCGCTGTTCGGTGCGGTCGTCGGCCAGGGCGTCGTGTTCTACACCAGCCAGTTCTACGCGTTGTTCTTCCTCGAGAAGAACCTGCGCGTCGACGGGCCGACCACTAACATCCTGATCGCTATCGCACTGTTGATCGCCACGCCGGCGTTCATCTTCTTCGGCTGGTTGTCGGACAAGATCGGGCGGAAATACATCATCCTGACCGGCTGTGCGCTCGCCGCACTGACGTACATGCCGCTGTTCCATGCGCTGTCGAAGGCCGCCAACCCGGCGCTCTATGCCGCGCAGGCCAATTCGCCGGTAACCGTCGTCGCCAATCCCGACGAGTGTTCGGTGCAGTTCGATCCGGTCGGCAAGAACAAGTTCGACAGCAGCTCGTGCGACATCGCCAAGGCGTATCTGGCGAAGGCCGGCATCTCGTACGCCAACGTGATCGCACCTGCGGGCACCGTCGCGCAGATCCATATCGGCGGCGCGACCATCCCGGTCGTCAACCCGGCGGTGGTATCGGGGCCTGAAAAGGCTGCTGCGATCAAGACATTCGGTGGCGAGGTGAAAGCTGCACTGACTGCGGTCGGCTACCCTGAAAAGGCGGACCCGGCGCAGATCAACAAGCCGATGGTCGTCGCGATCCTCGTCCTGCTGGTGCTGTACGTGACGATGGTCTACGGCCCAATCGCCGCGCTGCTGGTCGAGCTGTTCCCGACGCGGATCCGCTACACGTCGATGTCGCTGCCCTATCATATCGGCAATGGCTGGTTCGGCGGGTTCCTGCCGACCGCGGCGTTCGCGATGGTCGCGGCGACGGGGGATATCTATTACGGGCTCTGGTATCCGATCCTCGCCTGCGCAGTGACGGCGGTTGTCGGTCTCGTATTCCTGCCAGAGACGTTCCGTCGTTCGCTGCATAGCTGAGGAGACATGATCCGATCGTGACGATCGAAACAGCGACGTAACACCACGGCGGTGTCGGCCCGGTTACCAACCGGATCGATGCCGCCGATTGTCGTTATGAGACTTCGGCAAGCGGCCGCCGCGAACGACGCGCTCTGCGATGTATCCCATCGCGATTCCGGCATGTTTGGACGGGATGCTTTCTGTGTGCGTACCCGATAGGCTGCACGACAGTTGATCGAAGGAGTGGATATGCATCGCCGTAAATTTCTCGCGAGCGCGACCGCTGCGTCCGTGGTCGGCGCGCTGCCGATCCGGGCCGAGGCGGCCACTGCCGATCGCAATACGGCGCTTCGCACGATACTCGACCGGTTCTTCTACGCGCGGCTCGATGCCTCGCCCGAGCAGGCGACCCGGCTTGGGTTGGATAGCGGCAGCCGCTCCGCACTGAAATCCAAGCTCGACGATCAGTCGTCGGCCGGACAGGCGGACGATCTTGCGCGTGCCAAGGCAGAACTGGCTGAGCTCCGATCGTTCGGCGCGCATGGTCTCTCGCCGGCCGCGGCGCTGGATTACGAGGTCGTGAGCTATCAGCTGACCCGTGCAGTGGCCGGCGCCGAGCGCTTCACGTACGGCGATAGTCTCGGTCGGTTTGCGCCTTATGTCCTGAGCCAGTTGACCGGTCCTTACCGCGACGTGCCCGATTTCCTCGAATCGCAGACGCGCGTGCGCGACGCGGACGAGGCCGACGCCTATATCGAGCGGCTCTCGGCGTTCCCGAAAGCGATCGACGACAGCACAAGGCGGCAACGCAGCGATGCGGCGCGCGGCGTGTTCGCGCCCGACTATATTCTCGACACCACGCTGAAGCAGCTCGGTAGTGCGATGGAGCGTCCGGCGGATCAGACGGTGATGGTCGCAAGTTTCGCCGCCAAACTGAAGGCCGCCAATCTTCCGCCCGAGCGCGTCGCGAAGGCGACGACGATCGTGCAGCGCGACGTCTTTCCAGCGCTGGAACGTCAGCGCGCGCTGGTCGCCGAACTCCGCGGCAAGGCGGTGCACGACGCAGGCTGCTGGCGCTTGCCCGACGGCGATGCCTATTATACCGCCGCAACGGAGGCCGCGACAACGGTGGCGATGAGCGGTGACGAGATCCACCGTCTGGGGCTGGCGCAGGTTGCCGAAATCGGTGCGCGGATCGACACGATCCTGAAGGCGCAGGGCATGACCAAGGGCAGCGTCGGCGAACGGCTGGTCGCGCTCAACCAGCGACCCGACCAGCTCTATCCGAACACCGACGCCGGCCGCGATGCGTTGCTGGCGCATCTCAACCGCCAGATCGTCGCGATGCAGGCCCGCCTGCCCGAGGCGTTCGCAAGCCTGCCCAAGGCGCCGGTCGAGGTTCGCCGCGTGCCGCCGACCATCCAGGCCGGTGCACCTGGTGGGTATTACCAGAATGCGTCGCTCGACGGATCGCGACCCGCGATCTACTACATAAATCTGCGCGACACCTTCGATCGTCCGAAATTCGGTCTTGCGACGCTGACGCATCATGAGGCCGTACCGGGTCATCATCTTCAGGTGAGCCTCGCGCTCGAAAGCGCTGAAATTCCGTTGATCCGCCGCCGCGGATTTTTCAGCGGCTATTCCGAAGGCTGGGCCTTGTATGCCGAGCAGCTCGCCGACGAGATGGGGATGTATGAAGGCGATCCGCTGGGGCAGGTCGGATATCTCCAGTCGCTGCTGTTCCGCGCGACGCGGCTCGTCGTGGACAGCGGCATGCATGCCAAGCGCTGGAGCCGCGAGCGAGCGACCGACTATCTGATCGCCACTACGGGTATCGCACGGGGACGAAGCCAGGGCGAAATCGATCGCTACACGGTTTGGCCGGGGCAGGCGTGCAGCTACAAGATCGGCCATACCGTCTGGACTCGCCTGCGTGCCGAAGCGGAGAAAAAGCCGGGCTTCTCGTTGAAGCAATTCCACGCCGTCCTGCTCCAGGGCGCGATGCCGCTTGCGATTTTGGAGCGCGTCGTTCGCCGAGGGGGCATTGCGGCCGGCTGATCCGGCAGCTTTCCGATGCCTGCGGTCGGTCGATTTTTACAAGTGCGGGTTTAGCGCGAAAAGCATTGCTGCATGTAAGCGATCCGGGTCGGACCATCGGCGTGCGCCGCGTCGCCGGGAAACCCACGCATCGAGTTTTCGAGTTTGCCGAGCTCATCTCGCGACAGCCAACCCTGGATCTTGCCCTGCTGAACCGACCAGCAGTCCGCAGCGGCCTCACCCGGACCGAATATCTGATGCGCGCATTCATGCGTATACCAGAAGAGCTGCTGTGCGCGGGGCAGATTGAGGACGCGGGGGTGAAGGATGATCCGTCCACGATAGGCCGCTGCGATATCGTCGATCGGCTTGATCATCGTGTCGACCGGACCACAGGTCGCGCGGTAACCGGCCAGCAGCAGAGCGCCTGGCAGGATAAGACGCTGCGCAGCCGCAGGGTGGGGAGCGAGCGCCAGCAACGACGCCGCCGCGCACGCGAGAATGTTTTTGAACATGACGATCCTGGCCCCGCGGACCGCGAGGACGTGTCGGAGGAATTTTGGGAATTGCGCGCCGATGGACGGCGGCGACCTGACTACAGGTCGGGCTGCACTATCTGAGGTACAGGAACAGAAGCCCGGCCCAGAGGAGCAGCGAGAGCAGCAGGGCGGCAACTAGGCCGAGCGCTACCGGGTAGAAGATATCATCGGCCGACGGTTCTGGTACGAACCGCAGGGTATCACGTCGCTTGATACGCGACGTGATGGTAGGCGTTGCTGCTCGCAGCGTACGAAATATCGATTCCGCACCTGCCGAAAATATCGGTTGCATGATAGGTCTCCGCCGATGTCCGTTAAATCGCGTCACCCGTCGCTCTCGCCGGCAGCGGAGCATGGGATGTTCCCGAACTCTTCGGTCTGGTGCGACTTAGCGCATCCATCAGGGCGGGGTGGTCGCGAAAAATTCGCTCAACCGGCCTAACCTATGTTGGTCGTATAAGATAAACGTACGTTAGAGCCGAAAGATGCATCTACTAAAAATATAAATCCATGATAGGAATGTAGGCTATCGCTCTGGTCGAAATGCGATGACTAAGGCAGTGAAAAGATGTCGGAATTTCTCAATACTGGCGCGTGGCCGACCGATGTTTCCGGTAACACGTCGTTGATATCCGCGCGATTGAACGCGCTTGATCTTCGTGATGGTCAGATGGAGGCGCTCACCCGTGCCGACTCTGCGATCGGCGTTCGCGAACGGATCGCGTGCTATCCCGATGCCGTCCGCATCCCGGCGAACAGTGTCGAGCTGTATATCGTCCGTAACTTCCTGTCGGTCGAAGAATGCGATGCACTGATAGCGCTGATCGATGACAATCGCGTGCCATCACCCGTAGTTGCCGACAACCCGGTTCCTTTGTCGCGCACCAGCGAGACCTGTTACCTGTACGCCGGGCCTGGTCCCGTGACGGCGGTGGAGACTAAGTTAGATGCGCTGACGGGGCTCGAACCGCGGTTCGGCGAGGCGCTGCAGGGCCAGCGCTACGCGGTGGGACAAGAGTTCAAGCCACATCACGACTATTTCGATACCGGCCAGCTGTATTGGCGAAATCAGGTGCCGATCGGTGGTCAGCGGACCTGGTCGGCGATGACGTTCCTCAACGAGCCCGAAGCGGGCGGCCGCACGAACTTCCCGACCGCGGGCGTGATGATCGCACCGAAAGCGGGCAATCTGGTGATCTGGAACAACATGGACGAGCTGGGGCGTCCGAATCCGGGATCGCTGCATCAGGGCATGCCCGTCGAACAGGGCACGAAATACGTCCTGACCAAATGGTATCGCGAACGGCCCTGGGGCTGAGCCGGTCGAGGACTGGTTCGGCTCGGTCCGGTTACTTAGTCCGGAACTGCAAAGACGCTGCGTAACGGCTTGGTTTCGGGAAGAATGTAGACGATCCCGACAGTCTCGGTGAACAGCGGCTTCACGACGTCGTCGTAGAATTTGGCGGGCACGTTGATGCAGCCGTACGAAATCCGGTTGTCGTCCGGCGATGCGGACGCAAGTCGCGCGGCACGGTGATCCTGAGGCCGGCCGGCGATGACGCGGTGCAGCGAGAGCGCGGCATCGTAATCGACCCATAATATATCCTGGTCGAAATCGTTGCCGAGCGATGCCTGGAAACGACCCGCGGGCGTGGTGCGCTCGGCCGGCGTGATCGTCGCCAGCTTCCGATGCCCGATACCGGGTACGCTGGCATCGCTGCGCGCCAAGCCGAGCAGGGCGGGGGAAGCACCCCGAAGCGAGCCCTTGCCATCGAACGCCAGGACCTTGGCATTCACCTTGTCGATGACGATGAACGGCAAACCGCGATTGTCGTGCGAGGTCGTCACCCAGTTGGCCGTATCGCGCGCATCGCGCGAGGTCGCTTCGCCTTGGAATTGGACGATCTCTGCGCCGACGGACGACGCCGCTGTCGGCGCGCCCTTATCCGCCTGCTTTGAGACGCTGGCTGGTGCGGCGTTTGCGGAGGAAACACTGATCGTGATCGCGAAGACCAGCGAGGCGAGGCCTCGCTGGTGCAACGGTCTCATCAGTTTCGCGCCTGCTTGCGGGGGTAGACCGGAACCGTGGGTTTGGCGGGTGGCGTCGGCACGGGCGGCACGGTGACGTTCTGCGTCGGTGGTGTAGGTGGCGTCGGGGCCGGCGGGACGAGCGTGGTGCCGACCGGGGGGCTGCCCTCGGGCATTTCCACCCTGACGATTCCAGGGCGATCGGGCGTGGGCGGCGTCACACCGCCGTCGACGATCTCGATCGGCGGCGGATTTGGCACGCGGACGCGAACGGGCGGGACCTCGATAATCGGCCTTGTCGCGTTGGGAAGCTGCGGCACGACCGGGGGCGTCGGCGTCGGCGTCGGCGTCGGCGTTGGCGTTGGCGTTGGCGTTGGCGTTGGGGCCGGAGCTGGAGCTGGAGCTGGAGCTGGAGCCGGGGCAGGCGCTGGAGCTGGCGCTGGAGCGGGCGCTGGAGCCGGGGCGGGTGCTGGAGCCGGGGCGGGCGCTGGTGCCGGGGCGGGTGCTGGAGCCGGGGCGGGCGCTGGTGCCGGGGCGGGTGCTGGAGCCGGAGCGGGCGCTGGTGCCGGGGCAGGCGCCGGAGCTGGAGCCGGAGCTGGGGCGGGCGCTGGTGCCGGGGCGGGCGCTGGTGCCGGGGCAGGCGCCGGAGCGGGTGCTGGAGCCGGGGCGGGCGCTGGTGCCGGCGCTGGGGCGGGCGCCGGTGCGGGAGCAGGCGCTGGAGCAGGTGCCGCAGCCGTGATCGTCCCGGTCGTCCGGAACCCGGCGACGCAGCACGAGCTTGCCAGCGCGTATTGGTCCCCGTTCGCGCCGGTCAGCGTGTAGCCGCTGAAGCTGACGCCGATGCCGGTGCCTTCGCCGGTGCTGTCGAACGTCGCGGTCGCGTTCGGGCCGGCGACCAGCGATACGCCGGTCGGCGTGCCCGAGGTGCCGTTGGTGTTGAACCCGCTCAAGACCGCCGCATTGGTGCCGTCGGCGACCTTCTGCGCGGTCGGGAACAGCAGCATCCGCTGGGTGATCGCTGCGCCTTCGGTCAGGACGAACTCGGTCGAGAAGTCGGTCGGCGTGGTGTACGAAACCGGGTTGTAATTGATCGACACCGGCGCCGCGGTGACGGTGGTCGGCGGCGACAGCGCGGAGAACACGATCGTGCCGCCGTTGACGCCCGGCCCGGTGCCGTCCGACCCAGCGATCAGCGTGAGGCCTACCGGCAGGCCGAGGCTCTGCGCCGGAATTGTCGTGCCGCGAGTTAGCGTGACCGCCGCGTCGATCATCACGTCATGGCCTGCGCACAAGGCGATGTTGCCGTCGGTCGTCGTGATCGCGTGGAACACCTGTACGTTGCGCCCGGCGTTGAGCAGGATGCTGCCGTTGGTCGTGGTCAGGTCCGCGTTGACGTTCACGTCGCGGCCGCAGCACGCGACGATGTTGCCGTTGGTCGCGGTGATCGGCGCGTTGATGTTGACGTCGCGAAAGGCGTTCATCGTCAGCGTCGTCGGCACGCCCGACGCGGTCCACGCGACCGCATCATTGACGAAGATATCGCCGTTGCCGGTGGTCGTGTCGCCCGCCGCGGGGATCGTGCTGATCGTGATGCTGGTCGTGACGAGCTGCGCCGACAGCGTAGCGCCCGAAATGTTGCCGCCCGCGCCGATCACGTAATCCTGCGGATCGATCAACCACATGCCGGTCAGGCCGGACCGCGCGAAGGTCGAGACCTTGGCGCTATCGGCGACGTTGACGGTGGCCGCCGACGTCTCGATGAAGCCGCCATTGCCGCCGACGGGTGCGCTCGCATCGAGTTCGCCGCTGACGGTGACGGTGCCGGTCTTCATGTCGCCGAGCAGCAGGATCGTGCCGCCGCGGTTCTGCAACGTCCGCGCCTCGACGATGCCGGTGTTGTTGACCGCGGTATGGAGCAGGTCGCCAGCGCCTTGCGCGGTCATCACGACCTTGCCGCCGTCGGCGCGGATCAGCCCGCCGTTACGCACCAGCGCGCCGACCGCACCCTTGTCGACCGCGACGTTGAGCAGCCCGTCACCCGCGACATCGAGCGTGATCGCCTCGCCACCCGCGAGCACGACGCTGCCGAAATTCGCCTTGATCGTCCCGCTGTTGCCGACGTTTGCGCCCAGCAACGCGACGTAGCCGCCCTTCGCGGTGATCTTGCCATCGTTCTGGACCGACGCGCCGCTCGTCCCCGCGAAACTGTTCTTCCCCGCGAGGAAATCGGCATCGGAGATGTTAAGCGTCGAGGCGACCAAGCCACCGACGTTCACGTTGGCGGTCTGGCCGAACAGGATGCCGTTCGCGTTGACCAGGAACACCTTCCCGTTCGCCGACAGATTGCCGAGGATGACCGACGGATCGGTGCCGAGCACGCGGTTCAATGCGACCGAACTGCTGTTGGGCTGGTCGAAGACGACGCTCTTGCCTTTGCCGATCGAGAAGGACTGCCAGTTGATCGCCGCGCGGTCGCTGGTCTGCGTCACGGTCAGCGACTTGGTACCGGTCGCGATGCTCGCCTGGCCAGCGACGACCTCACCGCCGGTCGGGAGCGTCTGCGCCTCGACCGGACGCGCCGCCACCGTGCCCGCGAGGCTGAACCCGATCAGCCACGCGAACCGCGCGAGGCCGGTCGTGCCGAACAAGCCGCCGCGCTTGATGCGCGTGACAGTGGGAGCGGGGCGACTGGTGTTTCTGATCGACGAAGGGATGGGGGTCATGTGCGGTATCCTCGGTGGCGGCGGATGGCCGCTGAATTTTTGTGGGGTGCTGGTGCGCTCAGAAGGTCTTCGAGAGCTGGAACCAGGCGCGGCCCGACTTGTCGGGGGCGGACGTCGCATCGGCATCGCCGAGTTTCCGCGCGTAAGTCGCCCTGGCGGCGATCCCGTACGGTCCCGCCCAGCTCAGGCCGGCGCCGTACGCGCTGCGTTTCGCGTGGTTCGATCCGTCGAAATACGTGTGCTTGACGAAATCGACCTCGCCGACATCGACGAACCCGAACAGCTGGAGCGCACCCGGCACGACCTGCGGCAAGGCCAGCCGCGCCTCGGCGGTGGCGACATAGCCCTGGTCGCCGTAAGCCTCGCCCTCTGGGTAGGCGCGGACGGCATAGGCGCCGCCCAGCTCCATCTTCTCGGAGATGTCGAGGTTGCTGAACGCGATCTGCCCGCGCGCGGACGCGAACAGCGACAGCGGCCCGGCGATCGTCTGCAACCGCGCGAAGCTGAACTGCACCTTCCCGTAGCTGCCGTCGGTGCGTGCGGTCAGCGCATCGATCGAGCGCTCGAACGCGCCGCGAATGTCGAGATTGCCGACCGAGTAGCTCAGCGAATACGCGCTCCAGCCGCCCCCGAGCAGCGTGTCGTGCTCATCGCCGCTCAACCCTGCGGTGACGACCTGCGCACGGCGATAGGTCGTGACGTCGACGATGCCGATCTTGTCCTCGAACCATTTCACGTCGCCGCCGAGCGTCACGTACAGGTTGTTGTCGCGCGAGCGGATCAGCGGATAGCTCGCATAGACGCTGGCGACGTCGGCGTTGCCGCTGCCGTCGAGGCTGTCGAATTCCTTGCCGAGCGAATAGTCGAGATGCGCGAACGCGACGCCGAGCGTGACCTGCCCGATCGGTGCCTGGTACGATGCGCGGCCGTAGGCGAGCCCGGAGAACGAGGTCAGCGCGCGCAGGCTCAGCACGTCGCCCGAGCCCGTCGGGTTGTTCCAGTTGACCACGCCGCCGACGCGGTACGCGCCGGTGTAGCGATTGCCGGCATTGTCGGCCTCGACGCTGCCGGTGATGCTCTGGCCGGGGGTGATCGCGACCAGCAGGTCGGACGTGCCGACTGCGGTGCCGGGGCTGAGCGTCGAGGATACGCGCACGCCGGGCAGGTCAGACAGCATCAGCAGGCGGCGTTCGAGCGGCGCGACCGCGACTGGATCGCCGACGTCGAGCCCGGTGAGGATGCCGTTTGCGACGCTATCCGACAGCCGCGACTCGTTCTTGAGCCCGATCGCGCCGAAATGCCCTTCCAGCACTGCGATCGTGACCGCGCCGCTCTGCACGTCCTGCTCGGGGAGGTAGGCGTTCGCGACGAAATAGCCGCGGCTCGTGTAATAGGCGGTGATCCGCGCGGCGAGCGTCTTCAGTTCGGACAGGTCGAGCTCGCTGTTCGGCGTGAACTCCGACGCGGCGATCAGGTCAGCCTCGGGAAACAGCGTCGCACCGGTCACGCGCAGCGACCGGACGAGCGTCTTCGGCCCACCAGCGGCAGGAACGACGACCGGCGCTTTCCGATCGAAGCCGAAGTCGGGCGCGGGCGTCTCGTTCAACGGTACGGGCGGGATCTGCTGGAGCTGTCCACCGGCCCCGACGGGAACCTGCGCCTGCGCCGATTGCGTCGAAATCAGCAGGGCAGCCGGGCTCACAGCCGCAAGCGCGGCCGCCCAAAGGGTCGACTTGTACATGAACACCTCGAAAGTCACCGCGGATGGAAGGCACGGGTCTCCCATCCGCAGCAGCGGGAGCCGTTCGAGTAGAGGGTAGAGCGCCCGAAGCGAGGACGAAGCCTTCGTAAAGATCAGGGCCGCGACGTGATCGCGTTGCACTGCATCTCACTACAGATGATGAGGCGTAAGAGCTTGGGACGTCGTCGGTCGCGAGAATCGCGGTGTATGGCTTACCCCAAAGCGTCCTTAACATATGTCTGGAAACTAACTTTGACACAAGACAATTACGTCATTTGTGCATAAATAAATTACAATTTTTCAGACATGTAGAGAAAACCCAAGTTTTCCGACAGATTCCCGTGAGTTTTGCCGAAGTTATCCGGATGCGACATCAGACGGTTTCGAGCCAGCGACACTAATTGGTTACCGGCCACGATAGTCTCGTTAACCTTTCGCCAAGCGCGCCTCGATGCACGAGTGCGTAATTCCCGAGGGTCAACTGCAATCGCTCGATCGCGTAGTTCTACCTTACCCGGACGCCTTGGATCACCGCGCTGCAAGCTCGTGCGCGATCCCGTGGAGTCCGCTGCGTACTGAAGGGAAAGGCCGACGATGTCCGACGAGCGATCTGCAGCGGGAGGCCGGCACGCGGTGATCCTGTGCCACCCCGATCCGTCGAGCTTCAATCACGCGATCGCGGTCGCCTATTGCGACGCGGTTCGTGCGGCCGGACAGGTGGTCGTCCTGCGCGATCTCTACGCGATCGGGTTCGATCCGGTGCTGAAGGCGGCGGAGCGGCCAACGACTGTCGCAGCAGCCTACGGGCAGGATGTGCTCGACGAGGTGGATGCCATTTCCGGATGCGACGTGTTCGTGCTGGTCTATCCGATCTGGTTCGGGACGCCGCCGGCGATGCTGAAGGGCTATGTCGAGCGCGTGTTCGGTGCGGGTGTGCAACCGGAGGCGCTGCAAGGCCGGGTGCGGACCGATCTGTTGGGCGGCAAGCGGTTGCTCAGCTTCTCGACGTCGGCCGCCAGCAAGATCTGGCTCGACGAACAGGGCCAGGGGCAGGGGCTGAACAGCGTCTTCGATCAGTATATCGTCCACGCGTTCGGGATGCGATCGCAGGAGCATCGCCGGTTCGCGCATATCACGCAGGACCTCCGCAAGCAGTTCGCCGACCAGTATCTCCGCGACGTCGCCGTCCAGGCACAGCGGACCTGCGCGCAGATCGCATTCGGGGACGAGGCCTTGCTGGCCGATCCCGCGCTCGTCGCCCGGATGGCACGCTGATCCATCCGCATCTTCAAGGAAATTCCATGACCCGTATGATGCAAGCCGCCGTCGTCGAGGCGTTCGGCAAACCCCTGATCTTGCGCGAATGGCCGGTGCCGGTTGCCGGACCGGGCCAAGTCGTCGTCAAGACCGAGGCATGCGGGGTGTGCCACACTGATCTGCACGCCGCGCACGGCGATTGGCCGGTCAAACCTACGCCGCCGTTCATTCCGGGGCATGAGGGCATCGGCATCGTCGTCGAGGTCGGCGCGGGGGTGACGATCGTGAAGCTTGGCGACCGGGTTGGCGTGCCGTGGCTTTACTCCGCGTGCGGGCATTGCGAATATTGCCTGTCCGCGTGGGAAACCGTGTGCGCCGAGGCGGAGTTCGGCGGCTACACGCGCAATGGCGGGTTCGCGGAGTATATCCTCGCCGACCCGAACTACGTCGCGCATATTCCCGCCGGCCTGTCCGCGATCGAGGCAGCGCCGATCATCTGTGCGGGGATCACCACCTACAAGGGCATCAAGGAAACCGGCGCGAAGCCGGGCGAGTGGATCGCGATCTCGGGCGTCGGCGGTCTGGGGCATCTGGCAGTGCAGTACGCCAAGGCGATGGGGTTGCGCGTTGCCGCTGTCGATGTCGACGAGGGCAAGCTCGCCCATGCCAAGGCGCTTGGCGCGGAACTGTTGATCGACGCGCGCGAGCCCGACGCGATCGCGGCGCTGAAGGATGGGACGGGGGGCGGCGCGCACGGCGTGCTGATCACCGCGCCTTCCTTGACCGCGTTCAATCAGGGCGTGGCGATGACACGGCGCAAGGGGACGTGCGTGCTCGTCGGCCTGCCGCCGGGTGACTTTCCGATGCCGCTGTTCGACGTCGTGGCGCAGTGCATCACGGTGCGCGGGTCGTTCGTCGGGACGCGCAAGGACATGGCGGAGGCGCTCGCCTTTGCTGCCGATGGCAAGGTGAAGGCCGATATCGAAGTGCAGCCCTTGTCGGCGATCAACGACATCTTCGACCGGCTGCAACACGGGCAGGTCGCGTCGCGCGTCGTCCTCGATTTCGGGAGCTGAACATGGCCGATACTGCAACGCTGGCACCTGCGAAGACGCACCCGCTGTCCCACGACATGCTGCGCCGGATGGACGCCTATTGGCGCGCGGCGAATTACCTGTCGGTCGGGCAGATCTATCTGCGCGACAATGCGTTGCTCGATCGGCCGCTGACGATCGCCGACGTCAAGCCGCGGCTGCTCGGGCATTGGGGGACGACGCCCGGGCTGAACTTTCTGTACGTCCATCTCAACCGGCTGATCGTCGAGCATGACCTCGACATGATCAACATCATCGGGCCGGGGCATGGCGGGCCGGGGCTGGTGGCCAACACCTATCTGGAGGGCTCGTACACCGAACGCTACCCGGCGATCGAGCGTAGCCGCAGCGGCATGCACCGGCTGTTCCGGCAATTCTCGTGGCCGGGTGGCATCCCGAGTCATGTTGCGCCCGAGACGCCGGGATCGATGCACGAAGGCGGCGAGCTCGGGTACTCGCTTGCGCACGCTTACGGCGCGGCGTTCGACAATCCCGACCTGATCGTCGCGTGCGTGGTCGGCGACGGCGAGGCGGAGACCGGCGCGCTGGCGGCGAGCTGGCATTCGAACAAGTTCCTCAATCCCGCGCGCGACGGTGCGGTGCTGCCGATCCTGCATCTCAACGGCTTCAAGATCGCCAACCCGACGATCCTCGCGCGGATCGACGGGCATGAGCTCGACGCGTTGCTGCGCGGCTATGGGCATGAGCCCTATTATGTCGGCGGGAGCGACCCGGCGGCGGTCCACCAACAGCTTGCCGCCGCGCTCGACAAGGCGCTGGCGCGGATCCAGGCGATCCAGGCGGCGGCGCGGATCGAGGGCGTGAAGCCCGAACGACCGCGCTGGCCGATGGTCGTGTTCCGCACGCCGAAAGGCTGGACCGGGCCGAAGTTCGTCGATGGCAAGCCGGTCGAGGGTACGTGGCGCGCGCATCAGGTGCCGATCGCGGACTTCAAGGATCCAGAGCATCTGCGCCAGCTCGAAGACTGGATGCAGAGCTACCGGCCCGAAGAGCTGTTCGACGAAACGGGCAAGTTCCTTGAGGAGTATGCGTCGCTCGCACCGACCGGGCATCGGCGGATGGGGTCGAACCCGCATGCCAATGGCGGCGAGCTGATGGTGCCGTTGTCGTTGCCCGATTTCCGTGAGTTCGCGGTGGCGGTGGACGCGCCGGGCAAGGTCAAGGCCGAGGCGACGCGGGTGCTTGGGCGCTATCTGCGCGACGTGATGAAGCTCAATCTGGCCAGCGTGAACTTCCGGCTGTTCGGGCCGGACGAGACCGCGTCGAACCGGCTTGCCGACGTGTACGACGTGTCGGGGAAGGTGTGGATGGCGGAGATCGAGGCGGTCGACGAGCATCTCGGGCCCGACGGCCGCGTGATGGAGGTGCTGAGCGAGCATCTGTGCCAGGGTTGGCTCGAAGGGTATCTGCTGACCGGGCGGCACGGGCTGTTCTCGTGTTACGAGGCGTTCGTCCACATCGTCGATTCGATGGTCAACCAGCATGCCAAGTGGCTGAAGGTGACCAAGGCGATCCCGTGGCGGCGGCCGATCGCGTCGCTCAATTACCTGCTGACGTCGCATGTCTGGCGGCAGGATCACAACGGGCTGTCGCATCAGGATCCGGGGTTCATCGATCACGTCGCGAACAAGACCGCGGACGTCGCGCGGATTTACCTGCCGCCCGATGCGAACTGCCTGTTGTCGGTCGGCGATCACTGCCTGCGCAGTCGCGGCTATGTGAACGTGATCGTCGCGGGGAAGCAGCCGGAGTGGCAATGGCTCGGGATCGACGCGGCGGTGCGGCACTGCACCGCGGGCGCGGGGATCTGGGACTGGGCGGGTAACGACGCCGACCCCGACGTGGTGATGGCGTGCGCGGGCGACGTGCCGACGCTGGAGACGCTGGCGGCGGTGACGATGCTGCGTACGTACGTGCCCGATATCCGCATCCGGGTGGTCAACGTGGTCGACCTGATGGTGTTGCAGCCACGCTCCGAGCATTCGCACGGGCTCGACGAACGCGAGTTCGACGCGATGTTCACCGCGGACAAGCCGGTAATCTTCGCGTTCCACGGCTATCCGGCGATGATCCACAAGCTGACCTACCGGCGCGCGAACCACGCCAATATCCACGTCCGCGGGTACAAGGAGATGGGGACGACGACGACGCCGTTCGACATGGTCGTGCTGAACGATCTCGACCGGTACCGGCTTGCGCTCGATGCGATCGAGCGCGTGCCTCGGCTGCGCGATTGTGTGCCGCGCGAGACGGCGCGGTATTGGACTACGATGGAGCGGCACAAGCTCTACATCGCCGAGCAGGGCGACGATTTGCTGGAGGTGCGTGACTGGCAATGGTCGCGGTAGTTCTCGCGCTCAACAGCGGGTCGTCGTCGCTCAAATACGGGCTGTACGCGGTCGATCCGGAGCCCGTCCTGCTCGTCGGCGGGACGATCGAGACGCCCGACGATGATGGCGACGATCATGGGCGCTTCTTCGACACGATCGAGACCGCGTTGAAGGGGCGGCCGACGCCGACGGTGATCGGTCACCGGATCGTCCACGGTGGCCCGCACCGCGACGCGCATTGCCGGATCGACGACACGGTAATGGCGGATCTGGAGGCGGCATGCGCGTTCGCGCCGCTGCACGGCCCTGCATCGCTGGCGCTGATCCGGGCCGCGGAGGCGCGCTATCCGCGCGTGCCGCAGATCGCGTGCTTCGATACCGCGTTCCATGCGGGCATGCCCGACATCGCCCGGACGCTGCCGATCCCGCGCGAATACCAGGCGGCTGGCGTGCGACGCTACGGCTTCCACGGCCTGTCCTGCGAGTCGATCGTCCGCCAACTCGGCGGCGACATGCCGGCACGGCTGGTGATCGCGCATCTCGGCAACGGCGCGAGCGTGACCGCCGTGCGCGATGGGCGATCGATCGATACCAGCATGGGGCTGACCCCGTCCGGCGGCGTGATGATGGCGACGCGGACGGGCGATATCGATCCCGGCGTGTTGCTGTACCTGCTGCGAGAAACCGAGCTGGACGCGAAGGCGCTGGCGACGCTGGTCGATCATGCTTCCGGGATGACGGGTATCTCGGGGCTGTCCGGCGACATGCGCGTTCTGCGCGCTGCGGCGACCAAAGACGCCGACCTCGCCATCCGGATGTTCGAGCGATCGGTGTGCAAGCAGATCGCAGCGATGATCGCCTCGCTCGGCGGCGCAGACATGCTCGTGCTGACGGGCGGCATCGGCGAGAACGACGGACACACCGGCCGCGCGGTTCGCGACGGGCTGGCCTGGATACCGGGACTCGACGTCCGTGTGATCGCGTCGCAGGAAGATGCGCAGATCGCCGTGCATGCCGCCGCGCTCGCGTGAGAACAGCGGCGAGTACGTGCTTTCCGAGTCCCGACGTCGGATACCTCCTGCGCTAGGGTCGGAACAGGATCAGCTCCATCGGAACCCGCATCATGCGGCGGCGATCGCGGGCCAGCGGGGAGTTCGCAATGAACGCTATCCACACCGAAATGCGCTATTTCCAGCGGCGTCTCGACGACACGCTGGCGATGGCGGATGCCGCGGCCGGCCCCTGCGCGCGCAAGGCCCATCAGTTGCTCGCGCGGCTGTACGGCGAGGCGCTGGACGCGCTTCTGGCGCAGGCGTCGACGATATCGGTTCAACGGCGCCTGGCGTTCTCTCCAGGCATTCTGCGTGCGGATCGCAACGCGACGGCGCGCGGGCATCGGTCCTCGACACACCGGATGCAACGCACGCTGACGCTCGCCTCGTAAAGCGCCGGTCGCTAACGGGACCTAGCTGGTCCCGTGGTCGCCGATCGTCGCAAGATCGTGGAGCGCGACGAATGCCCTGAACAGCACGCGCGGATCGAACACGCCCTTGTACACCGCGGGGGGCGAACGGCGCAGGCCGAGCAACCCGTAGACCGCGGTCTGCGCCGAGCGGACCGAATATTCGACCGTGAACACGCAGTCGTCGGGCATCTCGCAATATTGACCGATGATCGCGAGGTTGGCGGTGCCGGCGGGGATCACGTCGGACCGGTCGCCATGCCTACGCGGCATGAACTGGCTGGTGATGAACGGCATCATGCACGGGATGCAGATCGCGCTCGCGAGGATCGCCTCGGCCTTTGCAGAGAGCCCGAGATGGCCGAGGATCTCGGTCATTATCTCGCGGCCGGTACAGTCGCTCATCGGCTTGCGGACGAAATCGCCGATCGCATCGACCGACAGGCCGTATCCCCAGAACACCGCGACGTCGTCAGGCTGGCCGAGAAAATGCGGCTGCGAGGGGATGACGATCGAGGCTAGCCAGCTCGACTCGGTGAACGTGATCAACCCGCCTTCACCGGGGACGTTGCCGGTCGCGTCGCGGATCAGCGTCAGGAGCGCGGCGTCGTGCAGCGTGGTCGTGAACGAGACCCATTTCGAGCGATCGACGTCCTCGGTGAACGCGGCCGGCTGGCCGAATTCAGGGCGATCCTTCGCGAGCCTTGCCCAGAGTTTCCACGCCCCGCCCATGCCTGCGCCGTGCAATTCGGGTGGGGCGTCCATCGACCCGAGGCTGGAGCCCTCGGTCATCGAACCAAGCGTGAGCATCACGTAATCGTCGGTATCGATGCGAATTTCGCTGGTCTTGCCACCGCCCTCGATGCGGATGCCGCGGACGACGGTGATCCCGTCCTCTTCGGCTAGGCGGAGATCGGTGACGGTGGTGTTCATCCGGAACTGTACGCCGCGCGCAACCAGCCAGGCGTGAAGCGGGCGGACCATCGAGTCATACTGGTTCAGGGGCGTGCGCATGATCCCCTCCAGCCGGTTGAAGCCGCCGACCATGTGCGCGAAGCGGAGCAGGTATCGCTTGAACTCCACCGCGCTGTGCCAGGGCTGGAACGCGAAGGTGGTGCACCACATCATCCAGAAATTGGTCTTGAAGAACGCGTCGTCGAACTGATCGGCGATGGTGGAGCGATCGAGGATCGCCTCGGGCGTGATCGCAAGCCGTTCGAGACCGCGGATCTGGTGTCCGGTCAGGCCGAATTCGGGCGCGACGTGGCGCTGTCCGCCGGAAAACAGGCGCGAATGCGACGACGTTTTCATCGTCGCGTTCCAGTCGAAGATCTCCTTCGTGACGGTCTTGTCGCCGTCCAGCGTCGGGACCGACGAGAAGAGATCGAACGTGCAGAGGTATTTCGACTCGAGCATCCGCCCGCCGCGCAGCGAATAGCCCTCCGCCGCGGAGCCGCCGCCGTCGAGGCTGCCGCCTAGCAGCGTGCCTTCGTCGATGATCGTGATATCCGTGCCGCGCATATCGCCGTCGCGGATGAGAAACAGTGCCGCGGCAAGCGAGGCGATCCCGCCGCCGACGAGGAATGCCCGGCCTTCGTCGCGGGGGACGGAGGCGGTGTCGGGGTCGTCCTGGAATGGATCGGTGGCGGTCATGGCAAAGTCCTTGGCGACAGAATGGGCTGATACGTGGGCGAGGTCATCCCGCGGCGTTCCAGCCGGACCAACTGCGATCGATCGACGCGGCGATCGCGGTGAGCAGGGAGGCGTCGCCGGTGCCGCGATCCAGGATGCGGTCGCCCTGGCGCTCGGCGGCATGGATCAGCGCGGGCGGCGGAGCGGTACCGTCGAGCAGGATCGCCTTGCCGCGCCAGCCGGATGCGCGCATCGCCCGCAGCATGTCCGTGCCGTCGTCGTCGGGATCGCGACCGCCATGCCCCTCGATATCGACGACGATGCAGGGAAAGTCGCGCGAGCGAGGATCGGCAAGCAGCGCCGCACTGGTGGCGTAGGAGCGAACGTCGTAGCGCTCCGACAGCAGCATGATCTGGCGCGCGCGTCGGATCGCCGGATCGCCATCGACCAGCGATATGCCGATGCCGTCATGGGGGGTGGTCGAATGGTCGGTCATCGATGGTCCTTCGTGACATCGGATGACAGGGTCGAACCGCGCCGTCTGTACGTATAAGACGAGGGGCGTCAGGCGGGTTCGGGCATCTCGCCCAGGCCGGCGGCGAACGCGATGCGCAGGACGTCGGACAGGCTGCGCGCGGACAGTTTCTCCATCAGGTTCGCGCGATGGACTTCGACGGTGCGCGTGGCGATGTCCAGGTCGTAGGCGATCAGCTTGTTCGGGCGCCCCAGCACCATGCCGTCGAGGACGTCGCGTTCGCGCGGCGTGAGCGCGGCGAGGCGGACGACCGCGTCGGCTGCGGCGAGATGCTCGCGGTCGGAGCGCGCCGCCTGCGCCAGCGCGGTCTCGATCGCGGCGAGCAACGCGGTGCGCTCGAACGGCTTTTCGAGGAATTCGACCGCCCCCGCCTTGATCGCGCGGACCGCCAGCGTCACGTCGCCGTGACCGGTCAGCATGATCACCGGCAGCGCGATGCCGGACTGGGCCAGTCGCGCCTGCACGTCGAGACCGTCGATATCGGGCATGCGCACGTCGAGCAGCACGCAGCCCCGCGTCTCGCGCGTGACGGCCTTGAGGAAATGCGTGCCTGCCGGATACGTCTCGACCGCGTAGCCTGCCTTGCGCAACAGGAAGCCGACCGACTGGCGGATCGCCTCGTCGTCGTCGACGATGTGCACCGTTCGCCCTGGTTCAGTCATGGCTGGTGTCAGTCATCGGTTTCGCTTTCCTGGGGAGCGGCGAGCGGCACGGTGAAATGGAAGGCAGTGCCGCCCGTCGCGATGCCGCCCGCCCAGATCCGGCCGCCATGCGCCTCGACGATCGTCCGGCAGATCGACAGGCCGAGGCCCATGCCGTCTTCCTTGGTGGTCGCGAACGCCTCGAACAGGCGCGCGCGGACCGCCGCGTCGATCCCCGTGCCCGTGTCGGTCACGCTGATCCGCATCCAGCCGTCGCGGTCGGGCGCGGTCGCGATCGTGAGTTCCTTGCGCGGCGACGACGCCATCGACTGGATCGCGTTGCGGATCAGGTTGACGAGCACCTGCTGGATCTGGACGCGATCGACGCGAACCGTGGCGGCTGCGACGTCGGCGTCGGCGTTGGTCGCGTCGGCGATCGTCTTGGTGACGGTGATGCCCGCTTCATGCGCGCCGAGCAGGCCGAGACTGGTCGCCTCCTCGACGAGCACGTCGAGCCGCTCGTCGCGAAACCCGGTATCGCCACCATCGACGAACGCCCGCAGCCGTCGGACGATCGTTCCCGCACGCAGCGATTGCGCGGCCGCCAGATCCAGTGCCTCGGCGATATCGACGAGCAACGGCGTGTCGTCATCGCCGATCATCGCCCGTGTCGCCTCCAGGTAATTGGCGATCGCGGTCAGCGGCTGGTTGATCTCGTGCGCAAGCGTGGAGGCCATCGTCCCCATCGCGCTGACCCGCGATACATGGACGAGTTCGGACTGAAGCTCCTGCAGGCGGCGTTCGGTCGCGTGGCGGTTGGTGAGGTCGCGGATGAAGCCGGTGAAGATCCGCTCGCCCGCGATCGACGCCTCGCCGACCGCGAGTTCGATCGGAAACGTCTCGCCCCCCTTGCGCATGGCCCGTTCGAGACGGACGGCGCCGATGACGTGGCGCTCCCCGGTGTGCCGATACGTCCGCAGGTGCGCATCGTGATCGCGCGCCTCGGCCTGCGGCATTAGCATCGCGACGTTCTGGCCGATCACCTCGCGGGCCGCATAGCCGAAGACAAGCTCGGCGGCGGCGCTGAACGAGGCGACGATGCCGTTCTCGTTCATCACGATCATCGCATCGGGGACGGTATTGAGGATCGAGCGAAGGTGATGTTCGCGCCGCACGATCGCCGCCTCGGCAGCCTTTTCGCGCGTGATGTCGCGGATGACCTTGCCGAACCCGCGCAACGCGCCCGCATCGTCGTGCAGCGCCGTTATGGTCACGGCTGCGAGAAATTCGGAGCCGTCCTTGCGGACGCGCCAGCTCTCCTCCTCGATCCGTCCGCAGGCATGCGCCTGGGCGAGATCGGCCTCGGGCTTGCCTGTCGCGATATCGTCGGCCGGATAGAAGATCGCGAAGTCCCGGCCGATGATCTCCGCTTCGGCCCAGCCCTTGATGCGTTCGGCACCGCGGTTCCAGATCGTCACCCGGCCTTTCGGATCGAGCATGTAGATCGCGTAGTTGGTCGCGCCGTCGATCAGGAGCCCCAGCTCTTCGGCGAGCGCGGCATCGCCGCGTGCCACCGCGTCACCGGTCAGGCCGCCGTCCGGAGACTGCGCAGCGATCATGCGCGCGGCACGGACTGTCTTGGCAATGATCTGCAAGTCATTGAGACGAGGGCCTTGTTCGACGAACGGTTCCGCTTCGTCATTCGCCGAGAGTTCGACGTGCAACGTTGGAACATGACCCATGTTAAGCTAGATATCCGCTATGTGCTAATAGTCCTTCGACGAGGATGATCACCGCCAAAATCGTCCCGCCGATGAATGGTCTTGGATTCATCGCGATCGACGCGGCCAGATACTTGCGGAGCGCCATCGCGATCATGCGCTAGTGCGATAGTAGCGTGCAGCGTCGGTCGCGTAGCAACAGGTCTCGCGTGACCCCGCCGAACGCCCATTCGCGAATTCTGCTATGGCCGTAAGCGCCGGCCACGACGAGATCCGCGTCGACGTCGTTGGCGATCGAGGCGAGCGTATCGATACTGGTGCCCTTCATCCGGACCACGATCTTGTCCACGTCGACGCCCTGCCGTGCGAGCCACGCGGCGACATCCTCGAGCGGTCCGCGAGCGTCGAGCGCGTCGATCGCGACCGCGACGATGATCACGCGGTCTGCGGCGTGCAGTATCGGCAGCGCATCGCTCACCGCACGGCGACATTCGCGCGTATCGGTCCAGGCGACCATGACCGTCCTGAAGCTTGCCGTGGCGGCACCGTCGGGCACGACCAGCACCGGACGGCCCGCGCGCAGGATAAGCTCGCCGGTATCGGCATGCGTCGACAGGTCGGCGTATCCCGGTCCGGCGCTGGTGATGACGAGATCGGCCGAGCGCGCATTCTCCGCGACGACATGCGCGATGTTGATGAGCGTCGGGATCGAGCGCCATTCGAGGACGTGGCCAGCGAGCCGCTCATGCGCGTGGAACTCGGTCTCGGCGCGGGCGAGTTCGTCGGCGACGATATCTCGTTCGATCACGGCATATTCGCCGCCGAGATAGCCGTCGCACGCGCCGATCTGGACCGGCTGGCAGGCGGCGATGCCGATCACCGACGCGCCGTGGCGATCGGCGAGCGTCGCCGCGACGTCGAGCAACGCGGCGTTCGGCCGGCCGCCGTCGAGATGCACCAACAGGGTGGAATAGGTCATTATGGCGTTCCCCGATCCGGCTTCGATCCGGGCGCATATCCGGCGCCCCGATCCGATCAGCGGTTTCGTCGATCACGCAGGGTCGCGAAAGGATCGGGAACTACGCAGGCCGACCGCCTGGACGGTGTGCGTAGTTCCCGACGCTGTCGGCGCAGTGGCCCCTCGATAGGGTGACGCTCGCCGGTTCGGGGCTCCCGTGCCGCGCCATCCTTCAGGAGAGTGTCATGACAGCCGACGCCAGATTGCAGAAAGCCGTGCTCGCCGAACTGAACTGGGATCCAAGCGTACCCGCGGGGCACATCGGCGTCACTGCGAACGGCGGCGTCGTGACGCTCAGCGGCCATGCCGGCAGCTATGCCGCGAAATACGCAGCCGAGCGTGCCGCCGGGCGCGTCGAAGGCGTGAAGGCGGTTGCCGAAGAGATCGAAGTGCGGCTCGAGGAACGCTTCAAGCGCGGCGACGAGGCGATCGCCAGCGCCATCGTCGAGCGGCTGTCCTGGGATACCACCGTGCCGCACGACACGGTCCGGGCGCAGGTCGAGGATGGCTGGGTTAGCCTGCGCGGCGAAGTGCGCTGGCATTTCCAGAAGGACGCCGCAGAGGCGGCGGTACGGCCGCTTGCGGGGGTCATCGGCGTGATGAACCACATCGCACTCACGCCGCGGGTCGACGTCACCGACGTCAGCAACGATATCCGGACGGCGCTGCACCGTTCCTGGTTCTTCGATGGCGACACGATCAAGGTCACGGTCGATGGCGGCACCGTCAGGCTGACCGGCTCGGTCGACTCGCCGCACGATCGCAAGGTCGCAGAGCGGACGGCCTGGGCAGCACCCGGCGCGGTCATGGTCGAGAACCTGCTCCAGGTCGTGTGATCGTGCGCCGCGGCGTCGTTCACCGCGAACATCATGTCGCGGACCGGATCGGCTGGCTGCGCGCGGCGGTGCTCGGCGCGAACGACGGGATCGTGTCGACCGCGAGCCTGATCCTCGGCGTCGCCGCCGCCGGCGCGCAATCCAGTGCGATCGTCGTCGCGGGTATTGCGGGGCTGGTTGCAGGCGCGATGTCGATGGCGGCGGGCGAGTATGTCTCGGTCAGCGCCCAGGCCGATACCGAGACCGCCGAACTCGATCGCGAGCGCGACGAACTGGTCGAGGACCCGGTTGGCGAGCTCGCTGAACTGGCAGGGATCTATGTCGAACGCGGCGTGGATCCCGATACCGCCGCGACGGTTGCGGCCCAGTTGATGGCGAAGGACGCACTTCGCGCGCATGCTCGCGATGAACTCGCCATCACGGTCGGTGCAGGGGCCAGGCCGGTGCAGGCGGCGCTCGCGTCGGCGGCGAGCTTCATCGTCGGCGCGGCGATGCCGGTGCTGATCGTGTTCGTCGCGTCGCGTTCGTCCCTCATCGTGGCGGTCGCCGGCGGGTCGCTGATCGTCCTCGCACTGCTGGGCGGGATCGGGGCGAAGACAGGCGGCGCGAACATCTGGCGCGGGGTCGTCCGAGTCACGTTCTGGGGCGCGTTCGCCATGGCCGCGACCGCAGCGATCGGCCGGCTGGTCGGCACGGCCGCATGATCTCCGCCGACGTTGTGGCGGTGTAGCGTCGATCGACCTTCATCCCGGCGCTAGGGGACCTCGAAAGCGAACAGCGATCCGTCCTGCTGCGTAGTTTCCGACGGTAATGCGCACGCCGATCGCCGGATAGCGACGGTTGGTAATATTTTCCCGATCGGACCCCATGATGACGATCCGCCGCATGACGTGCAGCCTCGCGCTCGCCTTGAACGTCGCGACGATTTCCGCAGCGCAAACGCCGGCGCAATTACCGGCCCCAATGCCTACCAGCATCGATGGCCGGATCGAGCAGCTCAAGCCCGGCGAGTTCCTCTGGGCGCCGGCGATCGCGCCGGCCGGGCCCGTTACCATCATCGTGAGTCTCGCCACGCAAAAGGCCTATGCCTACCGGAACGGCGTGCCGATCGGTGTCTCGACCGTGTCCACCGGCAGCGACGGCCATGCGACGCCGACAGGGGTGTTCACCGTGTTGCAGAAGGACGCGGATCACGTCTCCAACCTCTACAAGGACGCCGCGATGCCGTTCATGCAGCGGCTGACCTGGGGCGGGATCGCGATGCATGCAGGCAACCTGCCAGGCTATCCCGCGTCGCACGGCTGCATCCGACTGCCCCCCGCGTTCGCCAAGCTGCTGTTCGGGATCACGCGTCTGGGGATCACCGTCGTCATCACGCAGGACGCGCGCGTTCCGGTGGTGGCGGCGACGCCGGGTATCCTGGGTGCAGGACGGTCGGGTCGCGAAGACTTCGCATGGAATCCCGCACTGTCGCGGACGGGCCCGGTGTCGATCGTCGTCAGCGGCCGCGACCGGCGCGTCGTCGTGCTGCGCAACGGCATCGAGATCGGCTCCAGTGCGATAACGGTCGATGCTCCGATCGAACAAACGTCGGCCTTCACGCTGCAATCGGTCGACGCTGCGGGCGAACACTGGCTGCGGTTGCCGCTGCCGGGCGATCCGCGAACCGGCGAGCTGACCGCGGAGGATCGCGCCAAGGGGCAGTTGCCGGACAAGTTCCGCGTTGCGCTGGCGACGGTGCTGACGCCGGGCACCACCCTGTTGGTGACGCGCGAAACGCTGGCGAATGCCGGAACGGGAACGCCGGTGACGATTATCGAAACGGGTGCCCCGGCCGGTGCCGAAGCAGGCGGCCGATGATCGTCGATCGACCGATCGACGCGCCGGTACCCTCGGCAACGATCTGGCATGCGACATCGACCGATCACATCATGGCGGTGCTGGGAACGCGCGACGCCGGCCTGACCGCGGCAGAAGCCGCCGGGCGGTTGATCCGCGACGGTCTCAACGAGCTCGCGCCGCCGCCGGTGCCGTCGACGCTGCTGCTGTTCCTGCGGCAGTTCAACAGTCCGCTGATCTATCTGCTGGTCGCGGCGGCGGCGATCTCGCTCTCGCTTGGCCATCGGACCGATGCGGGGTTCATCGGCGTCGTCCTGCTCGTCAACGCGGCGATCGGCACGTTTCAGGAGAGCAAGGCGGCGGACAGTCTGGCGGCGCTCGGGCGGATGATCGGCCAGACCGCGATGGTGCGGCGTGGCGGGATGGTATCGGTGATCGATGCCCGCGCGCTGGTCGTCGGGGACGTGGTCGAGCTGGAGAGCGGCATGGCGGTGCCTGCCGACATCCGCTTGTCCTCGAGCAGCGCGCTGCGCGTCGACCAGTCGACGTTCAGCGGGGAATCGGTCGCGGTCGCGAAGGATCAGGCGGTCGTCCTGCCCATCCGGACGGCACCTGGCGAACGCGCGACGATGGTCCTGGCGGGAACGATGATCGAGCAGGGTCGCGGCGTCGGGATCGTCGTCGCAACCGGGGCGAACACTGCGCTCGGCGCGATCGACGAGTCGTTGCGCGCGACGAAGCCGACTCCGCCGCCGCTCGTGATCCGGCTCGACAGACTGGCGCGCCAGATCAGCATCGCGACGATCGCCCTGATCGTCCCGTTCGCGCTCGTGCTGTGGGTGCAGGGCCGGCCGGGCGACCAGATCCTGCTGCTTGCGGTCGCGCTCGCGGTGTCGGCGATTCCGGAGGGGTTGTCGATCGCGGTGACGGTCGCGCTGGCGGCAGGCACCAGGCGGATGGCCGCGCGCAACGTGATCGTTCGCTCGCTGCCCGCGGTCGAGGGGCTTGGCGCCTGCACGATCATCGCCAGCGACAAGACGGGGACGCTGACGCGAAACATCCTGTCGGTCGAGCGCATCCTGCTGGCCGACGGGCGGACGTTCGTGCGGGCCGATTGGGCGGATGATGGCCTGGCGGCGATGCGGCGGGCGGCAGCGCTCTGCAACGAGGCTTCGGTCGGTCCTGACGGCATGCCGGTCGGGGATTCGGTCGACGTGGCGCTGTTGGGCTTCGCGCGCGACGGGGGCGAGGATCTGTCGGTGCTGCACGCGGTACCCCGGATCGCGGCGCTGCCGTACGAACCGGAGCGCAAGTTTTCGACGGTCGCCGTCGCAGAAGGTAGCGGCGCACGGGTGTTCGCCAAGGGGGCGCCCGAAGTAGTCCGGCGGATGTGTCATGCGATCGACCCCGTGGCGCTGGAAGCCGCGACGGCGATGGCGGAAGACGGCTACCGCGTGATCGCGGTCGCTGCCTCGGACGGCGCGACCACGACCGATCCGGACGCGCCTACCGGGCTCGTGCTGCTTGGCTGGATCGGGCTGATCGATCCGGTCCGCCCGGAGGTGCCGGCAGCGATCGCGCGCTGTGCCGAGGCCGGGATCGGCGTGCGGATGGTTACGGGCGATCATCCCGGTACCGCGCTGACGATCGCGCGCGGGCTCGGGCTCGAGGTGGCTACCGATCAAGTGGTCACCGGCACGGAGATGGCCAACCTGGCCGACCAGCCGGGGCGGCTGGCCGGGCTCGTCCTCGGCGGACGCGTATTCGCGCGGATCGAGCCGGTTCAGAAGCTGGAGATCGTCCGCATCCTTGCCGCCAGCGGTGAACTGGTCGCGGTGACGGGCGATGGCGTCAACGATGCGCCCGCGCTCCAGGCCGCTCATATCGGCGTGGCGATGGGTATCGCGGGCACCGACGTCGCTCGCGGCGCCGCCGATCTGGTGCTCGCCGACGACAATTTCGCCTCGATCGTCGCCGGCGTCGAGGAGGGCCGCGTGACCTACGCCAACGTGCGGCGGATCGTCATCATCCTGCTCGCGACCGGGATCGCCGAGATCGGCATGTTCATCGGTGCGGTGATGCTGGGCCTGCCGATGCCGCTGATCGCGGTGCAGCTGCTGTGGCTCAACCTCGTCACGAACGGCGCGCAGGACGTGATGCTCGGGTTCGGGCGCGGCGAGGGCGACGAACTGCGCCAGCCGCCCCGCTCGCCGAGCGCGCCGATCCTCGACCGCAGTGCGATCGCGCTGATGATCCCGCCGGCGCTGTTGATGACCGGGCTGGCGTTGTACCTGGTATCGGGGATGCACCGCGACGGGCGGCCGCTCGCCGAAATCCAGAACGCGGTGCTGCTAATGACGGTGCTGTTCCAGAACGCCTATGTGCTGTGCATGCGCAGCGAGCGACGCTCGATCCTCCGCGAGCCGTTGCTGTCGAACGCATGGCTGCTGGTCGGCGTCGGCATCGCGATCGCGTTGCAAGTGACCGCGATGCTGTGGCCGCCGCTGGGCCGGGTTCTGGGTACCGCGCCGGTGTCTGCGGGCACCCTGTGGTTCTGCGCGGCGGCAGTCGTCGCGACGATCGTCGTGACCGAGGCGACCAAGCACGGCGTTGCGATATGGCAGCTGCGTTATCGGCGCTGACGGGAGAGCGAAAGCGTCGGCCGGCGCCAGCTCGGGACGGGCTGTACGTCCAGCGTCGCTTGCGGCGAAATGCGGTCGGCGACCACCGCGAACCGGTCGTCGTCGACCAGTACTTCGGGGATCAGCGGGCGGCAATTATAGGTCGAGGCCATCGTCGCGCCGTATGCGCCGACGGTGCGGAACACCGCGAGATCGCCGCGGCGGACGTCGTCGATCGCGCGGCCCATCGCGAAGGTGTCGCCGCTTTCGCAGACGGGACCCGCGATGTTGGCGACTATCCGGCGACCGTTCGGTTCGACCGCGACGAAATCATGGAACGCGTCGTACAGGGCGGGGCGCGCGAGATCGTTCATGGCTGCGTCGACGATGACATAGGGATGCGTCGCGCCGGGTTTCACCCAGAGTATCTCGGTCAGCAGCACGCCGGCCTCGCCCGCCACGAACCGGCCCGGCTCGAACATCAGCGTCGCGTCCCAGTCGCGCGTGACGCGCGCGACCATCGCGCCGTACGCCGCGGCGGTCGGGTAGATCTCGTCGGGGCGATACGGGATGCCGAGCCCGCCGCCGAGGTCGACATGCGTGATCCGATGCCCTGCCGCACGCAGGTCCGCGATCAGCGTGCCGACGCGGGAGATGGCGGCCTCCAGCGGTGCGAGATCGGCGATCTGGCTGCCGATATGGATCGCGACGCCGCGCAGATCGAGGCCGTCGAGCCGTGCCAGTCGTGCATAGATGCCCGGCGCATCGTCCAGGCCGACGCCGAACTTGTTGTCGCGCCGGCCGGTCGAGATCTTCGCGTGCGTGCCCGCATCGATGTCGGGATTGACGCGCAACAGCGCCACCGCGCGCAGCCCGCGCGCCGCCGCCAGCCGCGCCAGCACGACGCCTTCCTCCTCGAACTCCACATTGAACTGGCCAACCCCCGCATCAAGAGCAGCGATCATTTCGGCATCGGTCTTGCCGACGCCCGAAAAGACGATTGCCCGCGGGGGAATGCCCGCGGCGAGCGCGCGCAGCATCTCGCCGTGCGATACGATGTCGGCGCCATATCCCTCGGCCGCGAGCAATCGCAGTATGGCGAGATTGGGATTGGCCTTCACCGCGAAGGCGACGTGCTGGCGTGCGATCGGCGCGAGTCCGGCCCTGAAGGCGCGAGCGGAGGCGCGAAACGCGGCGGTCGAATAGACATAGGCAGGCGTGCCGATGCTCGCGGCGATCACGGGCAGGGGCACGCGTTCGGCGTGGAGGACGCCGTCGCGGTAGTGGAAAGGGGACATGATGGTTCCTGGGAAAAGCCCATGTCGCGCGATCCCGCAGCGAGCGGGACCGCGCGTTACGATAAGGAGGGGTTGCCGGTCGAAAGGCGCGCGTTCAGCGGGTGGAGTGGGTCTTCACGCCCGGGCGCTGCCGTCGCTGGCCACGGATCGCGGCGACGAGGTTGCGGTGGCCGCTGCGTTCGACGCGAAAGGCCATCGGCACGCGCTTGCCCTGCACGATCAGCACGACTCCCGCGACGGCGAGGACGAACGCCACCAGCCCGAGCAGCGTGTCGATCCCGTGCGGCGAAGGCAGGTCTCGGCGGCTGCCGATCGTGCAGGCAAGGCCGAAGACCGCGACCCCGGCGATACGCCAGGCGAGATCGCGCGTGGTCATGCCGCCACCGCGCGCGCGATCGTCGCGGGATGATCGATCACGACGCGTCCGGCTGCTGCGATCGCGACCGACAGACCGGCGCGGCCTGCACTGTTATCGCACAGCAGGATATCGGCGGGAAATTCGGCTTCCTCGGTGAGCGCCGCGCGCAGGTCCGCCAATTCGAACGACATACCGATGGCGGGATCGTCGAGGCTGGCGGCGGCGGCGCGGGCCCGGCCGATCAGCGCGGGCGCGCCGTCGATGCCGCGACCTTCGATCGCGGTGAACCCGAGCGAGCGCGCATGGCGTACCGCTCGCAAGAGCAGCGTGCCGGCGCCGCAATCGGCATCGACGATGCGAACGCTGCGCCGTTTGGCGAGTCGTAGTTCGCCGAGCGCGGCGGCGACGGCGGGCCAGCGATCATCATGCTCGGGACGCGTCGCGGTCGCAGGGGCGTTCGGACGCCTGCGGGACTGAAGGCTATGCGAGACGGACATGTCTGGCGCTCCGGAAAACGAGGGACGGGATGGTCACGCGGCACGCGGCAGCGCGGTTTCCCAAGGGGCGACGGGCTCGAACGAGACCTGCGGCACCAGCGGTGTCGTGACGACTACCACCCTTGCGCCGGGAAAGCCGTGGCGCTCGGCACGCGCGAACGCCATCGCCGCGGGGAACGAGACGAAGCGCCCTTCGAGCCGCCCGCCGCTTTCCTGGACCAGCCAATGGCCGGCGGCGTCCTGTCCTACGGTCAGGGTCGAGATGCCTTGGTCGGGCTCCGGATCGGTAACCAGCAACACTGTCGGGCTCCTTCATGCTGTGAGGAGCCGGTAATTATGCGCGCCGCCATAGCATCACGAGCCCGATTTCGGCCTGCGCGCATAGGGTTTGCATAGGGTCAGGTCGGTATCGACGACCTGCGCCCGAACCGGTCGCGGGCGAAGAGGATCGATCGGTCGAGCAGGAAGATCGCGAGTGCCGACACCCCGAGCATCGGGAAGGCGAGGCCCGCTGCGATCAGGATCGCGATGGCGCCCTTGATCCGGGGGGAGGGGACGCGGGCCGGGGCGGCGAGGCGGCCTGCCGGGCGGCGTTTCCACCACATGACGATGCCGCTGACGACGAGCAGGACGATCGCGATACAGATCGACAGCATCACGAGCTGGTTCGCGAGCCCGAAATAATTGCCCATGTGAAGCTGGACGCCAAGCTCGATCGCCTTTGCCGCCCAGCCGTAATCGGGATAGCCGACCTCGCGGATCAGGCCGCCGGTCCACCGATCGAAATAGAGCGTGCGCTGGCCCTGTGGCCGGTCGGGGTAGGTGTAGGCGGTGTAGACGCCGGTAGCGCCGCTCGGCAGGAACAGGCGGTAGGCGCCAGTCACGCCGTAGGTGCGGATCACCGAGTTGGCGATCCGGTCTGTTCCAGATACGGCCGCGTCGTCGCGGACGGCCATCGCCATCTCGTGTCCGGCATGCCCTGCATGTTCGGAGGAGGGCGCGGAGCTTGGCATCGGCGCGAGTTCCATCGTCCACGGAGCCTCGCCAAGCGCCGTCTTCATCGGCACGCTCGTCGGCGCGTTGTGCGTGCGGTTCGAGGCGGGGTAGCCGATACCGATCGCCGCGGTGCCTCGGTTGAGCAGGTCGCCTTCGATGCCCGCCCAGGGGAGCCCGGTCAGCAGCAGGAAGGCGATGAACGCGACCGACCAGACCCCGATCACCGCGTGCAGGTCTCGCCAGAATAGCCGTCCGCCCGCGCGCAGCCGGGGATAAAGGATGCCGGCGAACCCCCGGCGGTTACGCGGCCACCAGAGGTAGAGGCCGGTGGCGATCAGGACCAGCGCCCAGCAAGCCGCCAGCTCGACAACGCGATCACCGATCGTCCCGAGCGTCAGCGACCCGTGCATCGCGTCTGCGAACCCGACGAGCGTGCGAGCGTAGATCGTCGATCCCAAGACGCGTCCGGTGCCTGGATCGACCGCCACGCGCAGTGGTTCGCCTCGGTTCGGCGTTACATACACGACGGCAGACCGGTCAGCGGCGCCGGGAAGGTCGATCCGGGTCGCAGCGCCCGGATATGCGGTCAAGGCGGCGCGGATCATGCGGGACGGCGGCACGTTCGTCGTATGCAGCGCGACGAAGCGTTGCGAAGGATAGAGCGCGTCGTCGATCTCGTCGTTGAAGAGGTAAATCGCACCGGTGATGCTGAGGATCAGCAGGAACGGCGCGACGATGAGGCCGGCGTAGAAATGCCACCGCCAGATCGCGCGGTAGGCCTTCGGATCGATCGAACTGGCGGACGCCATTGGGAAACCCCTGCTCAGAAATGCGTGGAAAGGGCGATTTCGACGCTGCGAGGCGCGCCGATATAGACGTTGGTCGTCGGGTAGCCCGAATACTCGCCGTAGAACGCATTGGTCAGGTTGCGCCCGCGGACCGAGACGGAGGCTTGCGGCGCGACCTGGTAGCTGACCGACGCCTCGACGACGGTATGGCCGCGGACGAAATAGGTGTTGGCGGTGTCGGTGTAGAAACCCGAGACGTGGCGGACGAAGCCGCCGAGCGTCACCGGGAGCGCCTTGATCGTGTAGAGTGCGGACCCGCTGACGGTGGTCGAAGGCGTGTTGATCGGGCGATTGCCGGCGCGATCGATGCGGGCGCCCGCGATGAGTTCGCTGAGCTGATCGTAATTGGCGTCGGTATAGGCGGCGCCCGCCGACAGCGAGAGCGCGTCGGTGACGGCCGCACCGATGCTGAGTTCGACACCCTGCGACGACTGCTCGCCGCCCTGGATCGCCTGCTGCGGATTGGTCGGATCGCGGGTGAGGATGTTGCTCTGCTCGATGCGGTAGGCGGCACCGGTCATCGTCAGCCGCTTGGCGAAGGCGGAGGCCTTGAAGCCGACTTCGTAGGAGTGGCCCTTGGTGAGCTTGTAGCCGGTGTTGACGATCGACTGGAGCAGGATCGAGGACACGGGCGTGACCGCGGTCGTGTATTGGCCGTAGACGGTGATACTTGGTGTGAGATCATAGGTGCTGCCGATCCGCCATGAGAACGGATCATAGGTCGGCGTACCGCGCGTGACGGCGCCGTTCGCGTTGAGGTTGATGATGACGCGGGTGAGATCAATGTGATCGTAGCGCGCGCCGCCGACCAGCAGCCATCCGGGAGTCAGGTTCAGCGCATCCTCGGCGAAGACGGAGGCGGTCTTCAGCTTCGACTGGTAGATGACGTTGGTGGTGGAATAGACGGCGGCGTCGGTCGGGAAGATGCCCACGATCGGCGCGTACGGATCGACGTTGGTGATCCGTGCGGCCGTGTTGCCGCCGATCGGGCCTTGCTGGCGCGGATTGGTGAAATTGGTGTCGTTATATTCGCCGCCGAGGCTGAAGCGGTTGCGAAGGCCCGCGATCTTGCCGTCGTTGGCGATCACGAGGCGCTCGTTCCAGAAGCGGTGATCGTGGTAGATCCGCTGGACCGATCGCGCGAAGCTGCCGTTCGGGAAGGAGGGCGTTGGCGTGGTGAAGACCTGATCGCCGCTGAGCACGAAATCGCGTTTGGCATGGTACCAGGTGAAGTCGTTGGCGACCGACCAGCCGCTGCCGATCGCATAGTCGATCCGCGAGCGCAGCGTCGTGTCGCGCGCGCCGGAATAGGCCCCGGAAGGGTTGTAGTTGCGGCGGCGTAGCGCCTTGTCGAGAACCATGCCGTTGGGGCTGCGAAGCGCGTCGCTTGGGTCGCGCGCGACCGCGGCGGAGACGAACGGGAGGCCCTGATAGCTGCTGTCGTAGCGGTCCTCGTAGTGATCGACCGCGAGCAGGACGGAAAGGTCGGGTGCGGGCTTGAGGAGGATGCTGGCGGTGAGACCCGTGGAACGCGTCGCGTTGTCGTCGACGTCGTAGAGGCTGTCGGAATGCAGATAGCTGGCGTCGGCGCGGATTGCGACGGTGTCGGACAGCTTGAGGTTGATGCCGCTCGCCGCGGTCACGGTTGCGAAGCTGCCGACGCTGAGCAGTCCGTCGAGGTGGTCGCCGTCGAGGGTGGGTTTGCGCGTGACCTTGTTGATGACGCCGGCCAGCGCGCCTTCGCCGTAGAGGACCGAGGCGGGGCCCTTGATGACGTCGATCCGGTCGTAATGCCAGACGTTGGTATCGCGCTGGACGACGGTCGAGGTGGAGACGCGGACGCCGTCCTGGAGGATCGATACGGCGCCACCCGAAAAGCCACGCAACGTCACGACGGCAGGGTTGCCGGGGACGTTGCCGGCGATCGCGCCGACCACCGAATTGAACGCCTCGCGCGCGGTGCGCAGGCCCTGGACCTGCATGTCGGCCTGGGTCAGCGTCTCGACCGTGGCGGGAGTCTCGCGCACCGACAGGCCGAGGCGGCTGCCGGTGTCGGACGTGCGATCGAGCTTCAGCTTATCGCGCTGGCCGTTGACGACGATTTCGGTCTGCGGATCGTCCGTATCGGTTGCGTGGGCGGGGGAGGAGAGTGCGACGATGGACGCCGAGGCGGCCAGGAATGTTCTGAACATGCGAGTCCCTGTTCGTCATGGCGACGCACGAAGGCGCCGGCATGGATGCCGTGGTCCGCGCGGCGACATCGCGCGCGGAGGCTGTTCCGTCCGGTGTGCGGACGGTCGAAGCGGTGTGATCGGCGGGTTTTAAGGCCGTCGGATCACGCGGAGACGCGTGGGGGACCTCGCAAGGGTGGCCTGAGATAGGCGGGCGCGGCGACGGGGGTGGTCGATGTCCGGCGAAACCCCATGGCGACGATGAACGCGATGGCGATCGCGAGCAGCAGCGGATCGACCGCCGCGAGCGAAGGTGCGGACAGCCCGGAGAACGCGCAGGGCATCTCGCGGCTCTGGTGATCGCCCTTGTCCTGGTGATGCATCATGCCGGGCATTGTCTTGGCCATCATCGTGGCCTTGGCAATCATCGTGACCATAGTCGTGGGCGCGGTGCCGCCGCAGATCTGGATCGTCACCGTGCCCCCGGAGACGACCGGCATGAAGCCTGCGGGGACGAGGATCTTCATTGCCAGCGCACATACGATCAGCCACGCCGACAGCGTGCCGTGATCGAGGAAAAGGCGACGGAACCCGGCCATGCCTACCGACTACGCGGAGTGCGCGGCGGTGTCACTTGGGCAAACGGTCCGGTTCGGCGCGATATCGGGATCAGCCGCGCCGGAGCCGTTTCCAGCCGAGCCAGATGCCGCTGACCGACGTGACGAGACCGACGATCGAGAACAGCCAGAGCAGCAGATCCCAGAGCGGGCGATGCAGCGTCAGCACGTTCAGATCCCATTTGTGGAGCAGATCGAACGCCCAGCGATAGGCTCGGCGGCGACGGTCGATGGTCGCGAGCACTTCGCCGGTCTGGGGGTCGATGTAGAGCCAGGTCGCTGGCGGGTCGTCGAACCGTAGCCGGAGGATCGGCAGGCGCGGCTTGCCACCCGGCTCGTACCAATAGGCGTCGGGCGCGGTCAGCCGCTCGAGCGCGATCAGCGTTGCGCCGTGTTGGAGTCGCCGTGCGGCGGCGACGATTGCCGGCGTGCTGGGGCGGGCCGGTGCGAGGGTCGTTGCACCGAGGATCGTTCGTTTTCCATCGGCGGATTCAAGTAGGACGAGGGGCGTATGCGCGTTGTCGATCAGCCGGGCGCGGACGGCGCCCGATCCGGCGGCGCGCAGTCGATCGAGAGGGACGAGGGGCATCGCGTCGGACGCGGCATAGGCGCGCACAGCCGCGGCGTCGGGTTCGGCACTGTGGAACAGGTGCCAGGGATCGACCGACAGCCAGCCGCTGACGATCCATGCGATCAGGAAGCCTCCGCCGACCAGACCGGCGACGTGATGCCACAGCATCCAACCGCGATAGGGCGTCATCCGGCCGCCCTTGAACCGGCGCGATCCCGTCCGCGTGCGCAGGATGCCGATCCACATTCCTGCCACCGCTGCGGCGATGCAGGGGCCGGAAACCCACATCACGACCTGACGCCAGGCGGAATTGTCCTGCCGCAATATCGTCGGATACAGCCAGTGCGGCACCGAGCCGAGCCAGTTCCAGACGCGTTCGCTGCGGGTCGTCGACTGGACGATGCCGCCTGTCGAGGAGGACACGTACAACTGCGTGCCGGTACGATCTGCCAGCGTCACTTTCCACAGCGGACGATGTCGATCGAACCCGCCAGACACAGTCCATTGATCGCGAACGATGCGTTCGACCTGCGCTGAAGTTGCGCGGCCGAAGCGGCTCGCCACGCGCGTGGCGTAGGCGGCGTCGACTGGCGCGAGCAGGGCGCCAGCGTCAGCGGCAACGGTTCGCCGGTCGCCTTCCCAGCGTTCGATCCGCCAGACGGGGACGCCGTCGCGCATCCCGAGCAACAGCTCCTGCGGCAGGTGTCCTCCGTCGATTGGCGGCGGCACGTTCGCCGCGCGCCAGTCGATCGGCTCCACTTGCGCGAGCGTTTCGGCCGGTGTGAGCGACGGGTACGGAACGTACAGCATCACCAGCCCCGACAGGAACCACATCGCGAAGAACAGGCAGCTGGCAATGCCGACCCACCGATGGACGAGATACAGCCAGCGCCGGCCGACCCTGCCGAACGACGCTGCGCGGCCGACGTCAGAACCCGGCACGAAGCGACACGTCCACCGCGCGAGGCCGTCCGAGGATCCACTGCTGCGAATTGTAGCTGTTGATCGCATAATCCTTGTCGAGCAGATTATAGACATGGAGATCGACCGCGACCCGCGGCGTCATGGCATAGGACAGCGTGGCGTCGACGGTCACGTAACCGGGTATGCGGAAGTCGTTCGCGTTGTCCGAATAGCGACGCCCGACATAGCGGAGCCCCGCGCGCGCCTGGAACGCGCGCGTCGCGGTCCAGCGCAGCCACAGGTTCGCCATCGTCTCGGGTACGTCGGGCGGCGTGTTGCCGGCGTAACTCCTGCCGCCCGAGATGAAATCGTCGAACCTCGCGTTCAATACGCTGCCGTTCGCGTCGATCCCGACCCCCTTGGGCAAGTCGAGCGAGACGGCAGCCTCGATACCCTTGGCGGATCGCTGGCCGACCTGCTCGATGGGGCTGGTAGGCGTCAGCTGCGACAGCAGACCTTTCTTGACGATGCGATACGCCGCGATCGTCGCGGTGCCGCGTCCGCCCAGGAACACCGCCTTGGCGCCGATCTCGACCTGATCGCCCTTTGCGTTGCTGAACTGCACCTGCCCGGTCGAATAGGTCGTCAGCGTGCCGAGCGGATCGACTCCGGTCGCGTATTGCGCATAGAGCGAGACGGTCGAGATCGGCTGATAGACGCTGCCGACGCGCCAGGTCGTATTGTGGAGTCGCTTGTCGAGCGCCAAGGTCTCCGTGGGGACGGCGACCGTGGAGTCGATCGTCC
Source organism: Sphingomonas sp. CFBP 13728 (assembly GCF_014841895.1). NCBI lineage: Bacteria > Pseudomonadati > Pseudomonadota > Alphaproteobacteria > Sphingomonadales > Sphingomonadaceae > Sphingomonas > Sphingomonas sp. CFBP 13728. The sequence goes on along the minus strand of NZ_JACYUS010000001.1, from coordinate 352,000 downwards.
AACGCTGGATCCGGTCGCGTTCGTACCGGATGCCGCCGACGATCGAGACGTGATCGCCGAGCTTCAGCCGGTCCTCCGCGAAGACCGCATATTCGTTGGTCCGCGTACGATAGCGCGGTGCGATCCCCTGCGTGTCGACGATCAGGCCGGGGTCGAAGTCATACGGGTCGACTTGGGAAATCTGCGGGTCGGCGCCGAAATTATGCGAGTATGTGAGCTTGATAAGGTTCACGTCGAAACCCAGCACGACGTCGTTCGAAATGCCGTCGGCGATCGGCATCTTTAGCGTCATGCTGGCCTGATCGCCCCATTGCGTCTGGTCGTGGACGATCCCGGTCATGTCGGTGCGATAGATCTGGCCGGGCGTAGCAGGGTCGCCATTCGCTCCGTTCGGGCAGAAACCGTCCGCCGCGATCCAGCAATAGCTTTCGAGATTGAGCCACGATCGCTTCGAAGTCAGGCGGTACGCCTGGTTGCTGACGGTGAGCGCGTCGGTCGGCGTCCAATCGACCTGCAGGCTGGTGCGGTTGTCGCGGTACCGGACATGCCCGTCGCGCGTGTTGTAGTTGCGATCGCGGTTGTCGTCGTCGAGACGTCCGTCGATCAGCGGCGTGCCGAAATAGCGCATCGGGTTCTGGTTGCCGTAGTCGTCGCGCGCGGTGACGACGAGCGTGTCGATCGGTGCCCAGCGCAGGGTGGCGGACAGCGCGTAGCTGCGCGATTGCGCGCGATCGACATAGCCGTCCGATCGCCGATAGCTGCCGTCGACGCGGTACGACAGGCGGTTGCCGATCGGTCCGCCTGCGCCGGCCGCGACGTGCAAACTGTCCTGCGATCCATAGCCGATCTCGCCGTCGACCTGAATCCGTACGGTATTCGGCTGGCGCATCAGCACGTTGACCGCGCCACCAAGCGCTCCCTGGCCGTAAAGTACGGAGGCGGGGCCGCTGAGGATGTCGATGCGGTCGACCATCCAGGGGTCGTTCGGGAAGGTGATCGTGCCGGCTGCCGGAAACAGCCGGACGCCGTCGACCAACTGGAGCACCGAGCCCTGGCCGCTGAACCCGCGCGCGGCGAGCGCGGTGCCGCCATTGCCGAGATTGCCGACGCTGGTGATGCCGGGCGCGCGGCTGGTCGCGTCGATCACCGTCATGTCGCCGCGTGCCCGGATCGTGTCGCCGTCTACGACCGACAGCGTCGCGGGCGTTTCGAGCGGCGTCAGTTTGAGCCGGCTGCCGGTCGCGTTCGGGACGGTGAGGTCCGCTTGATGACGACCGGTGACGAGGATGTCGTTGGTCGTATCGCCGGATCGGTCCTCCGCGATCTGCGCGGAGGTCGTGGACGGCAGTATCGAAACGAGTAAGGACGCGGCGATCGTGACGCGCGAAATCGATAATATCATTGGTAATCCCCGGGGCGTCGGACGAACCGGCAGGGGACGCTCTCGAGCATGGCGCGCGAGCCCACGCCTCGGCTCGCGGCACGAGCGATCGGCCCGAGCACGCGCCTAAGCGAACGGGAGCAGTCGTGCCCACCGGACGCCGTCGCGGCCGGCACGTCTGCCCATGCGGTCCCCACCGCACACATCGTCGCTCAGACGGAGTACCGTGCCTCGGCCATCCCCTGGACCAGGCAAGAGCGACCACACGCCGGCAGGTCTCCTGGCTCACGGGTCACCGCTTGATGCACAACCTTCCCAGACCGATCGGTCCAGTGGCTGGTGGCTCGGGACATTCGCCCGGCCACGCACATGCATCACGCTCGCCGCTTACAGTTGCAGGGACAGCCTCGGCATCGGATGGTCGAAGCCACCCTCACCGCGTTCCCTTTTAAGCTCCTTGCGGAGCACCGGTGCGATCATGCCGACCCGTCCGAAGAACGAGCCAACGGGGAAGGTGTAGCTCGGGCGATAAGCGCGGGCAATCGGCGATCGTGTCGGACCCGTTCTAAACGCCGACGAAGGCTGCGTAGCGGGCGACGAAGTCCGCATGGGATGGCAGGGCTTCGGCGGCGCGAAGGGTGGCGGCGCGCATCTGGCGGAGGGCGTCCGCAACGCGGTCGGCATCGAGTGCATCCACGACCGGGTCGTAACCTACCGGTATGACGTTCTGGCCGAGCAGAACCTGAACCCAGCTCGGGATGCCGAACAGTTCGTCGTCGTAGCGGAAGATGCGCCCCTTTTCGCGGAATAGCGCGAGCTTGCGCGTCAGGCTGTCGGGCACCGGCATGGTGCGGACATGCCGCCAGAATGCGGAATCGTCGCGGCGGGTCGCGTGATAGTGCAGGATGATGAAATCGCGGATCGACGTGTAGGCGTCGCCCATCAGCCGGTTGTATTCGTCGCGTTCGACGGCGGAAAAGCCGCGATCGGGGAACAGCGCGAACAGCTTCGAGATGCCGGTCTGGATCAGGTGGATGCTGGTCGATTCGAGCGGTTCGAGGAAGCCGCCGGCGAGGCCGAGCGCAACGACGTTGCCCTCCCACATTTTCGCGCGCCGGCCTGCCTTGAAGCGAAGCTGGCGCGGATCGGCGGTCGGGGCGCTGTCGAGGTTCGCGAGCAGCAGCGCGGTCGCCTCGTCGTCGGACATGTGCGTGCTGGCGTAGACATGGCCATTGCCGGTGCGGTGTTGAAGCGGGATCCGCCATTGCCAGCCCGCCGGGCGTGCGGTGGCACGGGTGTAGGGCAGTACAGGCGTGGTCGGTTCGGTCGGAACCGCGATCGCGCGGTCGCACGGGAGCCAGTGCGACCAGTCCTCGAATTCGACCCCCATCGTCTCGCCGAGCAACAGGCTGCGGAAGCCCGAGCAATCGATGAACAGGTCGCCGTCTACCGCAGTGCCATCCTCAAGCCGGACTGCGCGGATGTGGCCGTTCTCCGGATCGCGGTCGGCGCCGATGATGCGGCCTTCGATGCGGGTGACACCGCCGGCCTCGGCGTGGCGGCGCAGGAAGGCGGCGTAGAGGCTGGCGTCGAAATGATAGGCATAAGCGAGTGGCGCCGTTCCGCTTGGCTGGCCGAAGCGGCCGAGATGCGCGGCAACCGCGGATGGTGAATAGGCGTCGAGCCCGCCGATGCCGGGGCGATCCCGCAGTTTCAGCCAGAGCTGATGGAACGCCAGGCCCTGGATATCGCGGCCGTGCCCGCCGAATGCGTGCATGTAGCGATCGGCGCCAGTGTCCCAGCCGACGAACTCGATCCCGAGTTTGAACGTGGCGCCGGTCGCACGGACGAAATCGCGTTCGTCGACGCCGATCAACTGGTTGAAGCCCAGGATAGGCGGGATCGTCGCCTCGCCGACACCGACTGTGCCGATCGCATCGCACTCGACGAGCACGACCTGGCGCTGGCCGTCGTCGAGGAACCGTGCCGCGGCGGCTGCGGCCATCCAGCCGGCGGTGCCGCCCCCGACGATCACGACTTTGCGGATGGGAGCGGTCATCGTCTGCGTTCCAGTTGCGCGAGATAGGCGGGGTAGGGCGGCAGGCGCGAGGGCAGGGCGGCATTGGCCTCGGCGATCCGGGTCAGTGCCGTGCGGGACGTCTCCAACGGCGTTGCCGAAGCGATCGGATCGGGGATGCGCGGGATCATGCCGAGGCCAAGCAGCAAGCCGTGCCACTCGTCCGGCTCGAAGCTCTCGTCTTCGTAGAACGGCAGGCGACCGCGGTGAGCGAACTGGTCGAGCGTGTGATCGAGGCTGTCCGTGCGAGGCAGGCGGCGGACGTGCTTCCAGAAGTCGCCGCCAGTTCGGGTCGCGGCGTGATAGTGCGCCGCCTGAAAATCGCGCACGCGCGATGCCTGGCAGTAGGTGCGGGCGTTGTACTCGGCGAGTTCGCTGGCGGCGCAGTCACGGCCGGGCAGGAGGTCGATCGCGCGCAGGATCCCTGCTTGCGCGAGGTGAAGGTTGGCGTCGGCCAGCGGATCGAGCGCAATCGCGGCGTCACCAAGCGCGAGGACGTTGTGGAGCCAGGGTTCCGGGCGGACGCCGGGGGCGATGTCCACGACCTCCTCGCCTGCGGGGAGAATGCGACGTGCGCTGGAGTCCGGTGTCTGGACGGCGGCATAGGCAAGACCGACCAGCGTGCGATCTCGCAGAGGCTTTTCGAACCGCCACCCCGCTGGAAGTGCGATGAGATCGTCGGTCGGGGAGGGCGCGCGGGTCGGCCCCGTACCGAGGAGCAGGCGGTCGACAGGCAGGTATCTGCCCCAATCTTCCCACCGCGTGTCGATCGCCGAGCGAAGCGGGGCGGCGGGGCCGGCGCAATCGAGATACAGATCCGCTACGATCCGACGACCATCCGCCAACATCAGCGCCTCGACGCCGCCATCCGCACGGCGTTCGACACCCGCGAACGCACCTGGAACGGGCGCCAGGCCAAGATGCCGCGCCAACGCGCGAAGCAGATCCCGGTAGCGCGGCGGATCGAGCCGGAGCGCGTAGGCGAGGCCTGAAAGCGGTGAAGCCGAATCGTCCGCTGGGTGCACGAACCGGTCTGCTGCCGCGAGAGCAGCGGCTGGCGAGAACGCGTCGAACGCAGCGACCTTGCCGGCGCGGCGGGCGTTCAGCCAATGCTGGTGGAACGCTCCCGTCCCGATCGGACCGCCGCGGTCGCCTCGTGCCAGGACGACGCGCCCGCCGTCGGAACGCCAGTCGGATAACCGCGTGCCGATATGATGCAGCGTACCGGCCGCCAGGAGATCGCGTTCGCCGAGGCCTATGCGGTCGTGGAACGCGGCGATCGACGGCAGCGTGCCGGGCATGCGATCCGCCAGCGCGGCGGGGTCTGCCGGAGTTTCGATCAACGTGATCGCGAGACCGGGCAGCGCACGGGCGAAGGCGATCGCGGCGGACAACCCGACGATGCCGGCGCCCAGCACCGCAATGCTCCGAACGGGTGTGCGTTCGGTCATGCCGGGATCGTCGCGTTGCGCTGGGCAAGGAACGCGGCGTGGTCTGGCATCGCCCCGGCAGTGGCGGCAACCTGTGCGCGGAGGTTGGCGACGGCGCGGTCGAGTCCGTCGAGCGCGGGGCCGTTCGCGCGCTGGTCCCAGCCCTGGGGGACAATGCCTTGGCCCAGATACACGGCCAGCCAGCTCGGCTCGAGGAACAGCCCCTCGCTATACTGCGCGACGCGGCCGGCGCGGCGAAACAGGTCCATCTTCTCCGCGAGCGTGTCCGGCACGTCCATCGTCCGGACGTGGTTCCAGAAGTCGGAATCGTCGCGGGTGGTGGCGTGGTAATGGAGGATCAGGAAATCGCGGATGCGGTCATATTCCATGTCGACCATGCGGTTGAACTCGGTCCGGTCCGTCGGCGAGATACCCTCCGATCCGGCGCGTTGCGGGAACAGTTCGATCAACTGCGTGATCGCCATCTGCGCGAGGTAGATGCTCGTCGATTCGAGCGGTTCGAGGAAGCCGGAGGCGAGCCCGATGCCGACGACGTTGCCGACCCAACTATTGCGGCGGCGGCCCGCGCGGAACTTGAGGAAGCGCGGGTCGGCGAGGGGCTTGCCCTCGACCGAGGCGACCAGCGAGTCCGCCGCGGCCTGGTCGTCGAGATGCGCGCTGGAATAGACATAGCCGTTGCCGACGCGGTGCTGGAGCGGGATGCGCCATTGCCAGCCGGCCGACTTCGCGGTGGCCCGGGTATAGGGCTCGATCGGCCCCTGGGGTGACGCGCCGGGCATTGCCACCGCGCGGTCGCAAGGTAGCCAATTTGACCAATCCTCCCACGGCTCCGCCATCGTATCGCCGAGCAGCAGGCTCCGGAATCCCGAGCAGTCGACGAACAGGTCGCCTTCGATCGTCTCGCCCGAGTCGAGACGTACGGCGCGGACGTTGCCGGTCTCGGCGTGCTGGTCGACGGCGACGATCCGGCCTTCGGTGCGGCGTGCACCCTGCGCTTCGGCAAAGCGGCGCAGATAGGGCCCGAACAGCGTCGCATCGAACTGATAGGCATAGCCGAAGCTCGCCGCGAGATCGTCGGCAGGGCCGTCGGGGATGGCGAAGCGATGCGCGGTGGCGGCGGCGACAGCGACCGAATAGTCGCCGATCGGCCCTGCGCGTCCGGCAGCGTTCAACCGCAGCCAGTAATGATGGAAGCCGACGTCGCCGAGCGGACGCCCGAACGTGCCGAACGGGTGGATATAGCTGTCGCCGATCGCGCCGAAGTCTCGAAAGTCGATGCCGAGCTTGAACGTCGCATGCGTCGCCCGCATGAAATCCGCCTCGTCCAGCCCCAGCCGTTCGACGAACGCGCGGATGTGCGGCAGTGTTGCCTCGCCGACGCCGACGATGCCGATCTCCGCCGACTCGATCAGCTGCACGGTGCAGGCGCTCGGCAGCAGCCGGACGAGTGCCGCGGCCGTCATCCATCCCGCCGTGCCGCCGCCCACGATCACGACTCGCGTTCGCTCGATTTCCGTCATCATCCCCTCGCGTCGATTAGGACCGTTACGAGACTGTTACCCTGGGGCAACACTGGAACGGCATCCTTTCGAATCTGTCTACCAAATTTCATTATTCAACTTGTGACGGAAAACATAGCTGAGTAATGGTTGGTTCGGCGACCGATTTATCGTTCGTTCCTAGGGAGAAAGCGCAGTTTGTACGCCTGCTTCAGAAGCGGCGGCAAGGGTGCTGGTGGATGTATAAGGGGTCAATAATGCCAAGTGCTGGTGCGTCTGTGACGGTTCGTCTCGCTTCCCGTTTGTTCGGTGGAAGTGTCTCCGTTCTTGCGATCGCGTTCGCTGCAACGCCGTCGTTCGCGCAGGTCGCCGATCCTGCCACTGCGGATGCGCAAACCGTTCCAGCACCTGCTGGTTCGGGTGTCGCAAGCACGACGTCGGGTGCGACCAGCCTCGATTCTGCGACCGCAGGGACAGCGCCGGGTTCGGCCAGCAACACGACCGGTACGTCGGGCGCGTCGCAGGATGCCGGTAACCCGACCCCCGATCCCGAGCGCGAAGAGATCGTCGTCACGGGCATTCGCCAGAGCCTGGCCAACGCACAGAACATCAAGCGCAATTCGGACACCGTGGTCGACGCGATCACCGCTGAAGACATTGGCGCACTGCCCGATCGTTCGGTCAACGAAGCGTTGCAGCGCGTTCCCGGCGTATCGATCAGCCGCTTTGCCGCCCCCAGCGACTCCGCGCATTACTCTGCGCAGGGCTCGGGTGTCGTGATCCGCGGCCTCAGCTATGTCCGCGGCGAATTCAACGGCCGCGACGCGTTCGCAGCCGGCGGCGGTCGCGAGATCGGCTTCAACGACATTCCTGCGGAAATCGTCGGCTCGGTCGAGGTGTTCAAGAACCTGACTGCCGACCTGGTCGAAGGCGGCATCGCCGGCACCGTCAACATCAACACGCGCAAGCCGTTCGACTCGAAGAAGGACCTGTTGTTCCTCTCGGCCGGCATGAACCTCGGCGATCTCGAAAAGCGTGGCGCGCCGCAGTTCGTCGGTCTCGTCTCGAAGCAGTTCGACCTGGGCAGCGCAGGCCGTTTCGGCATTCTCGCCAGCGGCACCTACCAGAAGCTCTACAGCCGCTCGGACTCGGTGTTCATCTCGTCGATGCTGCCGCGTTACAATGACGACAAGAACGGCAACGGCGTCCAGGATGCCGGCGAAGGCCGCGTGCTGAACGCAGGCACGCCGTTCCAGTCGACGCTGTTCGATACCTTCCCGCTGCCGGCCGGTCGCAACGTCGTATACGCGCCGCTGGGCGCAGGTTCGCGCTCGCAGGATTTCGACCGCACACGCATCGGCTATTCGGGTGCCGCGCAGTATGAGACCGCGTCGGGCAACCTGTTGGTCACCGCACAGTTTGTCCGCGCCGAGTCGACCGACGACTGGCTCGAGCACACCGTCGAGCCCAACGTCTATTACGGCGATGCCAACACGGTCTTCCCGGTTGGTGGCTCGGACTTTACCTACGACGACAACGGCGTCTTCACAAGCGGCACGCTCGGCAAGCGCACCGGCGCAGTACAGGGCAATGGCCCGAACGGGTACGGCGTGCTGAGCCAGTTCGCGCCGAACGGCGTGTTCACGACCGAATCCAACCGTCACTTCTTCTCGAAGTCGATCTCGCAGGATCAGTCGCTCAACATCAAGTTCGAGCCGATCGATCGCCTCCACCTGAACTTCGACGGGCAATACGCGACGTCGAAGGTGAAGGTTCGTGACGACATCCTCGACACCGCGACGTTCAGCCAGACCGCGATCGACCTGCGCGGCGGGATTCCGCAGATCACCTCGATCACACCTGGGTTCGACACCACGAGCTATTTCGCCAACCCGAACTCGATCTATTTCCGCGACGCGTTCAATGGCCGTCAGGATAATGATGGCCACGAATGGGCCTTCCGCGGCGATGCGCAGTTCGACGTCAGCGACACCGCGTTCCTGCGCAATGTCCGCGTCGGCGGCCGGTATGCGGATCGCAAGCAGCTGGTGCGGTCGGCGGATTACAACAATTGGGGCTATCTGTCCGAGACGTGGTCGGCAAAGGGGCCGGTGAGCTACGCCGCACTCGGTCAGGACGAGCAGAGCCTGCATAATTTCACCAATTTCTTCCGTGGTCAGACCAACACGCCCCCGAGCGCGACGTTCGTCGCCGAAGACATTTTGCGCGATCATGACGCGTTCACCGATCTGCTGCGCAAGATCACGACCCTGGGCGGCGGCGGGTATACCGCGCTTGAAGATCGCAAGAACGGCGATGGCAGCCCGCTGAACGATGGCGCGTACCTGAACAGCGAACTCTATCGCAACCGCGAGCAGACCAAGTCCGCCTATGTCCGCGCCGATTTCGGCGTTGAGGATTTCGGCAACGGCATGAGCCTGACCGGCAACGTCGGCGTGCGCTTCGTCAATACCAAGGACAGCTCGAACGGCGCGATCACGTTCCCGAATCAGAGCAGCATCTTCGACGCGTCCAACCTGCCGGCAACCCCGACCGGTGGTGCGTATCCCCAGACGCTGGCCGGGTTCTGCCAATCGCAGCGTGACAAGCCACCGGCGTCGGGGACGATCAACGCAATCTGCACCGTGCCCGCAACCCAGCAGGCGGCGATTCTCGCATATGCGAACTCCGGATCAATCCCGGATGTCGCCCGGCAGAAGTTCAACTTCTGGCTGCCGAGCGCCAACGTGAAGCTGCAGGTCACGCCGACCCTGCTGTTCCGCGCCGCCGGATCGAAGGCGATCTCGCGTCCGAACTTTGGCGATCTGCGCAACTTCGTCGGCGTCGGTGTGTCGTCGGGCAACACCGCGGGTAACTACCAGTTCTCGGCGACGTCGCGGAACCCGTATCTGCGGCCGGTCGAGGCGCTTCAGTTCGACCTGACCAGCGAGTGGTATTTCTCGAAGGTCGGCTCGCTGACCGCCACCGTGTTCCACAAGACGCTGTCGAATATCATCGTCGACAATCTGGGCTACACGCGCACGCTGACAAACAACGGTCAGACGTTCGACGTGCAGGTCAACGGTCCTGCCAATGTCGACGGCAAGTCGCGGATCAAGGGTGCGGAAATCGCGTACCAGCAGACCTTCGATTTCCTGCCCGGCGCGCTGAGCGGTCTCGGCATGCAGGCGAACTACACGTACGTGAAGGCTGGCAAGATCCCCAATCCGGTGCCCGCCAACGGCGCCGCGGATGGCAGCCGTCCGCCGCAGGACGTCGCCGGCCTGTACGACAACCTCCCGCTCCAGGGCCTGTCGAAGCATACCGTCAACGTCGCCGGCTTCTACGACAAGGGTCCCTTCTATGCCCGTGTCGCGTACAGCTGGCGCTCGAAGTTCCTGCTAACCAACCGCGATTGCTGCTTCCCGTTCCTGCCGGTCTACGCCCTGCCGACCGGACAGCTTGACGCATCGGCGTTCGTGACGGTGAACGAGCACTTCAAGCTTGGCGTGACCGCGTCGAACTTGCTCGACGAGACGACTAAGACCAACTTCCTGCTGAACGGCGCAGGGCTCGAGGCGCCGCGCAGCTTCTTCAAGAACGACCGCTCGTACACGCTGTCGGCGCGTATGACCTTCTGAGGTAGCGGGAAACAAGGCCAGGGATTACACGCACGCGATGAGTGAGATCCCTGGCCTTCCGGTTGCCGAAATCGGTGCGATCGACGCGACGCGGTTCGAAGCGGAGGTCGCACACGGATACCGTCCTGTCGTCATGCGTGGGCTTGCGGCGGATTGGCCTGCGGTTCGCGCGGGGCTGACCTCCGACCGCGCGATCGGCGATCATATCGTGTCGTTCGACGGGGGACGTTCGGCCGATGTCATGGTCGCGCAGAGCGACGTGCGTGGACGGTTCTTTTACAACGACGATCTGAGCGGCTTCAACTTCGAGCACGCCAAGGCACCGATCCCGACGCTGGTTGACCAGTTGATCGCGTTGCAGGGCGTGGCGGGTGCGCCTGCGATCTACGCCGGTGCCGCGGCAGCGGGCGAGTTCCTGCCGGGTTGGGCGGAGACGAACGTCCTGCCGCTGCCGACGCCCGATGCAGTGCCGCGGGTTTGGATCGGCAATGAAAGCCGCGTTTCGACGCATTACGACGTATCGAGCAACGTCGCGGTCGTGGTCGCGGGTCGGCGACGGTTCTGCCTGTTTCCGCCTGAGCAGGGCCCGAACCTGTATGTTGGCCCGCTTGACGTGACGATCGCCGGCCAACCGGTCAGCCTGGTCGATCTCGAAGCGCCCGATCTCGACCGCTTTCCCCGCTTTGCCGAGGCGCGTGCCCAGATGCAGGTGACGGTGCTGGAGCCAGGCGATGCCATCTTCATCCCATCGATGTGGTGGCATGACGTGAAGGCACTTGGACGGTTCAACGTGCTGGTCAATTACTGGTGGGCCCAGGTGGGGGCGGCGTCTCCGTTCCCGGCGCTGATCCACGCGATCCTGTCAATCCGCGACTTGCCCGCTGGCGAGCGTGCGGCCGTCCGCGGCTGGTTCGATCAATATGTGTTCGGTGACGACGCGGCGCAGGCGGCAGCACATCTTCCGGAAGACGCGCGCGGGGTGCTTGGCGCGCCTTCGCCAGAACGCACCGACGCGATCCGCGGGTATCTCGCGCGGACGCTGGAGCGGCTCTAGCGCGCTCGGGTCGCGTCGAGGAACGCCGCGGTCCAGACCAGGGGTGCGTTCCAGTTGATCGTGACTTCGTTGACGGTGAAGGCCCGGTAGTCGTCGATCCAGCAGGTTTGCGGTGCGCAACCTTGCATCGGGCCGGGGTTTCGCGCTTCGTCCGAATTGGGGCCGCCGGACAGGACGCCCGAAGGGGGCGCCGGATAGCGCTGGTCCGCAGCGGCTGCCCAGAAACGGTGGTGGGGGTGCTGCATCGGACGCGTGCCGAAACCGGTGACGTAGGAGCGGTCGAGCGGGTTGCGGCCGAGGATGTAATCCAGGCTGGCAACGACCGCGTCGCGGTAGGCGGGCTTCCGGTCGATCTGCCACGCGACGCCGAGTATGATCGCGCGGTTCAGGACGGCGCTGTTCGATCCCCAGGGGTAATTGGTACCCGCGAACGGGATACCGTAGCCGCTGCGTTTGCCGTCCTCGACAAAGCCGTCGGCGAGCGCGGTGATGCGGGTTTGGAGCTGGGCGCGGTCTGCAGCCGGGAGCGGACTGGGGACTGTCGCCAGCGTGAGCGCGGCAGGCAACCGCAACGAACCCCAGTCGATGCTGGTGCCGGGATCGGTGAGGAGGTCATCGCGGCGGACCCGGTCGAGGAACGCGGGCTCACCCGTCGTGACGTAGAGTTGCGTGGCGGCGAAGGTGAATTCGTCACGGACGTCCGGGTCGCCGTAACCGCCGCTGCCGGTGAAGTCGGAGCTGGTGAGCAGGTTCGGGTGGCGGAGTGCTGCCGCCCAGCCGCGCCGTGCTGCGGTCAGGCAACGGGTTGCGAAATCTGGCTCGATCGTCCGCCAGATACGTGCGCACTGCGCAGCGACGCCGACCATGTTGAGCGTCGCCGCGGTCGAGGGCGGATACAGGAAGCGCGTCTGGTGGTCGTCGGCGGGCGCGGTCGGGATGCCCGTCCAGTTCTCGTCGGCGATCTTCGTGTGGACCAGGCCGCCGGCGTCGATCGTCTCGAACCGCGTGATCGCCTTGCCGGCTACCCCTGCGTCGGGGGCGATGGCGAGCGTCGTTCCGTCGGGGATCTGCATCGCGAGCAGGAAGGCGACTTCGACGCGGGCTTCGTCGAGCAGGTCGTCCTTGCCGTTGGCGCGTTCGGGCAGCGCGAGGCGACCGTCGGCGAAGGCGTTGGCGTCACCGAACGCGGCTAGTCGCTCGTGGAGGTCGAGCAACGTCCAGGTCGAGACGCCGCCGTTGACGACATATTTGCCCTGGTCGCCGGCATCGTACCAGCCGCCGGTCGCGTCGAGCTTGTAGCTGCAGCCAGGCCATTTGACGCCCTTCTGGTCCCGCCCGGCGAAGCAGGTGGCGATGTCCGGGGCGTGGCCGGCGGGGCGGGCAAGGTCCTTGCGCTCGACGAACGCGGGAACGATCGGCACGCCGCTGCGCTGCTGATAGAAGAACGCCATCGCCGCGGTTGCGACCGGTGCGAACGGGCGGTCGGCAATCGCGAAGGGATGGCTGGCGTTGGCGCCGACGTGGAGCCGGTAGCCGGTGCCGGGCGTCCGGAACGTGGCGAAGTCTATCCGGTGGATGCTTTCGCCCGAGGCGGCATCCGGACCGACCGGTATCGTCTGACCCGACGCGACGGTCTTGCCGCTCGCATCGGTAAGTGTCCACGCGAGCGGCTTGGCCTGCCACGACGGCAGGACGGCGATCTTGGGACCGCTCGTCTCGAACCCCGCCTGGTCGATCCGGATCGGCGCGGGCGGGGGCTGCGTAGCGGCGGTCGTCAGCAGGACGGCCGCCGCGCCGAGCAGCACGGGGATCAGTCGCCGCATTTGGTCATTGGCACCGGCGCGGAGTCGATCTTCACGTCGGAGATCGACAGGCCGAGCTTGCCATCGGTGGCGATCACGAACGGCGCGGTGACGTGCGCCATGTCGATACCACGCTTGGCGAAGCATTGCAGCGGCACGATCATCTGCTGCCAGTCGCCGGGCTTGCCCGCGGCAAGCGTCCTGGTGATCGGCACCGTCACCGGCTTGCCGTCGTTGCTGACCATGCCGAGGTTTACCGGGCCGCTGCCGGCGCGGTCGACGCGAACGTCGACGACGAGGCTGAGCTCGCCGTTGCTCTCGCGCGTCAGGTCGAGCGGACCGGACGCCTCCACCCGCGCATCGGCAGGCCCGCCAGCCCACACCAGCGCACGCGCATCCTCCTGGCGGCGACGGTCGACCGCGGAGGCGGTGAGGCGCTTGGTCGCGGTCGTCGCGTTGACGCCGAGCAGGCGGACCTTCGACTGATCCTGTTCGACCAAGGTCAGCGACCAACCCTCGGGAACGCGGCCTTTGCCGAAGATCGTCCCGTTCGACGATGCGGCCATGCCGGCGGGGCGGGTTTCGTCGAGCTTGGGGACCGAACCGGGCTTGGCGTAGCTGAGGCCGTAGCCGAACGCGAACAGCGGGTCGTAGCCGGGGTCGGAGCGGTTGAGGACGTACTGGTCGGGGCGCTTGGGCCAGGAGAAGCTCAACTTGCCGCGGAAATCGTTGGCGACGCCGCCGTCCTTCTTGCGCAACAGCACGTCGGCCACGCCGCCGCCTTCGCTACCCGGCAGGAACGCCGCGACGAACGCATCGGACGCGTTGAGTTCGGCGTTCACCCACAGCGGGCGGCCCGACAGGAAAACCGCGACGACCGGCACGCCCGCCGCCTTCAGTTTCCGCAAGAGTTCGAGGTCTGACTTGTCGTCGGGGCTGTATTCGAGGTTCGGGCGATCGCCCTTGAACTCGGCATAGGGCTGTTCGCCGAACACGACGATCGCCGCGTCGGGCTTCTTGGCGAAGCTGCCGTCCGCCGACAGCGTCGCGGTGCCGCCCGCAGCCTTGACCGCCGTGTCGATGCCCGACCAGATCGTCTGGGCATTGGGGAAGTTCGCGTTGGTGGTGCCGCCGCCCTGCCACGTCAGCGACCAGCCGCCGGCCTGCTGCGGGATATTGTCCGCACCACCGCCAGCGACGAGAATGTTGGCGGATGGCTTCAGCGGGAGCAGCCCGCCCTCGTTCTTGAGCAGCACCATCGATTCAGCCGCCGCCCGGCGCGCGATCGCACGGTGGTCTGCGGCACCGATCAGGTTCATCTTGCCGGCGAGCGCGCGCGCTGAGGGACGACCGCGATCGAACGTGCCCGCGCGGATCTTCACGCGGAGGATGCGGCGGACTGCGTCGTCGAGGCGTGCGGCGGGGATTTCGCCCGACTGCGCCTGCTTCAACGTGTTGTCGTAGAGCGTCTTCCACCCGGTGCCCGAATACATGAACATGTCGAGCCCGGCGTTGATCGCTGCGGCGCAACTCTCGTTCGAGCAACCGTCGACCTGACCGTGGCCATTCCAGTCGCCGACCACGAAGCCGTCGAAGTGGAGACGGTCCTTGAGAACACCGGTCAGCAGGCTCTTGTTGCCGTGCATCTTCGCGCCGTTCCAGCTCGAGAAGCTCGCCATCACCGACTGAGTGCCAGCCTCGATCGCGGCGGGATAACCGCCGAGGTGGATGTCGCGCAGCGCGGTTTCCGGGATCAGCGCGTCGCCCTGGTCGCGACCGCCGGTGCCGCCGTCACCGAGGAAATGCTTGGTGGTTGCGATCACGCGGTCGGGGGCGAGGAACTCCTTGGTGCCGACCTTGCCCTGGACGCCTTCGATCACCGTGCCGGCGTAATCGGCCTGGATCGTCGGTTCTTCGGAATAGCTCTCGTACGTCCGGCCCCAGCGGTCGTCGCGGACGACGGCGAGCGTCGGCGCGAAGGTCCAGTCGATGCCGGCAGCCGCGGTCTCGATCGCGGTGACGTGGCCGATCTCGCGCATCAGGTCGCGATCGCGCGCCGCGCCAAGTCCGATATTGTGCGGGAAGAGCGTGGCGCCGGGGATGTTGTTGTTGCCGTGGACCGCATCGGTGCCCCAAATCACGGGAATTGCGGGGCGACCGTCGGTACGCGCCATCGAGGCGTCGTAGAACGCGTCGGCGAGTTTAAGCCACTCGACCGGGGGAGCAAGATCGTTGCCGCCAGGGCCGGCATTGCCGCCGTTGAGGATCGAACCGAGCTTGTAGGTGCGCAGATCCGAAGGTTCGATGCTGGCGATGTCGACCTGAATCAGCTGACCGATCTTGTCCGCGACCGACATGCGCTTCATGATCGCGTCGATCCGTGCCTCGACCTTCGGATCGCGCAGGGGCCGCGCGTTGGCGGTCGGCCAGATCTCCGGATGCGCGACGGCGGACATCGGCGGGGTCGGTGCCGCTACGGACGTGGCCGCCGATTGCAGCAGAAGCGCGATCGTGAAGGTTGAAAAACTCGCCGACATCATACTCTCCCTGGGTGGTACGCGATCGTGATCCGTACCTTTGCACGCGTGCTACCGGGTGACGGCAGCATTGCGCAAATCATTTGGTTATTTCCGCGCCCACATCTCGGTATGCGCGTCGATGTAGGTGGACAGCGCGGTGGTGATCCGGGCGTCGTCGGCGGTCGATGGGTGTGCGTGACAGCCCGTGAAGGCGAGCCCGGTCACCGGAACGAACGCCACGTTGCGCTCGCCTGCGGCCTTGAGACGCGCAGCGACCTTGGCCACTTCCGCCGCGATCTCGCCATCGGCCATGTCGGTTGCCCACAGCACGACATGCGCGTTCGGATCGCGCGCCCGCAGGCGTTTGACGAACCCGACATAGTGCTGCTCGTAGTCGGCGTGGAGCGCCTCGCGTGTCTTCCAGGGCTCGTTCGGATGGAGCGGCGTGGTGAAGTCGTTGGTGCCGAGCGCAATGACGTACAGGCTCGGGTGCCACGCCGGATCGGCGTAGCGCTTCGCCTTGTCGAACAGCGTGAACGGATAGGCGGCGGGGACGGTATCGGCAGGCATGCCGTCATAGTTGCGGACGATGCCGCGACCCGAGATCGCGTTGACCTGGTAATCCGCGCCGTAGCGGCGGGCGGTCAGCGCGGGCATGGCCTGCGAGGTGTCGGTGGTCGCCCAGACTTCGTCCTGCGTACATTCGCGCTTGGTCGAGATGTTGCCGTAGCCGACGGTGTGCGAGTCGCCGATGAACTCGATCTGGCGGGTGCGGGCTGGGAAGGGAAGTGCGCGCGTGCCGGCGGTGGCGTAGAAGCCGCCGAATACCGTCGATGCCGCCTGACTTTCGCTGGCGACGTCGACGCGGATGGTATGGCGACCGTTCGCCAGACCGTCCACGCGGTAGAGCCCGGGCTTGGGCTTCACCAGCGTTGCGGCGGTGGTGGCATCCACCGAGATGCGCAGGATGACGTCGCCTTCGCCGATCTTGAGCAGAACGCCTTCGCCGCGAAAGCTCGCCTCGAAATACGTGCCGGGCCACTGGCGCCGATAGCCGTCCGCCGTCGGCTCGACACGGCCACCGATATGGATCGGGAGCGGTGCACCCGCCTTGGTCGATACCGGCGTGACGGTGAGCGGCGCGGAGAGGGCGGACGTCGACAGCAACGCGGCACCGATCAGGCCCAAAACCCTCTTCATGCCAAGACTCTCTTCATGCTTGTACCTTCAGCCATGTGGGAAGCTCGTCCCGGGTGACGTAGCGCTTCGACGTGAAATCGCGGCGGAGTTGTTCGGGCGTGTTCTGGTCGGCGCCGGTGAGCCAGCGGGTATGCCACGTCATGAACCATAGCCAATCCGCCGAAGGTCCGAGCGAGGCCGGATCGGGGACCGGACCGTTCTCGTGCAGGCAGATCGGCAGCGTGTCGCCGACGATCGCCTTCACCTGCGCGAACATGGGCGCGAGATTGCCGTGGTCGTTCGCGTAGATGTCCGCACCGGCGACGTCGACCGTCGCACGGCCCGGATACCAGGCGGGATCGACGTTCTGCCCGGCCCAGCCGAGGACCCAGATCAGGTTGTCAAGGCCGTGGACGCGCGTGAACTGGTCGTACATCAGCGCCCAGAGCGCCTTGAACGCGTCGGGGCCGTGCTTGCCCCACCAGAACCAGTCGCCGGTGAATTCGTGGAAAGGGCGCCACAACACCGCGACGCCGCGGTCTTGCAGGACCTTCAGCAGGCGCGCCACCTCGGTCATGTCGCGCATCATCGCGACGTTCTGCGGCGTGCCGGGTTTGAGCGCGGCGGCGACGTCGAAATCCTTCTTCGAGTTCTCGTAGCCGGTGCCGATGTCGGGGGCGCCCCAATGCCAGCACAGCGTGACGATCCCGCCCGAGCGCGCCCATGCGGTCGCCCGGTCGTTGACGGCATCGTTGTCGCGCGGGTCGATATAGTCGAGGCCGAGGATCGCGGGCAGCTTGCCCGTCACGCGCTGGAGATAGTCGAGTTCGCCGTTCGGGTTCGGCGGGGCGGAACCCTGCTCCTGCTGGCCGGTCAGCGTTTTCCGCCCGTACTGGCTCCAGAGATAGGTGTAGAGTTTTCGTGCGGCCGGGGATGCTTTCGGGTTGCTCAGCGTACGGTTCGGGACCGCCGCCAGCGCGGGCACGCCGTGAAGCAGGCCCAGCGCTGCCGTCATCCCCAGCGTTTCGCGACGGCTCAGCATCAGAGCGCCGCCATCGCCGATGCGTGCGCGCGGATCACGGCTTGCGTTGATGCGTCGCTGTCGAACACACCGTACCAGCCCTGCGGTTCGTGCGGGGGATCGCCCATGTAGCCGAGGTCGCCGCGCTGGAACCGGTGATCGGCATGCGGCGTCCGTGCCTCGCCGTTCCAGGCCCAGAAGTTCGAGCCTGCGAGCGGCCCGCCGGCCTTCGCGTTCGCTTCGATCGCCGCGTAGATCTGGCGGTAGAAGCGATCCTTGTAGACCGTCGTGATGGTCGGATCATACGCGGTCTTGCCGTCGCGCGGGTAGCCGAACTCCTCGATCACCAGCGGCTTTCCGAGCGTGGTCGCGAGCCGGATATGCGTGTCGATATACTCTGCCACCTTGGCCGCACCGGCGTCGTAGGTGCCGGCGAGATTGCCCGCGTCCATCCACGTCCAGTTGTTCGGCCAGATATGCGTCGTCAGATAGTCGATCGACGGCGAACGATGCGCGGCGAGCACGACGTCCTCGCGCTCGATCGAGCCCTTCAGACCTTCGGAGCCGGTCGAGACGAGGTGGTTCGGATCGAGCGTCTTGATGTAGCGCGCGGTCTCGTCGATCCAGCGATAGAAGTTCGGCAGGTTGGGAACGGCGACCGTAGCCCCGCCCGCCGGACGCGGTTCGTTCGCGAGCTGCCATGCCATGATCGTCGGGTCGGCGGCGTAGGCTACACCCGTCACGCTGTTGGTGCGCGAGACGACCGCGCGGATGTAATCGCGGTACATCCCCTGCGCCTGGCCGTTGGTGTAGAACGCGGCGTTCCAGTCGGCGAACTCGGGCCACGGATGCGCGGGGTCGTTCATGTTGATGAACTTGCCGCCGTTGACCCACGACAGATACGTCATCATCCCGCCCGACCATTCCCAGAAGTTGGTCAGGTAGATGACGCCGGTCATGTCGCGCTTCGCCATTTCGGCGAGCGTCCAGTCGAGCCCCTTGAGCAGGCCCTCGTTGTAGGTCGCGCTCTTGTCGCGGAAGCCAGGGGTGATCGAGTTCTTGAGCGGCGACAGTTCGGCCGAGCCGAGGATGCGCAGGTTGCGGACGCCGAGCGAGTTCAGTCGGTCGAGTTCGCGGCCCAGGCGGGCGCGGTTGCCGTATGCGGTGTCCGCGCCGAGCCAAGCACCGTACCAGATGTTCGCGCCGGCATAGCGATACGGCTTGCCGCCACGCCGAAACCCGGTGCCGTCGACGGTCACGAATCCCGAGGGAGTACGCGCTTCGCCGAGATGCCCACCAGCCGTACAGGCCGCGACGAGCCCGACGCCTCCCAACAGCGCCGCACGCCGACCGATCATCGCTTTGTCCACGTCATCCCCCTCTTTCGATTGCCTCGCAGGGCGTTTCCGTCGGACACTCCGCCGATCGGTCACGGCCCGCCCGCTTCATGCCCTCATCTCTAGATTTGCTTGCGGCGTCGCGCCACCGCGATTTGTCATACTTCGGTAGAAAGCCGCGGTTCGGGGCCGGCTGGCGACGAACAACCTGCATTCCTTGCATCCCGAGCGTACCAGAATGCGTTTGTGCACTACCGCCTCGCTGGTCGAGGCAGGTCACCATCACTGCCGGAGTTGCCTCATGTCCAAGACCCTCATCGCCGATCTGTTCGCCGAGACGCTGCATCTGGCGGGCGTCGAGCGGATCTACGGCGTCGTCGGCGATAGCCTCAACGGCCTGACCGACAGTTTGCGGCGGCAGGGCAAGATCGAATGGATCCATGTCCGCAACGAAGAGGCCGCGGCGTTCGCGGCGGGCGCGGAGGCGCAACTGACCGGCAAGCTGGCGGTCTGTGCCGGGTCGTGCGGCCCCGGCAACATGCACCTGATCAACGGTTTGTACGACTGTAACCGGACTCGCGTACCGGTGCTGGCGATCGCCGCGCAGGTACCGAGCGGCGAGGTGGGTTCGAACTATTTCCAGGAGACCCGGCCGGAAGCGCTGTTCCGCGAATGCAGCGTGTATTGCGAGACGATCTCCGACGCCGACCAGATGCCGCGCACGCTGGAAACCGCGATCCGGGCGGCGGTCGGTCACCGCGGCGTCTCGGTCGTATCGATGCCCGGCGACGTGGCGTTGCGCTCGACCACGGGAACGCTGGCACGGTCGGCGGGCGCGCTCCTGCCGCCGCGTTCGGTGACGATCCCCGCAGAGGCGGACATCGCCGAACTTGCCGCCCTGCTGAACGGCGCGAAGAAGGTGACGATCCTGGCGGGACGTGGGTGCCGCACCGCGCATGCCGAACTCGTCACGCTCGCTGGCGTACTCCAGGCGCCGATCGTCCACGCGCTCGGCGGCAAGGAATTCGTCGAATACGACAACCCCTACGACGTCGGCATGACCGGCCTGATCGGCTTTTCGAGCGGCTACGACGCGATGATGGCATGCGACGTGTTGCTGATGCTCGGCACGGATTTCCCGTATCGGCAATTCTACCCCGAGAAGGCCAAGGTCGCCCAGATCGACCTGATCCCGGAGAACCTCGGTCGACGTACGGCAATCAATATCGGGCTGGTCGGCGATGTCGGCGCTACGCTCGCGGCATTGATCCCGCGCGTCACGACCGGGCGCGACGGCAGTTTCCTCAAATCCGCGCTGGAGAACTACGCTGAGTCCCGCAAGGGGCTGGACGATCTCGCCGACGGCAAGCCCGGCAGCGGCGTGATCCATCCGCAGCATGTCGCGCGCGTCCTCAGCGAGCAGGCGGCGGACGATGCGGTGTTCGCCTGCGACGTCGGTACCCCGACCGTGTGGGCGGCGCGCTATCTGAAGATGAACGGACGGCGGCGCCTGATCGGATCGTTCAACCACGGATCGATGGCGAACGCCCTGCCACAGGCGATCGGCGTGCAGGCGACCTATCCGACGCGGCAGGTCGTGACGATGTCGGGCGATGGCGGGCTGGCGATGCTGATGGGCGAGTTGCTGACGGTGCGACAGCTTGGCCTGCCGGTGAAGATCATCGTCTTCAACAACGGAACGCTCGGGTTCGTCGAGATGGAGATGAAGGCGGCCGGGCTGATCGAGACCGGCGTGACGCTCGACAACCCCGATTTCGCGGCGATGGCGCGCGCGATCGGGTTGCACGGCGTGCGGGTAACCGATCCGGGCGAACTCGAGGCAGGGATGCGCGACGTGCTGGCGCATCCCGGACCTGCGCTGCTCGATGCGGTCACCGCGCGGACTGAATTGTCGATGCCGCCGAAGATCACGCTGGAGCAGATGAAGGGCTTCACGCTTTACATGGCGAAGGCGATCATCAGCGGGCGCGGCGACGAGGTGGTCGAGCTTGGCAAGACCAATGTCGGCTTGCTCAAACGTCTGTTCTGAGCCAGCCGAACTCGATTGGCGCGGGGTCCGTCAGAGCGAAAGACGGACCCGCGCCGCGCGATATTCGCGTTCGAGGCGATCGACGCGGTCGGCGACGCTCTCCACTTCGGTGACTGCGCCAATGCCTTGGCCGGAGCCCCAGATATCGCGCCAGGCCTTGGGCTTCGAACCGTTGCCTCCCCCGAAGTCCATCGTCTTCAGATCGCCCTCCGGCAGTGCGTCCGGGTCCATGCCCGCGGCGACGATCGACGCGCGCAGGTAGTTGCCGTGCACGCCGGTGAACAGGTTCGAATAGACGATGTCGGACGCCTTGCCGGCGACGATGCCATCCTTGTACGCCTGGTCGGCATTCGCCTCGGTGGTGGCGATGAACGGCGAGCCAATATACCCGAAATCAGCGCCCATTGCCTGCGCGGCGAGCACCGCGTCGCCGGTCGCGATCGAGCCCGACAGCGCGAGCGGGCCGTCGAACCATTGGCGGATCTCCTGGATGATCGCGAACGGCGACAGGCGACCGGCATGGCCACCGGCGCCGGCAGCCACCGCGATCAGCCCGTCGGCGCCTTTTTCGATCGCCTTGCGCGCGAACCGGTCGTCGATCACGTCGTGCAGCGTGATGCCGCCCCAAGCGTGGACCGCAGTGTTCAGGTCTTCGCGCGCGCCGAGCGAGGTGATCACGATCGGCACCTGCCACTTCGCGCACGTCGCGAGGTCGCTCTCCAGACGATCGTTGGACTTGTGGACGATCTGGTTGACCGCGAACGGCGCCGCCGGACGGTCGGGGTTGGCACGGTTATGCGCGCTCAACTCCTCGGTGATCCGGTGCAGCCACTCGTCGAGCATCGCCTGCGGGCGTGCATTGAGGGCGGGGAATGATCCGACGATCCCCGCCTTGCACTGCGCGATCACCAGTTCGGGCCCGGAAATGATGAAGAGCGGCGAGCCGATGACGGGCAGGCGCAGGTTTTTTAGAATAGCGGGTACGGTCATGTCGGTTTTCTAGCGCAACCTATTCGCGTGCGCCAGAGCCGGTTTTCGCAGGGGCATTCCGAGGAAATCCGTCAGGTCGATTGTCGTGCGGCGGCGCTTCGTTCAAAGCGTCTGAATGCGTGCGATTTCTTCCAGCGTTTCGGTTCGGCTCTATCATCTCGACGACAGCGGCGAGGGCGGGGCGGCGACGACGTTGTTCTACGGGCCGCTCGGCGAGGCGATGATGCTCGCCGCGCAGGAGCCGGAGGAGGTGCAGGCGGGGCTGTACCTTGCCACGGAGAACGACGTCGTCGCGTATCTCGATCTGGACGATTAGGTCCCCGGCGTGAAACCATCGTCGCGGTCGGGCGGCGTAGGCGCGTGGACTTCGCTGCAGATCGAACGAAGCGCACCCTTTATCCCTTCCTCGAAGGTTGGATGATAGAAGGGCAGGTCGAGCACTTCCGTCGCGGTCCAGCCGCTCTGGATCGCCCATGCGATCAGGTGCGCGCTGTGTTCGACCGCCGGCCCCGCCATCGTCGCACCGGTCAGGCGCCCGTCGCGGCGGTCGGCGTAGAACCGCACCAGCCCGGTATTGCACGCCTCGACCTTCGCGCGGCCCTGGTCGTCGTACGACGCGGTGCCGATCACGCTGTCGGCATCGTCGTCCTTGGCGATCTTGCCGATGACCGCGACGTTGGGATGCGTGAAGGTGATCGCGAACGGCACGGTGCGCTTTCCCGGCGTCACATCGGGGTAGCTCGCCGCGTTCCGCCCCGCGATCATCCCCTCTGCCGATGCCTCGTGCAGCACCGCGCGGTTATGGTCCGCGTCGCCGGCGATGAAGATCGGCGCGCTGCCACACTGCATCGTCTCGGGGTCGTAGTCCGGCATGCCGTGGTCATCGAGCGCAAGTCCGGTCGTTTCCAGTCCGATGCCCTTGATCCGCGGCGGCCTCCCGGTCGCGACGAGCAGATAGTCGAAGCGCTGCTTGCCGGACGCCGAACCGGTCCACGCCAGTTCGACCCCATAGCTATCGGGCTCGACCGTCAACTCGACACCAAGCAGGATCGGCATCTCGCGCGACAGGATCGCATGATACGCTTCGGCAACGTGGGGGTCCTTCAATCCGCCGATCGTCTCGCCGGTGTCGAACACCATCGTCTCGACGCCAAGCCGCGCCATTGCCTGCGCCAGTTCCAAGCCCAGCGCGCCAGCGCCGACGACGCCCAGCGACTTCGGAAGATCCTTTAGTTCGAAGACGCTCTCGTTTGTCAGCACCCGGTCGCGCACCGCGTCGAACATCTCGGGGATCGCAGGGCTCGATCCGGTCGCGATCACCACCGACTTCGCATGGACCTCGCGGCCGTCACTGAGCGACAGGATCGTCGCACCCGCAAATTTCGCGCGTGCTTCGATCTTCACCTCCGCGGGCAGCTTGTCGATCGATGTCTCGACACCCGCGACGAACGCATCTCGCTCCTTACGGACCCGCGCCATCACCGCGACGCCGTCGACCTTGCCTGAAGCCTCGACGCCGAACACAGACGCGTGCTCGACCGCGTGCATGGCGTTTCCGGCCGCAATCAACAGCTTGGATGGCATACATCCCACGCTCGCGCAGGTCGTGCCGCCGAAGCCTTCGTCGATCAGCAGCGTCTTGGCACCGTTGCGTCGCGCGCTACGCTCGGCGGCGAGGCCGGCGGTTCCGGCACCGATGATCGCCACGTCGCAGGTCAGCTTGGTCATAAGTCTCTCCGTTGCCGGAGAATTCCGGAGCCGCGACCGAGGAAACCTTCGATGCCGCCCAGCCGTTCCGCGGTGCAGCACATTCCTAGTCGAAGGACGCTCATGTTAACGCTCCACCACTTGAACTACTCGCGATCGATCCGCGTGCTCTGGCTGCTCGAAGAACTCGGTATCGAATACGACCTCGTTAAATACGAGCGTGACGAGAATTTCCGTGCGCCACCCGAGTTGAAGGCGATCCATCCGCTCGGCAAGGCGCCGGTGCTGGTCGACGATGCGCTGACGCTGGCCGAGAGCGCGCCGATCCTGTCGTATATCGACGAGCGTTACGGCGACCGCCGCTTCTCGCCGCCGATCGACAGCGATGCGGCCGCCGTGCACGACGAATGGCTGCAATATGTCGAAAGCTCGGCGTCGTTGCCGATCATGATGACGTCGCTCGGCAAGCGGATGGGTGGCCTGCCCGACGCCCTCAGCAAGTTCACCGGGCCCGAGGTGACCAAGACGCTCGACTATATCGGCGCGGGGGTTGGCGATGGCCCGTATCTGATGGGCGAGCAGCTGATGCTGGCCGATATACAGATGTGCTACATCCTCGCGATCGCCGAAAGCGCCGGATTGCTCAAGCAACACCCCGACGTCGCGGCCTATCTGGATCGCCTGCGCGCCCGTCCCGCGTTCATCGCCGCAACTGAAATCGGTGGCCCGCTGATGCCGGCCCGCCGCTAAATACGACGGAAGGGGGTAGCGGCGGCGTTATCCCCCGAAGCTGCGACCACCAAAGCCGCCGCCGAAGCCGCCGCGTGAGATCACCGAACTGCGCGACTGGACGCGGGCAGGGGCTCTCGCGGTGGTCGGCGTGAAAGCGTCGGAGCCTACGCGCGTCCGGCCCGTCACATAGTCCCGGTTGATCCTGCCGCCAGCGCCACCGTAGTAATTGCCGTCGCGGTCGCGGTACATCGGCGCGCCGCGGTTGCCGAACCCGCCGGTGAGCGCCTGCCCAACGAGGAAACCCGTCAACAGCGGCGTAAAGAAGCTCCCACCGCTGCCGTTGTTGCGCGGCTCGCACTGCGCGGCGCCGTATTGCTCTTCGCACGTCTGCCGATCCTGAAACCGTGGCGCGGTCTTCGCGGCATCGGCCTTGGCCTGCTCGAACGCGGTATCACACTGCACCGCCGACAACGCACCCGCCGCGCGGCACTCCTGCACCGAGGCATAGCTCTGCGCCTCGACGGGCTTGCCGCCGACATCGCCGTCGCACGCGGTCAGCGAGATGCCTGAGCCTGCGATCAGGCTGGTGAGGACGATCGATCTGGAACGCTTCATCGCTATGCCCCTCAGTTCGTCATGCAGGCGGCGTTGAGGATGCCGACGCACAGCGAGATGCTGCCCATATAGGTCGCCGCCGCGATTTCGCCGCGGACGATCCGGTCGTTGAAGTCGCGCATCACGAAATGCTGGACCACCAGGAACGTGACGATCTGGATCACGCCCGCCAGCAGCGCCCACACCGCGAACTCGACCAGCGAAACGGTATGCGTCAGCGCAGAGGCGAGCGGCAGGACATAGCCGAGCAGCGCCGCGCCGAGCGTGATCGCGGCGGCGGTATTGCCTTCGCGGATCAGCGACTTCTCGTGATACGGCGTCGCGACCTGATAGACGATCTTGAAGACGATCGTGAACGCCCCGGCCGCGACGAACGCGATCAGGAAGGCGAGCGCGCTGGCGCCGAAGCTGTATTGGTCGATCATGGCATTTCCCCCGGAGCCGTTCGCCGCGGATGCTAGGCCCTGAACTCGCCAAGTTCCAGTGCCACGCCCAGCATGATCTCGAACGAGACGTCGCCGGACTCGGTCTCCATGTCGATCGCGAGCAGCAATTCGCGCCCGTCGTCGCCCGGCAGGTCGCGGCTGAACAGCATGCAGGTCTGGAAGATACGGCGATCGACTATCCCGTCACGGTCGTCGTGCAGTTCCTCCCAGAACGTCACGGGCTCCTGCTCGCTCGCTTCGGGTCCGAACCATGCGCGGCTGTATTCGGGCAGTCCCTCGGCGGTGAAGGTGCGTGCCTTGAGCCGGCTCTTCCACGCCGGGCGCTCGGCAGCAGAGGACGGGTAGCTGCTGTCCCACGGTGCGAACAGCGTGACATCCGTCACGTCCTGCCCATCGCGGTCGTTCGACACCGCCTGGAACATGATGTCGTCGTCGGTGTAGAACCGGTGGACGAAGCCGCCTTCGTTGAGGTCGATCAGCCCCTGCGCGACGATCACCAGCGTATCGCGGTCGAACGGGAACAGCAGTTCCGATCCGAACCGGCGCCATGCGAGCGGATCGACGGTCACCGTCCGCCCCAGCGTAACGTTGCGGACGACGGGCAGCGCGTTGCCATCAAGCGCTGGCTTGCGGCCGAACAGGCGATCGAACATGCAATCCTCGCGTGTGTGTGGTTGGCGTGCCTCTTAGGGCAAAGCGGACGGGCTCGCAAAGCGCAACCCCCGTCATCCTGACGAAAGTCAGGACCCAGAGCCAACAGCGCCGCCCTCCGTGACCCTGGGTCCTGACTTTCGTCAGGATGACGGAAGTGGGGAGGGTGGCAGGCGCTCGCGAAAAGCCTATGTGTGCGGTCGAGCGACAAGCACGGGAGTTCTTGCATTGACCGACATCTGGACCGTCTGCAGCCTGAAGGCCGCGCTCGACACGTCCGAGCCCGCAAAAGCCGGCGAGTTTTCCGCACGGATCCTGGAAGGCGCGGACCCGGTGCTGCTGGTGACGATGCACCATCACGGCGACCTCGAACTGTTCGTCAACGTCAGCGAGGCGCAGATCGCGTGCTCGACTTTGCTGTGGCCGTGCGACGAGCAGGAGGATCAGCTGGCGTTCAACACCTTTCTGTTGAAATCGCAGAAGCTGGTGCCGCTGTCGAATTTCGGGATCGGCACGGTCGATGACCGCGATTATTACGAGCTGTTCGGCGAACTTGCGACGTCGAGCCGGCTCGATACCGTGATCATCGAACTGCGCACGCTTGCCGAGAATGCGATCGATGCGGCCACCGACCTGCGCCACGCGCCGATCCCGGCTGTCTGACATCGCCGCCTGATTTAGATACAAACGGAGAGACTGGCATGGCCATCTGGAGCAAGCTTTTCACCCTCGGTCGTGCCGGCGCGCACGAAGCGGGCGCGGCGGTCGTCGATGCGAACGCGCTGCGTATCCTCGACCAGGAAATTCGCGATGCCGACAAGGCGCAAGGCAAGGCACGCGACGATCTCGCGGGGCTGGTCGCGCGTCGTCGCATTCTCGAAACCGAGGTCGAGAGCTTCCGCGCCCAGGCGACCAAGTACGAGGCCTCGGCCCGCATCGCGGTCGAGAAGGGCAACATGGACCTCGCGCGCCAAGTCGCACAGCGGATCGCCGACCTCGAACAGGACATCGCGCTGAAGAGCCCGCAGGTCGAGGACATGCGCGCCGCCGAGGAGCAGATCCACACCGCCGTCGCGCAGACTGACCGCAAGATCGAACAGCTCCGTCGCGAAGTCGAGGTCGTCAAGGTCAACGAGTCTGTGCAGAAGGCGCAGGCCTCGGTCGCGTCGGGCAGCATGGGTGCGGGCAACAAGCTTGGCTCGGCGGCGGACAGCCTCGCGCGCATTCGCGAGCGCCAGGCGATCCGCGGCGAGCGGATCAAGGCGGCGGGCGAGTTAGAGGATCGTCGTACCGGCGCCGATCTCGACGAGAAGCTGCGGCTGGCGGGGATCGGGCCGGGGCAATCGTCCGCGGACGACGTGCTTGCGCGCCTGACGGCGCCGAAGACGCCGCAAGTCGGCCAGACGCTGCAGATCGAACAGCGCGACGACTCCAAGACGTCGGACTCCTGATGCGCCGGATCGCGGTCGACCCGCGCGGCGACTGGCGCGAGCGGGCCGACGCGATCGGGTTCGTCTATCACGACACGGATGGCGAACCCTATTGGGACGAGGGCGCGGCGTACGCCTTCACGCTAGCGGAGATCGAGGATGATCTCGAACCCGCTGCGGAACAGCTGCACGCGATGTGCCTCGATCTGGTCGACGAGGTGGTCCGCGACCAGCAGTTGATGGAACGCCTCGCGATCCCGCGCGAGCAGTGGAACTACGTCGCGGAGACCTGGCGAACGCGCCAGCCGTCGCTCTACGGACGGTTCGATTTCGCCTATGACGGGACCGGGCCGGCCAAGCTCTACGAATACAACGCCGACACGCCGACGTCGGTGTTCGAATGCGCGACGTTCCAGTGGATGTGGCTTGAGGATCTGCTCGCGAGTGGTGCGTTGCCGGCAGGCACGGACCAGTTCAACAGCCTGTTCGACAAGCTGCGCGAACGCTTCCGTGCGCTGTTCCCGAACGGCGGATTCGTCCATTTCGCCGCGGATGCGTCGGCAATCGAGGATCGCCAGACGGTGCGGTTCTTCGAGGATCTGGCGTCGCAGGTCGGGATCGAACCGAAGTTCGTCGAGATGAAGGATATCGGCCTCGCCGCCGACGGGCGCTTCATCGATACCGACGGGTTCGAGGTGCAGGCCGCGTTCAAGCTATATCCGTGGGAGTTCATGCTCCGCGAGCCCTATGCGCCGAACCTGTCGCGCGCCGACGTGCGCTGGATCGAGCCCGCGTGGAAGTCGATCCTGTCGAACAAGGGCATCTTGCCGCTATTGTGGGAGCGGCATCCCGAGCATCCGAACTTGTTGCCCGCGTTCTTCGACGACGATCCCGCCGGCAAGATTCTCGGGCCGAAGTACGTGCGGAAACCGCTGTTCTCGCGAGAAGGCGCGAACGTCGAGGTGATCGGCGAGGACGGCCACGCGGTGCTCGACCAGGGCTATGGTGCTGAGGGTGCGATCCGTCAGGCCTATGCGCCTCCACCCGTGTTCGACGGCCGCCATCCGGTGATCGGCGCATGGATGGTCGGCAACGAAGCCGCGGGGATCGGCGTTCGGGAAGACGACACGGTCGTGACGCGCAATCTCGCGCGGTTCGTGCCGCATATCATCGAGGCGAATGATGACTGACGCGCGAGACCTGCCGCCACTGCCGCCGATGGAACGGCTGGTCGAACTGACGTTCGATGCCGCACGGACGGGGCGGGACGAGATGATCCCGGCGCTGTTGCAGGCGGGCGTCGATATCGAGGTGACCGATGCGAAGGGCTACACGCCGTTGGTGATCGCCAGCTACAATGGCCAGGCGGAGGCGACCGCAGCGCTCCTCGCGGCCGGTGCGCAGGTCGACGGCGCGGCGGACGCGCAGGGCAATACCGCGCTGATGGGCGTCTGCTTTAAGGGCTATACCGAGATCGCACAGATCCTGCTTGATGCGGGTGCCGACGTGAACCGGCGGAATGGCGTCGGACAGACCGCGCTGATGATGGCCGCGCTGGTGAACAAGAAGGCGATCATCGACCTGTTGCTGGAGCACGGCGCGGACCCGGCGATCGTCGATGCGGCTGGGAACACCGTACACTCGCTGGCGGTGTCGCAGGGTAACGCGGCGTTGGCCGCACGTTTCGCGACGACCGGTTAGCCCCCTACGCCACCACCCCGGCGAAGGCCGGGGTCCAATTGGGAAGGTTGCAGTGACGGCGAACTGCGCTTCGTTAGCACCGTTCCCCAATTGGACCCCGGCCTCCGCCGGGGGGGGGTAAAAACCGTTGAAGGTCCTGCGGATCAATCCGCCCCATACGTCTTCGGCAACACCGCCCCGACATGCGCCTCACCCCGAGCCTCTGCCAGCCGCACCTGCCGCTCGCGCTCCGCATACCCAGCCCGCTGCACCTCGTCCCGCGCGTCATGACACGCCGGGCAACTCACCCCCTCGACATAGAACGGCGAGGCACGATCCGCGCCGCTCACCGGCATCCGGCACGCATGGCACAGCACATGACTTCCCAACGCAAGCCCATGTCCGACCGCAACCCGCTGATCGAACACGAAACACTCCCCCTCCCAAAGGCTCTCCGCCTCAGGCACGGTCTCCAAATATTTCAGGATGCCGCCCTTGAGGTGATACACCTCGTCCAGCCCCTCGGCCTTGAGGAACGCAGTCGACTTCTCGCAACGTATCCCCCCGGTACAGAACATCGCGATCTTCGGCGGCGGACCGTCCCCGACCAGTTCGTCACGATGTTCGCGGAACCACGCCGGAAAATCCCGGAACGTCCGGGTCTGCGGATCGACAGCGTCGGCAAACGTCCCGACCGCCACCTCGTAATCGTTGCGCGTAT
This sequence comes from Sphingomonas sp. CFBP 13728, assembly GCF_014841895.1. Taxonomy (NCBI): domain Bacteria; kingdom Pseudomonadati; phylum Pseudomonadota; class Alphaproteobacteria; order Sphingomonadales; family Sphingomonadaceae; genus Sphingomonas; species Sphingomonas sp. CFBP 13728. The sequence continues at coordinate 322,017 of NZ_JACYUS010000001.1, read as the reverse complement.
CGATCAGAATCGTCCCCGGCTCGGCGATCAGCGCGTTCCAGTCCGCCGGCTCGACATAATGGCCGACGCCCTCCAGCGGATCGATCGAAGGCTCGCCCATCGTCACGATCTCGCGCTTCAGCCGGACCTTCATCCGGTGGAACGGCATCGTCTCCGCGCGCGACTCCTTGACGTCGAGATCGGTGCATCCCGGCAGCGCGCGGATATGCGCGAGCACCGCATCTATACCTTCCTCGGACCCGGCGATCGTCCCGTTGATCCCCTCGGCGGCGAGCAGCAGCGTCCCCTTCACGCCGTTGGAACAACACACCAGCGCGAGCGGCGGCTGGATCGCGGCGATATCGGCGAACGGCGTGAAGCGGTACAGCGCCACGACGCGGATGGGCAGGGTTTCGGTCATCGGTTCAACGTGCAGGGGAGGAGGTGCGCTCCCTTAGCGCATGTCGCCCGCCGCGTCAGCCTGCGGTGACGATCATCCCGTCGACCACCGCGACTGGCCATGGCGTCAGCCGAGTGCCCCCGCAGGGCCCGCCAACGCACGCGCCGCTGTCGATCTCGAACAGCGCGGAGTGCCAGCTACACGCGATCAGGTCGCCGCGTGGCGTGAGATACTCGTCGAGCACCTGCGCGAGCGGCAGGCCCATGTGCGGGCAGCGATCGACATAACCGAACACCGCGTCGTCCTTGCGCACGACGAACCCGTGGAAGCGACCCGCGCGCATCTGGAGCACAAAGTTCCGCGCCTTGCCGTCCGCGATCGCGTCGAGCGGCGCGAGCTTGATCCCGCCCGGTGTCGCGCTCAGCCGTTCGCCGTCGCTCATGCGCGGTCGGCGTCCGGCTGGCGATCCGGATGCGCGGCGGCGAAGGCGGGGAGGGCGCGGGCGTTCTCTGCCGCCGCCTTGAGCTTCGGGTAAGGTGAGAGATCGACCGCAAACCGTTCCGCGGAGTAGACCTGCGGGACGAGGTGACAATCGGCGATCGTCGGTGCCGCGCCGAACGCGAAGCCGTCGCCATAGCGCGCGATCTGCGTCTCGAGCGCAGCGAACCCATCGCCGATCCAGCGCGCGATCCAGCGGTTCACCGCCACCTCGTCCGCCCCCAACTCTGTGCGCAAGGCGTTCAGGATGCGAAGATTATTCACCGGATGAATGTCGCACGCGATCGTTGCGGCCATCGCACGGACGATCGCCCTGCCGTTCGCGTCGGCAGGAAGCAGCGGTGGATTGGGATAGGTCTCGTCGATCCATTCAAGGATCGCGGGGCTCTGGGTCAGGACGGCGTCGTCAGTCGCTAGCGCCGGCACGAGTCCCTGCGGGTTAAGCGCGCCGTACTCGGCGTCGCGTTGTTCGCCCTTGCGAAGGTCGTGCGTAACCTGCGCGTACTCCACGCCTTTGACAGCTATCGCGATGCGGACGCGGTAGGCGGTGGTCGAGCGCCAATAGCCGTGCAGCGTCAGGCTCACTTCGGCAGGATCGACTTGGGGAAGTCCGACCAGACCGCATCGTAGTCGAGTTGCGAATGCTCGAGCGCATAGGCGGTCGGCTTGTACGGCCAGCAGCTCTCCAGCATGAACGCCATCGTCCCGTCGATCTTGTGCGGTTTCAGGTCGGCCGCGCTCGCACCCTGCCAGCTCGCGAGATCCGGCCCGTGACCCGACATCAGATTGTGCAGCGAGATACCGCCAGGCGCGAACCCCTCCGCCTTCGCATCGTACGCCCCTGTGATCAGCCCCATCGCCTCGGACATGACGTTGCGGTGGAACCACGGCGGCCGGAACGTCCCCTCGGCGACCATCCAGCGCGGCGGGAAGATCACGAAATCGGCGTTTGCGCGGCCGGGCACGTCGCTCGGCGAGGTCAGCAGCGTGAAGATCGACGGATCGGGATGGTCGAAGCTGACCGTGTTGATCGTGTTGAACAGCGACAAATCGTAGCGCCACGGCGCGAGGTTGCCGTGCCACGCGACCACGTCGAGCGGCGAGTGATCAAGCGTGGTGGCCCACAGCGACCCCATAAACTTCTGAACGACCTCGACCGGTTCGTCGCGATCCTCGAACCACGCGACCGGCGTCTCGAAATCGCGCGGGTTGGCGAGGCCGTTGGCGCCAATCGGGCCAAGATCGGGCAGGCGGAACAGCGCGCCGTGATTCTCCGCGACATAGCCGCGTGCCTCCCCATCGGGGAGTTCGGCGCGGAAGCGGACGCCGCGGGGGATCAGCGCAATCTGGCCGGGGGCGATGTCGATTAGGCCGAGTTCGGTCAGCAACCGGAGCCGTCCGGCCTGCGGCACGAAAAGCAGCTCGCCGTCCGCATCCATGAACACGCGGTCGGTCATGTCTGCGTTTGCGGCATACACGTGCAGCGCGACGCCTTCGAGATCGGCGGGATCGCGGTTGGCGAGCATCGTCGTCATGCCGTCGATCAGGTCAGTATCCGGGGCGGGGGCCGCGATCGGATCCCAGCGCAGGCGATTGGGCGCGAGCGGCGCGTCGGTGGTGCCAGGCGCGAACCGCTGGGCGCCGGCGTAGCGCTCGAACGGAGGATGTTCCGCAGTCGGGCGCATCCGGTAGAGCCAGCTGCGGCGGTTCTCGTGGCGCGGCGCGGTGAAGGCGGTCCCGGAAAGCTGCTCGGTGTAGAGGCCGAACGCGGGGCGCTGCGGCGAATTGCGGCCGATCGGCAGTGCGCCGGGGATCGCCTCGGTCGATACGTGATTGCCGAAGCCGGGCTGATACGCCGTGTCTTCGGTCTGGCCGGCGGTCTCGCCTGCGGCGTTGGTCGGCTGGTGGATTGTCATGGCTTCCTCTCCGTCACCTGTTCCGATCAACGCCCGAACCGCCGGCCGTTCAAACTCTTTTCAACCTCAGCCCCGTCGGTCACGGCGAAGCCACGCCCTATGGGGCGGCCTCGTCCGCGCCGGCCGGTCGACGGCAGCGCCTGCGCGCTGCATCTCGACCGAAGCTGCGCTTCGATCTTCGATCACGCGTCGACGGTGATCACGCCACGCCGGATCTGGTCCAACTCAATCGACTCATACAACGCCTGGAAATTGCCGTTACCAAAGCCCTCATTCCCCTTGCGCTGGATGATCTCGAAGAAGATCGGCCCGAACATGTTCTCGGTGAAGATCTGCAGCAGCAACCCCTCCTCGCCGACATTGCCGTCGATCAGGATGCGGTTGCGGCGCAGGCGTTCGAGGTCGTGGCCATGGTTCGGCACACGCTTGTCGACCAGCTCGTAATACGTCTCGATCGTGTCCTGCAGCTTGACGCCCCGCGCGCGCAGCTTCTCGACCGTCTCGAAGATGTCGTCGGTGGTCAGCGCCAGATGCTGGATGCCCTCGCCGTTGTAATCCTTGATGAATTCCTCGATCTGGCTCTTGTCGTCCTGGCTCTCGTTGAGCGGGATGCGGATCGCGCGGTCGGGGGCGATCATCGCCTGGCTGAACAGGCCGGTCGCCTTGCCCTTGATGTCGAAATACTTCTGCTCCTCGAAGCCGAAGATCTGACCATAGAACTCGGCCCAGGTCCGCATCTGGCCACGCTTCACGTTGTGCGTGAGGTGATCGAGCAGGTCGAGCCCGACGTTGTTCTCGGCTTCCGCTTCGGCCGCGCCCGGAACCGCATTCCAGTCGTCGTACAGGCTGCCGGCAGCACCGTGCTTGTCGACCAGATACAGCAGCGAACCGCCGATCCCTTCGAGCACATAGCTGCCCTCGCCGAGCGCACCCATGGTGGCATCGGCCGCCTTGGCGCCGCGTGCGAGCGCCGCGTCGAAGGCTTCCTTGGCATCATGAACGCGGAACGCCATGCCGCTCGCCGACGGGCCATGATCCGCGCGGAATGCCGCCGCGTGGCCACCGTCCTCGCGGTTGAGCAGCAGGTTGATGCGGCCCTGCTTGTAGCGCGTGACAGCCTTGGTCGGGTGGGTCGAGGCGGCGACGAAGCCGAACTGCTCGAACTGCGCGGCCATCCGGTCGGGATCGGGCGAGGTGAATTCGGCGAACTCGAACCCGTCGAGACCCATCGGGTTTACGTCCATATGGTCCATGATCACATCCTGACAGTTGGTATCCGTTGTTACCAATCTGGCGGGTTGAACAACTGGTGTCAATCGTTACGATTTTGACATGCCCAACTCCGATGCCACCCGCGCACTCGTCCTGGACGATTTCATCCCGTATCGCCTGTCGATCACCTCGAACCTTGTCAGCGAGGCGGTGGCGGACACGTACGAAGCGCTGTTCGGACTGACGATCCCGGAGTGGCGGCTGGTGGCGGTGGTAGCCGAAGCGGACGGAATTACGCAGCAGCAGGTCGGCCAGCAGACGCGGATGGACAAGGTCACGGTCAGTCGCGCGGCGATTGCCTTGGTCGAGCGCGGGCTGATGCAGCGGCATGCGAACCCGGAGGATCGTCGCTCGCACCTGCTGAGGCTGACCGCCGACGGCCACACGCTCTATGCGTCGGTCGCGCCAAAAGCGCTGGACCTCGAACGCCGCATCTTTGCCGGGTTCTCAGGGGCGGAGGTCGAGCAGTTCGTGGCGATGCTGAGACGGATCGATGCGGTGACGATCGATCTCGTTCAGGACTCCCACGGCGGCGTCGGCGACCAGAGACCGCGCAGATAATCGAGTAGTGCAGCGGTACCCGACGACACCGGGCCGCGCGCATGCACTGCATAGATTCCGACGTCCGCAGACCCGGCCAGTTCCGGCAGGATGCGGACGAGGCGGCCACTCGCCAGATCCGCGCTGACGTCCCATAGCGAGCGTAGCGCGATGCCGACGCCGGCCAGCGTGAGTTCGCGCACCACCTCGCTGGAGTTGGTTGCGACATAGCTCGGGCGATCGATCGTGACGTCGCCGTCGGGTCCAGCCAAGCGCCACGGCATCTGGCCTTTCGCTGCAAGCAGGCGGTGTTCCGTAAGAGCGGCCGCATCGCGCGGGGCACTGTAGCTCGGCGCGGCGCAGAGGACGCGACGGCTGTCGGCGAGGCGATGGCCGGTCAGGCTTGGCGGCACGGCTGGAGCGATCCGGATCGCGAGATCGAGCCGGTCCCCAATCACATCCGAGAAGCCGTCCGACAGGTCGAGGTCGAGTTCGATCCCCGGATACGCATCGAGAAACGGCTTCAGGTGCGGCGCGATGTGGAGGCGGCCGAACGACGTGGGCGCGCTGACCCGCAATGGCCCGGCCGGCGTATCCGTGCGGTCCGACACCCGCGCCTCAGCGTCGCGGATCGCCGCGAGGATCTCCACCATGTCGCGGTGATACGCGGCGCCGCGTGCGGTGAGGTCGAGGCGGCGCGTCGTTCTGTTGAGCAATCGCACACCGAGCCGTGCCTCCAGCCGCGCGATCCGCTTTGACACCATTGCCGGCGAGATACCCATCGAACGCCCCGCCGCACTGAGGCTGGCGGTGCGGACGACTTCGGCGAAGAGGACGATGTCGGGATCCATTCGTTCTCCAGGCGATCAACAGCTTTCGGTTTATGATGTCTAGTGGCGAAGGTGGCGGGCGTCTATCGTCCCGACAGAGCATAGGAGAGCAGCATGGCCGAGATGATCGAAAAGGCAGGCCTGAAGGTCGCCGCATCGTTGGTGGACTTCATCGAAACGCAGGCGTTGCCGGGGACGGGTCTCGATGCCGCCGCGTTCTGGCAAGGCGTGTTCGATATCTACGCCCGGTTCGCGCCGGAGAACGCCGCGCTGCTCGCTGTCCGCGATGACCTTCAGGCTAAGATCGACGCGTGGCACGAAGCCCGCGCCGGCAAGCCGATCGACCAGGCCGAGTATCAGGCGTTCCTGCGCGCGATCGGCTATCTCGTCGACGAGCCTGCGCCGTTCTCGGTTGCACCGGCCAACGTCGATGCGGAAGTCGCCTCGCTCGCCGGCGCGCAGTTGGTGGTGCCGATCCTCAACGCCCGCTTCCTGCTGAACGCGGCGAACGCGCGGTGGGGGAGCCTGTACGACGCGCTCTACGGCACCGACGCGATCCCCGGCGCTGCGTCCGGCAAGGGCTATGATGCGGCGCGCGGCGCGCAGGTGATCGCGTGGGCGAAGGCATTCCTTGACGATGCGGTGCCGTTGGCGAACGGATCGTGGACCGACTGGACGGGTGGTACGCCTGAACTCGCCGATCAGAGCCAGCTCGTTGGCCATGTGGGCGACAACATCCTGTTGCGTCACAACGGCCTGCACATCGAACTCCTGATCGACTCTCAGCATCCGATCGGTCGCGACGACCCTGCGAACCTTGCCGACGTCGTGCTTGAATCCGCGCTCAGCACGATCGCCGATCTCGAGGATTCGATTGCCGCGGTCGATGCCGAGGACAAGGTCGCCGCCTACGCCAATTGGCTGGGGTTGATGAAGGGCGACCTGACCGCCAGCTTCGACAAGGGCGGCCGCACGGTCACGCGGTCACTCGAACCGGACCGGCAGTACACCGGCCCCGACGGCAGCGCGTTCACGCTCCCCGGCCGCAGCCTGATGTTCGTGCGCAACGTCGGCCATCTGATGACGACCCCCGCGATCCTGCTCTCGGATGGCAACGAAGCGCCCGAAGGTATCCTCGACGGCATCGTCACGTCGCTGATCGGCTTGCACGACCTGAAAGGCGCGGGCCCGATCCGCAACAGCCGCGCGGGCTCGATCTACATCGTCAAGCCGAAGATGCACGGCGCCGACGAAGCCGCCTTCACCAACCGGCTATTCGACGGAATCGAGGACCTGCTCGGCCTCGCGCGCCACACGATCAAGGTCGGGGTGATGGACGAGGAACGCCGCACCTCCGCCAATCTCGCCGCGTGCATCGCCGCGGTGAAGGACCGCGTCGTATTCATCAACACCGGCTTCCTCGATCGCACCGGCGACGAGATGCACACCTCGATGCGCGCCGGTCCGATGATCCGCAAGGGCGAGATGAAGGCCTCTTCGTGGATCAAGGCGTATGAGGATCGCAACGTCCAGATCGGGCTCGCCTGCGGGCTCAGCGGCCGGGCTCAGATCGGCAAGGGCATGTGGGCCGCGCCCGACCGGATGGCGGATATGCTCGAGCAGAAGATCGCGCATCCGATGACCGGTGCGAACACCGCCTGGGTGCCGTCGCCGACCGCCGCGACGCTGCACGCGACGCATTACCACCGCGTCGACGTGTTCGCGCGGCAGGCGGAGCGCAAGGCCGAGCCGATCGCTCCGCTCGATGCGCTGCTGACAATCCCGGTCGCGACCGGGCACAATTGGCAGCCGGACGAGGTGCGCGAGGAACTGGAGAACAATGCGCAGGGGATCCTCGGCTATGTCGTGCGCTGGGTCGACCAAGGCGTCGGCTGTTCGAAGGTGCCGGATATCCACGACATCGGCCTGATGGAGGACCGCGCGACGCTGCGGATCAGTTCGCAGCACATGGCGAACTGGCTGCTCCACGGCATCGCCACTCCGGAGCAGGCTGACGCGGCACTGCGGCGGATGGCGGCGAAGGTCGACGCGCAGAATGCGGGTGATTTGCTGTACCGGCCGATGGCGGGGTATGAGGACGACAGCCTCGCGTTCCAGGCCGCCCGCGCGCTCGTGTTCGATGGCCTGACGCAGCCGAGCGGCTATACCGAGCCGCTGCTCCACGCGTTCCGCGCGCGGGCAAAGGAAAGGAACGCCGCCTGATGCCACTCTACGCGATTGAGGGTAGACGACCGACGCTGGCCGACGACGTCTGGGTCGCACCGTCCGCCGACGTGATCGGCGACACGCGGCTGGGGGAGGGGGCCAGCGTCTGGTTCGGGGCGGTGATCCGCGCCGACAACACGCCGATCCTCGTCGGTGCGCGGACCAACATCCAGGAAGGCGCGATGCTGCACTCCGATCCCGGCGCGCCGCTGACCGTCGGCGAAGGCTGCACCATCGGCCATCACGCAATCCTGCATGGCTGCACGGTCGGCGACAACGTGCTGGTCGGGATGGGCGCGACTATCCTCAACAACGCGGTGATCGGCGAGAATTGCCTGATCGGTGCGAACGCGCTGGTGACGGAGGGGAAGGTCTTCCCGGCCGGCAGCCTGATCGTCGGTGCACCAGCCAAGGCGGTCCGCGAACTGACTCCGGAAGCGATTGCGGGCCTGAAAATGTCGGCGGCCGGTTATGCAGCCAAGCAGCGCGTTTACGCCGAGGGCTTGAGACTGGTCGAGGTATGAAATCCTCCCCCGCGAGGGGGAGGATCGTGACGGCGGTGTTAGAAGCTTACCCGCCCGCCGAGCGAGAGCACGACTGCCGACGCGTTGCGCAGCGCACCCGAGGTTAGGATGTTGGTCTGCGCCGCCGTCCCGACATAAGCCGCCGTGATACGGTCGATCGTCGTATTTTCGAAGTCGACATATTGCGCGGCAGCGTCGAGCGCGATGCGCGAGGACAGCTGGTACGAGCCACCCGCCGCATAAGTCCACCGATCCGCATCGGGCACGCGTGCGTCGCGCTGACCATCCTGCGTCGGCGACTTGGTCCGCTGCAGGCCGGCGCGTACGGTCAGCTTCGGCGTGACGTCATAGTCGAAGCCGCCCGCCAAGCTCCAGCTGTCCATGTAGTTCTCGGGGATCGCGGTGTTGAGCGGCGCGCCGAGATCGATCGTGTCGAACTTGCTCCAGCTGTACGCGACCACCTGCGCGTTGAGCGTCAGCTTATCGGTACCGCGGAACCGGCCTGCGACGATGACCTGGCCCGGCGTGTTGAAAGCAGCCTTCGCGCCCGACACGGTGGTGTTCGATCCGCCGAGCGGACCGACGAGACCGCTGACGGTCAGATCGCCCTTCAGGTTATGGCGGATGCTCGACTTGTAGCTGATGCCGACCGTCGCGAAGTCGTTGTGGAGCTGTACGCCCGCGGTCCAGCCGAAGTCCCAGCCATCGCCCTTCAGCTCCTGCTGGCCATCGGGCAGCGCCGCGGACAGATTGGGCAGCGCGTTGCTGAGCGACGCATCGGTATATTCGACGTTGAGCGCACCACCGACGCGGAGCCAATCCGTCACGACGATACCAACCGAAGGCTGGATGTCGATCGTCCGCAGCCGGGTCTTGTCGGCGCTGTACCGCGCCCAGCTGTTCGCGTCGTAGTTGGTCGTGAAGCTGAATGGCGAGGTCACCGCGAGGCCCACCGCGATGCGATCGGTCAGCGGATACGCGACCGCACCCGACGGCACGACGCCCTTGTTGATCGGGTCGCGCGAGTTCGACTGGCCGCTGATCCCCGTGCAGGCCTGGCCCGGGCGGCAGATGCGCGTGCCGGTATCGACGACATCGCCCTTTGGCAGGATCGCGGAGGCGGCGAGCGTCGCGCTGCCGTCGCGGATACCGGCGATCGCCGCCGGGTTCCACCACAGGGAGTCAGGACCGGTGTCGGCGCCTTCGCCCGAGAATGCGCGACCGGCGCCACGCGCGGACTGCGCCTGGAGATAAAATGCGTCGGCATACGCGGTGCTGGCGAATCCGAAAGCGGACACGAGCGCGGATACCGCGAGAAGTGGAGCCTTGGTGCGAAACATCATGGATAAGGTCCTGAAAGCTGTACTGATAATGAGGAGGCGGAGGCGTCGCCTCAGCGCACGCGCGTCCAGGTCTGGGTCTTGCAGAGCGGGAAGAAGACGCAGCCGCGCAGCTTCAGCTGGTTCGCACCGAGCGGCGTGATCTTCCCGCTATAGGTCTTGCCGTCCTCGGCGTTGTAGACCTGCCCGCTGCTCCAGACGCCGTTCGAATCGGGCTTGAACCCGCTCAGCATCTGCATCCCTTGGATCGGGCGGTTGCGCAGCGCGGTGTTCGAATTGTTCGCATCCTTCATCGAAGGATTGGCGCGCAGCGCGTCGGAGGTGAGGATCTTGCCGCAGATCGACGGGCCACAGCGGGCGATCTCGACGATGGCGTTGTGCGTCTCGGTCTTCCAGCGGCCGATGACGGTCTCGGGCGTGGCGGACGCGCCGGCGAGCAGGGCGGTGGCGATCAACAGGGACATCTTCTATCCTCTCCTAGTGTCGTTGGTGACGCCGCATGCGTGCGGTCATCGAATGTTTCGTCAGGCCGTCGACGTTATCGCGATCTTGTTGCCGTATACGGCAGTTATCGATCCCGACTAGAATTGTACGAAGACAAGTCAAGTCTTCTTACTGATTCCGCGCGGTGAAAAAGTGTTCATGCGCACGGTGTGCCCCCGCTTTCGCGGGGGAACAGTCTTAGTTGCGGAGTGGCTTGCCCGTCTGGAGCATATGCACGACTCGCGCCTGAGTCCGCGGGTCCTTCACGCTCGCCATGAACGCCGCGCGCTCCAGATCGAGCAGCTGGTCCTCGGTCACCGTGTCGACCAGATCCGCCTCGCCACCCGTCAGCACTTCCGCAAGACGATCCGCGACGATGAGGTCGTAGTCGGTCGCCATGCCCTTCTTGTGGAAGTCCGCAACCGCCATGTTCAGGCCCGTCCGGCCGCTCGCGCCCGCCAGGCGGAAGGTCGGCTTCTCCGGCGCGACATAGCCCTCGACCAGACACAGCGCCTTGGCCTTCGCATCCGCTAGCAACCGATCGCGGTTCATGGTGATGCCGTCGTCCTTGCGCAGGATCATCATTTCCTTCGCCTCCGCCGCCGACTTTGCGACCTGCGCGGTGGAGACCGCCTGGAACACCTTGGTCAGCATCGGCATCGGTCCGTTCGGCAAGGTGCGGGACTTGGTCCAGCGATCGAGCATCTCGCCATTGCCGCCCCAGCCGGGGACGAGCCCGACGCCGCACTCGACCAGGCCGGCATAGGTCTCGGCATGCGCCTGCACCGCGTCCGAGTGGAGTAGAATCTCGCATCCGCCACCGAGCGCGAGCCCGGCAGGCGCGCTGACGACTGGGAAGGGCGCGTATTTGAGCGCCTTGTACGCCTGCTGCCCGCCCGCGACGCTCGCCTCGACCATGTCCCACAGGCCCGCCCCGACCGCGAACATCGCCGCGCCCAAGTTCGCGCCTGCCGAAAAGTTCGACGCCTCGTTATACACCACCAGCGCCTTGAAGCGCTCGCGGACGACCGGGATCGCCTCGTTGATCAGCGCCACGACCTGATCGTCGAGCGCGTTCATCTTGGTGTGGAACTCAAGTGCCGCAACGCCGTCACCCACATCCCAGAGCGACGCCGACAGGTTCTTGAGGATCGGCTGCGACCGAAGCTTGATGTCCTCGAGCAACTCGACGCCGTCAGCGCGCGGCACGTCGGCATAGTCACCGCCAGCCGTGAGATACTGACGCTGGCCGTTCTCGACGCGATAGAACGGTCGATCGCCCGCGGTCTTCAGGATCGCAGGAACGTCGCGACCTTCCTCGGCAAGGCGCGCGGCGAGCACGCCGGGCCCCATCCGGTCGATCAGCTCGAACGGCCCGTATTTCCAGTTATACCCCAGCTTCATCGCGTCATCGACCGCGACGACATCGTCCGCCGCCTCGCCGACGAGTATTGCCGCGTAGGACAACGTGTTGCCGAGAATCGTCCACGCATAGGTGCCGATCTTGCCCGGCTCCGCGATCAGCGCCGCGAGGTCCTTGCCGGTCTTACCCGGCAACTCAGCGGGCTTGGCTTCCGCCCGGTACTCGCCGGTCGCGAGATCGAGCGACAGCTTGGTCCGCGTCGCCTTGTCGAAGCGATAGAACCCACCCTTGCCCTTGCGGCCGGTGAACCCTTCCGCGATCATCTTGTCGACCAGCGGCAGCGGGCGGACCGTATCGAAATACGGATCGCCAGCGGGCAACGTGGACGACAGGCTCTTCGCCAGCAGCGGCATCAGGTCGACGCCGACGAGGTCGACGAGCCCGAAGATCCCGGTCTTCGGCACGCCCATCGGACGGCCACCGATCTGGTCGGCCTCCTCGACGGTCAGCCCCTGGTCCATCGCCGCGTTGATCGCGATCGCAAGCCAGTAGGTGCCGATGCGGTTGGCGATGAAGCCCGGCGTGTCCTTCGCGCGGACGATGCGCTTGCCCATGAAACGATCGACGAAATCCTCGACCTTCTCGGCGACCGCGACGTCGGTATGCTCACCACGGACGATCTCGACCAACCGCATGTAGCGCGGCGGGTTGAAGAAGTGCGTGATCAGGAAGTCGGCCTTGAACTGGTCCGACCGCCCCTCGACGAGGTTGCCGAGCGGGATCGTCGAGGTGTTCGACGACACCGCGGTGCCCGGACGCTTCAGCGCCTCGAGCTTGGCATAGAGCGCCTGCTTGATGTCGAGCCGTTCGACGATCGCCTCGACGATCCAGTCGCACTCTGCGACCCGACCCAGATGATCGTCGATGTTGCCCGTCTCGACCAGCTTGGCCGCGCGCTTCGACATGAAGGGGGCGGGGTCGGTCTTGAGCATCTTGGCGACCGCGCCCTTTGCCACTGCGTCTCGATCGCCGCCCTCGGGCAGGTCGCGCGGCACGATGTCGAGCAGCAACACCGGGATACCCGCATTGGCGACCTGCGCGGCTATACCCGCACCCATCACGCCTGCGCCGATGACGCAGACCTTTTTCACAGCGTCGACCATCATGCGCGCTCCAGCACCGTCGCGATGCCCTGACCGCCGCCGATGCACTGGGTCGCCAGCGCATAGCGGCCGCCTTCGCGCGACAAGAGCGCAGCCGCCTTGCCGACGATCCGAGCGCCGGTCGCACCGAGCGGATGACCGATCGCGATCGCGCCGCCATCGAGGTTGATCGTCTCGTCCTTCAAGCCGAGGTCGCGGATGCAGGCGATCGCCTGGCTCGCGAACGCCTCGTTGATCTCGACCACATCGAGATCTGCAACAGTGATCCCGGCACGCTCCAGCGCCTTCTTCGACGCACCGATCGGGCCAAGCCCCATAGTCTCGGGCGCGCAACCCGACACGCCGATCGACTTGATCCGCGCGAGAATCGTCAGCCCGTGCTTCTTCGCGAACTCTTCCGAGGTGACGAGCACCGCAGACGCACCGTCTGTCAGCGGCGACGACGTGCCGGCGGTCACCGAACCGTCCGCGCTGAACGCAGGCTTCAGGCCGGCGAGCGCTTCGGTGGTCGTGCCGGCGCGGATCGTGCCGTCCTGGCTGACCGGGCCCGCCTTGGTCCGGATCGTCACGATCTCGTCGGACAAGCGGCCATCGGCGCGCGCCGCGGCGGCCTTGTCCTGGCTCTTCACGGCGAACGCGTCCTGCTCGGCCCGCGTGATCTGGTACTGCCGCGCGACGTTCTCGGCGGTCTCGCCCATGCCCATATACGCGCCGGCGCTTTTCTTCGCGAGCTCGGGGTTGGGGAGGGGGTTGTAGCCGCCCATCGGCACGCGGCTCATCGATTCGAGGCCCGCGCAGATGAACGCCTCGCCCGCGCCGACCGCGATCTGGCCGTAGGCGATGTGGATCGCGCTCATCGACGAGCCGCAGAACCGGTTGACCGTCATCCCGCCGACCGAGATCGGCAGGTCGGCGATCTGAGCGATCAGCTTGGCGACGTTGAGGCCCTGCTCGCCCTCGGGGAAGGCGCAGCCGAGGATGATGTCCTCGATCTCGGCCGGATCGACGCCGGTCTTGTCGAGCAACCCGCGAATCGTCTGCGCGGCGAGATCGTCCGGACGGACGCGGGCGAGTTCGCCCTTGCCGGCAAGGTGGAACGGCGAACGGGCGTACCCGGCGATGACGACGTTGGTCACGATGATCCTCTCATATTGCGGTCGACCCGGTTAACGCTTGCGGGTTACCCTTAAGGTGCGATACCTCACCTTTACGTCAAGGTGAAGCGGCCGACAATATGGCTTACGCACACCATGTTATGGAGAGCGAGATGCAGGACACTTCCGGGGGCAAGGCGATCGGCGTACCGTTGCTGGGCGAGCCGCGGCTGCTGGGCGACATGCTCGACCTTTCGGTGCAGCGGTTTGGGTCGCGCAACGTGCTCGACTTCATGGGCCGGACGCTGACCTATGCCGAACTCGGAGAGTCGGTCGATCGGGCGGCACGCGGACTTCAGGACATGGGCGTCGTGAAGGGCACGCGCGTTGCGCTCTGCCTGCCGAACACGCCCTATTATCCGATCCTGTTCTTCGCGATCCTCAAGGCGGGCGGCGTCGTCGTCAACGTCAACCCGCTCTATGTCGAGCGCGAGCTGGCGCATCTGCTCGAGGATTCAGGCGCGACGATCATCGCCACCTGCGACATCGCCGAAATCCACGCGCGCGTGCTCAAGGTCGCGGGGCAGATGGGCGTGAAGCACGTCATCACCTGCCCGATCGCCGGCGCGCTGCCAACGCTGAAGTCGATCGCCTACCGCATCTTCAAGCGCGCGGAGATCGGTCGGGCGCCGACGGACACGCGCCATTCCACGTTCGAAGCGCTGCTCAAGGCGAAGGGTGCGCCGTCCCCGGTCGCGGTCTCCCCGGACGAGGTCGCGGTGCTGCAATATACCGGCGGCACGACCGGCGAGCCCAAGGCGGCGATGCTCAGCCACGCCAACCTCGTCGCGAACGCCGATGCGATGGTAGTGTTCGTCGGTGGCGAGCAACCGCACCAGGACCGCGTGCTCGGCGCACTGCCGCTGTTCCACGTCTTCGCGCTGACCACCGTGCTGACCTATTCGATCCGCACCGGCGCAGAGATGATCCTGCTGCCGCGCTTCGAACTGCAGCAACTGCTCAAGACGATAGACCGCACCAAGCCGAGCTATTTCCCTGCGGTACCGACAATCTACGCCGCGATCACCACCGCGGCGGAGACGCAGAAGATCGACCTGTCCTCGATCCACGCGTGCATCTCGGGCGGCGCACCGCTGCCCGCCGAGGTCCGCACCGCGTTCGAGGCGGCGACCGGCGCCAAGCTCGTCGAGGGCTATGGCCTGTCGGAAGCCTCGCCGATCATCACCTGCAACCCGATCGATGGCCTTAACAAGCCGGGCTCCGCCGGGCTGCCCTTTCCCGGAACGACGATCGAGATCCGCGACCGCGAGGATCCGACCCGGTTGCTGCCCGTCGGCGAGAATGGCGAGATCTGCGCACGCGGGCCGCAGATCACGCAGGGCTATTGGCACAAGCCCGCCGCCACCGCCGACCTGTTCGCGGACGGCGCGCTGCGCACCGGCGACGTGGGGCACCTCGATGCGGACGGTTATCTGTTCATCGTCGACCGGATCAAGGATTTGATCCTCGCCGGCGGCTACAACGTCTATCCGCGCGTGATCGAGGAGGCGCTGTACGAACACCCCGCAGTGCTCGAAGCCGTGGTCATCGGCGTGCCCGACAAATACCGCGGCCAGGCCCCCAAGGCGTTCGTCGTGCTGGCCGAAGGTGCGGTCGCTACCCCACTCGAACTGCGCGATTTTCTGCGCGACAAGATCAGCAAGATCGAGCTTCCCCGCGAGGTCGAAATCCGCAACAGTCTCCCCAAGACGCTGATCGGCAAGCTATCCAAAAAGGAACTTGTCGCTGAAGAGACCGCAAAGGCGGCGTCGGAGGCGAGGGGAGTGGATTCGTGAACGACCGACAGGACGATCTTACCGGCATACAGGAGGTCTCGCGCATGCTCGGCGTGAGCGCGCGGACGCTTCGCTTCTACGAGGACAAGGGGCTGATCGAGCCCTGCCGGATCGGCACCACGCGGGTCTACACGCGGCGCGAAGTCGCCCGGATGCAGCTGATCTTGCGCGGAAAGCGGTTGGGTTTCACGCTGCGCGACATCGAGGAGTTCCTCGACCTGTACGACGCCGACCCTCAACATGTGGAGCAGATGCGCGCGCTGGCCGAACGCTGTCGCCAGCGGATCGACCTGCTCGACGCGCAACGCGAGGCGATCGTGCAGACGCGCGACGAGCTGGAGAAGATCGAGCAGGAGGCTCTCGCGCGGATTCCGGCGGGAACGGTCTAAGTAACACGGGAGGTCGCCCCCCCGAAATTGCACGACGCGCTCGAAGCTGCACCACCCCGGCGAAGGCCGGGGCCCGGTTGGCGAGGTGGCAATAACGCAGCGCAGCGCGGATCGACGACGTCCCCCAGCTGGACCCCGGCCTCCGCCGGGGCGGGGTTTGTCGGTGTGATTGAGGGACACTAAAAGTCCTCACCCGCTAGGGGGAGGTGGCTGGCACTTACCAGACGGAGGGGGCGGACAGAGTAACTCCCGTTGCGTGTCCTCCCCCTCCGTCACCTTCGGTGCCACCTCCCCCTTGCGGGGGAGGATCGCAAGTCCGCCGCGAGACTTAAAGCCCCACGACACCCCCGTCGGTCTTCGTGATCACGATCGTCGAGGATCGCGGCCGCGAGGGAGCCGTCACCGCGCCCGCCTGGTTAGCCGGCCAGCTGCTGGTGATGTTGGTCGGCCCGCCATTCTCACCCGGATGCTGGATGTTGACGAACAGCGAGCGGCCATCCGGCGTCGAATGGATGCCGGTGATCTCACACTCCTTCGGCCCCACCAGGAAGCGACGCAGTGCCGCGCCCGGTGCCTTGCCGACCCGCGTCGTCACCGAGCCGGTAGCCGCACCGATCGTGTTCGTCACGGTCCGCGTGCCACCGTCGTTGACGATCCCCGGTACCGAGGCGAGCAGCATGCAGTTGGTCACGTCGGTGTACGCGCCGTCGTCGGTCTCGATCCACATCACCGGCGCGATCGTCCCCGAGGCATTGCTCGGCAGGCCGAACCACAGGCCGTCCGGCGACGAGAAGTCGTTGGTCGCATTGAGGCCCGACAGGTTGATGTTGGTCGCGTCGAGATCGCTACCCGCACCGAAGGCATAGATGTCCCAGGCGAATGTCAGCGCCTCGGACGTATCGCCGGTCTCGCGCAGGCGGATGATGTGCCCGTTGGCGTTACCCGTGGTCTGCCCGCCCGTGGTTTTCGGATCGACATAGGCGCGAGGGTTCGGCGCGTCGGCAGTTGCGACCGTCCGCGACGAGTTGTTGGTCAGCGTGCAATACATCTCGCCGGTCGCCGGGTTCACTGCCGTCCACTCCGGACGATCCATCCGCGTCGCACCCAGCGCATCGGCCGCAAGACGCGTGTTGATCAACACATCGACCTGGCTCGAGAACGGATACGCAGCATTGGCCGAGGTGAGGGGCCCCTGATTGTACACCAACGGCAGCCATTGACCGGTGCCATCCGCTGCGAGCTTCGCCACGTAGAGCGTTCCGGCGTCGAGATATTTGTCACCGATCGCAAGCCGGTTCGCGGCGGTCGCATCGGCGGCCGACCACGGGGTCGCGGACACGAACTTGTAGATGTATTCGTTCTGCGCATCGTCCCCCATGTAAAATGCGGGCTTCTTGCCGGGGATCGTACGGCCGATCTCGCAGCCTTCATGGTTCATGCGGCCAAGTGCGGTCCGCTTGCGCGGCGTCGAGGCTGCGTCGAACGGATCGATCTCGACAACCCAGCCGTACTGGAAGATCTCGTTGCGGAAATCGCCCGTGCCGTCGGCAGGCGCGCTGGCCTGCGCGGTGATGTTCCAGCGCGCATAGATCGTACTAGTCGTGTCGGCTGCCGTGACCGTCGACCACCCATAGTTACCGCCGGTGTTGCTCTCGCTCTTGCCGTAACGGGTGAGTGAAGTGTTCGCCTTCACGCCAGCCGGGCCGCTCGCTGCACGTCGCGCGCCATCGCCGACCTCACGACGGAAATAGCCGACCCAGTTCTCTTCATTCGTCAAGTATGTGTGCCAAGGCATTGTACCATTCGCACAATTGTTGATCGTGCCGCGGCCCGTGGTGGCATCCGGCGAGTAGCGCGTCTTAAGGCTGTCGGCGCCGCGCACCGGGCCCGAGAAGCTCACCGGCGTCAGCGGTGTGACACGACGGTTGAAGGACGAGGCGGTCGCGTAGCTCCAGGCGGCGGCGCGGCTGACCTCGATCACCGACACGCCGTGGCACTCCATCTCCTTCAGCGCCTCGGCTTCGGGACGGACGCCGCCGGTATTGGTCGGGCCGTTCGGATGCAGATAGGCTTGCGTGATGTTCTCATGGTTGAGCACGAGCAGGCCGCGGGTGTTGCCGTTCGCGTCCGGCGTGCCGGTGGCGGACATGCCGAAATAGCTCATGCCGTCATGATGATCGCCCGCGCGCTTCGAGAAGGTCGCGTCGGTACCGTCATTGGCATACGCGCCGACACCGCTGCCGATCGGATCGCCGAGCCGGTACAAGACCGTCACCGCATAACCTGCAGGAACCGCAACGACGTCCGCGAGGCTCTTCGCAACCGCCGTGAAGCCCAACGAGGCCGCGCCGACGGTCACGCTGGTGGTCGCGCTGACCGAACCGCTGGCCGATACCGCCGTAAACTGGAAGCTGAGCACGGTTCCGGCAGCAGCGCCGGGTACGACGAAAGTCGCGGTGGCGGTCGAGGCACCGGCGAGCGTCACGGCGGGACCAGCGGTTTGCGTCCAGGTCACGCTGTCGACCTGGCCGATCGCCGCACCGGTCAGCGTAGCGACACGACCGGCGGTCGAACTGCCACCCGCGGTCGCCGTCACCGTGACGGGGCTTGAGCCGTTGCCGTCATTGTCATCGTCGCAGCCGGTCAGCAACATGCCGCCGAAAACTGCCGCGGCCGTTGCGGACATGCCGCCCATCAAGGTCTGGCGACGCGAATAGCGCGACTCGATCAGGTCGTTGATATGCGGATTGGCGGTCGGGTTGGTATCGATATCGCCGTCGGTATAGATGGTCTCGAACGTCATGCTTGGTCCCCCCGGGGATGGTTGCGCGGTGTGTAACGATGCGTAAGAGTTAGAATTTCGCGCCCAGCTCGACGCCGTAGAAGCGTGGCTCGCCGGCGATGTAGGTCGGGATGCCGAAGCCGCCGCCAGTGTTGCCCGCGTCGATCAGATAGCGCTTGTTGGTGACGTTCCGGGCGAACCCCCCGACGCTGTACCGACCTTGCGCGAACGCGACGCCCGCGCGCAGGTTGACCAGTGTGTAGCCTCCCTGACTGATCGCATCGTTGTTCGGCAGCTCGAAGAACACCTTCGAACGGTAGGTGACGCTGGGTGTCGCGTAGAGGCTGGCGCTGCCGACGGGTACGCGGAGCATCGCGCCCGCCGAGGCCGATGTCGACGGCTGCAGGCGGAACTTGTTGCCCGCGAACGAGCCGATCGGCTTGTCCGCGATGCCACCGTCGATATACGCAAATGCACCGAATACAGAGAGATAGTCGGCGAGCTTGAGATTCCCTTCGAGCTCCACGCCGATATTCTTCGCGGAACCGGCGCTCTGTGTCAGCGCGGAGCCGTTCGGTTGCGTCACGGAGACCTGGAACCCGTCATAGACTTGATAGAAGACGGAGGCGGCGCCGGTGAACGGACCGACACGCCCCTTTATGCCGCCCTCGTAGTTCCAGACGTTCTCCTCGGGCACGTTCTGGAGGTTCGGGCCAACGCCGAACGGTGTGGACTGTGCCGTCAGTTGGACGACCGGCGAGCGGCGGCCTTTGCTGATCGTGCCGTAAAGATTGACGTCGTCGTTGAGCTTCAGCAGCGCGTTAAAGCGCGGCAGGATCGCGGTGAAGCTCTTCTCCGCGACGAACTTGTTGCCGTTGGTGTTGGCCGTTCCGAGCAGGCTCGACCGGATGCCGAGCGCCGCCAGGATCACCGAGTTCGGCTGAACCGACGAATAGCCCGACTGGCGATCCTCGATCAGGATGCGCGCGCCCGCGGTCAGTTCGAGCGCGGGCACCGGGATATAGGTCGCGTCGGCGAACACCGAGTAGGTGTTGTTCCTACCATAGTTCGTGAACTCCGCCGCGTAAGGTATTGCCGTTGCGCGGCCACCTGTGAGCGCTGCGGTTGCGCGTGTCGCGGGAACCGTGCCGTTCGGTGCAACGCATCCGGTGCCGGTCGGGATGCCGGCGCCGTTCAGTGCCGCGCGGATTGGGGCGTAAGCCGCAGCGACCGAGCAGGCGAGGTACGTGCCTTCCTCGGTCGCGAACGGGACGCGCTGGAAGCCGTTCTCGAAGAACGCGTTCCAGCCTACCGAGGCGCGGTATTTGGGCCCTTCGAAGGCGAAGCGGCTCTCATGGCTCCACTGGTCGCCCTTCGCGTCTTCGGCGAACTCGAGATACGCAGCGGGGCCACCATCGGCGTCGAACACTTCGAGCGCGTCGAACCGGCGATAGCCGTTGACGGTAGTGAAGGTGATCCCCGGTGACAGGTCTGCTGTGATCGTCAGGTTGGCGTCATAGACGTTGCGATCGAGTCCGAGCTTGCGGGCACCGAGAACCGCGGCGCTGTACGGGGAGCCCGAGAGTTCCGCATAGCCATAGTCGCCGGTCTGGCCGCCGGTCGGCGCATGCGCGCGGCTCTTGAATGCGGTGCCGGGGTTGCGCTGTCCGTCATAGGTGAGGACGAGGTCGGCGGTGATGCTGTCGCTCGGGCGATAGCGGAGCGAGCCGCGGATGCCGCGCTGGTCCTGGCCGTTCAGGTCGTCCTGATCGACGCCGCCCTGGTTCTGGTTGGGGACGTTCGCGTCGCCGGCGATGTTCCGGACATAGCCGTCGCGGTATTTATAGGCGAACGCGATGCGCCCGGCGAGCACGTCGTTGCCGGCGTTGAGGAAGCCCGACACCTGCGTACGGTTGAAATTGCCATAGGTCCCGTTGATCGCCCCCGACACGCCCGGTTCGGGCTTGGCCGAAACGAGGCTGATCGCGCCGACTGCGGCAGCGGTGCCGAACAAGGTGGCCTGTGGACCCTTCACGACTTCGATCCGCTCGAGATCGTACAGATCCTGATACGCGCCACGTGACCGGCTGATGTCGATGCCGTTGTAATAGAGCGTGACGCGGGCGCCCTGCTGCGACGAGCCGTTGTCCGAGGTGATGCCACGGATCACGAAGCCGGGGTTGTTGGCGCTCTGTTCCTGGATTTGCAGGCCTGGAATGTAGGCGGCAACTTCGGAAAGCGAATTGACGCCGATCGAGGCCATCTTGGCGCCGGTCACCGCGGTGACGGTGACGGGAACGTCGGCGATCCGCTGCTCGCGCTTTTGCGCGGTGACCAGGATTTCGTCGTTATCGGTGCCCGCCTGGAGTTCGGTCTGGGTATCTGCCTGCGCGAGTGCCGCGGTCGAGCAGGTCGTGGCGAGCGTCGCAAGCGCGAGCCGCGTGAAGATACGTGTCATTAAGTCCCCCGTTTTCGTTGCCGTCGCATTACGGGGACGAGGTGACGTTTCGATGGCGTCTTCATGAAAGCAAAATGACTATTCCGTAACGACGCTGTCACATCGTTGCCGCCGGGGTGTCTTCGATCGTGGCTAGCAGGCGGGCAACACCCGTTACGAAAGCCTGAGCCGATGACGATCAACCGCCGCGATGCCCTGAAGAACGTCCTCAAACTTGCCGGGTCCGGCGCAACGCTCGCGCTCCCCGCAGTAGCGTCACACGCGGCAGGTACGGCGAAAGCTCGCTTCGATCACGGGGTGGCGAGCGGCGATCCTTCGGTCGACGGCGCCATCCTGTGGACGCGGGCGACACCGGTCGATGCGGTGCAGGCCGGCGACATCGCGCTGACCTGGCACGTCGCGGAGACCGAAGGCGGCAAGCCGATCCGCTCGGGCACCGTCAAGGCCCGCGCGGCGCGTGACTTCACCGCCAAGGTGGAGGCTACCGGGCTCCAGCCTGGCCGCGAATATCGCTACTGGTTCGATGCCGCGGACGGCACGCGCTCGCCGGTCGGCCGGCTCCGGACGCTCCCAAAGGGCAAGGTCGCCGATGTCGTCATGGCCGTCGTCTCGTGCCAGCTCTACGCGGGCGGGCTGTTCAATGCGTATGACGCGATCGCCAAGCTCGACCGGCTCGACGCCGTCCTGCACCTCGGCGACTATATCTACGAATACGGCGCCGACGGGTACGGCGGTGACATCGCCAAGAAGATCGGCCGGCTGGTCGAGCCGCGCCACGAGATCGTCAGCCTCGCCGACTACCGCATGCGCCACGCGCAGGTGAAGCGCGACGTCGACATGCAGGCGGCGCACGCCCGCGCCGCGTTCATCTGCGTGTGGGACGATCACGAGGTCGCCAACGACGACTGGATGCACGGTGCCGAAAACCACGATCCCAAGACCGAGGGCGACTGGGACGCGCGCAAGGCGGCCGCGATGCAGGCGTATTTCGAATGGATGCCGATCCGCGATCCTAAGCCCGGCCAGCCCTGGGCGGCGATCAACCGGAGCTTCGATTTCGGCGATCTCGCCACGCTGGTGATGGTCGAGACGCGGCTGCTCGCGCGCAGCCATCAGGTCGTGTCGAAGGGCGAGGCGATCACACCCGCAGAATACGCGCCGATGCTGGCCGAGCGCGCGCGGCCCGATCGCGAACTGCTCGGGCCGGCGCAGCTTGCCTGGCTCGAGAAGACGATGGCGGCATCGGTGACGGCGGGAAAGCCGTGGCAGGTGCTGGGCAACCAGATCGTGATGGCGAAGGTCGCGGGGCCCGACATGGAGCGTCAACTCGGACCGGTGAAATTCGGCGAGACGATGGCGAAGCTGCCGGCGATGTGGCGTGAGCGACTGGCGGCAGGCATCGCTTCGTACCGTGCCGGCATGCCGTTCGGCCTCGACAGCTGGGACGGCTATCCGCCCGCCCGCGAGCGCCTGTACGCGGCGTTCCGGCGTGCGAAGTCGCGGCCGATCGTGCTGTCGGGCGACAGTCATGCCGCGTGGGCGAATGATCTGCACGACGACGCGGGCAAGCTGGTCGCGGTCGAATTCGGCTGCACCGCGATCACCAGCCCGTCCTACGGATCGCTATTGCCGGGTATCGGGACGTTGATCGCCGACGCCAACAAGGGCGAAGTGCGGTTCTGCGATCAGGACGCCAAGGGCTTCACGCTGCTGACGCTGACGCCCGAGCATGCGACCGCCGACTTCCGGACCGTGTCGACCGTGTTCGCCAAGCCGTTCACGGAAGGAACGGCGAAGCGGTTTCGTGCGCTCGCGGCGCGGCCCGAACTGCCGCTGGAAGAGATCGCCTGACGATCTTCTCCCGCCAAGTGGAAGTGTCGCCGAAGGTGACGAAGGGGGAAATCGCGGAACTCAAGTCATCGCTTCCCACCCCCTCCGTCAGGCAAGCGCCTGTCTCCTCCCCCTGGCGGGGGAGGATCGGAATGATCGTCGGTGCCTCGGACTAGCGCCTGACAATCAAAGTTTTTCCGCCGCAAAGTTCAATCGACTGTCAATTCCCATTCGCTCGGGGGATATTCATCTCATCGGACGGAGATGGGAATGCAGCGAGAGGCTTCGAGTTCGACGGTAGGATGGCCGACCGTCCTTCTGGCAGGTATCGTGTACGGCGGATGGGTGGTCGCGACGGCGTGGCATGCGGTCATTCCGACGCCGTTGCTGGTGCTGATCGGCGGGTGGCTGCTTGCCTGGCAGGGATCGCTCCAGCACGAGGTCATTCACGGGCATCCGACGCGGATCCGGTGGATCAACGACGCGATCGGGTTTGCACCGCTGTCGCTGTGGCTGCCGTACCGCCTGTACCGCCGCAGCCACGTCGCGCATCACCGCGCGGAGGTCATCACCGATCCTCGGCATGACCCGGAGTCCCGCTACCGCGTGCAGGCGCGTGGTTTCGCCGCAGTCCTCGGCCGGCTTCAATCCACACTGCTCGGTCAGATGGTCTTCGGACCTGCGATCTCGGTCGGCCGCTTCTTCCTCCAAGAGTCCCGCCGACTGGCGCGCGAACCGGCGCGCGTCGTGCGCGACTGGGCGCCACACCTCGTCGCGGTCGTGCTGGTGCTCCGGTGGCTCGATCATGTCGGTCTTGGCGTCGGCCGTTACGTGCTCTGCTTCGTCTATCCGGGCATGGCGCTGACCATGGTGCGCTCCTACGCCGAGCACCGCGCCGATCTTGCGAGCCCCGGTCGCGCCGCCAGCGTCGAGCATGGCGGGCTGCTCGGGCTGTTGTATCTCAACAACAATTTGCATGCCGCGCATCACGAGCGGCCGTCGCTCGCCTGGTACGACCTGCCAGCGTACCACCGCCGTAACAGAGCGCGGTTCGCGGAGGCGGGGGCACCGATTTACGACGGGTATGGCGAGATCGTCCGGCGGTTCGCATTCAGCGCGCATGACGACATGGTCCATCCCCTCCACCGCGAGCCCATGTCTTGACGGGCCGGATCGCCTCGCTCGGGATGTACGATCACCCCGCGCAGCACGCTGCGAACGACCGGCTGTGGTCGGAGATCGCTGCCGTCCTGCGCGAGCGCGGCGTCGCGGAGGTGCCCGATCGGCTCGATCGAACGCGCGACGTCCATGCGATCTGGCGTGATCCGGCGCTGCTGTTCGGTCAGGCCTGTGGCTATCCGTTGATCGCCGATCCGACGCTGGATCTGCGCGTGTTGGCGATCCCGATCTATGCCGGGCAAGAAAGTGGCAGCGTGATCGTGGCGAGAGCGGACGATCCCCGCGGTTCGGTCGCGGCGTTTCACAGTAGCCGCGCGGCCATCAACGATCGCCGGTCGAACACCGGCATGAACCTGTTCCGCGCAACGATCGCGCCGTTTGCGGGGCAGGGGGCGTTCTTTGCCGAGGTGCTCGAAACCGGCGCGCATCGGGCTAGCATCGTCGCGGTTGGGACTGGCAAGGCGGATCTCGCGGCGATCGACCGCGTGACTTATGCGGCCATCGCACGGTTCGAGCCGGCGTTGGTCGCGCACCTAAAGATCGTCGCGCCCAGCCCTGCATCGCCGAGCCTGCCCTTCGTGACCGCGGCTGGGACCGACGCCGCAACGGTGGCGGCATTGCAAAGCGCGCTCGATCATGTCGCTGCCGATCCCGATCTGGCTGCGGTACGCGAGACGCTGTTCCTCGCCGGGATCATACCCACCGAGCCGGACGCGCTGACGCCGATATCGACGCTCGAAGCCGAGGCCGTCCGGGCCGGCTATCCCACGCTCCGCTGACATGAAGGACAACGCCGTGTCATCAGCATCCGACCCGATCGACCTCGCCACGACGATCGACGAACTGCGCAGCGCGCGTCGCGCCTGGCGGCAGGAACAGGACGGCCGGCATAGCGTCGCGCGGTTTCCGTCGCTGGACGAGACCGGTCGCGCGCTCGACGATCTCGTTGCGGCGCTGTTCCCCGGTCGTCTCGGCATGTTCGCGGGGCCGGTCGAGCGTGAGGATGCGTTCGTCGAGACGCGGCTCCGGCAGGCGCTGGAACGGCTGCAACGGCAGGTCGAACGCGAATTCGCCTATTGGCAGGAAGAGGCGGTGCTGTCGTTCGACGTCAGCCATGCGAGCATGATCATCGGCCTGTTCTGCGCCGAACTGGGGCCGATCCGCGAACTGGTGGACGACGACGTCCGCGCGGCATTCCTCGGCGATCCGGCGGCCCGAAGCGCAGACGAGATCCTGATCTGCTACCCCGGCATCGTCGCGATCCTGTACCACCGGATCGCGCACGCGCTCTACGGCCTGGGCGCGCCGATCGTCGCACGGATCATCTCCGAACTCGCCAACAACCGCACCGGCATCGACATCCACCCGGGCGCGACGATCGGCCGCAGCTTCTTCATCGATCACGGCACGGGAGTCGTGATCGGCGAGACCGCGATCATCGGCGACCGGGTGCAGATCTACCAGCACGTCACGCTCGGCGCGCGCAGTCCGCTCGGCGTGACCGACGTGTCGGCGCGCGAACGGCTGGCGCGGCATCCGATCGTCGAGGACGACGTGGTGATCTATGCCGGCGCGACGATCCTTGGTCGCGTGACGATCGGGCAGGGCGCGACGATCGGCGGCAATGTCTGGCTGCTCGAGGACGTTCCCGCCGGCAGCGTCGTCGCACAGCCGACCGCGGTGATCCTGGCGGGCGATGCCGCGGATCAGCTGCACGAGACGCTCAGGGGGCGGGGGGCATGAGGCGGTTCGCCTGCTGCCGCGACGAGGACGGCCCGGTCAAGCCGGTAATCGGCGTGCTGTGCTGCAACGAGATCGCCGATCGACCCATCCAGGCAGTCGCGACGCGCTTCGTCGAGCCGCTGGTCCGCTATGCCGGCGCCACCGTGCTGCTGGTGCCGGCGGTGGCGGACGCGATGGACACGCGCGCGTTGGCGGGGCGGCTCGACGGGCTGTTGCTGACCGGGTCGCGCTCGAACGTCGCGGGCGCGCGGTACGGCAAGACGGATGCTGCGGACGATGCGCTCGACCTCGACCGCGACACGGTCGCGCTCGAACTTGCGGGTCGGATGATCGAGGCGGGGCGACCGGTGTTCGGCATCTGTCGCGGCCTGCAGGAGCTGAACGTGCTGTTCGGGGGCACGCTGACCGAAACGCTGGAGGAGGGGCACCATCGCTGGACCGACGACGAGACGGCGTATGAATCGCTGTTCGATCATGTCCACGATGTCGCGTTGCAATCGGGTGGCCTGCTGGCGACGGCGACTGCGCAGCGAAGCATCTCGGTCACGTCGGTCCACCGGCAGGGAATCGCTCGTCTCGGCGCCGGCCTTCAGGTCGAGGCGCATGCCGTCAGCGATGGTCTGGTCGAGGCGTTCTCGGCCCGGCCATGCGGCGGCGACGTGCTCGCGGTGCAGTGGCATCCCGAATGGGACGTTGCGGCCAGCGCATCCAGCCGGGCATTCTTTTCACTTATCGGCCAGTCGCTCGGAACCTATCGGGACCATTGAACGCGTCGGATCGTTTCACGCCTACCGCAAAGATCGTCACAGAACGATCCACCTACAGGGACACTAGAATGACTGCTTATCGTACCGCGTTGGCGCTTGCCGCCTCGACTCTCGCCTTTGCGAGCGCGCATGCCGCATACGCCCAGGACGTGCCCGCCGATGCCCCGGCTCAGGCTGCGGCGCTGCCCGACACGCAGGACGACATCATCGTCACCGGCACGCGGACGGCGGGCCGGTCGCGGCTCGACAGCGCGGCGCCGGTCGACGTGCTGAGCTTGGCGGCACTCCAGCGGCAGGGGACGACCGAGCTTGGCGCGGCACTGTCGGCGATCGCGCCGTCGATCGACTTCCCGCGGCCGTCCGCGGTCGACGGGACCGATGCGATCCGCCCGGCGACGCTGCGTGGCCTTTCGCCCGACCAGACTCTGGTCCTGATCAACGGCGTGCGCGGCCATACCGCGGCTTTGCTCAACCTCGGTGGCTCGGTCGGGCGCGGCTCGGCGGCGGTCGATCTGAACACGATCCCGACCGTCGCACTCGACCGGATCGAGGTGCTGCGTGACGGCGCGTCGGCGCAATATGGCTCGGACGCGATCGCCGGCGTCGTCAATCTCCGTCTGCGGGAAGCACGCTCGGGCGGCGCGGCATCGGTCACCTACGGCTTCTACAACACCGATATCGACACCGCGCGCGGCAGCCGCAGCAGGACGGGCGAGCCAACCGTGTCGGTGTCCGGCTGGCAAGGCCTCGGTTTCGGCGAGGACGGGTTCCTGACCCTCTCGGGCGAATATCTGAACCGCCAGGCGACCAATCGCGCCGATTTCGACACCCGCGCCCTGGTCCGGGTTCCCGGCACACCCGCCCGGGTGACCGGTCGCTTCGGCGATCCCAAGGTCGAGCAATACAGCATCTTCGCCAATGCCGGCACGACGCTGAGCGGCACGTGGAAGCTGTACGGCTGGCTCGGCTATCAGGACCGCGACACGCGCAGCGCGGCCTTCCCGCGGCTGCCGCTGGCATCGGACCCGGTAGCCGTCGCGCGACTGGAACTTGCAGGGCTTTCCGCCGGCTTCCTGCCGCTGATCAATACCAAGTCGCGCGACCTCAACTCGGCGCTCGGGATCAAGGGCGAACTCGCCGACTGGAACGTCGACCTGAACGTCAGCTATGGCCGCAACAAGATCGGTTTCCGCACGCTGGACTCGGCGAACTACGCCTATGGCCGAGCGACCCAGAGGGATTTCTCGGACGGCGCGCTGATCTATGACCAGTACATCGTCGGGCTCGACGTCGATCGCAAGTTCGACGTGTTGCAGGGCGTCAACGTCGCGTTTGGGCTCGAGGGACGCCGCGAAGGGTTCAAGATCCAGTCGGGCGAACTCGCATCCTATGGCTATCCCACCACCGGCACCGTGACCGGCGCATTGCCGACCGCACCCCCGGGCGCGCAGGGCTTTGGCGGTTTCTCGCCCGAGAACGCGATCGAGCGGAGCCGCCGCAACGGCAGCGTCTATCTCGATATCGAAGCACAGGTGACGGATAAGTTCCTGGTCGGCCTGGCCGGCCGCGCCGAGGATTATTCGGATTTCGGCTCGACCGCGACCGGCAAGGTTTCCGCACGCTATGACTTTGCGCGTTGGTTCGCCTTGCGCGGTACGGCCTCGACCGGTTTCCGTGCGCCGGCGCTTCAGCAGCAATACTTCACCTCGGTCGCCACCGTGATCCAGAACGGAAACCCGATCCAGACCGGCACGTACCCATCGATCAGCCCCATCGCCAGCAGGCTCGGCGGCCTGCCGCTCGAGCCCGAGAAGTCGACCAATCTTTCGGTCGGCACGGTCTTCCGCTTCGGCGGGTTCGACCTGACCGTGGACGCCTACCGCATCCACATCCGCAACCAGATCGGGCTGTCGGAGAACATCACGACGTCGGCGACCCAGTCCGATGCAGTCAACACGCAGATCCGCAACCTGCTCGCGGGATCGGGCGTGACCGCCGCACGGTTCTTCATCAACGGGCTCGCCTCGACCACCAAGGGGATCGACGCCGTCGCGCATTACCGCGTGCCGACCGATGCCGTCGGAACGTTCGACCTCACGATCGCAGGCAACATCAACGATGCCGACGTGACGCGCGTGCCGACCTCGACCTCGGCGCTCAATCCTGCACCGACACTGTTCGCACGCAGCCGGATCGAGTCGCTCGAAAACGGCACGCCGGGCGAGAAGGTGACGGGTTCGATCGACTGGTCGCTGGCCGATTTCGGCGCGACGGCGCGCGTCACCTATTACGGAGACGTCAACCAGCCGGGTACGACCGAAGCGGGCGACGTGCATAGCGGCAAGCACGTCATCACCGATCTCGAACTCCGCTATCAGGCGAAGAGGGGCGCACAGTTCGGGCTGGGCGTCAGCAACCTGTTCGACGTCTATCCCGATGCGACGATCGCCGCGAACAATTCGACCGGCGTGATCGGCTTCCCCTATTACTCGCCGTTCGGGTTCAACGGCCGCTACATCTACGCGCGCGCCGGCTTGAGCTGGTGATTAAATCATAGCGTCACGATAGGGTATTGCGTTCGACCGCACCGCTCGGTAGCTTTCGGTTCCAGAATCGATGTTGCGCAATGCGGTCGTAATTCTGAATTAGTCATTACGGAGACCATTCGATGAAGAAGATCAAGATCGTGCCGATGATTGCAGTCATGGCACTCAGCCTTGCCGCATGCTCCAAGCCGGCCGACACGTCGAATGTCACCGACATCGAGACGAACACGGTCGTCGAGGATACGGATTCGAACCTGTCGGCAGTCGACGGCATCGAAACCAGTAACTCGGCCGATCTCGAGAACTCCGCCGATCTGAACAGCAGCGGTAACGCTCTCTGATCGTCTGATACTTGATCTGACGGCGGGCAGGGGACCGATTCTCAGCGATCGGTTTCTTCCCAGCAAACAACAAGGCGATGCGCTCCATTTCAGGATGGGGCGTATCGCCTTTTTTGTATTTAATCCTTTGTATTCGGATCGTTACGAGTAAATTTAACTGGTCGCATTTAGTACTCGATCCGCCGCTGATACTGACGAATCCTATTCCCTATGCAATCGGTGTGTATTACGAGGGGATAACGTCAAGGCGAAGTGAAGCTCCCTAGACGGAACCTCGTGGTCCAGCAGAAGCCCTCTGCTGGGCCACCGTTTTTTCGTGGCCCGATCGATCCGGTCACGCGCATGCCGTCGGCTCGAACCGGCCGACGGCATCGCTGCGATAGTCGAGACGTGGGGTGGATCGTCAGCGCGGCGACGCGACGGCGTTCGATCGTCGTCCGCGCCAGTACCGGATCACCGCCATCACCGATGCGATCACGATTGCCAGGATCGCGACTCCGACCAGCTTGTGCTTCGGCATGATGCTGTGGACCGCGTCCAGCAACGTGTCGCCGAACAGATAGCCGAGCCCGGTGAACAGCACGCCCCAGACCGCAGCCGAGATCGCGTTGAGCGCCATGAACGTGCGCGCCGGGACATGCGACGTGCCGATCGCGATCGGGCTGATCGTGCGCAGGCCGTAGAGGAAGCGGAAGCCGAGGATGAAGATCGTCGGATGCCGTTCGAGCGTGTCGAGTGCCTTGGCGAACGCCGGTTTCGCCGCGATCCTGCGGACCCGTGCCGTATCGCGGTAGCGACGACCGGCGAGGAAGAAGAGCTGGTCCGCGGCGAACGAGCCCGCGACCGCCGCCGCCGCGCTGCCCCAGAGCGGCAGCAGATCCTGGTGCGCGAGCAGCCCGCCGGTAACGACGGCGGTCTCGCCCTCTATTCCTGCACCCAGGAAGATCGCGGCGAGGCCGTATTGGGCGATGAGCGTTTCGATCGACATCCACCGTCCTTGCCGCAGCGCCGCGCGGTTCGCCAGCGTTGCTTAGCGGCCGAGATAATCCATCTTGCCGATCGGCACGCCGCGCATCCTCAGCAAGGCATAGGCTGTCGTGATGTGGAAATAGAAATTGGGCAGCACGAACCCGAGCACATAGCTTTGCGCCGTGAATTCAAACGTCTGGCTGCGCGTGACGAGCGTGACGGGTGTGCTTTCCTTGCCGTTGATCGCATCGCGCGGCACGGTGTCGAGGAAGGCGAGCGTCGCCGCGATACGCTGCTGGAGCGCGGCGAAGGTCGTTTCGTCGTCGGCCATCGCCACCGTCGGGACGCCGCCGATCCGGACCATCGCGCCCTTCGCGGTGTCGCTCGCGCGCTGCACCTGCGCCGTCAGCGGCGCCATGTCGGCGATCAGGCGGGTATCGAGCATCTCGGACTCCGCGACGCCGATGTCGCGCGCGAACGCCTCGCCGGTCGTGAGGATCGCCGAGAGGCTGGCGAACCCGCGCCGAAAGGCGGGGACGGTGAGATCATGGAGACTGGTCATGGACCCAGGCCTAGGCGCGCGAACCCGGCGGGTCGAGCAGGAACGCGGCGAGCTGGCTCCAGGCGGGTTGCTTGGCGGCGAGCCCGATCGTGTGGAGCGGGCTGCTCGATGGCAGCGCGACGATCGCCGGCCCCGCATGGTCGGCGCCCAGCAGTTTCAGTCCCTGCTTGAGCGCGGTGCCGCCATTGAATGCGATCGCGCGAAGTCGGGGCAGGCGGGCGACCAGCCCCGCGATATCGTTGCCCGCGATGTCGACGATCGCGGCATCGCTGCTGCCCGGCCGTCGCGCCGATCCAACCACGTCCCACAACGCGACGCCGCGCGCGCGCAGCGCGGCGAGCCGATCGTCATAGTCCATCGCGACCAGATCCACCCCGACGACCGGCCCCATCAACTGCCAGAACTGGTTCTGCGGATGCGCATAATAGCGCTGGGCCGCGAGCGATCGGTCGCCAGGCAGGCTGCCCAGCACCAGCACGCGCGCATCTGCCGCCGCAACGGGCGGGAACGAATGCTTCAGCGGCATGGGGAGCGGCATGGGGGTCTTTCGCATCACGAGCCCGTCCGTGTCACGACCGACACGGTAACCGCAAGCCCAGCGGTGCGAGACTAGTCGGTGACCGGGTTAGTCCCTATGATCGCAGTAATTCGTCGCGTCCGGCATGGGCGTCGATCGACAGGGGAGGATTGCCGGTTTGGCACAGGACGTACAATTGCCGGCGCTCGCGCGGACTGGGATCGCGGGTCTGGACGACATCCTCAACGGTGGATTGACGCCCGACCGGATGTACCTGATCGAAGGCACGCCGGGTACGGGCAAGACCACGCTGGGGCTGGGCTTTCTGCTGGCCGGCGCGTCGGTCGGCGAGACGGGGCTGTATATTACGCTGGCGGAAACCGAGATCGAACTCCGCGCGGTCGCGACGACGCATGGCTGGTCGCTGGATTCGCTCAACCTGTTCGAGATGGTCCCGGCCGATGGCCTGGGCGAAGATCACGAACAGACGCTTCTGCATCCCAGCGAAGTCGAGCTGGGCGAGACGATTCGCGACGTGATGGCCAAGGTCGACGAGCTTCGCCCGAAGCGCGTGGTGATCGACAGCCTCTCGGAGTTGCGGCTGCTTGCGCAGAGCCCGATCCGCTATCGTCGCCAGATCCTCGCGCTCAAGCACTTCTTCTCGACGCGCGCCTGCACGGTGCTGTTCCTCGACGACAAGAGCGGCTCGGGCAGCGACCTCCAGTTGCACAGCATCGCGCACGGCGTCGTCTCGCTCGAACAGACCCTGTCCGGGTTCGGCGCGCAACGTCGGCGCCTGCACGTCGTGAAGATGCGCGGCGTGCGGTATCGTGGCGGCTATCACGATTTCGAGATCGAACGCGGCGGGCTGTGCGTCTATCCGCGTCTCGTCGCGTCCGAGCACGTCATGAAATATTCGGACGAGGCCGTGTCGACCGGGTCGACCGAACTCGACACGTTGCTGGGCGGGGGGCTCATTCCCGGCACTGCGACGCTGCTGACGGGGCCGGCCGGCGTCGGCAAGACGACCGCGTCGGTCCAGTCGATGGTCGCGGCGTTGAAGCGGGGCGAGCGGGCGGCGTATTTCCTGTTCGACGAGCGGCTTCCGACGTTGCTGAAGCGCAGTGCGTCGCTCGGCATGGACCTGTTGCCGTTCGTCGAGAACGGGCAGCTCGAGCTGCGCGCGATCGATCCGGCCGAGATGTCGCCCGGCGAGTTCTCGGGCGCGGTGCGGGCGGCGGTCGAGGAGCATGGCGCGAAGATCGTCGTGATCGACAGCCTCAATGCGTATCTCCAGGCGATGCCCAACGAGCAGTTCCTGATCCTCCAGATGCACGAGATGCTGACGTATCTCGGCCAGAAGGGGATCGTCAGCCTGCTGATCCTCGGCCTGCACGGGATCACCGGCGACGTCCGGTCCGACGTCGATCTCAGCTATCTCTCCGACACCATCGTCCAACTTCGCTATTTCGAGGCACACGGCGAGGTGCGCCAAGCGATTTCGGTCATCAAGACGCGTACCGCACGGCACGAACGGACGATCCGGGAGTTTCAGATCGGTAGCAACGGATTGCTGGTCGGCGAGCCCCTTCGCGAATTCCAGGGCGTGCTGACCGGTGTTCCGACATTCTCGGGCGAAGGAAAGACGTTGATGGCCAGCCGGTTAGGATTGCGTGACGGGCGCGGCTGACATGGATGACCGTGTCCTGATCCTGGCGCCGAGAGGCCGCGACGCCGTCATCGCGGCGGATCTACTCGGCCGCAACGAGATCGTCGCCGTCGTTTGTGCGGATCAGGCCGTGTTGCTGTCCGAGCTGGATGCGGGTGCCGCGGTCGTGATGTTGACCGAGGAAGCGCTGACGATGGCGGACGATACGCTCCTCGCCGACTGGGTTGCGGCACAACCCAAATGGGCGGATATCCCGTTCGTCGTGCTGACGAACGGCAACAAGGCCCCGCGGACCGAACGCGCGACGCAACGTCTCGGCGATCTCGGCAATGTGATCTTGCTGGAACGTCCTTTGCACGCCGAGGCGATGCTCGGGGCGATCCGGTCCGCGCTGACCGCGCGCCGACGGCAATATGAGCTGCGCGACGTCGCCGTGACGCTCGAACGCGCGGTGCTCGACCGTACGAGCGAGCTGCGATCCGCGCGCGAAAGCCTCGAG
This sequence comes from Sphingomonas sp. CFBP 13728, assembly GCF_014841895.1. NCBI lineage: Bacteria > Pseudomonadati > Pseudomonadota > Alphaproteobacteria > Sphingomonadales > Sphingomonadaceae > Sphingomonas > Sphingomonas sp. CFBP 13728. Next base: position 288,282 of record NZ_JACYUS010000001.1, on the reverse strand, counting down.
ATCGCGCTCGAGGCGGCGGGCATGGGTAGCTGGGACATCGACCTGCAGACCGGCGAATCCCGGCGGACGCTGCGACACGATGCGATCTACGGCTATCCCGAGGGGAGGCCCGACTGGAACATGGAAACGTTCCTGAGCCATGTCGATCCGAAGCAACGCGGCACCGTCACGCGCGCGATGACCGAGGCGACGCGGACCGGCACCATCGACGTCGAATACCGGATCGATGCCGCCGATGGGCAGTCGCGGTGGCTCGTCGCCAAGGGCCGGGTCCGGTATGACGAAACCGGCAAGGCATCGCGGATGACCGGCGTCGTCTCGGACGTCACTGATCGCAAGGAAGCCGATCAGCAACTCGCGCAGGCGCAGAAGATGGACGCGATCGGCCAGCTCACGGGCGGCGTCGCGCATGATTTCAACAATCTCCTGACCCCGATCGTCGGCAGCCTCGATCTGCTGCGCCGGCGGCACAAGGACGATGAGCGCACCCAGCGGATGATCGGCGGGGCGTTGCAGGCCGCCGAGCGCGCGGCGACGTTGACACAGCGCCTGCTCGCGTTCGCGCGGCGACAGGCGTTGCAGCCCAAGGCGGTCGATATCGGCGCGCTGATCGACGGTCTGGTCGACCTGATGCGGCGTTCGCTCGGCCCGTCGATCGCGGTCACGATCGAGATCCCGCGGCATCTGTCGTCGGCGCGCGTCGATCCCAACCAGCTCGAACTCGCGCTGCTCAACCTCGCGATCAACGCGCGCGACGCGATGCCGGGGGGCGGCAAGCTGCTGCTGTCGGTCAGCGAGACGGTGGTCGACGACCGCAACACGGTCGGCCTCGCGCCCGATCGGTACGTCCGCATCGCCGCGATCGACACCGGCACCGGCATGGACCGCGCGACGTTGGCGCGCGCGACCGAACCGTTCTTCTCCACCAAGGGCGTCGGCAAGGGCACCGGGCTCGGCCTGTCGATGGTACACGGGCTCGCGGCGCAATCGGGCGGCACGCTCCGCCTGACGAGCGAGCCGGGCGCTGGGACCACGGTCGAGCTGTGGCTCCCCGCGACGGACGAAGCCGCGGTCGATACCGTCGAGAATGCGGCTGAACCCGTCGCCGCGCGCCGCGCTGCCAAGGTGCTGCTGGTCGACGACGAGGATCTGGTCCGGACGGCCACCGCCGACATGCTGCGCGACATCGGGTATTCGGTGGTCGAAGTCTCGTCCGCCAGCCAGGCGCTGTCGGCGATCCGATCGGGCGTCGACGCCGATATCCTGGTCAGCGACTATCTCATGCCGGGCATGACGGGCGGGCAATTGATCAGCGAACTGCGCGCCTCCGGAAACCGTATTCCCGCGCTTCTGGTCACCGGATATGCGGCGGCCGGCGAAGACGTCCCCAGCGACGTCATCCGCCTATCCAAGCCGTTTCGCCAGACCGATCTCGCGGCACGGGTCGACGAACTGCTGCGGCAATCACCACCGGGACGTCCGAAACTCCGCGCGGTAGAATGAGTGGGTCCGGCGTTTTACCGCCGGACCCGCTTCAATAGCGAGCGTCAGAAGCCCTTCTTCAACGAGACGAAGAACTGGCGTGGCGCGCCGGCCAGCAACGTCTGGTTGTCGCCGCTGGCGGTGAAGCCGTTCGAGCCGATCGTCGCGATGTACTTCTTGTCGGTGAGGTTGGTGACGCTACCCTCGATCGCGACACCGTGCAGCGCGCCGTCACCCTCGAAGCGGTAGCCGATGCTGGCATCGACCAGCACGCGGCTCGGCACCGACTGGTCGTTGAGATAGGTGAAGTAGCGCTTGCTCATGTAGTCGGCGCCGACCCGGCCGGTGAAGCCCGACTGTTCGAGCACGATCTCGCCCTTGACCATGTGCTTGGGCGTATCGACGACGGTATCGCCCTTGCGGACCTGGACCGAGCCAGAGGCGTCGGTGACCGTGTCCTGATATTCCGCATTGGTGTAGGAATAGCTCGCGAACAGCGAGAGCGGGCGGAACACGCGGTAATTGGCCGACACTTCCGCGCCGTACGTGCGCACGCTGCCGGCGTTGTTTAGCGTCGGTGCGTTGCCGAGGATGCCGACGCCATTGGCAAAGGCGAGCAGGCGATTCGAGAAGTCGACATAATAGCCGACCGCCGAAGCCTGGAACGGTCCGCTGTGCAAACGGACGCCGCCCTCGGCGGTCTTCGAGCGCTCGGGCTTGAGACGGCCGCGGACGGCGTTGAAGCCCGCCTGCGTCGCCGCGAACGGCCCCGTCGTTGCCGATGACACGAACGCGCGCATGTTCTCGGTATAGTCGGCGAACACTTCCGCCGCAGGGGTCAGCTTGAACAGAATGCCGGCCTGCGGCTGGAACCAGTCCTTGGCGGAGATCCGGCCGACCGAGAGAGGCGACGTCGTATCGGGCAGCATCGTCGCGCTGTTGACGACATAGGCGCCCTTCCACCCGGCGTTGACGATCAGACGATCGCCCGCCAGCTTCAGCGTATCCTCGACATGATACTGCATCGTGTCGGTGCCGTATTTGCCGTTCCACTGCGTCGCGTACGCATTCTTCTGGAACTTCAGCACGTCTCGGTTGGGCTCCGCGCTGTCGGTCATGCCGTAGAAGCGCCGCGCCTGGGTGAAGGTGTTGGTCTCAAGCCAGCCACCGATCTCGACGGTGTTCGCGCCGGTCTCATAGGCGATGTTGCTGAGCGCACCGCCGCGCTTGATGCTGTATTCGGTCGTGCGGAAGCCGAGCGGGCTGGGCGCAGTGATGGCGCTGCCGTCCTGGTTCAGCGCACCCGCCGGGGTCGGCGAATAGGGCGTGATCCACGACCCCTGACCCTTGTTGTTGTGATAGTAACCGGTCGTGGTCATCGTCAGTTCGGGCGTCAGGTTGGCGTCGAGCGTGACGCCGCCGAGGTAATCGCGCCGAACGCCACCTGCATCGAAATACGCATCGTCGACCGTCCCGAACCCGGTCGGGAAGGTCGTGCCGACGCCAGCCCACGGTGCGACGAAGCCGACCGACGACCCGTTGTTTGCCTTCGTGTAGGTCGCGAGTGCGCCCTGGTTCTGGTAGGTTTTCGCGATCTGCAGCGCGAGCGGATAGTTGTCGGCGATGTTGTCGTTGCGCAGGCCACGGCGGCGAATGATGTCGTAGCTGAGATCCTGGTAATCCTGCTCGCGACGATCGGAGAAGTTCACGAACGCTGACAGGCTGCCGAAGCTGCCCAGATCCTTGACGATCTTGCCGTTCGCCTGATGCTGACGCTGGACGCCGTCGCCCTTCCACTTGTCGGTGGTGAGGTAGCCATAGCTCAGATAGCCCTTCAGACCGCCGCCGAGATCACCGCTGTCGATACGCGCATAGCCGCGGTACGTGCTGTCGGAGCCATAGGTGCCGCCGCCGGTGACGTTGGCGGTATCGCGCGGCTTGTCGCTGAAGAACTGGATCGTGCCGCCGAGGTTGCTGGTCGATGCGGTGCCGAGCGCGCCTGCACCCTGCGCGACTTCGGTGCGGGCGACGTTCTCGGAGATGATCGCGCGGCTGATGTGCAGGCCGTTGACGTTGCCGTAGCTCATGTCGCCGAGCGGCACGCCGTCGAGCGTGAAGCCGAGCTGGTTCTGGTTGAACCCACGCAGCGAGATGCGAACCGCCCATTCATACGCGCCGAACGGGTCGGACGCCTGGAAATTGACGCCGGGAAGCTTCTCGATCGCCTTCAACGGGCTCGAACCGGGGGTGAGCCGCGCGAGGTCGACGGCGCTGACGCTCTGGACTTGGCGGCTCTGGCCGAAACCGAGCACGACGATGTCGGATCCCGCCCCGGCATCGTCCGGCGCTGCATCGACCGATGGTGCGACTGGCGCCGCGTCGGGCAGCGTCTGGGCGGCGGCGGGCACTGCGAGCGCGGTTAGCGCGACGCCCGTCAGCAGCGACGAGATGATGTGCATGGAGCCCCTTTGCAGCGCGCGATTGCGCTGCAGTGCACATTGCCGCTCGACGTTACGGTGCGGCGTCAGTTCGAAGACGATTGTGAGACGCTCGTCCTAATTGGCCGCTAGCGTATCCCGTGCGCCACACTGTCGGCGTTCGTCACCGGATCATCCGCGCGATCGTCTTGGCAGCGGCCGCTCCGTAAGGCGGTTTGAGCCCGGCGAGCTTGGCGACGTCGAGCCGCGATTGCTTGAAGACCGCGCGCGCGTGGCTGAAGGTGCGGAAGCCGTCGATGCCGTGATACGCGCCCATCCCCGACGGGCCGCTGCCGCCGAACGGAAGGTCTTCCATCGAGATGTGGAAGATCACGTCGTCGAGCGTCACGCCACCCGAGATCGTCCGGTCGAGCACGCGGCGGCGCTCCGCCTCGTCGCTGCCGAAATAATACAGCCCGAGCGGTCGATCGCGGCGGTTCACCTGCGCGATCGCGTCGTCGATCCCGTCGTAGCGGCGGATCGGCAGGACCGGGCCGAAGATCTCTTCCTGCATGACGATCATGTCGTCGGTGACGTCGCGGACGATATGCAACGGCATTTTCCGCGAGTTGGCGCTGGCAAAATCCTCGTCCGCCGGGTTCACGACCTCGACGGTTGCGCCCTTTGCCTTGGCGTCGGCGATCCAGTCGGTGAGGCGCTGATGATGGCGATCGTTGATCACCGACGTATAGTCGGCGTTGGCGAGCAACGTCGGGTACATCGCGCTCGCCGCCGCCTTGATGCCGTTGACGACCTTGGCTTCGTCCGCCGAGGGGACGAGCATGTAATCGGGCGCGAGGCAGATCTGTCCTGCGTTCATCATCTTGCCAAGCGTGACGCGTTCGGTCGCGCGCGCGATGTCCGCAGATGCGCCGAGGATCACGGGCGACTTGCCGCCGAGTTCGAGCGTGACGGGCGTCAGATTGTCGGCGGCGGCGTGGAGGATGTGACGGCCGATCGCGGTTGCACCGGTGAAGATCAAATGGTCGAACGGCAGCGCGGCGAAGTCCTTCCCCACATCCGCACCGCCGGTGACGATCGCGAGTTCGTCCTGCGCGAAATATTTCGGCGCGAGCTCTTCGAACAGCGCGGCGGTGGCACGCGTGTACTCGCTCGTCTTAGCCATCGCGCGATTGCCCGCGGCGAGCACGCCTGCGAGTGGCGCCATCAGCAGGTTCACCGGAAAATTCCACGGCGCGATGATGCCGATCACGCCTTTGGGCTGGTATTCGACCCAAGCCTTCGCGCCCAGCAGTCCCAAGGGAAACTGCACCGGGCGGCGGTCGCGGCGCATCCAGCGATCGAGATGCTTCGCCGCATGCGCGATCGGCGCGAGCGAGGCGCCGATATCGGTGATCATCGTCTGCTCGCGGCTGCGATGCCCGAAATCCTCCGACATCGCGTCGCAGAACCGCACGGCGTTATCCCGCACCATCGCCGCAGCACGCTTGAGCCGATCGAGGCGGACGGCCTTGGTAACCGGAAGCTCCGCCATGAATGCGTCGCGCTGCGCGGTGAGGATGGTGTGCATGTCGGTCATTCGTGAATCCTTGGCAGATCGATACTCGACGGAAGCAACTTACATTCTCGTACCGACGGGTAGTGCCGACTCTCGACGGCGACGCTCAGCTCAGCTCGCGAACACGAACTTAAGTGGGGCGCCCATCCCCTTGGAAAACCGGCTCTTATGCATCGAAGGTGTGCCTAATCGCACTCCATTCGGCCCAAACATCATCCTGGTCTATGTCGTCGTAACCGCGTTCTTCGGCCATGTGCGCGGCCACGTCTCGCGGCAACGCTATCGATACGGCATTATCCCGAATCGGCAGAACCTCGCCCTCGGTCAGAGGTACTCCCTTTGCCCGCTCGCGGTTGAGCAGGATCGTCACCAAGGCCGGTATGGGCACGATTACAAGCGGTTCGCTGTTCATTCCGGTACTTTCGCAACTTTCATCAGGGGCTGCAATTCGGCATGCTCCGACCGCGGATAATCCGTGTCAAACCTAGCACTGTCTTCAAGCCCCAACCGGCAAATCCCGAAACGCCTGATCCTTGTCGACACGGATTTCGCCGGGGAGGCCGAGCACGCGTTCGGCGATGATGTTCTTCAGGATCTCGTCGGTGCCGCCGGCGATACGCAGGCCTGGTGCCCACATCGTCGCGGCGTGGAACGCGCCTTTCAGCGGGGTGAGCGCGGGGTCGGATATGATGCCGTATTGATCGCCGGCTTCGACCGCGGTGTTGCCGATCGCCTGTAGCTGGTTGGCGGCGACGATCTTGCCGATCGAGCTTTCGGGGCCGGGCACCTGACCTTTCGACAGCGCGGTGATCGTCCGCATCCGAGTGTTCCGCAGGCCTTCGGATTGCACCCACCAGTCGGCGAGCGTCTGGCGGAACGCGGCGTCCTTCAGCAGCGGGCCGTCTGCGCCGTTGGCCTGAGCGGCGAAGGCGAGGATGTCCTCCGGGCCGACCCCGCCGCTCGTGCCGATCGCGAGACGCTCGTTCATCAGCGTGAACAGCGCGACCTTCCAGCCGCCATCGACCGGTCCGAGGCGTTGCGCGTCGGATATCCGGACGTCCTCGAACCAGACTTCGTTGAAACTCGACCCGCCGGACATCTGGTGGATCGGGCGGATCTCGATCCCCGGTGCCTTGAGGTCGAGCCAGAACATCGTCAGGCCCTGGTGTTTCGGCACGTCGGGATTGGTTCGCACCAAAACGATGCCGTAGTCGCTATAATGCGCGCCCGAGGTCCAGACCTTCTGCCCGTTGATGACCCAGTCGTCGCCCTCGCGGACGGCTCGCGTACGGATCGCAGCGACATCTGACCCGCCAGCGGGTTCGGAAAACAGCTGCGACCAGATCTCGTCGCCGCGCACCGCCGGGCCGACGAAACGGTGCTTGGTCGCGTCGTCTGCATAGGCCATCACGGTCGGCACGCACATGCCGAGGCCAATCGTGAAATAGCTGCCGTCGACCGCGTGCTTGGCCTCTTCCTGCCCGAAGATCACGCTCTCGATCGGGGTGCCGCCGCCGCCGCCCCATTCATGCGACCAGGTGATGCAGGCGTATCCACCAGCAGCTTTTCGGGCCTGCCAAGCCTTCGCCTTGGCCATGTCGTCGGGGTAGTGGCCGGCATCGTGCTCGGCGATGTTCGCGTCGAGCCAGTCGCGCGCGGCGGCGCGGTAGGTGGCTTCGACGTCGCTGTCCTTGAAGTCCATGTGCTGCTCCGATCAGGCGGCGTTGCGCATTTCGAGTTGGCCGACGAGGCGTTCGCGCCACGCCGCGGGGCTGCCGGCGACGAGCGCGAGCTGGCGCGAGCGGCGGTAATAGAGGTGGCAGTCGGACTCCCAGGTGAACCCCATCCCGCCATGCGTCTGGATGTTCTCCTTCGACGCGAACCAGTAGGCGTCGGACGCGGCAACGCGCGCCGTGGCGGCGGCGAGCGGGAGTTCGGCGGCGGCCACGTTCAGCGCCCACGCGCCATAATAGGCGTTCGAGCGTGCGAGTTCGTTCTTCACGTACATGTCGGCGAGCTTGTGCTTGATCGCCTGGTAGCCGCCGATCTGCCGGCCGAACGCGTAGCGATCGAGCGCATAGCCCTTCGCCATATCGAGGCACCGGTCCGCGCCCCCCAGTTGCTCGAACGCCAGCAGGACGGCGGCGCGGTCGAACACCGCCTGCATCGCCGCGATCCCGTCGTCGGTGCCGAGCCTTTCGCAGGGCGCGTCGGTGAAGGTGAGACGGGCGGCGCTCCGCGTCGGGTCGAGCGTTCCGAGGACTTCCGCGGTAACGCCCGACCCCTTCTCGACGAGGTAGAGGCCGTCGCGCGCAAGGATGACGATCAGGTCGGCAACGTCGCCATCGGCGACGGGAATCTTTTCGCCAGTAATTTTGCCGTCGGAGACGGTGGTGCGGACCGATCGTGCAGTGACCGGGCCGGCGCCTTCCGAGGTAGCGAATGCACCGATGACGTCACCTGCCGCTATCCTCGGCAGCCATCGGACCTTCTGGGCGTCGCTGCCGTACAGCATCAGCGCTTCGGCGACGAAATAGACGGTCGAGGCGAACGGGATCGGCGCGCAGGCCCGCCCCAGTTCCTCGGCGATCGCGCAGAGTTCAATGTGGCCGAGGCCCAGCCCGCCGAACTCTTCGGGGATCGCTGCACCGAGCCAGCCTTGTGCGCCGACCGCTTTCCAGAGATCAGCGTCATAGGCGGTGCCGACATCATCGAGCACCGCGCGGACCCGGTCACTGCCGCAATGCGCGGACAGGAACTTGCGCGCTTCGTCCTTGAGGAATTTTTGGTCGTCGGAATAATCGAAGTTCATGCGGACTCCTTCGAATGCGCCCAATATTCGTCGCGGAGCAGGCGCTTGTAGAGTTTCCCCGTCTCATGCCGCGGTAAGGTCTCGCGAAAATCGATCCGGCGCGGCGCCTTGACGTGGCTAAGGTTCGCGCGGGCGAAGGCGCTGAGTTCGGCGGCCAGTTGCGCGCGATCCTCGGTCGGATCGGCGGGACAGACGATCGCCACCACCTGCTCGCCCATCTCGTCGTCCGGCGCGCCGATCACCGCGACGTCGGCGACCTTCGGATGGGTGACGAGCAGGTTCTCGATCTCGGCGGGATAGATGTTCACGCCGCCCGAGATGATCATGAAGCTCTTTCGGTCGGTGAGATAAAGATAGCCTTCCTCGTCGAGCCAGCCGACGTCGCCCAGCGTCGTCCAGCCATGCGCGTTGGCGGCCTCCGCCGTCTTGGCGGGATCGTTATGGTATTCGAACGCCCCACCGCCCGCGAAATAGACGTCGCCTTCAGCGCGTGGCGGCAGAGCGTTGCCCTCCTCGTCGCAGATCATCGTCTTAGCGGTCAGATTACGTCCGACCGAGCCCTTATGCGCCAGCCATTCCGCGCTGGAGATCGCGCAGAACCCGTTGCCTTCGGTACCGGCGTAATATTCGCCGATGATCGGGCCCCACCAGTCGATCATCGCCTGCTTGACCGGGAGAGGACAGGGGGCGGCGGCGTGCCATACCGCCTTCAACGACGACACGTCGTAGCGCGCGCGGACTTCGGGCGGGAGCTTCAGCAGGCGGATGAAGTGCGTCGGCACCCATTGCGCATGCGTTACGCGGAACCGTTCGATCGCGGCGAGCGCGGCTTCGGGATCGAAATGCTCCATCACGACGACGGTGCCGCCGACCTGGTGCACCGCCATCGACCAGCGCAGCGGCGCCGCGTGATAGAGCGGCGCGGGCGAGAGATAGATCATCTCGGGGGTGAAGTCGTACAGCCCCTTGCCGAGCATCACGAGCGGCGAGACGTTGGTCCCGAACGCCTCGTCGGACAGCGCGTGCTTGACGCCCTTCGGCTTGCCGGTGGTGCCTGACGAATAGAGGAGGATGCCGCCGGGCGAGGGGTCGGCGATCGGCGTGGCGGGCATCCCGTCTCGCGTGGTTTCGTAAGGCGCGTAACCCTCTGTCGCGCCGTCGACCATATAGCGCGTCACGTCGTCGAGCACCGGGACAAGTGCCGTCGCAACCTCCGCACACCCTTTGCTCGCGATCATCACGCGGCAATCGCCGTCGCGGATGATGTACGCCGCCTCGCTCGCGGTGAGTTTCGACGAGAGACAGGTGCAATAAACGCCGGTCCGTTCCGCCGCCCACATCACTTCCAGATAGCGCGGCGAATTGTCCATCAGCACTGCGATCCCGTCGCCGCGCCTGAGCCCGAGCGACCGGAACAGATGTGCACCCCGGTTTGCCCGTTCGTCCAAGTCGCGATACGTCACCGTCTCGCCCGTCGCCGCCATGATGTAGGCGGGTTTGTCGGGCGTCGTCAGCGCGTGCGCGACGGGATGCATCAGACGCGCTCGATGATGATCGCCGGAGCCATCCCGCCGCCCGCGCACATCGTCACGAGCCCGCGCTTCAGGTCGCGGCGTTCGAGCTCGTCCAATATCGTGCCGATCAGGATCGCGCCGGTCGCACCGATCGGATGGCCCAGCGCGATTGAGCCGCCGTTGACGTTCACCTTGTCGCGGTCGAGCTTCAGGTCGCGGATGAACTTCTCCGCGACCACCGCGAACGCCTCGTTGATCTCCCACAGATCGATGTCGTCGACGGTGAGCCCAGCCTTCGCGAGCACCTTCCGCGCCGCAGGGACGGGCGCGTTGAGCATCAGCGTCGGGTCGTCGCCCATGTTCGCCATCGCGACGATGCGCGCGCGGGGCTTCAACCCGTGCTTTGCGGCGTAATCGGCACTCGCGAGCAGCACGGCGGCGGCGCCATCGACCACGCCCGACGAATTGCCGGCATGATGGACGTGCTTGATATCGACGTCAGGATAGCGGCGGTTGATCTGCTTGCGATACGTCGTGCCCTTCTCGTCGAGCGGAATGTCGGCAATCCCGGCAAACGAAGGGCGCAACGCCGCGAGGCCCTCGGCGGTCGTATCGGGACGCGGATATTCGTCCTTCTCAAGGACCAATGCGCCGGTGTCGTCAGTGACCGGCACGAGGCTGCGGTCGAACCGGCCTTCGGCGATCGCCACCGCAGCACGGCGCTGGCTCTCAAGCCCAAGCGCTTCGAGCGTTTCGCGGTCGATCCCCTCAATGCTGGCGATCGCGTCGGCGCAGATCCCCTGGTTCGATTGCGGATGCGCCGCGTCGAGCCTCGCGTTGCCCGATCCGATCCCGAGCGGCCGCTTGCCCGCCGCCATGTCGTCCTGCATCATCGTCGTGGTCAGCGACATCATCTCGGTCCCGCCGGCGATGACGAGGTCTTCCATCCCGCTCATGATCTGCGCCGCGGCGAAGTTCACCGCGGTAATCCCGCCGCCGCAGAACCGGTCGAGCGTCGTTCCGCTCGCCTTGACGTCATAGCCAGCATCGAGCGCCGCCATCCGCCCCAGATCGCCGCTCTGCTCGCCACGCTGCGTCGAGGTCGACCAGATGATGTCGTCGACATCGGCGGTTTCGAGGTGGTTGCGCTCGGCAATCGCTTTAAGCACGGTCGCGGCAAGGTGTTGGGGATGCATATGGGCTAAAGCGCCCTTGCCCGTCTTGCCGATCCCGCGCGGGGTACGGACGGCGTCGATGATCAATGCCTCGGCCAACATCGCTCTCCTGTCGCATCCGCCGGTCTGGTCCGATCGTGATGCCTAATGCTAGGTGAAGCCAGATTGCGCCCGGCCTCGTTCCGACGTAACATTCGTTATGGAGAGTGGCTTGTCAAGCACGGTATCGATCGAAGACGCGGCGGCAACCCGGGCGGATCTCGCGCCGCGCGACTGGCTCGAGATCGGCCAGGCGCTGCTGAAAAGCGGCGGGCTGCGTGCGCTGAAACTCCGCGGCCTGGCGCAGGCGGCGGGGGCGTCGACCGGCAGCTTCTATCATCATTTCAAGGATTTCGACGGCTATCACGCCGCGCTCGCCGAGTATTTCGCGGAGGCGCAGATCGATCCGCTGCTGGCGTCGCTGACCGCATCGGACCTCGCGCCGGTCGAGCGGATCCGCGCGTTCGCCGAGCATGTCCGTGAGCACGACATGTCGCAACTGGCGCTGGCGATGCGTGCCTGGGCGAAGAGCGACGCGCGGGCGGCGTCGGCGATCCGCGAGCATGACGACAAGGTCATGGCGTTCCTCGTCGCGCAGTTGACCGCGCACGGGTTCGACTCCGTAGAGGCGGGTATTCGTGGCTATGCGCTGCTCGCGGTAGGGCTGAGCGAAGTGCATCCCGTCGAGGGTCTCGATCGCGGTGTGCTACGCAACGGCTTGCTAACGCTGCTGTGCGAGCGCTAGCCTGATACCGCGACTCCGTAAAAAGCGGAGCGTGAACAAGAGGATGCGGGCATGCAGACGTATGACTACGTGATTATCGGCGCGGGCTCGGCCGGCTGTGTGCTCGCCGCGCGATTGACCGAGGACCCCGACGTGAGCGTGCTGCTGCTCGAGGCGGGCGGGCGCAACGACGGCGTGCTAGTGCGGATGCCCGCAGGAGTCGGCGAACTCATCAAGAGCAAGAACGCGAGCAACTGGGGCTTTTCGACCGAGCCCGAGCCGCATCTCGACAACCGTCGCCTGTGGTGGCCACGCGGCAAGGGGCTGGGCGGCAGTTCGTCGATCAACGGCATGATCTACACGCGGGGCCATCCGCAGGACTATGACGAGTGGCGGCAGATGGGCCTGCCCGGTTGGTCGTTCGACGACGTGCTGCCGTATTTCAAACGGCTCGAAGGGCATCATCGCGGCGAATGCCCCTTGCACGGCGGCGGCGGGCCGCTGACGATCTCGGGCGGCGAGTCCGACAGCCCGTTCTACGACGCGCTGGTCGAGGCCGGGCGGCAGGCTGGCTATCCGGTGACCGAGGATTTCAACGGGGCGAGCCAGGAGGGGTTCGGGCGCTACGACCTGACCGTGGCCGACGGGAAGCGTTGGAGCACGGCAGCGGCGTATCTGCGGCCGGTACTGTCGCGGCGCAACCTGACCTGCGTCACGGGCGCGCGGACGACGCGGATCCGGATCGACAAGGGGCGTGCGACCGGCGTCGATTACGTGCTCGACAAGGGGGCGCGCCCTGAGAGCGTGACGGCGACGCGTGAAGTGCTGCTATGCGCGGGCGCGGTGCAGTCGCCGCATATCCTCCAGCTGTCGGGTATCGGCGATCCGGATCGGCTGACCACGGCGGGGGTCGGCGTGGTGCACGCGCTGCCCGGTGTTGGCGAGAACCTTCAGGACCATCTCGATGTCGTGATGAACTGGAAATCGCGCGGGCTGCGGACCGGGTACGCGATGACCAAGGGCGTGGGGATGATCGGAGTCGGGCTGAACTACCTTCTGCGCGGCAAGGGGGCGGGGCGGCAGCAGTTCCTCGAGGCGGGTGCGTTCGTGTCGTCGCGCGAGGGTCTCTCGCGGCCCGACGTGCAGATCCACGCGGTGCTCGCGATCATGCAGGATCACGGCAAGGTGAAGGCGACCGAGGATGGCTTCACGCTGCATCTCTGCCAGTTGCGGCCGCAGAGTCGCGGACGGATCGGGCTGCGCTCGGCCGATCCGTTCGCCGACCCGACGATCGTCGCGAACTATCTCGCGACCGCGGAGGATCGCCGCGTGATGCGCGCCTGCGTCGGGATCGGTCGCGATGTCGCGCGGCAGGCGGCGCTCGATCCATACCGGGCGGGGGAATTGTCGCCCGGCGAGGACGTGCGGACCGACGACGAGATAGACGCCTGGGTGCGTCGGACGGCGGAGACGATCTACCACCCAGTGGGGACGTGCAAGATGGGCGCCGCAGACGACGCGCTGGCGGTGGTCGATGCGACCTTGGCAGTGCGCGGGCTTCAGGGGTTGCGGGTGGTGGACGCCTCGGTGATGCCGACGCTGATCGGGTCCAACACCAACGCCCCGACGATCATGATCGCGGAGAAGGCGGCGGACATGATCAAGGGGCAGCAACTGGCGCGGGCGGCCTGAAGGGTCCGCCCTCCACAATGCACCACCCTGGCTAACTAGACACCACCCCGGCGGAGGCCGGGGCCCAATTGGAAAGGTCGCAGTAACGAGGCGCTGCCCTTAGTTACTGGCGTCCCCCAATTGGGCCCCGGCCTTCGCCGGGGTGGAGGTTGGCACCAAGCGTACCCATCTTGCCCCGTCGCCGCCTCACCTTCCTCCAATTGAGAGAGGGAAGGGCCCGCCCGGCGCTTTGCCGTGAGAGGAGCGGGGGCGGCTTATATCACCGCGGCGCCATCCGGATAGCGCCGTCCAGCCGCACGTCCTCCCCATTGAAATACCCGCACTCGATCATCGTCAGCGCCAGCGCCGCAAACTCCTCCGGCCGCCCGAGCCGCTTCGGAAACGGCACCGACGCCGCCAGCGCATCGCGGACCTGCTGCGGCGCGGCCGCTAGAAGCGGCGTGTCGAAGATGCCCGGCAGGATCGTGTTCACGCGGATCCCCTCGCTCATAAGGTCTCGCGCGATCGGCAGCGTCATCCCGACCACACCGGCCTTCGACGCGGAATAGGCGGCTTGCCCCATCTGGCCATCCTCCGCAGCAGCACTCGCGGTGTTGACGATCGCACCCCGCTCGCCGTCTTCGCCCGGCTCCAGCGTCAGCATGCCCGCCGCCGACTTGGCGAGGCAGCGGAACGTGCCGACGAGGTTGATCTGGATGATCCGGTCGAACGCATCGAGCGGGAAATGCTTGATCGAGCCGTCCTGCTTCGATCGCCCCGCGGTCTTCGCCGCGTTGCCGGTGCCCGCGCAATTCACCAGTATCCGCTCCTGACCATGCGCGGCGCGCGCCGCCTCGAACCCCGCATCGACGCTGTCGTCGGACGTGACATCGACCTTGCAGAACACCCCGCCGATCTCGTCCGCCAGCGCCTCGCCCTTGTCCGCCTGGAGGTCGAAGATCGCCACTTTCACCCCCTTGGCGGCCAGTGCACGCGCCGTGGCGGCACCCAGGCCCGACGCGCCGCCGGTCACCACGGCAGCACTGTTTGCGAGGTCCATGCATCTCTCCTGTCAAAGCGCCGGGATCCGCGCCCCGGTTGCAGAACAATAGTTATGCCGGTATTCGAGGCTTGCCAAGCCGGCATGTCGCTGAGGATCCGACGATGAGCCACGCCATGTTGCAGAACGCCAGCCCGCACTGGCTTCCGCGCCAGAAAAAAGGCGCGCTCGATCACATCCCCGGCAGCTACGGCCTGCCGTTCTTCGGCAACACCTTCAAATTGCTGGCGGATCCGATCGCGTTTTCGGAAGGTATGGCTGCGCGCTACGGCCCGATCTATCGCAACCGTGCGCTCGGCGGCACCGGCGTCAACCTGCTCGGTCCCGACGCGAACGAACTGGTTCTGTTCGATCGCGACAAGATCTTCTCGTCCGAACAGGGCTGGGGCCCGCTGCTCAACATGCTGTTCCCGCGCGGCCTGATGCTGATGGATTTCGACAAGCATCGCGCCGACCGGAAGGCGCTGTCGGTCGCGTTCAAGCCCGAGCCGATGCGGCATTACGCGACCGAACTCGACGCGGGCATCGAGGCCGCGATCGGCGGCTGGGCCGGGCAGACCTTGCGCTTCTACGACGCGGTCAAGAAACTCACGCTCGATCTCGCCGCGACCAGCTTCCTCGGCGTGCCGCTCGGCGCGGAGGCGGATCGGATCAACCAGGCGTTCGTCGACGAGGTACAGGCGAGCGTCTCGCCGATCCGCAAACCCTTGCCTGGCACACAGATGCGCAAGGGCGTGCGTGCCCGCGCCTATCTGGTCGACTTCTTCGAACGCGAGATCCCCGCACGACGCACCGGAAACGGCCAGGATTTCTTCTCGCAATTCTGCCGCGCGACCGATGACGACGGCGCGCCGCTGACCGCGCTGGCGATCGCCGACCACATGAATTTCCTGATGATGGCGGCGCACGACACGATCACCTCGTCCGCGACCAGCCTCGTCATGCTGCTTGCGCGCAACCCGGAGTGGCAGGAACGGTTGCGTGAGGAAGTTGCCGCGCTCGACCCGGATGTGCCGTTGACCGAGCAACTCGATCGCCTGATCCTCACCGAATACGCGTTCAAGGAATCGCTGCGGATGATGCCGCCCGTCCCGTCGATCCCGCGGCGTGCGCTCAAGGATTTTACCTTCGGCGGATATGACATTCCCGCCGGGACGAGCGTCGGCACGGGCATCACCTATACGCACCGGATGGCCGAGTATTGGCCCGATCCCGACAAGTTCGACCCGCTCCGCTTCACGCCCGAGGCATCGAAGGGCCGCCACCGGTTCGCCTGGGTGCCGTTCGGCGGCGGCGCGCACATGTGTATCGGGCTGCATTTCGCGACGATGCAGATGCGACTGCTGATCGCGCATCTGCTCCTGCGCTACAGGATCGAGGCGGCGGCGGGCAGCGGAAATGCATGGCAGGTGTTCCCGATCCCGCGGCCGAAGGACGGTTTGCCGGTCACGTTCGTACCGCTTGCCTCCACGTAATAATGTGTCATCGTAACGCGGTTCAATCGAAGGAGCCGTTCGTTGCGCTTGACCCTTGCCCTCCTCCTGCTCGCGGCGACGCCGGCCTTTGCCCAGCAACAGCCGGCCACGCCGGTGCCTGCCCCCGTGCCCGATGGTCCGACGCGCAGCTTCACCGGTAGCGACCTATTCGGCCTGACGATCGCCGCCGATCCGCAAATCAGCCCAGACGGCAAGACGATCGTCTACGTCCGTCGCACCGGCGACGTGATGACCGACACGATGCAGTCCTCGCTCTGGCTGATCGACGTCGCGAGCGGGCGCCAGACGCCATTCGCCACCGACGGCAGCAGCCCGCGATGGTCGCCCGACGGGGCAAGGATCGCCTATGCCGCGCGCGACGGCGAGGGATCGCAGCTCTTCGTCCGATGGATCGGCGGCGCCCAGAGCGCGCGCGTGACGAGCTTCCCCGGCGATCCGCAGGCGCTCGCGTGGTCGCCCGACGGCACCAAGCTCGCCTATATCGCCACGGTGGCGGGCGAGGGAACCAAGCTCGGCACGCAGCCGCCCAAGCCCGAGGGCGCGAAATGGGCGGAGCCGCTGACGATCATCGACCGGGTCAATTACCGCAACGATGGGCCGGGCTATGTAAAGCCGGGCTACGACCATCTCTTCGTGGTCGGCGCCGACGGCGGTGCCGCGCGGCAACTGACATACGGCAAGTTCGACGATGGCGGCCCCCTGTCATGGACGCCAGACGGCCGCAGCATCGTCTTCGCCGCGATCCGTGGCCCCGCCGCCGACCGCCAGGTGATAAACTCCGACGTGATCGCGGTCGATGCGATGAGCGGCTCAATGCGGACGCTGACGACGCGCGACGGCCCCGACGCGCAGCCGCGCGTGTCGCCCGACGGCGCGAAGATCGCGTGGCTCGGCTTCGACGACAAGCGCCGCAGCTACGAGAACACGCAGCTCTATGTCGGCGACCGTGACGCCGCCTCGCCGCACTCGCTCACCGCCACGCTCGACCGCGCGATCGAGGACGCGGTGTGGTCCGCCGACGGCCGCAGCCTGTACGCGAGCTACGACGATCACGGCCAGCGCCGCGTCGCCCGCGTCGGTGTCGATGGCCACGTCACGCCGCTGATCGACAACGTCGCGGGCGGCGGGCTCGACCGGCCCTATACCGGCGGTGAGTTCTCGGTCTCGAAGGGCGGCACGATCGCCTATACCGGCGGCGATGCGAGCGCCCCTGCCGACGTCTGGGTGCTGGCGGGCGGGAAGCCGCGACGCCTGACGACGCTCAACGCAGTGCTGACCGGATCGAAGGCGCTCGCCAAGGTCCGCAAGATCACGGTGACAGCGCCCGACGGCCGGCCGATCGACGCATGGCTCGCCACCCCGCCGGGCCGTGCCGCAGGCCAGCGCGTGCCGCTGATCCTCGAAATCCACGGCGGCCCGAACGCCGCCTACGGCCCCGCTTTCGCGACCGACATGCAGCTCTACGCCGCCGCCGGTTATGCGGTGCTCTGGACCAACCCGAGGGGCTCGACCTCCTACGGGGCCGAGTTCGCCAACCTGATCGATAAGACCTACCCGGCCGCGGATTACGACGACCTGATCGCCTCGGTCGATGCGGCGATCGCGGAGGGCACCGCCGATCCGGACAATCTGTTCGTGACCGGCGGATCGGGCGGCGGGCTGCTGACCGCGTGGATCGTCGGCAAGACCGACCGGTTCAAGGCCGCCGCGACGCAGAAGCCGGTGATCAACTGGATCAGCGAGGCGCTGACGATGGACAACACGCTGTTCACCTCGCGCTACTGGTTCACCAAGCTGCCGTGGGAGGATCCGATGAGCTATTGGAACCGCTCGCCGCTCAGCCTGGTCGGCAACGTCAAGACGCCGACCCTGGTCGTGGTCGGGGGCGACGATTACCGCACGCCGGTCAGCGAGTCCGAGCAATATTATGCGGCGCTCCAGATCCGCGGCGTACCGACCGCGCTGGTCAAGGTGCCAGGCGCGAGCCACGGTGGCCTCGCCGCCCGTCCGTCGCAATCCGCGGCGAAGGCGTCCGCGATCATCGCCTGGTTCGATCGATACCGGAAGCCGGCAGGCGCAACGACGCCGGCACAGGGAGCCGCACAATGACGATACGGTACATGATGCTCGCCGGCGTGGCGCTGGTCTCGACCGCGGCGGTGGCGCAGGTCCAGCCGCCGCGCGTCGCGAAGAAGCCGTTCCAGGTGACGTCGCCCAACGGCGCGCGCGAGGACGATTATTACTGGCTGCGCGACGACACGCGGAAGAACCCGGAGATGCTCGCCTATCTCGCCGCCGAGAACGCCTATGCCGATGCGCAACTCGCCTCGCTGAAGCCACTCCAGGCCAAGCTCTACGAAGAGACCGTCTCGCACATCAAGCAGGACGACGGCTCGGTCCCGTACGCGAAGAACGGCTATTATTACGGCTCGCGGTTCCAGACCGGGGCGGATTATCCGATCCTGGAACGTCGCAAGGGCAGCCGCACCGCGCCCGCCGAGACGCTGTTCGACGAGCCGGCGATGGCGAAGGGCCACAGTTTCTTCGCGCTGAGCGACTGGGCAGTGAGCCCCGACAACGCCCGCGTCGCCTGGGCCGAAGACACCGTCGGGCGCCGCCAATACGTGCTCAAGGTGAAGGACCTCGCGACCGGTGCGACGATCGCCGACACGCTCTCGAACATCGAGCCGAACGTCGTCTGGGCGGACGATAACAAGACGTTGCTGTACGTCGAGAAGGACCCGGTCACGCTGCGCGGCTACCGCGTGAAGGCGCACGTCCTCGGCACGCCCGTCGCCAGCGACCGGCTGCTGTACGAGGAGAAGGACGACACCTACTCGATGGGCGTCTCGCGCACGGCAGACGACAAGTTTATCTGCATCGGCGTGAGCAGCACAGTCAGCGACGAGCAACGCTGCGCACCGTCTGCTGCACCGAGCAACTTCACGATCGTCGCACCGCGCGCGCGAGAGTTCCGCTACAGTGCGGATCACATCGGCAATCGCTGGATCATCCGCACGAACAAGGCCGCGAAGAACTACAAGCTCGTGACTGTCGCCGACGCCGATCTGGCGAAAGGAACGGCAGCATGGCGTGACCTGACGCCAGCCAGCGACACCGTCTTCATCGAAGGCTTCAGACCGTTCGACGGCTTCGTCGCGATCGACCAACGCGAGGGCGGCAACCGCATGATCCGCGTCCTGAACGATGCGGGCAAGTCGACCGCGGTGACCGCCGACGAGCCCGCCTATCGCATGTCGCTCGACGTCAACGAAGAGACCGCGACGCCGTGGGTGCGTTACACCTATGGCTCGCTCGTGACGCCGACCACGACCTACGAGGTCAACGCGAAGACCGGCGAGCGCCGCGTGCTGAAGGTCGCGCCGGTGCCGGGCTATGATCCCGCGAAATACGTCACCGAACGCGTCTGGGCGCCCGCGCGTGACGGCACGCGGATCCCCGTGTCGCTGGTCTATGCCAAGGGCACAAAGCGAGACGGCACCGCACCGCTCTTCCAATATGCCTATGGCAGCTACGGAATTTCAAGCGACCCGGCAGTCGATCCGGGCCGGATAGGGCTGCTCGATCGCGGCGTGATCTACGCGATCGCGCATATCCGCGGTGGGCAGGAGATGGGGCGCGGCTGGTATGACGACGGGCATCTGCTCAACAAGAAGAACAGCTTCACCGACTTCATCGACGTCACCCGCTATCTCGTCGCGCAGAAATACGCGGCGAAGGACCGCGTCGCGGCGATGGGCGGCAGTGCTGGCGGTCTGCTGATGGGCGGCGTCGCGAACATGGCACCGGCGGACTACAAGCTCATCATCGCGCAGGTGCCCTTCGTCGACGTGGTGACGACGATGCTCGACGCGTCGATCCCGTTGACGACGTTCGAATACGACGAATGGGGCAACCCCGCGCAGAAGGCGTCGTACGATTACATGCTGAGCTATTCGCCGTACGACAACGTCACTGCCAAGGCGTATCCGGCGCTGTATGTCGGCACTGGCCTGTGGGACAGCCAGGTGCAATATTACGAGCCGACCAAGTGGGTGGCCAAACTCCGCGAACTCAAGACCGACACAAACCCGCTGCTGTTCCGCGTCAACATGGAGGCAGGGCATGGCGGCAAGTCGGGACGGTTCGAACGCTATCGCCAGAACTCCGAGTGGCAGGCATTCATGCTGCAACAACTGCAGATCGTTCGCTGATCGCGGTCTTCTGACATCGGTGCGACCGGTTTGACCCGGGATTTGGAGGTATCGGCATCGGACAAGAGACGATGCCGATACCCACCGACTAGGACCAATCTAGTATAAGAAAATTGATTTCTTTATTGACCGTCCCGCGTGATTACTCGAAACTCGCGCGAGTTCGAGACGGTGAGAAGCTGCGATCGGCGTACATCAGCGGACCGGTGTCGTGTGACGGCGGCGTCGGGGTGGGCATTCCGGATACGAGCGACGCGGTCGCCGATCGGGATTGCGCACGAAGTCGGGAGGGAATGTCGTGACCTATCGCGCGAAAGCACATGCCGTGGCGGCGGTTGGTACGTCCATGTCGACGTTCCAGCCCGCATCCGATCCCGTCGAGACGATCGCCCCGTTCGCGCGCGCTGGGGCATGAGCAAACCGATGGATTTCTCGGATTTCGAGCCGTCGAGCTACGGTGGCGTCACCGCGGACGAGCGCGCGGTAAGGCTTGGCCCCAGTCTGTCCGGCACCAATCTGGCGCGCGCCGGCGATTACAACCAGCGGGTCGTGTTGCAGGTTATTCGCCGCCATCCGGACATCACGCGAACCGAGATCGCGGCGATGACCAACCTCACCGCGCCGACCATCGCCAACATCACCGGGCGGCTCTTCGACTCCGATCTCATCATCGATGCGGGTCGGCGCACCGGCGGCCGCGGCCAGCCTGCGGTACGCTTGCGGATCAATCCCGATGGCTGCTTTGCGATCGGGCTGAACATCGACCGGGATCACGTGACTTTGGTCTCGCTGGACCTGGCTGGCGTCGTCCGCTCGCGCTTCACGCGACAGGTACCGTTCGCCATGCCCGGCGACGTGGTGGAGGTCATCCGCGCGGGGATTGCCGCGATCCGGGAGACCGGGGTCATCGGCATGGACCGGGTGCTCGGCGTCGGCATCGCGTTGCCCGACGATCTCGGCCGGGTCGCGTTGCCGCACCGTCCGGCGGGCTACGAGGCGTGGGGCGCGGTCGACCTGCCGACGCTGCTCGCCGACGTCGTGCCGTGGTCGATCCACGTCGACAACGATGCGGCCGCCGCGGCGATCGGCGAGGCCCAGTTCGGCGATGGTCACGATCATGCGAGCTTCTTCTACGTCCTGGTCAGCGCAGGACTAGGCGGCGGCCTGGTGATCGACGGCGCCTATTATCGCGGCGCGAACGCCCGGAGCGGCGAGATCGGTTTTCTCCCGCTGGCGGACGATGCGACGCGCGTGCTTCAGGATGTCGTGTCGCTGTCGGCGCTGACCACGCGTCTGGAAAAGGCCGGCGTGATGCAGCCCGGGATCGATCCGACGCAGCCATTCCCCGACGCCTTCGCGCCGCATGTCGATGCATGGCTCGACGATGCATCGAGTGCGCTGGTGCCTGCAATCACCGCAGTGAACTGTCTCATCAATCCGGCCGCGGTGCTGTTCGGCGGGCGGCTGCCGGCGGACGTGCTCGATCGGCTGGCGGCGGACACCCATCGCAAGCTTCGCGCCGCAGCGCCCAACATGCCGGCGACCGCACCGATGCAGCGCGCCAGCCTGTCGCTGGACGCGCCTGCGGTGGGCGCCGCGATCCTGCCGTTCCTCGATCGCATCCTGCCGTCGGATGCGATCCTGATCAAAAGCTGATCGGCTCAGGGCGTATCGCGTAGGCCGCAAATGGCGCCGCGCAGATCCCGGCGCGACACCGGCCCGGTCTGGTCGAACGCCATATAGTCCCGCGTGCCATTCGAATATCGCGCCCATTGCGGGAGTGCGCCACCGTTCGGGTTCCCCGTCTTCACGAAGTTCACCCAATAGGCCTGCAACGGCGGCTGGCCGGGTTTCGGTGGGCTGAACAGATAGCCGATCTCGCTCGAATGGCTCACCGTGCCGCCGGGCGGGGCATAGTCGAACTGATATTGCCAGACGGGCACGCCGACGCGGGTCAGCGCCTTCGAGACCGCGACGGTCGGGCAGCGGAACGTCAGATCGGTCGCCAACTGCGCGGTCACGTCGCCGAGGCGCGGATCGTCGACGGGCTTGCCGCCGGGGTTGAGCCCGTAGAGGCCAAGCGCCTTGCCGGCGTTGGCACCGAACTCGCTGCGCACGGTCGCTTCGGCTGCGGGGCGGCCACCATGCAAGCCGAGTTCGCGCGCGTTCACGCCGATCACCAGCGGCGCACGATCGACTTGGCCGTTCGCCAGCAGATGCGCGGGGGTGTCGGTGAGAACGCGGCCGTCGACCACCGCCTGCAACCAGATGAAACTGTCGTCGTCGAGATCGGGAACGTCGACCTTGTCCTGCACCGCGAGCAACCGCTCGACCGGCAAGCCACGCAGTTGCGCCGCCGTCGCGGTCTCGGGCAACCCCGCGGCTTGGGCGATCAGCGATCCCAGCCGCTCGTTCTGCGCGAGGCTACGCGGTGCCACGCCGAAGCCCGGCGTACCGCTTTCCTCGATCGCCTGCGCGAACAGGCCGCGCGATGCTGGCGCCAGCCGGTGGAGCGCGACGTCCTGCGCTCCGGCGGATTCACCCGCGATCGTCACGCGCGCGGGATCGCCCCCGAACCGCGCGATGTTGCGCTTGACCCAGCCGAGCGCGGCCTGCTGGTCCATCAGCGCGTAATTGCCCGAATGCCCGCCCTGTTCGCGGCTGAGCGCGGGGTGCGACAGGAACCCTAGCGCGCCCAGTCGGTACTGGATGCTG
This sequence comes from Sphingomonas sp. CFBP 13728, assembly GCF_014841895.1. Classification (NCBI taxonomy): domain Bacteria; kingdom Pseudomonadati; phylum Pseudomonadota; class Alphaproteobacteria; order Sphingomonadales; family Sphingomonadaceae; genus Sphingomonas; species Sphingomonas sp. CFBP 13728. Next base: position 265,384 of record NZ_JACYUS010000001.1, on the reverse strand, counting down.
ACCAGCACGATACCGCGGTCGGTAATCGCGGATTCGACCGTGCCGCTCCCTGCGCCGCCTCGATTGGCGCCGCCGTGGATCCAGACCAGCACGGGCAGGGGCTTGGCGGGCGACAGCGCCGGCGTGCGGACGTCAAGGAACAGGCAATCCTCCGAGCCATGCTGCGCGGCCGTCCGGTTCCATTCGCCGTAATCGCCCTGCGGACAGGCAGCGTGCTCGGCGACCGCGTCGACCGGCTCGGTCCATTTCGCGGGCCGCTCGGGCGCACGCCAGCGGAGCGGCCCCGCCGGTGCCTTCGCGAACCGGATGCCACGAAACACGCTCGTTCCGCCGGGCACTGCCTGGCCACGGACCGGTCCGTCATCGGTGCGGACGACCGGCGCGGCGGCCAAGGCCAGCGCCAGGATCATCGCAGGCCTCGCGGTGCCGGCTTGGCGAGCGCGGCGCGGATCGCGGCTTCGGCGACCGGTGCCATCGCCGCATAGCCTGCCTTGTTCGGATGTACCCCGTCATAGGTCAGCGAGGCGCGCGTCGCGTCGCCGTCGTGCAGCGCTCCCCAGTAATCGGCATAGGTCGCGCCGATCTTCGCCGCATAGTCCTTCAGCCACGCGTTCATCGCGGCGATCTTCGGTGCCGTCGCCAGCCCCGGCCGCCACGGAAACCGGTCCGCCGGCGGGATCGAGGCGAAGATCACGCGGATGTTGTTGGCGCGCGCGAGATCGGCCATCGACATGATGTTCGCCTTGGTCTGCTCGGGCGTCATCGGTCCGGTATTGCTGGCGATGTCGTTGGTGCCGCCCATGATCTGGACCACCGCCGGGTGGAGGTCGACGACGTCCTGCCGAAAGCGGAGCAGCATCTGCGGAGTCGTCTGCCCGCCGATCCCGCGGCCCATCCGGTCGTCGGCGAAGAACGACGGGACCATGTCGAACCACCCCTGCGTGATCGAATCGCCGATGAAGACGACGCGGTGGTTGCCGGGCTTGGGCAACGCGGCGTTGGCGGACTGATAGCGGCCCAGCCATGCCCAGTCCTCGTGCAGCCGAGTCTCGGCCGCCTGCGCCTCGCGCTGCTTGTCGGCGTCGGTCTGCGCGGTCGCTGCCGTGCCGGTCAGTGCGATCATGCCGGCAAGGGCGATCCGGGCGAATGTCGTCATGGTCATCGAACAGGCTCCATCATGGCGGCGGCGCCTCCGGACGCGGCCAGTGTCAAGGTCAGGGTGTCGCGCGCGGTCACCGTGCGGGTCGCGGTGACGAGGTCGGTCGGGGTCGCGCCGTCGGTCCAGGTCCGCGTGCGATAACGGCCGGTCCCGAGGAAGCCGAGCGGCAGCGTGATCGTCCGCGCGGCATCGGTCATCGCCCCGACATACCAGGTCTTGCCGCGCCGCCTTGCGACCGCGATGTGCTCGCCGAGTTCGCCGCTCAGGAACCGCGTCTCGTCCCACGTCGCCGGCACCGCGGCGAGGAAATCGAGCCCCGGCTGGCCACGATACGCATCGGGACTGTCGGCGATCGCGCCGAGCGGGCTTTCGTACACGACGTACATGGCGAGCGTCTGCCCGCGCGTCGTCTGCACCTCGGGCCCCACGGGATGCGGCGCGAACGTCGCCGGCGTACGATTGCGATACCCGCCCGGCGTATAGTCCATCGGCCCGCCGAGCATCCGCGTATAAGCGAGCGTCACGTTGTGCCGCGCCGTGATCCGCCGCGTCCACTTGTTGTATTCCGCCCCCAGCACGCCTTCCTGCGTCAGGAAGTTCGGCCAGGTCCGCGTCATCCCCCAGGGGTGCGTCGCGCCGTGCAGGTCGAGCAGCAGGTGATGCCGCGCGGTCGCCTCGGCGAGGCGGTGATAATAGGCGATCATCTCCTGGTCGTCGCGGTCCATGAAATCGACCTTGATGCCCTTGATCCCCCACGCCTCGACCTGCGCGAGGATACGCTCCATGTCGGTATCGAGCAGCTTCCAGTGGATCCAAACGATCAACCCGACGCCGCGCTTGCGGCCATAGTCGACCAGCGCGGGCAGGTTCACGGCGGCGATCGGCCTGGTCGGGTCGGCACCCGGATTGAGCGTACCGCCGTCGCCGCTGTTCACATACCAGCCGTCGTCGATCATCATGTACGGCAGCGTCATCGACTGCGCGAAATCGATATAGCCACGGGTCGTCGCGTCGTTGGTGCCCGCCTTGGGCACGCTCGCCAGGATCGGCCCGGACCACCAGTCCCACGCGGTCTTGCCGGGCTTCACCCAGCTGAAATCCCCCTTCGGCGCGGGGTTGAGGCTGGTGAGCAGCGTGTTCTCGATCAGCGTGCCGGGGTTCGCGCCGACCATGATAATCCGCCACGGCGACCGGATGCCGGTCCCGACGTCCGCCTTCACCGCGATCCCCGGCTCGTCGATCCGCCGCGACAGCTTGGTGTCGACGCCGAGCGCGCCGGTTTCGGTGCCGGTCAGGTACATCGTCGGCCATCCGGTCACGTCGGCCTCCGCGAAGGCCAGCGTCGGCCCGCCCTCGCCGGTGCGGCACACCAGCGGCAGTTCGTACAGATTGTGCCGACGGATCGTCGACGCCTTCACCGGATCATATTCGCCCTCATGGCTGGTCCCGAAGGTGCCGAGGTTCAGCCCGGTGCAGTCATAGTCCGCGGGGAAGGCGACCTGCGTCAGTTCATTGACGATCCGCAGCGACGTCAGGTTCGGCTGCGTCGGCACGACATAGCGCAGCGCCGTCCCGGTGTCGTACGCACGGATGACCACGTCGAGCCGTCGCGCCTTGCCATCGGCCTCGGCGAGATGGACGACGATCTCGTTATAGCGCTCCGCGACCGACGACGTCTTGCCCGCGCGCAAGGTGTAGCGATCCTCGCCGCGCCGCCGGTCGACGCCGGTCACCTTCAACCCGTTAGACAGCTTGGCGTACCGCTCGAACTCGAGCCCCAGCGTCGAGGGCGCCACGACTTCGCGACCGGCCACGGCGACCCGGTAGGTCGGTTGCGCCGCGGCGTTGGTCCCGAGCGTAACGGCGATCCGGCCATCGGGCGAAACGACGGATTGCGCCACGGCGGGCGTCGCCCCGAGCACCGCCGCGACGAATACCAGCGCCTTCATCGTACCATCCCTCCTGCAACGTTCCACCCACGCAGCGCGACATGCGCGGCGGAAGCCTTGGCCGTTGGATAGCGGATCTCGACGGTGCGTACGTCACCCGGCAGCAAGGATACGTAGTTGTCGCTGAAATAGGCGGGCAGGACCTGCGTGCCGTCGGCGTTCATCACCGTCAGCTTGGTCTCGATCGCGGGTGTCGCGCTGGTATTGCGCAACGTCACAATGGTCACCGTGTCCGCGCCGTCGACCCGCGTCGCCGAGGCCGTGTCGAGCGTCACCGCCGCGAGACCGTTCAGCGCCTGGAACTGCGCGTCGTTCGCCGCCTGCCAGTAGAAGTTGGTCGACAACAGCTTGCCCGCCGCATCGCTCGCCTCCAGCCGGACGAGCGCGACGCCGTTCGCGGTCGCCGCCTTGGGATCCAGCATGAACGCATCGCTCGCCGCCTCACCGGTAGCGGTGATCGTCGCGGATTTCTCGGCGATCGTCCGGTTGTCGAGCCCGACCACCTTCGCCTTCACCGTGACGCCGCGCAGAGACGCCAGCCCGTTATTGACCAGCAGGACCTTCCAGTCGGGCAGGTTCATCTGGACATGGACCGGCTCGGACGCCTTCTTCACGCCGTAGAACGAGGCCTGCGTGTCATAGTCCGAACTGAAGATGTTCCACGCCGACGACGGCCAGGTGGGCTGCGTCATCCACAGCATCCGCCCGCTATGCTCCGTCCACAGCTTCGCGTTCATCCCCTCGAAGATCGCGCGGTACGATTCATACTGCATCATCTGCGCCTTGCGCTCGAAATCCTCGAGGCTGGTGCCGGGGCCGAAGCGCGTGGCGAGCACGTCCATATACGTCTTCACCGCGCCGTTCCCGGTCTGGTGCCAGTCGTGATACGCCCACGCATCGCTGATCGGCCATTGATCGGCCGGTGCCATCGCGCGCTTCCACGCCTCCAGCGTCGGCAGCGACGGGGTGCCGCTCTCGACCGAGAAACCCTTGGCATGCTCGGTGAAATACTCGACCGGCGGACGCCAGTTATACGGCCCGGAGTTCTGCAGGTTCACCCGGTTGGACGACCCCATGTACAGCCGCGTGCCGTCCTCCTTGTCGATCAGCGTCTCCAGCGCCTCGTTGAGAATCGGCTGGGGCACGCCCTCGTTGCGGCCGAACCACACGACGATCGACGGGTGGTTGCGGTATCGCTTCACGACGTCGGTCGCGTTGGTCATGAACAACGCCGGGTCCTGCGCCTCGATGTTGTAATCCTGCGTCGATTCCCAGAAATCGTTGAGGATCATCAGGCCGTATTCGTCCGCGAGATCGTAGAACGTGTCTTCGGTGTTCTGTCCGACCCAGTTGCGGATGATGTTGAGATGCGCGTCCCTGTGCAACTTGAAGAACGGCTCGAGCCGCGTCCGGTCGACGCGCTTCATGAAGTCGTCCATGCCGATATTGCCGCAACGCGCCGCGATCTTCACGCCGTTGACGCGGATCACCAGATACGGCGTCAGGCCGTCCTGATCCTTGATCCGGGTGACCGCAGGCGATGTCTCGGCGCCCGGCACGAGGCTCGCGGCCCAGCCATTGGCGACCTTGCGGATGCCGGTATGCGAGCCGTCGACGATCCGCTCGCCGCGCTGCCGGGCCTTCGACAGGTCGATGCCGACCCGTTCGAGGTCGCCGTCCTTGTCCATCAGCGAAATGTCGTACGTGACCTGCCGGATGCCGAAGCGGACGTGCTTGGTGTCGCTCGCCGCGCCGTCCACCGACGCGGTCAGGGTCAGGTCGTGCAGGGCAGGGGCGCCGTAGCCGTTCGGCCACCAGAGCTTCGGATTGCGCACCAGCAACTGCGGGAAGTCCGCAGGCTTCAGCACGACGTTGGCGGTCTGGCCCGGCGCGAGCGTCACCTGCTTCTCGACGACGACGTCGTCGAATGCCGCGCGGACGGTGGTTCTCACCGGTCCCGCGGAATGGTTCGCGACGGGTACGCCGATCTCGACTGCCGCGACGCTGTTGTCCGCCCTGGGCAAGGTCGTCACGACCTGCGCATCGCCTAGCGTCGCGATCCCCGTCGCGGTCAGGGTCACGCCGCGCCACATGCCGATGTTGCGGTCGCGGATGCTCGGGATCCAGTCCCACCCCTCGGTCGCCACGAAGGTCGGGCCGTCGAGCATCATCATGCCGCCATTCTCGCCGACGCCCGACGTCAGCGACTCTTCCTGCGCGATCCCCGGATGCGGCGGCGGCGACACCTTTACCGCGACCGCGTTGCGGCCGGGCAGCAGCTTGCCGGTCACGTCGAACCGGCCGCGCACGAACGCACCCTTCATCGTGCCGATCGGCGCGCCGTTCAGCCACACCTCCGCGCTATAGTTCACGCCGTCGAAATTGAGCATCTGTCGCTTGCCCGCGGTCGCGGCGGGCGCGTCGAACTCGGTGCGGTACCAGTAATCCTGTTTCGCGAGGCTTTCGGGGATCGTCATGTTGTTCAAACCGAACGCAGGGTCGGCATAGACACCGCGATCCACCATCGTCGTCAGTACCGTGCCAGGCACCGTCGCAACGTACCAGTTCGACGCATCGAACCCCGCACGGCTGAGCGTGGCACCGGGTGCGGTCACCTTCGGCGCTTCGGCCAGCCGCCAGCCGGCGACCGTCCAGGCGCCGGCATGCAGCGGCGCGATCGCGGGTTCGGTCGGGAGTGGCTTGGCGACGGGCGCGGGGAAGGGGGCCTTCGACACCGGCCGGGTCCAGGCATCCTGTGGGGTGGTCTGGCCGAGCGATTGACGCACCTGAACCGGCCATGCCGGGCTCGCATCCTGATAGACGATCGACGCGCCTGGCTTGGTCGTGGCAAGCGCCTTCACCGCGCCCGCGTCGAGCGTACGCGCCTCCATCGCAAAGCCCGCAACCCGCCCGCCGAACGGCGCGATCGTCGCGACCGATGGCACGGGCGCCGTGGTCATCCGGCGCTGCGCGACCTGGCGCCCATCGACGTACAGGCGCGCCTGACCCTGCTCGACCGTCGCCGCGACGTGATGCCAGCCGCCGGCCGCGATCCGCGACGGCGCGATCACCGTGCCGGCTTCGGTGATGAGGCTCGGGCGGCCCTTGTCGAGCGCGAGATACCGGCGCGGTCCGTTCGCGATATCGCCGAACCCCGCCACCGGGACGATGCCGTCGCGGATCGTCCGGGGTTCGATCCACCCCGACAGCGTCCAGCTCGGCGCGTCTATCGGGCTGGCGCTATCGCCACCGATCGCCGTCTTGAGGCTGTCGCCACCAGCAGGCGCCGCGACGTTGAACGGACCATAGCTCTGGGCCGACGCGGCGGTCGCACAGCAGAACGCCACCATGGAAATCGTGCCCGCGAACATCCGCTTGCCCATAATCATCCTCCCGTGCGCGGAATCTGACGATGCTCCGCGATTGACGATCAACATGACGCGGTGTCGCGAAAAAGCCAAATTGAATTACGAATTGTTTCAGATCGGTCGGGGCGTCCGCGATCACGCTTGGCCGAGGCGCATATTGGCAGCGCTGCGAAAGCAGGATACCCAACCGGGCGGGCAGCGGATCAACGCCGCCTGCATGATCGCGTCGGTGCCCCTCGGGGCTTGATTGGGAATGCGGTGCGGTCGGGTTCGCCCTGCCAATGCCGCGGCTGTCCCTGCAACTGTAAGCGGCGAGCGAGACGCACGGGCCCTTCGACTGGAGGGCAGCCACTGGGCCGAAGAGCCTGGGAAGGCGTGGCGTGGAGCTTTGACCCGTGAGCCAGGAGACCTGCCGGCGTCTGGTCGCTCTTGTCCCGGTCCAGGGGGTGGCCGAGGCACGGTGAACGCCGTCTGAGCGACGACACGCGCGGCAGGGGCCGCACGGCGACGCGCGTCGGCCGCTCATGGCGTCCGGTCTTCGCGTGTCCCGGCCGCTTGCGGCAGGCCCCCGTCCTCGTCGGACGCCGGGGAGTTCTGCATGACGACTGCGACGATAGAGAGAACGATCGAGAGACCGACGCGCGCCGCCACCCGCAAGCGGATCGGCTGGATGTTCGCAGGCCTGGTCGTTGCCAACATCGCCGCCTGGGGCTGGGCGTTCTCGCTGTTCCACGCGCAACCGCTGATGCTGGGCACCGCGCTGCTCGCCTGGGGCCTGGGTCTGCGCCACGCGGTGGATGCGGATCACATCGCCGCGATCGACAACGTGACGCGCAAGCTCATGCAGGACGGCCAGCGCCCGATCGCGGTCGGCTTCTGGTTCGCGATCGGTCATTCGGGGATCGTGCTGATCGCCGCTGTCGCGATCGCGCTCACCGCCAGCGCGCTGTCGCAGTTCGAGGCGTTCAAACAGGTCGGCGGCGTCATCGCGACCGTCATTTCCGCCGTCTTCCTGTTCACGATCGCGGCGATGAACCTGATCATCCTGCGATCGGTCTGGCGGACCTTCGGCCACGTCCGCGGCGGCGGCACCTATGTCGAGGAGGATCTCGACCTGCTGCTCGGCAACCGCGGCCTGCTCGCACGGCTGTTCCGGCCGATGTTCCGGCTGGTCACGCGGAGCTGGCACATGGCGCCGCTCGGCTTCCTCTTCGGGCTGGGCTTCGACACCGCCACCGAGGTTGCGATCCTCGGCCTCTCCGCCAGCCAGGCCGCCGACGGCCTGTCGATCGGCACCGTGCTCGTGCTGCCGGTGCTGTTCGCGACCGGTATGGCGCTGGTCGATACCGCGGACGGGGTCGTCATGCTCGGCGCGTATGAATGGGCGTTCGTGAAGCCGATCCGCAAACTCTATTACAACATCACCATCACGCTGATCTCGGCGATCGTCGCGATCGCGATCGGCGGGATCGAGACGCTCGCGCTGCTCGGATCGAAGCTGGGGCTGACCGGCGGCATCTGGGATCTGGCGGAGGCGCTCGGCGAGAACTTCAACGGCCTCGGCTTCGCGATCATCGGGCTGTTCGTGCTCTGCTGGGTGCTGAGCTTCGCGATCTACCGCTGGAAACGCTTCGACGAGATCGAAGTCGTGCACGGATAGCTGGCGGCGTGCCGGAAAGTCCGTTAGGTCGCCTTCGTGAGGGTCGGTTGCACCGAACCTCGTTGATCGCGCCGGTGCCCTTCGGGGCTTGAATGGGAATGCGGTGCGGAAGGGGTTCGCTCCTCCAATGCCGCGGCTGTCCCTGCAACTGTAAGCGGTGAGCGACACGCACGCGCCCTTCATGGGCAGCCACTGGGCCGACGGCCTGGGAAGGTGTGCGAGGAGCTTCGACCCGCGAGCCAGGAGACCTGCCAGCGCAACGGTCGCTCTTGCCACGATCCAGGGGGTGATCTTGGCACGGTTCTCCGTCTGAGCGACGAACACGTCCGACCGAAAGGCCGTGCGTGCGTGTGCTTCAGACGTCGAGGAAATAATCATGTCCGATCTTTCAAAGGTCCCCGTCACCATCGTCACCGGCTTCCTGGGCGCCGGCAAGACGACGCTCATCAGCCATCTTATCCGCAACGCAGGCGGGAGGCGCCTCGCGGTCGTGGTCAACGAATTCGGCACGCTCGGCATCGATGGCGACATCCTCAAGGGCTGCGCGATCCCCGATTGTCCGGCCGAGAACGTCGTGGAGCTGGCGAACGGCTGCATCTGCTGCACCGTGGCAGACGACTTCATCCCGACCGTCGAGACGTTGCTCGCGCTAAACCCGCGCCCCGATCACATCCTGATCGAGACGTCCGGCCTCGCGCTCCCGAAGCCGCTGCTGAAGGCGTTCGACTGGCCCGCGATCCGCTCGCGCATCACCGTCGACGGCGTGATCGCGCTGGCCGATGCTGAGGCGGTCGCCGCAGGTCGTTTCGCGCCTGACGTCGCTGCGCTCGATGCCCAACGCGCCGCCGACCCCAGCGTCGATCACGAGACGCCCTTGTCTGAGGTGTTCGAGGACCAGCTCGCTTGCGCCGATCTCGTGCTGCTAACCAAGATCGACCTCGCCGGCCCCGATGGCGTCGCCAAGGCGCGCGCGGTCATCGCCGCGGAGTCCGCACGGCCGCTCCCGGTGATCGACCTCACTGACGGCATCATCGACCCCCGCGTGATCCTCGGCCTCAACGCCGCCGCCGAGGACGACATCGCCAGCCGCCCCTCGCATCACGATGGCGAGGACGATCACGAGCATGACGATTTCGACAGCGTCGTCGTCGAGCTTGGCGAGATCGCCGACCCCGCCGATCTGACCGCGAAGATCGAAGCCCTCGCCCGCAGCGCCGACATCCTCCGCGTAAAGGGGTACGCCGCCGTCACCGGCAAGCCGATGCGCCTGCTCGTCCAGGCAGTAGGCGCGCGCGTCCGTACGCAATACGACCGCCCATGGCGCGCAGGCGAACCGCGTCGCACGCAACTGGTGGTGATCGCCGAGCACGACCGCATTGACGAGGCCCGCATCAAGGCCGCGCTGGACGGCTGAGTCCCACGATGCACGTAGTCTTCCGCGAGAGCCACGGGCTGGAGGAAAGCGCGGTCCCACAGGACCTCGCCCAATCCCCCGCGGATCTCGTCGTCCTCTCGTTCTCCGACGGTGACCTCGGCGCATTCGCCGCGGGCTGGAAACGTGCGGACGCAGCCGGTAGCCGATTGCCGTCGCTACGCCTCGCGAACCTGACCGCACTCCAGCACCCGCTATCGGTCGACACCTATGTCGAACAGACGCTGGCCGGCGCGAAGGGCATTTTGATCCGGCTGATCGGGGGACGCTCCTACTGGAACTACGGCCTGCAACAGGTCGAAAACCTCGCGCGGGAGAACGGCATCGCGCTAGCCGTCCTCGCAGCAGACGGTCGAATCGACAGCCGCCTCGACGCCGCCTCGACGATCCCGCTCTCGACGCTCCGCCGTTTAGCCCATCTCTGCGACACCGGCGGCGCAGTCGCGGCGCAGGCGGCACTGGCCCAGTTCGCGCTGGCCGCCGGCTGTTACGCTGGTCCCGTAACGGGCGTCCGCGCGATCGCCGATGTCGGCGGCTGGCAGCCACATGACGGCGTGACCTGCCCGGCGGCGTTTGCCCTGAACGCGACACGCCCCCGCGTACTGATCGTGTTCTACCGCTCGTATCTTACAGCCGCGGACCTCGACCCGATCGAAGCGCTTCACGCCGAACTTTCCGCGCGAGGGTTCGACGTCATCGGCCTCTTCGCACCTTCGCTCAAAGCCCCTGACGCAGCCGGCTGGCTGAGCCGCTGGGTCAAGGCACTGGAACCCGCCGCGATCGTCAACGCCACCGCCTTTTCCGCACGCGGCGTCTCCGACACCACGCCTCTCGACGGCGCGAACGTGCCCGTCTTCCAGATCGCGCTAGCCACCTCCGACCGCGCCGCCTGGGCCGGCGCCACCCGCGGCCTGTCGCCCGCCGACCTCGCCATGCACGTCGTCCTCCCCGAAGTGGACGGTCGCCTCTTCGCCGGTGTCGCCAGCTTCAAGGAGGCTGCCGCGAGGGACGGAGATCTCGAATACACGCGCCGCGAACACCGCGCCGACCCGGCCCGCATCACCGCCATCGCCGCGCGCATCGAAGCCTGGACCAGCCTCGCCAGCAAGCCCGTCGCCGACCACCGCCTCGCGATCATCCTCTCGACCTACCCCGGCAAGGCGTACCAGATGGCGCACGCCGTCGGCCTCGACGCGCTAGCCTCCACGCACGCGATCCTCGCAGACCTTAGCGAAGGGGGCTACGCGATCACGGCCGACCCAACTGACCTCGCTACCTCACGCATTCACTGGCCGCTTGCCGAGTACCGCGAAGCCCTCGCGCATCTCCCCGTAGCCCTGCGCAAGGACCTTCGGGAAACCTGGGGCGAGCCCACCGAAGACTTCATGTTCACCGCGATCGACCAGGGCGGGGCACTGGTAGCCCTTCAACCCGAACGCGGGCGAACCGAGTACCGCACGGAAGAATATCACGACCTCTCCCGCTGCCCCTGCCACGCCTATGTCGCCTTCTACCTGTGGCTCCGCTCGCGAGGCACCGACGCGCTGGTCCATGTCGGCGCGCACGGCACGCTCGAATGGCTGCCCGGCAAGTCGGTCGCGCTATCCGACAACTGCTGGCCCGAAGCGCTCACCGGTGCCATGCCCGTCATCTACCCGTTCATCGTCAACGATCCCGGCGAGGCCGCCCAAGCCAAACGCCGCATCGGTGCGGTCACGCTCGGCCACGTCCCGCCACCGCTCGAACACACGCGCACCGGCGCAGGTCTCGGCCGCCTCGAAGCGCTGCTCGACGAATTCTCCAACGCCGATGGCCTCGACCCGGCGCGCCGCGACCGCCTGCAACGCGACATCCGCGACGAAGCCACCGCCACCGGCCTCGCCGCAACGCTGGGCCTCGACGACGCGCAGTCCCAGGCCGAGGCGATCACCCGCATCGACACCTTCGTCTGCGACGTGAAGGAGAGCCAGTATGGCGACGGCCTCCACATCTACGGCCGCGGCGAACATGGCGCAGCGGAACGCGCCGGTCTCCTGTCGGCGCTCCAAGGCAAGCGCGTCGCGTCAGGCCCGTCCGGCTCTCCGTGGCGAGGCCGCGCCGACGTCCTCCCAACCGGCCGCAACCTCTACACCACCGACCCCCGCGCGGTCCCGTCGCGCGCCGCCCACACCCAAGGCATCAAGCTTGCCGATGAACTCGTCCGCCGTCATCTGCAGGATCACGGCGACTACCCCCGCACCCTCGTTGTCGACTTGTGGGCCTCCGCCACGATGCGCACCGCAGGCGAGGAGTTCGCGATGGCGCTCCATCTGCTCGGCGCGGAACCGGTGTGGGACATGCAATCCGACCGCGTGACGGGTGTCGAGATTCTGCCACTGGCGAACTTCGACCGCCCCCGCATCGACGTCACCCTGCGCGTGTCGGGCCTGTTCCGCGATGCCTTCCCGACGCTCTGCACGATGTTCGGCCAAGCCGTCCGGGCCCTCGCCGCGCGCGACGAACCGCAGGACTGGAACCCGTTCGTCGGCAAGCCCGCAACCGCTCGCGTCTACGGTCCCGAACCCGGCCGCTACGGCCTGAGCATGGGCGACGCCGCCGAAACCTACACGCCCGCAGCGCGCCTGACGGCCGGCCAAGCGTGGCTGTCTGCCTCCAGCCACGCCCTCAACGACGGCCAAGACAGCTTCGATCCCACCGGCATCCGCGAGCGTGTCGCCGCCGCCGATGCCTTCGTCCACGTCCAGGACTTGCCCGAAACCGATCTCCTGCTCGCCGCAGACTACGCCGCGCACGAGGCCGGCTTTGCCGCCGCGCAATCGGTCGCGGGGGGCAGCGCCACGCTCTACCATCTCGACGCGCGTGACCCGAACCGAGCTAAGGCCCGCCCGCTTCAGGAAGAGATCGCCTGCGTCGTCCACGCCCGCGCGGCAAACCCGGCTTGGGTAGATGGCATGATGCGGCACGGCTTTCGCGGTGGTGCGGAGATTGCCGCCACGCTTGATCACCTCGGTGCCTTCGCGCATCTCGCTAGCGCAGTCCGTCCCGAACTGATCGACCTCTATTACGACGCGACGCTCGGCCGCGACGACGTCCACGCCTTCCTCGCCGAAGCCAACCCCGGCGCACTCGCGGCGATGCAGGCGCGTTTTGCCGCGCTTCACGCAGCCGACCTTTGGCCGACCCGTCGCAACTCGATCCTCGCGAGCCTGGACTTGCCGACATGACCGCGCCGGTCACCAACGGCGTCGTCAAAGGCTGGTGCCCCGACGCCTGGCGTCCGATGATGGCGGGCGATGGACTGCTGGTCCGTGTGAGGCCACCAATTGGCCGCCTAACGCGCGCCCAAGCACTTGGCGTATGCAAAGCGGCAACACGGCACGGTAACGGCCAGATCGACGCCACCACCCGCGCCAACCTCCAGATCCGCGGCGTCCAGGAGGATAGCTGGCGCCCGCTGATCGACGCGCTTCTCGACCTCGCCCTGATCGAGCCCGACCCGGTCCGGGAAGCGCGCGCGAACATCCTGGTCGTACCCGAATGGTGCGTGGGCGACGACTCCCACCGCATCGCCGAAGAGCTGCGCGCCCGCCTCTCGGAACTACCGGACCTCCCCGGCAAATTCGGCTTCGCGATCGACGCCGGCGCCACGCCGATGCTGCTCGGCGCCCCAGCAGACTTCCGCATCGAACGCGCCGTATCCGGATCGCTGATCCTCCGCGCGGACGGCCGCGACCTCGGCATACCGCTATCGCCCGGTACCGAAGTCGACCGCCTGATCGCGCTCGCGCATTGGTTCGTCGAAAGCGGCGGAAGCGCCAATAAACGCATGGCGCGCCACGACGCGCCGCTCCCCGATTGGGCGACTGCGACGACGCCCCCTGCATTCGCAGCCACGGCGCCCAAGCCTGGCCCACATCCGCTAGGCATGGCGCTCGGCCTGCCGTTCGGTCGTATCGGAGCGCCAGCCCTGACACGCTTGCTCGCAGCCGAAGCGATCCGCGCCATCCGCATGACGCCGTGGCATGTCGTGATCTGCGAGACGGACGCGCCGTTCCAGGCCAACCCGGCCGAGTTCATCACCGACCCAACTTCGCCGATCCTGCACGCCGACGCCTGCGTCGGCGCACCGGCCTGCCCGCAAGCCACCGCCGAAACCCGCGCACTAGCCCATCGCCTTGCGCCGCACGTCGCTGGCCGCCTCCACGTCTCGGGCTGCGCCAAGGGATGCGCCCGCGCCGCCCCCGCCGACGTCGTTCTCACCGGTCGCGAAGGTCGCTACGACCTCGCCTATGCCGCGCGCGCGGGCTCACCACCCGCCGTTACAGGTCTGGACGCCGCCCAGATCCTCGCCCATTTCGGAGTCGCCTGAATGCCGTACGCCTATGAAACCGACGGCGCGGCGATCTACCGCCAGTCCTTCGCGATGATCCGCGCCGAAGCCGATCTCGCCCGCTTCTCGCCCGCGGAAGAACCAGTCGCGGTCCGCATGATCCATGCCGCCGGGCTCGTTGGCCTCGCCCAGCACCTCCGCTTCTCCCCGACCTTCGCGGTCGAGGCTCGCCGCGCCCTGCAAGCCGGCGCGCCGATCCTGTGCGATGCACGGATGGTCACCGAAGGCATCACGCGCGCGCGCCTCCCTGCCGACAACCGCATCGTCTGCACGCTCCACGCCCCCGAAACGCCAGACCTTGCCCGAACGATGGGCAACACCCGATCCGCCGCCGCGCTCGAACTCTGGCGCCCGCATCTCGCTGGCGCCGTCGTGGCGATCGGCAACGCGCCCACCGCACTGTTCCACCTGCTCAACATGCTCGAAGACCCCGGTTGTCCGCGCCCGGCGGCGATCATCGGCTGCCCGGTCGGGTTCGTTGGTGCGGTGGAATCGAAGGCGGCGCTGTGGACTGACCAGCCCGTGCCCTGCGTCGTCGTCGAAGGCCGGATGGGCGGCAGCGCGATCACCGTTGCCGCGATCAACGCACTCGCGAGCGGCACCGAATGACGTCTGGTACGATCCACGGGGTCGGCTTGGGGCCGGGCGCGCAGGACCTGATGAGCGTCCGCTCGGACCGCCTCGTCCGCGGGGCGCGCCATATCGCCTATTTCCGCAAGGCCGGACGCGCAGGTCAGGCGCGGAAGATCGTCGACGGCATGCTCCGCGCCGACGTAATCGAATTTCCGATGGAATATCCCGTCACCACCGAAATCCTGGTGTCGGACCCGCGCTACAACGACCAGCTCTCCGCCTTCTACGCCGCCTGCATCGATCACCTCGCGATGCTTGCCCGCGTCGGCGAAGACGTCGTCGTGCTCTGCGAAGGCGATCCGTTCTTCTACGGTTCGTTCATGCATCTTTACACGCGATTGCAGGGTGTTGCGCCGGTCGCGGTCGTCCCCGGCATCACCGGCATGTCGGGCGCGTGGACCGCAAGCGGCGCGCCGATCACTTGGGGCGACGACGTGCTGACCGTCCTGATGGGGACGCTGCCCGAGGAGGACCTCGTCCGCCGGATCCGAGACACCGACGCGCTGGTGGTGATGAAGATCGGCCGCCACCTCGACAAGCTCCGCCGCGCCGTTGCCGCCGCCGGCCGCGAGGATGCGGCATGGCTCGTCGAATATGCCGCGATGGCCGACCAGCGCGTCACGCGGCTATCCGAAGCGAGCGCCGTCACGCCCTATTTCGCGATCCTCCTGATCCACGGGCAGGGGCGTCGCCCATGACCGGCTGGCTCGTCATCGCAGGGCTCGGCCCGGGCAACGAAGCGCTCGTGACGCCCGAAGTCACCGCCGCACTCGCCGACGCGACCGACGTGATCGGCTACATCCCCTACGTCGCCCGCGTCGCCCCCCGTGAAGGCCTGACGCTCCACCCGACCGACAACCGTGTCGAACTCGACCGCGCAACGCACGCGCTCCAGCTGGCTGCGCAAGGCCACCGCGTGGTCGTCGTATCCTCTGGCGATCCAGGCGTGTTCGCGATGGCGGCGGCGGTATTCGAAGCGCTCGAAGCCGGCCCGCGCGAGTGGCGCGACCTCGATATCCGCGTGCTCCCTGGCATCACCGCTATGCTCGCCGCAAGCGCGCGCGCCGGGGCGCCGCTCGGCCATGATTTCTGCGCGATCAACCTGTCGGACAATCTCAAGCCCTGGCCGCTGATCGAACGCCGCGTGCGCTTGGCCGCCGAAGCCGACTTCGCGATCGCCTTCTACAATCCGCGATCGAAGGCGCGCCCGGATGCGCTGATCCGCATCTTCGAGATCCTCCGCGAAACCTGCGCCGACGACCGCCCCGTCCTGTTCGCACGCGCCGTCTCGACGCCCGAGGAAACGCTCCGCATCGTGCCTTTGCCCGAAGCTCGCGCGGAGATGGCCGACATGCGCACGATGATCATCATCGGCTCCAGCCTGACGCGGATTATCGAACGCGCGGGCGGCCCGATCCTCTATACGCCGCGGTCGGCGCCATGATCGATCCAGCGCAGCACGTCCTCAGCGGCCTGCACCTCCAGCCGATCCGGCAGGACCGGCCGATCGATCATGATCATCGACAGCCCGAGCGCACGCGCCGCGCGCAGCTTGGCCTGCGCGCCCGTGCCGCCCGCATTCTTGCAGACGACCACCTCGATCCCGTGCGCCGCCATCAACCGCCGGTCGCCCTCCACATCGAACGGCCCGCGATCGACCACCAGATGATGCCGCGGCAACCCGGGCGGATGGTCGGGCGCATCGACGAACCGCAGCAGATACTCATGCTGAGGCTGCGCGCCGAACGCATCGACATGCATCCGTCCCAACGCCAGCATCACACGCCGCGCTGGGCCTGCCAGAGCTGCGACCGCCGACTCGATATCGGCCACCCGCGTCCACCGATCACCAGCGACGGGCGCCCAGGCCGGCCGGGTCAAAGCAATATGCGCAACGCCCGCCCGTGTTGCAGCCGTGACGGCGTTCGCGCTCATCCGAGCCGCGAACGGATGCGTCGCGTCCACCAGATGCGTCACGCCGTGCTCACGCAGATACGACGCAAGCCCATCGACGCCGCCAAACCCACCGACACGCACCGGAATCGGCTGAACCTTTGGGCTGGCGACACGCCCGGCATAACTGAGCACCGCATCGTCGGCACGCGCCGCCAGCATCGCGGCGAGTGCGCTTGCTTCGGTCGTACCGCCAAGAACGAGGATGGTCGGAATGGCTGAGGCTCCATGGCTGACGATCGTCGGGATCGGCGAAGACGGCATCGCCGGCCTCTCCGCGCCGGCCCGCCTAGCACTTGCCGAAGCGGAGGTCGTGACGGGCGCGACGCGCCATCTGGCGCTGGTCGGCGATCTTACGGCTGAGGTCGAACCTTGGCCAGTACCGTTCGATCAGGGCATCGCGCAGTTGCTCACGCACCGCGGCCGCCACGTCGTCATGCTCGTCTCTGGCGATCCGTTCTGGTTCGGCGCAGGCACGTCGATCACGCGCCATCTGCCTGCCGACGAATGGATCGCGTATCCCGTATCGTCCACGTTCAGCCTTGCTGCAGCCCGGCTCGGCTGGCCGCTGGAGGACACGCCGTGCCTCGGTCTTCACGCCACGCCGTTTTCACGGCTGCGTCCTCACATCGCGGTCGACCGCAAAGCGCTAGTCTTGGTGCGTGACGGCGATGCGGTTGCCGTTCTCGCACGATATCTGTGCGCGTTCGGCTTTGGAGGATCGCGCCTGCACATTCTCGAAGCACTTGGCGGCCCGCGTGAACGCATCCGTCACGCGGTCGCCGCCGACCCGGATTTCGCCGATATCGCCCATCCCGTTGCGATCGGCATAACATTCGCCGGCGCAGGTAACGTGTTGCCCCAGGCAACCGGTCTGCCCGACGCGTGGTTCGAGCATGACGGCCAGATTACCAAAAGCCCGATCCGCGCGCTGACCTTGTCCGCACTTGCCCCGAAGCCGGGTGAGAAATTGTGGGATGTCGGCGCCGGCTCGGGTTCGATCTCGATCGAATGGCTGTTGTCGCATCCTTCGACGCACGCGATCGCCTTCGAAGCCGACCCGATCCGCGCCGGCCGGGCCCGTGCCAATGCCGCCGCCCTGGGGGTAGACCGTCTGACGGTCGTGGAGGGCAGGGCACCTGCGATCCTCGAAGGCCACGCACGGCCCAATGCCGTATTTATCGGCGGCGGTCTGTCGGAAACGCTCCTGGAATCCGTGTTCGCCACGCTTTCCACCGGAACGCGCCTCGTCGCCAATGCGGTCACGCTGGAATCCGAAGCGCTGCTCACGCGCTGGCAAGGACTAAAGGGCGGCACGCTGTTACGCATCGAACTGTCCGACGCGGTCCCGATCGGCTCGCGTCGGGGCTGGCGCGCGCGCTACCCCGTGGTCCAGTGGAGCGTTTGCTTGTGATCGTCGCCGGCTTCGGTTTCCGTAAGGACGCGACGCTCGACGCGTTGCGCACCGTGCTCGCCAGCGCGCAACATGGCCACCCTCCGGTAACCGCGCTTGCCGCGCTGCACGACAAGCAGGCGCTGGTATCGCCCCTCGCCGAGGCTATGGGTGTGCCGATGATCGCGGTATCGCCCAGCGCGTTGCAGTCGGCACAAACGTCGACGCGGTCTCCCGCCAGCCTCGAGGCGCGCGCCACCGGCAGCGTTGCCGAAGCTTGTGCGCTCGCCGCGGCGGGGCCAGGCGCCCGGTTGCTGACCCCCCGTCACATTTCGCTCGATCGAATGGCGACCTGCGCCATTGCGCGATCGGTCGCCGAAGGATTCGAAGCATGACCGTTCACTTCATCGGAGCCGGCCCCGGCGCGCCCGATCTTCTCACGCTGCGAGGTCGCGATCGGATCGCCGGATCACCGGTCTGCCTATACGCCGGCTCACTGATTCCGACGGCGATGCTGGATCACTGTCCGCCCGGTGCGCGGATCGTCAACACCGCGGCCTTGTCGCTCAACGAGATCATCGCCGAAATCCAGACAGCAACCGATGCCGGCCAGGACGTCGCGCGGCTCCATTCGGGCGACCTGTCGATATGGTCTGCAATGGGCGAGCAACTCCGCCGCCTCCGCGCACTCAACATCACGTTCACGGTCACGCCCGGCGTACCAGCCTTCGC
Organism: Sphingomonas sp. CFBP 13728; assembly: GCF_014841895.1. Classification (NCBI taxonomy): domain Bacteria; kingdom Pseudomonadati; phylum Pseudomonadota; class Alphaproteobacteria; order Sphingomonadales; family Sphingomonadaceae; genus Sphingomonas; species Sphingomonas sp. CFBP 13728. The sequence continues at coordinate 246,715 of NZ_JACYUS010000001.1, read as the reverse complement.
CGCCGCCGCCGCCGCGCTGGAGATCGAGCTCACGCTCCCCGAACTCGCTCAATCGGTCGTACTGACCCGCACGCCGGGCCGTGCCAGCACGATGCCACCTGCGGAAAAACTCACCACGTTCGCCGCGACCGAGGCGACGCTGGCGATCCACCTTTCGGTGCACAACCTCGCGCAGGTCATCGCCGAACTGACGCCGGCTTACGGCCCCGAGTGCCCGGTCGCGATCGTCTGGCGCGCGAGCTGGCCCGACCAGCAGATCGAACGCGCCACGCTCGCAACGATCGCGGACACGATCGAAGGCAAGCCCGATCGCACCGCGTTGATCTTCGTCGGACAGGCGATCTCGCCCAAGGATTTCGCCGAAAGCAGCCTCTACGCGCAAGGCTATGACCGTCGCTTTCGCCCACAATCGGCGGAGTCGAAGTTTGCCGGAGGTGAGGCATGACCCCAGGCCTCCTTGTTGCGGCCCCAGCCTCGGGCACCGGCAAGACCACCGTCATGCTCGGCCTGCTACGCGCCCTGCGTGACGACGGGGTTACAGTCCAGCCGTTCAAGAGCGGTCCCGATTATATCGATCCGGCCTTCCACCGCGCCGCGAGCGGCCGGGCATCGTTCAACCTCGATAGCTGGTCGATGCCCGCCGCCATGCTCGATACGCTCGCGGCGAAGGCCGACGATGCCGACTTCGCGCTTGCCGAAGGATCGATGGGGCTGTTCGACGGCGTTGCCAGACCGGGCGAGACCGGCAACGGCGCCAGCGCAGACATCGCTCGCCGGATGGGCTGGCCGGTCGTCTTGGTGATCGACGTTTCCGGCCAGGCACAGTCCGCCGCCGCCACCGCGCTCGGGTTCAGCCGTTACGATCCCAGCGTGCCGATCGCCGGTGTCATCCTCAACCGCGTCGCCAGTCCGCGGCACGAACGTCTCGCGCGCGCCGGCATGGACGCGGTCGGCATCCGCGTGTTCGGCGCCTTGCCGAGGCGCGGCGACCTGAAACTGCCGGAACGTCATCTGGGACTCGTGCAGGCGGTCGAGCACGCCGACCTCGACGCGCGGATCGATGAGTATGCGACATTCCTGCGCGCGCACGTCGATATCCCAGCACTCCGGGAGGCCGCCGCTGCGACCGCGCGATCCGTCCCCCTCGATGCCTGGGTCCGCCCCCCGGCGCAGCGGATCGCGTTGGCGCAGGATGCCGCGTTCTCGTTCACCTATGAGCACGTCCTGGAGGGCTGGCGCAGGGCAGGGGCTGAAGTGCTGCCGTTTTCACCGCTTGCCGACGAGGCGCCCGCATCCGACGCCGACATCGTCTGGCTACCCGGCGGCTATCCCGAACTCCATGCCGGACGCCTCAGCGAAGCGCGCAGTTTCCACGCCGCTCTAGCCGAGCATGCCGAGACGCGCCCCGTCCACGGCGAGTGCGGCGGCTACATGGCGCTGGGCGAGGGGCTGATCGACGCCGACGGGACACGCCACCGGATGGCCGGACTGCTCGGCCTCGTCACCAGTTATGCGCAGCGAAAGATGCATCTCGGCTATCGACGAGCGTCGCTGCTAGCACCGATGGCGGGCTTCGCGCAGGGCGCCAAACTCGCAGGGCACGAGTTCCACTATTCGACGATCCTCGAACAGTCCGATGCGCCTCTCGCCGACGTCGTCGACGCTCAGGGAGAGGCAGTGCCGGAAACGGGCTCCCGTCGCGGACGTGTAACGGGTACGTTCTTCCACATGATCGCGCCTGTCTCATGACGGGGTTCGTGTCCTTCGTCGGCTCGGGCCCAGGCGATCCCGAGTTGCTGACATTGAAGGCCGTGGCGCGGTTGCAGGCTGCGGACGCGGTATTATTCGACGACCTGTCCTCGGCGGTACTCGGCCACGCCCGCCACGGTGCCGATCTGGTCGCGGTCGGGAAGCGCGCCGGGCGGCCTTCGCCGAGCCAGGCGCACGTCTCGCAACTCCTCGTCGAGTACGCCCGAACCGGCATCCGCGTGGTCCGGCTCAAATCGGGCGACGCCGGCATGTTCGGCCGGCTCGAGGAAGAGATCGTCGCGCTGCGAGCGGCGGGCATCCCGTTCGAGATAGTCCCGGGCATCAGCGCCGCGAGCGCGGCCGCGGCCGCCGCGCAGATTCCGCTCACACGCAGGCTCAGCGCGCGTCGCGTCCAGTTCGTGACCGGCCACGACGTTACCGGCGATCTGCCCGAGCAGCGCAACATGGCAGCCCTCGCGGATCCCGAGGCAACGACGGTGGTCTTCATGCCCAAGCGAACCTTCCCCGCGCTGGCCGCATCGCTGATCGCGCATGGCCTGTCGCCCGACACGCCGGCGATGATCGCCGAGAATATCGGGCACCCCGACCAGAGCCTGGCGCGCTCGACGATCGCAGAGCTTGCCGCGCGATTGCAGGAGGGCTTTTCCGGCAGGCCCGCGCTCATCCTCTACGGCCCGCTGATGGACGCCGAATGATCGACCTTCACCTCATCGGCATCGGTACGGGCAATCCGCAGCATCTCACGCTGGCCGCGATCGCGGCGATGAACGCTGCCGACCTCATCCTCCTGCCGCGCAAGGATGACGCGAAGTCCGACCTGATCGATCTTCGCCGGACGATCTGCGTGGACGTAGTGACCGGCGCCACGCGCATCGTTGAGTTCGATCTTCCGCAACGCGATCCGGACTCGCCGTACCTCGATGCGGTCGATCACTGGCATGATGCGATCGCCGATGCGTGGTCCGACCAGATCGCCGCGCATCTGCCTGACGGCGGTAAGCTGGCGTTGCTCGTGTGGGGCGATCCGTCGCTGTACGACAGCAGTTTGCGGATTGCCGATCGGTTGCGGGAGCGCGGCATGGCGATCCGTGTTCACGTCGAACCGGGCATCACCAGTCTTCAAGTGCTCACTGCGGCGCACGCCATTCCCCTCAACACGCTTGCCGCGCCAGTGCTGATCACGACGGGGCGCCGGTTGCGGGCAGGGGGCTGGCCGGAGGGGGTGGATACGCTCGCAGTGATGCTGGACGGCGGATGCGCATTCGAGACGCTCGCAGACGAAGGCATTGCGATCTGGTGGGGTGCCTATCTCGGCATGCCGAACCAGTCGTTGATCGCAGGTCCGCTGGGACAGGTCGGCGCGCAGATCGTCCGCACCCGCGCTTCGCTCCGTGCAGAGCATGGCTGGATCATGGATATCTACCTGCTCCGCCAAAAACGACGCATCTGACCGCCCTTTTCGTTCGGCCTGCTGCAGGCTGAAATGAACGCACGATTGACGCGCCGTTCAGGTGCCGTGCCGGTTCTGGATCATAGATCGAGCCGATCGAGGAATTGACGGAGTTCGACCATGCTCAGGATCGTCATCATCGTCTTTGCGACGATATGGGGAGCATCGATGCTGTTCGGGGTAACGCTGCTCGTCGGCAGCCACTATTCGGCGCGCATCCGGCGGTTCGTTACCGGCGACTAGGTCACCCGGCTTTCTGGGAAGTGTGAGCCGACGGCCAGCGCGTCCTGAAGACGATCGCCGGCCGCCCGCTTTCCGCCGTTATTCGAGGTCGTTCTCGTCGACGACGATCGTCGAAGCCCCAGGCTTGCGCTCCAGCGCTGCCAGGCACGCATCGACGATATCGTCGTTGAATCGGTTGAACAGCTCGATGCCGTCGTCCTCGGGCTCGTCGCCGCTCAACTCCTTGAGAACCGAGTATTTTACCGCGAACTCATATTCGTCGCCGTCGAACTCGCCGAGGAACTCGATCTGCTTCTGGATGTCGTTGTCGACGATGCTCGACTGATCGATTTCTAATGCGCTGGCCATGTCGGAACTCCTGAGGTTTGCCCGCCTACTGCCTGCGCTCGGGCAACAGCGCAAGCGTCGGCGCAGCAAGCAAAACTATGCGAGGCTTCGAGCGGGTTGACCTTCTGCCGATACGATGACACGAGTGCGGTATGATACACCATATCATTGAGCGCTTTGCGGAGCGAATGCCGATGGATACACGTGAAAAAGAGCCTGAGTTACGCGCCGCAGTGGCGATCGGACGTGATCCGGCGATCCTCGAGCGCATCATGGACGAAACCGTGCATCTGGCGATCTGGCAACGGCTTGCGCCGGAGTACGGCGCGGCGGTCAGCGAACTGGGCTGGGATGCGATCGACGACATCGACGACGAGATGGATGTCGTCGACGTACCGCGGGCGTTACCCATATCGCTGGCGAACGCGGGATACCTGGTCGACCTCGGGCTTGCGGACGAGCTTGCCGCGCTCGCGGTGCGCTTTGCGGAGATCGTCGCGTGCGACCGTCTGCGCGTTCGGTTGGATGTGATCCAGACCGATGCATGCCGGAAGTTTCACGCCGACAACGTGACGGTACGATTGCTGATGCCGCTCGTCGGTCCTGGAACGCAGTGGCTCGCGGCGCGCGGGGTTCATGCCGACCCACTCGTCGCGCATGGCCAACTGCAAATCGGCGAGGTCGGCCTGTTCAAAGGGCGGGTATGGGCGGAGCGACCGGAAATTCTCCATCGTTCGCCGCCTGTCGCGGCCACGGGGATCACGCGGCTGTTGCTGGCGATCGATCCGTTGGGCGGCGTCCACGATCAGCGATAACGGACGTTGTAACCGCTCGTCGCTCCATGCAAGAAGAGCGTCATCACTCCTGCCATTGTGAGTCCTCGATGTCGCGTTCCAGCCTGCTTCGTTCCGCTGCTCTTCTCTGTTGCATCGCCAGCGCCGCCTCCGCGCAAACCCCCTCCAAACCGATTGCCAAACCGTCGCGCGTCAATCCGCTGACCGTGCCCAGCACGCTGCCGTTCCAGGCGCCGCGCTTCGACCAGATCACCGATGCCGATTATCAGCCTGCGCTCGAACAGGGCATGGCCGAGCAGATCGCCGAAATGAAGGCGATCGCCAACAACTCCGCTGCGCCGACCTTCGCGAACACGATCGAGGCGATGGAACGCTCGGGCGGGACGCTCGATCGCGCGAGCCAGGCGTTCTTCGGCGTGTCGCAGGCGAACACCAACGATGCACTCGACGCGGTACGGTCCGCCGAGGCGCCCAAGCTCGCGCAGCATAGCGATGCGATCTACCTCGATCCCAAGCTCTTCGCGCGCGTCCAGGCGCTGTATGCGAAAAAGGATTCGCTCGGTCTCGATGCCGAACAGAAGCAGGTCCTCGAGATCTATCACAGCGATTTCCTGCATGCCGGGGCGCAGTTGAACGACGCCGACAAGGCCAAGCTGCGGTTGCTCAACACGCAGATCTCGACCGCGACGACCGACTTCCAGCAGAAGCTGCTCGCCGGGACCAAGGCAGGCGCGCTGGTGGTCGACGACAAGGCCAAGCTTGCGGGCCTAAGCGATGCGGAGATCGCGGCCGCTGCCGAAGGCGCGAAGGAGCGGGGGATGCCCGGCAAGTACGTGCTGTCACTCCAGAACACGACGCAGCAGCCGGCGCTCGCCTCGCTCTCCGATCGTGCGACCCGCGCGGCGCTGTTCGAGAAGAGCTGGAACCGGTCGCAGCGCGGTGACGCCAACGATACGCGCGCGCTGATCCAGAAGATAGCGCAGTTGCGCGCGCAGAAGGCGCAGCTGCTCGGCTATCCGAACTATGCCGCCTACTCGCTGTACGACCAGATGGCGAAGACCCCGGCGGCGGCGAAGGGCTTCATGACGCAGCTCGTCCCCGCGACCGTCGCGGAGCAGCGTCGAGAGGCGGCCGAGTTGCAAAAGACGATCAACGCGACCGGCGCATCGTTCCCGCTCGCGCCATCGGACTGGGATTTCTATTCGGACAAGGTGCGCAAGGCCAAGTACGACCTCGACCAGAACGAGCTGAAGCCGTATTTCGAGATCAGCCGCGTGCTGACCGACGGTGTGTTTTTCGCAGCGAACCAGCTCTACGGCGTCACCTTCAAGGAACGCCGCGACATCCCGACCTACCAGCCGGACATCCGCATCTTCACGGTGTTCGACAAGGACGGCTCCGAACTGGGCCTGATGTATTTCGATTACTGGAAGCGTGACAACAAGGCGGGCGGCGCGTGGATGTCGAACTTCGTCGGCCAGTCGAAGCTGCTGAAGACGAAACCCGTCGTGTATAACGTCGGCAACTTCACCAAGCCCGCGCCGGGCCAGCCTGCGCTGATCACGTTCGACGACGTGACGACGATGTTCCACGAATTCGGCCACGCGCTGCACGGGCTGTTCGCGAACCAGACCTATCCTTTGGTCTCGGGCACCAACACCGCGCGCGACTGGGTCGAGTTCCCGTCGCAGTTCAACGAGCATTGGGCGCTCGATCCCAAGGTGTTCGCGAACTACGCCAAGGATTATCGCACCGGCGCGGTGATGCCCCAGGCGCTCGTCACCAAGATCAAGAACGCGGCGAAGTTCAACCAGGGCTATGAACTGGGGGAACTGGTCGCGGCGGCGACGCTCGATCAGGACTGGCATTCGCTGCCGGCGTCGGCCGGGCCGCAGGATGTCGATGCGTTCGAGACCAAAGCGCTCAACTCGATGGGCCTCGACACGAAGGACGTGCCGCCGCGCTATCGGACCAGCTATTTCGCGCACATCTGGGCGGGTGGCTATGCGGCCGGCTACTACGCATATCTGTGGACGCAGATGCTCGATAACGACGCGTATGCGTGGTTCATGGCGCATGGCGGGCTTACGCGTGCGAACGGCCAGCGCTTCCGCGACATGATCCTGTCGAAGGGCCATACCGAGGATTACGGTCCGATGTTCAAGGCGTTCTACGGCAAGGACCCGGATATCGGCCCGATGCTCGAAGACCGCGGCCTGACGGTGACCGCGAAGTGATGCGGCGGCGGTGCAGCGGCCTTTTGGACCGCTGCACCGCACCATATTAAATCTGTAGCGCAACGGTCATCCGACTGTCTCGCAGTGCCAATAGGCGCAGCCCCGGGAGTGACGATCGATCGATCTCGCTAGGGGTTTTCAAGAATGACGATGTTTTCTCGTACGGCCGCGCGGCTGTTGTGCAGCGCTATCGGTTTTGTCGTGGTCGGCGTGCCAATAACCGCAACGGCGCAGTCGCTGGTTGCCAAGGATGCGGAGCCGGGTTCGCCTGCTCCAGTGGCCGATCCCGCCGATCCAGCAACCCCGCCCGCCGGGCAGGATGATACGATCGTCGTCACCGGCGCGAACACGCGATCGGTGACGCAGGTCAGCGGCGTCGACATGCAGAAGATCCTTCCCGGCGTCAGCCCGTTGAAGGCGCTCCAGACGTTGCCGGGCGTCACCTTCCTCACCGCCGATCCATGGGGCAACAACGAGCAGAACATCTCGCTGTTCGTCCACGGCTTCAACGCGCAGCAACTCGGCTACACGCTCGACGGCCTGCCGCTGGGCGATCAGAATTACGGCAATTACAACGGCTTGTCGCCGCAACGTGCAATCATCTCGGAGAACGTCTCGCGCGTCACGCTGGCCAGCGGCGCGGGCGATCTCGGCACCGCATCGACCAGCAACCTCGGCGGTACGATCGATACCTTCTCGAGCGACCCCAAAAAGGATCTTGGCGTCCAAGTGGACCAGACGCTCGGCAGCCACTCGACATCGCGACTGTTCGCGCGGATCGACAGCGGCGATCTGGGCAACGGCAACGCGTTCTACATCTCTGGCTCGCGGCAGAAGGCGAAGGCGTGGGATTTCAACGGTATTCAGGGCGGCTATCAGGCCAATGCCAAGTTCGTCCACGATGACTCGAACGGCAAGCTGACGCTCTACGGCGCGTTCTCGGACAAGACCGAGCCGAACGAGGATTCGACCGTCATCACGACCGCGACGCAAGCCACCGCGCCGTATGTCCGCCCGTTCGTCTATCCCGATTTCAACGCAATGCTGACCTATCTCAACTCCGGCGCGTACAAGGCGGATGGGTCGAACTACCGCAATTACTACGGTGTCGCGGCACGCACCGACTATCTCGGCTACGTCAAATACGACTGGAACGTCAGCGATAAGGTCACCTTCTCGAACCAGGCCTATTACCATCACAATGACGGCGTCGGCGTCATCGGCGGTCCGATCGACGTCGCCGGTCTGCCCAAGCTGTTCTCGTTCTACTATCCGGGCCAGAACCTCACCCAGGTGTTCGGCGGCTCGGGCCTCGCGACGCGCACGACAGAATACCGGATCGACCGCGGTGGCCTCGTCTCCACGGTCGCGCTCGATATCGGCGCGCATCATGTCGAGTTCGGCGTCTGGTACGAGCATCAGAGCTCGTCCGCATATCGCCGCTGGTATCCGTTCCCGGTCAACGATCCGAGCACGCCATACCAGCGTCCGCGCGAAGAACTGACGCCGCTGATCACGCAATATCACAGCGAAGTCCGCGTCGACGAATACCAGGCGCACATCCAGGACAGCTGGAAGGTCTTGCCGACGCTCACGATCCAGGGGGGCGTCAAGAGCACGTTCCAGAACGCGTCGCAGCGCGTCCCGACGCAGCCGATCCCGGGCTCGTTCACCGGCTCGGTCGCGCTGCCGGTCGGCAAGATCGATACGCACAAATACTTCCTGCCACAGCTTGGTGCGCTGTGGGATGCGACCGACAACGAGCAGGTGTTCGTCAACGTCCAGAAGAATATTCGCCAGTTCCAGACGAGCGCTGCGGCCGGCTTGTCGCCGTTCGCGCTCGGCAGCCAGGCGGCGTTCGACCTGTTCAAGCAGGACGTCGAGCCCGAGACGAGCTGGACCTATGAGGCGGGCCTTCGCTCGCATCATGCGCTGAACCTTGGCCCGTTGACCGGCTTCGATGGCCAGATCAGCGTCTATCACGTCGACTTCAGCAACCGCCTGCTCGGGATCAGCCCGAACCCGGTTGTGACTGCGGTCGTCAGCGGCGCGGCGATCCTGCAGAACGTCGGTGCGGTGAAGACCGACGGGTTCGACATCGCGGGCACGTTCCGATTCGGCTCGCACTTCTCGTTCTACGATGCGCTATCGTACAACAACTCACGCTACGAGGAGAACTACATCAGCGGTACGAGCACCGTCGCGACCGCGGGCAAGAAGGTACCGGGCAGCCCCGACTGGCTCAACAAATTCACCGCTTCGGCGAATTACGGCATCTTCGACGCGCAGCTCGTCGGCGACTATATCGGCAAACGGTTCGCGACCTATACCAACGACCTGTCGGTGCCGTCCTACTTCACGCTGTCCGGCCGCATCGCTGCGCGCGTGCCATTGTCGGAAGGGGAGATCGTCAAGACGGCGACGGTCAGCCTCAACGTTACCAACATTACGAACAAGCGCGCCGCCTCGACGCTCAGCATCGGCGCGGCAAGCGGCACGTTCAACCAGTTCCCGGTCGCACCGCGCCAGGTGTTCGGGACGATCAGCGTCGGCTTCTGACGCGGGCAGGGGGCCTCGGTTTTGCCGGGGCCTCCTACTGCGCGTCGGTCGTCGTCGGGAATATCATCGGAGGATCGTCCGGTTGCCAAGGCGTCGGGCGTATCATGACCCGAGCGAACAGCGCCGATGCGAGGTGCATCGCCAGCCACGCGCGTAGCCGCTCGAACGGCAAACCATCGAAATAGGATCGATCGGTTTGCGCGAACTGGCGGACGAACGGCATGATCGCAAGATCAGTCATCGACTGCGGGCTGATGCCCAGACTGCCGGTAGCACGGAGCCGCTCGTCCAGGTCGCAGAGCAGGACGGTCGCGGCGCCGCGGTGCTCGATCGGATCGACGTCGTAGCGAGCGGCGTATTTGTAGCGGTCGAGATGGTGTTTGAATTCGCCGTCGTTCGTTGCGATCAACCCGGCGTTGCTACCAGTCGGCCATTCAGCATCGCGTGTGTTCGCACAGGCCCAGCGCATAATGTCTAGACTCTGGTCGATCACCGTCCCGTCCGGCAGCACTAGCACCGGCACGGTTCCCTTGGGCGACGCGTCGATCATCGCCGCCGGCTTTTCCCGCAAGACGATCTCGCGCAGTTCAACGCGACGATCGTTCGCCGCGATCGCGAGACGCGCGCGCATCGCGTATGGGCAGCGTCGGAAGCTGTAGAGGACCGGTATCATGCGCCGGCCTATAGCGAAACGCTGCGCCTTGGTCGCCTGATCGCCGCTAGCTATCGACGTTCCCAACCGATGTTGCTCTGCAACCTCGGTTGGGAACGTCGATAGCTTGGGTCAGAAACGATAGCCGATCGTCGCCTGTACCGTCCGGCGGTTGCCGTACCAGCACCAGTTGTAGTTGGCGAAGCACGACGTCAGATACTTCTTGTCGAAGATATTCGCGCCGTTGACCGCAAGGCTAAGGCCCCGCAGCGATGGCGCGAGCTTCTCTAAGTCATAACGGATCAGCGCATCATAGACCGTGTAGGACGGGCTGTTGCGACCGACGGTCTCGGTCGGCGTGACGCCTGCATAGACCTGGTCGACGTGACGCACCGCCCCGCCGATTGTCAGCCCTTCCAAGGCACTCACGGGCGGCGCCCAGTCGAGGCCTAGCGACGCTCCACCGCGCCCGACGGTTTCGAGGCCACGTCCGACGCGCGTTGGATCGTTTACGTCTTGCGTCACCTTCACGCGTTGACGGCTATAGGCAGCACGGGCGTTGAAGCCGTACGGCAGCGGCGCGCTACCCTCGAATTCCACGCCCTGCGAGCGGACCTTGCCGGTCTGCGTCGAGACCGAGAACGTCGGCGTCGAGGTCAGCACGTTGGTTTGGTCGATGCGGAACCACGCTCCCGAGAGCAGGATCTGCGTGCCCGGGATCGTGAATTTCGCGCCGGCCTCGAACTGCTTGCCGAGCGACGGATCGGCGATGCCGAACGATCCATCGGGACGGAGCACGGTACCTGCCTGCTGTTCAAACGACGTCGAATAGCTCGCATACGGCGCGAGGCCGAACGGCAGCGTGTAGAGCGCTGCGGCACGGTAGGTGAACTTCTCGTCGTGTTTCGCAGCGCCGCCGAACTGTTGCGCGCGCGCCCAGTCCTGTCGGCCGCTGAGCACCACGCGGAGCTCGCCGAGCGACATCTGATCCTGCGCGTAGAGGCCCTGCTGACGCTGGCGGGTCGCAATGTAGCCGCCGAACGGATTAGGCACCGCCGCTACGCTCTGCGGCGGGGATACCGTTCCGTACACCGGCGCAAAGCCGTTGATCGACGGTGCAGAACCAAAAGCGAAATCCTCGGTCGAGTGCGCGACTTGGCGATCAACGCCGAACAACAGCGTGTGCTGGACGGGACCGGTCTGGACTGAGCCGGTCAGCTGGTTGTCGAACGTCCAATTGTTGAGCTGCTCGCGCGTTGCATAGGATGCACGGCTATACGTCTGTTGGGTCGGATCGCTCGTATCGAGCGCCCCTGCGGTATAGATCAGCCCGAGCGCCGACTTTACATACTGATAGCGACCCGATGAGCGGAACGCCCAGCCGCCGCCGAAATCGTGGCGGAAGATGTAGGTGAGTGCCGCCTGCTCGCGGCTGAAGCGGTTGCCAGCCTCGCCTCCGTCGAATCTGGTCGGGAGCTTGCCGTTCGGATTGGCGAGTAGCGTTCCGCTGGCCGGAAACACGCCGTAGTCTCCGTTATACGGATCATGCGAATAGGCGCCGAGCAGGGTCAAGCTGGTCGAACTGCCCGCGCCTGCCGTCACGGCGCCCGAGATCGTCTGGCGTTCGCGCTTGCCGAACTTCTGCTGCGTGTCGGCGCCATTCGCGCTGCCGTTGATCCGCCAGAGAACGCCTTCGCCCGCTCGCCCGCCGATGTCGGCATCGACGCGGTAGAGATCGTAATTGCCGTAGGTGCCGCTGATCGCGCCGTAGAGCGCCTGATCGAGCGGGAGCTTGCTCGATTCCGCGACGAGGCCGCCGGGGCTCGACTGGCCGTACAATACCGATGCGGGCCCCTTGATCACTTCGATCCGGTCGAGACGTGAGACGTCGACCTGTGGCACGGCATAGCCCGACGGGCTGCCGAACTGCTTCAGGCCGTCGAGATAGACCGGCGCGTCGAAGCCGCGCAGCTTGAACTGGTCATAGACCTCGCCGCTCGACCCGCGCGTTTCGGGCGTCACACCTGCGACAAAGCGAAGCGCTTGGTTGAGGTTCTGCAAGCTGCGGCCTGCAATATCATCAGCGGTGATGACGGTAATCGACTGGGGCGTCTCGGCGAGGGGGGTATCGGTCTTGGTGCCCGACAACGCCTGAGTGCGCGCCTGCTGTGCGTTGACCACGATGACTCCCGATTCGTCATCGTTTTGCGCGGTCTGCGCATAGCCGGGTGCGACTGCGAGAGCGGCGGAACCCAGCAGGAAAGCGATGCCGAGACGATATGTCATGTGATACCCTTTACGTTACGCCGCCCCGCTAATGTTTCTGATAGTTATTATCAACAGCGAGTTGGCCCCTGAATTATTGAGCGGTTGCATCTGCGGCAATCTGGCAACACCTGTCTCGTCTCGAATGCGCAGGAGTCGAAGACGCGTGAAGAACCAGAAGGCAATGGCAGTCCAGATCGCGACCGCTGGAGACGAGGCGTGGTTCGACAAGAACCTCGACCGACGATTGCGACTGAGGAACATGGTCGCCGGGGAGTTCGACGACGTGGTCGGGCAGCCGCCGGTCGGCATGACATGGCGGACGATCGTCCTGGAAGCGCAGCCGGGTGCCCGGAGCCGTCAGGCGATTGCGTTGCCGATCGGTGTCGATGCCGATGCGCTGAGCGACACCGATCTTTTCGAGCTTTTCGTACAGGTGGCGCCGCCGGGTGCCCGCGCGATGATTGCGTCACTCCGCAAGGTCAAACTGCCCCAAGGCACAGGGACACGGCGCTGAAGACAGGTCACGGGCGGACGGACGCCGCAACGTACCTCGATTTCGGACAAGGCGAGGCGCAGACGTGATGGGCCGTGCTTCTCACCTCGGCATCTCCTGCTAGCTTGTCGTCAGCGATGCGCGGCCGAACGGCCGCCGCGTCCTCGGTGCCCTGCCCGGATACGAGAGTGTCGCACGGACGGGCAGGGCACCTCGTTCATACTAGATTCATGTTAAAGCGGCATAGCGCGCGTCAGAGGCATCGCCTAGTATCGCGTAACCTTCAGCGCCCCGCTGGTTTCAGTCACACGGACAAGCGGGGCGCTCAACGCCGGCCTTCAGTGCAGTACCTGACGTGACAGTCGGGCATCGGCCAAGTCGAGTTCGCGCCCCAATTGCTCCGCCAGTTCGACGCCGATCTCACGGCGGCGCGCCAGATCGAAGATTGCGTTGCGTTCGGCACGGACCGCAGCGAGGCGCATGTCGCGTTCGATCACGCCATCGCCATGCTGTGAACGATCTTCCGGCTGGGTCGAGAGGCTGTCGATCCGTTCGCGATACTGGTCCATCAGGCGCGCGGCGATATCGGTGAAGCGGTCGGGATCGTCGCGTCCCTCGGCCATCCGGTGCTGGACGCGGTCAAGTTCTGCGATCGCCGCGTTAGCCGCAACCAGCTTGGCCTGATCGCGCGCCGCGCCGACGCCGGTTTCGGGCGGCAGGCTTAGTCCGCGCAGGAGCAGCGGCAACCCTACCGCAGCGATCACGAGCGACGACAGGATAACACCCGACGCCAGGAAGATGACTAGGTCGCGCGCCGGGAACGGCGTCCCGTCGGCCATGCTCAATGGCAACGTCAGCGCGCCCGCCAGCGTGATCGCGCCGCGCGCGCCGGCGCAAGACATCGCGGCGATGATCCGGCGTGGCGGGCTCTCACCGGCGGCGGGGTCATTGCGACGTCGCGCGCGGAGCAGCGTGAACTGGAGCGATACCCAAACCCAACCGTAGCGCAGAATCGCCAGACCGGCGACGACCGCGACGACATAGACCGCAAGCCACCACGGGCTGACATGCCCCGTCGACGTCACGGTATCGCGCGCACGGACGAACACTTCGGGCAATTGTTCGCCGAGCAGCACGAAGATCACACCGTTCAGCGTGAACTGTAGCATGTCCCAGACCGCACGACGGCGGATACGCGTTCCGGCCGCGACCGCCGTCGTGGCATCAGTAAAGCTCATTGCGATCCCCGCGGCGGCGGCGGCGAGCACGCCCGACGCGTGAATGTGCTCGGCCAGCAGATAGGCGGCGAACGGGATCAGCAGGCTGACGAGGATATTCGATCCGGCTTCGTCACCGAACCGCCGCGCGAACGCACTCTTGGTCGCAACGATGCCGAGCGCGACACCGACGCCGATCGCCACGCCCGCAATCGCCATCCACGCGAAGGTCGCGGCGGCATCGGCGAACGAGAAGGTGCCGGTCAGCACGGCGGCGATCGCAAAGCGGACGCAGACCAGGCCGGACGCGTCGTTCAGCAACGCTTCGCCTTCGAGGATATGCATCATCCGCTTCGGGATCGGCGCGTTCTGCGCGACCGCCGAGACCGCGATAGGATCGGTCGGCGACACCACGGCTGCGAGCGCGAACGCGACCCCCAGCGGCATCGCCGGGATCAGCCAATGAATGAAGAGGCCCATGCCAAGGACGGTGAGGAAAACGAGGCCGAGCGCGAGCCCCAACACGGCGCCACGATCGCGGAAGAGTTCGTCCTTCGGGATCCTCCAGCCGTCCAGGAACAGGAGGGGCGGGACGAGCAGCAGGAAGAAGAGTTCGGGATCCAGTTCGACCCGGACGTGCGCGACCATGCCGATCAAGGCGCCGAGCGCGATCTGTACCAGCGGCCGGGGCAACGCCGAGGGCAGCATGCGCGAGACGATGCCGCTCACCACGACGGCGAGCAACAGGAACAGGCACAAGGTCACAATCTGCAAACCGGACTCCCCGAAGATTTGGACGCGCGGCAGGCACGCAGGCGCGCGATCGAGAGGACCGGCGAGTATCCAGTATCAGATAGCAGAGAACCGGAAATTTCGGAAGCGCGCTACGCCTTTTCCCGCTGCGTACAGTCCCGGTCGCAGCATCAGGAAACCGCCACGGACATTGTGGTGGTAGCCCGACACCTCCATCCCGCGATCGAACCGGTGCCAGGTCCGGCCGCCGTCGCCGCTGGTGTCGTACGTGACGATATGGCGATCGTTGGTGACGCGGATCCGCATCGAACGGCCGTGCGGGTTCGTGGGACGGCCACGTTCGGCGCCATATTGGTGCGTGACGAACCGGTCGCCGTCGAAGCCGAGCCCGCAATAGAGCTTGTCGTCGTAGAACAGGATCAACCCGGCGGTGGTGCCGGGATCGATCGCGACATCGCATTCGAATTGGTAGCGCGTGTCGCCGGCGATCAGCAGCAGCGGGGAGGAGTCGACGGGCGCACTACCGCTGGCGGCGAGCGTCAGGGTGTTGCCGGAGACAGACGCGCGTTTCGCCTCGTCGGGGCGGGGGCGGAAGAAGCTCCATTTCGTCCCGAGCGCGAGGGTCTCGAAATTGTCCGAGAGTATCTGGCCGTGCGGGACCGTGGTGCCGCCTTTCGGTTTCGCAAGCGGCTTCGACAGGTCGCCGCCCTTCATCCGGAACCAGCCATCGGCGGTCCACTCCACGGGATCGAGCAGCGTCTGGCGGCCGAGCGTCCAATAGCCGTTCTCGAACCCGTGATAGAGTGCCCACCAGTCGCCTGCCGGCCCTTCTACGAGCGAGGCGTGACCCCGCGACCACCAGCGTTCGGCGGTGTCGGTGGTGCGGACGATCGGGTTGGCGGGACAATCCTGCCAAGGGCCGTGGATCGAGCGGGAGCGCGCTGCGATCACCATATGCCCGGTCGGCGGTCCGGCGGTGCCGCCCACCGCGGTGATGAGGTAGAACCAGCCGCCGTGGCGGACGATCTTGGGCCCCTCCGGCGAGAACCCCTCGACGATCCAGTGCTCGGGATAGCGCCACGGATCATAGACGTGCTCGACCGCACCGACTGTCGAAAGGCCGTCGGCGGCGAGGCGGATGCGGTCCCCGCCCGACAGGAAGAGCCAGCGACTGCCGTCCTCGCCGACGATGTGGCACGGGTCGATATGCTTGTGCAGGCCAAGGTCTACCGGATCGCTCCACGGCCCTTCTATGCGATCTGCGTGGATCACCCAGATCGAGTTCGGCTCGGCTTTCACCGGGATATAGAGGAAATAGCGGCCGTCGTGCTTCTCAAGGCTGACCGCCCAGACCGATCCGATGTTGCGCGTGAGGGCCGGGCCGACCGGTTGCCAGTTCACCAGATCGCGCGAGTGCCAGATGACGAGCCCAGGATAGGAATCGAAACTGGAGAAAGTCATGTAATAGTCCGACCCGTCCTTCAGGATTGCGGGGTCGGGTCGGTCGCCGGCCATCACCGGGTTCAGGAAGCGGCCGTCGCCTAGATCGGCGATACGCTGGTTATCCAGACCGCGGCGCCAGTCGGGGGCGGCGGGCGTAGTCTTTGCTGCGGTACGGGCAGGTGCCTCGCCGGGAACGAGCAACGCGCCGGCTGCGCCGAGCGTGGTGAAGGCATCGCGTCGGGTGAAGGTCATGATGGGATCTTTCGGATATCATCGGTGCGCTGGCGACCGTGGACGAGCAGCGTGGTGTGATACGCGACCGGAGGTTTACCGCGCGCGGTATCGGCGATCGTGAGCCACGCCATCGCCTCGGCGACACGCGTGGCTGGTTCGAGCGGGATGCGCGCGAGTTCGACGTCGAACGGCGCGAAATACGCGGGTTCGCCCTGCCATTCGACGAGGCGCTCGCGGGCTTGTTCGATCGACCAGCCGTGGAGGTGGATGCCGAGATCGACGAGTGCGCGGGCGACGCGAAACAGGAGCCAGTGGATGTGGCCGAGCGCGTCGTGCGGGTCGGCATAGGCGCCGGCCTGTTCGGCGAGTTGCTCGGCGTAGATGCCCCAACCTTCGACGAACGCCGAGGCGTAGTCGATACGGAGCGAATGGGGCGGGGTGGCGCCTTCCAGACCAAGCTGGATCATGTGGCCGGGGAGCAATTCGTGCGCGACGACGCTGGGCAGCGTCCAGCGGGGGCGACGGCGGATGTCCTTCAGGTCGGCGACATAGGCGCCGGGGTGGGCTGGCGTCGGAACTTCGCGGTAGCCACCTCGGCCGGCAGCGATCTCTTGCGGGGACAGCGCGCGGGCGCTGGCGTTCAGACACCAGGGAGCGAGTGTACCGAATGCTGCCGGGATATGGGTTCGCGCCGTGGCGAGCATGCGGTTCATGTCGGTAATGGCTTCGGTCCGGCCCGCGTCGGTGTCCGGGTAAAGGAAGTGCTCGTCTCGCCAGAGTTCGGCGTAGCGTTCTGCGACCGTGCCGTTCGGCGCGCCGATTTGGTCGAACAGGTGCGTTGCGCGGGCGTGAAGGCGGTTCAGTTCGCTGAAGAGTCGGCGTTCGGCATAGGCCAGAGTCATGGTGCCGAGCGAGCGTTGGAGTTGCAGCGCGTACCAGTCCGCGCCGCCCCGGAACCGGCCGACGCCGGGGACGGAAGGGGCGGTGTCGCGCAGACTTTCGAGCGCGGCGATCTGTCGGTCGATCGCGGGGTTCGCAGGCGCGGATCGAAGCGCATCGACTGTGCGGTCGAGAGATAGGCGAGGAAGGATGATGCCGGCTTCGGCGTCGGCGAGGATCGCAGCGGTGTCCGCGTCGATCTTCGCTGGATCCGGACGCGGGGCCTTCCAGGCGCCGGTCGTCGGTGTGACGCGGTAAGGGCTGCGTCCGATGCGGCCGAAGGCGGACTGGGCGATAGCGGCGTCGATCTTGAGGCCGGCACGGGCGGTGGTCAGGTCTAGGCGGTCACCGGGTTGTAGGATGCTCGCGTCGAAGGAGGCTAGCACGCGGAGCGCTTCGTCTGGGTGGGTCGCGGCGGCGTCGTCGAGGGCTTGGCGTAGGGACGGGGTGGGTTGGGCACGCACGTTCGTAGCAAGGAAGGCTGATGCTCCCAGTCCAACGAGTACGCTTCTGCGGTCCGGAGTCATTCCCGATACCTACGTTCGCCCTGAGCGAAGTCGAAGGGTGTGCCCCAAGAAAAGGTGCTTCGACTTCGCTCAGCACGAACGGACTGGGGAGGGGGTGTAAGAATTACTGGTGTACGCGGGTTCATCATCGGAGCGGGACGCGGTTGTTGGCTTGGGTGATCTCCGGTTCGTCTCCGGCGAGCGCGACCTGCACGGTCAGCGTCGAGAGATCGACGCCGGATGGGATCGACAGCTTCACGATCACTGTCTTCGGCCGAAGATCGAGCGGGGCGGCTAGCGGGGAAATGCTCGCAGTGGCGACGATCCTCCCCGCCGCGTCGACCAGTTCCGCACGGCCGCCTTTCGCGTCCTTCGCACCGAGGCTGTGGACGGTGACCCTTACGCTCCGGCCGTTCACGACCACGTCGTCCGTGCCGATGCCAAGGTCGGCGCGCTCGTCGACCGGTGCGCCGGCCTCGATCAATGCGAAGTCGAACACCGTCGTCCCGGGTGCGAAGGAGACGTCGGTGCTTGCGCTGCGTTCGAGTGTCATGGCCCGCGCAGCCCCGATCGGCGCGAGCGTCTTGCCGCCGTCGGTGCTGCTCGAAGCCTGCATCGACCAGCGGCCTGCGGTGACGGTCCAGGTCGACATCGTCGCTTGCTGGGCGTGGTCGCTTGCGTTGTACGCGATCACGCGGAACTTCGTCGGCGTGGCGCCCGGCAGCAGGATTGCGACGCGCTCGGCCGCGCCCGGCTCGGCGAAGCGCCAGCTTACGGTATTGCCGGGCCAGCTCTGGTTGCGGCGGAGTGCGACGCCACCGAGGCGTTCGCGTTGCAGGATCTCGCTCGGCTGATCGACGCGGTCGCTCCACCAATGGCCCTCGGTGTACATGTCCATGTGCTGCGACTTGTCGGCGATGGCGTCGGCGTGGAGCGCTTCCAACAGCGTGGTGTCGCCCGTTGCGGCCCAGGCGGTGTAGCGGGCGAACGGGTCCTCAGACTTGCTAGCTGCCAGCTTGGCGCGCGCCGCGGCACCTTCGGGAAGCGCGTCGAACGCGTTCTCGTTGAACTCGGCCAGCGCGCCGGGACCGGCCTTCGCGAGCCGTGCCTTGATCGGTCGCAGGTATTTCTCGTCGCCGGTGTAGCGCCATGCTGCCCAACTCGCCTGCAACGACGTGGTGATGCCGCCGCCGTCGCCGGCGCGCTCGGCGTCGGTGCGCCAGTTGATCTCGTTGGGATAGCTCCAGCTGCCGTCCGGGCCCAGCTTGCCGTGCGCCATCCAGCCGTCGATCACGCCGGTGACGAGGCCGCGCGCGAGCGGGTTGGCATTGTAGAGGCCGACCAGCATCGGGCCGTGCATGACGGTGAAGGCATAGGGTTTCTGCCATTCCCACGCGCCTTCGCGGTACATTTTCCGCCCGCCATACCAGTTGCTGGCGAAGTGCATATGGCCGGCGGGGTTCCTGAGGATTACGGTTTGCAGAGCGCGCGTGTTATCCATCAGGCGCTCCACGGCCTTGGGTTCGCCCCAGTTGAGGTACAGCCGTTCGGCGTTGCTGTTCAGGCCCTCCTCGTACGCGTGCAGTTCGTCGGCTGTGATGTAGCCGAGCCCGTTCACGATCATACCGTTCTTGTAGACCGCGTCGGACAACGCCCGGAGCGAAGCGTTGATCTTGTCGGGCTCGACACCCATCAGCGCTAGGCCGGGCCATTGCTGCGTCAGGTCGGTATCGTCGGAAAGGCCGCCGCCGAAATCGCCATACGGAACCTGGCGTTCGTCGATCCACCACATGACGAACTGGCGGACTCGTTTCAGGTCCTCGAGTTGGCGGAAAGCCCATAGGGGGATGCCGGCGGGGGCGACAGGCTGGACGAAGTTTGGGAGGTTCTCAGGGCGATAATTGATGTCGGCCCAATAGGCGCGGGCGCGAGCCTTGTCGGGATCGACGCGGAGCAGGTCGGAGATGTCGGCGAAGAGGCGCTGGTAGAGGCCAGCGCGCTTCGACGCGGTGTGTTCCTCGACGAGAAAGCCCCAATTATCCTTCACCTGCGCCATGCGGTCGGCGACGTGTTCGGTGAGGGCGGCGGTGCGGGGTTTGAAGACGAGGCGGATCTTGGCACCGTTCAGCGCGGCGGCGTCGAAGTCGGGGGCGGCGCTGGCGATCGTCAAGTACAGGCTGTCGTTCGGCAGGATGCGGTCTCGCAGGTCGAGCCAGAGCGTGCGCGCTTCGTTCGGGCGGACCGAGACGGAGAGGTCGATCATGTCGCGGCCGGGCCAGATCGGGTCCTTAACACGAACGTTGAGCGCGATCAGGCCGGCGGCGTTGGGCTTGGCTGTCAGTGCGGGGATATCGATCGCGATGCCGTCGAGGCCGTCGTTGAGGTTCTGCCAGCCGTAGTCGAACGCGCGGGCAAGGGGGCGGTCGGGGAGTGCGTCGCCGAAGCTTGCCGGGATCAGGATGTGGACGATCGGGGCTGAGTCCGTGCGGCGGACGGGGGCGCCCGATGCGCCGCCTGTGCCTGCACCGACCGCGGCTTTGAGGCCGGCGGAGGGCATCGCGACGACGGTGCTGCGCTCGTCGGGGGCGAACCGGCCGGTGATGTAGGCGTTCAGGGGCGCGAGTGCTGCGAGGTTCGGCGATGCAGCCGCGTCGACGGTGTAGGAGAGCGTGAAGCTGCCGACGGGTTCCGCGCCCGCGCCGATGTCGTAGGCCCAGAGCTCCTGGATCGGCTGCTCCTGCATCGTGTTCGTAAAGCTGAGCACGCCGCCCGTGCGCAAGGCGAACTGGTCGACGCTGCGGACTACGCCTTGCGCGCGGGTGGCGATCTGGACGGGCTTTGTTCCGTCGCTCCAGTCTAGGCGGCCATATGCTGCGCCGCGGATCTCGACGCGATTGACGCGCTCGCCAGGGGGGATCGTCAGGTCATAGCGCTTGCCGCCTTCGACATAGGTGTTCCAGTCGGGCAGCTCGAAATAATCGTCGCGGCCAGGCAGGCGGGAGCGGTTGTAGACGCCGGGCCAGGTCGTCTCGGCGATCCCGTCGACGCCTTTCCACATCCATTGCTTCTGGTCCTTAGCGTCGGCGAACTCGACTTTTCGGACTCGGGTGACGGGGGTGTCGAGCACCGGTGGCGTGGACTTGTCCCAGCCGTAGCGGTGGAGCCATGCGGCGCGTCTGGCGGTCGGGTCGGTCGCGGAGGCGGGGGACGGTTCGCGTTTTTCCGCGAGCGATGCGACGTCGGTAGCGGCGAGCATGAGGTCATAGACGCGGATCTCGTCGAGGTCCGATCCGCGCATGAAATTGTAGCGGCTCTGCACTTGGTGCGGGGACATGACGCGGCCGGCTAGGCCGAACTGGTCGAGACCGCTGTCGAGGTCCGCCTTCTGGTCCTTCCGCGCGACCAGTTTGCCGTCGACGAAGAGTTGGACGCCGACGGTCTCGTCCCAAGCGAAGGCGATGTGTGACCATGCGTCAGCGGCTGGCGCTTGTGGGATCGTCCACGAGACGCGGATGCGCGAGAGGTTCGCGTCGGTCACGAAGGCGTCGAAACCGTGGCCGTTCCAGTCGACACGCAGGAATGCCATGTCCCAGCTCGAATGGTCGGCGAACCCGGTGCGAAAGATCACGAACGGGGCTTCGCCGACGGGTGTGCGGGCGCGCCAGAAGAAGGCGAGCGTGCCACGGTCCGCGCGAATGTTGCCGGGGGCTTTCCAGGCAACGTAGCCATCGTCCGCCCAGCGCGCTGCGCCGCCGATCGCACCGTCCGGGGTGATATCGACGCCGCTGCGGAAATTGGGGACGGGGTCGCCGGTGGCGTAGTCGGCGGTGAGGCTTTTGTCGGCGGAGGCGCGGAAGAGGAGGCCGGTCGCGTCCTGTGCGGCGGCGGGCGCGATACTGGCGACAGCCAGTGCGAGGACGGACGCCGTGGTGAAACGCTTCACTGCTCTCTCCTTAAGGCCAATCGGCATTGAGCGATTTGGCCAAGTGTTCGTCGTCCTAAACTTGTCCTCCCGCGAAGGCGGGGACCCAGTCTGGGCTCCCACCGTCGCGGGAGAACAAGGGCAGGCCTCAGTCCGCGTCCACTCTCGCCAACCTTGGCGACAGCAGATGAACGACGGTGATCGCGATCAGATACGTGCTGCCCGCGACTGCGAAGATCAGCGTGTAACTCCCCGTAGTCTGCAGGACATAGCCGGTGAACTTGGCCATCATCATGCCACCGATCGCGCCGACCGTCCCGCCGATCCCGACCACCGAACCGACCGCCCCCCGCGGGAACATATCCGACGGGATCGTGTAGAGGTTCGCCGAAAACGCCTGGTGCGCGGCCGTCGCCAGCCCGACGATCCCGACCGCGAGCCAGAGATTGTCGACATATTGCGCAAAGAAGATCGGCATCACCAGGAACGCGCACGCCAGCATCGTGATCTTCCGTGCGAAATTGGCGGAATAGCCACGCTTCATCAGTTTCGACGACGACCAGCCGCCCGCAACGCTGCCCACGTCGGAGAGGAGGTAGATCGCGACGAGCGGCGGTCCAAAGCTCTTGAGATCGAGATGATAGGTCTTGGCTAGGAAATCCGGCGTCCAGAACAGGAACAGCCACCAGATCGGGTCGATCAGGAATTTGCCCAGCGCGTACGCCCAGGTCTCGCGGTAACCGAGCAGCTTGAGCCAGCCGATCTTCTTCGCCGGGTCCGCCGGATCGCTCTCGATATGCGCAAGCTCGGCAGGCGAGAGCTTCGCCACTTCGCGCGGACGGCGATAGATCGCGATCCAGGCGACGAGCCAGATCAGGCTGATCGCGCCGGTGATGATGAACGCCATCCGCCAGCCGAATGCGATCGTGATGATCGGCACGATCAGCGGCGTGATCACCGCGCCGATGTTGGCGCCCGCGTTGAACACGCCGGTCGCAAACGCGCGCTCCTTGGCGGGGAACCATTCGGAGACGGCCTTGATGCCGGCTGGGAAATTGCCTGCCTCGCCGAGGCCGAGCACGACGCGTGCCGCCGAGAACTGGAACGCGTTGCCCGCAAACCCGCACAGCGTATGCCCGAGCGTCCAGATCACGAACGCCACCGAATAGCCGATCCGCGCTCCAAGCACGTCGACGATCCGGCCAAAACTCAGATAGCCGATCGCATAGGCCGCCTGAAACCAGAAGATCACGTCGGCATAAGTCGTCTCGTTCCAGCCGAGTTCGGCGGAAATCGTCGGCTTCAACACGCCGATCATCTGGCGATCGACATAGTTTATCGCAGTCGCGGCAAACAACAGGCTGCAGATCAGCCAGCGATACCGGCCGATATTGCCGCCGATGCCATTTACGTTCGTTTCATTTGCTCCGGCCCCATTCGCGCCTGCCGTGCCTTCCGGCATGTCCATCGTTGCCATTGGACTCTCTCCTAAAAGCAGCCTCTAGCGGGCCTTGATGGTGCAATGGACGGCGAACCGTCCGTCAAAGCGCGCCTCGACCCGGTCGCCTATCGCGACCGGATGGACGCCGGTAACGGCCCCGGTCGAGACCCACTGCCCGGATGACAACGCGATCCCACGCGCGGCCATGTGCTCGAGCAGATACCGAACCGCACCAAATGGCCCGTCGAGCATCGTCGCACTCGTCGCGGCCCCGATCAAGGCATCGTTGATCCAGAGCTCGACCGGCCAGCCGTTGATATCGCCATCGCGCCATCCCGCAGCATCCGCGCCGATCACTAGCCCGTTGTTGTTACCGAAATCGGACACCGTGACGGTAGGGCCAAGCGCGTTGATGCCGGGGAAGGGCGAACTGGCGATCTCGATCCCGACATGAACCGCGTCGACCATCGCGCGTGCCTCGGCCATCGTATAGTGCGTCTTGGCGGGATCAGGCGCGGTGCCGATCCGCAGCAGGAACTCAGCCTCCGCCGCGGCGAACCCGTCCGCAAACACCGGCATCGCCACGGGATCGCCCGCCGCTGGATCATCAGTTGGCGTGACGATCTGATCGGCGAAGATCGGGCCGGTGAGGCGGTCGACCCCGTCGAGTGGCGGGTTGATGCGCCCGACCTTCCACCCCGCGACGATGCCATCGGCCAGGAGAAGCGCGGCGTCCTGCACCGCATACCCCTCGCGCAACGTAGCAGGCACGGCGCCCGGAAATTCCGGAACGGCGGCGCCGCTACGCCGTGCATCGACGAAAGTACGGGCGATATGCCGGATATTGTCGGTCGTGTCGGGCTGTGCCGCCAAGAACCCCTCCTGTAATAGCGTTAATCTGCTTTGTCCCGAGCGTATGGGAAACCGGTGTCATTGACAAGCAGCCGTCCTTTTTATTGCAAGAACAGGGTTTGCCGACGGTGAGACTGGTCGATCCGATGTCTCGCGGCTATGCCGAGCCAATGCAGAAAACCGGCCAGCCTACGATCAACGACGTGGCGCGGATCGCCGGCGTCTCGAAGAAGACGGTGAGCCGGGTGATCAACCGATCGCCATTGCTCAACGACGATACGCGCAAGCGAGTCGAGGATGTCATCGGCGAGCTCGGCTATATTCCCAACCCGCAGGCACGCGCGCTGGCGCTCAGGCGTAATTTCCTGATCGGGCTGGTGCACGACAATCCCAATGCACAGACCGTGCTGAACGTGCAGCAGGGCATGCTCGAGGCACTTCACGGGACCGAATTCGAGATGGTCGTCCGTCCGCTCGATCGCGGCTCTGCGACGATGCTCGATGATCTGCGGCACTTCCTGGAGCGCCAAAGGCTGTTCGGGGTGCTGCTGATGCCGCCGGTGAGCGAGAACGACTCGGTGGCGGCGCTGTGCGACGTGATCGGCTGTCGCTACGTGCGGATGGGCTCGGCCGTGATCGACGACAACGATCACATGGTTGCGTCGAACGACCGGGAGGCGGTGCGGATCGCGACGGAGTATCTGATCGCACAAGGGCATCGCCGGATCGGCCTGGTCGCAGGCCCGCACGGCTTCCGGTCGGCACGCGAACGGCGTCTCGGGTTCGAGGACGCCTTGGCCGCAGCCGGGATCGCGCTGCCCCGCAGCATGATCGCGGATGGCAACTACACGTTCGAGTCGGGGCTGGCCGCCGCCGAACGCCTGCTCGACCTGATGCCACGGCCGACCGCGATCTTCTCGTCCAACGACGAGATGGCCGCGGGCATCATTCACGCCGCCCGCCAGCGTGGTCTGGATATCCCGCATGATCTGTCGATCGTCGGCTTCGACGATACGCCGATCGCCGCGCATGTCTGGCCACCCTTGACGACGGTGCGCTGGCCGATCGCCTCGATGGCACGGTCCGCCGCGTTGAAGCTGATCGCCGGTGTCGACGATGGTAACGATCTCGTCGAGGAGCCGTCCTTGTTCCTGTCGACGCTCATCCGACGTGGTTCGGTGGCACCGCCGGCGGAGCCCGACGCGGCATGATCGCACCGCCGCTTTGCGGTTGCGTCGAAAACTGACACCGGTTACCAGATGGTCGACAGGCCGCGCAAAAGCGGTTCGAACCTTGGGAAGTGGGAGAGTGGAATGGCCCGTGCGTTGAAACTGCATCCCGATCGCCTGCTTCCTGCCGACCCGGTGACGCGCGACATCGCGCGGGCGCTCTACGCCGAAGTCGCGGGGCTCCCGATCATCAGTCCGCATGGCCATACCGATCCGATCTGGTTCGCCGAGAATGCACACTGGACCGACGCGACGACGTTGCTACTGGCGCCCGACCATTATCTGTACCGGATGCTGTACAGCCAGGGCGTCGATCTGGATGCGCTGGCGATCCCGCGGATCGACGGCGTTCCGGCGACCGATCCGCGTGCGGCGTGGCGCGTGTTCGCCGATCACTACACGCTGTTTCGCGGTACGCCGTCGCGGCTGTGGCTGGATCACGTCTTTTCGGACGTGTTCGGGATCGATGTCGCACTGGAGCCATCGACCGCGGACTGGTATTTCGACCTGATCGGCGAGATGCTCGCGTCGGAGGCCTTCCGCCCCCGCGCGCTGTTCGATCGTTTCGGGATCGAGTTCCTGGCGACCACCGAAGGCGCGCATGACGACCTTGCCGCGCACAAGCGTATCCGCCAGTCGGGCTGGAACGGGCGCGTCGTCACCACCTATCGCCCCGACGGCGTGATCGACGTCGAGCATGAGGCGTTCAAGCCGGCGATGGCGCGCTTTGCCGAGCTGACCGGTGAAGACGTGTACGACTGGAAGGGCTATCTTTCCGCGCACCGCAAGCGCCGCGCCGATTTCCGTGCGGCGGGTGCCACCGCGACCGATCATGGCAACCCGACCGCCGCGACCGCGAACCTCTCCGCGGCCGAGGCCGAGGCACTGTTCGCCAAGGTGACGCGGGGCGCTTGGACGCCGGCCGACGCGGAGCTCTTCCGTGCGCAGATGCTGACCGAGATGGCGGCGATGTCGGTCGAGGATGGCATGGTGATGCAGATCCATCCGGGATCGTCGCGCAACCACAATGCGGGCCTCTTCGCGAGCCATGGCCGCGACAAGGGCGCCGATATCCCGATGCGGACCGATTACGTCCATGCGCTGAAGCCGCTGCTCGACCGGTTCGGAACCAGCACGCGGCTGTCGATCATCCTCTTCACGCTCGACGAAAGTTCCTACGCGCGCGAGCTGGCACCGCTGGCGGGGCATTATCCGTGCCTCAAGCTCGGGCCGTCCTGGTGGTTCCACGACAGTCCCGAGGGGATGCGCCGGTTCCGCGAGATGACGACCGAGACCGCGGGCTTCTACAACACCGTCGGCTTCAACGACGATACGCGCGCGTTTCTCTCGATCCCGGCGCGGCACGATGTCGCGCGGCGGATCGACTGCGGGTTCCTCGCACGGCTGGTGGCGGAACATCGTCTCGCCGACTGGGAAGCCGCGGATCTCGCACACGAGCTGACCAACGGACTCGTCCGCCGCGCCTACCGTATCGACGAACCCTTTTCCGTCGCAAAAGCGGCCTGACCGGAGCCTTTATGTACGATCGCACCTATTACGCCACGCACCCCGACATGATGGAGTGCGTCTCCAACGACGAACTGCGCGACCGCTATCTGATCCAGGATCTGTTCCGCGACGGCGAATGCGTGCTGAACTACACGCACGCCGAGCGCTTCGTGATCGGCGGCGTCGCCGTCGCGAGCGGATCGGTGAAGCTGCCCGACCAGGCCGAGCCGGCGTCGGCGGCAGGGCATCCGTTCCTGGAGCGTCGTGAGCTTGCGGTCGTCAACGTCGGCAAGGTCACCGGCACCGTCACGGTCGACGGCGAGACGTTCACGCTCGGCAACAAGGATTGCCTGTACGTGACAATGGGCGCCAAGGACGTGCAGTTCTCCGGCGACGGCGCGCGTTTTTATCTGGCGTCGTGCCCGGCGCACAAGGCGTTCACGACGCGGGTGATCTCGGTCGGCGATGCGACGACGCTGGAGCGCGGCAGCCTCGAGGAGTCGAACGAGCGGACGATCTACCAGATGGTCATCCCGGGCATCTGCGACAGCGCGCAGCTCGTCATGGGCCTTACCGTCCTGAAGCCCGGCTCGGTCTGGAACACGATGCCGCCGCACATCCATGAGCGTCGCAGCGAAATCTATTTCTACTTCGAACTCGACGATCTCGGGAAGGATCGCGTGTTCCACTACATGGGCGAAGGCGAGGCGACCCGTCACATCGTCATGGCGAACGAGGAAGCGGTGATCAGCCCGCCTTGGTCGATCCACATGGGTTCGGGGACGAAGGCTTACGCGTTCATCTGGGCGATGGCCGGCGAGAACCAGGATTATACCGACATGAATGTCCTGGATATCTGCCAGCTCGCGTAACTTCTGCTCCCCTCCCGTTAACGGGAGGGGTC
The DNA here is from genome assembly GCF_014841895.1 of Sphingomonas sp. CFBP 13728. Lineage (NCBI taxonomy): Bacteria > Pseudomonadati > Pseudomonadota > Alphaproteobacteria > Sphingomonadales > Sphingomonadaceae > Sphingomonas > Sphingomonas sp. CFBP 13728. The sequence continues at coordinate 218,973 of NZ_JACYUS010000001.1, read as the reverse complement.
GGGGGAGGGCGTGTCCACGAGCGTTGGTCCGCATTTCCCCTCCCCTAGCCCCTCCCGCAAGCGGGAGGGGAACGAGAGAGAAAGTATGACAAACCCCTTCGACCTGACTGGCAAGGTCGCCATCGTCACCGGCGCGAACACCGGCATCGGCCAAGCCATCGCCGTCGCGCTCGCGACCGCCGGCGCGGACGTCGCATGCGTCGGCCGCACGCCTGCCGAGGACACCGTCGCGCAGATCCGCGCGCTTGGGCGGAAAGCGGAGATCGTCTCGGCCGACCTCTCGACGATCGAACCCGTCCAGCGCGTCGTCGACGAGACGGTCGCCAAGCTTGGCAGGCTCGACATCTTGATCAACAACGCCGGTATCATCCGCCGCGCCGATGCGGTCGACTTCACCGAGGGGGACTGGGATGCGGTGATCGACACTAACCTCAAGTCGGTGTTCTTCCTCTGTCAGGCGGCGGGGCGGCACATGATCGCGCGCATCGAAAAGGAGGGGGGCTCCGGCAAGATCGTCAACATCGCGTCGATGCTGACCTTCCAGGGTGGCATCCGCGTGCCGAGCTACACCGCATCGAAGTCCGGGATCGGCGGGCTGACCAAGCTGCTCGCGAACGAATGGGCGGCCAAGGGCATCAACGTCAACGCGATCGCACCCGGCTACATCGCGACCAACAATACGGCGGCGCTGCAGGCCGACGAGGTGCGCAACAAGTCGATCATGGACCGGATTCCGGCTGGCGCTTGGGGCGACGCCTCCGATCTCGGCGGTGCGGCGGTGTTCCTGTCGTCGGCGGCGGCGAAGTATGTCCAGGGGCATATCCTGGCGGTCGACGGCGGCTGGCTGGCACGATAACCCTGCCCGTCGGGACGGCGATTTGAAATAGGGGCGACATGGCTAAATTCCTGGCATTCGGCGAGATCATGCTGCGGCTTTCCCCGCCGGGGCGCGAGCTGCTGTTGCAGACGCCAAAGCTCGACGTGTGGGTCGCAGGTGCGGAGGCCAATGTCGTCACGCAGCTCGCGCGGCTCGGCCACGACGTCGGCATGGCGACGATGGTGCCGGACAACGACCTGGGCCGTGCTGCCGTGACGACGTTGCGCGGGCACGGTGTCGACACGTCGACGATCACGCTGGGCGGCGACCGGATGGGGCTGTATTTCGTCACGTCGGGTGCCGGCTTGCGCGCGACCGAAGTCATCTACGATCGCGCCGGGTCGTCGTTCGCGGAGGCGGCATCGGGCGCCTGGGATTGGGACGCGTTGCTCGACGGCGTCGATCGGCTCCATCTGTCAGGGATCACGCCGGCACTCGGTCCCGTTCCCGCCGAGGCAGCACTGGCCGCCGTTCGCGCGGCGACGGAGCGCGGGATCGCCGTCTCGTTCGACGGTAACTGGCGTGGTAAATTATGGGAGCGGTGGGACTCGGATCCGCGTACGATCCTGACCCAACTCGTCGAGCATGCCGACCTGATGTTCGGCAACCACCGCGATATCGCGCTGCTGCTCGACCGGGATTTTTCCGGCGAGGCAGAAGATCGTCGGCGCGAGGCGACGGAGGCGGCATTCGCGGCGTTTCCGAGGCTACAGACGATCGCCTCGACCGCGCGGCATGTCGAGCATGTCGATCTCCACCGTCTGTCGGCGCGGATCGATACGCGCGACGCGCACGTCCAGACGGACGAGGTCGTGCTGGCCGGGATCGTCGACCGGATAGGCGGCGGCGATGCCTTCGCGGCCGGGGTGCTGCACGGCCTGCGTTCGGGCAAGGCCATCGAGGACACGGCACGCATCGGCCTCGCGCTCGCCGCGTTGAAGCACTCGCTGCCGGGCGACGCGAGCCTGTTCCGGCAGGCGGACATCGACGCCTATCTCGCGGGCGGGCTGGATGTCCGGCGCTGACGGCTGGACACGCCGCGGCACCCTCGGCGGCGCGGCGGCACTGATCCTGGCTGGGGGTGCGCGAGCTTCGGGCGTGCCGATAGTACACTCGCCTGCGGGTAATTTCGTCGGGCACGCGGACGGGCACGTCTTCGCCTTCAAGGGCATTCGCTATGGCCGTGCGGACCGGTTTCGGGCGCCTTTACCGGTATCGATGCCGGGCCAGAGGCGACCGGCGCAGGACTTCGGACCGGTGTGCCCGCAATCGGGACCATACACCCCGCAATCCGAGGACTGCCTGTTCCTGAACGTCTGGACCGCGGAACCAGACGCGCGCGCGAAAAAGCCGGTGATGGTCTATATTCACGGCGGCGCATATTCGAACGGGAGCGTCACCGATCCGCTGAACAATGGGCAGGCACTCGCAGCGCGCGGCGACTGCGTCGTCGTCACCGTCAACCACCGCCTGAACGCGCTCGGCTATCTGTATCTTGCGAGGCTTGATCCGCGGTTTCCCGATAGCGGCAATGCTGGACAACTCGATCTGATCCTCGCGCTGCAATGGGTGCGGGACAACATCGCGGCGTTCGGCGGGGATTCGTCGCGCGTGTTGGTCTTCGGTCAATCGGGCGGCGGTGCGAAGATCGCGTCGATGATGGGGATGCCCGCCGCAGCAGGCCTGTTCCACCGGGCCGCGACGATGAGCGGGCAGCAGGTCACTGCGTCGGGCCCGATGAACGCGACGGCGCGCGCACGAGCGTATCTGGCGAAGCTGGGCGTGACGGAACGCGATCTGTCGCCGCTGCTCGCGATGCCCATCGAGAAACTGGTCGAGGCGTTGGATGCGACCGATCCGATCATGGGAGGCGGCGTGTATTTCGGACCCGTGCTCGACATGAAATGGCTGACCCGGCACCCGTTCTGGCCCGATGCGAACCCGCTCGGAAACCGCATTCCGATGATGCTCGGCAACACGCATGATGAGACGCGCGCGTTCATCGGCCACGATTCGCCGAAGGTGAGGGGGCTCGACTGGGGCAATCTCGCGACACGCATGGCGCCCGAACTCAAGATCGACATCCTGCCCGGATGGGTGGTCGCGCAGTATCGCGAGCGCTATCCGACATGGGCGCCGATCGACGTCTTCTATGACGCCACCACCGCGGGGCGAAGCTGGCGCGGGCAGGTGATCGAGGCTGAAGCGCGTGCGCAGGCGGACGCCCCCTGCTGGGTCTATCAGGTCGATTTCGCCTCTCGGACGGATCCGCGTCGTGGCGCGTTCCACACAATGGATATCCCGCTGGTGTTCGGAACCCTGGGTGCCACGGGATCGCAGACCGGGACGGCAGCGGATGCGCGCGCGGCGTCCAAAGCGATGCAGGACGCGTTCGTCGCCTTCGCCACGACGGGGGACCCAAACCATCAGGGCACGCCAAATTGGCCACACTATGACCTGTCGAGCCGCGCGACGATGATCTTCGACGCACGCTCGCGGATCGAGAACGACCCGCGCGCATGGCAACGCGAACTCTTCGCGCGCGTACCCTATATCCAGCCTGGAACCTGACTCGTTACTTCGCAATCGGATAGGCGATGATCAGCACCAATGGTGCCTTGCCCGTCTGTTCGATGCCGACGGTTTCCCCGTCGAACAGATAGGCGGCGATACCCGCACGGACCGGCCGTCTTGCGCCGCCGGATGAGACGATACCCGTGCCGGAGAGGACGTAATACACCTCGTCATGCGCGATCTGGTGCAGGCCGATCGCACTCCGGGGGTGCAGTATCCGCTTGCGAAACTCCATCGTTCTGCCCGGTACCGCGTCGCTGATCCGGTAGGCCGTGCTGGAGCCAATCGCCCCGTGGGGCGGGGGTTCTCGCCGCATCGTCGTGGCTTCGTCGACGATCACCATTGGTCGCGACGTGGCGGCCTGCGCATACGCGCCGGCAGCCAGACCTAGCATCCCGAAAAGCGCCGATAGCATCGATCGCAGCATTCTCGCTTCTCCTGCATGGCACGATGCATTCCGCGGCATGTTGACACGCAACCGATCGTGCGACATTGTTCTGACACCGGTTACCTAAGCATGCAAGGAACCGGGGGGCGGACCAGCAACAACTGGCAGCACGGGAGAGGATAAGATGCACCCGTTCGAAGCAACGGGTCTTATTCCCCAAGAATTTCAGGGCGGTGGCCGAGCGGTGTCCAGCCGATCGCGCAACCGGTGTCATCGGCGTAGACCGAACGGGGAGTGAAGCAATGGACGTGCAAACAACGGCAGCGAATTTGCGGATGAATTGGCGCACAGGCATCTCGGCCAGCACCCTCGTCCTGGCGCTCGCCATGCCCGCAGCCGCCTTCGCGCAGGCGGCACAGATTCCAAACAGCGAGACGCCGGGAACGCCGGCACAGGTCGATCCATCGCCCGCGCAGACCGCCGTCGTGCCGCAGGGCCAACCGGTCGACCCCGCCGCAACGACGGCATCGCAGTCGGCGCCCGAGATCGTATCGCCCGATAGCGAGACCGCCGAGATCATCGTCACCGGCTTTCGCCGCTCGCTCGATGCGGCGCTGAACGTCAAGCGCCAGTCGGTATCGTCGGTCGACGCGATCGTCGCGGAGGATATTGCCAAGTTCCCCGATCAGAACCTCGCGGAATCGCTGCAGCGTATCCCTGGCATCTCGATCCAGCGCGATGCAGGCGAGGGACGCGCGATCACGGTCCGCGGTTTGGGCGCGCAATATACGCGGGTCCGCGTCAACGGCTTGGAGACGGTGGCGACGTCGACCGATGGCGCCAGTTCGAACCGCGATCGCGCGTTCGATTTTAACGTGTTTGCGTCCGAACTCTTCAATTCCATCGTCGTCCACAAGACTGCCGAAGCGTCGCTCGACGAAGGCTCGCTGGGCGCGGTGGTCGATCTCAACACCGGCAACCCGCTCGGCGGCAAGACCGGCTTCACGCTCGTCGGCTCCGCGCAGGCAAGCTACAACGATCTCAGCAAGAACTTCGGCCCGCGTCTCGCCGGCCTGCTTTCGTGGAAGTCCGCGGACGGCACGTTCGGCGTCGCGCTGTCGGGAGCGTACACCAAGACCAACAATTTCGAGCTCGGCAACAACAGCGTCCGCTGGGCGCAGGGCGTGTTCGATTCGGTGAACGGCACCCGCTGTTTCAGCCAGCCTAACCGCGGTGGCACCTACACGAACGCGGCCGGTTGCGATCAGGCCGCGCTCGCCTTCCACCCCCGCATCCCGCGCTACGGCTCGGTACGTCACGATCGCGAACGGCTCGGCCTGACCGGCAGCGTCCAATGGTCGCCGACCGACGCGACCAAGATCTCGATCGATGGACTCTATTCCCGCTTCAAGGAGACCCGCGAGGAGAAATGGGGCGAAGTGCTGCTCCGCTCGAACGAACGCTCGATCGACATCAGCAACTTCACGATCGACGGCAACAACAATCTGGTGAAGGCGACGCTCAACGACGCCTGGGTCCGCACCGAGCATTATTTGCGCAAATCGCAGACCGAATTCTATCAGCTGGGCGGCAGCTGGGATCAGGACGTGACCGACAAGTTCCGCTTCACGCTGCTCGGCGGCTTCTCGAAATCGGATGCGACGATCCCGGTCGAGACGACCTTCGTGTTCGACGATCGCGACGCGCAGGGGTATAGCTACGACTATACCGACATGAAGCGTCCGACGCTGACCTTCGGGACGAGCGTGACCGATCCGGCGAACTTCCAGCTTGCCGAAATCCGCGATCGGCCATCCGAAACGGTCAACACCTTCCGCACTGGGCAGCTTCGTACGGAATGGGACGTCGCCGAAGGGTTCCAGATCAAGACGGGCGCGATGTATCGTCGCTTCTCGTTCGATACCAAGGGCTTCTCGCGCGATGCCGTCGTCTGCCCTAACGCGGGCGGCAAGGATGTCGTGCTCGGCACGCTCACCTGCTCGCCCAACACGCTGTTCGGCCCGACCGCGATCTACGGCTTCCCCGCTGGTAACCTAGGCGAGATCTTCAACCTGGGCAAGGCCGGGCAACCGTCGGGAACGACCACCAGCTTCCTAGTGCCGAACATCGATGCATCGGCTGCCTATACGGGGCTGTACGGCCGCACGCCGACCGTGCTGGTCGGCGATACCCGCAGCGTGATCGAGGAAGTCACCGGCGGTTACATGCAGTTCGACGTCAAGGGCGACATCCTGGGCCTCAACTATGCGGCGAACGCCGGCATGCGCTATGCCCATACCAGCCAGAAATCGACCGGCATCTCGTCGTCGGTGGTCGGTGGCGTCACCGTCAACACGCCGGCGACGGTCGGACGCAGCTATGACGACTGGCTCCCGGCGATCAACGTCGCGTTCTTCCCGACCGACGATATCATCCTGCGCGGTGCGATCTCCAAGGTGCTGACGCGCCCGAGCCTGGGCAGCCTGACGCCGGGTGGATCGGTCGACGGCTTCAACTACCGCGTGACGTTCGGCAACCCGCAGCTCAAGCCGTTCCGCGCAACCGCGCTCGATCTCGCCGCCGAATGGTATTTCGCGCCGCAGTCGATCTTCTCGGTCGCGGTGTTCAAGAAGCTGATCGAGAGCTTCCCCGTCACGCAGCCCCGCAGCGGCACGTTCGCCTCGACCGGCCTCCCGCTCTCGGTGATCCCGGCAAGCTCACCGGCCGCGCTCAACCCCGAGGGCCAGGAATGGCAGATTAACGCGCCCATCAACGGCGTCGGTGCGTCGCTGAAGGGCATGGAAATCTCGCTCCAGTCGAGCTTCCGCTTCCTGCCTGGCTTCCTGAAGAACTTCGGCTTCCTGGCCAACGCGACGTTCATCAGTTCGGACGCGGATTATACGCAGGCCGGTCCGGCGACGACGGTGTCGCGGCCAACCTTCAACCCGACCACCGGGGCGGTACTGACACCGGGTGGCGTGCTGGGCGCGCTGCCCGCCACGACGCGCACCGCGACTCTCTACGGCCTGTCGAAGCGCGCCTATAACGGCACGCTCTATTATGAGGACAAGAAGTTCAGCGCGCGCGGATCGATCAGCTATCGCAGCCCGTACATCGACGGCAGTTCGGCCACCGGCAATTTGTTCGAAGGGTATAATTCGACGATCAACGTCGATGCGTCGCTGCGCTACAAGCTCACGCCGATGGTCGAGGTGTCGCTGGAGGGTACCAACCTCACCGACAATTATCGCAGCCGCTACAATGATCTCGATGCGAACCGGAACTACGAGAACAACCATTTCGGCCGCACGTTCCTGATGGGCGCACGCTTCAAGATGTAAGCGCGCGCCAGTCCAACTCCTCCTCCTCGGCTGCATTCGGTTCTGGAATGCAGCCGCTTTTTTTGCTGAATTCGCAGTCGGGCACCCACACTGACGGGAGAGGACTAGATCTCGTCCGGTGCAAAGCCGAGCGCCGCCGTCAACGCCGCGCGAGCTTTGATGCAGCGGTCCCACAGGTGCGGATCGCCGAGGTTTTCGATCGCGATCGCCTCTGGCCATTCGTGCGCGATGACATCCTCGATCCTGCCGCACGCAGCCTCGTCGAGCAGGAAGCGGGGATCGATTGCACCGAACGCCTCCTCATCGACCTGGACACGCAGCCTCAGGCACGCCGGGCCGCCGCCGTTCCGCATGGATTCGCGGACGTCGACGATCTCCAGCCGCTGGATCGGCCCGCCGCTGGCGATCAACTCGGCCAGCCACGTCCAGACGTCTGCATTCTCGTGCGCTTCGGCGGGAAGGACGAGCGTCATGCTGCCGTCCGGCATCGTGACGAGCTGCGAATTGAACAGATAAGTTCGGATCGCGGTGTCTAGGCTCACGCGATCTGTGGGCACCTCGACGATCGCAACGTCGGGCATCAACGCTTTCAGGGTCTCGTGAAACGCGGAAGGCTCGGCGAACGCCTGCTCGTGCGCGAACAGGACATGGCCGTTCGCCACTGCGACGACGTCGTTATGGAACGCCCCCGCAGCGATCGCGGCATCGCTCTGGCGCACCATCAGCGTGTGCGCAGGGCTCAGCCCGTGCCGACGCGCGACCGCCTCGCTGGCGGTGCGGTGCTGACGTGCAGGGAATCCGCCGGCCTGACCCTCGCCATAGACGAACATCTCCACCGCCGCGCCACCGGCAGGGGGCACCAGCCGCATGAAGTTCGCAGCACCCTCATCGCCGAACGCAGACGGTACCGGGGAATGGACGCGGAAGTGACGCGGGTCGGCGAAGGCGAGGCGGAGTTGCCGTTCGGTCTGTGCGGCTTCGCTCGCACGGTGCGGCATCGTCGACAGATTGGCCACCGAGATGTGACAGAGGCCATCGCGCGTATCGGACGACGGCGAGACCGTTCCCGCATTCGCCGTCCACATCGCCGACGCCGACATCGCGTTGGCGACCAGCGCCCGATCGGCGGTCCAGGCCGAAGCAAGGACCTCCGCATCGTCGCCGACGAACCCGAGTGCTCGAAGCCATCCGACATTGGGTCGGACGTGCGGCAGAAAGATGCCCTGGTTCAGCCCCATCGCCATCAGCCGCCGCATCTTCGCAACGCCTTGCAACGCGGCCAGCCTGGGCGCCGAAATGGCACCGGCGTTGGCGGACGATGCGCGGTTGCCGATCGAAAGGCCGGCGTAATTATGCGTGGGGCCGACGATACCGTCGAAATTGACCTCGATCACCGCATCTCTCCTTCGTTTCACCACCGAGTTGGCGTCAACGCAGTCGTGCCAAGATCGGATAGCCGCAATTCGCGACGACGTAAAAGGCGCCGGCGCGCTCGTGTCTCGAGCGGATTTGCTGATCCGAGATGCGTGAGATGGAGATCGAATTTTTTGGAACGGCCGCGCTCGCAGGCGCCGTGATCGTCCTTGTATCGCCCCGTAAGACGATGGTCGGGGAGACAGGATTCGAACCTGCGACCCCCTGGTCCCAAACCAGGTGCGCTACCAGCCTGCGCCACTCCCCGACGGCGTTGCGGTTAGGCGTACGCGCCGGGATGTGCAAGCGTCATAACGTCACGAGAATGAAATTGCTGGGGATGAAATCCGCTCGCGTCCGTGCGTGCCTGGCGTACGACGGTGCGAGGTTCCGATACGGACGCGTTTGTGGCACATCCTAGGTATGGGTGGGGCATCGACAGCAGCGACTTGGCTGCGCAACGGCGTATTCGGCATACTCGCAATGCTGTCCGGCAACGGATCGGCGATGGCGCAGGATGATCCGGGTTTTCAGTCTTACATGACAGTGCTGCGTCAGCAGGCGCTCGCCGAGGGCGTCAGCGTCCGGACGGCCGACGCGGTGTTTCCCGGCCTGACGCTGAACCCGCGCGTGATCGAACTCGATCGGGGGCAACCCGGAGCGACGAACACCAGCAGCGCAATCCCCGCGTTCGCGCCGTATCGCAGCCAGCATGTCGATGCGGCGCGGATAGCACGCGGCCGCCAGACCTATCTGGCGCAGCGCTCGCGGTTGCAGCGGATCGAACAGCAGACCGGCGTTCCCGAATCGATCATGGTCGCGATCTGGGGGCATGAAACGAATTACGGCAGCTATACCGGCGACTTCGATCTGCTCCGCTCGCTCGCCAGCCTTGCTTACGAGGGTCGGCGCCGGTCGCTATTTGCCGGCGAGTTCATCGCCGGGCTCAAGATGCTCGATCGCGGCGTCACCCGCTCGCAGTTGAAGGGCAGCTGGGCAGGGGCGACTGGCAATCCGCAGTTCCTGCCATCGATCTACCTCCGCCTTGCGCGCGACGGCGACGGCGATGGTCGCGCGGACATCTGGAACAGCCCGGCCGACACGCTGGCCTCGATCGGTAACTACTTTACGGACGCCGGCTGGCGCGCGGGCCAGCCCTGGGGCGTCGCGGTCAACGTGCCTGCGGGTCTCGACCGGTCGCAGGTCCGCAATCGGTTGGTGTCGCCGCGCTGCCCTCGTGTGTTCGAGCGACAGAGCGGCTGGCGGACGATCGCCGAATGGCGTGCGCTTGGCGTGACGCCGCAGGGCCGGAGCCTGCCCGCCGACAGCGTGATGGCGACGTTGCTCGAGCCGGACGGGCAGGGCGCTACCGCCTATCTGCTCACCAGCAACTACCGCGTGATCCTCGATTACAATTGTTCGAACTTTTATGCGCTCTCGGTCGGATTGCTGGCCGATGCGGTCGAGCGCTAGAGCCCTCTGCCTGGCGTTCGCGCTGGGAGCGTGCAGCAACGCACACGATAGCGTCGGTGCGACCTTCCCAGCGGGGGGCGGACTTTACGGCAGCTATCAGGATACCGGCCTCGCGAGTTGGTATGGCGAGGAATTGTTGGGTAACCGCACGGCATCGGGCGAGGCGTTCGATGCCGGCGCGATGACCGCCGCCCACCGAACCTTGCCACTCGGCTCGTTCGTCGAGGTGACGTCGGTCGAGACCGGACGGTCTATCCTGGTACGGATTAACGACCGCGGCCCCGGCCGGAAGGATCGGATGATCGATCTGTCGCGCGCCGCGGCGCATTTGCTCGGTACCGATCGACGGCAAGTTGCCGCGGTAAGGATCCGAGCGATCATACCGACCATGCAGGACGCGTCGCTGTTGCGTGCCGGGAAAGCTGCTTCGGCGCGTATGCCGGCATTCACGCAGGCCGCGAGTTTCGATGCACTGCCCGTGCGCAAGCCGCTGCCTCCGATCATCGCGGGACGGCGATACGTGTTGCAGGTCGCGACCTTCTCGAACGAAGACCGTGCAACCGCGTTGGCGAAGCGCCTCGATGCCGATGTCGTCGAACGCGGCGGCCTGTACCGTGTCCGCATCGGACCGTTCAAAGATGCGGCAAGCCTGCAACGCGCGCGTGACGCGGTCGCCGAGCGCGGCTATGGCGATGCCCAAGTCCTGCCTACGGATTGAGTTCCCTTTTGCTCACGGAATACCGCATGAAGAAGCTGATCGTCGCACCGCTCGTCGCCATCGCGCTGGCGCACCCGTCCATCGCCGCCGCGCCCCAATTCCAGACCGCCGCACCGATCGCCTATATGGAAGACCTGTCGTCGGGCGCAGTCCTGTTCGCGCGTGACGCCGACCGCCGCATGCCGCCGGCCTCGCTCGCCAAGATGATGACCGTCTATGTCGCGTTCGACATGGTCAAGAAGGGCGAACTGAAGCTCGACCAGATGATGCCGGTGCGCCCTGAGACCTGGGCTAAATGGCATGGCCCTTCCGCGGGTTCGACGATGTTCCTGTCCTCGGGTGAGAACGTCAGCGTCGCCAATCTGCTCTACGGGATCGTCACGCTGTCGGGCAACGACGCGTGCATCGTGCTGGCCGAGGGTATCTCCGGGTCGGAGCAGGCGTTCACTGAGCGGATGAACCGCAAGGCGGCCGAACTGGGGCTCAAGGACAGCCATTTCGGTACCGCGAACGGCTGGCCCGACAACGGCGTCACCTATGTCACCGCGCACGATCTCGCCAAGCTCGCCGCGGCGACGATCACCAACTATCCCGATCTCTACAAGCAATTCTATTCGAAGCGCGATTTCACCTGGGGCAAGACGATGGGCGGCAGCGCCATCACCCAGGCGAACCGCGACCCGATCCTCGGCCGCGTCGCTGGCGCCGATGGGCTTAAGACCGGCCACACCGAGGAAGCCGGTTACGGCTTCACCGGCTCCGCGATCCAGGACGGCCGCCGCCTCGTGATGGTCGTCGCCGGCCTGACGAGCGCCGGCCAGCGCGCGGAAGAGTCGGTTCGCTTCATGGAATGGGGCTTCCGTGCTTGGCAGTCGAAGCCGATCGTCGCGAAGGGCAAGAAGATCGAGACCGCCGCGGTTCAGCTCGGCGACGCATCGTCGGTCGGTCTCGTCGCCCCCAAGGCGCTGACGGTTACGCTGCCCGCCGGCACCTCGCCGACCATGACTGCCAAAGTGGTCTATGAAGGTCCGATCAAGGCGCCGATCAAGGCCGGTCAGCATATTGCCGATCTCGTCGTGACTACGTCCGACGGTCTCCAGCAGACGATGCCGCTGGTCGCCGAGAAGGATGTCGCGGTCGCAGGCTTCTTCGGTCGCGCATGGGCAGGACTGACCGGCTTCTTCGGCTGATGACCCCGGCGCCGACGGCGTTGCCGGCATGACGCCGATCATCGGCAACGCCGCCGCGCAGGCTGCCTTCATGGCGGCGATGCGCGGCGGTTCGCTGCATCACGCATGGCTGATCGCCGGACCGCAGGGCGTCGGCAAGGCGAGTTTCGCACGCGCCGCAGCGATGCGCATGCTGGCGGATGCGGCCGACCCGGATGGCGGCTCGACCGATCTTGCGGTTCCCCAGGGAAACAGGACGCGGTCGCTCATGGAGGCCGGGTCGCATCCCGACTTCCGCGTGCTGGCGCGCCTGCCGAAAGATCCCGAGAAGCCCGACCAGGATCTCGCCCGCAGCATCACGATCGCGCAGGTCCGCACGCTGCAACCTTTGTTCGCAACCACGCCGTCGATGAGCCCTCGTCGCGTGGTCGTGATCGATGCGATCGACGATCTGGAGCGGGGCGGGGCGAATGCGTTGCTCAAGAACCTCGAGGAACCGCCGGCCGGGACGATCTTCCTGCTCGTCAGTCATGCGCCGGGCCGGTTGCTCCCCACGATCCGCTCGCGCTGTCGTCTGCTACGGTTCGAGGCGCTCTCGGACGGCGAGGTCGCGACCGCGATCCGGACGTTGCAGCCGGACGCGGACGAGAGCGAGGTCGCGGCACTGGTTCGTGCCAGCGACGGCGCACCCGGTCGCGCGCTCCGCTATGCCGGGCTCGACATCGCCACGATCGACGATGCCATCGCCGCGATCGCGCAGGACGGCGACCGCGACAATGGACGCCGGCTAAAGCTGGCCAAGGCTCTGGGGCTCAAGGCCGCGCAACCCCGCTACGAGGCATTCCTCGATCGTGCCCCCGCGTTCATCGCCGACGCCGCACGGACCCGGTCGGGGCCAGCGCTGCGATCCGCGCTCGACGCGCACGCCGCGGCGCGCGAACTGGCGGGTGCCGCGATCGGTTTGTCGCTCGATGCGCAGGCGACGGTGTTCGAGATGGCCGGGATCGTCGCGACATTGCGCCATTGATCGGGCCGCACAGGCTTCACCTGATCGGGGCGATGCTCTAGGAGCGCGGCATGGCCGATCCTTTCTATATCACCACCGCGATCCACTATCCCAATGGCCGTCCGCATATCGGCCATGCGTACGAGATGATCGCCGCCGATGCGATCGCACGCTTCCAGCGCCAGGCCGGGCGTGACGTCCTGTTCCAGACCGGCACCGACGAACACGGTCTGAAGATGGTCCAGGCCGCGCGTGACCGCGATATGCCGGTGCGCGAACTGGCGAACGAAATGTCGTCGTATTTCCACGAGATGGCCGACCGTCTTGGCATCTCGTATGATCGTTTCATCCGCACCGTCGACGAGGATCACTACGCCGCGAGCGCCGCGATCTGGCAGGCGATGGCAGACGCAGGCGATCTGTATCTCGACCGCTACGAAGGCTGGTATTCGGTCCGCGACGAGGCATTCTACGACGAGTCAGAACTGACCGGGGAGGGCGACGATCGCCGCTCGCCGCAAGGCACGCCGGTCGAATGGACCGCGGAGGAGACCTGGTTCTTCCGCCTGTCGAAATATCAGCAGCCCTTGCTCGATCTCTTCGCCGCAAACCCCGATTTCATCCGCCCCGAAAGCCGCCGCAACGAGGTGATGCGCTTCGTCGAGGGTGGCCTGAAGGATCTGTCCGTCTCGCGGACCAGCTTCGATTGGGGCGTTCCGGTGCCGGGCAGCCCCGGCCACGTCATGTACGTCTGGGTCGATGCGCTTACCAATTACCTGACCGGGATCGGCTATCCCGACATGACCGGCGACAAGGCGAAATACTGGCCGGCGGATATTCATCTGATCGGCAAGGACATCGTCCGCTTCCACGCGGTCTATTGGCCCGCGTTCCTGCTGTCGGCGGGCGTCCCGCTGCCCAAGAGCGTGTTCGGCCACGGCTTCCTTCTCACCCGCGGCGAGAAGATGTCGAAGTCGGTCGGCAACGTCGTCGATCCGATGGCGCTTGCGGATGCCTTCGGCGTCGATGCGCTGCGGTATTTCTTCCTTCGCGACGTGAGCTTCGGCCAGGACGGCAGCTACTCGCCCGAGGCGATCGTGACGCGAGTCAACGCCGAGCTGGCGAACAGCTTCGGCAACCTAGCGCAGCGGACATTATCGTTCATCGCCAAAAACCTGGGCGGCGAGTTTCCCACGGCGGGTACGGTCCAGGATGCCGATGGGATACTGATCGAGGAGGTCGTCGTCGCCTGTGCCGGTTTCAAGTCCGCCTTCACGGATCTCGCGCTGTCGCAAGGTATCGAGGCGTGGATGCGCGGCGTGTTCGCGTGCAACCAGTATATCGACGCGCAGGCACCCTGGGCGCTGCGCAAGACCGATCCCGAGCGGATGAACGCGGTTCTCCGTACGCTGATCCGCGCGATCCGCATGCTCGCGATCGCGATCCTGCCGGTGGTTCCGGATTCCGCTGGGAAGGTGCTCGAGCAGATTGGCGCGACCGAGCGCGACCATGCCGCGATAGACGACGACGGCTGGTATGATCGTGTGGCTGCTTCCGATTTCCGGATCGCACCGCCAGCGCCCGTATTCCCGCGTCTCGAACTGCCTGCGGAGGCCTGATGCTCGCCGACAGCCATTGCCACCTGAACTACAAGGGCCTCGTCGAGGACCAGCAGGCGGTGCTCGCACGGGCTAGGGCGCGCGGCGTCACGGCGATGCTCAACATCTCGACGCGCGAGAGCGAATGGGACGATATCGTCGCCACCGCCGAGCGCGAGCCTGACGTCTGGGCAACGATCGGCATCCACCCGAACGAGGCTGACGTGTATCCCGACGTGGATGCCGCCAAGCTGATCGAGCGCGCACGGCATCCACGCGTGGTAGGGCTCGGCGAAAGCGGCCTTGACTATTTCCGCGACACATCGGACCGCGCCCGCCAGCAGGCGAGCTTCCGCGCGCACATTGCCGCGTCGCGAGAGACTGGCCTGCCGATCGTCGTCCACACCCGCGACGCCGAGGACGATACTGCGGCGATCATGGCCGAGGAGATGGGGAAGGGGGCCTATCCCGGCGTCATCCACTGCTTCACCGCGAGTGGAGCTTTCGCCGACAAGGCGCTGGATATGGGTCTTTATATCTCGATCTCGGGGATCGTGACGTTCAAGAACGCGCGGGACCTTCAGGAGACCGCCGCGCGCCTGCCGATCGAGCGACTGCTGATCGAGACCGACGCGCCGTTTCTCGCGCCGGTGCCGCATCGGGGCAAGACCGGCGAACCTGGGTTCGTGGCCGATACCGCGGCGTTTCTTGCCAACCTTCGCGACGAAAATGTCGAGGAACTGTCGCGCCGTACGGCCGAGAACTTCCACACGCTGTTCGGCAAGACGCGGGTGTCAGGGGCGGCGGCATGAAGATCACGATCCTCGGCTCCGGCACTTCCTCCGGCGTGCCGAGGATCGGCAACGACTGGGGCGAATGCGACCCGACCGAGCCACGCAACCGTCGCACCCGTGCGTCCGCAATCGTCGAACATGACGGCACGCGGATCCTGATCGATACCAGCCCCGACATGCGCGAGCAGTTGCTGGCGGTCGATATCAACCGGGTCGACGCGGTGATCTGGACGCACGATCACGCCGATCATTGCCACGGCATCGACGATCTCCGCCAACTTTTCCACGCAGCCGGAGAGCCCGTTCGCGGCTACGCCCGGCCGTTCACGCTGGCAGCGCTGGATGCGCGCTTCACCTATGCTTTTCACGGTCGCCCCGGCTATCCGCCGACGATCGCCGCCGAAGTTCTGCCTGATCGGTTGACGATCGGCGGGATCGATATCCGTGTTACCGATCAACCGCACGGTAGTATCCACGCCGCTGGCCTTAGGTTCGAAGCGGCTGGGATGTCGATCGGATACGCGACCGACTTCAACCTGATGACCGACGATATGGCCAGCCTGTATCAAGATCTGGACATCTGGGTAGTCGACGCGCTCCGCCGGCGACCGCATCCAACGCACATGGAACTGCCTGCCGTGCTTGCTTGGGTGGAGCGCCTGACGCCGAAGCGGACCGCGTTGATCCATATGGACAACACGATGGATTATGCGACGTTGCGTCATGAGCTGCCGGCCGGCGTCGAGCCTGGCTATGACGGGCTGATCCTGACCGCATGACCGGTGACCGCGCAGCCCAGTTCGCGCTGTATGCAGTCATGCTGATCCTGCCGCTGTCGGCCTTGGTCGCGCGCCGATTACCTTTGAAGCCGGTGCTAAAGATGGCTCTGGCCTGGATCGCGATCTTCGCCGTTGGCCTGCTGATCGCGAGCCAGCGGGATCGGCTGTCTGGCTTGAAGACCATGTTTTCCGATCAGCAGGTGAGCGGAACCGAAACCCGGATTCTCATGGCGGACGACGGGCATTTCTGGGCGGATGTCGATATCGACGGTGTCCGCCGCCGGATGCTGATCGATAGCGGCGCGACGACGACTGCCTTGTCGTCCGCTACGGCCAAGGCCGCCAGCCTAGATAGCGAGGAAAGCCCGTTTCCAGCGATCATCGAGACCGCCAACGGTACGGTATCGGCGCGCACCGCGACTGCAAAAAGCGTGACGATCGGCACTGTCACCGCAACCAACCTCGGCATCGTCACGTCGCCGGCGTTCGGCGAGACCGACGTGATCGGCATGAACTTCCTGTCGAGACTGGCGTCTTGGAGAGTCGAGAATGCCACACTCGTTCTTACGCCAAACAAGCAGTAGATTTTACATAATGTATATTATCGATCTAAAATTATCTTTTGGATCGCGTGCTATCAATCGGAGTTCCTGATGATCGAACGGCTCGTTTCCATCATGGCGCGACTGCGCCATCCGGTCGAAGGTTGCGAATGGGATCGCGTTCAAACCTGGTCGACCATCGCGCCCTACACGATCGAGGAAGCCTATGAGGTCGCGGACGCGGTCGCGCGCGATGACCCGGCGGACCTCAAGGACGAACTCGGCGACCTGTTGCTCCAGGTGGTATTCCACAGCCGTATCGCCGAGGAGTCCGGCGCGTTCACCTTGTCCGATGTCGCCGCCGCTATCAGCGACAAGATGGAGCGTCGTCACCCTCACATATTCGGCGATGCAACCTCCTCGCCAGGTTGGGAAACGATCAAGGCCGCCGAGCGCGCGGAGAAGTCCGATCACAGCGCTCTCGCCGGCGTGGCGATCGGCCTGCCCGCCCTGGCCCGTGCGGAAAAACTACAGAAGCGTGCCGCCCGTGTCGGGTTCGATTGGCCGGATGCGACTGGGCCTCTTGCCAAGATTGTCGAGGAAATAGAAGAGGTTCGCGAGGCCGGCTTAGACACGGTAGAAGAGGAAGTCGGCGATCTGCTGTTTGCCGTGACCAACTGGGCACGGCATCTAGGTGTCGATCCCGAAGCCGCGCTCAGGGCCGGCAACGCCAAGTTCGAAGCACGTTTCCGGGCAATCGAGGCCGATGGCGGCGACGCGTTCGCCGCCATGACACTCGATCAGAAGGAAGCGCTATGGCAAGCGGTCAAGCATCGCGGCGGCTGAATCGGTCGTAGTCGGTCTCGGACAGCCGGACATCGTACGTCGTATCGAGCTCGTCGCTGACGCTGCCCAGCACTTCGCCGTGCGCATGGAGCCACGCCGCCCCCGCTCCGTCGCTAGCCTCGATCGTGATGCTGTAGCGTCGGTGGGCGCCGGTGAGCTTCGCCGCCACCTGCTCGATGAGATGCTGGACCCCTTCCCCGCTCAGCGCGGAGATCGCCACGACGTCGTCACGATGCGCTGCCTGCCCGGCGATCTCGTCGTGCGTGTCGGCATCGAGAAGATCGAGCTTGTTCCATACTTCGAAGCGCGGCGTGTTTTCATCGACGCCGATCTCCGCGAGCACGGTCTCGACATCCACCCGTTGGGCTTCGGAATCAGGGTGTGCGATGTCGCGGATATGGACGAGCAGGTCGGCCGACACCACTTCCTCCAGCGTCGCCTTGAACGCCGCGACAAGCTGCGTCGGCAGGTCCGAGACGAACCCGACCGTATCCGAGAGGATCGCCTTGTCGATGCCGGGTAGCTGGATCTGCCGCAGCGTGGGATCGAGCGTCGCGAACAGCAGGTCCTCCGCCATGACATCGGCGCCGGTCAGCCGATTGAACAGCGTCGACTTGCCAGCATTGGTGTACCCTACCAGAGCAATGACCGGCCAGGGCGCGCGCTGACGGCGTTCGCGGTGCAGGCCACGCGTGCGACTGACCTGCTCCAGCTCGCGCTTGAGCCGGGCCATGCGGTCGCGGATCAGGCGACGATCCGCCTCGATCTGCGTCTCGCCTGGGCCACCGAGGAAGCCGAAGCCACCCCGCTGGCGCTCGAGATGCGTCCAACTGCGGACCAGACGCCCTGCCTGATAGTCGAGATGCGCGAGTTCGACCTGCAACCGACCTTCGGCGGTCGCTGCGCGCTCGCCGAAGATCTCGAGGATCAGTCCGGTCCGGTCGATGACCTTGGTTTCGAGCGCTTTTTCCAGATTGCGCTGCTGGATGGGGGTGAGGCTCGCGTCGAACACGACGAGCCCCGCCTCTTCCATGCGCACCTGCGTCGCGAGCAGTTCGACCTGGCCGCTCCCGATCAGCGTCGCCGGCTTGGCCTGCCGCACGCGATAGGCGATCCGTTCGACGACCTGAACACCGATGGCCGCAGCAAGACCTGCGGTCTCCTCCAGGCGAGCATCAACGTCACGCGTCGCGTCGCCCTGATCGGGAAGCACGACGATCGCTCGCGCGCCGCGTGTGAATTCGTCCCGATCGCGTTCGAACCCGCTACTCAATCGTCACCGTCCGCGTCATCTTCGTCATCCGTGTCGGTGGGCTCTTCGGCGAGGTTCAGCGGGCGGGCCGGCTGAATCGTCGAGACCGCGTGCTTGTAGACGAGCTGCGCCATGCCCTCGCGCTGGAGCAGCATGCAGAACAGGTCGAAGCCTGCGATCTGGCCCTGCAGCATGACACCGTTGATCAGGAACATCGTCACGCTGTCTTCGGATTTCCGCACGGCGTTGAGGAAGATATCCTGCAACAACGGGTGCTTCTTCTGGCTTTCTCCCACCGCGTCGACGATTGCCGACACGTCCATGGGGCCAGCTGGCATGATCGTCGAGATGGCATGCTTGTAGATCAGCTGCGACTGCCCATCGCGGCGGAGCAGAACGGAAAAATTATCGAACCATGTGACGATGCCCTGAAGCTTGACGCCTTTGACAAGGAACATGGTCACGGGCGTCTTGGAGCGCCGGAGTGCGTTCAGGAAAAGATCCTGGAGCGAGCCTGGTTTTTCGGCCAATGGGATAACCCTTTATTTTTGGCGGGACTTTGCCCGCGAGGCGCCGTTTCCCGGCGTCGGAGATGCCCCCGGTTACCGGGAGCGGTACTGATCTATGATCGCCGCCCTGTTATATCCAGAGGGCGGCAAAATTACGGCGTCTATTCTTCGCGCGTTTCGGTGATGCCAAGCAGCTTCAACTTTCGATGAAGCGCCGAACGCTCCATGCCGATGAAGCTGGCGGTCCGCGATATATTTCCCGAAAATCGCCGGATCTGGACCCGAAGATATTCACGCTCGAACGTCTCGCGCGCTTCACGCAGCGGTGATCCCATGATCGCAGTCGATCCGGCCGAACCGATATCGCCTTGATCGCCCATAACCTCGGCCGGCAACAGATCGAGATCGATCCTGCCGATCCGGTCTCCCGGCGCGAGAATGATCGTACGCTCGACGACGTTACGCAGCTGGCGAACATTTCCTGGCCAGTCGTAGGATTGTAACGCGACCATCGCATCGGGAGCGATTTCCGGCGTCGGCACGCGGCGCTCGGACGCGTAATGGGCAATGAAATGCTGGACCAGCGCGGGGATGTCCTCGCGACGATCGGAAAGCGGCGGGATCATCACCGGCACTACGTTAAGGCGGTAATAGAGGTCTTCGCGGAAGCGGCCTTCGGCAATTTCGACGACAAGATCGCGGGCGGTGGCGGAGACGACGCGGACGTCGACCTTCACGACCCGCGTACCACCCACGCGCGTGAAGCTCTGATCGGTCAGCGCGCGGAGGATACGCGCCTGTGTCGTGATCGGCATGTCGGCGATCTCGTCGAGAAACAGCGTGCCGCCATGCGCCTGTTCGAACAGACCCGGACGAACGAGATCGCCCGCCTCCTCGACGCCGAACAACTCCTCGTCGACACGCTCGGGCGTCATCCGGGCCGCGCTGACGATGATGAACGGCGCATCGGTCCGCAAGCTCCAGCCGTGGAGCAGACGCGCTGCGACCTCCTTGCCGACCCCTGCCCCACCCATGATAAGCACGCGGCTACCGGTCGCAGCGACCCGCTTGAGTGTCGCACGCACGCCGTTGATCGATCCCGAACTCCCAGTGAGATCGGTTTCGCGACCGACCGTAGCGCGGAGCGTCGCCACTTCGCGACGAAGTCGCTCGGTCTCGGTCGCGCGGGCGACCATGAGCAGCAGGCGCTCGGCTTCGAACGGCTTTTCGATGAAGTCGGACGCACCACGCCGGATCGCTGCGACGGCCGTATCCAGATTTCCGTGCCCGGAGATCACGAGCACCGGGATCGACGGATCGCGGCGCTTGATCTCATCGAGCAGTTCGAGCCCATCGAGGCGCGACCCCTGAAGCCATACGTCGAGCAGCACCAGCGACGGGCGACGCGCGGCAATCGCCTCCAGCGCGGAATCGCTGTCGCCAGCGTCGCGCGTGTCATAGCCTTCATCCTCCAGGACGCCGGCAACGAGTTCACGGATGTCACGTTCGTCGTCAACGACGAGAATATCGAGCGCCATTAATTCATGTCCGGTTGCGGGTCATCGTATGGAGTTGGCCCTCCCCAGCCAACTCGGGTGCCGATGCCCCTTGGTCGAGCGCGGCCAGCGCCTTGGCGTCGAAGATCATGGTGACGAGCGTGCCCCCACCGGGTCGATCGGAAAAGCCGATCGTTCCGCAATGCTCCTCAATGATCTTCTTGACGATGGCAAGCCCAAGGCCAGTGCCTCGTGCTCGCGTCGTCACATAGGGTTCGACGATCCGGTCTCGGTCGGCGGGAAGGCCGATACCCGTATCCGCGACCGCGATACTCACGGAGTTCCCTGCCTCGGTCAATGTCATCGTCACACTGCCACCGGGTTCGCCGCGTGTTTCAATGGCTTCGACGGCGTTCTTGACGATGTTCGTGAGCGCCTGACCGATCTGGCGGCGATCGCAAACGAGCGTCAGACCGGGATCGTCCTGGACAAGATGGAAACCGATACCCGGATGCGCGACCTCATGCAGGAACAGTGCCTGCCGCGCCGCATCGACCAGCGATTCCTCGCGGAACACGGGCTTGGGCATGCGCGCGAACGATGAAAATTCATCGACCATGCGACGAAGATCGCCAACCTGGCGGATGATCGTATCGGTCAATCGCGAGAACGTCCCGTCCTGCATCTCGGTCTTGGCGCCGTACCGCCGTTGCAGGCGTTCAGCGGCCAACTGGATCGGGGTCAGCGGATTCTTGATCTCATGCGCAATTCGGCGCGCGACATCGGACCAAGCCGCGCGACGCTGATCGAGCAACTGCTGCGTGATGTCGTCGAAGGTCAGGATCGGGCCGGTCGCGGGGCGCGCGATACGCACCGCGAGCGTACGGACGTCACCCGCCTGCCCTACCTCGACGATCGCCTCGCGGTCGCCGCTGTCGAGCATAGCATCGAGTTCGGGGGCAACGTCGACGAGCTTGCGGCCGACGAGGTTCCCACTGCCGACGCCGGTGCCGAGCAATCCCGATGCAGAGTCGTTGGTGATCGTGATGGTCCGATCCCGGCCCGTCGCGATGACGCCGGCGGACACGCCCGCCATCACGGCCTCGATTAGCGCGCGGCGGCTTTCGAGCTGACCGTTCGCGGTAACGAGTTCGGTGTTCTGCTCCTCGAGGCGGCCGGTCATCTGGTTGAACGCCCTGGCGAGCGTGCCGACCTCGTCCCGACTGCGTGGGTCGGGCACGCGCGCAGTAAGATCGCCGCCCTCGACCCGTCGGGCCGCGTCGACGAGTTCGCCAACCGGACGTACCAGGCGATCCGCCACCGCAAGTGCGATCCACACTGCGATGCCGACGATCAGCAACGAGATCAGCAGGAGCGCCGCGTTGAACGTCAATTGCAGTCGACGCGACCGCGCTAGCAGCGAGCGATAACTTTTCAGAACCTCGTTCGCGCGGACCGTCTGCCCGGACAGCAGCTTGGTGTCCTCGACACGCCCCGCGTACAGAAACAGTTCGTCGGACCCCGGCAGCATCGTGATGGTCTGGATACGCTCGCCGGTCACGGTAACGACCGCGGTCTTGCCCGCCCGCAACTCGGCGATCGCAGCAGGCGTCACCTGCCGGGCGAAGTCGATTTCGTACGGATTGACGATCGCGAAGGTCTGGATGTCGCCCTGCGGCGTAACCTTGAACAGCGCGCCTTCGGACAGGCTGCGGTAATAGACCTGCTGGAGGAAGAAACCGGAGAAGTCGGGGCCCTGGAGCGATTTCTCCTGCAGATAGCCGGACATGTCCGCGGCCATCGTCACGGTCGCTTCCTGCCACCGGTTCAGCTGTCGCGCGTACGAGGATTGCGCGAGCGCGGTGGCATTCTCCAGCATCCCGCGCGCCTGATCCGAATACCAGAACTGGACGCCGTACTGGAACAGCAACGACGCGAAGATCGTCACCAACAGCATCGGCACCGCAGCGACGATCGAGAAGAGCGCGACCAGCCGGACGTGCAGTCGGCCACCGCCACCGACCGGCGAGCGGGCCGCACGCCGCATCGCCACGCGTCGCCCAAGCAGCATCAGCAACGCGATACCGGGAACGAGATTGGCGACGAGCAGCAGCGCAACGAGCGGCGGTGCCAGCAGGCGCTGCGGCGCATCCGTGCCGGCGATGATGAAGTAGCTCGCCAACGCGGTGGCGATGGCGACCGCGAGCACCAGCAGCTCCACGGCGGGCGTCACCGCGAACCGGTGCGCGGGTCCGTCTTCATCCATAGGTAGCGCCGCGGAAGCGATCATCGTTGCTTCGGTACAACGTCAACCGTTGCCTTGAAACCACATAATTTTCGTTTCAGGCGCGGCCTGCGTCATTTGGGCGGCTGTCGGCGACTTCGATCCCGAGCGTGTCGAGACGCTTGCGCAGCGTATTGCGATTGATCCCCATCGCGCGTGCCGCACGAAGCTGATTCTGGCCGTGGCGCGCGAGCATCGTCTCGATCAGCGGACGCTCGACCTCGCCGATCACGCGGTCGTATAGCGTGCCGTCGTCGAGTGCGGCGGGGTTCTCGCGGGCGATCCGCTCGATCAGCGCGCGGACGGCGTGAGCTATATCGATGTCGGCGGCCTGGTCGATCGCTGCGGGCGTGCCGATCATCGTCCGGATCGCATCCGCGCCGATCACCTCGTCGCGCGAGAGAACGGCCAGCCGGCGCATCAGATTTTCGAGCTCGCGGACATTGCCCGGCCAGTCATGCGCGCCGAGTGCGGTGAGCGCGTCGCTGGCGAGTTGGCGCCGGGGAAGCCCCTGCGCTGCTGCATGATCGAGGAAATGCCGGGCGAGCAAGGCGATATCCTGGCGACGTTCGCGTAACGGCGGCAGGACGATCGGCACGACGTTGAGGCGATAGAACAGGTCTTCGCGGAACTGGCCGGTGGCGACCTGCGCCGCGAGATCGCGATTGGTCGCGGCGACGATGCGGACGTCGACGCGGATCGTACGCGCGCCACCGACACTGGTGAACTCGCCCGATTGCAGGACGCGGAGCAGCCGGGTCTGCGCCTCCATCGGCATATCGCCGATCTCGTCGAGGAACAACGTGCCGCCCGACGCCTGCTCGAACCGACCGGCGTTGCGCGCGGCCGCGCCGGTAAAGGCGCCGCGCTCATGCCCGAACAGTTCGGCCTCGATCAGTTCACGCGGGATCGCGGCCATGTTGATCGCGACGAACGGCGCCGCGCCGCGAGGGCCGAGATCGTGGATCGCGCGCGCGACGAGTTCCTTGCCGGTGCCCGATTCACCCGAGATGAGGATGGTCAGGTCGTTCGAAACGACGCGTGCGATGATCCGGTAGACGTCCTGCATCGCTGCCGAACGACCGATGAGCGGGAGCGCGCGGTCCGCGTCATGCAGATCGTCTTCGGACGCCATGCCGCCTCGCGCGAGCGCACCGGTCACCGCGCGGGCCAGCACGTCGAGGTCGAAGGGCTTTGGGAGATATTCGTACGCACCGACCTCGGCCGCTCGCACCGCGGTGGTCAGCGTATTCTGCGCGGACAGGACGATGATCGGCAGCAACGGGAAGCGCGCCGCGACGTTGCGGACGTGATCGATCCCGTCGCCGTCGGGCAGGATCACGTCTGTGACGATGACGTCGGGCAAGGCGATCGCGAGCGCGCGTTCGAGTTGGGCGAGGCTGTCGGCGACGGTGACCTCGTGCCCGGCTCGGCGCAACGCCTGTGCGACGACGGTACGGATTGCGGCGTCGTCGTCGACGACCAGCACCGCGCTCATGACGCGGCTCTCGGCAACAGCAGGCGGAGGACGGTCATTTCGGGATTTCCTTCGCGGGCGTATTGGACGATGCCGCCCATGTCTCGCGTGAGTTTGTCGACGAGCGCGAGACCGAGCCCCTGCCCCTCGTGACGGCCGGACACGAACGGATCGAACAGGTGGTCGGCGATGTCGGCAGGCGCGCCCGGACCGTTGTCGAAGATGCAGATCTCGATCGGCAGCGGCACGCGCGGCTTGCCCGGCGCGGCGCTGACGGTGATGCCGTGACGATAGGCGGTGGTCATCACCAGCCGCGGTTCGCGTTCGTTTCGAACGGCTTCGCGCGCGTTCTTCAGCAGGTTTATGACGATCTGGAGTAGCGCGTCGCGATTTATCTGCGCAGGCGGAAGTGACGGATCGAAGCGTTCTTCGATCGCGATGCCGCGCGCAAACCCGGCGAGCGCGAGCCGGCGCGCGTGACCGAGCAGCGGATAGATGTTCTCGCTGGCGAGCGGCAGAGGCCGCGTGTCGCTGAAGTCCTGCATGCGGTCGATCAGCGCGGCGATGCGATCAACCTCGGTCACGATCAGCGTGGTGAGTTCGCCAGCGCCGAGCAGTTGGGCGGCACCGCGGATGCCGGACAGCGGGTTCTTGATCTCGTGCGCCAGCATCGCGGCAGCCCCGACCGCAGCCCTTGCTCCTGCCGCCCGGTCCGCAGAGTGTCCCAGCCGCCGCGAGGTCGCCGCGGCGTGGAGCGTGATCGCCCGCCAGCCGGGATAGTCCGCAATCTGTGTTTCGGCGAAATCGACGCGGATCTTTACGCCGCGTGCGGTCGATATCTCGGTATCGTAGACTGCCAGGCCGTGTCCGTCGCGGTTACGCGGATCGTCGGGCGGCGGGATGATCGCATCGAGTGGTTGGCCGATCATCAGTCGCTCGGACAGGTTCAGCAATTGCTCGGCAAGTGCATTGGCATGCGCAACGCGGTGGCCTGGATCGACGACGACGACCGCAACCGGGAGTGCTGCGAACAGCTCCGCAAAGCCTGGCCGCCCCCGGGATTGCGTATCAGGCCGCTGCAAGTTCGCGCCAGGGAGCGTAGAACTCGGCCAGCATCGCCTTGACCTGCTTGGGATCGGGGACCTGGTTGACCTTGTTGCGGAATTCCGCCGAACCGGGCAGCCCCTTGGTGTACCAGCCGATATGTTTCCGCGCCATGTTGACGCCGGTCTCGATCCCGTAATGTTCGAGCATCGCCTCGTAATGTCCTGCGATCGCGTCATATTGCTCGGTGATCGACGGGTCTTCGATGCGACGGCCGGTGGCGAACCACTCCATCACCTGGCCGAGTACCCAGGGGCGGCCGTAGCTGCCCCGACCGATCATCAGGCCATCGGCGCCGGACTGGTCCATCGCGGCTTCGGCGTCCTCGATGGTGCAGATGTCGCCGTTGACGATCACCGGGACGGTGACCGCGTCCTTGACCTTGCGGACGAAGCCCCAGTCGGCGTTGCCCTTGTACATCTGGTTGCGCGTGCGGCCGTGGACGGTGATCAGCTTGATCCCGAGGTCTTCCGCGATGCGTGCGAGATCGGGCGCGTTCAGGCTGTCGTGGCACCAGCCCATCCGCATCTTGAGTGTCACCGGGACGTCGACCGCCTTGACCGTCGCCTCGATGATCGCGCTGGCGAGCTTGGTGTCGCGCATCAGCGCCGAGCCCGCGTCGCCGTTGACGACTTTGCGCACCGGGCAGCCCATGTTGATGTCGATGATAGCCGCGCCGCGATCCTGGCTGAGCTTGGCGGCCTCACCCATCTCGTAGGGGGTGCAGCCGATCAACTGCATCGACACCGGCTCCTCGAGCCGATCCCACGCCGCCTTCTGCAACGACTGGCGCGTCTCGCGGATCGCCGCCTGGCTCGCCACCATCTCGGTGACGTTGAGGCCCGAGCCATAGCGTCGCACCAGCGTGCGGAACGGCATGTCGGTGACGCCGGTCATCGGTGCGAGCACGACAGGGCTTTCGATCCGGACGGGACCGATCTGGATGGGGGCAAGGTTGCGCATGGATGTGCCTGAAAAAGAGGCATCCTCATACTCTACCCGGCCAATTCAGGCAAGGCTGGCGAGCGCACGAACGACGCGCTAGGTGGCAGGCATGGCATCAGCACAGCGTATCGTCGCGATCATCGTCGCCGCCGGAACTGGCGCGCGCGCGGGTGGATCGGTTCCCAAGCAATTCGCGCTGATCGCTGGGCGGCCGATGATCGCCTATTCCTACGAGGCGTTCGCAACGCATCCGGCTATCGCCGAGACGATCGTTGTCGTTGCCGACGGGCAGCAGGCCATGGCAATCGCAGCGCTGGGGGACGCGTCGATCGTGGTGGGCGGACTGACCCGGCGCGAGTCGGTCACCAACGGCCTCGCGGCGGTCGGTGATGCGACGCATGTGCTGATCCACGACGCCGCCCGCCCCTTCCTGTCGCACGCGGTCATCGTTTCGCTCGTCGCCGCGTTGAAGACCCGGGACGCGGCCATTCCGGTGCTGCCGGTGACCGATACGCTCGCGCGCGGCAGCGTCCTGCTCGGCGACATCGTCCCGCGCGCGGACCTCAACCGGGTGCAGACTCCCCAGGCGTTTGCGGTCGAGGCCCTGCGCGCCGCACATGCCGTCTGGCCGGCAGACGAAGAGGCGACCGACGACGCGCAGATGGTGCGACGGCTTGGCGTCGGCGTCGCGTTGGTGCAGGGCTCGGCGATGCTCGAGAAAGTCACGCACCCAGAAGATTTCGCGGCCGCCGAAGCGCGTGTCGCCTACGAAACCCGCACCGCGATGGGGTTCGACGTCCACCGTCTCGAAACCGGTGAGGAACTGTGGCTCGGCGGCGTCCTGATCCCGCACGACAAGGGTTTGTCGGGGCATAGCGACGCGGACGTCGCGCTCCACGCGCTGACCGATGCGCTGCTCGGGACGATCGCGGCGGGCGATATCGGCACGCATTTCCCGCCGAGCGACCCGCAGTGGAAGGGCGCCGACTCCGCGCAGTTCCTCCAGCATGCCGCCAAGCTGATCGCCGACAAGCGTGGCCGGATCGATTTCGTCGACCTGACGATCATGTGTGAGGCACCGAAGATCGGACCGCACCGAGCGGCGATGACCGCGCGGATCGCCGACCTGCTCGGGCTCACGCTCGACCGGGTCAGCGTCAAGGCGACCACGACCGAACGGCTCGGCTTCACCGGGCGCGGCGAAGGCATTGCTGCGCAGGCGGTCGCGACCATTCGGTTGCCCGGATCGCCGCTTTGAGGATCGCGGCCGCGCTTGCCGCGATCGCGCTTCTTGCCAGCCCGGCTGTCGCGCAACAGCGCTGCATCACCGGGCCCGAGGCCGAATCGCTGACGCTCGTCGCTATGCCCGACATCCTGCGCGAGACCGGACGCGTCTGTGCCGCACAGCTTCCCGCCAGAAGTCTCATCCGGTCGCAGTCGAGTGCGTTGATCGACCGGTATCAGGTCGAGTCCGACCGGGCTTGGCCCGCCGCCCGCGCGGCGATCGTCAAGCTCAGCGACCCCGCCGTGGATGCGATGCTCGATTCGGAGTTTGCGCGACCGTTGCTGACGACGTTGCTGGTGCCGCAGATCGTCGGGCGGATCGCGACGCGTGATTGCGGGACGATCGACCGGATGGTGACGCTGCTCCAGCCCTTGCCACCGCGCAACACCGCGGGCATCGTCGTCGAGACGTTGCGGTACCTCAAATCCCAGAAGTCGCGCAGCGGTGATATCGCCGCGGTGGCGATGCTGCTCTGCCCGGTGGAGACTCGCTGATGGATACGATCCTTCCCGCCGAACTCGTCGACGCCGCGCGCAAGGTGGTCGAGCAGAACCGCGCGATCGGCCGCAGGGTCGCGGTCGCTGAGAGCTGCACCGGCGGGCTCGTTGCCGCTGCACTGACCGAGATCCCAGGCTCGTCAGACGTGTTCGAGGTCGGCTTCGTCACCTATTCGAACGCCGCCAAGCTCGGCGTGCTGAAGATCAGTTCGGACGTGCTCGAAACGTTCGGCGCGGTCTCGATCGCAGTCGCGTGGAGCATGGCGCAGGCTGCGCTCAAGCAGTCGGGCGCCGACATCGCGGTGGCAATAACCGGCGTTGCAGGCCCCAGTGGCGGATCGCTCAAGAAGCCGGTCGGCACCGTCGTGTTCGGTCGCGCCGAGAAGGGACGCGACCCGTCCGATGTCCATGCCGATCGCAAGGACTTCGGCGATCTCGGCCGTGGTGGTATCCGGCTTCAGGCCGCGTTGTGCGCGCTCGAACTCTTGTTGCCGGACGCTTCGGCCCCGTAAAGCTCGGCGGCGCGGGTCTCGAAAGCGCCGATCATCTTGCGCAGTGCAGCGCCGAATACCTGCCCCGCGATCATCTCGAACATCCGGTTCTTGAACGCGAAGTCGACGGTGAAATCGACCGCACAACCCTGCGGCTCGGGACGGAAGTGCCATTCGTTGCGCAGATACTTCAGCGGGCCATCGACGTAATCGACGTTAAGTTCGCTCGGCCGGACCTTCTGCACGCGCGACGTGAACGTCTCGCGCAGGCCCTTGAAACCGACGATCATGTCGGCGAGCGTCTCCGTATCGCTGTTCGAGCGCACCCGCATCGCGCTGACCCAGGGCAGGAACTCGGCATAGCGACCGACATCGGCGACCAGGTCGAACATCTGCTCAGGCGTATAGGGCAAATGGCGCGTTTCCGAATGCTTCGGCATCAGATGCGCGCGACGCCCAGCTTTGCGTCCCGGTTCGCACGCAACCGTTCGAAGTCGTCACCCGCATGATAGCTCGACCGGGTCAGCGGCGACGATGCGACCAGCAGGAAGCCCTTCGCGCGGGCGATCGAGGCATAGGCATCGAACGCCTTCGGCGGCACGAACTCGGCGACCTTGGCATGGCGCGGTGTCGGCTGGAGATACTGGCCCATCGTCAGGAAATCGATGTCGGCGCAGCGCATGTCGTCCATCACCTGATGGATCTCGAGCCGCTCCTCGCCGAGCCCGAGCATCACGCCCGACTTGGTGAAGATCGACGGATCATGCTTCTTCACGCTCTCTAGCAGCCGCAGCGACGCGTAGTAGCGCGCACCTGGGCGGATCGTCGGGTAGAGCCGCGGCACCGTTTCGAGGTTATGGTTGTAGACGTCGGGACGCGCCTCGACGATCGACTCGATCGCGGCCTGCGCCTTGTTGCGGAAGTCCGGGGTCAGGATCTCGATCGTCGTCGTCGGGTTCGACGCGCGGATCGCCTGAATGACCTTCACGAACTGCGACGCGCCACCGTCCGGAAGATCGTCGCGATCGACCGAGGTGATGACGATATGATTGAGCCCCATCTGCGCGGCCGCATCGGCGACGTTCTGCGGCTCCATCCGATCGACCGCGCGCGGCATGCCGGTCTTGACGTTGCAGAACGCGCACGCCCGCGTGCAGGTGTCCCCGAGGATCATGACTGTCGCGTGCTTCTTCGACCAGCATTCGCCGATGTTCGGGCACGCTGCTTCTTCGCACACCGTGGTCAGACTTTTCGATCGCATCAGTTCGCGCGTCTTGGCGAAACCGGCGGAGGTCGGCGCCTTGACGCGGATCCAGTCGGGCTTGCGCGCGCGCGGTACGGCGATCGGGGTCATCTCGTTCATGAGCGCGAGATAGCGATCCCTGCTACCCGAGACAACATACATGCGGTTACGTGGGCGATATCATCGGTTTGTGCGGCGACAGTTTGCGGAGCAGACTTGCCGCATGTCGCGGTGGCGAGGCTCCGATTGTCCGGAACCCCACAGGCACGCGTGATTAGAGACCGAGAGCCTTTTTCGCGACTTTTACGACGGCCGGATCGATCGGCGGCGGCGTCATCGACACGCCGGCTTCGAGGCGGTCGGCGATCAGCGTCAGCGCTGCGATCCGGGCCGCCTTCTTGTCGTTGCCGTCGATAACGGTCCACGGCGCGGTCGCGGTATCGGTGCGGGCGAACATCTCGGCCATCGCCTCGAGATAGTCCTTCCGTCGCGACCGGTTGTGGAAATCATCGAGTCCGGTCTTCCAGTGCTTCCACGGATCGTCGAGCCGCGCCTTCAAACGCCGGTCCTGCTCCTTCTGCGTGGTGTGGATGAACAGCTTGATCAACGTCGTGCCGCTCTCGACCTGCTGTGCCTCGAACGCGTTGATCTCGTCGTAACCGTGGCGCCATTCGGTCTCGCTGGCGAACCCCTCGACACGCTCGACCAGCACGCGGCCGTACCAGCTGCGATCGAACACCGCGATGTTGCCGTTGGCGGGCAGACGGTTCCAGAAGCGCCAGAGGAAATGGTGCGCCTTCTCATCCGTGGTCGGCGCCGAGATCGGCCAGACCTTGTAGTTGCGCGGGTCCCATTCGGCCGACAGGCGCTGGATGATGCCGCCCTTCCCCGCCGCGTCCCATCCCTCAAACATCACGATCGCGCGCGTACCGCCGACGATGTGCGCGACTTGGATGTGTTCGAGACGCTTTTGCAGCGCGGCGAGGTCGTGCTTGTACTTGCCGTCGTATTCGTCGCCAGCTTCGTAATCGGCCAAGTGAATCGTCATGCATCACGCTCCGTCGCAAGGGTCGGGATCTGAACGTTCCAGGCGCCGCGACGACGCAGGACGAACCAATAATAGACGATCGACAGCAGGATCTGCGCGGCCGTCATGATCAGGCCGGGGCGCCCCTCCTCCAGATCGGACCAGCTCGTCCAGCAGACATAGCCGAGCGCGAGCAGCGTCACCACCGGAGCGATTGGGTAGAACGGCATTTGATAGGGTGCGTGGGCGGTCATGCCCGTACGCCTGCCCACCATCGCCGCGACGCAGATGCCCGCGTAGATCGCGACGAGGCCGGTGCCGCTAAGCACGAGCAGCAACTGGAGCGGCAGGAAGCACGCGACGATGCCGAACCCGCCGACCAGCAGCGTGCCGACCCAGGGGGAGCCGAACTTCGGGTGAACCTGTGTCATCCACCGGTCGAGCGGACGCCCCCAGCTCCCGTCGCGCGCGGTGCCGTAGAAGAAGCGCGCGCAGGCGAGGATGCAGGCGATCACCGCGTTGACGATCGCGACGACGACGCCGATCGAGATCCAGTTCGCCGTCGTGGTGCCGCTGCGGAGGGCGACGAGCAGGCCGAACGGGTCGTCGGCGGTAAGCGTAGCGTGGAGGTCCGGTGCACCGACGAGGACCGCTACGATCGGTATGCCTTCGAACAGCAGCGTCAACGCGAGCGACGCCATGATCGCACGCCCGATCAGCCGGGGGGCGTCGAGCATCTCCTCGCCGAAGTAGACCGCCGCGCCATAGCCGTTGAGCGCGAAGATCGCGATCGAGGTGGCGAGGCCGATCGAGGCGGCGGACGCGGGGACGAGAGTGGCGCCTTGCGGCATCAACGGGTGGAGCAGGAGGTCGCCGATCGGGCGGACGGTATCGGCGAACCCGAGCCAGACGACCGCGCCGACCGCCAGCATCTCGACCAGCAGGAAGAGGCCGGTGAGCCAGGCGTTGACGCGGATCTGAAGGATCGCGACGAGCGTCGATCCGGCAACCACGGCGATCGCGACGGGGATCTGCGGCAGTCCGGGGACCAAAGTGCCGAGCACCGCGCTGACGCCGAGACCTGCGACGGGCGGGAAGAGCAGGTTGTTGAAGACGTTGACGCCCAGCATGACGAACCCCGCCATCGGCCCGAGCGTATGCGCGACCGCAACGTACTCGCCACCTGCGACCGGCCAGGCGGAGGATAGCTCGGCGTAGACGAACGCGGTCGCGACGCAGACGAAACCGGCGATCAGCGTTGCCCAGACTGCCCCGGTGCCGGCAACCTGGAGCATTCCGGGGACGATGACGAACACCGACGATGCCGGAGTCGCGACGGAGAGGGTGAGGAACAGGACGCCCATGACGCCGAGGCTGCGGACGAGGCTTGGCGCCGGTGTCATCTGATCGTCGCGCATGCCAACCCCTTATCGTCCAGGGGTATTTGCATGGTTGAGGGGGTTGAGGAAGCAGTGGAGGAGATAACGTCTGTCTCTCGCCCCTACGGGGAGAGGGAGGGGCCCGGCCACGCTTGCGGGTGGGAGGGTGAGGGGCGGTTGGCGCGCACCAACCGCCCCTCACCCTCACGTCGCCAAGCGGCTCCTCCTTCCCTCTCCCCGTAGGGGCGAGGGACAGAGAGAAATTACCCTGCGTTCGGCGCGACCACCTTCGTCGCGTCCTTCGGACCATCGACCGTCAGGCGGATGTTGAGTTCCTTCAGCTGCTTGGCGCTGACCGGGCTCGGCGCGCCCATCATCAAATCCTCGGCCTTTTGGTTCATCGGGAACAGCACGACCTCGCGGATGTTCGGCTCGCCCGCGAGCAGCATCACCATCCGGTCGATCCCCGGTGCCGAGCCACCATGCGGCGGCGCGCCGACCTTGAACGCATTGATCATGCCGGCGAAGTTCGTGTCGACATCAGCCTGCGTGTAGCCGGCGATCTCGAATGCCTTGTACATGATCTCGGGACGATGGTTTCGGATCGCGCCCGACGACAGTTCGACACCGTTGCAGACGATATCGTACTGATACGCCAGGATATCGAGCGGATCCTTGGTCTCCAGCGCGTCCATCTCGCCCTGCGGCATCGAGAACGGGTTGTGGCTGAAATCGACCTTCTTCGCATCCTCGTCATATTCGAACATCGGGAAGTCGACGATCCAGCAGAACTCGAACCGGTTCTCGTCGATCAGGCCGAGGTCGGCACCGATCCGCGCACGCGCGGCGCCGGCCAGCTTCGAGGCGGGCAGTTCCTTGCCGGCGGCGAAGAAGATGCCGTCGTTGGGGCCGAGGCCCATCTCCGCGATCAGCTTCCGCGTCGCTTCCTCGCCATGGTTCTTGGCGATCGGGCCGCCGAGTTCACCGTTCTTCTGCGTGATGTAGCCGAGCCCGGCATGACCTTCGGCGCGTGCCCAGTCGTTCATGTCGGTAAAGAACTTGCGGCTCTTGTCGGCAGTGTTCGGCGCGGGGATCGCGCGGACCACGTCACCGCCGGCGACGATCCCGGCGAACAGGCCGAAGCCCGAATCGACGAAGTGATGGCCGACGTCGTGGATCAGGATCGGGTTGCGCAGGTCGGGCTTGTCGCTGCCGTATTTCAGCATCGATTCGCGGTAGGGGATGCGCTTGAACGGGAGCGCGGAGACCTGACGACCCCCCTTTGCTCCAGAATGGCCCTGCCAGTCGGCGAACTCCTCGAACACGCCGTGCAGGACGGGCTCGATCGCATTGAACACGTCGTCCTGCGTGACGAAGCTCATCTCGAAATCGAGCTGGTAGAACTCGCCCGGTGAACGATCGGCGCGTGCGTCCTCGTCGCGGAAGCACGGCGCGATCTGGAAATAACGGTCGAATCCCGCCACCATCAGCAGCTGCTTGAACATCTGCGGCGCCTGCGGGAGCGCGTAGAACTTGCCCGGATGGACGCGGCTTGGCACCAGGTAATCGCGCGCGCCTTCGGGCGACGATGCGGTCAGGATCGGCGTCTGGAATTCGGTGAAGCCCTGCCCGTTCATGCGGTTGCGGAGCGACGTGATCACCTGGCTGCGGAGCATGATGTTCGCGTGGAGACGCTCGCGACGCAGGTCGAGATAGCGATAGCGCAGGCGGATATCCTCGGGATACTCGGCCTCGCCGGCGACCGGCATCGGCAGTTCGCCAGCCATCGACTGAACGGTCGCGGCGGTCGCGCGGATTTCGATCCCGCCGGTTGGCAGATTGGGGTTCACGGCTTCCGGCGCCCGGGCCGTAACCTTGCCGGTGATCGTGACGACGCTCTCGCTCTTCAGGCCTTCGATGACCTTGAAGACCGGGCCCGACACGTCAGTGACGATCTGCGTGATGCCGTAGTGATCGCGCAGATCGATGAAGACGAGGTCGCCGTGATCGCGCTTCTTGTGGACCCAGCCGGAGACGCGGACCTCTTCGCCGACCTGTTCGGGGCGGAGGGCGGCGCAGTTGTGGGTGCGATAGGCGTGCATGATGGGTCTTCTCGGACGATAAACAGGTGGTCCGCGCTTCCCTTCCCTACCGGCCTTTGTCAACCCGGACGAGGCTCGCTATGGACAGGCGATGCATATCCACCCGCTTATCTCCGACAGTGCCACGCTCGCCAATTTGTGCGCCCGAATGGCCGACGCCGACTATGTGTGCGTCGACACCGAATTCATGCGCGAGAGCACCTATTACCCGGAGCTCTGCCTGATCCAGATCGCCGACGACAAGGAAGCCGCCGCGATCGATCCGATGGCGCCGGGCATCGACGTCAAGCCGCTGCTCGACCTGCTCGTCGAGAATCACGATGTGCTGAAGGTCGTCCATGCCGGCGGGCAGGACATCGAGATCGTCTACAACCTCACCGGCAAGACCCCCTTCCCGCTGTTCGACACGCAGGTCGCGGCGATGGCGCTCGGGCAAGGCGAGCAGATCGGCTATTCGAACTTGGTCGACAGCTGGCTCGGGATCGCGGTCGACAAGGGTGCTCGGTTCACCGATTGGGCGCGCCGGCCGCTCGACGCGCGACAGATCGAGTACGCGATCGGCGACGTCACGCATCTTTCGAAAATTTTCCCGAAGATGCTGGAGCGGTTGCGCAAGACCGGGCGCGGGGTGTGGCTCGATCAGGAGATGGAGCGGCTTGGCGATACCGCCAACTACGCGAACGATCCCGATCTAGCGTGGAAGCGGGTACGGATTTCCGGGCGCAAGCCTGATGTGCTGGGGCGGTTGAAGGCACTCGCGCGGTGGCGTGAGCTGGAGGCGCAGGCGAAGGATCTGCCGCGCGGCCGGATCGTCAAGGACGAGGCGCTGGGCGACATGGCGGGGCATCCGCCGAAGAAGCAGGCGGACTTGGCACGGGTGCGCGGGCTGTCGGCGACCTGGGCCGGCAACGACATCGGCGGCCGCTTGATGGCGGCGATCGAGGGCGCGCAACCGCTTGGCGACGACGAACTGCCGCCCCGCGACGATCGCAAACCGGGACTTGGCAAGGAAGGTTCGCTGGTCGCGGACCTGCTCAAGCTGTTGCTGAAGATCCGCTCGCGAGACATTGACGTCGCATCGAAATTGCTCGCCCGCACCGACGAACTCGAGGCTCTGGCGGCGGGTGTTCGGACCGGGCTGCCAATGCTTGAAGGCTGGCGGTTCGATCAGTTCGGCCGCGACGCGCTTGACCTGGTCGAGGGGCGGCTGGCGTTTGCGGTAATCGGCGGAAAGCTGAAGATGACGCGTACGGAGGATGCCGCATGAGGATCGTTCTGGTTGCAGCCCTGCTCGGTTCGGCCGCGTGTACGCCGGTAGAGATGCGCGGCGAGACGCCCGCCGCTTCGCCGGTCGCAGCCGCCTGCAATGCCGACTCGCTCGGCGATCTGGTCGGCAAGCGCGCGAGCGATGCTCGGGCCGACGTGATGCAGACCCGGTCGGGTGCACGCACGCTCCGCTGGATCGCGCCGAACACGGCCGTGACGATGGATTTCCGCGCCGATCGGCTGAATGTCTATGTCGATGCGAAGGGTCGGATCGAACGCTTCACCTGCGCCTGATAACTTAGCTCCTCCCCTGGAAGGGGTGGAGCTAAGCAATAGCGAGTAACGGTTTGCGACCTAACGCGGTCGCCAGGGCGGTATGGCGACGCTCTACCGCCTCGCCGTACAGTCCACGATCGTCCGAACGCAGTGTCAACGTTAGCGATCCGCCATCGTCCGCGAGTTGCGAGCGCTTCAATGGCCCGGCTAGGCCGCCGCTCATCCTCTGGCCTAGTCGCATCGCCATGCCCCAGGCCGTAGCGCTCTTCAGCGCGGGAGGCGTCGCCAGCCGCCCTACGGGGTCTGCCGCCGCCAAATCGCCGCCAAGGCTCGTGTATAGCGCCTGCGCCAGCATCCCGCGGCCCGCAGCGTCGATCGCGACCCAGTTGCCGTGTAGTGCGACCTCGACGCCGCGTTCTGCACGGAACTCGGGGTTCGCGCGCCAGCCGACGTCGGCGAGCAGACACGCCGTGTGGCGAATGCGGGCCATTGCGGGCGGCTCGGTGGTGAACAGCGGTGCGATCCAGCGGTCGAGGAGATCGCCGTGCTCCGGGAAGCGGCCGAGTAGGCGACCCTCTTCGCGTGCTGCGACGATCAGCGGATCGAGCGTTCGGTCTGCGGGCTTCAGGTCTTCGTAGAGAAGGCCTTCGCGCAGGCCATAGGCGGATACGATCGTCGTCCGGCTGCCGAGCTGGCGCATCAGTACGCCGAGCAATGCCGCGGCGTCCGCGAGCGTTGCCGTGCGGCCCGACGACAGCCCCGGAATCGCCTTAAGGCGCGGCTTGGAAAGCTGTGGGATGGTTCGGCTGAGGCGGGTGATCGTCGCCGCGGTCATTGAATATTGGTGGATGATCGGCAGCGGATAGTCCGACAGCTCCATGTCTAGCCGTGCCAACGCACGCCACGATCCGCCGACCAGATACAGCGGAAGCCCCTGCCCCTTCGCGGTCCAGCCGGCCTCGCGCACCAGACGCGCCACGTAGCGGGCGAGCACCTTGCCGCGCTTGGCCCGGATCGGGCCGATGCGGAGGACGCCGAGCGGGAACGAGACGCGGTCTTCGATTCTGCCGCGACGAACGCGGACGAGTTCGAGACTGCCGCCGCCGAGATCGCCGACGATGCCATCTGCTTCGGGGATGGCGGACAAGACACCGTAGCCAGCCGCGCTGGCTTCCTGTTCGCCTGACAGCGTCTCGACGGTCAGGCCAAGTTGTTCAGCCGCGGCTATGAGTTCGCCGCCATTCTTCGCATCGCGTACCGCCGCGGTCGCGACCGTGCGGAGCGTCGAGCATTCCATTTCCTTCGCCACCGCCGCGAACCGCGCCAGCGCGACGCGTGCCGTTTTCAGCGCGGACTTCTCGATCGCGCCGGTAGCAGCAAGCCCTCGCCCGAGCCCCGCCAACACCTTCTCGTTGAACCGGATCGCAGGGAGCCGCGGCGGCCCCTGATACACAACCAGCCGGATCGAGTTCGAGCCGATATCGATGATCCCGGTGCGCGGGTGATCGTCGGTCTCGGCCCTGGGCGGGGAATTGCCGAACAGGATGTTCGTGACGCTCATCGTTTTCGACGGAGCGATAGCGTCGGCACGGCATTGCTGGTCGCGAGCGAAGCGCCGCGGCCGGAGAGCGAAGGATTCGTCATGAAATACCGATGCAGGTTGAACGGGCGGTCGCCGGGATCGACGCGGCTATATTCGCCGTCGGGGCCTAGCTCCCAACTCTGCTCGTTGTCGATCAGGTTCGCGACCATGACCTGATCGAGGATCTGGTCGTGGACGGTCGGGTTGAGGATCGGCAGCATATATTCGACGCGGCGGTCGAAGTTGCGCGGCATCCAGTCGGCCGACGAGATGAACAGCTTGGCACCGTCGTTGGGGAGCGCCTTGCCGTTGCCGAACGCCCAGATCCGGCTGTGCTCCAGAAAGCGCCCGATGACCGACTTCACCCGGATCGTCTCGGACAACCCAGGTACGCCGGGTCGCAGGCAGCAGATGCCGCGGATGATGAGGTCGATCTCGACCCCCGCCCCGCTCGCCTCGTACAGCTTTTCGATCACCGCGGGGTCGACCAGCGAGTTCATCTTGGCCCAGACGCCGGCGGGCTTGCCGGCGCGCGCGTTGGCGATTTCGACGTCGATCAGGTTCATCAAGTTCTGGCGGAGATCGCGCGGGCTAAGGCTGACGCGCGCCATGTCGGTCGGTTCGACATACCCGGTGATGTAGTTGAACATCTGCGCCGCATCGCGTCCGACCGCGGCGTCGGCGGTGAAGAAGCTGAGGTCGGTGTAGATCTTGGCCGTTACCGGGTGATAATTGCCCGTGCCGAAGTGGCAGTAGGTGCGGAACGCCTGGCCTTCGCGGCGGACGACCAGCGAGACCTTCGCGTGCGTCTTCCAGTCGATGAAGCCGTAGACGACCTGCACGCCCGCACGCTCCAGTGCGGAGGCCCAGACCATGTTCTGCTCCTCGTCGAAGCGTGCCTTCAGTTCGACGACCGCGGTGACCGACTTGCCGGCCTCGGCGGCGGTGATCAGCGCGTTGATGACCGCGGGCTGCTTGCCGGCGCGGTAGAGCGTTTGCTTGATCGCGACGACGTCGGGGTCGTTCGCCGCCTGTTTCAGGAAGGCGAGCACCACCTCGAACGTCTCGTACGGGTGGTGGACGACGATGTCCTTCGCCTTGATCGCCGCAAAGCAATCGCCGCCGAATTCGCGGATCCGCTCCGGGAAGCGTGGCGTGAAGGGCGGGAACTTCAGGTCCGGGCGGTCCTCGTCAACGAGGCCGTCAAGATCGACGATGCCGAGGAGATTACCGCTCTCGGTGATGATCGCGTCCGCACCGCCCAGCTCGTCCTTGAGGACCGCGGCGAGGACGTCGGGGATACCGGTTTCGAGTTCCAGACGGATCACGCGGCCACGGCGGCGGCGCTTGATCGCGTTGGCGAAGTAGCGGACGAGGTCCTCGGCTTCCTCCTCGATCTCCATGTCGCTGTCGCGCAGCACGCGGAAGCTGGCGGCGGCGAGGACTTCGTATCCAGGAAACAGGACCGGCGCGAACCGCTTCAGGATCGACTCGATCGAGATGTAGCGTGCGGGCTCGCCAGGCAGGCGGACGAAACGCGTCATCGTGTGTGGGAGCATGACCAGTTCGCGAACCGGCTCGTTGTCCGAGCGGCGAACGAGGTCGAAGATCACCGACAGGCCGCGGTTGGGGATGAACGGGAACGGATGCGCGGGGTCGAGAGCCTGCGGGGTCAGGATCGGGAAGATCTGATCGCGGAAATGCGTTTCGAGCCACTCGTCGGCCTCGCCTTCGACGGCCTCACGTCGCAGGACGAACAGCCCCGCCTCGTCGAGCAGCACGCGCAGGTCGCCCCATACCGCCTGCTGGCTGGCCATAAGTTCGTCGGCCTCGCGGACGATCGCGGTCAACTGCTGGCCGGCGGTCAGCCCATCAGCCGATCGCCGATCGACATCCTGCGTCTGCTGTCCCTTCAGACCGGCGACGCGGACCATGAAGAATTCGTCGAGGTTCGACCCCGAGATCGACAGGAAGCGGAGCCGCTCGAGCAGGGGATGCGCAGGGTTGCACGCCTCCTCCAACACACGCCGGTTGAACGCCAGCCAGGACAGCTCGCGGTTG
The DNA here is from genome assembly GCF_014841895.1 of Sphingomonas sp. CFBP 13728. Lineage (NCBI taxonomy): Bacteria > Pseudomonadati > Pseudomonadota > Alphaproteobacteria > Sphingomonadales > Sphingomonadaceae > Sphingomonas > Sphingomonas sp. CFBP 13728. The sequence continues at coordinate 179,179 of NZ_JACYUS010000001.1, read as the reverse complement.
AAAAACCGGTCGTTCGGCTCTGCGCCGATGGGATCGTCGTCGTCTTCCGATTGGCGGACGATATGGGCTGGACGGTTCATCGGGCCTCTTGGGGGCTTATGGTGGCGTGAAGAGCGGAAGGTCGAGAGCGAGTTGAGGCCGGAGGATCAGCCCGGCCTCCGTGAGTGTGGTTCGTGCAAGAGGAATGGACAAGCGCTTGCGACGTTCCATCGCCTCCTGATCCAGCGCATCGACGGTTCGCGTTACGGTAATATGACTGCGCTCGATTCGGGTCGCGAGCCAGTCGATCAGATCGGGGCGGGCATCGAGGCTGCGGCGCTCGAACAGATGCGCGAGCAACAGCCGCATGAGTTCGTCGTCGGGCGCGCCAATCGCCGCGATCGGGCTGGCGGCGAGGCGCGAACGAAGATCGGGGAGTTTCACCTTCCATTCGGGCGGGGCGGCGTCGGCGACGATCAGCAGCGGCCTGTGCTCCTCCTGCGCGCGGTTCCAGGCGTGGAACAGTTGCGCCTCGGGCACGCGCTCGGCATCGTCGATGATCGTGCCCCCGCTCTTCGCTGCGAAGATCCGCGCAAGCAGGCTGCGGCCCGATTTGCGCGGGCCGGTCAGGATGGCAGTCATGACGGGCCAGGTGGCCGTATGCTCCAGCGTGTGGACCGCCCGCGAGTTGGAGGGGGTAACCAGGAAGGCATCGTCGCGAGGGTCCGCCGGCCACCCGAGTGGCAGCGCAATTTGAGTCATCTTGGTCGCGCTCACCCTGTCGTCGCATTGTCCGCGGGCAAGTCCGGCGGAAGAAGTTGGGCGACCCGGCGAATGCGGATCGTCTGGCCGGAGCCGAATACCTGATAGCCGCGGGCTTCCAGCGCGGTCTTCAGCGCCGCGGGGTCGCCGTCGTACGCGACGCGCATCAGTGACACGCCACCAAGCGCGAGGCTGGTGGTGGCCGCCGAGCGGACGCCGGGGATCGCGCGGAGTGCGGCTTCGGTCGAAGAGACGTTTGCTGCGGCCGGGGTATCGAACTGGACGATGACCGAGATGCCCTCGCCGCCTGTCAGCACCGCGATGTTGGCATCGGCGGTCTCGTCGGTCGGCAGGTCGTCTATCGTTGCGGCTTCGGGCGGCGGTGGTGGCGAGAGGCTGTAGTCGACGCGGAGCGAACCGTTGCGGCGGGCCTGCTGGTACAGATCGTCGATCCGCTTCACGCCGGTGTCGAGCAATTGCGCGATGCCGTCAGGCGTACCGACTCGCAGCGTGAAGCTGCCGATCAGGTCGTTGTCGGGGCCATGGCGCGCTTCGAACACGCCGATCACCGGGCCGCCGGGCCACTGGCGATACAGTTTCACGACCGGGGTGAGCACATCGCTCGCGCCATATTGGTCGAGGATCGTCCGCCACCAGCCGCGGCCGGGGCGCTGCGTCTGGCCGACGTTGAGCAGCAGCGCGTCGGGCCCTGAGCCGGACGGGCGGACATAGTCGATGCTGCTGTTACCGGTGCGATAGCGCGCCCACGCCTGCTGCCACTGCGTGCTCTGCTCGAATGCCTGGCCGACGCCACCCGAATATTGGACGGGGATGACGAGCATCGGCTGCGAGCGATCGGAATACGTCGAAATGCCGAGGATCGATCCGGCGCGGCTACGATCGAACAGCACGCCTAGCTTGGCGATGTAGCGCTGCGGGCCGATCTGTTCGTTCTCGACGACGATCCCGGAGACCAGCGAATCGAGCGTGCCGTCGGAAACGAGGCCGCCTCCACCGCCAAGTCGGTTCGACAATTGCACCCAGGCTTTGCGCTGTGCGAGCCGCCAGCCGCTGTAGCGCGCGGCGTCGGCGGTCTTGCCAGCGACATCGACGGTGACGCCGCCCACCTCGTAGGCGCTGCCGCTGTCGACCGGCGCTGCGCCTCGGCTGCCGCCTTCGATCTGCGCGAGCACGGCTCCGCCGCCAAGCAGCAGGGCGGCGCCAGCAAGCGCGATGGGAAGGGTACGGATACGCATCAAGCGGGCCTTTTGGCGAAGCAGACGTGGAAATCCAAGCGCGATGTGGCTAGCAGCACCGATCATGACCGATACGCCAGACTCCGCCGCTCCCGCTTCGGGCCCTTACACCTACGCTCAGGCGGGCGTTTCGATCGCCGCGGGCAATGCGCTGGTGCGGGCGATCGCTCCGCTCGCGCGCTCGACGCGGCGTCCGGGCGCGGATGCCGATCTCGGCGGGTTCGGCGGGATGTTCGACCTCAAGGCGGCAGGGTTCGTCGATCCGTTGCTGGTCGCGGCGAACGACGGCGTGGGCACCAAGCTGAAGCTGGCGATCGAGTGGGATCGGCATGAGGGCGTCGGCGTCGACCTCGTCGCGATGTGCGTCAACGACCTGATCGTCCAGGGTGCCGAGCCGCTGTTTTTCTTGGATTATTATGCCAGCGGGAAGCTCGACGCCGCGGTCGCGGAGCGCGTCGTCGCGTCGATCGCGGAAGGGTGCAAAACCGCTGGCTGCGCTCTGATCGGGGGCGAGACCGCCGAGATGCCGGGCATGTATGCGGACGGCGATTATGACCTCGCCGGCTTCTGCGTGGGTGCGGTCGAGCGGACCAAGGTACTCACCGGGCGCGAGATCGCCGCGGGAGACGTGATGCTCGGGCTCGCGTCGTCGGGCGTGCATTCGAACGGGTTTTCGCTAGTTCGGCGCCTTGCCGCCGATCGGGGGTGGAAGCTCGATCGGCCGGCCTTGTTCGACCAGGACCGGTTGCTGATCGATCATCTGATGGCGCCGACTCGCATCTACGTCGCCAGCCTGCTGCCGTTGCTGCGCGAGCGGCGGATCACGGGCCTGGCGCATATCACCGGTGGTGGCCTGCTCGAGAACATCCCGCGCGTGCTGCCCGACGGCGTGCATGCGGTGGTCGATGCGGATGCGTGGGAGCAGTCGCGGTTGATGGCGTTCCTGCAGGCTCAGGGCGCGATCGAGCCGGAGGAGATGGCACGGACGTTCAACTGCGGGATCGGCATGGTCGTGATCGTCAGCGCCGACGAGGCCGAGGCGGTGACCGCGGCGCTGGAGGCGGCGGACGAGACGGTGTTCACGATCGGGCGGATCGAGAATGGCGCGCACGGTTGTACGGTGCGTGGGTCGGCTGGCACGTGGAGCGCACGCGAGGACTGGACCGCAACGCATGGCTGACAAGACGCGCGTCGGCGTGCTGATCTCCGGACGCGGATCGAACATGATGGCTCTGGTCGGCGCGTCGCGCGCGGCGGAGTGTCCGTACGAGATCGCGCTGGTCGCTTCGGACAAGCCGGACGCGGCCGGGCTCGAATGGGCTCGGTCGGAAGGAGTGGCGACGTTCGCACTCTCGCCCAAGGGTCTGGGGAAGCCGGCCTATGAGGCCGCTATCGATGCGGCGTTGCGCGGGGCGGGTGTCGAGGTCGTTGCCCTCGCCGGCTACATGCGGCTCCTGTCGGACGGGTTCGTTGCGGCGTGGCGGGACCGGATCGTCAATATCCATCCGTCGCTGCTGCCCAAGTACAAGGGGCTCGATACGCATGCTCGCGCGATCGCGGCGGGCGATGCGGTCGGCGGGTGTTCGGTGCATGTCGTGACCGAGGAACTCGATGGCGGCGTGGTGCTGGGCCAGGCCGAGGTGCCGATCCTTGCTGGCGATGATGCGGATGCGCTTGCCGATCGCGTGCTGGCGGCCGAACATGCTTTGTACCCCAAGACCTTGGCGGAGTTCGTGACGCGATGACCGATCTGTCCCCCCTCGACCGCGTTCGTGCGGCGGCTTTGGCGCTGCCCGAAACCGAGGAGAAGGTTTCACACGGCCAGCCGACCTTCTTCGTGGCCGACAGGCAGTTCGCGCAGTTCCGGGCGGATCATCAAGGCGATGGACTGACCATGGTGTGTGTGAAGACTAGCGGTACCGATGAGCAGGCGACACTGATCGAGGCAAACCCGGCAGTGTATTCGCGGCCGGCGTATCTTGGCGCGACTGGTTGGGTCGGGATGAATGTTGCCGGCGATCCGGACTGGGCGCTGGTCGAGGACAGGATCGCGCGGAGTTGGGAACTCGCCGCCCCTGCCCGTTTGCTGGAGGCTGGTGGGCGATGAGCACCGAGACTCCGACCGAACGGCGCGAGGCTGCGGCGACGCGGCGGCGCTGGGTGACGCTGGCCGAGGTCGTGGCGGTTGCGGGCGTGCTGATCGCGGCGCTGACGCTGTGGACCAACTGGTCGGATCACCGTGCGAACGAGGCCGAAAAGATCGCGGCGCAGTCGAGTGCGGCGCGCGAGCGGACGAAGATCGATCTGTCGGCGATCGTGCAGGATGGCGGCAACACGCTGTTGCTGAAGGATGCGCGGCATGACCTGCAGGACGTGACGATTACCTTCCCCCGCGCGCTGGGCATTTCGCCGCAGCGGCCGCCGGCGGAACCGGTCATCGACAAATCGTGGTTCTCTAAACCGCTTCTGAAGCTGACCGATGGCGGCGCGGACAACCGAGCAGGCCGGTTGCCGGTTCTGGTTAGCGTCCAATATTTCGATGGCGACACGACCCGGTCGGCGAGCGGAATTTATGACGTGATCTGGAAGACCGAGGCCGGCTTGCCCTTGATGGGTCGGTCACTGAAACTCGAGGGCTTGCGCGTTCGCCAGCGCGGCGGTGATCAGGCGAAGCTTGATGCGATCTGGGCGAAAGAGAAGCCGGCGACGTGATTAAACGGCACCACCCCGGCGGAGGCGGGGTCCAATTGGGGAACGTTGCTAACGGAGGGTAGCGTTCCGTTACTGCGACCTTTCCAATTGGGCCCCGGCCTTCACCGGGGTGGTAGTGGTGCTGCGCAGATCAGGACTTTCGCCGGGGAGACTCAGACCGCCCTGGCGTAGACCGGATCGTCGTGGAGGGTGGTGCCGACCGTGAACTGGCGCGCACCGATGACCTCGAAGCCTTGGCGTTCGTAGAAAACTCGGGCGCGGGTGTTTTGGTCCCATACGCCTAGGAGAACTCGGGTTCGGCCAGCCGCGGCGGCGTCTTCGAGGGCGCGGGCCATCAGGGCAGCGCCCAGGCCTGAGCCTTGGGCCTGCTTCATGAGATAGATGCGGCGGAGTTCGATGTCCGCAGGGCCGGGTTCGATCGGGAAGTCCGGCGCGGTCAGCACCGTGTAGCCGATCGGTGCGTGACCGGGCTCGTGTTCGGCCAGCGTCACGATCGTTGCGGGATCGGCGAGCCACGTCTCGAACGTGGCGATGCTGTTCTTGGCCGTGCAGTGGGCGACGATATCCGCCCCGGTCAGCACGGTCGCATAAGTATCGAGAAACGTGGCGGATGCGACGAGCGACAGCGCGGGCGCGTCGTCCGGCCCGGCCCGTCGCAACCGCCAGGTCATCAGCCGACGATTTCTTCGGGCTTGAAGAAGTACGCGATCTCGATCTCGGCGTTCTCATCCGAGTCCGAACCGTGTACCGAGTTCGCTTCGATCGACTCGGCGAGTTCCTTGCGGATCGTGCCGGCATCGGCGTTGGCGGGGTTGGTGGCGCCCATGATGTCGCGGTTGCGCTGCATCGCGTTCTCGCCTTCGAGAACCTGGACGACGACCGGGCCCGAAATCATGAACGAGACGAGCTCACCGAAGAACGGACGCTCCTTGTGGACCGCGTAGAAGCCCTCGGCCTGCTCGCGGGTCATCTGGATGCGCTTCGAAGCGACGACGCGCAGGCCGGCTTCCTCGAGCATCTTGGTGACCGCACCGGTCAGGTTGCGGCGGGTTGCGTCGGGCTTGATGATCGAAAAGGTACGGTTCGCGGCCATGATGGTCACGGGCTCCTGTGTTGACGGTAGTTGGATGCGCGGCGCTTAGGCGGGGGACGCGTTTAAAGCAACCTATGCAGCCTGTTCCCAGCGGCCGGAGTCGTTCTGCTTCCAGTAGCGGCGTTCGGTGCCGTCGCGGTCGGCGAGCGCTTTCCAGGCGAGGCGGGCTTCGCGGATCGCTTCGTCGTCGAAGATGTGGAAGGCTCGGTCAAAGGTTAGGATAAGGTCACGCCAACGTCCGTCTACCACCGCGACATTGCGGGCGGCGTTTGCGGGAGCGGCTTCCTGGATATTTTGAGTAATTAGAATGGGTTGAGCGGTATCGTCGGTGCTGCCGGCCTGGGCGTGGGGGAGGAAGCTCTCGGGGGCGTAGGACCAGAGCAGGCGGTCGAGCGTGACGCGTTGTTCTTCGGGTTCGGCGACGATGAGGAGGCGGCCGCCGGTTTGGACGACGCGCTCGGCTATGCGTGGGAGGACGCGGTCTAGGGGGCTGGTTAGGTGGTAGAAATCGACCTGCATTCTTACTCCCCTTTCGCTTGCGGGAGCGGTCGGGGGAGGGCTTTGCCTCGCTCGATACCGCTCGCGGTTGGCCCCTCCCCTAACCCCTCCCGCAAGCGGGAGGGGAATTCTTGCGTTCAGCCCTCAAAATTGTCCGCTACGAACTGGTCGAGCAGGCGTACGCCATAACCCGTAGCGCCCTTGTCGTGATTGGTGCCGGGCTTGTCGGACCAGACCATGCCGGCGATGTCGAGATGCGCCCACTTCACGCCTTCGTCGACGAAGCGCTTGATGAACTGCGCGGCAGTGATCGAGCCGGCACCGCGGGGGCCGACGTTCTTCATGTCGGCGATCGGCGAGTCGATCAGCTTGTCGTAGGCGGGCGACAGCGGGAAGCGCCACAGCGTGTCGCCGGTGGTCTTGCCCGCCGCGATCAGCTGGTCCGCGAGCGCATCGTCGTTCGCGAAGATGCCGCCATTCTCGGTACCGAGCGCGACGATCATCGCACCCGTGAGCGTCGCGAGATCGACGATTGTGGTCGGCTTGTGCGCCTGCTGCACCCAGGTCACGCAATCGCAGAGCACGAGGCGACCCTCGGCGTCGGTATTGAGCACTTCGATCGTCTGACCCGACATTGAGGTGATGACGTCGCTCGGACGCAGCGCGGCGCCGTCGGGCATGTTCTCGACCAGGCCCATCACGCCGACGACGTTCGCCTTGGCTTTGCGGCTGGCGAGCGCCTTCATCGCGCCGGCGACGGCACCTGCGCCGCCCATGTCCCACTTCATGTCTTCCATGCCCGCGCCGGGCTTGATCGAGATGCCGCCCGAATCGAACGTCACGCCCTTGCCGACGAACGCGAGCGTCGGCGCGTCGGCTCCTGCCCCGTTCCACTTGAGCGCTAGGATACGCGCTTCACGACGCGAACCCTGGCTGACGCCGAGCAAAGAACCCATGCCGAGTTCGGTCATCTGCGCCTCGTCGAGCACGGTGATCTCGAGCCCGAGACCCTCGACGTCCTTCGTCACCTTCTCGACGAAGCTCTCGGGATAGACGACGTTGGGCGGCGACGTGACGAGCCAGCGCGTCAGGTCGAGACCGCCGGTAACCGCGGCAGCCTCGTTCCAGGCTGCATCGGTGCCGTCCGGTGCGCCGGCAATGGTGATCTCGGTCAGCGTCGGCTTCGACTTCTCGGCGAGCTTGGTGCGGTACGTGTCGTAGCGCCATGCGCGCTGGGCGGCGGCAGCGGCGAAGTGTGCGGCGGCCTTGGCGGTCGGAATGGTACCAGCCGAGAGGTCGGCTACGACCGACGTTGCGCCCGAGGTCAGCAGGCGTGCGGTGATCGCACCGCCGGCCTTCTCCCAATCGGCGGTCTCGCCAGCGCCGACTCCGACGAGCAGGACCTGGCGAACCGCGCCGTCGACCGGCACGAACAGCTCGACCACCGATCCTGCTTCACCCGCAAAGCGGGCCGCTGCCGCTGCGCTGGTCGCCACCGCCTCGCCATCACCGCCGATCGCGCTCCACTTGATCTTGGCCACGCCGTCCTTCGCGACGGGCACGGCGAGGATCGGGGCGTTGGCGGGAACGGTCGGGCCGAAGACGATCTGCATGAAGAAACCTCGGGAAGCTTTGAACGGTAGGATGGGCGTGGCCCTAAGTTGATGCCGCGGGCTTGGCAAAGCAAGGTGGCGGCCGGTCATCTCACGGCGATTGCAGCGGAGCGCCGGTGGTGCGATAGGCGGGCCATATGGCGGCAAACGGCTGCCCAGTGCCAAAGGGGTTGGTTCGGATCGTGTTGCGTATCGACCTTTTGACGGGTTGCGCCCTTTCGCTCGCGCTGGCGACCGGACTCGCGGCTGCTCCTGCGCAGGCCCAGGATTTCCAGGACCGCCCGGTGGCGCCACCAGTGCCCGAAGCTCCGGTCGCCAACGCGTCGCCGACGACGCCGGCCGAAGACCAGGTGCAGTTCAGCTCCACTGCGCTGGAATACAACACCAACACCGATATCGTCACCGCGACCGGTGAAGTCCGGATGTTCCGCCAGGGCAGCCGGCTGCGCGCCGACAAGGTCGTGTGGAACCGCAAGACTGGCAAGGTCGTCGCGACCGGCAACATCGCGGTCACGAATCCCGAAGGCGACATCGCGTACGGCGACGAGATCAACCTGACCGATTCGCTGAAGGACGGCGTGGTCGACAACATGCTCGTCGTGCTCGAACAGGGCGGACGCCTGGCGGCCGAGCAGGGTACGCGCGAAACCGATGGTACGGTCAATCTGAAGACGGCGGCCTACACGCCGTGCAGCGTTACCAACACCGCCGGTTGCCCTAAGGAGCCGACGTGGAAGATCACCGCGGTCCGCGTCACCTATCGGCCCGAGCGCAAGCGCATCTTCTACAAGGGCGCGCGGCTTCACCTGTTCGGCCTGCCGAGCCTGCCGCTGCCCGAATTCTCGAACCCGGTCGGTGGCGGCAGCGATAGCGGCCTGCTCTCGCCGAACGGAGGCTATAGCCGCGTCAACGGCGTCGAAGTCAGCGTCCCCTATTACTGGAAGCTCGCCCCGAACCAGGGGCTGGTCATCACGCCGCATATCTACAGCAGCGTGCTGCCGATGGCGCAGGTCGATTATTCCGCGCTCAACTCCAAGGGCGCGTTCAAGATACGTGCCTATGCGACCGAAAGCCGCCGCAGCGACGATCTGACGACCGCCAACCCGACCGACACGAGCATGGCGTTCCGCGGCTATATCGACGGCATGGCGCGCTATCAGTTGACGCCGAACTGGACCGCGAGCGGGTCGCTCCGCCTGACGACCGACCGGACGTTCCTGCGCCGCTACGACATTTCGCGCGACGACCGACTGCGCACCACGGCGAGCCTGGAGCGGATCGACGACAGCAGCTATTTCTCACTGAGCGGCTGGTACGCGCAGACGTTGCGCGTCAACGACAAGCAGGGGGACCAGCCGATCGCGCTGCCCGAGATCGATTATCGCAAGCGGTTCGACGATGGCATCGTCGGCGGCCGGTTCCAGCTCCAGCTGAACACGCTGGCGTTGACCCGCACCGACGGTCAGGACACGCAACGCGCGTTCGCGAGCCTGCAATGGGACCTGCGCCGCTTCACGAACTGGGGCCAGGAGGTCACGTTCACGGCGTTCGCACGCGGCGATCTATATAACAGCAACGAGATCAATAAGACGCTCATCCCGACCTATCAGGGGTTCGGCGGCTTCCGCCAGCGCGCGATCGGTGCGGCTGCGGTCGATGTGAAATGGCCTTTCATCGGTACGTTCCTGGGCGGTACCCAGCGCTTTACGCCACGGGTGCAGTTCGTTGCAGCACCGAAGGTCGCCAACCTATCGCTGCCGAACGAGGATTCGCGTGCCGTCGATCTCGACGACACCAACCTGTTCTCGCTTAACCGCTTCGCCGGCTATGATCGGTTCGAGGATTCGTCTCGCGTCACCTATGGTGGCGAATGGGCGCTCGATTTGCCGGGCATCACCTTCACCACCAACGTCGGCCAGAGCTATCGGGTGGACAAGCGGCCGACGATCCTGCCCGACGGCACCGGGCTCAGCGACCGGTTCTCCGACATCGTCGGGCGCAGCGAGCTTCGGTTCCGCGACTTCGTGTCGATCGTCCATCGCTACCGGCTCGACAAGGACGGCTTCGCGATCCGCCGCAACGAGGTCGACGCGACGATCGGCTCGCGCGCGACCTATGTGCTGGTCGGGTATCTCAAGCTCAATCGCAACATCGATCCTACGATCGAGGATCTGCGCGACCGCGAGGAAGTCCGCGTTGCGGGGCGCGTGCAGTTCGCACGGTTCTGGTCGGCGTTCGGCTCTGGCGTGGTCGATCTGACCAACGCATCGGAGGATCCGCTGTCCCGCAGCGACGGCTTCACGCCGATCCGCCACCGTCTTGGCGTGCAGTATGAGGACGATTGCCTGCGTCTCGGCGCGACATGGCGGCGGACGTACAACGACACCGGCGACGCGCGTAAGGGCAACAGCTTCCTGTTGACGCTGGCCTTCACCAACCTCGGCCGCTAAGCCCGCGTTCAGCTACTATGGGGCAAACCGCGCCGGATATGTGCCGTCATGGCAATGACGGTGCGGATTACGGCTTGCGATGATGGGATACCGACACTTGAAGCATGATGTTCGACTGGCGGCGCGTGGCGGCCGTGTGATCGGTTCGGTGGTTCTGGCCGCACTGACGGCGAGCGCGATCGCGCAGGCCGTGCCACCCAAGGGCGCGCAGGGCAAACGTGGTGCACGACCTGCTCCAACCCAGCCGGCCCAGGCTCAGCCCACACCGACTCAATCCGCCCCGGCTCCCTCGGCTCCGGGCCAGACGGTTCAGGATCAGAGCGTGCCGGACAATACCGGGCTCGACATTCCGACCAACCTGCAGATCTTCGGCAAGGTCGATCCCAACGTCCGCAAGCCGACCGCGATCGTCAACGATACGGTCATCACCGGCACCGACGTCGACCAGCGCGTCGCCTTGGTTGCGATGGCGAACGAGGCGAAGCTCTCGCCGGAGGATCGCGAGCGGCTCAAGCTGCAGGTGCTCCGCCAGCTGATCGACGAGACGCTGCAAATCCAGGAAGCCAAGACCGCCGACATCACGATCACCCCCGCCGAGCTCACGCAGAGCTATGACGGCGTATCGAAGCGCTTCAATCGTACGCCGGTCGCGATGCGCGCCTATCTGCGCGAATCCGGATCGTCCGAGCGGTCGCTGAAGCGCCAGATCGAGGGCGAGCTCGCCTGGCAGCGCTATCTGCGTCGCCGCGTCGAGCCGTTCGTCAACGTCGGCGACGAGGAGGTGAAGTCGATCATCGACCGTCTCCAGGCGGCCAAGGGCACCGACGAGTTCAACCTCAAGGAAATCTATCTCGCGGCGACGCCGGCCAACAGCCAGCAGGTCTTTGCGAACGCCAAGCAGATCCTGCAGGAAATCCAGAAGGGCGCGCAGCCGTTCGAATATTTTGCACGCCAGTTCTCGGAAGCCTCGACGCGTGCGGTCGGCGGCGATCTCGGCTGGATTCGCGCGGCCACGCTGCCGGCGCAGCTGGCCGAAGCCGCGACGACGATGCAGGTCGGCCAGGTCGCGGGACCGATCGAAGTCTCCGGCGGCTATTCGATCCTGTATCTCACCGACAAGCGGCAGGTGCTGACCGCCGATCCGCGTGATGCGAAACTCAGCCTGAAGCAGCTGACGTTGCGTTTCCCGCCGAACACCAACCAGGCGCAGGCGGCGGCGCGGGCGCAGGCTTTCGCCAAGGCGACGCAGGAATTGCGCGGCTGCGGTACGGTCGAGAAGGTTGCGGCCGGGATCGGCGCGGACGTGGTCGACAACGACACGGTGCGTATCCGCGATTTGCCGCCGCAGCTTCAGGAAGTGATGCTGAAGCTTCAGGTCGGCGAGTCGAGCCCGCCGTTCGGGTCCGCGGAACAGGGCGTTCGCGCGCTGGTGCTGTGTGGTCGCGACGAGGCGGCTGGCGGTTCGGTGCCGAACTCCGAGCAGATCCAGGGGCAGCTTGAACAGCAGCGCGTCAATTTGCGCGCCCAGCAGAAGCTGCGCGATCTGCGGCGCGATGCCGTGGTCGAATATCGGTGATCGCGGCATGGTAATCCGGGCGTGAGCCGAATCCCGCCACTGGCCGTATCGATGGGCGATCCAGCCGGGATCGGGCCGGAGATCATCGCCAAGGCCTGGGCGGCGCGCGAGACGTCCGGCCTGCCGCCGTTCGTGGCAGTCGGGGATGCGCGCGCGATCGAGCGGGTCTGGGCTGGCCCGATCGCGCAGATCACGGATTTTAGCGCGGCGGCTGGGGTTTTCGGCGAAGCGTTGCCGGTGCTGACGGTGGGCGATGCGGGCGCGATCGTACCGGGTGAGCCCGATGCGGACGGCGCGCGCTGTGCACTGCATTCGCTGGAGCTGGCGGTCGGTCTCGTTCGGACGGGCGCGGCGCGTGCGCTGGTGACCGGTCCCGTATCGAAGTCGCAGTTGTACGCGATCGGCTTCAGCCATCCGGGGCAGACCGAGTTCGTCGCAGAGCGCTACGGGGTCGCGGGCGACAATGCGGTGATGATGCTCGCCGGGCCGTCGCTGAAGGTGGTGCCGATCACCACGCATGTGCCGTTGAAGGATGTATCGGCCTTGCTGACGGTCGACCTGATCGTCGCCAAGGCTCGCGCGACCGCCCGTGGCCTGTTGCGGAACTTCGGTATCGAGAACCCGCGGCTCGCCTTTGCCGGGTTCAATCCGCATGCTGGCGAGCAGGGCGCACTGGGACGCGAGGAGATCGACGTCCTCGCGCCGGCGATCGCGATCCTTCGCGATGAGGGTATCGATGCGACTGGGCCGTTCGCGGCGGACACGATGTTCCATCCAAGGGCGCGGGCGACCTATGACGTCGTGATGTGCTGCTACCACGATCAGGCGCTGGTGCCCTTGAAGACGATCCATTTCGATGAGGGCGTGAACATGACGCTGGGCCTGCCGATCGTGCGGACCTCGCCCGATCACGGCACGGCGTTTGCAATTGCCGGCAAGAACCTTGCCGAGCCAGGGGCGATGATCGCGGCGATCGTGATGGCGGGTGAAGCGGCGGACCGGCGCGCTCAGACCGCTGCCCAGTCGTGAGCGAGACTGCATTGACGGAGCTTCCCCCGCTGCGCGAGGTGATCGCGCGTTATGGGCTGAACGCGAGCAAGGCGCTTGGGCAGAACTTCCTGTTTGACGGGCAGTTGCTGAAGCGGATCGCGGCGGTGCCGGGTGACCTTCAGGATGCCGAGGTGCTCGAAGTGGGTCCCGGTCCCGGTGGCCTGACGCGCGCGCTGCTCGCGGCGGGTGCGCGGGTGACGGCGATCGAGCGTGACCGGCGGTGTATTCCAGCGCTGGCAGAGCTCGGCGAGGCGTATCCGGGGCGGCTGCGGGTCATCGAGGGCGATGCGATGGAGGTCGACGCGCCGGCGCTGTTCGAGGGCAAGCCGCATATCGTGTCGAACCTCCCTTATAATATCGGCACGGCGTTGCTGGTCGGGTGGCTGTCGACGTCGTGGCTGCCGTGGTGGCAATCGTGCACGCTGATGTTCCAGAAGGAAGTCGCCGAGCGCATCGTCGCGAAGACCAATGACGATCATTATGGGCGGCTCGCGGTGCTGGCGCAGTGGCGCTCGACCGCGCGGATCGCGATGCCGGTGCACCGATCTGCGTTCACGCCGCCGCCGAAGGTGATGTCCGCGGTGGTGCATCTCGTTCCGGTCGAGGCGCCGGAGGGGGTGAACTTCGCGGTTTTGGAGCGGCTGACGGGCGCGGCGTTCGGGCAGCGGCGGAAGATGCTGCGGCAGAGTTTGAAGGGCGTGCCGGGGGCGCTCGATGCGCTTGAGCGGATCGGGGTGGAGGCGACGCGTCGGGCGGAGACGCTTTCGGTGGCCGACTTCGTGGCGTTGGCGAAAGCCGTCGGCTCACCGGTACGCACCTGAGCGGACTGCTTTCGACGTAGGGCCATGGTGCACCACCCCGTCGTAGGCCGGGGCCCAATTGGAGAGGTGGCAGTAACCTCGCGCCGTCCACACTTAGCACCATTCCCCAATTGGACCCCGGCCTTCGCCGGGGTGGTGAAATCGGGATGGATCCGCTGGTATTTCAGTCCTTGGCGGCGATTGGTGTCTTCTCGACCTGCGCCGTCGCGATCGGCGGCCCCTTGGCGATCACCGCCGCAAGCTGCGTCGCCTCCGGGCACACCCCCTTGCAGAGCGTGCGGATCTTCACGAGGTTGTCCTTCGCGCGGACCACGGCGCCCTTGGCGACCAGTGCCTCGCCCTGCCCCTTCAACGCCGCGACGTCGTTCGGCTCCAGCAGCAGCGCCTCGCGGTACAGGCGGATCGCCTTGCCTGGCAGGTCACGCGTTTCCGCGACGCGTGCCAGCAGGAGGAACGCCGCACGATTGCGCGGATCGACCGCGACAGACGTTTCGAGCACATCCGTCGCGCCGTCGAGGTTGCCGGCCGTCATCAGCGAGCGGCCCTGCGCCAACAACTGCATCGAGCGGGCGTCGATCTGGGCGTCGGGGCGTTGCCCACTGAGCGACGTCGAGACACATACGACGGTCAGCGCGGCGGCAAGGGCAACGGACGAAAAACGCATCATCGTCTCCAGGCGGGATACAGGTTTGGCCGTGAGTTGAGCCATAGGTCGGCTGGCTAGCACGCAGCCCGGAGGCGCGCGACAAAAAAGCCGTCGGTGCCGTCGCGGCCGGGTTCGAGGCGGACGCCGTGGCCGTGCTTCGCGCCGGCGGGGAGCGAGAGGGCCTCAGTGGTCCAGCCGGGGTGCGCGTTCAGGAACCAGGTGACCTGGTCGGTGCCCTCGGCGTCGAGCAGCGAGCAGACGATGTAGACCAGCGCGCCGCCGGGCTTGACCAGCGTGGCGGCGACGGAGAGCACCTGCTGCTGTGTCGATTGCAGCCGCGACACACGGTCAGGGGTAAGCCGCCAGCGTGCCTCGGGGTTACGCCGCCAGGTGCCGGTGCCCGAGCAGGGGGCGTCGACCAGCACGCCATCGGCGCGACCGGCCCATTCGCTGAGCGCCTCGATCTCGCGCGTCGGGTTGAGCAGGCGGCTCTCGACGATCGTCGCGCCGGCGCGGGTCGCGCGGGGGGCGAGCCGCGAGAGGCGGTTGCGGTCGGTGTCGCAGGCGAGGATGACGCCTTCGTTCTTCATCGTCGCGGCCAACGCGAGCGTCTTGCCGCCGGCGCCTGCGCAGAGATCGACGATGCGTTCGCCGGGTTTGGCCTGCATCGCGAGGCCGACGAGCTGGCTGCCTTCGTCCTGCACCTCGAGCGCGCCTTCGTTGAAGAGCGGGAGCGCCTCGACGTTGGTGCCTGTTGGGAGGCGGATGCCGTCGGGGGCGTGCGGCGTGGCTTCGGCGTCGGGAAGCGCGGCGAGAACGGTCGCGCGGTCAGCGATCAGCGTGTTGACGCGGAGATCGAGCGTGGCGCGGCCGGCTAGGTCGGTGAGTGCGGCGCCGTCGAGACCTGAAGCGCGGAGGGCCTTGCTCAGCCACTGCGGCGCGACGCCGGCGCGAGCGCGCGGTTCGTCCTTGGCGATCGGCGCCGGCGCGTGGGTGGAGCCGTCGAAGGTTGCCGCCACTTCCGGATCGGCGTCGGCGACGAGCAGCATCGCGGTGCGGCCGTTCTCGGGACGGTCTCCGGCCTTGCGGATCGCGGCGTAGACAAGTTCGCGGACGGCGCGGCGGTCCTTCGAGCCGGCGTAGCGGCGGGTCGCGAAATAGCGGGCGATCAGTGTGTCGGCGGCGGCGCCGGACTCGCGGGCGGCGGCGATGATCTGGTTGAGGAGCTCGATCGCGGCCTGGGTGCGTGCGGGGGGAGTCATTTCTGGGCTCCCGACTTCGCGTGGGTTCGGGGGGAGGCTTGGTAGAGAGTGTTCGTCATCATCCCCTCCCCTAGCCCCTCCCGCTCGCGGGAGGGGAATAATTTCGGGGCTTGGGGTAGGTCGTGTGGTTAGCACCCTCCCCCTCCGTCATCCCGGCGGACGCCGGGACCCATGGTTGCGGTTTGGGTTGTGGTGGCGCGCTGTCGCTGGGTCCGCCGTGTCCATGGGTCCCGGCGTTCGCCGGGATGGCGTACGGGTGTGACCATTGCCGCATCGTTCTAGCTTTGGACTTAAACACCATCGCCATCCCCGCGCAGGCGGGGATCCAGATCCTCGAAGGTTTGCGATCACATCGTGAGGCCAGCCAGTATGGGTTCCCGCCTTCGCGGGAATGACGATGGTGAGTAGGTATTGTTCTCAGTCGCTTAACAGTAAGCGGGCGGAACTGACCCACCCCCGGCCCCTCTCTTTCCAGGGAAGGTGAAGTACCCTTACCGCGTCGGGTAGTTCGGCGCTTCCCGCGTGATGGTCACGTCGTGGACATGGCTCTCCATCAAGCCCGCGCCGGTGATCTGAACGAACTCCGCGCGCGCCTGAAGGTCAGGGATCGTCGCGGAGCCGGTATAGCCCATTGCCGCCTTGATCCCACCGACGAGCTGATGAACGACATCCCGCGCCGGGCCCTTGTACGCGACCTGCCCCTCGATCCCCTCGGGGACGAGCTTCAGCTGGTCCTTGATGTCGCCCTGGAAATAGCGATCCGCCGACCCGCGGCCCATTGCGCCGACGGAGCCCATGCCGCGGTACGACTTGTACGCCCGGCCCTGATACAGGAACGTCTCGCCGGGCGCCTCGTCGGTGCCCGCTAGCAGCGAGCCGATCATGACGGTCGAGGCGCCCGCCGCGAGTGCCTTTGCCATGTCGCCTGAGGTGCGGATCCCGCCGTCGGCGATCACGGGGACGCCAGCCTTGTGGCCTGCCTCAGCGCAATCCATCACCGCGGTCAGCTGTGGGACACCGACGCCTGCAACGACGCGGGTGGTGCAGATCGAGCCGGGGCCGATTCCGACCTTGATCCCGTCCGCGCCTGCGCCGATCAGCGCGCGCGTCGCTTCGCCGGTCGCGACGTTGCCCGCCACCACCTGTACCGAGTTGGACAGCTTCTTCACCCGCTCGACCGCGCGGCCGACGTCGCGGTTGTGGCCGTGGGCGGTGTCGATCACGATCAGGTCGCAGCCGGCATCGACCAGCTGTTCGGTCCGGTCGAAGCCCTTGTCGCCGACCGTCGTCGCCGCCGCGACGCGCAGGCGGCCCGCCTCGTCCTTGGTGGCATCGGGGAACATCACCGCCTTCTCGATGTCCTTGACGGTGATCAGACCGACGCAGCGATACTGCGCATCGACCACCAGCAGCTTCTCGATGCGGCGGGCGTGGAGCAGGCGGCGGGCCTCTTCCTTGCCGACTTCGGTCGAGACGGTGGCGAGGTTCTCGTGCGTCATCAGCTCGCTAACGGGCTGTTTTGGATCGCCCGCGAAACGCACGTCGCGGTTGGTGAGGATGCCGACGAGCTTGCCGTCCGCCTCGACGACCGGGATGCCGCTGATCCGGTGGCCCGACATGAGGGCCTGCGCCTCGCCGAGGGTCGCGGTCGGCTTGATCGTGATCGGGTTGACCACCATGCCCGACTCGAACCGCTTGACCTGACGGACCGCGATGACCTGTTCCTCGACGGTCAGGTTGCGGTGGAGCACGCCGATGCCGCCGAGCTGTGCCATTACAATGGCCATGTCGGCTTCGGTGACGGTGTCCATTGCAGAGGACAGGATCGGGATGTTGAGCGCGATGCCGCGCGTCAGCTGAGTTCGGGTATCGGCCTGGCTTGGCAGCACGTCCGATTCCCCCGGATACAGGAGGACGTCGTCGAAAGTGAGGCCGAGGCGGATATCCATGAGAGCTGCCGTTCCTGGGTGTGAGGTGGCGCGCCATGTAACCAAACGCGCGGCGTACGGCTAGGCCTGTCCTTCGCGCACGTGCTATAGCGGTGCGATACACGGATGGGGGATTGTTCGATGGGCCTGATCGTTGCCGCGCTCCTGCTGGCGCTGGTGCTGCTATACCTCTTCACCAGCATCAAGATCGTCCACCAGGGCTATCAATACACGATCGAGCATTTCGGCCGCTTCACCACGGTCGCGCGGCCCGGCTTCAATTTCTATCCCGCGTTCTTTTATCGCGTGGGGCGGAAGGTGAACATGATGGAGCAGGTGATCGACATCCCCGGCCAGGAGATCATCACCAAGGACAATGCGATGATCTCGACCGACGGGGTCGTGTTCTTCCAGGTGCTCGATTCGGCGAAGGCGGCGTACGAGGTGTCGGACCTGTACCAGGCGCTGTTGCAGCTTACGACGACCAACCTGCGCACGGTGATGGGGTCGATGGACCTCGACGAAACGCTATCGAAGCGTGACGAGATCAACGCGCGGCTGCTGAACGTGGTCGATCATGCGACGACGCCGTGGGGGGTTAAGATCACGCGCGTCGAAATCAAGGACATTCGCCCGCCGGCGGATATCGTCAACGCGATGGGCCGGCAGATGAAGGCGGAGCGCGAGAAGCGGGCGAACATTCTGGATGCGGAGGGTTCGCGGGCTTCGGAGATTCTCCGCGCCGAGGGGCAGAAGCAGGCGCGAATTCTCGAGTCCGAGGGGCGCAAGGAATCGGCGTTCCGCGATGCCGAGGCGCGCGAGCGGGCGGCTGTGGCTGAGGCTTCGGCGACGCGCGCGGTGTCGCAGGCGATCGAGGAGGGTGGCGCGCAGGCGATCAACTACTTCATCGCGCAGAAATACGTCGAGGCGATCGGCAAGTTCGCGACCTCGCCTAATGCCAAGACGATCCTGTTTCCGGTCGAGGCTACGCAGTTGATGGGGACGCTTGGGGGGATTGGCGAGCTGGCTAAGGATGCGCTGCGCGATGCGACCGCATCACCGCCGGCCAAGCCCGAGCCGCGGAAGGGTCCGTTCGAGTTGTCGAAGTCGACCGAGGTTCCGAAAAGCTGATGGACGCGATCGGGGCGGCTGGTGCTTGGTTGATCGCGGCGCTCGTGCTGGGGATCGCCGAACTGGCGGTGCCGGGCGTGTTCCTGGTGTTTCTCGCCATCGCTGCGGCGGTGACGGGGGTGGCGGTGTACGTGTTGCCGGACTTGCCGGTTGCGGCGCAACTGGCGGCGTTCGGGGTCTGGAGCGCGGTTGCGGTGCTGATCGGGAAGCGCTGGTACCGGGATTACCCGGTCGAGGGTGGGGATCCGATGTTGAACGATCGGTCTGCGCGGCTTGTGGGGCAGGTTGTCGTCGTAGAGACCGCTATCGTTGGCGGGCGTGGCCGGGTGCTGGTGGGCGACGGGAGTTGGCCAGCGCGAGGAGAAGATGCTGCAGTTGGCGCACGGGTCCGGGTTGCGGCGGTGGTCGACGGCGAAGTCGTGGTGGAGCCTCTCTAAACCCTCTCCCCTTGGGGGAGAGGGAAAGCCGCACAGCGGCGAGGGTGAGGGCATGCCAAGCAGGACCGTGCCCTCACCTTCCCCCCCCCCCCCCGACTTCGTCGTGCGGGCCCCTTCCTCTCCCTAAGGGGAGAGGAGTTTTACGCCGTCTCTTTCACCTTTGGCGCCGCCTGACGGACGCCTTCATCGACATGCTCGGCGAACTGGGCGAAGTTTTCCACGAACAGGTCGACCAGCTTGGCCGCGGTGGCGTCGTAGGCCTCTTTGTCCGCCCAGGTCGTGCGCGGGTCGAGGATCGCGCTGTCGACGCCCGGTACGCTCACCGGCACCTGGAACCCGAAGTTCGGATCCGTCCGGAACTTCGCATCATTGAGGCTCCCGTCGAGCGCCGCGTTCAGCAACGCCCGCGTCGCCTTGATCGGCATGCGGTTGCCGACGCCGTATTTGCCGCCGGTCCAGCCGGTGTTGACCAGCCAGCAATCGACGCCGCCCTTCGCGATCCGCTCCTTCAGCAGATTGCCGTAGACCGACGGATGCCGCGGCATGAACGGGGCGCCGAAGCAGGTCGAGAAGGTCGCGTCCGGCTCAGTCACGCCGATCTCGGTCCCGGCGACGCGCGCGGTATACCCGGATAGGAAGTGGTACATCGCCTGGTCGGGCGTGAGCTTGGCGATCGGCGGCAGCACGCCGTACGCGTCCGCGGTGAGCATCACGATGTTGCGCGGGACCGGCCCCATGTTCTCGGCCGACGCATTCGGGATGAAGTCGATCGGGTACGCGCCGCGGCTGTTCTCGGCGAGCGTATGATCGTCGAGATCGAGCAGCCGCGTCGCCGGGTCCATCACGACGTTCTCCAGCACCGTGCCAAAGCGCTTGGTGGTCGCGAAGATCTCCGGCTCGGCGTCGGCGGAGAGGCGGATCATCTTGGCGTAGCACCCGCCCTCGAAATTGAAGACGGCGGTGTCGGACCAGCCATGCTCATCGTCGCCGATCAGCGTGCGGCTCGCGTCGGCCGAGAGCGTGGTCTTGCCGGTGCCCGACAGGCCGAAGAACACCGCGGTGTCGCCGTTAGCGCCCATGTTCGCCGAGCAATGCATCGGCATCACGCCCGTCGGTGGCAGCAGGTAGTTGAGCAGGCCGAACACCGACTTCTTCATCTCGCCGGCGTATTTCGTGCCGCCGATCAGGATCAGCTTGTCGGTGAAGTTGACCGCGATCACCGTCTCGCTGCGGCAGCCGTGACGCGCGGGATCGGCGCGGAAGCTCGGCAGGTCGACGATCGTGTACTCGGCGACGAAGTATTTCAGCGCAGCCTGCTCGGGGCGGACAAGCATCGTCCGGATGAAGAGGTTATGCCAGGCCAGTTCGGTGACGACGCGGACGTTCACCCGGTGATCGGGCTGCGAACCGCCGTACAGGTCCTGCACGAACAGCTCGTCCTTGGCGGCGAGTGCGGCGAAGAAATCCTCCTTCAGTGCGGCGAAATGCGCAGGCTCCATCGCCTTGTTGCTCTTGCCCCACCAGACCGTCGTATCCGTCTCGGCATCGCGGACGATGAACTTGTCTTGCGCCGAGCGTCCGGTATGCGCGCCGGTCTCGACGACCAGCGGACCATCGGCGGACAACGTCCCCTCGCCGCGCGCCAGCGCCGCTTCGACAAGTTGGGCTGTGACCATGTTCCAGTGCAGGGTGGCGCGGGTGTCTATCCCCTGCACGGCTAGGCCGCCGGCCGGAATACGTTCGTTGGACAAGGCATCTCTCCAGATGGTTTCGCATACGTATGTATGTCGTTGCGCCGGGATGTAGGCGGCGGCCCCGCACCGGTCAAATGAGCTGCCCTGATGCAGTTCCGATACGGCTCCAGTTGAGTGCCACAGCGGATTGGCCTACGCCGACAAGCCAACGACCGAGGCAGACGACCCAGAAATGACGGCAACGATCGCGCTGGTCGACGACGACCGCAACATCCTGACCTCCGTGTCGATCGCTCTGCAGACCGAGGGCTTCGTCACGCGCGTCTATTCGGACGGCGAGACGGCACTGAAGGCGCTGACCGACAACCCTCCGGACCTCGCGGTGTTCGACATCAAAATGCCGCGGATGGACGGGCTCGAACTGCTCCGTCGGTTGCGCGAGAAGAGCCAGATCCCGGTGATCTTCCTGACCAGCAAGGACGACGAGCTCGACGAGGCGCTCGGCCTCGCGATGGGCGCGGACGACTATATCGCCAAGCCGTTCTCGCAGCGGCTGCTGATCGCACGCATCCGTGCGATCTTGCGGCGGACCGAACTGACGCAGTCGCCGGGCACCGAGACCGAGGCCGAAGCGGCAGGGCCCCTCGATCGCGGGCGGCTCAGCATGGACCCGGCGCGACATCGGACGCTGTGGGGCGGCGAACCAGTCACGCTGACGGTGACCGAGTTCATGATCCTCGAGACGCTCGCGCAGCGACCCGGCATCGTCAAGACGCGCAACCAGTTGATGGATGCGGCGTACCAGGACGATATCTATGTCGACGACCGGACCATCGACAGCCACATAAAGCGACTCCGCCGCAAGTTCCGGCAGGTCGACCCAGCCTTCGACGCGATCGAGACATTATATGGTGCCGGGTATCGATTTTCTGAGGAATGAGCTCGGCGTCGACGGCCGCGATCTCACGCTGCGGTGGTCGGGACAGATCTCGCTCACACGGCGTATCCTGGCGGTCAACATCTTCGCGCTGCTGCTGCTGGCGGGCGGGTTCTTTTACCTCGATTCGTATCGTAGCCGCGTCGTCGACAACCGCGTTGCGCAGACGGCGCGCGAAGCACGGCTGATCGGCGAGGCGATCGCCGCGGTCGACCCGACGTTGCGCGATCCGCTGGTGCTGAGGCTCGCGCGTGATACGGGCGCGCGGATCCGGTTGTTCGACGCGGCGGGGCGGACGATCGTCGACAGCCGCGCGCTGGGCCTGCGCAACTTCGTGCTGATGGACCCCGACAAGGAAGACTGGGACCAGACGATCGCCCGCTTCCTCGACGCGGTGATCGACGTCGTCGTGATGGCCCCCCGCCCACCTCTTTACCGGGAGCGCAGCGGCGCACAGCAATGGCCCGACGTCGCCGCGATCCGCGGACGCAGCACGGTGTCTACGACGGTCTGGCGTGCGCCGGATCGCACCCCCGTATTGACCGCCGCCGCCCCGCTTCGCGCTGGCGAGGTCGTGATGACGACGGTCAACGCGCGCGACATCACGAAGACCGTGCGGATCGAGCGGTTCCGGCTCAGCATGGTCCTGCTGGTCGTATTGATTGTCTCGATTTTGTTGTCGCTGTTTCTCGCGCGGACGATCGTGCGGCCGCTCCGTCGCCTTGCCCGGGCTGCGGTCCGTGTCCGCCTGGGCCGAGCACGCGAAGTCGTGGTGCCGCGTCTCCCCTCGCGTCGTGACGAACTCGGCATGCTCGCTCGCGCGCTGTCGGACATGAGCCTCGCGCTGAGGGCGCGCATCGACGCGACCGAGGCGTTCGCCGCGGACGTCACGCACGAGATGAAGAACCCCCTCGCCTCGCTCCGGTCCGCGGTCGAGGGACTGTCGCGCGTCAAGGATCCGGCGTTGCAGGCGCAGTTGCTCGCGATCGTCCGTGACGACGTGCACCGGCTCGATCGGCTCCTCTCGGACATTTCCGAAGCGTCGCGACTCGATGCGCAGCTCAGCCGCGCCAAGTTCGAACCGGTCGACATCGCCGCGATGATCGTCGGACTGGTCGCGCAGCGCGACGCACGCGGCGTGGAGCGCGGGATCCGCCTGCGCTTCGATCGCAATCCCGATGACCAGACGATCATAGTCGGCGAAGGCGCGAGGCTCGAACGCGTCTTCGAGAACCTGATCGACAACGCGCTGTCCTTCTCTCCGGACGGCGGCCTCATCGCGATCTCGGCAGTCCGACAGGACGACGAACTTGTCATCCGCGTCGAGGACGAAGGCCCTGGCGTTCCCGAAGAGGCGCGCGAAGACGTGTTCAAGCGCTTCCACTCGGTCCGCCCCGACAGCGAGACGTTCGGCCAGCATTCCGGGCTTGGCCTCGCGATCGCGCGGACCATCGTCGACGGCCATCAGGGCTCGATCGTCGTCGAATCGCGCGAGGACCGGCTCGGCGGCGCGCGCTTCGTGGTGCGGCTACCGCTCGCCGATATACCGTTGTAAGGAACGCACGTGGTCGAGATCTCCTCCGACAGGCTTCACGCCACGACGGTTTCGATCGATGGGATCGCAGTGATGATCGAGGGCGCGTCCGGATCGGGCAAGTCCGACCTCGCACTACGCCTGATCGACCGCGGTGCCACGCTCGTCAGCGACGACCAGACGCTCGTGGTCCGTTCGGGCAGGGTCTTGCTGGCGCGGGCACCCACCACGATCGCCGGACGGATCGAGGTCCGCGGCATCGGTATTCTCGCCTTGCCGCACGTCGAGGACGTAGCTGTCGGGCTGCTCGTTCGTGTCGATGGCGCGATCGAGCGGATGCCCGAGCGCCGTGTGCGAAAGATCGCGGGGATCGCCGTGCGCCAGTTCGCGGTCGCCCCCTTCGAAGCCTCCGCCCCGATCAAGGTCGAACTCGCATTGCGCAATCCGGAGCTCCTAGAATGACGCGATCAGCATGACACGGCCAAAGGACATATTGCTCGTCACCGGCATGTCGGGGGCGGGCAAGTCCACCGTCCTGAAGACGCTCGAGGATCTCGGCTGGGAGGTCGTCGACAACCTGCCGCTGCTGCTTCTCGACCGGCTGCTCGACGCACCGCTCCCCGAAGGATCGCCCAACGATTCGCAGCCGCTCGCGATCGGTATCGGTGCGCGGACGCGCGACTTCGATCCCGAACGGATCGTCAGCCGCATTCGGGACCTGCGCGACAGGCACGGGCTCGAGATCGGGATGTTGTTTCTCGATTGCTCGGGCGCCGAACTCGAACGCCGCTATTCCGAGACCCGCCGCCGCCATCCGCTCGCGCTCGATCGTCCGGCGAACGACGGTATCGGCCGCGAACGCGAGTTGCTTGCACCGCTTCGCGACTGGGCGAACCGCCTGATCGACACCACCGACATGGCCGCCAACGAACTCGCACAGCAGATTCGCATAAGTTTTGCGGGGGGAGATCTCGGAGAGCCGACGCTGTCGATTCGCTCGTTCGGCTTTGCCCGCGGCCTGCCTCGCAACGCCGACCTTGTTTTCGACATGCGCTTCCTGCGTAATCCGCATTGGGATCACGACCTGCGTCCCGGTACCGGCCTCGACGCCGACGTGTCCGCCTACATCATCGACGACCCCGCCTACGAGGCGGCGGTAAGCCGGATCGAGGAGCTGCTGGTGCTGTTGCTCCCGCGCTACCGGGCGGAAGGCAAGTCCTATGTCACGGTCGCGTTCGGGTGTACCGGAGGGAGACACCGGTCGGTCCACGTCGCCGACCGGGTGGCGCGACGGTTGCGCGACGCGGGATTTTCGCCCAGTATCGCACACCGCGACCTCGGGGCCGCACCGCAGGATGCGCTCGAAGGATCACCGGTCGTCTTATGAGTATGAAACGCTGACATGATCGGCCTTGTTCTGGTAACGCACGGTCGATTGGCCGAAGAATTCGTTCGCGCGATGATCCACGTCGTCGGCCCGCAGGAACGCGTAGCGACGATTGCGATCGGTCCCGACGACGACATGGAGAGCCGCCGAGCCGACATCGCCGCGGCCATTCAGGACGTCGATACGGGGCGCGGCGTGATCGTGCTGACCGACCTGTTCGGCGGCACCCCCTCCAATCTCGCCATTTCGCTGATGGAGCGTGGGCGGATCGAAGTGATCGCGGGGATGAACCTGCCGATGCTGATCCGGCTGGGCTCGGCGCGCAAGTCGATGACCGTCGTTGCGGCGGTTGCGGCGGCTCGTGAGGCTGGCCGCAAATACATTTCGGTAGCCTCCGAGGTTCTCGGCGAGGCCGCCGCGTGAGCCAGGTTTCACGCACCGTCCAGATCACCAATCGTCGTGGGCTGCATGCGCGCGCGAGTGCGAAGTTCGTGACTCTGGCGTCGTCGCATCCGGTCGAGGTCAGCGTGACCAAGGACGGATCGGATCACGTCACCGGCACGTCGATCATGGGGCTCATGATGCTCGGCGCGGCGATGGGCGACGCGATTACGATCAGCGCGAGCGGCGATGGCGCTGAGCATACGGTGGCGGCGCTTGCCGAACTGGTCGAAGCGAAGTTCGGCGAGGATTGACGTGACTGCTCCCCTCCCGCAGGCGGGAGGGGTTGGGGGTGGGCACGCGCTCACCATAATCGAATCATTTGCTGAGGCCGGGAGCCCACCCCCGGCCCCTCCCGCATACGGGAGGGGAGGACAAGAATGCCCCGCGAGATAACCGCCTTTTCGAACCCGCTGATCAAGTACGTCCGCGACCTGCGCGACAAACGGCATCGGCGCGCGGCCAAGCAGTTTCTCGCCGAGGGACTGCGCATCCTTACCGAGGCGCGCGAGACGGGACGCCTGCCCCGCACGCTGTTCTACGCGGCGGCCAGCGCGAACCATCCGCTCGTCCACGCGCTGTCGATGGACGTCGAGGATGCGGGCGGCGATTCGATCCAAACCACGCCCGACATTCTCTCGAAGCTGTCCGGCAAGGATAACCCGCAAGCGGTCGTCGGTGTGTTCGACGAGTTCGACGCGACGCTCGAAGACCTCGATCGCACCACGTCGGGCATCTGGCTGGTCGCCGAGCGGCTGCGCGATCCGGGCAATCTCGGCACGATCCTGCGCACCGGCGATGCGGTCGGCGCGGGCGGGCTGATTTTGATCGGCGAGTCGGTCGATCCCTTTTCAGTCGAAGCGGTGCGCGCCAGCATGGGCGCGCTGTTCACGATACCCGTCGTGAAGACCGAGTGGGAGCCGTTCCACACCTGGCTGCGCACCGGGCCCGGCCAGCTCGTCGGCCTGAGCCTCGACACCGACACCGATTACCGGGCAGCGACCTATACCGGCCCGACCTTCCTGCTCACGGGCAACGAGGCGCAGGGCATGCCGCCCGAGATGGCCGAGGCATGCGACGTACTCGTGAAGATCCCGATGCTCGGCAAGGCGGACAGCCTCAACGCCGCCGTCGCGACCGCGGTAATGGCCTATGAAGTGCTGGCCCGGCAGGAAAAATCCGCTCCTCTGGCCTGAACTGTTAATTTTGCCCGATTGGCGATGCTTAGCGAGTCCGGTTCAGCTAAGGGAGAGCTACGTCGTGCGAAAGCGTCGACGGAGTACGGTTAGACAGGACGAATATGGCCCGCGGTTTCAATGATGGACGAGTGACGAACGGCGCAATCCGGTCGGTGATGGCGATTGCCGCCACGCCGATGCTGATGGCGACCCCGCTGTTCGCGCAACAGGTTACGCCACCTCCGGTCGTACCGACGATGCCTTCTGCCATCCCGGCCACGACGTTGGCGCCGCCCGTCATCACCGTGCCGCCGCTGAGCGACACGCAGGCCGCGCTGCTCGACAGGTTGCTCAATGGCGACATCGTCGCGCAGGGCCTGAAGTCCGCCGCCACGGCGTCGACCAACGCGCCGAGCAAGGAAGAACTCGTCCGTGCCGCGCTAGATCATGCGCGCGCGGTCCATGCTGGCCGTCTCAGCGGTGCCGATTTCCAGAAGGATTGGGGCCTGCGCCCGCCCGCCTATGATCCGACCCCAGCGTTCGCCGACGCGGTTCGGCTCGATCGGATCGCGGCGTGGTTCGCGTCGCTGCCGCCGCCCTATGCCGGCTATGACGGCCTGCGTAAGGGCCTTCAGAATTATCGCTCGATCGCCGCCGCGGGTGGCTGGTCGCCGCTCACGTCCGGCCCGGATTTCACGATCGGTGCCAGCGGCCCACGCGTGATCGCGCTTCGCAAGCGGCTCGCGGTCGAGGACAAGGATGTCTCGACCAGCGGCGACAAGTTCGACTCCGCGCTGGTCGACGCGGTCCGTCGCGCGCAACGGCGCTATGGGCTGAACCCGAGCGGCATCGTCTCGACGCAGACGCTCGCTGCGCTCAACGTGTCGGCGACCGACCGCGTGCGTCAGATCATGGCGAACATGGAGCGCTGGCGCTGGCTGCCGCAGGACCTGCCGCGTGATCGGATCCAGGTGAACATCGCTGCTGCCGTGCTCACGGTGTTCGACGGCGACACCCCCGTGCAGTCGATGCGCGCGGTGACGGGACGCCCCGGCGACGAGACGCCGATGCTGTCGTCGACGATCCACAGCATCGTCATCAATCCGCCGTGGAACGTGCCGACGTCGATCGCGACCAAGGAACTGTGGCCGAAGGAAAAGGCCAACCCCGGCTATTTCAAGCGCAACGGCATCAAGGTGATCGACGGCACGCGGCTTCAGCAGCAGGCCGGTGACCAGAGCGCGCTGGGGCGATTCAAGTTCGATTTTGCCAATGATTATTCGGTGTACCTTCACGACACGCCCAGCCGTGCGAAGTTTGCGAGCTTCAGCCGGCTTGCGAGCCATGGCTGCGTACGCCTTGAAAAGCCTGCGGAACTTGCCGACCTGCTGCTCAAGGGTGATCCCAGCTGGACGCCCGAGATGGTCGACGCTGCCGTTGCCAAGGGCGACACGGTCCGTGCTCGCCTGATCAAGCCCGTGTCGGTATACCTGCTCTACTGGACCGCGTTTGCCAGCGGCAACGGCCAGATGAACTTCCGCGCCGATCCCTATGACTGGGACGGCATCCTCGCCTCCAAGATCGAGGCACGTACCGCGCGCCAGACGATCGCCGCTCGTTGAGAGGACAAGACATGACGATCTCCACCCGTACCCGAACCGCCATTGCCGGCGGTCTGCTCGCCGCCATGGCGCTGGCCGGCTGCTCGCGCTCCGAACCGGAGCAGCCGCCGACGGACACCAACATGGTCGAGGACACCGGCGTGACCGAGTCCGAGGCAGCGGCGCCGGCTCCGGTCGAAGCCGCTCCCGTCGAGGCTGCACCGCCTGCCCCGGCCGTGGTCGAGCCGCCGCGTGAAAAGCCGGTCGCGCCGGACGAGCAGATGCTCGACGACGCGGATGCCACCGGCATGACGTCACGCGTGACGCGCGACGAAGCGCCGACCGAGAACGAGGACGCGCCTCAGCAGTGAGGGGATCGGATCCGGTCGGCGGTCATCCCCCGATCTGATCCGCTACGCTAGGCGCGTGACGATCGACGAGCATCTCGCTCGCGCGGTTGAGCCCGATGACTTCGACGATCCTGCCGTTGCGGCGCAGCTTGGCGACCACGTCCTCCAGCGCGCCGACCGCCGTCACATCCCACAGATGCGCACCGGTCAGGTCGATCCGGATGACGCGCGCCGTATCGCGCAGGTCGAAGTGCTCGGTGAACATGTCGGCACTGGCGAAGAAGATCTGCCCACGAACCCGGTAGATACACGTGTCGCTTGCGACGTCGTGTTCGGTAGCGACATCCATCAGGCGCCCGACCTTCCACGCGAAGAACACGCCGCTGAGCAATACGCCTACGCCGACGCCCAGCGACAGGTCATGCGTCGCGACGGTGACGACGACCGTCGCGACCATCACCACGCTCGACACCTTGGGATGACGCACCACGTCGCGAAGCGAGCCCCAGGAGAAGGTGCTGATCGACACCATGATCATGATCGCGACCAGCGCCGCGACCGGCACCTGCGCAACCCATGGCCTGAGCGGCACCATGACGACCAGCAGGAACACGCCGGCGACGAACGTCGACAGCCGCCCTCTCCCGCCGTAGCGCACGTTGCCGACGGTCTGCCCGATCATGCCGCAACCGGCGATGCCCCCGAACGCGCCCGCGGCGATGTTGGCGAGGCCGAGCCCGGTGCACTCGCGCGCCTTCGAACTGGTCGTCTCGGTCAATTCGTCGACCACGCTCGCGGTCATCATCGATTCGAGCAACCCGACCGCGGCCATCGCCAGCGCATAGGGGGCGACGATCCGCAGCGTGTCCCAGGTGAAGGGCACGTCCGGCAGGCCAAACGACGGCAAGGTCGACGGCAACCGCCCGAGATCGCCGACCGTCTTCAGGGGCATCGGCACCCACATCGCGATCGCAGTGAGCACGACGATGCAGATCAGCGGCGACGGGATGGCGTTCGAGATGCGCGGCATGAGGTAGATGATCGCGAGACCGCCGGCGATCATCGCATAGGCCTGCCAACTGATGCCGACCATCTGCGGCACCTGCGCAGAGAAGATCAGGATCGCGAGCGCGTTGACGAACCCGGTGCGGACCGACTTCGAGACGAACCGCATCAGCACGTCGAGCTTGGCGAGCCCGAACGCAATCTGGAGCGCGCCTGCGAGCATCGTCGCGACCAGCAGGTATTGCAGGCCGTGGGCATGGACCAGCGCAGCCGCGACCAGCGCGACGGAACCGGCCGCGCCGGAGATCATCGCGGGGCGTCCGCCCGCAAAGGCGATGACGATTCCGATCACGAACGACGCGAACAGGCCGACTTCGGGGTCTATGCCCGCGACGAACGAGAAGGCGATGACCTCGGGGATCAGCGCGAAGGTGCCGACCATCCCGGCGAGGATGTCGCGGCGCGCGGCGGTTGCGCCGCTGAACCATTCGGCTCGGTAACGAGAAAAAGATAAGGATGTCATGGATGTATCCGCATAGGACGCACGAACCGCGGCGCTGTCTTGGCAGGCGGTTCACTTCAGAGGCGTCGTTGCGTTGTCCGGCGGATCGGCGGCCGGAATAGCCACCCGGAATTGCACCGGGTCCAGGGCGAATGGGTGCTGGTTAGCGGCGCGGGAGGCTCAATGCAACTTTCGGCTCAGTAGCCCTGCCCATCATCCTGACGAAAGTCAGGATGACGGAGCGTTTGCAGCGAGTTTGACCTCTCTTAAGTGAACAGATCCACCACTTCGGCCCCCTCGCCTACCGCCTGCAGCAGCAAGGTGCGGTGGCAATGGCACGGGTCCCGTTCGTAACAGAGCAGCGCGCTCGGCTTCTCGGCCGCTAGCCCGAGCATGATCGCTGCCGCCGCTTGAGCCTCGGGAAGCTCAAGCTGTTCGTCATACACCGCGGTCAACGTCGCAACGTCGCCCTTCTTGGCCGCATCGCGCCCGCGCTTCGGCGTCCCGAGCGCCTTCAGATGCACGTAATCGATCTCGACCTCGCGCAGCGACGCGGCAAGCGAGGTCTTCGAAAACCCTGGCCGCCGCGACAACGGAAGCGCCCGGACATCGATCACTCGCTCCACCCCCGCCGCCTTCAAGGCCGCGAGGAACTCGGCCATCGTCGTGGCCTCATAGCCGATCGTGAAGATCTTCGTCGGGTCTGTCATGCAGGCGAAGTGGTATTGCGGACCTGACACGGCAAGCGTCCGACGCTATCTGACCCGAATGACCCACGATATCCATGTCATCGGCGGCGGGCTCGCCGGTTCCGAAGCCGCCTGGCAACTCGCCGAAGCCGGCCTCAAGGTCCGCCTGTCCGAAATGCGCGGCAGCGGCGAAGAGACGCCCGCGCACCAGACCGACGGCCTCGCCGAACTCGTCTGCTCGAACAGTTTTCGGTCGGACGATGCCGAGGCCAACGCGGTCGGGCTGCTCCATCAGGAACTGCGCACGCTCGGCTCGCTGATCATGCGGCAGGCGGACATCCACCGCGTCCCCGCGGGCTCCGCGCTGGCCGTCGACCGCGACAATTTCTCGGCCAGCGTGACGGAGGCGATCGACCAGCATCCGAACATCACGCTGGTGCGCGAACGCATCGACGCATTGCCGGACGGTCCGACGATCATCGCCACCGGTCCGCTCACCGCCGCCTCGCTCGCCGCGGGGATCGGTGCCGAGACCGGCCGCGAGGCGCTCGCCTTCTTCGACGCGCTCGCGCCGATCGTCCACCGCGACTCGATCGACATGGACACCGCGTGGTTCGCGTCGCGCTGGGATAAGGGAGAGGGCAAGGACTACATCAACTGCCCGATGGACAAGGACCAGTATCTCGCCTTCCACCAGGGCCTGATCGATGGCGAGAAGACGCCGTTCAAGGAATGGGAGAAGGACACGCCCTATTTCGACGGCTGCATGCCGATCGAGGTGATGGCGGAGCGCGGCGTCGACACGCTGCGCTACGGCCCGATGAAGCCGGTCGGGCTCGACAACCCGAAGACGGGACGCTGGCCGCACGCCGTCGTCCAGCTTCGCCAGGACAATGCGCAGGGCACGCTATGGAACATCGTCGGCTTCCAGACCAAGATGAAGCATGCCGACCAGGTCCGCCTGTTCCGCACGATCCCCGGTCTTGAGAACGCCGAATTTGCGCGGTTGGGCGGTCTGCACCGCAACACCTTCATCCGCTCGCCCGAACTGCTCGACGAGACGCTGCGGTTGAAGTCGCGCCCGAACATCCGGTTCGCCGGCCAGATCACCGGGTGCGAGGGCTATATCGAAAGCTGCGGGATCGGCATGCTCGCCGGACTGTTCGCGGCCGCCGAGTTGACCGGCAAGACGCTGACGCCGCCGCCCTATGCGACCGCGCTCGGCGCACTACTCGGCCACATCACCGGTGGCGCAGAGGTCGAGACGTATCAGCCGATGAACGTCAACTTCGGGCTGTTCCCGCCGATCATGGGCCGCACCAAGAAGGCGGATCGCAAGCGGATGTATACCGATCGTGGCCGCGCGGCGCTCGCAGAGTGGCTCAACTCTCCTCGGCAGCAGGCTGAGCTGGCGGACAATTCACTCGAGCAGGCCCCTTCCGCTTGACCGCCGTCGTGGCAAATTCCGGGGCGGTCATCGCGCCGGATTTGTCACGGTCGGCGTCCGCGAACTTGGTGGTCGCCTTCACTGCCCATTCGTCGAACGACAGCTTGCCGTCGCCGTCCACGTCCAGCCGCGCGTAAGCCTTGCGCCGCTGGACCAGATATTCCTCACGCGTGATCTCCGCATCGCGATCCTTGTCGTAGCGATCGAACCGCTTCTGCTCGCGGGTCTT
This sequence comes from Sphingomonas sp. CFBP 13728, assembly GCF_014841895.1. NCBI lineage: Bacteria > Pseudomonadati > Pseudomonadota > Alphaproteobacteria > Sphingomonadales > Sphingomonadaceae > Sphingomonas > Sphingomonas sp. CFBP 13728. The sequence goes on along the minus strand of NZ_JACYUS010000001.1, from coordinate 146,971 downwards.
CTCCGTTGCTTCGGGCGCTGCATCGGGTAGCGGATCGCTGGCGACCGCCGCGCCGCCGACCTGCGATACCGGTTGCGCAGGCAGCAGCGGCCCAGGTCGTGCGTCGCCGTTGAAAAACATGAACCCCGCGACGATCAACGCGATCACCGCCGTCCCGCCTGCCAGATACCGCCACATCGCCGCCGCCCCCATTGTCCCGGCAGTACGCTAGGCCTCGCGGGCGGCGATCCCCATTTGATTGGTCAGTATCCGGTCAGTCTATGCCACGCCAACCGCCCGGCCCGCTTCGGGCTGCCCGGCGGCGCTGGCGAAACCGAAACGTCGAACCGCGCCGACAACGCCAGGGCGCCAAGCGCGCGCGCTTTGACGGTCCAACGACCACGCAACGCCGCGTCGAGCGCTTCGACCGCGCCCGCGCGCGCCAACATGCGGCTGGGCGCGTCTCTCAACCGCTGCGACAGGTCGGCCAGCGCCCAGCCCTCGCCCGCCAGCTCGATCCGCGGATCCGTCACCGACAGCACTGCACCGGCCAGTTCGAACAACCGCCGCCCCCGATCGCGCGCGAACCGGTCCACGGCGGCCGCATCGAGCACCGGACCCAGCAAAACCTCCCAGCCATCAGTCATCCCCGCCAGCGTCGCCCCCGACACGCCCGCCGGCAACACGCACGCCTGGAGTGCGGTCAACACCGGTTCGGCGGGCGCAGGGGCAGTATCGAGCCGCCCGAGCGCCTCGGACCACCACGTCAGCCGCATCTGCCCCACCAAAGGCTCGCGTGTCGTCCGTAGGATTGCGCCTAAGGTGTCGTCGAGCGCGAACAGCGCTTCCAGGGCTGGGCGTGTGGCTGGGGCGGCATAGGTGAGCGCCAATAAGCGATCGGGGTCGGGTCGGGACATCGGCTGGCAATAGCGTGCGACTTCTACTCTTACATCCCCGCTTCAATCCGCACGAAGTAAATACCACGGTAACCATATCTCTTGAGCCGGGCTTACGGGATCCGGGAGCAGGGTCACGCGAGAGTAATACCGCCCGGGTCAGGACCATAATGAACGCCAAGCACGGCCAAGAACGACAACGGCCGACGACCTTTCTCGGGCGGCTGCGCAAGGATGTGGCCGGCAATACGCTGATCATCGTCGCCTTCGCGATGATGCCGCTCATAGCGATGGTCGGGTCGGGCCTGGATATGGCGCGCGCCTATGTTGCCCGCGACCGGCTGCAACAGGCTTGCGACGCTGGGTCGCTGGCGGCGCGGCGGCTTCTCTCGGGCACGACGTTGACGACCGCAGTGGACACCGAAGCGAAGACTTATTTCAACTTCAACTTCCCGCAGACGTCGTTTGGCACGGCAGCGTTCACGCCGGTCGTCACCGTACCGGCGATCGGCACGGTAAAGATCACCGCAGCGACGACGATCCCAACGACGATTATGAAGCTGTTCGGCTTTTCGACAATGAACCTGTCGACCAGCTGCTCGGCGACGCAGGATTTCGTCGGTACCGACATCATGTTGGTGCTCGACATGTCGGGATCGATGAACTGTCCCCCAAGCAAGCCTAACGACGCGTGCAACGAAGTCGAAGAGTCCGGATCGAAGATGCAGGCGCTGCGCGACGCATCGGAATCGCTCTACGACACGCTCAGGTCTGCGCAGGATCAGTTGCATGCCAACAATCTGCGCCTGCGATATGGCTTCGTGCCGTATAACGCGACGGTGAACGTCGGCAAACTCGTCTATGCAGAAAACCCGAACTACATCCGAAGCAGCGCGCCTTATCAGTCCCGAACCATCACGACGGGTTGGTTTGGCGCCAGCGCGAGCTACGGTCAGATGACGCTCGACACCTCGTCGTTCAAGACGGGCGCGCTGGTCACGACGCCCGGCTCATATCCGAGCAGTAAATCGCGTTGGGCAGGATGCATCGAAGAACGTCAGACCGACAATGTCACGATCAACGGCGGGTCGGCGACGACGGCGCCCGCCAACGCGTGGGACCTCGACGTCAACATGCTGCCAACCGCAGACTCCAGTCGCTGGGCTCCCTGGTGGCCGGAAGCTGAATTCGATCCCGACACTCAAAAGCAGTATACCGATCCGAAATATTGCGCGAGTGCCGCAAGTCGCCTGAAGGAATACTATAACGACAAAACATCGTTCATGTCGTACATCAAGGACTTGAAGCCGTTAGGCGGAACATATCACGATATCGGAGTGATATGGGGCGCGCGCTTCATCTCGCCAGATGGTATCTTTGCATCGGCAACCCCAGAAACAAACGATCAGAACGACCCCGACAATCCCAAAAAATTGCGCGGGTTCAGCGTCCGCAAATACATGATATTCATGACCGATGGCGATATGTCGCCGTACCTTGACGTCTACACGACCTACGGCGCCGAAGAGCGCGACAAGCGCGTGTTGGGAACATCGACCGGAAACGCCAACCAGTTGGCGGCAGAGCAGTTGCAGCGGCACTTGCAGCGCTTCCGCATGGCGTGCAACGCGGCCAAGAGCCAGAATGTCCAACTCTACGTCATCGCCTTTTCGACCACGCTGACCACCGATATGCAGAACTGCGCGACCACTCCGGCGATGGCATCGGGCATCAGCACCGCGTCCGCGCTGATCGCGAAGTTTCAGGAAATCGGCAGCAAGATCGGATCGCTGAGGATCAATCAGTGATCGCGATCCCGCCCACGCGCCGGTCGCTCGGCTGCGACAAACGCGGCGCGACGATCGTCGAATTCGCGATGATCATTCCGGTCTTGGTCGGGCTGCTGCTCTCGATTCTCGAGGTCGGCTATCAGGGCTATGTCACCGCGGTGGTGCAGGGCGCGTTGTCGAAGGCGTCGCGGCAGGTGACCGTCGGCAACAAGACGGCGGCGGATGTCGTTGCGATCATCAAGTCCGAGGTGCAGTCCGTCGTTCCCGCGCAGTATGTTACTGTATCGACCCGTCGCTACTATAATTTCTCGAACGTCGGCAAACCCGAGAAGATAACTTCGGATACCGATCCCAGGGGTACGTATAATCTCGGCGATTGCTTCGAAGACGCGAACAACAACGGGATCTACGACGCAACACCGGGCGATACCGGCATCGGCAGTGCGGATGATATCGTGTATTATACCGTCAAAGTCGTATATCCGAACCTCACACCAGTCGGTACACTGTTGTCATGGAGCCCTACTCGTAGCGTTGCGGCAACAACCGTCCTCCGGAACCAGCCGTTCACGTCGCGTGCCGAGCCGACGATCGTTTGCACGAAGGCGCCATGACCTATTTTAACGATTTGAGCCGCCGATTTTGTTCGGATGTTCGCGGGCTCGCGCTCATCGAATTTGCGATTACGGCGCCTGTGCTAATTACGCTCGGGCTTGCTGGCGCGGAGGTCACTAACATGGCTGTCGCCGTGATGCGCGTGAACCAGATCTCGACCGCGATTTCCGACAACGTCGCGCGCGTCCGGGATTCGATCGACGAGGCTGACGTCAACGAAGCCTTGCTAAGTGCCAAGTTCATCGGCAGCGGGATCAACTTCGGCCCCAACGGTCGGGTCGTCGTTTCCAGTGTCGAACCCAATGGACAGGCCGGAACGAAGGCCGGCCGATATATTCGCTGGCAACGATGCACCGGAGCACTGAACGTCGCCGATTCGCAGCCGAGATATGGTGCCGAGGGTAAGGGACTCGCCGACGCCAGCTTGCAGTATATGGGTGCGGCCACACGCCAGATCGCCCCCGGCCCTGGCTCGGCGCTGATCTTCGTTGAAGTGAGCTATAAATATCAGCCGCTCGTATCGGCGCGTTTCTTCGGAACGCCGGTTCTGCGATCCGAATCCGTCTACAACGTCCAAGAGCGCAATTCGCAGGTTCTGGGTGCGGCTGCCGGCACAACCGCGAGCGTCTGCACGACCTACGCGGCATGACCGTACCGGCCGGGTTTCCCCGACCGGTACGAATAGTCTTACTTGTACGTGACCTTCTTCACCGCCGTGACGACCTTCGCGACGTCGACAAGCATCAGCTTTTCGAGGTTCGCCGCGTAGGGCATCGGCACGTCCTCGTTCGTGACCCGCAGCACCGGCGCGTCGAGGTCGTCGAAGCCGTGCTCCATCACCACCGACACGATCTCCGAGGCAATCGAGCAGGTTGCCCAATTTTCCTCGACGATGATCATGCGGTTGGTCTTCGCGAGGCTCTTCAGGACCGTCTCGGTGTCGAGCGGGCGCAGCGTGCGCAAGTCGATGACCTCCGCGTCGATGCCCTCTTCGGCAAGCTTCTCGGCGGCTTCGAGCGAGATGCCGACGCCGATCGAGTAGCTGACGATCGTCACGTCCTTGCCCTCGCGGACGATCCGCGCCTTGCCGATCGGCAGGACGTGGTTGTCGAGCTTGGGAACGTCGAAGCTGCGGCCGTACATCAGCTCGTTCTCGAGGAACACGACCGGATCCTCGGTGCGGATCGCGGCCTTGAGCAGGCCCTTCGCGTCCGCCGCGTCATACGGCGCGATCACGATTAGGCCGGGGACGCTGGCATACCACGCCGCGAAGTTGTGCGAATGCTGGGCACCCACGCGCGACGCCGCGCCGTTGGGACCACGGAACACGATCGGGCAGCGCATCTGGCCACCCGACATGTAGTTGGTCTTGGCGGCCGAGTTGATGATGTGGTCGATCGCCTGCAACGCGAAGTTGAAGGTCATGAACTCGACGATCGGGCGCAAGCCCCCCATCGCCGCGCCCGCGCCGATGCCGGCAAAGCCGTATTCGGTGATCGGCGTGTCGATCACGCGACGGTCGCCGAACTCGTCGAGCAGCCCCTGCGTGACCTTGTACGCGCCCTGATATTGCGCGACTTCCTCGCCCATCACGAAGACGCGGTCGTCCTCGCGCATTTCCTCGGCCATCGCATCGCGAAGCGCCTCGCGGACGGTCGTCTTGACCATCTCGGTGCCCTCGGGGATCGCCGGGTCGGAGATGCCGACCTTCTCGGCGGACGCGACGAGCTGCTGCGTGCCGCTCTCGGCCTTGGCGGGAGAAGCACCTTCGGGAACCGGTGGCGCCTTGTCGTCCGACGGCGTTTCCTTCGGCGCGGCGTTGGCCGCATCGCCGGAGCGTGCCTCGGTTGGCTTGCTGTCGCTCGCGCTCTCGCCCTCTTCGAGGATCGTCGCGATGACGGTGCCGACCTTCACGTTGTCGGTGCCCTCGGCGACGCCGATCGAGCCGATCGTGCCTTCGTCGATCGCTTCGAACTCCATCGTCGCCTTGTCGGTCTCGATCTCGGCGAGGATGTCGCCCGACTTGACGCTGTCGCCTTCCTTGACGAGCCACTTGGCCAGCGTGCCCTCTTCCATCGTCGGGGAGAGCGCGGGCATCTTGATCTCGATCGCCATCAGTACTTCTCCACCAGGACGTCGGTGTAGAGCTCGGCAGCATCCGGCTCCGGGGTCTGCTCGGCGAAATCGGCGGCTTCGTTCACGATTTTCCTGATTTCCTGTTCAAGCGATTTGAGGTCCGCCTCGGTCACGCCCTGAGCGTCGAGCAGCTTCTTCATGTGATCGATCGGATCCGACTTGTCGCGAACCGCCTGCACCTCGTCACGCGTGCGGTACTTGGCCGGATCGGACATCGAGTGACCACGATAGCGATAGGTCTTCATCTCGAGGATGACCGGGCCCTTGCCCGCGCGGACCCATGCCAGCGCTTCCTCGGCGGCACCGCGGCAGGCGAGCACGTCCATGCCGTCGACCTGGATGCCGGGGATGCGGAAGCTCTCGCCGCGGCGGTACAGCTGGTCCTCGGCGGAGGCGCGATTGACGCTCGTGCCCATCGCGTACTGGTTGTTCTCGATCACGAAGATGATCGGCAGCTTCCACAGCTCGGCCATGTTGAAGCTTTCGTACACCTGGCCCTGGTTCGCGGCGCCATCGCCGAAATAGGCCATGCAGATGCCGCCGTCGTTCGAGTATTTGTGCTTGAACGCGAGGCCGGTGCCGAGCGACACCTGCGCACCGACGATGCCGTGGCCGCCGTAGAACTTATGCTCGGTCGAGAACATGTGCATCGACCCGCCCTTGCCCTTCGAGATCCCCGAATTGCGGCCGGTCAGCTCGGCCATGATCACCTTCGGGTCGATCCCGTAGGCAAGCATGTGGCCGTGATCGCGGTAACCGGTGATCACCGAATCGGTCTCGCCGTTGAGCGCGGACTGCAGGCCGACAGCGACCGCTTCCTGACCGATGTAGAGATGGCAGAAGCCACCGATCAGGCCCAAGCCATAGAGCTGGCCCGCTTTTTCCTCGAAACGGCGGATCAGCAGCATCTGCCGATACATTTCGAGCAGTTCGTCCTTCGACGCTTCGTACGGCTTTGGTTCGGCCGGTCGTTCGCGGTTCGTAATCGGCGGTTCGGCGATTGCGCGTGCTGGTGGGGGGGTCTTGGCCACGATGTGGGAAACCTCGTTTTCCGTAGGGGAGTTGAGGGAGCCTATAGGCGCGGACGGGGCGGAACATCAATTCCCGTCTGGGGTATGTCGGTTTGGGGGCTTGGGGTTGGGGGTACGGTACTTCGCGCGAGCCCTACCGCACGAGCAAACCACCCCGGCGAAGGCCGGGGCCCAATTGGTAAGGTTGTAGTAACGACGCGCATCGCTCAGTTGGCGCCGTCCCCCAATTGGGCCCCGGCCTTCGCCGGGGTGGTGGTGTTGTGACGGGGGAACGGTAGCGACGAGCCGGTTGCTCAGATAGGACACCCCTGCCTCCTTGTTCTCCCGCGAAGGCGGGAGCCCAGTCTGGGCTCCCGCCTTCGCGGGAGAACAAGCTTACGTGCGACTGAGTCACTATCCCTACCCCAAGCAAAGCTCCGGTTGCCCTGCCCGTTCACCCAAGCCTAAAGCCAACCGCAATGGACTCCACCGCAGACCCCCACCAGCATCCCTTACGGATCGCCAATTTCCGCGCCTATTGGCTGTCCCGCTTCACCGGCACCATAGCCGTCAGCGCGATGTCGATCGTAATCGGGTGGCAGGTCTACAACATCGCCCGCGAGACGATGGACATCCGTCAGGCCGCCTTCATGCTCGGAATGATCGGGTTCGCGCAGTTCGTGCCGCTGTTCCTACTTACCCCAATCACCGGCCTCGTCGCGGACAGCTTCGACCGCCGCTGGATCGTCCGCGGCACGACCGCGCTGCTCGTGCTCACCGCCGCGACCCTGTGGTTGCTGACGTGGACCGGCCACCTCACGCTCGGCGTGCTGTTTGTGGCTGCGGTCGCGTTCGGCGTCGCCCGAGCCTTCTCCGGTCCGGCCTATTCAGCGCTCGCCCCCAACCTAGTCCCCCGCGCGGTTCTCCCGACCGCGATCGCGATCAGTTCGATCGCCTGGCAGGTCGGCACCATAGCGGGCCCGAGCGTCGGTGGTCTCCTCTACGCGATCCACCCGGAGGTCGCCTACGGCGTCGCGACGATCCTGTTCGTCGTCGCGCTCCTCTTCATGTTCCTGATCGGCCCGGTGCCTCAGCCTGCCGCGCAGACCGATCACCGCCCCCTCGCCCGCATCATCGAGGGCTTCACCTATGTCCGCCGTAACCGCCTCGTGCTGGCGACGATTACGCTCGATCTGTTCGCGGTGCTGCTCGCCGGCGCGACGTCGCTGCTCCCGGTCTATTCGCGCGACATCCTCCACGTCGGCTCGCAAGGGTTGGGCGTACTTGCCGCGGGCATGGGGATCGGCGCGGCGGTGACGGCGATCTGGTTCTCGGTCCAACCGATGAGCACCAACGTCGGCGTGAAAATGCTGATCGCCGTCGTTGTTTTCGGGCTCGCGATCCTGACCTTCGGCATCGCTACGCCGATCGTAAACCTGCTCGGAATTGCGCCCGGTACGATCGGCGGCATTCCCGTCCAGCCCGCCTTCGTCCTCAGCCTCGTCGCGCTGATCGTCGCGGGCGGCGCGGACATGATCTCGGTCTATGTCCGCCAGTCGCTGATCCAGCTCCACACGCCCGACGCGATGCGCGGCCGCGTCAGCGCGGTGTCGCAGCTCACTATTTCGGCCTCGAACGAACTCGGTGAATTCGAGAGCGGCGTGATGGCGTCGCTGCTCGGTCCGGTCGGTGCAGTGGTGTTCGGCGGCGTCGGTGCTATTGCGATCACGATCGGCTGGGCGCGACTGTTCCCGGAACTAGGCCGCGCGAAAACCTTTGATCCCCCAGAGATCCTAGAGACCGAACCCGAACACGGAGAAGCCAAGCCATGAAGGCCAACTCGATCCTCGATACGATCGGCAACACGCCGCACGTCCGCCTGTCGAAGCTGTTCCCCGAATCCGAAGTCTGGGTAAAGTCCGAGCGCTCGAATCCCGGCGGCTCGATCAAGGACCGCATCGCGCTCGCGATGATCGAGGCGGCCGAGAAGGATGGCCACCTCCAGCCCGGCGGCACGATCATCGAGCCGACCAGCGGCAACACTGGCATCGGCCTCGCGCTCGTTGCCGCGGTGAAGGGATACAAGATCGTCCTCGTCATGCCCGAGAGCATGTCGATCGAGCGCCGTCGCCTGATGCTCGCCTACGGCGCGACCTTCGACCTGACCCCGCGCGAGAAGGGCATGAAGGGCGCGATCGAGCGCGCGAAGGAACTGGTCGAGCAGACGCCCGGCTCGTGGATGCCGCAGCAGTTCGAGAACCCTGCGAACATCGCCGTGCATGTCGCTACGACCGCACAGGAAATCCTCGCCGACTTCCGTGACACGCCGATCGACGTGATCATCACTGGCGTCGGTACGGGTGGCCACATCACCGGCGTTGCCGAGGCGCTGAAGAAGGAATGGCCGTCGCTCAAGGTCTACGCGGTCGAGCCCGCCGCGTCGCCGGTGATCGCCGGTGGCCAGCCCGGCCCGCACCCGATCCAGGGCATCGGTGCGGGCTTCATCCCGGTGAACCTCCACACGCAGGCACTCGACGGCGTGATCGAGGTCGACGCCGCGGTGGCCAAGGACATGGCGCGGCGCTCGGCGACCGAAGAGGGCATGCTGGTCGGCATCAGCTCGGGCGCGACGCTCGCAGCGATCCTGCAGAAGCTCCCCGATCTGCCCGACAACGTTCGGGTTCTCGGGTTCAACTACGACACCGGCGAGCGCTATCTGTCGGTCCCGGACTTCCTGCCCGAACAGTGACGCCACCTCTCTCCGCGCGCGGCACCACGGTGCTGCGCGCCATCCTCGTCGGCATTTCCGCGCTGGCGATCGTCGGGCCTGCGCTGGTCGTCGCCAACCCGCCCACGATCGTCCACGCCTCGAAGCGGGTAAAGCTGCCCGCGGGCCGGGTCGTGCCGCAAGCCGAAGTGCCTGAGGTCGAGCCGGTCAAGTTCGTCGATCTCAGCCCCGAAGACGCGCGTGCGTTCAACGCGACCGTGCCGTTCTCGACCGATCCCAACCCGGCGGCGCGTCCGTTCCGCTTCGCCGGCGGTCCGGAGGATCTGGCGCGCGCAACGGACTGCATGGCGGCAGGTATCCTCTACGAGGCCGGCGACGACACGCTCGGCGAACGCGCGGTGGCGCAGGTCGTGCTCAACCGCCTGCGCCACCCGGCCTTTCCGAAGACCGTGTGCGGCGTGGTGTTCGAAGGGCAAGACCGTTCGACCGGCTGCCAGTTCAGCTTCAGCTGTGACGGTGCGCTCACGCGGTGGCACCCGACCGACGATGCCTGGCGTCGCGCGCGCGAAGTGGCTGCGGCGTCGCTATCTGGGGCGGTGTTCAAGCAGGTCGGCTACGCCACGCATTACCATACCGACTGGGTCGTGCCGTACTGGCAGTCCAGCCTCGACAAAATCACCGCGGTGAACACGCACCTGTTCTTCCGCTGGTCGGGCTGGTGGGGCACGCCGCCTGCGTTCGGCCGTCACCCGGAGACCGTCGAGCCGGTCATCGCGCAGCTCGCCGAGCTGTCGGATGCGCACAAAACCGGCGCTGCGTTGGCTGAGGCGGATGCCGCGCTGGCGGAGGCGTCGATCGCGATGGGGTTTGCACCCGTTACCGAGACGACACCTGCTCCCGCGGTGCCAGTCGATGGCGATACGATCCTCGTAGCTCTGCCCCGTAACCAGACCGCGGACGGACTTACTGCGCTCGCGGCACAGGCGTGCGGGGACAAGCCGTTCTGCCGATACATGGCGTGGACGGATGGCAGCAAGGCGGCGACATCGCTTCCGCTGGCACCCGCCCAGACCGGCGCGCTGGGTTTCAGTTATTTGCGTGATCGGTCGAGCAATTACGAAAAGTCGTTGTGGAACTGTTGCCAGTTCAAGCGCGCCGATCCGACGCAGTGCATGAAGGTTCAGGCGACGCTGACGGCTGTGCCGGTGCCTGCCGCCGTTGCGCCAACTGCTCCGGCGGGTGCCGAATTGAACGGGGTGCGGCGGAAGACGGTGGTTGTCACGCCTCTCCAAACAACACTACCGACACCTGCCGCAACGCCGAAGTAAGAGCGCAACCTGCCCCCCTCCCTGAAAGGGAGGGGTTGGGGGTGGGTCGGCCCGCCTGAGCCGCCACTGTTCGGATATACAGAAACCGACCCACCCCCTGCCCCTCCCTTCCAGGGAGGGGGGCAGAAGGCAGCCCCGTATCAGGACGCCATGAACATCTCGGGCGGCAGCGCCATCAGCGACTCCGCCCCGCCCTCGATCTTCCGACGCAGCGCGCCCGCATCCGGCAGAATCCGCTCAGCGTAGAAACGCGCGGTCACCAGCTTGGCGTCGAGGAACGCGGCTTCGCCCTCGCCCGCCGCCTTCAGCTTGGTCGCGGCGACCGCCATCCGCAGCCACATCGTGCCGACCGCGACGATCCCCATCAGGTGCATGTAGCTGACCGCGCCGGCGCCGACGTTCTCGGGGTTCTTCATGCCGTTCGCCATGAACCACATTGTCGCCGCCTGAAGCTGGCCGTTCGCCTTCTCCAGCGCCTCGGCAAACACCGCCGTCGCCGGATCGGTCTTCGCCGCGGCCACGTCGTCCGCGACCAGCTTGAAGAACGCCTGGATCCCGCGCCCGCCATTCTGCGCGAGCTTGCGGCCGACCAGATCCATCGCCTGGACACCGTTGGTGCCCTCGTAGATCATCGCGATCCGCGCATCGCGGACATATTGCTCCATGCCCCATTCGGCGATGTAGCCGTGGCCGCCATAGACCTGCTGCGCATTGGTCGCGATCGCATAGCCCATGTCGGTGCCGTATCCCTTGATGACCGGGGTCAGCAGGCTGATGATGTCGCCCGCAAGCTGGCGCTCCTCCTCGGTCTCGGCATGATGCTCGAGATCGGCCTGAAGCGCGGTCCACAGGATCAGCGCGCGCAGGCCTTCGGTCAGCGACTTGCCCTCCATCAGCATGCGGCGGATGTCGGGATGCACAAACAGCGTGTCCGCCTTCTCCTGCGGCTCCTTCGGCCCGGTCAGCGCGCGACCCTGGCGACGATCCTGCGCATACTGGACGGCGTTCTGGTAGGCGACTTCCGCCACGCCGAGACCCTGGAGACCGACGCCGAGACGCGCGGCGTTCATCATGATGAACATCGCGGCGAGGCCCTTCATCTCCTCGCCGACGAGCCAGCCGGTCGCCGAATCATAGTTCATCACGCAGGTCGAATTCGCGTGGATGCCCATTTTGTGCTCGATCGAGCCGCAGGTGACGCCGTTGCGCGCACCCAGCGAACCGTCCTCATTCACCAGGAACTTCGGCACCACGAACAGCGAGATGCCCTTCGAGCTGTCCGGCGCGCCCGGCGTCTTGGCCAAGACGAGGTGGATGATGTTCTCGGTCAGGTCATGCTCACCGCTCGAGATGAAGATCTTCGTGCCGGTGATCGCGTACGAACCGTCCGCCTGCGGCTCGGCCTTGGTACGGATCAGGCCGAGATCGGTGCCGCACTGCGGCTCGGTCAGGTTCATCGTCCCGCCCCATTCGCCCGACACCATCTTGGGCACGTACATCGCCTTCTGCGCGTCCGAGCCCTTGGCGATCAGCGCGGCGATCGCGCCGTGCGTGAGCCCGGGGTACATCGCGAACGCCATGTTCGACGAGATCATGTATTCCTGAAACGCGGTCGACACCACGTGCGGCATCCCCTGCCCGCCATATTCGGGCTGGTTGCCGAGCGTCGCCCAGCCGCTCTCGACATACTGCTTATACGCTTCCTTGAAGCCGTCGGGCGTCGTCACCGAGCCGTCCTCATGCCGTGTGCAACCCTGCTGGTCGCCCGACAGGTTGAGCGGGAACAGCACTTCGGCAACGAACTTGCCGCCTTCTTCGAGCACCGCGTCGACGACGTCGGGCGAGGCCGCATCGAAGCCGGGGAGGTTATTGTACCGATCGAGGCCGACGACATGCTCGAGGACGAAACGCGTGTCGCGAACGGGGGGCGTATACTGGGGCATGGTTTATCCTTGGTTGTCCTGGGCGCGGCTCACTTCGAGGAGGGCCACGAAACTGGTGAGTTCGTCGATGGCGAGATCGATGTCGCGCTTCTGCGCGGTCAGCAGCGCGATCCGCGCCTGGCTGCGCTCGATCACGACCTGCCGCTGCGCGCGGCGGCCATCGCCGAGATCGTAAAGGTCGATCATCTCGCGGATTTCGCCGAGGCTGAACCCGACGCGCTTGCCGCGCAGGATCCAGGCGAGACGCGCGCGGTCGCGGTGCGAATAGATGCGCTGAGTCCCACGACGCTCGGGCGCGATCAGGCCCTCGTCCTCGTAGAACCGGAGGGCCCGCGCGGTGACGTCGAACTCGGCGGAGAGGTCGGAGATCGTGAAGCTCTCGCGATCATGCCGCGGCTCGATCACCGCATAGGATTGCGGGGTCGCCTGCAATCGAGGGGATGCTTGTGTCGCCATCCCCGGGGAAATAACTCTCGTTTACGTCAACGTCAATTGCCGCAGAGCAACTTTCCCTTCGTCGACCGTAGCGTCGCGGCCTCCGATCGCGACTCGCTAAGCCGGTCGACGGTCAGTGCCGCGAGCGAGGCGCGGCCGGTGCAGAGCGTCTCGCAGGCTTCGGGGACTTCGGCGGGAAACACGATCCGATCGCCGTCGAAGCGTGCGTCGAATTTGCAGGCGCCGAACGCGAGCTTGAGCGCATCGCCTGCCCGCTCCACGGTTCCCGACGCGGCGCACGCCTGGTCCTCGCCATAGTCGACGCTGATCCCGATCCGAGCGGTCTTTTCCGTACCGACGACGCAGACCCGGTCCGTATCGCGCGCCCATGATCCTTGTAGCGGCGCGTTCGGGTCGGGCACGATCCCCGCCGTCTCCGCCGCAGCCTCGAGCCGAGCGCCCGCGCTGTTCGCCACCGCGGTCGCTGGCTCGCGCCCACACCCGCCGAGCATGAGCGCGAACAGCAGCACGCGCTTCATTCTGCCGGCACCAGCTTGCCCCCTTCGATCCGCCGGAAGAAGCAGGTACGTTCGCCGGTATGGCACGCCGGCCCCGCCGCATCGACGATCACCCATACCGCATCCTGATCGCAGTCGATCCGCAGCTCGGCGACACGCAGCACGTTCCCCGACGTCTCGCCCTTCTTCCAGAGCTTCTCCCGACTCCGCGACCAGAAATGCGCCTCGCCGGTCGCCTGCGTCTCCGCCAGCGCCTCCGCGTTCATGTGCGCGACCATCAGCACGTCGCCCGATACGCGATCGGTGACGACCGCGGTCAGGAGCCCGGCGGAATCGAATTTCGGATCGAGCGTCAGGCCCGTGTCGCGGCTGTGTGTCATGCCCCTGATATACCCGAAACCCGCCGCGATGCGACCAGCGGCGCGCAATGTTATTACAAACAGGCGACAAGCCGGCGATCCGCTCGTATAGGGCAGCTTCCGCACGACGTGAGAACCGGCATGCTGACGACAAACCCTTATGATGACGACAAACTCCGCGAAGAATGCGGGGTGTTCGGCGTTTCGGCCACCGATGGCGCGGCCGCGCTCGTAGCCCTGGGGCTGCACGCGTTGCAGCACCGCGGCCAGGAAGCCGCCGGCATCACGACCTTCGACGGCGCGCATTTCCACACGCACCGCGCAATGGGTCATGTCGCGGGCAATTTTGACCGAGACGACGTGATCCGGTCGCTGCCGGGCACCGTCGCCTGCGGCCATGTCCGCTATTCGACGACCGGCGAGACCGCGCTGCGCAACGTCCAGCCGCTCTATGCAGAGCTGTCGACCGGCGGCTTCGCGATCGCGCATAACGGCAACATCTCGAACGCGATGCGCCTGCGTCGCGAGCTCGTCCGCCGCGGCTCGATCTTCCAGTCGACCAGCGATACCGAGACGATCATCCACCTCGTCGCGACCTCGAACTACCGGACGTTGCTCGATCGCTTCATCGATGCGTTGAAGCAGATCGAAGGCGCGTATTCGCTGATCGTGATGACGCCGGAGGGCATGATCGCCTGCCGCGATCCGCTCGGCATCCGGCCGCTGGTGATGGGCAAGCTCGGCGACGCGGTGATCTTCGCCTCCGAGACGGTCGCGCTCGACGTCGTCGGTGCCACCTTCGTCCGCGCGATCGAGCCGGGCGAGCTGGTCATCGTCCAGGGCTCCGAAATCCGCTCGATCCGCCCGTTCGCGCCGATGGCGGCGCGGCCGTGCATCTTCGAATGGGTGTATTTCTCGCGCCCCGATTCGATCGTCGACGATCACTCGATCTATTCGGTCCGGAAGGCGATCGGCGCGCAGCTCGCGATCGAATCGCCGGTCGACGCCGACCTCGTCATCCCGGTTCCCGATTCGGGCACGCCGGCGGCGATCGGCTATGCACAGCAGTCGGGCATCCCGTTCGAGCTCGGGATCATCCGCTCGCATTATGTCGGCCGCACGTTCATCTCGCCCGGCGACAAGGTTCGCCATCTCGGCGTGAAGCTCAAGCACAACGCCAACCGCGCGCTGATCAAGGGCAAGCGAGTCATCCTCGTCGACGATTCAATCGTTCGCGGCACGACCTCGCTCAAGATCGTCGAGATGATGCGCGAGGCCGGTGCCGCCGAAGTCCATATGCGGATCGCCAGCCCGCCGACCCGGCATTCGTGCTTCTACGGCGTCGACACGCCCGAGCGCGAGAAGCTGCTCGCCGCCAAGCTCGATCTCGGTGGCATGACCGGCTTCATCCATGCCGACAGCCTCAACTTCATCTCGATCGACGGCCTGTACAAGGCGCTCGGCGAGGCGAAGCGCGCGGATGTCCGCCCGAAATATTGCGATGCGTGCTTCACCGGGGATTACCCGACGACGCTGACCGACCATGACGAAGGCTCGGAAGTCGATCAGTTCGCGATGCTCGCCGAACGCGTCATCTGATACTCGCGGAGCGTATATGACGGACAAGCCTCTCGAAGGCCGGCTGGCGCTGGTCACTGGTGCCAGCCGCGGAATCGGCGCTGCGACTGCGATCGCACTGGCGGCAAAGGGCGCGCACGTCGTCCTGACCGCGCGCACGCCGGGTGGTCTCGAAGAGGTCGAGGCGACGATCCACGCCGCTGGTGGTTCGGCGACGATTGCCCCGCTCGATCTGGCCGAGAGCGAAGCCATCGCGCGGCTGGCGACGGCGATCGGCGACCGCTGGGATGCACTGGACATCCTCGTGCTGAATGCCGGGATGCTCGGTTCTCTGTCGTCGGTGCCGGCGATCGATCCGAAGGAGATGGCGCAAGTCCTGACGCTCAACGTCAGTGCGCAGGCGGCGCTGATCGCGGCGTTCGACACGATGCTGAAGAAGGCCAAGTCGGCCAGAGTGATCGGCGTGACTTCCAGCGTAGGCCGCAAGCCTCGCGCGTACTGGGGCCTATACGGTGCTTCGAAGGCTGCGTTCGAAACGCTGCTCGGCGCGTACGGCGACGAGATGGCCGAGATTAGTGCGATCCGTACGGCGATCGTCGATCCCGGCGCGACGCGGACCAAGATGCGTGCGCGCGCTTACCCGGGCGAGGATCCGAATTCGGTGAAGGAGCCGGCGGTCGTGGCTGACCGCATCGTTGCGCTGGCGATCGAAGGCTTCGAGGCGGGGCATTTCGAGCGGGTGGCCTAACCGTTCTCCTGCGGACGCAGGAGCCCAGGGTCACAACCGCTACGGCCCGTTACCCTGGGTTCCGGCGTCCGCAGGAAAACGTCAGCGCTTTACCAGCGTAACCTGCGCGACATCGATCCCGCCGCCAAGAAACCCGCCCTCGCAATACATCAGATAGTAACGCCACAACGCCACGAACCGCGCATCGAACCGTGCCGGCAGCCGCCCCTCCGCAACCGCCGCGTCGAACGCCACCCGCCACCGCCGCAACGTCTCGGCATAGTGCAACCCGAACCCGCGCCGGTCTTCCCACGCGAGCCCGCGCGCCTCGGCCAGCGCGCGAAACCGCGGCTCGGACAACAGCATCCCGCCCGGAAACACATAACGCTGGATGAAGTCGACACTCCGTGAATAGGAGTCGAAGATCGCATCGTCGATCGAGATATACTGCAGCGCAGCACGCCCACCCGGCTTCAGCGCGCGCGCGATCGCGTCAAGATAGACCGGCCAATATTCCTCGCCGACCGCCTCGACCATCTCGATGCTTGCCACAGCGTCATAGGTCCCGGTGACGTCGCGGTAATCGGTCAGCGCCACGCGGACACCGTCGAGCCCCGCCGCCGTGATCCGATCGTCGACCTGCCGCTTCTGCTCGGTCGACAGCGTCAGCGCGTGCACGCCGACCCCCACACGCGCCGCCATCTCGGCGAACGATCCCCAGCCGCAGCCGATCTCCAGGATAGTGTCGCCAGCCCGCGCGCCGGTCCGGTCGAGGATCGCACGCAGCTTGGTCGCCTGTGCCGTCTCATGCGGTTCGGCATCTTCCATCGGCTCAGCGAAGATCGCGCTCGAATAGGTCAGGCTAGGATCGAGCCACGTCTCGTAGAAGTCGTTGCCGAGGTCGTAATGCGCGGCGATGTTCTTGCGCGATCCGGTCAGGTCGTTCCGCCGCATCCGGTGCCACGCGCGTGCTGCCAGCCGCGCCACGCCGCCCGACCGTGCCGAACTCCCGAGCGAGCGGCGGTTCCGCATGAACAGGTCGAACAGCGGCACCGCATCGGGGCTCGACCAGTCGCCTGCCGCCCAGCCTTCGTACCAGCCGACCGACCCCGCGGTTGCGAGCCGAACCAGCGCGCGCCAGCGGTGCACGGTCACGATGGGCAAAGGCCCCGGAGCCCGACCGCCGATCAGCCGACGGGTGCCGTCGGGCAAGTGCGCGTCTATGCCGCCGCTCTCAAGCCCCGCGTCGATCCGGTCGAGCAGGCGGTGGAACACCGGCGCGACGAGGCGCGCGACCGGGGAAACCTGCGCGGCGGGCACATCGTCGAAAGCGGGAACGGCAGTCATCGCGGCGCTCCATGCAACAGGGGCCGCGGCTAGGAAAGAGGCGTCGGCGCGGAAACGGCTGTAACGTAATTCAAGTCCACAACGCACTCCCCTCCCTGGAAGGGAGGGGCCGGGGGTGGGTTGGCGGGTTCAAGCCACGGACGGTCGACCAAGCGGAACCCGACCCACCCCCAACCCCTCCCTTTCAGGGAGAGGAGTCGCCCGACCCTAGCGGGCGTGTCGCCCGGCTTCGAGAGCTCGCTCGCGTCCTTCGCGGTGGCCGACGATTTTTGCCGGGTACACCTTTGGCCGGCAGCCGGACTCCTCCGGATCATGGATCGCTTCGCCGGTCACCTTCGCCAGTTCCGGCACCCACTCGCGGATATAGTTCCCTGCATCGAACTTCTCGGACTGCGACAGCGGAGCCATGATCCGACCGAACATGTTCGAATCCACTCCTGTCCCCGCCACCCACTGCCAGTTCACCGAATTATTCCCGTAATCGGCATCGACGAGGCAGTCCCAGAACCAGCGCTCGCCCTCGCGCCAGTCGATCAGCAGATGCTTCACCAGGAAGCTCGCCGTGATCATCCGCACGCGGTTGTGCATCCAGCCGGTCGCCCAAAGCTGGCGCATTCCGGCATCGACGATCGGATAGCCGGTCTTGCCCTCCTGCCACGCCTTCAGGTCCGCCTCGGCGTCCTTGCCCGACCGCCACGGCAGCTTTTCGAACTTCGGCCGCCCGTTCGTATCGCCGTAATCCGGCATCGTCAGCACGACGCCATCGGTGAAATCGCGCCACGCTAGTTCCTTGCGAAACGTGGTGGCATCGCCATGACCATCTACCGCGTGCCACACCGCACGCGGCGAGATCTCGCCGAAATGCAGGTGCGGCGACAGGCGCGATGTGCCCTCGATCGACGGCATGTTGCGATCGACGTCATAGGCTTCTACGATCGGCGCCATCGCCTTCGCGTTCTTCAACGCCTGCGCCTCGCCCGGCGTCCAGTCGCCGAATCCCGTCGACCAGTCCGGCTTGGTCGGCAGCAGGTCCCACTCCGCCAGCGTCTCGCTCTTCGGCCATTTCGACGGCGCCGGGATCGTCCGCGGCGTCGGCTCGGGATCGCCCGGCGGCATCATTTGGTTCAGCGCCTTCCAGAACGACGAATAGACCTTGAACTGCCCGCCCGACCCCGTCTTCACATCCTCGACGCGGGCAAGGTGGTTGCCGTCATGCAGGCACAGCCGATCGCCAAGCGCTGCTTCGGCCTTCCGCCACCAAGGCTCGTAATGCCGGATCGCATGCACCTGCTCGGCACCGGTTTCCTTCATCAATACCGTCAGCACCTCGACCGCATCACCGCGTCGCAGGACCAGCTTCAACCCCTTGTCCGCCAGCGACTTGTCGAACGAGTCGAGCGTGTGGTGCAGCCACCACCGCTGAGCGCCCCCCATCTTCCATTTCCCCGGCGCGTCGTCGTCAAGCACGTAGACCGGGATCACCGGCCCGGCATGCGCGGCGGCGATCAGCGCGGGGTGATCGTGAAGGCGGAGGTCCTGGCGAAGCCAGAGAAGAACAGGTGTCGTCATCGCATCCCCAACGCAGCAACCCGCGATCCAGCATCACGCCGCTGCGAAAGTTTCCCCCAGCGTCATGATCGCCGCCACGTGTCGTTCGGCGATCGCCAGCGCGTCCTCGCCGTACCCGCCGCCCACCGTGCTCGCGAGCGGCACGCCGCGCGCAATCGCGAGGCGAGCGACAAGCCGTTCTCGCCTTGCCAGACCGTGCAAGGTCAGCGCTAGTCGCCCGAGCCGATCGCCCTCGAACGGATCCACCCCAGCCTGATACAGGATCACCTCAGGCCGAAACTCATCGAGCAACGGCACCAGGGTCGCCTCCAGCGTCGCCAGATACGCCTCATCGCCGACCTTGTCCTGCAACGGCACGTCGACCGTCGAACGCGCCTTCCGCACCGGAAAATTCTTCTCCGCATGGATCGAATAGGTTGCGATCTCCGGCCGTCCCGCGAGCAGTGCAGCGGTCCCATCCCCCTGATGCACGTCGCAATCAACGACGAGCACACGCGCCACCCGCCCCTCGTCGATCAGCCGTGCCGCCGCCACCGCGAGATCGTTGAACACGCAAAACCCAGCGCCGGTGTTCGCCAGCGCATGATGGCTCCCGCCCGCCGTATTCGCCGCGAACCCGTGTTTCAGCGCGAGGCACGCCGCGAGCCACGTCCCGTGTGGAACGATCGCCGCGCGCGACGCCACCGCTGCAGTCACCGGAAAACCGATCCGCCGCTCCTTCTCCTTCGGCACGTCCGCGCGGAGCACCTCGGCGACGTAGTCCTCGTCATGCACCGCCTCCAGCCAAGCAGTCGGCGTAGTCTCGGCCCGGTGCCACGCCACTGCATCGCCCTTTTCGAGCAGCAGGTCGCGGATCAGCCCGTTCTTGTTCCAGCGATAGGTCGAGCGCGCCGGCGCCGGCGTGACATAGTCGGGATGGTGGACGACATGGATCATGCTCCGTAGGTAGGAGCGCGCCCGCCGACCCCCAAGTTGTCCGAGCCCCAAGCCCCTGCGTTGCGGAGATTATTTTGACCGACGTTTCGACCCTGCCCTACCGTCCCTGCGCGGGCATCATGCTCGTGAACGCGGAGGGGAAGATCTTCGTCGGTCAGCGCAACGATTCGCCGCTGGAGGCATGGCAGATGCCGCAGGGTGGGATCGACCCCGGCGAGGACGCCGAAGCCGCCGCGTTGCGCGAACTCGGCGAGGAGACCGGCGTCATGCCCGACAAGGTCGAACTGATCGCCGAAGCGCCCGGTGAATTTGTTTACGACCTCCCTCCAGAACTGCTCGGCAAGGTGTGGAAGGGCAAATGGCGCGGCCAGACGCAGCGCTGGTTCCTGTACCGATTCCTCGGCACCGACGCCGACGTGAACATCGCCACCGACCACGAGGAGTTCCGTGCATGGCGCTGGAGCGATCCCGCCGACCTGCCGCGGTTGATCGTGCCGTTCAAGAAGGCGCTCTACGAACAGGTACTCGCCGCCTTCGCGCCACATCTCGGCGCAATCTCGACACGCTGAGCAGTTCCCAATCCGTCACGCTGCCGTTACGGAACGGCTGTGCGCCGCTTAGCCCCTCTCCTGCTCGCCCCGTTGCTGCTGGCGAACGCGCCCGATCCGCAATCGGTGATGATCCCCGAGACGATCCGCGCAATGCTCGACGCGGCGCTGGAGGCGGGTAACGAGGCGGACGTCAACACGATCGCCAAATACGCGCGCGCTGCCGATCCGCTCAGCGGCGATGCGGTGCTGGCGATCGCCGAGAAGTGGAAGGCCGACCGCGCCGAACAACGGACGCAGGTCATTCGCCAAGCCAGTTTCCTCGATTTGTGGAGCGGCAGGGCGGAAGTCGGCGGCTATCTGACGACCGGCAATTCCGACACCGCCGGCGGCACCGCCGTGCTCGACCTCAACCGCGAAGGCCTTCGCTGGCGCCACAAATTCCATGCTCAGGCGGATTATCAGTCCAACCTGAACATCACGACGCGCGAGCACTACCTCGCCTCGTACGAACCCAACTACAAGGTCGACGACCGCGCCTATATCTACGGTGTCGCGCAATATGAGGGCGATCGGTTCCTCGGTTATTTCAATCGCTACTCCACGTCGGTCGGTGCGGGCTACAGCCTTATCAAGACCGCGGGGACCAAGCTCGATCTCGAACTCGGGCCGGCATACCGTCATACCGAGTTCACCGATGACACGACGCAGAGCAGCATCGCGGCACGCGGGACGGCCAATTTCAGCGTTCGTATCCTCAGCGGCCTTTCTGTCAGCCAGGTCGCGTCGGCCTATGTCCAGCGGTTCAACAGCACCCTCAGCGGCACGACTTCGGTCAACGCGAAACTGATCGGGCCGCTGTCCGCGTCGCTGTCGTACAGCGTGCAGTATGAAAGCGAGCCGCCGATCGGCTCGGTCTCGACCGATACCACGAGCCGCGCCTCGCTGGTCTACAGCTTCTGACGCTGTTCCCACACGCGCCCGGCCTCGCTAGGGTCGCGCGATGAGGGGACTTTCAACGATAGAGCGTGATGCCGTCGATACGGCGGGCGCCATACCGATGTTGGCGCAGGTCGAAGCGTGGGCGGCCGTCAACAGCGGCACGCGCAACCTTATCGGGCTGGCGACGATGACCGAATTGCTCAGCGACGCGTTCGCGGTCCTGCCGGGCGAGATCGCACTGGTCGAGCCGACTCCGGTCGACAATGTCGGTTCCGATGGCGTGGTTTCGGCGATCGAGCACGGCAAGCACCTGCACCTCGTCGTGCGCCCCGATGCGCCGGTCCGCATGCTGTTCACGGGCCATATGGACACCGTCTATCCGGTCGATCACGCGTTCCAGTCGCTGCAATGGCTCGACGACGGCCGGCTGAACGGCCCCGGCGTCGCCGACATGAAGGGCGGGTTGGCGGTGATGCTCGCAGCACTCCGGGCGGTCGAGGCCAGCCCCCTTGCAGCGCGGATCGGCTATGACGTCGTCATCAATTCGGACGAGGAAACCGGCTCCTTCTCGTCTGCCGCGTTGCTCGCCCGCGCCGCGCACGGCAAGGTCGCCGCGCTTACCTACGAACCTGCGCTGGCCGATGGCACGCTCGCTGGCGCACGGGGCGGTACGGGAAACTTCTCGATCATCGTCCATGGCCGCAGCGCGCATGCCGGCCGCAATCCCGAAGACGGCCGCAACGCACTCGTAGCAGCCGCCGATATTGCAGTACGGCTATCGAAGGTCCGCGGCCCTCGCCTCGCGGTGAACCCGGCACGGATCGAGGGCGGTGGCCCGAACAACGTCGTCCCCGACCTCGCTATCCTCCGCGTCAACTTCCGGCCCGCCACGCTCGACGACATCGCCCGCGCCCAGTCACACATCGACTCCGCGGTCGCGATGGTCGCGGCCGAGCACGACGTGCGCATCGAGGTCCATGGCAGCTTCAACCGCCCCCCAAAACCGATCGACGCGGGCGCCGCGCGCCTGTTCGATCTGGTCAAGGCATCCGGCGCGGACCTTGGCCTCGACATCGCATGGAAAGCCACCGGCGGCGTCTGCGACGGCAACAACATCGCCGCTGCCGGCGTGCCGGTGGTCGACACGATGGGCGTCCGCGGCGGCGCGATCCATTCGACCGACGAGTTCATGATCCCCGACAGCCTCGCCGAGCGCGCGGCGCTGTCGGCGGTCACCATATTGCGTATCGCGGAGGGCCGCTTGTGAGTTTCAGAATCCGGGCCGCGGTCGACGACGACCTTCAGCATCTCTACGAGATGGCCAAGCTGACCGGCGGTGGTTTCACCAATCTGCCGCCCGATCGCCGCGCGCTCACCGCGAAGCTCGAACGCAGCCACGCCGCCTTCGCGCGCACCGACGGCCCCCTGCAAGACGAGCTGTTCGTGCTGATCCTGGAGAACATCGAGACCCGCGAAGTCCGCGGCACCTGTCAGATCTTCACGCAAGTCGGCCAGAGCTACCCGTTCTACAGCTACCGGATCGGCCAACTCACGCAGCACAGCAAGGAGCTCAACCGCACCTTCCGCGCCGACATGCTGTCGCTCGCCACCGATCTCGAAGGCGCGAGCGAAGTCGGCGGGCTGTTCCTGCATCCTGGCGAACGTGCCGGCGGTCTCGGCCTGCTGCTCGCCCGCAGCCGCTACCTCTTCATCAAGATGCACCGCGCCCGCTTTGCCGACCGCATCCTCGCCGAGCTACGCGGCGTGATCGACGAGGCCGGCGGATCGCCGTTCTGGGATGGTCTCGCAGGACGCTTCTTCGGGATGAATTTCCAGGATGCGGATCAGTTCAATGCGATCAACGGGCATCAGTTCATCGCCGATCTGATGCCCAAGCACCCGATCTACACCGCGATGCTGACCGAGACCGCACGTGCCGCGATCGGCTTGCCGCATCCCTCGGGGCGCGCAGCGATGCGGATGCTCGAGAACGAAGGCTTCGCGTTCGAGAACTATGTCGACATCTTCGACGGCGGCCCGACGATGACCGCGCGCACCGACCGCGTCCGGTCGATCGCCGATGCGCGTGAGGACGCTATCGTCGGGATCGAAGGCGACGGTGGAACGCAATCACTGGTGGCAACCGGCCAACTCGCAAACTTCCGCGCTGCGTTCGGTTGCGTTCGGGAGACGAGCGACGGTGTAATTCTATCGGAAGATTGCGCGCGAGCACTACGCGTCGACAAAGACGACCGCGTGGTCCACGTCCCCCGACTCTGAACGCTCACCGTCGGGTTAATTTACAATTAACCATCTTACGTGACACGGAAAACGCCGGTTTCCGCCGTTGGTACGCATCTTGCTGAGTAACGGGAATGTGGAATCGTTTTGCTCGCCTTTTCATCATCAAGACGAAGTTCGAGGCCTTTCTCGTGATTTACGGCCTCGGTCTCGGCGCGGTCGAACGCGGCCGCCATTATCTCGATCTCTATCCGGGATATGGCGGCTGGCTGTTGTTCGCGGCATGTCCGGTTGCCGTCTTCATGGCCGGCGGGCGGATCATCGACTCGGTCGATCACGCCCGCAACGGCTAGCTCGCACACTAGTTCTTCTGCTGCGCCAGATGCAGATACCGGCTCGAGAAGTCGGCCAGTTCGCGCAGCGCATCCCATTGCGGAAACCCGATGCGGCGGCGGTTACGGCTGATCAACCCGTCGGCTTCCAGCGACTTGATCGTCCGGTTGACGTGAACCGCCGTCAAACCGAGCGCGTCACCGAGCTGTTCCTGGCTCATCGGCAATTCATAGCCGTGCTCCCCCGTAAGCCCCTGCATATCCAGCCGGATCGCAAATTCGCAGAGGAAATGCGCAAGCCGTGACCGTGCATCGCGTCGACCGATGTTGAGGATCCATTCGCGAAAGATCGAACCCTCGACCAGCGTATTGACGAATATCGCGTTGCCGATCGACGCGCGTTCGCGAGCCAGTTCACGCAGCGCGGTGCGTGGGATCGTCGCGACCTCGGCGCGCGTCAGGGTCTGAACATTGTGGTCGGCAACGTCGAGAAACAGATGCTGGAAATCCAGCGCTTCACCCGGAATATGGAGTGACACGATCTGTCGCATTCCTGCTCCGGTCAGCTTCTGACGATAGGCGAACCCCGACAACAGTACCGCGCATTGTTCGGGCGCATCTCCCTCTCGCACCAGATACGAAGAAGGCTCGAATGTTTTCAACGTGTAGGGAAGCGCGAACAATGCGGCGCGATCGTCAGCGTCCAGAACGGCATGCGTTTCCAGCTTTCGGACCATTAGCGCCAAGGGGCTCGGCAAGCCGGCCATTAGTGTTCTCCCGCGATTATCGGGGCGGGAGCACATGCATCTCTCGGCCGTCAGTGCCCAAAATATCGCCTGACGATAAATCGTTTTAACATACCCGTGGTGGTTTTGTTTCAATATTTGTTGCGAGAAGCCAACGAAACTCAATTAATTTCGTTCGTTCGGCAAATATAGGGGGATTAAGACGATCGCAGGGCTCTGAAAGCAGCAAACGCCCGGCTAACTATTTAGGTAGATTATACGAGTCCAACGAACAAATGTTCCATCTAGGTCGCGATGTACTCTTGATTTCTGGCTTCCGCGCGCGAGTTTCAGTTCTCTACGCATCCTCCTCAACCACGGAGTTAGGGCATGACGTGCGCGCGCAAGACCCTTCACGCCCGATGGCCTGGCTCGCTGGTCCGGTGGAAAATCGCGCTGCGGCCCGTCCTGGCCGGCAACGTCAAATAGACAGAGGCGTCAGGTCTGTTGGCAGTGGAGATGCGCTCGTGTCGGAAACCGAGGCGAAGTTCGCCCCGTCATCGAGCTCTGTCAGCGCCGCATGAACGCAATCGATACAGTCGCTTAGCTTGGCACCAAGCATGGCATTGTCGCCTTCATCGGCAATCCGCAACGCCTCTTCGATCAGAAACGCCATGGATTTCAACCGTGCGATCGTCTGCGCTTCGCTATGCATCACGCCCCTGTTTTCTGCGGTGACATCCTATGCTCGCCTACCACGCAAAAGCCAACCAGAACGGATGGGAAACGATCGCTTGCGTCCTTCCGGCTGGCGGTATCACTCCGGGCGCGCTCCCTTCCAGCGCTGTGCAAGACCCGCCATGACCATATCGACGGAGTCGACCTGAGCGGCGATGCGCTGATGCAGCAGCCCTGCCGCGTCGCGAAAGCGGCGGGCCAGCGCGTTGTCGGGGACGATCCCCTGCCCGACTTCGTTCGAGACGAGAATGACGCGCCCCTTCAACCCGGCGATCGCCTTCACCAGATCATCCGTTCGTGCCGCGATCGCCTCGTCTGCGAGCAGCAGGTTCGACACCCACAGCGTCAGGCAATCGACGAGCATGACCACCTCGGCACCGTCCTTCGTCGCCAACGTCGCGGCGAGGGCGATCGGTGCCTCGACCGTCTGCCAGCGCGCGTCGCGATCCGCGCGATGCCGGAGGATCCGATCTTCCATCTCGCCATCGAACGCCTGCGCGGTCGCGACATAGACGAGCCGAGCGCCGGCCTGATCCGCCGCCGCTTCTGCCACCGCCTGCGCATGGCGGCTCTTGCCGGACCGCGCGCCCCCCAGCACGAACAGGCTTTTCCCGAACGGGGCCCCAACCGATTGCATCCCGCCATCTCCTTCGTGCTTGCGGCTCGCGACCGGAATGACGATGACGCTTGCAAGATCAAGCGAAAGCGCCCGATCGAGTGAAAGACCCTATGAACGCGCTGCGCATCCACGGCGGACGGATCGATATCGCCGCCGCTCTCTATCCCGACGCGCCGCGCCCTTGGCTCGATCTGTCGACCGGGATCAATCCGTGCGCCTGGACCGCCGATCCCCTGCCCGCGGTCGATCTTCATAGCCTGCCCTCGCCCACCGACCTCCAGACACTGGAAGCAACCGCCGCCGCAGTGTTCGGCACCAGCGCAGACCGCGTCGTGGCGTTACCCGGCAGCGAGGTTGGTTTGCGGCTGCTGTCCCAGCTGGACCTGCCCACGCCCGTCCGGTTCGTTACGCCGAGCTACGCCACGCATGCCGATGCCATCCGCGGCGCGATACCGATCGCCCGCGCCGGAATCGATACGGTCGACGATGGTACGCTGTTGCTGGCCAACCCCAACAATCCGGACGGCCTGGTCGACGCGCCCGATCGGCTGGTGGCAGTTGCGCGCAAGGGCGTTTGGCTGGTGGTAGACGAAGCCTTTGCGGACGTTGCGCCGAATACGAGCATCGTCCCCCTGCTTTCGCGCGACGATCGCGCCATCGTGTTCCGGTCTTTCGGTAAGTTCTTCGGCCTGCCCGGCATCAGGCTGGGCTTCATGATCGCGCCACCGTTGCAGGCGGCCCAGATGCGCCGCCAGTTGGGGAGCTGGCCGGTATCCGCGCATGCCGTCGCCTATGGTATCGCCGCGTACCGCGACACCGACTGGATCGCGCAGGCCCGCAGGTTGATCCTGGACCGTGCTGCGCGGCTCGATGCCTTGCTGTCCGATCACGGTCTACGGGCCAGCGGTGGTTGCGCGCTGTTTCGCCTGATCGACACCGACGATGCAGAGGTGCTGTTCGTGCGGCTCGCACGCGCAGGCATCCTCACGCGAACCTTCGACCATTCGCCGCGCTGGCTCCGGATGGGCGTGCCGGGGGACGAAGCAGCGTTCGAGCGGCTGGGCCGAGCGCCTTCGCATGGCTGAACCCGTCGCAGCGCTTGCGATCATCGTCGACATTGCAATCGGCTGGCCTGCGGCGCTCTATGCCAAGGTCGGACACCCGGTCGGCGGGTTCGCACGGTTGATCGGCTGGGCCGAAACGCGCTGGAACCGTCCCGTTTCATCAAGTGCGACCCGCCGTGCTGCCGGCGTCCTGACGATCGCGTTGGTCATCACAGTGGCGGCAGGTGGCGCGTGGCTGGCCGCCGAGCTTGCCCGGATCGCGTTCGGCCACGCCGCATGGATAGCCATCGGCCTGATGGCCGCCCCCGGCCTCGCGATCCGTAGCCTCCACGACCATGTCGTCCCGATCGCGCGCGCATTGCAAGGCGGCGATCTCGAAACGGCGCGCGCGCGCGTCGCGATGATCGTGGGACGGGACGTCGCGACGCTCGACGAAGCTGGAGTCGCCCGCGCCGCAATCGAGAGCCTCGCGGAGAGTGTCTGCGACGGCGTGGTCGCACCGCTGTTCTGGCTGTTGGTCGCCGGCCTGCCCGGCCTCTGGGCGTACAAGGCGATCAACACCGCCGACAGCCTGATCGGGCACCGCGAGGACCGCTGGCGTGCGTTCGGCTGGGCGGCGGCACGCACCGACGATATCGCCAATCTGATCCCTGCACGGATCAGTGGCGCGCTGCTCTGCATCGCCGCCGGTGGCGGCTGGCGAACGATGCTGCGGGACGCCTCGAAGCATACCTCGCCCAATGCCGGCTGGCCCGAGGCAGCGATGGCCGGCGCGCTCGACCTGCGCCTGGCTGGGCCGATCGCCTATGATGGCCTCGTCGCCGACAAGCCCTATATCGGCAACGGCCGCGTCGACGTATCGGTGGCGGACCTCACTGACGCGCTCGGCATCTATCGCCGAGCCTGCATCCTTCTCCTCGTTATCGCCGGAGCGATCGCATGGCTGCTCTGATGTTGCAGGGAACCGGCTCGGACGTCGGCAAGTCGGTGCTGGTCGCGGGACTCTGCCGTGCGTTCGCCAATCGTGGGCTGTCGGTCCGCCCGTTCAAGCCGCAGAACATGTCGAACAACGCCGCCGTCACCGCCGATGGTGGCGAGATCGGGCGTGCGCAGGCGACTCAGGCGATCGCCTGCCGGGTAGAGCCCAGCGTCGACATGAACCCGGTGCTGCTGAAGCCGCAGGGCGACCGCACCTCGCAACTGATCGTCCGCGGGCGGGTCCGAGGCACGCTTGCCGCGGCGCGCTGGCGCGAGGGGCGCGCCGGCTTGCTGGTCGACGTCCTCGACAGCTTCGAGCGCCTGTCGGCAGGCTGCGATCTGGTCGTCGTCGAGGGCGCGGGCAGCCCCGCCGAGATCAACCTGCGCGACGGCGATATCGCCAATATGGGTTTCGCGCGCGCCGCCGACATCCCCGTCATCCTGGTCGGCGACATCGATCGTGGCGGCGTCATTGCGTCGCTGGTCGGTACGCGCGCGGTGATCGATCCAGCCGACGCGGCGATGATCCACGGCTTCCTGATCAACAAATTCCGCGGCGATCCTGCGCTCTTCGACGATGGCTATCGCGCGATCGAGGCGCGCAGTGGATGGCGCGGCTACGGCGTCGTGCCGTGGCTCGCCGACGCCGGCCGGTTGCCGAGCGAGGACGCGGTGATCCTCGAACGCTCCGCCATGTCGACGGGGCGCCGGGTGACGATCGCCTGCCCGATCACGCCACGGATCGCCAATTTCGACGATCTCGATCCGCTCCGGCTCGAACCCGGCGTATCGCTGCTGATGATACCGCCCGGCACCGCGATCCCCGATGTCGACATGATCATCCTCGCCGGATCGAAGGCGACGATCCCCGATCTCGCCTTCGTGCGCGCAGAAGGCTGGGACATCGACATCCGCGCGCATCATCGTCGCGGCAAGCCTGTGCTCGGGCTCTGCGGCGGCTATCAGATGCTCGGACGCAGCATCGCCGACCCGCACGGGATCGAGGGCCCGGCGGGCACCGTAGAAGGGCTGGGATTACTCGACATCGACACGATCCTAACCGCGACGAAGACGCTCGAACGCGTCGAGGGCATCGCGGGCGGTGCGCGGTTCGCAGGCTATGAGATGCACATGGGCGAAACCCATGGCGCCGGCTTGGCCCAGCCCGTTGGCCATCGCGCGGACGGCAGCCCGGAGGGTGCGATCAGCGCGGACGGGCTTGTCGCCGGCAGCTACGTCCACGGCCTGCTGGCGCTCGCCGAACAGCGCGCGGTCTGGCTCGCCAGGATCGGCGTCGATGCGGTCGGGCCCGATCACGGCGCCTCGATCGACGCGGCGCTCGACGCGATCGCAGCTACGCTCGAACGCCACCTCGATCTCGACGCGATGCTGGCGTTAGCGCAGCGTGCCGGTCATGCCGCCACCAATGGCTAGCGCGAGCAGCACCCCGGTCTCGACGATCTCGATCCCGGCGCCATAGGCATCGCCGGTTACGCCGCCGAGCGTCCGCCGCAACCACGCCGCGACGCCTAGCAACAGGAACGGAACGCTCACCAGCGCCGGAGCCATCACGGCCGCCAACGCCAGCACCAGTCCCCAGCCAATGAGGTCCTGCCGCCGCACCGCACCCGCGATCGCCGCCCCCAGGCCGCCCGCCCGGATCGGCGGCAACATCCTGGCCCAGGCGAGCGGCCCCATCCGCGCTGCACACGGCACCAGGATGACGACCCACCAGCCTGCCATCCCGACCGCATGCAGCAGCACCAGCTTGGCGATCATCTGGCTGACGATCGCGACGACGCCGAAGCTGCCGATATGCGGATCCGCCATCACGGCGAGCAACCGCGTCCGATCGCCGTGCGCCGCGCCCAAGCCGTCGGCGAGGTCGGCCAGTCCATCGAGATGCAGGGCGCCGGTGATCGCGACCCACGTCAGTAGCGCGGCGAAGGCGCCCGTCCACGGATCGATCAGCGCGCCAAGCCATCCGGCCACCGCGACCAGCACGCCAACCGCCAACCCGACAATCGGGTAGAAGCGTATCGCTTCGGCAAAACCGCTCGGCCCGACGGTCACGCGCGGCATCGGCAGGCGCGTCAGGAAACCGAACGCAACGATCAACCGCCTCATGTCGCGAGCCCGACGATCTGGACGGTCCGCTCGTCTTCAGGCCAAATCCGGAGCGACACGAGCGACGCGTAGGGCAGGTCGAACGCCCAAATCTGTCGTCGATCGAACCCGCACACATCCGCGAGCGCCGCGCGGATCGCGCCGCCATGCGTGACGACCAGCGTCGCCGCCGGGGGCACGTCGGCAAGCGCATCGTGCACGCGGCCTTGAAGCGCAGACCAGCACTCCCCGCCCGGTGGAGGCGCCGCGTCCGGATCGTCATAAAACTGCGCCAACGCCGTCGGGTCGACCTCCGCGGGCTCGAGCCCATCCCAGGCCCCGAAATCTAGTTCGCGCCACCGCGGGTCGACTTCGACCTCGATCGTCCGACAGGCCGCGATCGCCCGCGCACAGTCGCGAGTCCGGGCGAGGTCCGACGTCACGATGCGGGCGACGTCGAGCGTCGCCGCCCGTGCCAGACAGGCGGCAATGCCCTTATCCGTGACCGGTGCGTCGGTCCGGCCGAGCAGCAGCCCTTCTCGTGCCGGTGCGCCATGCCGCATCAGGTACAGCATGTGCGAGCCGGTCACGCGATCGAGACCCCCGCCTCGGCAAAGGTCGCCATTTCATCATGTGCCGCCAGCGCCGCGCGAACGAGCAAGGTCGCAGTCGCCGCGCCGCTTCCCTCGCCGAGCCGCATGCCCAGCGACAACAGGGGGTCGAGACCCAATGCCCGCAACAGGCGCGCATGACCCGGCTCGGCCGACACGTGGCCGGCAAGACAATGCGCGAGGATATCCGGGCACGCAGCGGCGATCGGCGCGACCGCGGCACAGCATATGAAGCCGTCCAGCATGACGGGTACGCCAGCGAGGCGCGCCGCGAGGACCGCGCCAGCGATCGCCGCAAGTTCACGACCGCCAAGCCTGCGTAGCGTCTCGAACGGGGTGGTCAGTGCGTCCCGGTGCAGCGCCAGCCCGGCCTCCACGGTCGCGATCTTGCGGGCCATGCCGTCGTCGTCGACTCCGGTACCGGGCCCGACCCAGTCGCGTGCCGAGCCATCGAAGCTGGCGAGGCACAGCGCGGCGGCCGAGGTCGAGTTGCCGATCCCCATTTCGCCGAGCACGATCAGATCGGGCGCGTCCGCAACGACGGCCGCGCCCGCGTTGATCGCGGCGAGACATTCCTCCTCCGACATCGCCGGGGCGACGGTGAAATCGATAGTCGGCCGGTCGAGGTCGAGCGGGACGACTCTGAGATCGAGCCCCGCCGCGCGCGACAGTGCGTTGATCGCCGCGCCGCCATGTTCGAAATTGGCCACCATCTGCGCGGTGACGGAGGCCGGAAACGCACTGACGCCGCGGTCAACGATGCCGTGATTACCCGCGAAGATCACCACCCGGCCGCGATCGAGCCGCGGGCGTTCGTGGCCCTGCCAGCCGGCCATGAAGACGGCAATATCTTCCAACCGCCCGAGCGAACCCGGCGGTTTGGTCAATTGCCCCTGACGCGACACCGCCGCCGATCGAGCGGCTTCGTCCGGCTGCGGCAACGCGCGCAAGGATGACAGAAATGCCCCGGCCGTCGGAAAAAACGTCATTCCACGACGAACCCGGCAGGCGGCGTGCGCGTGATGAAGTGGCCCTTCACCCCCTGCGGCCATTGCTTGAACGGCACCTGCCCGAACGCGCTCTCGCCGTAGAGCCGCGCGTAATCGAGGATCGCGCGCGCGGCGTCTTCGGTGGGCTCGAACCGGCCGAGCACATAGCCGACCTTAGCAGGTGCGCGCAGATGGATCGTGCAGAAATCCTGGCAGGCGAACAGACACGGCATCTCCTGCACAGCGACGTCGGCATAGGCCGGGTCGCTCGCCTGAACCGCCTTCAGTGCGCTGACGAGCCGTGCGCCGCCGCGCTGGCCCTGCTCGTCGTCGCGGGCATCGGTGGAATGGCGACACGTGTTGCACGCGACCACCGCGACGCCGTCTTCGACCGGCTTCAGCATGTCCGACCTCGGACGATCTCAAAATGATGTGAACTTGGCATAGAAACCCCTTCGGACAGTCGATCCCGCACCACGCGAAGGGCGAAGGC
Source organism: Sphingomonas sp. CFBP 13728 (assembly GCF_014841895.1). Taxonomy (NCBI): domain Bacteria; kingdom Pseudomonadati; phylum Pseudomonadota; class Alphaproteobacteria; order Sphingomonadales; family Sphingomonadaceae; genus Sphingomonas; species Sphingomonas sp. CFBP 13728. Next base: position 114,691 of record NZ_JACYUS010000001.1, on the reverse strand, counting down.
GCATGCCTCCAGCCTCCGCGCGACGCGAAGCGATGTCGTCGCTCGGGGTGTTACCCGTCCGTTCGGCGCACCCTGGCCGGACGAAAGACGACCGCGACGGGCAGGTCTCCTGGCTCGCGGGTCAACGCCGTCCGCACCGCCTTCTCGGGAACATCCCAATGGCATGAGGCACGATGGCTCGCCGCGTACAGTTGCAAGGGCAGCCGGGTGTTTCCCGTTCCCATTTTCATCCCCCTCCGCGCGAGCATCGGGGGAACCTGTCGCGGAGGGAGCGATAGGCGGGAGGAAGACACGGCGCAAGACACGGCTACGTCGGTTAGAAGTCCGCCAGCCGTCCCCACGCCCTCCCGTCATCCTGACGAAAGTCAGGACCCAGGGTAACGGGCGGTGGCCTTCGTGGCTCTGGATCCTGACTTTCGTCAGGATGACGGACGGTGGTTGTTTTGGGCCGCACAGTACGGAGCCGCCTAGAACTCCACCCCCGCCTGCGCCTTCACTCCCGACCGGAACGGATGCTTCACCTGCGTCATCTCGGTTACAAGGTCCGCCATCTCGATCAGCGCGTCCGGCGCGTTCCGCCCGGTCGCCACGACATGTGTCATCTCGGGCTTCGCGGCCAAAACCGCAAGAACCTCGTCGACCGGCAGATACTCATACCGCAACACGATGTTCAGCTCGTCCGCCACCACCATCGCATAGGACGGATCCGCAACCATCCGCTTCACCTCGTCCCAAGCCTCCCGCGCCACCGCGATATCGCGCGCGCGATCCTGCGTGTCCCAGGTGAACCCCTCCCCCATCGGCTTGAACTCGCACAGCGCGGGGAACGCGTCGAACACCGCCTTCTCACCGGTCGTCATCGCGCCCTTGACGAACTGCACCACGCCGACCTTCCGCCCATGCCCGATCATCCGCACCGCCATGCCGAACGCGGCGGTCGACTTGCCCTTGCCCTTGCCGGTGTGGACGATGATCAGCCCCTTTTCGATCGTCTTGCTGGCGACAATCTTATCGTGGACCTCCTTGCGCTTGGCGCTCTTGGCATTCTGTTCTTCGTCGGTCCGCATGATTAAGTCCTCTCGTGCACCCGATGGCGGATCGCGCCGCGCGGCGCTAGAGCGACCGACATGCTCCGCATCACCGACCTCAAGCTGCCGCTCAACCACGCTGACGAAGCGCTCCCCGCCGCAATCCGCGACCGCCTGCGCGTCACCCCGCGCGACCTGATCCGCTACACCATCGCGAGACGCGCGCACGATGCCCGCGACAAGATGGACATCCAGCTCGTCTATTCGGTCGACGTCACGCTGAAGAACGAGGACACCGTCCTCACGCGTTTCCGCAAGGATCGCCATGTCCAGCGTACCCCCGACACGGGATATCGCTTCGTCACCAAGGGCGGCCCGAGCTACACCGGCCCACGTCCGGTGGTGGTCGGCGCGGGCCCCTGCGGGCTGTTCGCCGGCCTGATCCTCGCGCAGATGGGCTTCCGCCCAATCATCCTCGACCGCGGCAAAGTCGTCCGCGAGCGCACCAAGGATACCTGGGGTCTCTGGCGCAAAAGCGTCCTCAACCCCGAATCGAACGTCCAGTTCGGCGAAGGCGGCGCCGGCACCTTCTCCGACGGCAAGCTCTGGAGCCAGATCAAGGACCCGCGCCACTTAGGCCGGAAGGTCCTGACCGAGTTCGTCAAAGCCGGCGCGCCGCCCGAAATCCTCACCGAAGCGCACCCGCATATCGGCACCTTTCGCCTCGTCACGATGGTCGAGAGCATGCGCGAGACGATAGAGGCGCTCGGCGGGGAATACCGCTTCTCGACCCGCGTCGACGGTCTCGACATCGTCGAGGAGGCCGGCACCCGCCAGCTCCGCGGTCTCCATCTCAGCACCGGCGACTATCTCGAAGCCGACCACGTCGTCTTCGCGGTCGGCCACAGCGCGCGCGACACGTTCGAGATGCTGCATGCCAAGGGCGTCCATGTCGAGGCCAAGCCGTTCTCGATCGGCGTCCGCATCGAGCACCCGCAATCTTGGATCGACGAAGCCCGGTTCGGGCCGTGCGCCGGCCACCCGGATCTCGGCGCGGCAGCGTACAGCCTGTCGCACCACTGCAAGAACGGGCGGACCGTCTACAGCTTCTGCATGTGCCCGGGCGGCACCGTCGTCGCCGCGACCTCCGAGGAAGGCCGCGTCGCGACCAACGGCATGAGCCAATATTCGCGCAACGAACGCAACGCGAACTCGGGGATCGTGATCGGCATCGACCCCGAGCGCGACTATCCCGGCCACCCGCTCGCCGGGATCGAGCTGCAACGCCATTGGGAATCGCGGGCGTATGTCGCCGGCGGCTCGAACTACAAGGCGCCTGCGCAACGCATCGGCGACCTGCTCGCAGGGCGCGCGTCGACCGCGCTCGGGTCGGTGATCCCGTCGTACAAGCCGGGCGTCCACATGACCGATCTTTCGGAGTGTCTGCCGGAGTTCGCGATCACGGCGTTGCGCGAGGCTTTGCCGGCGTTTGGGCGTGAGATTCCGGGCTACGACCATCCTGATGCGGTACTTACGGGTGTCGAGACGCGCACTTCGTCGCCGGTAAGGATCACGCGAGGCGACGATTTCGTCAGCCTCAACACCGCCGGCCTGTTCCCGGCGGGCGAAGGCGCAGGCTATGCGGGGGGGATCCTGTCCGCGGCGGTTGACGGGATCAAGGTCGCGGAAGCGGTTGCGTCGAGCCTTACGGCGTAACGGACTCTAGCTTGTTCCCCCGCGGAGGCGGGGGCCAAGAAGCAACGAATACCTGCGTTCGTTACCCGGGGCTCCCGCCTTCGCGGGAGAACAGAGGGTTGTGACAACTGATTTTAGGGGTCTGCGGGGACCAGTTTCTACACCACCACCCCGGCGGAGGCCGGGGCCCAGTTGGGGGACGCTGCTGACCTAAAGGCAAACCGCCGTAAGCTTGACCTTGCCAATTGCACCCCGGCCTTCGCCGGGGCGGTGCAGAAGTCGATGGCGACCACCTTGGCTCCAGAAGCGTATGAGGGAAACGCCACTCCACTGACCAAACTGACAAGCGTTCGGAACGACGTTAGTCGATGTGCAGCGCCGCGCCCACCCCTCACTTCCGCCTCTGCGGCCCCGTCTCGATCAACCACGCCCGCGGCAGTCCGGTCGGCTTAGCCACCCCATCCAACCGCCGCGCGCTCACCAGCGCGACCCGCTTTAGGATCATCTGGTCCTTGAACGCGTCCATCCCGCCACCAGTCGGCTTGGCAAGGATGCGCTTGACCACGTCCATCCCCGCGACGACATGCCCGAACGCCGCATAACCCGGATAGCCCGCGCGCGCGTCCATCGCTGGCGCCGGCCCGACCGTGATGAAGAAATTCCCGCCAGCCGATGCCGGCGTCATTCCCCGCGCCATCGAGATCGTCGCGTCGAGATGCTTGATACCCGTCATCGCGGTGGTCTCGAGCGGAAACGGCGGTAGTATCCGTCGCGCGTCGGTGCGTATGCCCGCCTGGATGAAGCCAAGCTTCGGCGCGGATTTCTGGCGGCTCGCGCGGTAGAAATCGGTGCCGTCGAACCGGCCGTCATCGACATAAGCGAGGAAATTCGCGGTCGTCTTCGGTGCGTGGCGGGCGTCGAGCGCCAGCAGGATCGGGCCCTCCGACGTGACTAGGCGCACGCGAACAAGGCCCGGCTTCGGTCCCGGTTCGGTGCGCTGTACCGACCGCCTTGCTGGCTGCGCCGTTCCTGCCGTGGCCAAGGCCGCAAGGGCTACGAAGCCCATCATCAAACGCCGCATTTCGATCACTCACGCCTTTACCGGTTGGGGCCGGCTACCTGTCCGTTTGCGGCGAGGCAAGCGCGGGGGGTATCTAGTGACGTGGAGTAAACCGGTGATCACCGTTGGTACCAACGTCAGTTTGCACCGCTCAGCATGCACCAGCGAGCGCTTCGGCTTAGTTCCATTCGTCCGAGTAGGCTCCTCCCCGGCGGAGGCCGGGGCCCAGTGGGAAACGTCGGTGATGTAGGTTTGCGCTTTGTCACTCAGGCCATGCCAACTGGGCCCCGACCTTCGCCGGGGTGGTGTACCTGTGGGCAGTTCGTCTTAAACTTTCTTGCGCGCAGGGTAGCTCGTAGAGCCGAATCACACCGCTACGACCACAATCGCCCCGCCCTCAAACATAGCGCGGAATCGGCCCCACCTGCGGCGTCTGGTCCGGCAGGTCCACCATCGTCTCGTCGACGAAGCACCAGCCCCAGCCCTCCGGCGGGTCATAGCCCTCGATGATCGGATGCCGCGTCGCGTGGAAGTGTGCGGTCGCGTGGCGGTGCGGGGAGTCGTCGCAACAGCCGACATGACCGCATTCCCGGCACAGCCGCAGATGCACCCATTCGCTGCCGATCCGGAGGCACTCCTCGCACCCCTTCGCGCTCGGCGTTACGTCCCGGATCGTCTCCATGTGCGTGCAGCCGTAGCTCATTCCGCGTGCCTTTCCGCCATGTCGGCCAAAACCGTGTGGATCTGCGCGACCACCGCCGCGCCTTCGCCAACCGCCGCCGCGACGCGCTTGGTCGATCCGGCGCGCACGTCGCCGATCGCGAACACGCCCGCGCGGCTCGTCTGCAACGGCAACGCAGCGGCGCCGGTGACGATGAACCCCTTCTCGTCCGTATCGACGCAGCCCTTCAGCCAACCCGCATTGGGGTCCGCGCCGATGAACAGGAACAGGTGTCGCATCGCGCACCGCGTCTCCACGCCGTCGCTGCGTTGGCGGAAGATTGCCCCGGTCAGCCCGGTCGCGCGCTCGCCCTCCAGCCCGACGATCTCGGTGCCGACGCGGATCGTCACGTTGGGCAGCGCCGCGATCCGGTCGATCAAATATTTCGACATCGTCGCGGCCAGCGGGCGGCGGACGATCAGGTGCAGATGCTTCACGCGCGGCGCAAGGAACACCACCGCCTGCCCGGCCGAGTTGCCGCCGCCAACCAGCGCGACCTCCTCGCCCTCGCACAACCGCGCCTCGATCGGCGATGCCCAATAGGATACGCCGGCGCCCTCAAACTCCGCCAAGTCCGGGATGTCGGGCCGCCGATACCGCGCGCCAGACGCGACGATTACCGTCCGCGACTGGACGCGCCGATCGCCCGGCAGTTCGAGCGCGAGCGGGTCGCCCGCGGGGCGATCCTCGTCGCAATCGAGATGCTCGACGGTCAACGGGATCGCGATCTCCGCCCCGAACTTGAGCGCCTGGTTGAAGGCACGCCCGGCCAGTGCCTGCCCCGAGATACCGGTCGGAAACCCCAGATAATTCTCGATCCTAGCCGACGCCCCCGCCTGCCCGCCGATCGCACGCTCGTCGAGCACGATCACCGACAGTCCCTCCGACGCCGCATACACCGCCGCCGCTAGCCCCGCCGGCCCTGCACCGACGATCGCGACGTCATACACGGTGTTTGGATCAAGCTCGGGCGTGATCCCGAGGCAGGCCGCGACCTCGATATCCGACGGTCTTTTGAGCACCGTACCGTTGGGACAAACCACGAGCGGCAGATCGCTCGACGCGACGCCGGTCCGCTCGACCAGTGCACGGCTTTCGTCGTCCGATGCCGCATCGAGAACGATGTTCGGATAGCCCGATCGCGTGAGAAACCCCTGTAGCCGGACGACGTCTGGACTGTCCGGCAGGCCGACGATCACCGTCCCCCCGCTGCCCTGCTCGATCAGGCCGACGCGGCGCAGGATCAGCGCGCGCATTACGATTTCGCCGACGTCCGCCGAGCCGACCATGAGCGCGCGCAGATGCGCCGGGTCGAACGGCAGCGCGGTGCAGCCTTCAGGGCCAGCGGTGCCGCCCGCGATCGTCGGCCGTCCGGCAAGCTGGTTGACCTCGCCCGTCAACTGCCCGGCGCCGTGCGTAGTGATCGGCGCCTCGTGACTCAATCCGTCGCGACGGACGACGTCGATCGTTCCTTCGAGCACGAGCCAGGCCGCGACGCCTTGGTCACCGATCGCATAGACCTGCTCGCCCGCGGCAAAGACGCGCGCCGGACCGCTTGCAAAGCGCTTTGCCGTCTGAAGCTGTTCCGCGTTGAGCACCGGGAACATCTGATGATCGCGCGCGCCGAGATCGCTCATGCCTGCACCACCGGTTCGAGCCCGAGCAACAGCGTCGGGATCAATTCGGACACGGTCGGATGGATCGGCACCGCCCAACGCAGCGCGGACACCGGCTGATCGGCGTTCATCATGTCGAGGATACCGTGGATCGCTTCGTCACCACCGGTGCCGAGGATCGCCGCCCCCAAAATACGTTGTGTATCCGCATCCGCCACGATCTTCATGAACCCCTTCGTCTCGCCTTTTTCGACGGCGCGCCCGACGCGGGTCATCGGCCGCTTCGAGATCAGGATCGGCCGCCCCGTCTTCTCCGCCTGCGCCTGCGTCATCCCGACCCGGCCGAGCGGCGGATCGGTATAGAGCGCATAGCCGACCAGCCGCTGGCTCAGCGTCCGGTCGTCATGATCGAGCAGGTTCGCCGCGACGATCTCGAAATCATTGTACGCGGTGTGCGTGAACGCACCGCGCCCGTTGCAATCGCCCAGCGCCCATACGCCCGGCACGTTGGTCTGCAGTATGTCGTCGACGGTGACATAACCCTTCGCATCGGTCTCGATCCCGGCGAGATCGAGCCCGAGGTCGTCGGTATTGGGGCGCCGGCCGACCGCGAGCAGCACGTGGCTGCCGACCACCTCGGGATCGCCCGCGTGGCAATCGACCGATACCGCGACGCCGTCCGCATGGCGCGAGAACGCGATGCAGTTCGCACCGGTTCGCACCGCGATTCCTTCGTCCTCCAATATGCCGCGCACCGCATCGGACACGTCGGCATCCTCGTGCCCGATCAGGCGTTCGCCGCGCTCGACCACGGTCACCGCGGCGCCGAACCTTCGGTACATTTGCGCGAACTCGAGCCCGACATAGCTTCCGCCGACGACGACGAGATGCGCAGGGATCCGTTCCAGCGCGACCATGTCGGTGTTGTCGAGATGCGGCACGTCGTCGACGCCGGCCATGTCCGGCACGCTCGCGCGCCCGCCGACATTCAGGAAGATGCGCGGCGCAGTCATCTCCTCGCCGTCGACGGCGATCGTCCGCGGTCCGGTGAAGCGGGCGTGGCCGCGCAGGAAGGTAAGGCCCGCCATCCCCTCCAGCCAGCGCTCGTTGCCCGATCGCGCATCCATCACGACCTTGTGCGCGCGGGCCGCGACGGCGGGCATGTCGACCGTGACGTCACCGGTGGCGATCCCGAAATCCGCTGAACGTCGTGCGAGGTGCGCGGTATAGGCGCTCGCCACCAGCGTCTTGGTCGGCATGCAGCCGGTGTTGACGCAGGTCCCGCCGACCAGCTTCCGCTCGATCAGCGCGACCGTCATGCCCGCAGCGGTCAGGCGGCCTGCCAGCGGTGGTCCGGCCTGCCCGGCGCCGACGATGATCGCGTCGAAATTCCGCATCAGATCGACAGCACCACCAGCACCGCCAAGAGGATCGCAATCGCATCCTCGATCAGCGCGGCCGGTCGGTCGTTACCGAACGCCGTCGCCAGTCGCGCGCGAAGCGCCGCTCCGCCATAGATCCCGACGACCGCCCCGACGATGCCGAGAACGATCCCCTGCAAGGGCACGCCGATGCCGTATCCGATCGCCGCGCCCGACAGGCCGCCGGTGATAAGGCGCGCGGCGAACTGCGGCGGCACCTTGCGGCTGGGCGTCGAAGGCAGCTGATCGGTGACGAGTTCGGTGGCAGCGAGCAGCGTGAAGATCCACGGCGTGAACCGGTAGCCGAGGAACGCCAGCCACGTCCCCTGCAACGGCAGCGCCCCCTTGCTCGCGGCCCAGGCTACCGCGGCGGGCGCCAGCATCGCGCGCAACCCCGCGACGATACCGATGACGAAGGCTAGGATCAGTCCATTGACGAGCGGGGGGACGAGCATGGCGGTCTCCGATCCGGTGTGTCCAACATCGTCCCACGCACCGCCTCGAGCGTCAATTCGTTACGCACCCGATCTGGCCTTGATCCCGTCGCGAGGCACCTTCAGCCAACCACCCGACAGGACCAAGCACCTGATATCGAAAGCGAACACGAGGTCGCCTTCGCCCGAATTTATTTCGCCGCCGTTGCCTCGATCTCGACCAGGAACGCCGGCCCCGCCAACGCTGCGACCTGAACGGTCGATCGCGCAACGGTGTTAGGATTCTCCGCCGTCCCGAAATACATCTTGAACGCGTCGTTCATGCCGGCAAAGTCCATCTTGCCGCCGAGCTTCGGATCGCCCGCGACGAACACGGTCAGCTTGATGATGTCGCTCATTGCATAGCCCTGCGCGGCCAGGATCGTCTTGATCTTGGTGAAGACGCTGATCGTCTGCGTCTTGGTATCGCCGAAATCGGCGATCGTCAGCTGCGCGGGCGGCGTCTTGTTTGCGGGATCGATCGGAGCCGCCAATTGCCCGCTGAGATACAGCATCTTCGCCTCCGCCGGTACCGTCACGCCCTGAAGGATAAGCCCCGGTGGCGTATTGGAATGACGGACGATGCCGGATTTGGGGGCCTGCGCACCGGCAACCGACGCGCCTGCCAGCGCCGCGAACAGGGCGAGCGATCGAACAAAAGTCTTCGTCATGGATATCCCCTCGTAGAAACCGGGCGCCGGATGTTTCCGGCGCCCGGCAGACATTAGAAACTGACGTTCATGCGCGCATAATAATAGCCGCCGTTGATGCCGTACGGGCTGAACGTCAGCGGTGCATCGAGCTGATTGCCGCCGCCCACCAAGGTCGCGTTGGTCGTACCCGGCACCAAGCCGAGCGTCGGCGACTTCTTGTTGAAGACGTTGTTCGCACCGATCGACAGTTCGAGGTCGTCGGTCGCCTTGAAGTTCAGTTCGACGTCGCCGATGAATGCGGTCCCGATCGTCTGCTTGTAGAAGGTGCCGCCGTCCGGACTGTAGCGGGCAGAGCTCTTGCCGTAGACCGTACCGCGCAGGGTCATCGAGAATTTCTCGATCGAATAGAAGGTCGATCCGATGACCTTCACGCGCGGCGATGCGGTCTCGATATTGGCGCGGGCGCCCTCGTCGAACAACGGCACCGTGGTCGTCTGCCCGAGCACGTTTACCAGCGGCGGTGCCGCCATCACCTTGGTGATCTTGGTCTGGTTGTAGTTGCCCGAAAGAGTCCAGGTCGCCTTGCCATACTCGCCGAAATCGCTCGCATAGCTGGCGACGAGATCGACGCCACGCGTCCGGGTATCCGCGCCGTTCGTGAAGATGTTGATACCGGTCTGAACCACCGTCGGATCAAGGACGTTGCCGTTCGCGCGGATCGCCGCCGTCACCGCGGGGAAGTTGACGTTGACCGGCAAGGTCGCGCCGCCGCCGCCGAACAGCGAGCCCGTCCCGAGAATGCGGTCTTCGATCTTCACTTGATACGCGTCGATCGTGATCGTCAGTCGCGGCACCGGCCGAATGACCGTACCCAGGCTGTAGTTGGTCGACTTTTCGGGCTTCAGATTGTTGAAGCCGATCAGCTTTGCTGCGGCGGAGTTGGCCGGCAGCTGCACGAACGCGGAGGTCGGCGAGACGTTCGTCGCGGAGTAGAACGACTCCGCCAGCGTCGGTGCGCGGAACCCTGTCGAGAAGGTGCCGCGCACCGCGAACGCATCCGAAAAGTCGTAACGGCTGGTACCCTTGTAGATGAACTTGCTGCCGAAATCGGAGTAATGCTCGTACCGGCCGGCGACGTCGACCTTGAGACCCTCGACCGGCATCAGCGCGACATCGACATAGGCCGCCTGGGCATTGCGCCCGTTGACGCCGGCATCCGAATTGCGGAAACCCGGATAGGACTGGCCGCCTTCCTTGTAGGTCGAGGCGGCATCGCCTGCGCCGATCTCGTAGACGTTCTTGCGATATTCGCCACCGAAGGCGAGGTTGATCGGGGCCGCCATGCCGGCCTCGATCTCGTGTGTGAAGTCGGCGTTGGCGGTGAACTCGCTCGACTTGAAGAAGCCGTTGTAGAAGGTGGTCGGCGTAAAGCCGGTATCCGCGTAGAGCGACGCGTTGGCGGAATTGACGGTGTAGATCTCGTTCTTGTCCTGACCGAACGTCGTCGACAGGTCGTAATGGAACCCGCTCACGTCGCCGCGCAGACCGCCGGTGAACGCCATGTCCTCCTCGCGGATCTTCTCGCGCGGGGAAAAGCCGTTGACCGGGCTGTCGCCTTCGGGATCGAAATAGGTCGTCACGCCGCCCACGGTGCGCGAGACGCGGGTCGGCACGCGGACATTCTCGTACGCGCTGGCGACACGCCGCGAAAACGTACCGAAGCTGTAGGCCTCGACTCCGCCGAAATCATAGGCCGAATTATATTGCAGATTGATCAGGCGCGATTGCGCGTCGCCGCTGATCTTGTTGACGTAGGGAAAATCCGACATCCCGGGATAGAGCGTTTGCTGAAGCGGCGTGATCGACGGCGTGGTCGTGCTGCTCAGCAGGTTGCCGTTGATGTCGGTGACGCGGCGATCGAGTCCACCGACCTGCGTGAAATCGTGATAGCGGTAGAAGCCCGTGACGTTGATGAAGCCCTGTTCGCCGAGCTTGGTCGCGAGATGCAACGTGCCCGCATAGGTGCGGCCGCCGGTGTCGTAATTCTCGCCTGCCGTGGCGTAGCCGTCACCGCCTTCCTTGTCGTCCTTGAGGATGATGTTGATGACGCCGGCGATCGCATCCGAGCCGTATTGCGCCGCGGCACCGTCTTCCAGCACCTCGATGCGCTTGATCGCGGAGGGCGAGATCAGGTCGAGATCGGCAGTTGCGGCGCCCTGGTACGGTCCGCCTAGGACGGCGAGGTTCGAGGTCCCGTGTCGTCGTTTGCCGTTGATCAGCACGAGCGTGTGGTTCGGGCTCAGCCCGCGAAGCCGCGCGGACAGCGTGAGATTGGCGGTGTCGCCACCGAACGCCTGCGCGGTGAACGACGGCACGAGCTGTGTCAGGACCTGATTCAAATTGGGCTGGCCGACATGGCTCATCAGGTCGGCATCGAGCACCTTGATCGGTGCCGCGCTCTCGGCGGCGGTTATCCCGGTAGCGCGCGTACCGGTGACGATGATGTCGTCGCCGGGCAGACTGGCCTGCGCGGACGCCTGGCCGGCAGCTTCGATGACTTGTGCATGTGCGGCAACGGTCGACAGGCTTGCAAGCGCCACGATCAGTGCGCCGCGTGAAATGCTGGTAACGGTCTTCATAAGGATTCCCCCCTTATTGATGATCGCCTCCAGCCATCCCCTCATTATCCACCGATGATCTAACGCCATCCTGACATGTATATCCCGTTCGCAAAACGTATGCTTTGCTGAATAGGTTTTCAGGCTGATGTCTTTATCAACTTGAACATGGTCGTTCGTATCGAGGTATTAAACAACCGATTCGGGTACTTCGCTTTCCCGACCGAGGACTATTCTTGAAGATGTAACTTATATGCAACGCCGTCGCACGGAACTCTGCCGTTATGCAGCTCGCTGCGATCTGTTCGACAGGGTTGCAGCCTGTGCCGAGACCCGCCTCGCCAGCGCCATCACCTGTCCTTGCGCAGACTGGATGCCACCCTCCTGCCAGCCCGGCGTCTGGCTGAGCGCGGCGGACGCGAAATAGACGCGGCCGTCGGGCTTTTGCAGCAGGCGGAATTCAGGCGTGTCGATATGCCCCTCCTGCCGGCCGTTCGCGCTACCCGCGTTCCAGTCCGGCCACGGGCCGAGGCTGTACGGAATCTTGTGCCAGTTGACCGCCAACCCGTTGACCAAATCGGCCCCATGCCCCGGATGCAGCCGATCGATCACCCCGCGCGAGAATGCGATCTGTTCGGCGATCGGTCGCTTGGCGAACTCCGCCGCGTTCGGTCCCGACGAATAGCAGCCGAGCAGCATACCACGCTCCGAATGCAACCCGGCCGACGGATACCAGATCAGCGTGGTCGGTCCGCCGACGAACGAGATCCCGCCATAGATCTGCTCGCGTTCCCAGAATCTCGGGCTCTCGAAGGCGACCTTGTTCGAATGATCGTACACCACGCCCGCGATCGTCTTCTTCAGCGCGGGCGAGAAATCGGTATCGATCGTCGCGAGAACCGGGAACGGGATCGTGCAGATGATATAATCCGCCTTCACCGTGTCGACGACGTCGCTCGCCTTGTCGCGGTACACCACGTCGACGCCGTGCGCGGTGTGACGGATGCGAGTTACCTCGGCACCGCGGATCGCCGGCCGGCGCAAATTGCGATCGAACCCTGCATGGATCCGGTCCATCCCGCCGACCGGTTCGAACATCGTCGCCTGCATGTAGAGATTGTCTTCGAACAGCGTCATCGGCAGCCGTTCGTTCGCCAGCAACTGGTCGAGCGGCACCGCGCTGCCCGCCGACGAGAAGGTGACGCCCGCGCCCGGCGCCGCGCCGAAGCCGGATCGTTCGGTACCCGCAAACGTGTAGTCGGTGCCGAGATCGCCGTAAGCCTTCAGGAACGGCATCAGTTTCTGTTTGTCCGCCGCCGTGACCGACTGATCGAGCGCACCCTGGTTGATCGCCTTCGCCAGCAGTTCGGCGATGTGGCCGCGCATGTCGTTGATCGCGGTGCGCATCCGGATCTTGCTGCCGTTCTCGCCCATGACATAGGCGGAGCGGCTCGAATTGACCTCGACCTCCAGCGGTACGTCGAACTTCTTCGCGTAGCCGATCAGGCCCTGGTGAAAGCTCGGAATGCGCGCCGGCCCCGCGTTGAAATAGATCCCGTCGGAGAATTTGGCGGTCTGGGTCTGCTCGCCGATCATCTCGATCTTGTCACCGTCGCGCACCGTCCAGGCGCGCCCGCCGACCCGCTCTCGCGCCTCGAGCAAGGTGACCTGGAACCCCGCCTGCTCGAGCTCGTAGGCCGCGGTCAGCCCGGCGATCCCTGCGCCCAGCACGACGACGTGAACGCCCTTACCCAGCGTCGGTGTGAGCGTCGCGAGCGCTTCGGCGTGCGACGTTCCGATCAATCCGCCCGTCAGCCCCAAGGCCTGCATCGCGCCGAGCGTCGCGCCCAGCCCTCCGATCAGACCAAGTCGTCCCAGTATCGTCCTGCGTGTAATCGCCGTCCCGCTGGTATCCGGTGTATCGCGTAAAATCATCGAGGCCCCCGAAAGCGGCACCCCTCCCCAGGGTTTGCCGAAGATCAGAAACACCGTCGGGCCTAACCCGTCAGTGGCCTCGCAGGATCATCATCCCCCGATCAGCCATGATGGACGACAGACTATGAGCGAAAAAGAACACATCGTTCCTTTCCACGCGACATCTCGACACGTTGCATCTTTTGACTAACCGATTCGGATTGAACATTGCTTCAGGGTGTAACGCAAATGAAATCTTTCTCGATCCATTGCGCGCAGGCCCGGTCGACCGTGCTATCGATCGTTGCCGAATGGCCGACACTTGAATTCAATCGTCCCTCCAGCCAACTCTTGCGTCGACCGTTCCTTCAAGAGACATGCCAGCGCTTATGACCACAGAAACCCCGCCCGCATCCGACGCTCATGCTTTCGACTCATCCGCGCCCGTGACGCCGACTTCCGAGACGCTTGCCGCTGAAACGCCCGCTGCTGAAACGCCGGGTGCCGAGACGCACGCCTTCGAGGCGGACGTTTCGCGGTTGCTGCACATGATGGTGCACTCGGTGTACTCGGATGAGACGGTGTTCCTGCGCGAGTTGATCTCGAACGCCGCCGATGCGTGCGAGAAGCTGCGTTACGAGGCGTTGAGCGCTCCCGAGCTTCTCGGCGACGAAACCCGCACGCAGATCGCGATTACGCTCGATCCCGATGCACGCACGCTGACGATCGAGGACAACGGCATCGGCATGACCGCCGACGACATGGGCGAGGCGCTCGGCACGATCGCGCGCTCTGGCACCAAGGCGTTCATGGACCGCATCGCCGCGGCGAACGGAAGCGATGGTGCGCAGCTGATCGGTCAGTTCGGCGTCGGCTTCTATTCCGCGTTCATGGTCGCATCGAAGGTCGACGTCATCTCGCGTCGCGCAGGCGCAGACTCCGCTTCGATCTGGTCGTCGGACGGCCTCGGCACCTACACGATCGCCGACATCGCCACCGCCGACGCACCCGCCCGCGGCACCCGCGTCGTACTTCACCTGCTGGAGGATGCGACTTCGTACACCGATCGCTTCACGGTCGAGCGCCTGATCAAGGATCAATCGGGTCACGTTCCCGTCCCGATCACGCTCCGCGAAAAGCCCGATGCCGAGCCCGTCGACATCGCCGATGGCGCCGCGCTTTGGACCAAGCCCAAGTCCGAGATCAGTACCGAAGACTATGCCGACTTCTACCGCGGCGTCTCCGGTCAGTTCGACGAGCCCGCGCTGACGCTCCATTACCGCGCGGAAGGGCTGCACGAATATTCGGTGCTCGCCTTCGTGCCCGGCGCCAAGCCGTTCGACCTGTTCGATCCCGATCGCAACGGCCGCATGAAGCTGTACGTCAAGCGCGTCTTCATCACCGACGATGCCGAGGTCCTGCCGCGTTACCTCCGCTTCATGCGGGGGCTGGTGGACTCGTCCGACCTGCCGCTGAACGTCTCGCGCGAGATGATCCAGGAGAGCCCGATGCTCGCCGCGATTCGCAGGGGCGTGACCGGGCGCGTGCTGTCCGAACTCGACAAGCTCGCGACGCGCGATCCTGCGGCCTATGCGAAGATCTGGGACAATTTCGGCGCGGTCTTGAAGGAGGGATTGTACGAGGATTTCGAGCGGCGCGAGGCGCTGCTGAAACTCGCACGGTTCAAGACCACGACGTCGGCCGGCGCATGGCGCTCGGTTGCCGACTATGTCGCGGCGATGAAGGACAACCAGACCGCGATCTATTACGCGGTCGGCACCGATCTCGATCGCCTCGAAGCGTCGCCGCAACTCGAAGGCTTCCGCGCGCGCGGGATCGAAGTGCTGTTGCTGCCGGACTCGGTCGACGGGTTCTGGGTGACGGCAGGCATCGATCACGACGGCAAGCCGTTCAAGTCGGTCACGCAGGGCGCGGCCGATCTCGGGCTGATCCCGTTGGTCGATGGTGCCGAACAGCCCAAGTCCGACGCGGCACCCGAGCTCGCCGACTTCATCGCGTTCGTGAAGGCGACGCTCGCCGATGCCGTGTCCGACGTGCGCGCCTCAGAGCGCCTGACCGACAGCGCGGTGTGCCTCGTCGCGGCGGACAGCGGCATGGATCGCCAGCTCGAGCGCATCCTCGCCATGAGCGGCCAGGCGCCCCCTGCGGCGAAGCCCGTACTGGAGATCAATCCGACCAACCCGCTGGTCGCCAAGCTGGCGGCGCTTGGTGACGCCAATGCGACGTTGCGCGAGGATGCGGCGCATCTGCTGTTCGACGAAGCCCAGATCGCCGACGGCGAACGCCCGGTCGACGCCCGCGCCTTCTCCGCGCGCCTCGCCCGCCTGTTCACGCGCGCGCTGGGATAAGCCACCACGACGGTTCCGCGCGATACACGTCGGTTTGCGGAACCGTGGGCTTGGGATGATCCTGCTCCCAAATAAGGGAGCACGCCCTGTCCTCAGCGAGGGCGCTACGTGCTGCAAAGCGCGAGGACCTGTCGCTTCCGGGATGACGACGATCGGGCCATCGAGCCTCCGATGTCCAGCCGGGGTCCCGATGGGCTCTGAATTCGTCGGAAACTTGTTCTCCCGCAACCCAGGAGCCGAGTATCTTTACATCCGTACGACGCGAGTTCCGATCCGCTCGGCCTCGGCCGGGTCGTGCGTGACCATCAGGATCGGCAAGCGCAGCACGTCGCGGACATGTTCGATCGCGACCATGATTTCTTCGCGCCGCGCTCGATCCAGCGACGACAGTGGCTCGTCGAGCAGCAGGAACCGCGGACGGCTCAGCAGTGCGCGTCCGATCGCGACCCGCTGCGCCTCGCCGCCCGACAGCGTTCGCGGCCAACGGTCGAGCAGATGACCGATGCCGAGAAAGCCCAGTATGTCCTCGAATCGCTCGGCCTCGCCGCGAACCCCGTAGAGGAGGTTCGCACGCACCCGCATATGCGGAAACAATCGTGCTTCCTGAAAGACATAGCCCGCGTTCCTGCGCTCGGGTGGCACGTTCACGCCGTCCCCGAACAGTATCTCCCCATGGACGGCGATGCGCCCGCGATCGGGGCGCATCAGCCCGGCCACCATGTTCAGCACGCTCGATTTGCCGACACCCGACGGACCGAACAAGACCGTCGCGCCTTCCCCGGCCTCTAGCGTCAGCGACACCCGTGTATCGCCGAGCCGCTTCTCGACATCGATTTCAAAGGACATGCAGCCCCCGTCCTGCGCGCCGCGTCAACAGTTCGGAAGCGATCAGAGCAATCAGCGATAACCCCACGGAAACGGCCGATAATCGCCAAACCAGCGCGTCTGCCCCCGGCTGCTGCAACGCCGAGTAGATCGCCAGCGGCAAGGTCTGCGTTTCGCCCGGCACGTTCGAAACGAACGTGATCGTCGCCCCGAACTCGCCGATCGACCGCGCGAACCCGAGAACCGCGCCGGCCAGTACGCCCGGCACGCTCAGCGGCAGGGTCAACGTCCAGAATACGCGCCAAGGCCCCGCCCCGAGCGTCCGCGCGGCGTTCTCCAGCCGTCGGTCGACCGCCTCGATCGAGATCCGCATGGCGCGCACCATCAAGGGCAGCGCCATGACGCCCGCCGCGATCGCCGCGCCGGTCCACCGGAACAATACCGTCACCCCGAACCAGTCCTGAAGCCAGCCGCCGATCGGGCCATTGGGTCCGAACGCGAGCAACAGCAGCCATCCCGTCACGACCGGCGGCACGACCAGGGGTAGATGGATGGCCGCATCGATGACGACCTTACCCGGAAAACGGACGCGCGCGAGCATCCATGCCAGCGCAAACGCGATGGGCAAGGTGACGGCCATCGCCACGCCGCCCACCTTCAGCGACAGCCCGACGATGGCCCATTCCGCAGCGTCGAGCATCTAGCGCGCTGAAAACCCGTATCGAACGAAGATCGCCTTGCCCGCCCGCGATACGAGGAACCGCCGGAACGCCTCCGCTTCGGGGTTGGTCGACGTCTTCAGACGGGCGATCGGATAGGTGATCGCCGGATGCGTGTTCTCGGGAAAAACGCCTGCAATCCGCACCTTGGCAGACGCCTTTGCGTCGGTGGCATAGACGATCCCCAGCGGCGCAGCGCCGCGCTCGACCAGCGCCAGCGTTGCGCGCACATTCTCCGCGCGCACGACCTTGGGTGAGACCTGAGCCCACACGCCGAGCTTCTCCAACGACGCCTGCCCGTATTTCCCCGCTGGCACCGCAGTGTCCGCCATGGCCAGAGGCCCTGCGGTCAGCACGCGTACCAGCGCCGCGGGCGGCCGAACGGGGATACGGACCTTGCTGCCTGCTGGCGCGGCGACCACGAGCCGGTTGCCGAGGAATGTCACGCGCGTCGACGCGACGATCAGGTTCTTCGCCGCGAGTTCGTTCATCCAGTCCTCGTCCGCGGAGACGAACAGGTCGGCGGGGGCGCCGGACTCGACCTGGCGCGCGAGGGCCGAAGATGCTGCGAACGAAATCGTCGGCTTCGCATGCCCCTGCCTGGCCCAGGCATCGGCTGCCGCGGTGAGCGATTCCTGCAACGATGCGGCGGCCAGCACCAGCGGTGCCCGCTGCTGGGCCTGCGCCGCGCCGGAACTGCCGAGCGCCGACAACGCCAAAACCAGCGGCAAAGAATGTTTCACTTTTGTGACTCCTCGAACCCGTAACCACCGCTATAGGGCGCGACGAAGACGTCGCGCTACCGCGAAACGGAGTTACGATCCTGCCCCCGAACTCGTTCCGGTGCGCCGCGTTGGTGCTGGGCGCTCTTGCCTCCCCCGCAATCGCGCAAGAGCAGGGGCTCGACGTGACCGGCAGCGTCCGGGTCCGCGGCGAGGCGCTCGACGGACAACCGCGCATCGGCATTACGAGCGACGACCATGCCGTCTTCATCAGGGTCAGGCTGGGCGCGACCTACACGAGCGGCCCGTTCGCGATCGGTGGCGAGGTGATCGACTCCCGCGCGTATCTCGAGCCCCGGGAATCGACCGTCAGCGCCAGCGAAGTCGACGCACTCGAACCCGTCCAGGCCTGGATCCAGATCGCGCCGACCAAGAACGCCAAGCTCCGCCTGGGCCGGTTCACGATGAACCTCGGTTCCGGACGGCTCATCGTCGATGAGAATTTCCGTAACACGACCAATGGCTTTACGGGCGCAAGGTTCGACTGGAGCAACACGGCCGGCGACGCGCTGACGGCATTCTGGACGATGCCGCAACAGCGCCTGCCCGACGACGATGCCGGGATCCGCGCGGACAGGCTCGTTCGCGACCGAGAACGCACCGCGCTGCAATTCTACGGTGCGATCGCCACCAAGGCCGGTGTATTCGGCGGCGAACTCGAGGGGTATGCGTTTCGCCTTCAGGAACGCGATGCGCCCGACTTCCTGACGCGCAACCGGCGCCTCTGGACGGTCGGCGGACGGCTTGCGAACACGGCTGCTACCGGTCGAACGGACTATGAGTTCGAAGCGGTGTGGCAATCGGGCACCGCCCGGCTCTCGTCCGCTGCCGCCGACACGACGGACCGGCGCGTCTCGGCGGTCTTCGTACACGGCGGGCTCGGCTACACACTGCCTGGCGGTTGGAAACCGCGACTGCGGTTCGCCGCCGATTACGCCAGCGGCAACGGCCGAGGCGACGACCATATCGGCCGGTTCGACACGCTCTACGGCGCACGCAGTTTCGAATTCGCGCCCAGCGGATTGTACGGCGAGGTCGCGCGTGCAAACCTGATCAGCGTCGAGACACGACTGGAGTTTGTCCCGACCAAGCGGACCGATGCCTATTTCGCGGTCCGTCCGCTCTGGCTCGCCGACGCGACCGACAGCTTCGGCCAGACCGGCGTGCGCGATCCCAGCGGCGCATCGGGTCGCACGGCGGGGACGCAGTTCGAAACCCGTGTACGCTGGTGGGCGGTTCCGGAACGCATCCGCATGGCCGCGGGCGGCGTCTATCTCGCCAAGGGCCGCTTCCTCCGCGTCGCGCCCAACGCACCCACGACCGGAGACACGCGCTACGCTTATGCGGAAGTGACCTACAGCTTCTAGTTCGCCGTCACCCGCCCGGTCCGCGCCAGCTTGCCCCAGCCGACCAAAGGCCCACGCAGCGCCTGCGCGATCGCCTTCAGCACGACGTAATACATGACCTGCCGATAGCCGATCCGCTGCGGGATCAGCAGCCAGAGCAATCGCCAGCGTTCCTTGCGCTCCAGCGCGAACGCGATCGTCGCGGCGAGAAGGTCGATCGCGGTGAAGATCAGCCAATAGGCGAGCATCGTATACACGTCGTGGCTGGTCTGCTCCCAGCCATGCGCCTGCACCGAGAGATAGGTCGAAGCGAAGCTGATCAGCAGCGCGAGATCGATGATCGGCGAGATCGACGCGAGGATGATCTGGAACACGATCGCCTGCGGCAACCCGACCCAGCCAAGCCCGCGCGGCTGCGACCGGCCGATCGCCGAGCGGTGCTTGTACAGGCATTGCAACGTCCCGAACGCCCAGCGGAACCGCTGTTTGGCGAGCGCGCGCATCGTCTCGGGCGCCTCGGTCCAGGCGATCGCGAACTGGTCGTACTGGACGGTCCACCCATGCCGTTGGATCGCGATCGTCAGGTCCTGGTCCTCGGCGAGCGTGTCGTCGGGATAGCCGCCGACGCTGCGGATCGCCTCCAGCCGCCACGCACCGACCGCCCCCGGCACGACGGTCATCGCGTTCAGTCGGGCAAGCGCGCGACGTTCGAGATTTTGCGCGGTGATGTATTCGAGCGCCTGCCATTTGGTGATCAAGTTGACGCGGTTGCCGACCTTCGCATTGCCCGCGACCGCCCCGAGCTTCGGATCGACGAACCACCGTGCAAGACGGGCGATCGTCATCGGTTCGAACTGCGTATCGGCGTCGAGCGCGATCACGATCTCGCCACGCGCCAGCTCGAGCCCGCGGTTGAGCGCGCGCGCCTTGCCGCCATTCTCCAGCGTCAACAGGCGAACGCGGTCGTCGCCGGCGAACGCCTCGGCGACGACGCGGCTAGTGCCGTCGCTCGATCCGTCGTCGATCACGATGACCTCGATCGCGACGTCGTTCGACGCCAGCACGCCCTCCACAGCGCGGACGATCACGCGCTCCTCGTTGAACGCGGGGATCATCACGGTGACGAAGCGCGACGGGTCGATCGCCGGGAACACCGTCTTCAGCTCGCGCCGTGCCTGGATCAGTGCAAGCGCCGACAGGGCCAGCGCGCGGATGATGCCGATCGTGATCGCGATCCCGAAGATCCAGCGGAGCGCGACGACGATGCCGCCCAGCGTGCTGAACAGCGCGAGATCGGCGACCGCGGCGACGCGGTCGCTCGACGAGATTACCGGCATCGACTGGTTTCGCGACAGCCCGGCAAGCGTCGAGACGGGGACGAAACTGTAGCCCTCCGCGCGCAGCCGCTCGATGATGACCGGGAGTGCGGCGACCGTTTGAGCACGGTTGCCGCCCGCGTCGTGGAGCAGGATGACGTTGCCGCTGCGCTCGGGGTTGCCTGCCTCGACGCCGGCGATGGTGCGGTCGATGATCGCCTGTACACCCGGCCGTTTCCAGTCATCCGGATCGACGTGGAGGCCGACCGAGATATAGCCGCGCTGCTGCGCTTCGAGCGCCGGCAGGATCTCGTCCGCGGTGCTCGGCTCGGCATCGCCAAAATAGGGCGCGCGGAACAGCCGAAGCGAGCGCCCGGTGAACGCCTGGAATAGCCGCTGCGTGGTGTTGAGCTCGTACTTCACCTGCCGCGTCGACACGTTGGCGAGGTTCGGGTGCGTGTAGGTGTGGCTGCCGATCTCATGGCCTTCGTCGACCATCCGCTGGAGCAGGGGCCGCTCGGTCAGCGCGTTCTCGCCGATCACGAAGAATGTCGCCGGTGCATGCTCGCGCTTGAGGATGTCGAGGATCTGCGGCGTCCATTCGGGATCGGGACCGTCGTCGAACGTGAGCGCGAGCTGCTTCGGGCGATAGCCGGTCCGTGCCACGACATAGGGCGACGGCATCCGTTTGAAGACGACGTCGGCGATCGTGCCGTCCTTGGCAGGTACCGCGTTGCGAATGCCAGTGACGGGCTCGGCGGCGATCTTCAGGATCTCGCCGCTGCCCTCGATATCGACGTTGGTACCGGCCGGCATCGCGTCGATCGCGGCTGGCGGGGGCAGCTTGCGGTGGTTGCGGCCCCAGATCGACCAGAGGCCCGGATCCTCGGAGCCGAGACGCCACAGCGCGACGCTGCCGAGACCCGCCTTTTGCAGGAACGCGATCTGGTTGTAGGCCGATGCCGCGTCGAGCAGCCAGACCTGATGCTGCGTACCGCCTTCCGAATAGGCGAAGCTGCTGTTGCCGCTGGTCTTGTCGAAGGTCGGGACGGTGCCCGAGTCGGCCGCCGCCTGCCACGCTTCCTCGACGTCGAGCGCATCGCCGTTGCCGCTGTCCGCGCCCGCGTGCCAGTCATAGGCATAGGAGCCGATCGCGACGACCAGCTTCGACGGAGGAATGCCGCGCGCCGCGTCGGCGACCATGTGCGCGAACCAGCGCTGTGACGCGATCGGCCCCGCCGCGCCGCTGGTCTCGTGCTCGTCATATGCCATCAGGAAGATCTTGTCGGTCACCTTGGCATAGGTGGGCAGGTCCCAGTCGGGGTTGGCGACCGGTGCCGCGATCGCGACGACCCAGCCGCGGGACGCGAACCGCGCGCGCGTTTCTGCGAGGAAGGCGCGATAATTCGGTTGCGCCGATGCGGGCAGGTCCTCGAAATCGTAGAACACGCCGCCGGCATGGTTCGCGCCGAGGAACGGGACGAGCTTGTCGAGGAAAGCCGCGCGGGCCTTCGGATCGGCGAACAGAGCTGCGCTGCCCGCGCCATCCCAATTCCCCTCGACCGCGTTCTGCACCATCGGCAGGATCACCGGGCGATGCACCGCCTTGTTGAGGATGTCGCGCCCGGCCTGGTCGCGGAACACGGTGATGTGATGATCCTTGCCGGTGATCGAGACCCAGCCGGGGATCAGCCAGTCGAGTTGTTCGACGTGCCGCGCGAGGCTGGCCGTGCTCGCGTCGTCCCACGGCGCGTGGAAGGCGATCGCGAGCGGTGGACTGGCGCCATTGCCGACACCGGGCTTGGCTGCGCTCGTCCCGAACAGCTGCTTGGCGTAGTAATCGAGGTCGCGCCGGGTCTCGCGAAGGATGCCGCCACGCGGCGCCGGCAGCTTGTGGAGCGCAGGGTGCTCGGGCTCGATCGGCAGCAGCGGCGCGGTCGGCACCGCGCCGATCGAGACGGCGAACACCGCGATCGACAACAGCAGCAACGCGATGAACGCGGCAACGCCAAAGGTGAACCGCCGACGCCGGCGTCCGCTTGCATCATAGAATACGGGATTGAGCGACATGAGGAGGGTATCAACCGGCGGAAGGAAAACGGCAAATTGCTATTTCACGTCGCTACAGCGCGTTACCGGGGGACGCTGCTGAAAAATGCGTCACGCGTGGTTTAGGGATGCACCCGTCGTTCTTTCCGCATCCCCTCCCGCATGCGGGAGGGGACCGAGGGGTGGGCGCCCGGCCCGGACGCACGCTGCGCTTGGCGATAGCGCGAGCCCACCCCTAACCCCTCCCGCCTGCGGGAGGGGAAGAAATCAACGGAACTTGCCGCTGAGCGATACACCGATGATCCGCGGTTCGTTGAACACCGCCGCCATGTAGTTCTCGATCACACCCTTGAGGTTCTTCTCGCCGGTGATGTTGCGGGCGAATACCGCCAGCTCATAGGCATCGTCCGGCGCCGCGTAACCGATCTTCAGGCCGCCTTCGAAGTTGCCGTTCGCGGTGAACTCCTTGGTCTTGTACAGCACGAACTGCGTATAGCCTTGGATGTTGAAGTCGCCCGCGATGAACGCGCGACCGCCATTGCCGAGCGGCTGGTCGTAGCGCGCGGTGAGGTCGACGTTATACTCCGGTGCGTTCGGCAGCGGCTCGCCGTCGATCTTGACCAGATACGTCGTCCCGAACGCGCCGGGCACTGCGCGGGGCACGCGCGACGGCGTGCAGACCACGACGTTGTTGAGCGCGCAGACCTGCACCTCGGTCGTCTTGTCGCGGATCGCGCTGTGCAGCAGGCTCAGGCCTGCACCCAGGGTAAGGTTCGGGACCGGCTTCCAGTTCGCCTCGGCTTCCATGCCGTACGCCTCGGCCTTGTTGCCGTTGAACAGGATGCCGTTGCCGTTGAGATCGTTGCCGTTGAGCTGGATGTCGTTGACGCGGTAGCCGAACACCGTCGCGTTGAGGCTCAGCGTGTTGTCGAGCAGACGCGTCTTGATCCCCGTCTCCCACGACAGGATCGTCTCCGAGTTCGCCGTCGAGAAGTCGGAGTTGAACACCGCCGAACGCCCCTGGATCGTCGGTCCGCGGAAGCCTTGGGCGATGCGCGAATACAGGCTGACGTCGGGGTTCGCCTGATACAGGATGCTCGCATCCCAGCTCGGCTTGGTCGACTTCAGCGTGACGTCGCGACGACCGCGATACGTTACGGCACCATTGGCTTGGTCCGCCGTCTTCAGCAGTTCGGTACGCTTCTTATCCTCGGTGATCCGGCCGCCAAGCGTCACGGTCAGCTTGTCCATCAGCTCATAGCTGACCTGGCCGAAGCCCGCCCATGAGGTGTTCACATCATGCAGCCGCACCCAGTTGTTCGGGTTGCGCGCCGTGCCCGTGAGGAAAAACGCGCGCTGGTAGAAATCGGTGATGTCACGATTGTCGAAATACAAGCCACCGATCTGCCAGTTGAACCGCCCACCGGGGGTGCCCGCGACGCGCAGTTCTTGCGACCACTGATCGAGATCACGGATCTGGCCCTGCGACTGACCAAAGCCGTTGGCGACACCGCGGACTGGGAAGTTCGCAGCAGCCCCGCCGTCGGTGTCGCCGCGGCTGAACCCGGACGTGGTCTCGTACGCGGTGATCGAGGTCAGCGTGGCCGGACCGAAGTCGTAGGACGCGCGCGCCGAGCCGCCATAGGTGTTGTAGCTCTGCGGGTTGTCGTTCCCCTCGTCGAGCGACACGGTGTTGCGCGGCTCGGCCGACACGTCGTTCGAACCCTTCTTCAGCGCGCCGCGGTGGAACAGCGTCGAGGTACCGTCATACCAGCGGGCATGGCCCGACAGGTCGAGCGTAAAGCGCTCGCCCGGCGTCAGCGCGAGCTGCACGCGGACGTTGCGATCGTCGAAGCCGCCCATCGCGTCCTTGCGCGGCGTCGCGGTATTGTCGGCACTGACGCCGGCAAAGGCGTTATCGACGTAGTTCTCGCGGTGCTGGATCAGCGTCGACAAGCGGATCGACAACAGGTCCTTGATCAGCGGACCGCCGACACCGGCGTCCAGGCTGACGCTGTTGTACGAGCCGACCGAGACCGAGGCGCGGCTCTCGAAATCGTTGGTCGGTTTGTTGGTGTCGAACTTGATGATGCCGGCGGTGGTGTTGCGCCCGAACAGCGAGCCTTGCGGACCGCGCAGCACTTCGACTTGGCGGACGTCGAACACCGGGTTCGACTTCAGCACGACATGCTCGAGGATCACGTCGTCTTGGATGATCGTGACCGGCTGCGACGCGCCAAGGTAGAAATCGATGTTGCCGAGGCCGCGGATGTAGAAACGCGGGAAGATGCGGCCAGTGGTCGATTCGACGTACAGGCCGGGGACGCGGCCCGACAATGCGAGCAGCGTGTCGTCGCCGCCTGCGGTGTAGGCGCGCAGTGCATCGCCCGACGCGACGCCGACCGACAGCGGCACCTTCTGGAGGTTTTCCGAACGACGCTCCGCGGTGACGACGATATCGCCGAGACCTTCCGCCGGAGCAGCCTGCTCCTGGACGGGCGCTGCGTCTTGCGCGAGCGCCGCCGACCCGATCAGCACCGAACCACACGCGACGCCGAGCATCAGCGCCGACTTAACGACCGAAATCTTCACGATGATATTCCCCAATCGTGCGGCGCCGTCCCTGACGACCGGCCGCACATCCCAATACGCAACGCCGCTACGCGCCATCGACCGCCCTCCCCGGACGGCACGACGACGCCTCGCGACGCTCACTCCCCGATCGGGCGGTTAGGCCGGGATTGTGTTAGGATGATGACAGTTGGTTGCAGCGTTTTGGGGCTGGCGCCGGTTTGCAACACGATGCGATATTTTTGCCGATGGCGACGGAGCGAAACCCTTCTCCGTCATGCCAGCGAAAGCTGGTATCTCCCGGTTCGAGCCGGACGCGCACCCCGGGGATACCCCAGCGTTCGCTGGGGTGACGGCGATTGGCGATTGTCTATCCAGCGGAAGCAAAAGCATGTTTCCCCGCGAAGGCGGGGACCCAGACTGGGCTCCCGCCTTCGCGGGAGAACACGGAAGAGCGGATTGTCGTTCGAACGCTCTCATAGTCGTGCCGCGGCAAAGCCGCGTAGTCGGAGGACACGACCAAGGTCGAGCTCGACCGGTCGCCGTCCGGCTTGGCACTATCATCGGCCAAGCGCCTACGGCGCTTAGCCTCACGCGCCTACGCGTCGTCGCCCATTCTCAGCGCCGCGATGAACGCCTCCTGCGGGATGCTGACCGAGCCATACTCGCGCATCTTCAGCTTGCCCTTCTTCTGCTTTTCCAGAAGTTTCTTCTTGCGGCTCGCATCGCCGCCATAGCATTTCGCGGTCACGTCCTTGCGCATCGCGCTGATCGTCTCGCGCGCAATGACCTTGCCGCCGATCGCCGCCTGGATCGGGATCTTGAACAGATGGCGCGGGATCAGCTCCTTCAAGCGCTCGACCATGCCACGGCCGCGCACTTCGGCGGTGCCGCGGTGGACGATCATGCTCAGCGCGTCGACCGGCTCCTCGTTGACGAGGATGCCCATCTTGACGAGATCGCCCTCGCGGTAGCCGATCTGGTGATAGTCGAAGCTCGCATAGCCCTTCGACATCGACTTCAGCCGATCGTAGAAATCGAACACGACTTCGTTCAGCGGCAGTTCGTAGGTCGCCTGCGCGCGGCCGCCGACATAGGTGAGGTTCTTCTGGATGCCGCGGCGATCCTGGCAGAGCTTGAGGACGCTGCCGAGATACTCGTCGGGGACGTAGATCGTCGCCTCAATCCACGGTTCGCTGATCGTCGCGATCTTGTTCGGCTCGGGCATGTCGGCGGGATTATGCAGCTCGATATGCGTCGTGCCGGACGGATCGGGGTGGGTCAGCTCGATCTCATATACGACGGACGGCGCGGTGGTGATCAGGTCCAGATCATATTCGCGCGTCAGCCGCTCCTGAATGATCTCCAAATGCAGCAGCCCGAGGAACCCGCAACGGAAGCCGAAGCCCAGCGCCGCCGACGTCTCCATCTCGAACGAGAAGCTCGCATCGTTCAGCCGCAGCTTCGAGATGCTCTCGCGCAGCTTCTCGAACTCGGCGGCATCGACCGGGAACATCCCGCAGAACACGACCGGCTGGACTTCCTTGAAGCCCGCGAGCGCTTCGAGCGCAGGCCGCTTCGCGTCGGTGATCGTGTCGCCGACGCGCGTCTGCGCGACCTCTTTGATCTGTGCCGTGATGAAGCCCATCTCGCCCGTGCCGAGCTCGGTGAGCTGCTCGATCTTCGGACGGAAACAGCCGACCCGGTCGACCAGATGCATCGTGCCGGTCTGCATGAACTTGATCTGCTGGCCCTTTTTCAGGACACCGTCGATCACGCGGACCAGGATGACGACGCCGAGATACGGATCGTACCAGCTGTCGACGAGCATCGCCTTGAGCGGCGCCTCCGGGTCGCCGCTGGGCGGCGGGATCTTGGTGACGATCGCCTCGAGGATCTCGACGATGCCGATCCCTGACTTCGCCGACGCGAGCACCGCCTCGGATGCATCGATGCCGATCACGTCCTCGATTTCCTTGCGCACCTTCTCGGGCTCGGCGGCGGGAAGGTCGATCTTGTTGATCACCGGCACGATCTCGTGGTCATGCTCGATCGACTGGTAGACGTTGGCGAGCGTCTGCGCCTCGACGCCCTGCGCGGCATCGACCACCAGCAGCGCGCCTTCGCACGCGGCGAGGCTGCGGCTTACCTCATAGGCGAAGTCGACATGCCCCGGCGTGTCCATCAGGTTGAGGACGTAATCGAGACCGTCCTTCGCGTGATACGCAAGGCGCACGGTCTGCGCCTTGATCGTGATCCCGCGCTCCTTCTCGATGTCCATGTTGTCGAGCACCTGCTCGGACATTTCGCGCGCGGTGAGGCCGCCAGTCTCCTGGATCAGCCGGTCGGCGAGCGTCGACTTGCCATGGTCGATATGGGCGATGATGGAAAAATTGCGGATGCGGTCGAGCGGAGTCATGGCGCGCTCCTAGCAGCGACGCCGCGCGGGGGATAGATCGCCGACACACTCGATAATTGTCTTGAACGTTCGAGATGGCGCGGCTAGGGCGCTCACCGGCAATGTTGTCGGGGCGTGGCGCAGTCTGGTAGCGCACTGGTCTCGGGGTCCAGGGGTCGTAGGTTCGAATCCTATCGCCCCGACCATTGCCGATTTCACGGTACTTACTGTGTTTTCCCCGAATTCGAGATGCGAGGCGATCGGCTCCCCGATCGCAGCTTCGCCTGGCAGCGCGATTACGCGTCGGCTAGAATGCGCCGGCAATCCGCCTCTGCAGCGATAGAGCCGGGCTGGCGATCGTCTCCGGCATGCCCTGCGCAGTATCCAGTAACGCTACTCGGCGATGGAGGTCGGCGCTCGACTCGATCAGTCCGCGCGCGCCCCCCGGCAGCAGATCAAGCAGGATGTCGTCGGTGACCGGTGCGTCGCCCAGTCGCCGCATCGGATCGAGCGCGTCGGATGCGCGAAGCTCGCCGCTCTGGACCGCACGCTGGGTGAGCAACCATGCGATGATGTGCATCAGCCGGGTCGTCACCTTCAATGATTCGCAGCTGAAACTCACGCGGATCAATGGATCGAGTGCCTCGCGCTCCATCCTCCCCACCTCGTCGAAATACGCGCGAGCCTCGTCGGCCAGCAACATCGCCTCGCTGTAAAGCGTGTCGGTCAAGCGGCGCTGCATCCGCAATTCGTGTCCGGCCTGGGTCATCGATCGACCAGATGCCATACCGCCTTATGCTCGCCCAGTAGGGTAAACACGCTGGTAACCACGATCTGTCCCGAAACGGGCAAATCGATCGAATTTCGTGCTAATCCAGCGAGTTCAGGCGATGATGTCCGGGATCAGTAGGTCCTCCAGCGACGCGATCTCGTCACGCAGACGAAGTTTGCGCTTCTTGAGGCGAGCCATCAGCAACTGGTCATGCGTCGGTACCATCGCGAGCGCGGCGATCGCGTCATCAAGATCGCGATGCTCGATCCGCATCCCGTCGAGTCGAACTCTGGTTTGTGCGTCTTCCACTCGTCCCCCGGTTCAAGCCGCCGTATTCGGCGTCCTTAGCAAATGCGGCGCGGTGCGCGAGCAAGAAACCGACACACGAACCTGCCAAGGGCCGGTCCGCGTGCGTCCGGCGGGAACACCATCGGTCCGTCGCGCCAAATCGCTCATTCAATCGATTTGGTCGGTTTCCGATGAAGACATTTTCGTGACGGAGTGGTTTACTCAGTCCCCCAACCCGAATGCAGGAGGTATCCCACCGTGCAGACGACGCATCAGACAGCTCTGGAAACCAAGCACGCCGTGCTCGATCGGCGGATCGCCGACGAGACTCACCGGCCCATGCCCGATGCGACCATTCTCGCCGGGCTGAAGAAACAGAAGCTGCGACTGAAAGAAGAGATCGTCAGCCTGTAACGACGGCGTACCGCTCCCCGGATCCAGTCCGGGGGGCCACTGCCTGTCGGTGGCAGCCCTACCCACTTCGCCCTGCCCCGATGTATTCCAGCGCTCCGCCTTCGCTCCGAGCGAGGCGATACGATGCGACAGTTCAGAAAATTACCGGTCTAAGCGCCACTTACCGGTTTGCGCGCCAGTTTCGGATCGATCGGCGAATCGAGCGCGATGCCGATCCTGCCCGCGGTGCACCAGGCTACTTTGCCCGTCACATCACCGATACCGCGCAGTTCGAGGGCCACCGGCGTGCCGACCTCGGCCACCTTTGCCAGTTCGACCATGAGCCCGCCCTCGGACAGGTTCCTCACCCGCACCTCGCGAAGCCGCGTTTCGCTACCCAGGCGCATGAGCGCGGTAAGGAACAGGCTGTCGCGCGTTCCCGCCCGCTTGCTCGGCGCGTCTTCGGTCACTGTACCGCCCCGTCCGATTGCATCGAAACTGATCGTCGCATGATTGGCGCCTATCCACGACCCTGAAGCGCAGCCCTTCGCTGCACCACGTTGGCCGTTCGTCCGGTCCATAGCCTGGAAAGCCGGCGCCTGAACAGCGCCCGACGTCAGTCCTCGCGCGAGACCTTTTCGTTACGCTCGTGGCGTTCCTGCGCCTCGACCGTCATGGTCGCGATCGGCCGCGCCTCCAGCCGTGCCAAGCTGATCGGCTCGCCGGTCACTTCGCAATAGCCGTATTCACCCTCGTCGATCCGGCGAATCGCCGCCTCGATCTTCGACACCAGCTTGCGTTGACGATCACGGGTGCGCAGTTCAATCGACCAGTCGGTCTCGCTCGACGCGCGATCGGTCAGATCGGCCTCGCGCAAGGAGTCCATCTGCAACTGCGACAGTGTTTCCAGCGACTCCCGCAGGATCGCTTCCTTCCAGGCCTGAAGCTTGCGCCGGAAATACGCCTGCTGCCTCAAGCTCATAAAGGGTTCGTCGGCATCGGGCCGATAGCCTTCGTCGTCGCTGTCGTTAGCGGCGTTTCGATTGGTAGTCCCGGTATCGTCCATACGATTCATTACGGTCGCCATACCACTCTCCCTCTGGCTCCGTCGTATCAGCCTCGCTGATTTCCGGGAGCCGCCCCCAAATGGTGAATGCGCCTATAGTCACACGCGATGGCAACCACAAGCGACAGGACTTGCGCATTCGATTGCGGATCTGACATTTAGTTGCGGAGAGCGCCGAAACGATTTCGCGGGCTTCGACCGAACCGGATTCGTCGACTGGCCCGGCCGCGGCCAACATTGTGTCCCAGCCCGGCACGTTAAGGCTAAGCCGACTGCCCGCGGCTCGGTAAATCGTCTTTTAACCATGCCGAATGTGGTTAACACACTTGCACTTAACGGTTTGTTTTGCAGTTAGTCGGATAGCGGTAATCCAATGCTGCAGACGGGGATCCGGCAACACGAGGGTGCCGGCAACGAGAAAGAAACGATATGTCGGTGCGGATGGCCTTGGCCAAATTGTGCGCGTGCGCATGCGGGGGTGCCCTGATCGGTGGTGGCGCCGTGCATGTCGCCGAACGCCCGGCGCGAACCGCGAATGCCAAGCGCGTTCTCGTCAAGCGAATCGCCCGTCCCCAGATCGCCGCCGTATCGCGACCACGCGTCCGCCGGGTCACCACGACCACGCGGACGACCTGCGCGCCAACCGTCGTGACCGTCGCCAATGCGGCACCGCCGGTGCCAGTCGGTGACGGCTATCTCGGTGGCGGCGGCGCCGGTCCGTTCGGCGGCAGTAGCGGTGGCGGCGTTCCCGTCGTGGTCGGCGGCAGCGGCGGCTTCTTCGGAGGCGGTTTCGGCGGGGGCTTTGGTGGTGGCTTCGGCGGCAGCGGCGGCTCGGGCGGCAGCGTCGTGATTTCGTCGACGTCGAGCGGCGGATCGACGTCGACCGGCGGCTCGTCTACGAGCACCGGCGGGTCTTCGACCAGCGCCGGCGGATCGTCGACCAGCACGGGTGGCTCCTCCACGAGCACGGGCGGCGCCGAGATCTCGAGCACGTCATCGTCGAGCGGGAACATATCGTCCGCGTCGAGCAGCGCGTCATCGGCCTCCTCCGCCTCGTCGGCATCGTCGGCCAGCAGCGGCAGTTCGTCGGGCTATGGATCGAGCAGCAAGGGATGGGGATCGAACGGCGGCTGGAACTCGACCGGCGGCTGGAGCTCCAACGGATCTTCGGGAAGCTCGGCCTCGTCGGGCAGCAGCGCCTCGTCGGCCAGTTCCAGCGGGTCGAGCGCCAGCAGCGCGAGTAGTGCCAGCAGCGCTAGCAGCGCGAGTTCAAGCGGCAGCACGGGATCGAGCGGCGGTCCGCCTGCCCCCGTTCCCGCACCGCCGATGGTGTTGCTGTTCGGTGCAGCGGCGGCGGCGCTGGTCGCACGCAAGCGCTTCGCAAAGCCGAAGGCGATTGCCGCCTAAGCAGTCGAATACCGTATCGAAAAGGCCCCGCCGGAAACCTCCGACGGGGCCTTTTTCGTTAATGCGGTTCAGGCGTTCATGAGCGCCTTCTCGATGTCCTTGATTGGATGCCCGGTCAGGTCCTTGTCGAGCTCGCCCTTGAGTCGGCTGCTCACTTCCTTGTGATAATGCTTGCGCAGTTCGCCGAGCGTCTTGGGCGGTGCGATGACGATCAGCGAGTCATAATCGTTCGTCAGCGCACCGATCTTCAGGAAGTCGGCCGCGTCGGCGGCGAAGCGGTCTTCCTCGATCTGATGGAAATCGGTCGGCTCCACCGAACTCTGCACGCCGCCCTGTGGCGACAAGGCGCGGCCTGCGGAATCGGTCGCTTGGTCGCGCGTTGCCGGGTTTGCCTGCTCCTGCGCCTTCTCGACGACGAGATTGGGGAATTCGGCGTCGCCCTCGTTGCGCAGGAACAGCATTTTCCGGCCGTCGGCGACGAGCACGACGGAGTTGTGAGGAAGATGCATGCAGGTTTCTCCTTTTCGCTATGCGTATGGTTGAAGAACGCGCCGCGAACGCGAGAGGTTGCGAACCCTCGGTCCTCTCCCGCCAAGGGGGAGGTTTCAGAGGGCCTGCCTTGCGTACGCTCGCGGCCCTCGGCATAGCCCGGGCATGCACGACATACGCCTGATCCGCGACGATCCCGCCGCCTTCGACGCCGCCCTCGCCAAGCGGGGTGTCGCACCGCAGTCAGCCTCGCTGGTGACGCTCGACGAGCAGCGCCGGGCGACGATCGCGGACTCGCAGAGCGCGCAGACCCGCCGCAACGAACTGTCGAAGGCGATCGGCCAGGCCAAGGCGCAGAAGGACGAGGCCAAGTCACAGGCTTTGATGGCTGAAGTCGCGAGCCTGAAGGAGGCGCTGCCCGCTCTGGAAGCCGACGAAGCGCGGCTTGGTAGCGAACTCCAGGCCATGCTTGCCGCGATCCCCAACCTTCCCGCGACCGACGTGCCCGAGGGGGGCGGCGAGGACGACAACGCGCTCGTCCACACGCGTGGCACGCCGACGACCTTTGCTTTCACGGCGCGCGAGCATGACGCGATCGGTCCTGCGATCGGCCTCGATTTCGAGACCGGTGCGGCGATGTCGGGCGCGCGCTTCACGCTGGTCCGCGGGCCGGCCGCCAAGCTGCAACGCGCGCTCGGCCAGTTCATGCTCGATCATGTCGCCGACGCTGGCTTCGAACAGGTCTCGCCGCCGCTTCTCGTCCGCGACGAGGCCGTATTCGGTACCGGCCAGCTCCCCAAGTTCTCGGAAGATCTTTTCCGGACGACCGACGGCCGTTGGCTGATCCCGACCGCGGAAGTGAGCCTGACCAACATCGTCCGCGAACAGATCCTCAGCGAAGCCGAACTGCCGCTGCGCTTCACCGCGCTGACGCCGTGCTTCCGCTCCGAGGCGGGCGCTGCGGGTCGCGACACGCGCGGCTACATCCGCCAGCATCAGTTCGACAAGGTCGAGATGGTCTCGATCGTTACCCCCGACATGTCCGAGGCCGAGCATGAGCGCATGACGGCGTGCGCGGAGGGCGTGCTCGACGCGTTGCAGCTACCGTTCAGGCGGATGCTCCTATGCACCGGCGATATGGGTTTCACCGCGGCACGCACCTACGATCTCGAAGTCTGGCTGCCGGGCCAGGCGCGCTATCGCGAAATCAGCAGCGTCTCGACCTGCACCGATTTCCAGGCGCGGCGGATGAATGCGCGATACCGGCCCGAGGGCGAGAAAGGCACGCGGTTCGTCCACACGCTCAACGGCTCCGCGCTCGCGGTCGGGCGGACGCTCGTTGCGGTGCTGGAAAACTACCAGCAGGAAGATGGCTCGGTCGCGGTACCGACGGTGCTCCAGCCGTATCTCGGCGGGCTGACCATATTGGAGCCCAAGCGCTGATGCGGATCCTGCTGACAAACGACGACGGTTATCATGCGCCCGGCCTGAAGGTGCTGGAGACGATCGCCCGGACCTTGTCCGACGATGTCTGGCTCGTTGCACCCGCCGAGGAACAATCGGGCGCCGGCCATTCGCTCACGCTCTCGCGGCCGATCCGGGTGCGGAAGCACGGCGAGAAGCGGTATGCCGTCGCGGGCACACCGACCGACGCGGTGATGATGGCGCTCGCCAAGATCATGAAGGATTGCCCGCCCGACCTGATCCTGTCGGGAGTCAATCGGGGCGCGAATCTTGCCGAGGACGTGACCTATTCGGGGACCGTCTCGGCGGCGATGGAGGGCGCGCTGGGCGGCATCCGGTCGATCGCGCTGAGCCAGATCTACAGCCGCGAGGGCATGGGCGACAGCGTGCCGTTCGAGGCCGCCGCTGCCTGGGGCGAGCGCGTCCTGCGGCCGCTGGTCGACGCACCACTGACCCCGCGCACGCTGGTCAACGTCAACTTTCCCGCTGTCCCCGCCGATGCGGTGAAGGGCGTGCGCGTCGTCGGCCAGGGTTTCCGCGACTATGGCCGGTTGCAGATCGTCAGCAACACCGATCCGCGCGGCTACGAGTATCATTGGTTCGCGCTTGGCCGCACCGTCGAAACGCCAGCGCACGCGACCGACCTGGAGGCCACGGCGGACGGGTATGTATCGGTCACGCCGCTCCACCTCGACCTCACGCATTTCGAGTCGATGGACATGCTGACGCAGGCCTATCGTTGATGCGGCGTGCGGGCGTCCTGGTTCCACTGGCGACGCTCGCGCTGACCGCGTGCATTCCGCACGTCGATCGCCCCGCCGGCTACGGTAACCCGCCACAGCGTCCGTACCGTTCCCCGCCCCGCCGCGACGATCCGCCCCGCCCCCGTGAGGATATGCCGCGAGAGGATACGCCGCGGGACGACAGGCCGCCGCAGGACATTCCCGGACGCGATACCGGCGAGGTCACCACCCTGCCCGCCCCGCGCCCCGCCTGGGAGGCACGCCCCGTCAGCGCCGATGCGAAGACGATTCCCGACACGACCTATGTCGTCCGGCCCGGCGATACGCTGAGCCGCGTGGTCGATCGCAGTGGTGCGAGCCTCGAAGCGATCGCGCGCGCGAACGCCCTCGAATCGCCCTATTCGATCCGCGCTGGCCAGCGGTTGCAGATCCCTGGTGGCCGCTATCACCAGGTCCGCCGCGGCGAGACCGGCATCGCGATCGCGCGCGCGTACGGCGTCGAATGGTCGCGGATCGTCGCGGCCAACGCGTTGGTCGAGCCGTACGTTTTGCGCGCCGACCAGCGGATCCAGATCCCTGGTGAGCCTAGCGGCGGCACTGCAAGCGCATCGGAACGCGCGCGCGCTTTCACACTCGACATCGACGACATCCTGACCGGCGGCGAACCGGCGCTCGCCAGCAATCAGGCGCCCGCACGACCGATCGCGACACCGCGCCGCGTGCTGCCTTCGAATGCCGTCGTCACCGCACCCGCGCGTCTCGCGAGCGGCGGGTTCCTGTGGCCGGTCGACGGCAAGGTCGTGAAACGCTTCGGCCACGGTGCGAGCGGCGAACGCAACGACGGCATCAAGATCGCGGTACCGGTCTCGACGCCGATCCATGCGGCCGCGGACGGCGTCGTCGCCTATGTCGGCGACGGCATCGCTGCGCTGGGCGGGCTGGTCATCATCAAGCACGGCGGCGGCTGGACGAGCGTCTATGGCCACGCGTCGAAGCTGCTCGTGCAACGCGGGCAAAGCGTCAAGCGGGGCCAGACGATCGCGCTGTCGGGCGACACCGGGTTTGCGGATCGCCCCGAACTACACTTTGAACTTCGCAAGGGGCGGACTCCCGTCGACCCAACGTCGCAACTGCCTCGAACTTAGCAACGCGCTGACACCGTCGTCCCAGTGAAAGGTGGGATATCCCGGATCGAGCCGCAGCACCCGCCCCATAAAGATCCCAGCTTTCGCTGGGATGACGGCGGTGGGAGCGCATGCTAGTCGCGCTCCCATGACCTACCAGTCCGACCTGCTCACCACGCTGACCTCGCGCGGCTATGTCCACCAGATGACCGATGCCGCCGCGCTCGATGCGCTCGCCGGCAAACAAGTGGTGCCCGGCTATATCGGCTTCGATCCGACCGCGCCGTCGCTCCACGTCGGTAGCCTCGTCCAGATCATGCTGCTCCGCCGGCTTCAGCAGACCGGGCACAAGCCGATCGTCCTGATGGGCGGCGGCACCGGCAAGATCGGCGACCCGAGCTTCAAGGACGAAGCGCGCAAGCTGCTCGGCGAAGACGGGATCAAGGCAAACGTCGCTTCGATCCGCCGCATCTTCGAACGCTTCCTGACCTTCGGCGACGGCCCGACCGACGCGGTGATGCTCGACAATGCGGAGTGGCTCGACGCGCTCGAATACATCCCGTTCCTGCGCGATGTCGGCCAGCATTTCTCGGTCAACCGGATGCTCGCGTTCGATTCGGTCAAGCTCCGCCTCGACCGTGAACAGTCGCTGAGCTTCCTCGAATTCAACTACATGATCCTCCAGGCGTACGACTTCCTCGAGCTGTCGCGCCGCGCCGACTGCCGGTTGCAGATGGGCGGCTCGGATCAGTGGGGCAACATCGTCAACGGCATCGAACTCGCACGCCGGATGGACTCGACCGAGGTCTACGGCGTCACCACCCCGCTGATCACCACGGCGGATGGCGGCAAGATGGGCAAGACGATGTCGGGTGCGGTCTGGCTGCACGAGGACCAGCTACCGCACTTCGATTACTGGCAGTTCTGGCGCAACACCGACGATCGCGACGTCGGCCGCTTCCTGAAGCTGTTCACCGACCTCCCGCTGGACGAGATCGCACGCCTCGAGGCGCTCGAAGGCGCGGAGATCAATGCCGCCAAGATCGTGCTCGCCAACGAAGCGACCGCGATGTGCCGCGGTCGCGATGCTGCCGAACAGGCCGCCGAGACTGCGCGGAAGACGTTCGAGGAAGGCGCGTCGGGCGACTCGCTCCCGACCTTTGCGGTCAGCGGCGGCACGATCGGCATCGTCGAGGCACTCGTCGGATTGGGCTTCGTAGCGTCGAACGGCGAGGCCCGCAGAAAGATCGCGGAGGGCGCGGTTCGCGTCGATGGAGAGGCCGTCCGCGAAACGACGTCAACCATCGACGTCAGCTCGCCCGTTCGCCTCAGCCTCGGCAAAAAACGGCACGGGATGCTAACCCCTTCGTAATAGACGCATTCTCATTTCGAAGAACGCCGCGTTAAGCATGACCGTTCGCACCCGGTTCACGCCATCCGTCATAAGTTAACGTTGATGGTCACAACCGGGGAACGATCGATGCCAGGCTCTGCAACGGCCGTTCGCGACGCACGGGGCGCTCCCCGCGACGAGGTAATGCATCGCACGCGGGCGATCGACGCGGCGGGGAACAGCATCAAGCTGGTGCTGGTCAACATGTCGGCGAACGGCCTGATGGCGCGATGCGAAGGCAATGCCGTTGCGGGCGATGTCTTGCAAATCCATCTGCCGATCCTCGGTAGCGTCGACGCGGTAGTACGCTGGTCGCTGGGCGGCCGGATTGGCTGCGAACTGGACCGGACGATCCCGCTTTCCGAGTATTACGGCATGCTGGCTGTGATGACCCGCAACAGCTGACGGATCAGCCGGCGCGGACCAGCACCACGCCTCCTATCACCAGCGCAACCCCCGCCAACCGCGCCACGCTGATCGGCTGCTGGCTGAGCCCGAGCAATCCGAACCGGTCGAGGATCAGCGCTGTGACGAGCTGGCTCGCAACCGCCAGCGTCAGAGCCGATGCGAGGCCAAGCCGCGGTGTCGCATAGGCGAGCGCGGCAACGAAACACGCACCGTACAGGCCGCCCAGCCATGCCCAGCCCGGCGCGCCCTTCAATGCCGCCGGCATCGTCCGATCGGTAGCCGCCCAGACGCCCAACAGCGCGATCGTCCCGACCGCGAACGACACCAGCGACCCGAGCCACAGCGAGCCGGACGCCTTAACCAGTGCGGCGTTGGTCGGCGGCTGGATCGCAAGCCCGATACCCGCGAGAAGTACGACGAGAATGGGAAGCAAGGCAGCCATGGCGGGTCCGTGAGCGCTTGCCCCGTACAGGTCAACCCGAGCGCAGCAGCGCCACACCCGCGTCTCGATCGAACAGGTACAGCGCGGTGCGCGCCGCCTGCCCTCTCGGTCCTTCCAACCCACCGTCGCGGTCGATCAGCAGGCGCGCGTCGTCGTGCGCGCATTGTAGGAGGTCGGCCATCATGTCGGGGGTCGCGAGCCGGAACGCCATTTCGCCGGACTGCTTGGTGCCGAGCAGTTCGCCGGCTCCGCGGAGGCGGAGATCCTCCTCGGCGATACGAAAGCCATCGTTGGTCTCGCGCATCAGCGCGAGGCGCGCGCGGGATGTCTCGCTGAGCGACGACCCGCGCATCAGCAGGCAAGTCGATCGCCCGGTGCCGCGCCCAACCCGCCCGCGGAGCTGGTGGAGCTGGGCTAGGCCGAAACGGTCCGCGTGCTCGATCACGATCAGCGTCGCGTTGGGGACGTCGACGCCGACCTCGATCACCGTCGTCGCGACGAGGACCGACGTGCGCG
Source organism: Sphingomonas sp. CFBP 13728 (assembly GCF_014841895.1). Taxonomy (NCBI): domain Bacteria; kingdom Pseudomonadati; phylum Pseudomonadota; class Alphaproteobacteria; order Sphingomonadales; family Sphingomonadaceae; genus Sphingomonas; species Sphingomonas sp. CFBP 13728. Next base: position 76,612 of record NZ_JACYUS010000001.1, on the reverse strand, counting down.
CGGCGGAGAACTCGGCCATCACCGCGTCCTTCTCCGCCGGCTTCATGCGGCCATGAACCAGTGCGACCTTCTCGCCGAAGCGGGCGCGGAGCGTTTCCGCGCGCATCTCGGCGGCGGCGAGGTCGCTCTTCTCGCTTTCCTCCACCAGCGGGCACACCCAATAGGCCTGCCCGCCGTCCGCCAGATGCCGGCCGAGCGCGTTGACCACGTCATCGAGGCGATCCTCGGAGATCACGCGCGTCTCGATCGGCTGACGGCCCGGCGGCATCTCGTCGAGGCGGCTCACGTCCATCTCGCCGTATTGCGCGAGCGTCAGCGTCCGCGGGATCGGCGTCGCGGTCATCGCCAGCAGATGCGGCGGGGCGACACCCTTGGCCTGCAACGTCATGCGTTGCGCGACACCGAAGCGGTGCTGCTCGTCGACCACCACCAGACCCAGGTCCTTGTAGCCGACCGCATCCTGGAAGATCGCGTGCGTGCCGACGAGGATATCGATCTCGCCGCTCGCCAGCGCCATCAGCGTCGCCTCGCGCACGCGGCCCTTGTCGCGACCAGTCAGCACGCCGATCTCGATCGGCAGGCCGGCGAGCGTTTTCCGCAGCGTCTCGTAATGCTGGCGCGCGAGGATCTCGGTCGGCGCGAGCATCGCCGCCTGGGCGCCGGCCTCGACCGCGATCAGCATCGCCATCGCCGCGACCAGCGTCTTGCCCGAACCGACATCGCCTTGCAGCAGCCGCAGCATCGGCGCGGTCTGTGCGAGATCGCCCTCGATCTCGCCGACCGTCCGGGATTGTGCGCCGGTCAGCGTGTAGGGCAGCTTCAGCATCTCGCGCAGCCGCCCGTCGCCTTGCAACGCGCGGCCTCGGCGCTTGCGGGTATCTGCGCGAACGATGGTCATCGCGAGCTGGTTTGCGAACACCTCGTCATACGCCAGCCGCTCGCGCGCCTTCGCGTCCGACGGGTCGGCGTGGATGCGCTCAAGCGATTCGTGCCAGCCCGGCCACTCGCGTTTCGCCTTCAGCCCAGGTTCGATCCACTCGGGCAGATCCGGCGCGCGCGCGACCGCCTGCGTGGTCAACGCCGCCAGTCGCCGCGACGTCAGGCCTTCCGACAGCGGATAGATCGGCTCGCGCTCGCGCAACTCCTCGTCCGGCTCGACGATGTCGGGATGGACGATCTGCAATTCCTGGCCGTATTCGTCGAGCCGGCCCGAGACGCGCTTTGCTTCGCCGATCGGCAGCAGCTTCTTCGCCCAACCCGAACTGCCGCCGAAGAATACGAGGCTGACGTAGTTGCCCAGCTCGTCGGTCGCCTGCACCCGCGTCGGACCACGACCGGCGCTGATCTTGTAGTCGCGCGGGGTCAACGTGATCGTGATGATCCGCCCGGCATCGCTCGACATCAGCTCGGTGCGCGGCAGGCGATCGACGTAGCCAGTCGGCAGATGGAAGGCCACGTCGACGACGCGCGCGAGCCCGAGCCGGTCGAGCGGCTTGGCGAGCGCGGGCCCTACCCCCTTCAGGACGAGGGTTTCGGCGAACAGCGGATTGAGGATTTCGGGTCGCATGACTATCTGGCCTCTATAGCCTAGCCGACGGCCGCCGCCAGCGGTCGCCGGCTGTTCGTGTTTGGAGTTCGAAATGGACCACGAGACCCGCCTCAAGCGCCTGGGCTTTCGCAGCTCGCACCGCGGCACGCGCGAAGCCGACATGATGATCGGCGGCTTCTTCGCGACCTATGGAAGAACGTGGACGCCGGAAGAGCTCGACTGGTTTGAGGCGCTGCTGGAGGAACAGGACGTCGACATCATGGGCTGGGCGATCGGCTCGATCGTCTGCCCGCCCGAGTGGGACGGGCCGATGATGCAGGCGATGCGCGACATTAATTACGTGACCGTCGTGAAATAACGCACTCCCTCTCCCCTCCGGGGAGAGGGCTTTAGGAAACCGATGCAAGACCTCAAGACGATCCTTTCCGCGACTAGCCCGCTGATCCTCTCCGGCGTGCCGTCCGGCTTTCAGCCGTCGCTGCTCGCCGATCTCGCGCGCGCCGCGAAGACGCGCGCGGTGTTCATCGCGCCGGACGATGCGGCGATGCGCGCGGTCGCCTCGACCGCGGCGTATTTCGCGCCCGATCTCGAAGTGCTGAGCTTCCCCGCCTGGGACTGCCTCCCCTACGACCGCGCCTCGCCGACGCTCCGCATCATGGCCGAGCGTGTCGCCGCTCTCCAGCGATTGCAAGGCAAGCCCAAGGGGCCGCAGCTCCTCCTCACCACTGCCAACGCAGCGACGCAGCGCGTCCTCACCCCGTTTCGCATCCGCCAGCTCGTCGCGCGGCTAGCCCCTGGCGAACGGATCGGCCGCGACAAGCTGGCCATGCTGCTCCAGGCGAACGGCTATGTCCGCACCGATACCGTCCACGACCAGGGCGAGTATGCGGTGCGCGGCGGGATCGTCGATCTCTACCCGTCCGGCGAAGACCACGCGCTCCGCCTCGATTTCTTCGGCGACGAGATCGAAAGCGTCCGCACCTTCGACGCGGCGGATCAGCGCACGACTGGCCGGATCGACGGCTTCGTCCTGCTCCCCGCCTCCGAAGCGCTGCTCGACGAGGACTCGATCAAGCGCTTCCGCACCCGCTACCGCGACGCTTTCGGCGCGACCGCGACCGGCGATCCGATGTACCAAGCGATCTCCGAAGGCCGCCGCATCGCGGGCATGGAGCATTGGCTGCCGCTGTTCGAGGAGAAGATGGCGACGCTGTTCGACCATCTCGGCGCCGACGACGTCGTGGTCCGCGACAACGGCGTCGCCGCAGCGGTCGAAAGCCGCCTCGAATCGATTGCCGACTATTACGAGAACCGAAAGCGCGCCGAGGCCGCCCAGCCCGGCAGCTACCGCCCGCTCACCGCCAAGGCGCTGTACCTCGACGCGCAGGAATGGTCCGGCGGCGTCGAGGCGTTTGCGGCGCACATCACCTCGCCGTTCCACGAACCGCCGAGCGTCACCGTCCTCGACTTTGACGTAGACGGCCCGCGCGATTTCGGCCCCGAGCGGGCGGCGCAGACGAATATCTACGAAGCCGTCGCGGATCACGTCGAGAAACTGCGCAAACAGGGCCGGAAACCTATTCTCGCCAGCTACTCGATCGGCGCGCGCGAACGCCTGGGGAGCCTGCTCGCCGACCACGGCATGAAGGGGGGCAAGCACGCCGAGACGTGGCAGGAAGCGCTCGGCATCGCCGACACCGCGCGCAGCTTCGGCGTCGCGCTGATCGTCCTGCCGCTCGACCACGGCTTCACCGCGCCGGGGATCGCAGTGCTGACCGAGCAGGACATGCTCGGCGACCGCCTCGTCCACCGCAAGAAGCGCAAGAAGTCCGCCGACGCGTTCCTAGCCGAACTCGCGACGCTGACGCCCGGCGACCTCGTCGTTCACACCGAGCACGGCATCGGCCGCTACGAGGGCCTGACCTCGATCCCGGTCGGCCAGAGCCCGCACGACTGCGTCGCGCTAAGCTATGCGGGCGGCGACAAGCTGTACGTCCCGGTCGAGAATATCGACGTCCTCTCGCGCTACGGTTCGTCCGAGGAAGGCGCGACGCTCGACCGTCTTGGCGGCGAGGGCTGGCAGCGCCGCAAGTCGAAGATGAAAGAGCGGATCCGCGAGATCGCCGGCGAACTCATCGCGACCGCCGCCGAACGCGCGCTGCATCCGGGCGACGTGCTCGAACCCGATGCGAGCGGCTACCCGAGCTTCGTCGATCGCTTCCCGTACGAGGAAACCGAGGACCAGGACCGCGCGATCGAGGACGTGCTCGGCGATCTCGCCGCGGGCAAACCGATGGATCGGTTGGTCGTCGGCGACGTCGGCTTCGGCAAGACCGAGGTCGCGCTGCGGGCAGCGTTCGTCGCGGCGATGGGGGGCAAGCAGGTCGCGATCGTCTGCCCGACGACGTTGCTCGCGCGCCAGCATTACAACAATTTCGTCGCCCGCTTCGAAGGCTTCCCGATGAACATGGGCCGGCTGTCGCGGCTCGTCACCGCCAGCGAGGCGAAGGCGACCAAGGAGGGGCTGGCGAACGGCACGATCGACGTCGTCATCGGCACGCATGCGCTGCTTGCGAAGAATATCGACTTCAAGCGGCTCGGGCTGGTCGTGGTCGACGAGGAGCAGCGCTTCGGCGTCACACACAAGGAGCGGTTGAAGGCGCTGCGGGCAGACGTCCACATGCTGACGCTGACCGCGACGCCGATCCCGCGCACGCTGCAGATGGCGATGTCGGGAATCCGCGAGCTGTCGGTGATCCAGACCCCGCCGGTCGATCGCCTCGCCGTGCGGACGTACATCATGCCGTTCGACCCGGTCGTGCTGCGTGAGGCGTTGCTGCGTGAGCATTACCGTGGGGGGCAGAGTTTCGTCGTCACGCCGCGCGTTGCCGACCTGCCCGAGATCGAAGATTTCTTGCGCGAACAGGTGCCGGAGATCCGCTTCGTCGTCGCGCACGGTCAGATGTCGCCGACCGAGGTCGAGGAGCAGATGTCGGCGTTCTACGACAAGAAGTTCGAGGTGCTCGTCTCGACCACGATCATCGAGAGCGGGATCGACATCGCGTCCGCCAACACGATGATCGTCCACCGCGCCGACCGCTTCGGCCTTGCGCAATTGTATCAGCTGCGTGGTCGCGTGGGTCGGTCGAAGACGCGGGCGTACGCGTATCTGGTGACGCCGCCCGAGCGGCAGATGACGGTGACCGCGGAGAAGCGCCTGAAGGTGCTGTCCGATCTCGATTCGCTGGGCGCTGGCTTCCAGTTGGCGAGCCATGATCTCGATATCCGCGGCGCGGGCAACATGCTCGGCGACGAGCAGACCGGGCATATCAAGGAGGTCGGCTTCGAGCTCTACCAGGCGATGCTGGAGGAGGCGATCATGGACGCCAAGGCTGGCGGCATGACCTCGTCGCGGCCGCGCGATTTCTCGCCGCAGATCACGGTGGATGCGCCGATCCTCATTCCCGAGGATTACGTACCCGATCTCGACCTGCGGATGGGGCTGTATCGTCGCCTCAACGATCTCGACGAGGGCCAGGAGATCGAGGCGTTCGCCGCCGAGATGATCGATCGCTTCGGCCCGCTGCCGGATGCGACCGAGAATCTGATCAAGGTCATCGAGATCAAGCTGAACGCGAAACGCGCGTGCGTGTCGAAGATCGACGTCGGGCCGAAGGGCGTGCTGGTGTCGTTCCACGACGACAAGCCGCCGAACATCGACAAGCTGCTGGCATATGTCGAGCGCTTGAACGGGGTTGCGCGGTTGCGGCCGGACAGCAAGCTGGTGTTGCAGCGGGCCTGGGGTGACCCTAAGGCGCGGCTGCACGGCGCGCTGCAGCTGTCGAAGGGGCTGGCGAAGGCTGCGGGGTAGGTTCTTAGCCATCTCCCCTCCGGGGAGAGGGTTGGGTGAGGGGCGCCGCGAGCACTCCCAACTGCCCCTCACCCCGGCCCTCTCCCCGAAGGGGAGAGGGAGTAGCGCTACGAAAAAGGCCGGACTACCCTGGAGTAGCCCGGCCTCTTTACCGTCTCGAAATCGACAGCTTACTTCGGCAACACGACACTCGGTCCAATGCTGTCCACAACCTTCCGCGCATCGAACGCGCGGATGTTGTCGCGCGGGATTGGTCCCTTGCGCATCACGATCTCGGCCGTTGCCTCATAGCGATCGATCGTACGGATATCGAAGTCGTTGCCCCATGGGCCACCGCCGAAACCGCCATAGCCGCCGCCGAAACCACCACCGAAGCCGCCATAGGGGCTCCAGTTGCGCCAGCCGAAGCCGCGGCCGTAATAGCGCCACGACGGCCCCCAATAGCCGCCGAAGCCGCCATAGCCGAACCCGCCGCCGATGCCCGGCGTCGAGTAGGTCCGCGACTGGAGATTCGTGTCGCGGTCGGCCATCAAGTAATAGTCGTAGCCGTTCTGCAACGTCAGTTCGGCAGCGCGGAAGAACAGGTAACGCTCGACGGTATCGCGCGACGTGACGCTGTTGCCGGCGAAGCTGACGAGGAAGCGGCCGGGCTCGACCTGGCGGTCGCTATAGCCGGTGCGGTTGAACCCCTGCCCCGTCGCGGGGCGATAAGCGGTCTCGGTCGCGCATCCGGCCAGCAGCAGCGCGCCCGTTGCGAGCGCTGCGAATGCGACCTTGCGACCCGGTGTCTTGAACATGGTGTCGTCTCCGTTCGCGGCGAATGCGGCGAAACGCCGCTTATTAGCCGTCAATGGTGGAACGGTTGATGAACGGGATCGCTCCAATACGCCACCATACTGACTCATTTTTCATGATCTGGTTCAGTCGCCGATGACGTGAAGCGCGAGTGTACGGCGATGCGGGCGGCGGCGGTGCTCGAACAGGTAGATGCCCTGCCATGTGCCGAGCGCGAGTCGGCCGTCGATCAGCGGGATCGAGAGCTGGACCTGGGTGAGCGCGGTGCGGAGATGCGCGGGCATGTCGTCGGGGCCTTCGTCGTCGTGGAGATACTCACGCGATTGGGGGGCTATGCGGGCGAAATAGGCTTCGAGGTCGGTGCGGACTTCGGGCGCTGCGTTTTCCTGGATGAGGAGAGAGGCGGAGGTGTGGCGGCAGAAGATCGTCAGGACGCCTTCGGTGAGGCGTTGGTCGCGGGTCCAGCGGGAGATCTGGTCTGTAACGTCGATCAGGCCTTGGCGGGTGGTGTCGATCGTGAGGATCGTGGTGGCTTGGCGCATGGGGTACTAACGATCGGTCGGCGGAGTGGCTCCGAAAGTCCGTTCCTCGCGAACAACCGTTCCCCCGCGAGGGCGGAGATCCAGGAGTCCCATCCGCCATCGCCGATGGCCTGGGCTCCCACCTTCGCGGGAGAACGGGTGAAGGCGACCCGCGTCCGATCACACCACCCCGGCGGAGGCCGGGGCCCAATTGGGAACCGTCGCTCACGACGGACTCGCTTCGTTACTTCGACCTCACCAATTGGGCCCCGGCCTCCGCCGGGGTGGTGAAGCCTTGAAAGCTCAGTCCCTCAAACAGCCCCGTGGCACTGCTTGTACTTGCGCCCCGACCCGCAAGGGCAAGGCGCATTGCGGCTGACCACGCCTTCCCAGTTCGCCGGATCTTCGCCGATATCGGCCTCCTGCGGCTGAGGGATCTGCAGCGGCGGCATCGTCGAGGTGATGTGGCCGCGTGTGCCAGCATCGAAATCGTTCGAGTTATCCTCCCCCGTGAACGGGTCGAAATGCGTCGTGATGAAGTCCGGCAGCTCGGGCAGCCCGACAGGCGCCTGCATCTGGAACTGCGCATGCGCGATCGTCTTGGTCACGTCCTCGCGGATCGTCTCGAGCATCCGCTGGAACAGCGAGAACGCCTCCTGCTTATACTCGTTGATCGGCGTCTTCTGAGCGTATGCGCGAAGATGGACGACCTGACGCAGCGCGTCGAGCGTCGCGAGATGCTCCTTCCAGTGATGGTCGAGGTTCTGCAACAGGATCGACTTCTCGACCGAGGTCCACGTCTCCGCATCGAGATCCGCCGACTTCTGCGCGATCGCCTCGTCCGCCATCGCGCGGACGCGCTCCTCGATCACCTCGGGGTCGACCGACTCCTCCAGCAACCATGCGTCGATCTGCGGCTCGAGGTTCATCACCTCGGCAAGCCGCGTCTTCATCCCCGCGACGTCCCACTGCTCGGGATACGAGTTGGGCGGGCACGCATCGCCGACGATCACGTTGACCGTCTCCGCGCGCATGTCGGTGACCACGTCGCCGACCGTATCGGCATCCATGATGTCCGCGCGCTGCTCGTAGATGACCTTGCGCTGCTCGTTCATCACGTCATCGTACTCGACGACCTGCTTGCGGATGTCGTAGTTGCGCGCCTCGACCTTCTTCTGCGCGGTCTCGATCGCCTTCGACAACCACTTGCTGCCGATCGCCTCGCCGTCCTCGATATTGTTGCGCATCATCTTGGCAAACAGCGTGTCCGGGCCGAAGATACGCAGCAGATCGTCGTCGAGGCTGAGATAGAAGCGCGACAGACCTGGATCGCCCTGACGACCCGAGCGCCCGCGCAGCTGGTTGTCGATACGCCGGCTCTCGTGCCGCTCGGTTCCGAGCACGAACAGACCGCCCGCGGCGAGCACCGCCTGCTTCTCCGCCTCGATCTCGATCGTGATTCGCGCCGCCGCCTCGTCATACTCGGGCGTGCCCTCGACCAGCTCGGGATGCTCGTCGAGCATGCGGAATTCGAGGTTGCCGCCGAGTTTGATGTCGGTGCCGCGGCCCGCCATGTTGGTCGCGATCGTCACCGCGGACTTGCGCCCGGCCTGCGCGACGATGTGCGCCTCCATCTCGTGGAAGCGCGCGTTGAGCACCTTGTGATCGACGTTCTCGCCGACCAGGAACTCGCTCAGCATCTCGGACTTCTCGATCGACACCGTGCCGACCAGCACCGGCTGACCCAGGTCCGCGTGATGCTTGATCTTCTTGGCGATCGCCGCGAACTTGTCCTTGGTGTCCTTGTAGAACTCGTCTTCCTCGTCGACGCGCTTCACCTCGACGTTGGTCGGGATGCTGACGACGTTGATCTTGTAGATGTCGTAGAATTCGGCCGCCTCGGTCGCCGCGGTGCCGGTCATGCCGCCGATCTTGGGGTACATGCGGAAATAGTTCTGGAACGTGATCGAGGCCATCGTCTGGTTCTCGGGCTCGATCTGGACGCCCTCCTTCGCCTCGACCGCCTGGTGCAGGCCGTCCGACCAGCGCCGGCCGTCCATCATGCGACCGGTAAACTCGTCGATGATGATAACCTTGCCGTCCTTGACGATGTAGTCGATGTCCGACTTGAACATCACGATCGCGCGCAACGCCTGGTTGAGGTGATGGACAACCTGCGTGTTCTCGAAATCGTACAGGTTCTGCCCCTCAAGCAGTCCGGCCGCCTCGAGCATCCGCTCGACCTTCTCGGTACCGTCCTCGGTGAGGATGATCGTCTTCTGCTTCTCGTCCTTGTCGTAGTCGATCGGCTCGAGCTGCTTCACGACCGCGTCGACCTGCATGTACAGCTCGGACTTGTCGTCGGTCGGGCCGGAGATGATCAGCGGCGTGCGCGCCTCGTCGATCAGCACCGAATCGACCTCGTCGACCACCGCGAAGTTGAACGCGCGCTGCGTCATCGCGCTGCGCTCGTACTTCATGTTGTCGCGCAGATAGTCGAAACCGAACTCGTTGTTCGTGCCATAGGTGATGTCCGCGGCATAGGCAGCGCGGCGTTCCTCGTCGGACAGGTTCGGGATGATGACGCCGATCGTCATGCCGAGGAAGGTGTAGACCTGCCCCATCCACTCCGCGTCGCGCGCCGCGAGGTAGTCGTTGACGGTGACGACGTGGACGCCATCGCCGGGCAGCGCGTTGAGGTAGGTCGCGAGCGTCGCGACGAGCGTCTTGCCCTCGCCGGTGCGCATCTCGGCGATCTCGCCGCGGTGAAGGACGATGCCGCCGACCATCTGCACATCGTAATGGCGCTGGCCGAGCACGCGGTGCGCGGCCTCACGGACCGTCGCGAACGCCTCGGGGAGCAGGTCGTCGAGCTTCTCGCCCTCTGCGAGCCGCGCGCGGAACTTGACGGTCTGCGCAGAGAGTTCCTCGTCCGACATCGCCTGGAGCGACGGCTCGAACGAGGCGATCTTGGCGAGGATCGGGTTGAGCGACTTGACGTAGCGGTCGTTGGACGAACCGAACAAGGATTTGGCGAGGCCACCGAACATGGGCTGATTTCCTGAATTTGAGACGCGGCGGCACACGGTGGCACGCACGCGGAAAATGAGGGGCGGCCTTGGGGCCGGAGAGATCAAGTGCGCGACGCTATTCGCGCCGACGGCTCGCCCAGATCGGGGTCATGCTGACCGCGATGACCTGCACTGCCGCGAAGACAGCGACGTCCTCTAGCGAGGCCAGCGCGGCGACCGGCCGCTCTCCAATTTTCGCGACGGCAACCTTGGCAGCCTGCGCGCAAACGCTGCCCTGCGCTACGGCCTGCGCGGACTGACCACGCACACCCGGTACCGCGCCGGTCAGCGCGGACAGGAGGGCGGAGAGGAGAAGCAGCAGGTTCATGCGGTACCGGCTGTATGCGAGCGCGTGCCATAAATCTACCGTTCGTCTCGCGGCAGCGCCCATCGAACGCGCGGCATGTCGACACGCGAGGCGATGGCACGATCTTTCGCGTCGCGCGCGGGGGTGAATTCGCCGTGCCGGACCGCCGCGCGGCACGTTCCGCTATCGAGTGAGTTGGTCCCACTTCCCGTTACGACCTCGCACGCCTCTACCGATCCGTCCGAGGCCACCAGCAATGCGACCTTCACGGCGCCTTCCCTGCCGTGTTGCATAGCGGACCTGGGGTAGTCATCGGGACCGAACCAGTCCGCATAACGCCCGACCGGCCGCGCTGGCGTGGCGACAACGGGTAGGTCGCGCGCGATCGTGGTCGGGATCGGCGCCCGCCACAAGCGATAGCCGCTACTGGCAATCAGCACGACGCATGCTGCGAAAGCGAAGCCGAGCGCGGCTATCACCGCGACGACGACAATCATCACGCGGGTGCTGCTGCCGTCAAACCGCGCACCAGGTGCCGCGCTCATGTCCTGGTCGATCATCCTGCGTCCGCCTCTCCACCACCTTGGACACCGACGGACGTCAGCGGGTCAAGCGCAACCGGCGATCTTGCCGACCGGAACGCAGAGACTATGAAGGCGGCATGCAGACCTCGCCCCTCGCCTTGCCCTTCCCCGCCGCCCCTTCGATCGACGGAGTCGCGCTGCATGTCGCGCGCGCGCAGTACAAGACGTGGGATCGGTGCGACCTTACGTTCGTAACGCTTGATCCCGGCACTGTGGTTGCGGGCGTGCTCACGACCAGCAAATGCCCTTCGCCCGAAGTGGAATGGTGCCGCGCAGCGCTAACGCTAGGTCAGGCACGTGCGCTGGTCGTGAACGCGGGGAATTCTAACGCCTTCACCGGCTCGCGCGGCCGGGCGGCGGTCGAAGCGATCGCGGCGCGAACGGCGGCACATCTCGGGTGCCAGCCTTCGGACGTGTTCGTGTCCTCGACGGGCGTGATCGGCGTGCCGTTGCCGATCGACAAGGCCGAGGCCGGATTGGACGCCGCGTTCGCCGCGGAACCCTGCGGCTGGGAGGATGCCGCCGCGACGATCATGACGACCGACACCTTCACCAAGGGCGCGGTGACGACCGCGGTGATCGGCGATCGCACTGTCTCGCTGGTGGGGATCATCAAGGGCTCGGGGATGATCGCGCCGGACATGGCGACGATGCTCGGCTTCATCTTCACCGACGCCGCGGTCGAGCCGGAATTCCTGCAGGCCGCGCTGTCGAAGGCGAACGCGCCGAGCTTCTCGTGCATCACCGTCGACAGCGATACATCGACCAGCGACACGGTGCTTGCCTTCGCAACGAGCAAGGCTGGTAACGTCGCGTTAGCTGACAACGACAGCGTAGGCGCGGATGCGTTCCGTGCGGCATTGGCGGACCTGTGCCACCAACTCGCGATGCTTGTCGTCCGCGACGGCGAAGGCGCGCAGAAGCTGATCGAGATCCAGGTGACCGGTGCCGACAGCGACCGCAGCGCACACCGCATCGCGATGAGCATCGCCAACTCGCCGTTGGTGAAGACCGCGATCGCCGGCGAGGACGCCAACTGGGGCCGCGTGGTCATGGCGGTCGGCAAGGCCGGCGAGCCCGCAGATCGGGACACACTCTCGATCCGCTTCGGAAATACTCAGGTTGCCGAGGGTGGCTTGGCTCTAAGCGGCTATGACGAAGCACCGGTAGCTGCGCACCTGAAAGGCCACGAGATCGAAATAGGCGTCGATCTTGCGCTCGGCGAGGGCAAAGCCACGGTGTGGACCTGCGACCTTACGCACGGCTACATTTCGATCAACGCCGACTATCGGTCGTGATCACGACAGCAAACTAGAGCGCGTCGATCGCGAGAATCCTCTCGACCACTACCATGCCGGGAAAGGCGCCTTCGTGCCCAAAGCATGACGACCGTCCGAAGGAGTCGCGATCATTGCAATTCATGTTCAGCGTCTCGGCCTCCACGAACCGGACGCGATAGGCATGCGGCGTCATAACCTCGGCAATGCGGTCCGCTAAATTGGCGCGGACGAGAGCTTCCCTCCGGTTTATCTCCAGCCAGACACTCGAACGCGAAGCGGGAATGACCGCCAACGTCGTGGCACGGTCAAAAAATTGCTGCCCTTCGAACGTGTCGTACCAAACGCCTTCGTACATCCGAGTCGGCTTCAGCGGAATACATGCCCGGATCATGGCAGTGTGGTCTTGGCGTCGACGCGCTGCCTCACACGCGTCTGACTTATATAGGTCAGACGATGACGGCGCTGCCGCCAAAAGCAGCGGCGCCGTCATTAACATCAGGCCAGTTCGCCTTCGAGCCAAGCCTTCAGCCGGCCCTTGGGCTCTGCGCCGACCTTGGTCGCTGCCGGTGCGCCGCCCTTGAACAGGATCATCGTCGGAATGCCGCGGACGCCGTACTTGCCGGGCGCGTCGGGGTTCTCGTCGATGTTGAGCTTGGCGATCGTCACCTTCTCGCCGAGTTCTTCCGAAATCTCCTCAAGCGACGGCCCGATCATCTTGCACGGGCCGCACCATTCCGCCCAGAAATCGACGAGCACGGGGCCGTCGGCGTTCAGTACGTCCGCATCGAAGCTGGCATCGGTGATCTGCTTGGTCGCCATCGTGAATTCTCCTTGGTTGAGTCGTATCTAAGGTCGCTCGCGTGTACGCTCAACCACCGGGGGGCTAGCTTTGCTCCGTGGGCCGATAGTGCGGCTTGTTCGCGGCCAGCGTCTCGTCGTTCAGCACGATCAACCGCGGTCCGGCCGTGTACAGCAAGGCGGCCTCGACCGACCGCCCCGGGAAGATCACGCTCAAGGCTTCGGCATAGGCCGCCATCTGCTTCAGATGATATTCCGGCACGTCGTCGAGCCCGCGCGGTGCGCGACGGCCGGTCTTGAAGTCGACGACGCGGATGCGGTCGGGCTCGATCAGCAGGCGATCGACCGTCCCCGACACGACCATGCCGTTCGCGAGGGTCGCGGCGATCGGCGCTTCGGCCAACGTATCCGCGCTGAAAAGCTCGGCGAAGCGCGGGTCGTCGAGCACTGCGACCACGCTCCGCACGATTTCGGACCGTGCTGCGGCATCATCGACGCCGCCTGCTTTCGCCAGCCAGCGATCGGCTGCCGTCGCGCGGTCGGTGACGGCAACCGCCGGCAGCCGCTCGAACAGCGCATGGATCAACCGGCCTCGCTCCGCTGCAACGCGCATCGCTGGCGTCGGCGGTGGATCGGACACCGCGTCGTCACCCAGCGCAGACGGTGACAGCGGACGAGGCGGACGCGCTTCTTGCGGTGCGGGTTCATGCGCCCATCCCGGTAGCTGCGCATTTGGCGCACTCTCGACCGATGCCGAAGCCTTGGCGATCACCGCAGGCTGAGGCTCGACCCCGGCAAACGTCCTGGCGCCCTCGCCCACTTGGACCTCAAGCGCTGTCAGGGCCCGATCGGACGCGGCGTACCAGCTGTTCTCCGGCGGCACCCCCTTCGCGCGCGGCCCGAGCGCACCGGCGATCACCAGCCGCTCTTCGGCGCGCGTGGCGGCGACGTAGAACAGCCGCCAATGCTCCTCCAGTTCGCGCTGTTCGGCCGCCGATACGACCGCATCGAGCGGTCCGCCGCGCTCGCTCGACCGCGGGCGGAACACCGGGATCGGCGCGGCCCCAGGCTCGGGCGCCCATTTAAGGATCGAGCGCGGCGCCGCCGACGGGTCTGCGGTCGCGTCCGCCAGAATGACGAGCGGCGCCTGCAACCCCTTCGCGCCGTGTGCGGTCATCACCCGGACCGCATCGAGCGGCGCCGACGGATCGCGGACGATCTCGACGTCGCCGCGGTCGAACCAGTCGAGGAAACGCTGCAACGACGGTGTCGTCGTGCTCTCGAACGTCAGCGCGGCGTTGAGCAATTCCTCGATCGGATCGCGTGCCTCAGTTCCCAGTCGGCGGATCAGTTTGCGGCGACCGTCGAGCGGGCCCGACAGCAGCTCCTCCAGAAACTGGTACGGCGTGGCGATATCCGCGCGCGCCAGCATCGCCAGCAATGGCGCGAGCCGCGTCGCGGGTTGCGTGCGTTGCAGGTGGCGCCAGAGCGGCCCGGCCTCGCGCGGTGCCGCTGCCATCAATTCGTCCTGCGTCCAGCCGATCAGCGGGGACACGAGCAACGCGGCGACGCTGAGATCGTCCTCCGGCTGCAACACGAAGCGGATCGTCGCGAGCAAATCCTGCACCGCGAGCGGCGCGTTCAGCCGCAGGCGATCGACGCCCGCCACCGGTACGCCCTCGGCATACAGCCGCGCGACGATCAGCGAGGCGAGATCGCCGCGGCGCTTGACCAGGATCATGACGTCCTCGGGCCGCAACCGCCGCCCCTTGCTCTCCAGCATGCGCCCGGTGTCAGGGGCGAGCCAGCCCTTCACCGCGCGCGCGATATCGCTGGCGAGTTTGCGGACCGCATCGTCGACCCAGCCCTCTTCGTCGTCCTCGCTGCCGCCAGCCGACACCGGCGGCCACAAGGTCACGGTGCCCGGCCCGGCGACCTCGCTGGCGTGCGGTTCCGTAGTCTCGATACCAAGCCCCGGTTCGCCGATTGCCTCAATAGCTGCGTCAACAAACTCTAGAACGGGCAGCGTCGACCGAAACGAATGCGTCAGCGACAGTGCCGATAAAGGTAAGCCCCGCTCGTTCTCGGGCCAGTCGTCGTGACCAAACGCCTCTTCGGCGCGCCGGGAGAAAGATATCTGCGCGGCTTCGAACTGTCGCGGGTCGGTGCCCTGGAAGCCGAAGATCGCTTGCTTGTAATCACCGACCGTAAACAGCGTCCGCGTCGATGGCGCATAGATACCGCGGCCGACGAAGAACTCGTCGGCCAGCGCGCGGACGATCCGCCACTGGTGGCCGTTGGTATCCTGCGCCTCGTCGATCAGCAGATGCTCGGTCGCCTGGTCGAGCTTGTAACGCACCCACTCGCCGATCCCCGGCTGGTCGAGCAGCGCCACCGTCGTCGCGATCAGGTCGTCGAAATCGACCGCCCCCGCGCGTCGCTTGGCCAGCGCGTACCCCCGCGCGTAATCACGCCCGACCTCCAGCCCGTCGGCGAGCAGGTCGCAATAGGTGGCGCGCTGGACCATCGACAGCACGTCGGTGCACGCCTCGCCCAGATCGCGCGCGAGGATTTCGTAGTCGGGCTCGGCATCGATCAGTTTCTTCGAGGCTTTGCGCTGCGTGCCCGTGCCGGTGAGCACGACGCTGGCGAGCTCGTCCAACGTCGCCGCGCGATCCTCGGAGTCGAGCCAGCGTTGGACGGTTGCCGCTGCGGCCTGCCCGGTGGCGGTCCCCCAGGCGCGGTTGGCCGCAGCAATGCGCGCGATTGCGTCGAGGTCGAGTGCGTCGCACCACTCCGTGATCGCTTCGTCGATGTCGCCCGACGGCAATCCGAGTTCGCGACGGAGCCATGGCTGGATCCCGACTGGCAACGCCTCCAACGCTGGCAGCGCACGCGCGCAGGCGAGCAGGAACGCCTCCGCCCCGCCCTCGCCCATCCGCAGCGACAGGCGGCCGACGATCTCGACCGGGCGTTCGCGGCCTTCGCGCTCTGCGTCCGACAGCATCGACGCCAGCGCCTCGCGTGCCAAGCCGGCTTCCTCGCGTGCCTCCAGCGGTCGAAAGCCCGGCGTCAGCCCGGCTTCGACCGGAAACGCCGCCAGCAACCCTTGGCAGAACCCGTGGATCGTCTGGATACGCAGGCCCCCGCCCGGCGCGTCGAGCACCTTGGCGAACAGGGTGCGGGCGCGGCCTCGCAATGCTTCGGACGTGCTCTCGCCCAGCGCGTCGAGATCCTTCGCCAGAATGGGGTCCGGCATCCGCACCCATGCGGCGAGCCGGCCGTTAATGCGCTGGGCCATCTCGGCCGCGCCCGCCTTGGTGAAGGTCAGGCACAGGATCGCGCCGGGATCGACACCGCGCAACAGCAGCCGGAACACGCGGGCGGCCAGCACCTGTGTCTTGCCGGTGCCGGCCGACGCGGATAGCCACACGTGCGAGGCCGGGTTGCTCGCATCGGCCTGCGCGCCCCGCAGTCGGGGCAGCGTGGCGAGCGCGTCACCGCTCACGGCCATACCATTCGTCGCGTCGCATCAGCTGGTCATACTCGGCATAGGGGGCGTATTCGGGCACCAGTTTCGCGGTGAACGCGGCGCTGCCGGTCAGCCATTCGCCGACGACTTCGGTGAAGTTGTGCGCGGCGATTGCCGTGAATTCGGCGGTCGGGATCTTGTCGCGCTTGCCCTCGGGATCGACCGGGCTCTCGATATAGCCGAACGCGTCGCGCTTCTTGCCGAGCGACCAATATTCGAACGCGCCGGCGGTGCCGCGCACGTCTTCGAACCCGCCGCGTTCGGCGATCAGGCCGAGCAGCCCGAGTTGCAGGCTGTAGCCGGCGCGCACCGCGGTCGGTGAAGGCGGCTTGCCGGTCTTGTAGTCGATCACCGCGAGGCGTCCGTCGGGGAGCTTGTCGATGCGGTCATAGCGACCCGACAGCGTCACGCCGGCGATCTCGATCTTGCCCTTGCCCTCGGCACTGGCAACCGTCCGGCCGTCCTCGCCTTGCGCGACGATCGCGCCCGCGATCCAGTCGATCGCCTCGAGCAACCGCGGTTGCCAGAGCGCACGCATCATCGGATGGGTGCGCTCGTCGTCGAGCATCGCCTTCGCGCGCATCCGCAGCGTGTCGACGGTGCAGTTGTCCTGCTTCCACCATTGCTCGAGGATGTCGTGCACCGCCGTCCCGCGCCACGCAGCGCTGGGGTCCGCGTCGACCGGATCGAGCGGCATCAACCCGAGCACACGGCGCGCGTAGAAGGCGTAGGGGTCGGCCTTGAGCCGATCCACCTCGGTGACGGAGATGGCTTTCGGACGCAGCAGCGCAGGCGGCGACGGCGCGGGGCGATCGGCCGGCAAATGTTCGCCCGGATCGTCTAGCGCGCGCGTCCAGCCTTCCAGCGCGGACGCCCTCTCGAACCGATCGCCCGCGAGCGCCTGCAACCGCAACCAGAGCCGCGAGGCCAGAGCGGGTGACTTCGCATCCCTGCGTGCCCGCGTGACGACCGCGCGAGGTGCGCCTAACGCCTGCGCAAAATCATGCGCCGCCGTGCCGACACGCCGCTCCAGGCCGGGCAGACCCAGCTCCATGCGGATGCGCGGCGCCAGCCAAGGATCAGGCGCAGGCCGGCCGGGCCACACGCCTTCGTTCAGCCCGCCGAGCACCATGACGTCCGCGGTCTGCAACCGCGCTTCGATCAGGCCGTAGATCGCAAGTCGCGGGTGGCCGCCCGGTGCCGGCCGCACCGCCACTTCGTCGAGCAACGTTCGCAACAGTTGTGGCAGCTCGCGCGGATCGATCCGCGGCGGCCCGGCCGGCGCTTCGGCTTCCAGATCGGCGAGGAACTCCGCCGCCGCACGCCCTGCGAGGCCGGACCAGAGATTGTCGCCGCACAGGCTCTGCGCCGTCTCGCGCAGGCAGGCGAGCACCGATGCCAAGGGTTGCGGCCCCTGATCGAACGCGTTCGCCAGCGGCGTCAGCAACGGCTGGACGTCGGCCCACCATGTCGCCGCCGTGCCCTTCCGCTCCTCAAGATGCCCGGCGATCCCCCCGAGTCCCGCTGCCGGTCGTGGGCCGCGCAACCGTCGGTCGAGCGCGCGTGCGCCGTCGAGCCATAGCAAGCGATCCTCGCCTGCACGGACCAGCGGGTGCTTCAGCAACGCCAGCAATGCGAGCGGCGAGAAGCGCTGCGCCGCCGCTTCGGCCAGCGCGAGCAGGAGCGTGCCCGGTGGCAGGATCGACAAGGGCCGCCCTGCGCTGTCGTCGATGCCGATGCCCCAGCGTCCGAGATGCGCTGCCACGCGCCGTGCGAGCGCGCGATCCGGCGTGACGAGCGCGGCGGTCCGCTCGGGCACTTCCAACGCCTCGCGGAGGACCAGCGCTATCGCCTGCGCTTCCTCTGCTGGCGTTGCGAGTTCGGCGGCGGTCACGCCCTTTAGCCGGCGATCCTCCGCCGCGATCTGTGTCCATTTGCCGGTGAAGTCCGCGGGTGCGAGGGCGTTGGCGATCGCCCGGCCGCGCGCGGGGTCGGCGTCATGTCCGCCACCTTCGCGCCATGTCTGTACCTCGCCACGGGCGACGCCCATGCGCAGGAGCATCAGCTTGGCGTCGAACTGCGGATGCGTTTCGATCGAGCGGCGCGTGAGGCCGGTGACCGGGTTCGGATCATGCGGGCCGAGCGCGTCCCATTCCTCGTCCGGCAGCGCCAGGTCGAGGCCGGCGAATACTACCATGCCCTGCGGCATGTCGGCGATGCAGCGGAGCAAACGCGCGACTGCTGGCGCGGAATCGGTCACGCCCGCCGCACAGACGATCCCGGTCGGCGGCGCATTCCGCCAGCGCTGGGCGAGCCGGTCGAGCAACGCCGAGCGCCGCGTCGCCGCATCGACCCGCTCCAGCCGCGCGAGTTCGCCGGGCCAGCGTTGCAGCACGATCTCGAACGTTGCCAGCGCACGCCGCCAATGCTCGGTGAGTTCGGGGCCAAGCTCGATATCGCGTAACTTGGTCGGCGGTACCTCCTCGACGAGCAACTGATCAAGCGTCCGTGCGAGTTCGCCTGCGAGGCGCACCGCTTCGGCGGCATCGACCGGATGGCCTTCGCGCGCGCGCTCTTCCGACACCAGCCGCGCGAGGATCATGCGGCGCTGATAGGGGGGCACGGCAGGCAGCGGCGGATCGATATCGTCCGCGGGATCGAGCGCGGCGCTGACCGCCTCGCCCATCTCCGGATCGCCCAGCGCCACCAGCCGCGGCAAGACGAGCCCACCGCCGCTCGCGCGGACGAACGCTTCGGTGACGGCCTTCACCGCGCGGTTGTTTGGCAGGACGACGAGCGCACGGGCGAGCGCCAGCGGATCGCGCCCCACCCGCCGGGTCAGCCCAGCGACGAGCGCATCCGCAAACGCCCGGTGCGCTGGGATCGTGTAGAGCGTCGGACGAGCCGCCGTGGCGACGTCAGCCATCCGCAAGGATCGCCTCGGTCTTCGGGATCGCGGCGGGCGTCCCGACGTCGAACCACAAGCCCTGGTGGACCTGACCATAGGCGCGCCCGGCGGCGATCGCGCGGTCCCAGAAGATGTTGGTCGAGAACGGCCCCTCCGGCCAGTCGGCGATCAGGCGCGGGTGCAGGATCTGGATGCCGGTATAGGCGAACGGCGCGACGCGGCCGGGCTTGCGGCGGCCAGCGATCCGCCCGTCGCTGCCGAGATAGAAATCGCCCATGCCGCCGTGATTGTTCGCGCGCGCGAGCGGCACCATCAGCAACAGCGCGTCCATCTTCGCGTCGTCCCAGCGCGACGCGAGCAGCCTGATCGCGTCGACCGGCCCGTCGATCCAGAGGTTGTCGCTGTTGACGACCAGCACCGGCGCATCGCCGAGGAGGCCGCGCGCCTGGACGAGCCCGCCGCCCGTCTCCATCAGCATTTTCCGCTCGTCGGAGATCACCACGTCGATCCCGTCGAACCGGTCGGTGACGTGCGCCTCCAGCGTATCCGCGAGATAATGCACGTTGACGACCGCGCGCTTGATCCCGGCGGCCTGCAACCGCTCGAACACGTGATCGATCAACGGCTTGCCCGCGACCTTGACCAGCGGCTTGGGTCGCGTCGCGGTCAGCGGGCGCATGCGCTTGCCCAAGCCGGCGGCCATCACCATCGCCGTCTCCGGCACGACGCCGCGAGGGACGGGCCGGATCGTCTGCTGGCGGCTCACGCGCTCAAGGCCAGCGGATCGCCGCGCAGCGCGGGCGGCACGTTCGCGGCGAACCACGCCGCGACCGGCGCCATTACCGGCTGCGCCAGATCGCGCTCAAGATACGTCCACACACGCGGGCACATCGTCGCGTAATGCGGCTTGCCGTCGCGCTTCCACAGCCGCGTGAAGATGCCGAGGATCTTCGCATTCCGCTGCGCGCCGAGCACGTGATACGCGTTCATGAAGGCATCATCAGTCTCTGGCCCCGCATCCGCCGCCGCACGATATCGCTCCAGCATCGCGGCCTCGACTGCCGAATCGACCGTCCGCCGCGCATCCTGCAACAGCGACACGAGGTCATAGGCCGGATGCCCCGCAAGCGCGTCCTGAAAATCGAGCAGTCCGAGCGAGCGCGCCGGACCGACCAGCATCAGGTTCTCGGCATGATAGTCGCGCAAGACCGTGACAGGAGTCTCGGCAATGGCATGGTCGAACACCGACTCCCAAGCCGCGTCCCATCCTGCGAGATCAGGCTCGATCCCAACCGCGGGGCAATACCATTCGACGAATAGCCCCGCCTCGCGCTTCAGCACCGCGCGATCATAGGGGGCGACCGGCCCAGCCGGCTCGGCACGCAACCGCACCAGCAAGTCGATCGCCGGCGCATACAGCGACAGTTCCTCCTCCGGTGAAGCATCGACCGCCTCGCGCAGTCGATCGTCGCCGAAATCCTCGATCAGCACGAGCCCCTGGTCGAGATCGCACGCTAGAATAGCGGGCGCTGCGAAGTCACGCTCGACCAACCACTCGGCGACCGCGATGAACGGGCGGGGATCTTCGTGCGGCGGCGGCGCGTCCATCAGGATGGCTTGCCGCCCGCTCTCGACTGCGCGGAAATAGCGGCGGAACGAGGCGTCACCGGCGACCGGGAGGATCTCCGCACCTCCCCAGCCATGGGCGTCGAGGAAAGCGGCGGCGCCGGGCGGCGGGGTCATGTCGGCCATCGCGACCTCCAAGCTTCCGGCACGCCGATAGTCAAGCCGCGCGTGCCGTCCGGCTCGATCGTCAGGCTGAGCCGAAGCGCATCCGGCCAGTAATCCGGGCCTGCGCGCCCGGGCCATTCTACGAGCAGCAGCGAATCGTAGCGCGCATCGTCGAGCGCCAGTTCTTCAATCTCTGTCGGGTCGTAGATGCGGTAGAGGTCGACGTGGACGACGGGGAAGCGCACTTCGGGCGGCTCATAGGGCTGGACGATCGCGAAGCTGGGCGATGGCGCTTCGCCGGCTAGGCCAAGTGCGGCGAGAAGACCCCGGGCGACGCTGGTCTTGCCGGCGCCGAGCGTGCCTTCGAGGGTTATCACGTCGCCGGGGCGGACACGCTCGGCCAACAGCGCGCCGAACGCTTCGGTCGCTTGCGGATCGGGTAGGCGGATCATGTGCATTAGCCCTCTCCCCCTCGGGGAGAGGGTTGGGTGAGGGGCTGTTCCGGGCGATGCGCTGCTTGGCGGCCCCTCACCCCGACCCTCTCCCCGGAGGGGAGAGGGAGCAGAAGATACGCCCTCATCGACGCGGCAATTCTACGGTGATCAGCGTGCCGGCGCCGGGTTCGGACACCAGCTCGATCGTACCGCCGTGCGCTTCCACGAACTGCTTCGCCAACGGCAACCCCAACCCCAAAGCGCGGTCCCCCATAGGCTTCGACTCGGCGAACCGATCAAACGCATGCGCCACCGCCTCCGCATCCATCCCGACACCATCGTCCGACACAACGATCCGCGCCGACGTCGCATTGCCGTCGGTATGCAACAGCACCCGCCCGCCATCCGGCGTCGCCGCGACCGCATGTCGCAACAGATGCTCGACGACCTCCTTCAGCCGCTTCGGGTTGCCGTTCACGCGGCCCGTCGACCGCGCGACCTCGATCGCGAAATCGAGTTTGCGTCGCTTGGCCGATGGCAGGATCGTCTCTGCCGCCGCGCGCACGGTGGTCGCGAGATCGACGTCGCTGCGATCGGTTTCCGCACGATCGCTCTCCGCGCGCGTCAGGTCGAGCACGTCGTCGACCAGCAACCCCAGCCGCTCGACGGACTCGAGGATCGCCCCGACATAGCCCTCGGCCTGCGGCGTCAGCGCGCCGGCATATCCGCCATGCAGCATCTCCGCGAACCCGCTGATCGAGGTCAGCGGCGTGCGGAGTTCGTAGCTCATGTTGGCGACGAACGCGGTCTTCACCTTGTCGGTCGCTTCGAGCGCGTCTGCCCGGTCGCGCAACGCCTGCTCCGCGCGACGGCTGTCGGTGATGTCGAGCATCGTGAAGAGCGCGTTCCCATCGGGTAACGGCACGCCAGCGAACTCGAAATGACGCCCGTCGGCGAACGCCACGCGTCCACCGCGCTGTTGCCGCCCGACCGTCGCCGACCGCACCAGATCCGGGATCAACGCCGACCGTCCGGGCGTCGCGAGCTTGGCGCCAGCCGCTTCGGCAAACGCATCGACGCGGGGGTGCGAGGCGAGGAACTCCTCCTCCAGGCCCCAGAGCGCGCGGAACCGGTTGTTCCAGAGCTGCAACCGACCGTCTGCTGCAAACACGCCGAGCGCCTCGAACAGGTTGTCGAACGTCGCGGTGCGCACCCGCAGCAACGTATCGCGCGCGCTGGCGAGCTGGACCTGCTCGGTGCGATCCTCGAAGATCAGCAACAGGCCGCCGTCCGGTAAGGGCTGCGCGACGACGCGAAGATGCGTGCCGCCGCGGAGGTGCCAGTTCTCCTCCATCGCGCCGCCACCGGGCGAGCCGCTGGTCTGCATGAACCAGTCGCGGCGCTCCGCCTTCCAGCTCGGGAAGTCGCGGACCTCCGGCAGGCGGTTGGCCTCGCGCATCCGTTCGAGCACGCGATCGAACTCGGGGCGATCGGCGAGCCATTCGCTGCGCATCGCGAACATCCGCCGGAACGGCTGGTTGCAGAAGACGAGCGAGCGATCACCGCCGAACTGCGCCACGCCCGCCGACAGACGGTCGAGCATCGCGCGCTGGGCTTCGGCGAAGCGCTTCGCTCCCGACCGCGCCTGCTCCAATTCCTCGATATCGATCGCGAACCCGGCGACGCCGCCGCTCGATAACGGCACGTCGTAGATCTGCAACGACCGCCGCGCGCCATCGATCGTCGCCGGCAAGACCTGCCGATGCGGCCGCCCCTGCTCGCGCGCGACCGCTGCACCAGCCAAAGGCCCGCCGCGTCCCGATCCCTCCACCAGTTCAAGTCCACGCGCGACGACGTCGGCGGCATCGCGCCCCTCGACCGCATCGACATACGCCGTATTGACCATCGCCAGCCGGAGATCGGTCGCGCGGTACCACATCGGCATCGGCGCCGCCTCGATCAGCCCGGTCAGCGATTCATACGCGGCACCCAGCCGCTCGGTCTCGGCGCCGAGCCGCGCGATCTCCGCCTCGCTGTCGGTCGCATCGAAGGCCCAGAGCAGTACCGCGCCTGCCGCGCCCATTTCGCCCGGCGCGCGGCCGCCGCGAAACGTGATCGCGCGGGTCGACCCGATCAGCCTGACCGAACGAACGAACGGCCGCCCCGACCGCTGCGCCGCGGTGATGTCGGCAATCAGCCGCGCGGCGTCTTCGGGAGAGAGTCCCGTCCCGCCAGCCGCTAGCTCGGCGAGTGACCGAGGCGGCGTATCCAGGCCAAGCCAGTCCGCCATCCGCTGCGTCATCTCGATCCGCCCACCCGAACGGATCACCGTGACGAGCGCGGGCGAACCGTCGAGCAGCGCCTGCATTTCCGTATTGGTCTCGACGGTATCCGCCGCCGACGCCCGTGCACGCAGTCCCAGGAACAGCAGCGCACCACCCGCCACGACAAACGCCAGCAGGAGCGCGCCCGCCAGCATCACGACGCCGAAGCCGAGCGTGATCATCGCGGAGACGACGGGGTGCGAAGCAAGGTCATGATCCTCGTCTAGGACAGATCGAACCTCACGGGGAAGCCATCCGATCCGAAAACCTTCAACATACGAAAAGGCGGGACCGGTGGTTACCAGCCCCGCCTCGTAGCGAGTGTGTCCTTCGTGACGCCGGCAAAGCTTAGAGCTTCACCGAAGCCCCGATGTACATCGCGCGACCGATGTTGTCATAGATCGCATCGCCGTCGCCGTTGCCGAGCAGGCCGTAAGGCGGCTTCTTGTCGGTCAGATTGTCGACGCCGCCGTACAGCGTGAAACGCTTGTCGACATCGACCGATGCGCGAACCGCGTGGTAGAACACCTTGGGGAAGTACACGACGTCGGCATAGTTCGGGTTGAGCGCCGGAACGCCGTTGGTGTCGTGCTGCGCTTCCCAGTCGGTGATCGACTGACGACCGATGTAGCGAACCTGATAGCCGAGCGTGAAGTTCTTGTGCGTCAGGTCGACCGATGCGTTGACGTTCCAGATCGGATCGCCGAGCTCGCCCTTGACCCGATCGGGCCGGCCTGGCTCGTCGAGATACGGGAAGTCGGTACGGTCGCGGACCCACGTACCGACGACACGGACCGCCGCCTTGGTGTCCGCGCCGAACCGGCGGTTGTAGCTCGCGTCGAAATCGATGCCCTTCGCCTTCAGCGCGGCAAAGTTGACCGTGCTCTGCAACAGGGCTGGTCGTGCGAACAGACCGTTGGCCTGGCGCGGATTGATCAGGCTGCAGAAGCTGTTGCCAAGCGTCGGAGCGTCGTAGCACGCATCCAGGATGGTCTGTGCGTCGACCGCCTGGATGACCTTGTTGATCTTGATGTCATAGTAATCGACCGTGAGCGCAAAGCCCGGGAGGAAGCTCGGCTGGAAGATCGCTCCATAGGTCCAGCTCCGCGACTTCTCGGCCTGCAGACTGGGGTTGCCGCCCGACAGGATCTCCGTGGAGCCTGCGCGTGCCACGCTGTTGACGAAGTTCGTGGGGACGCCCGCTGCCGCGCAGTTCGCCGCCCGCGTCGACCGGCCAGTGTTGATGAAGTTGACGTCGCACGGATCCTCGAGCTGCGCGAAATCCTGGCTGTTCGAGGCGTACAGATCGCCGAGGGTGGGTGCCCGGACCGATCGGGAATAGTTCACGCGGAACTTGATGTCGTTAATCGGCGCGTAGATCCCGCCGAAATTGTAGGCGTAGACGGTTCCCGTGGAGCCCTTGTAGTCGGCGACGCGACCCGCCGCGTTGACCGTCAACTCCTTGGCGAAGCTGATATCCTTGAGCAGGGGAATTTCCAGCTCGCCATACGCTTCCTTCACGGCAAACGCCGGCGGACGGAAGTCGGGGATGACGTTGAAGAACGTGTCGCCGCCCTTGATCGTGTCGTCATAGGCCGAGAACGCAGTCTCGCGACGATACTCGCCGCCGACCGCGAACCGGACAGGACCGCCCGGCAGTTCGAACAGCTGCGAGCTGTCGCCGACGATGTTGCCCGTCACATCGAATTCGGTCGCCTTGCCGCGGCTGGTCGAGGTCGTGTTGATGTAGTTCAGTGCAGCCTGGCTGGCGCGCCCTTCACCCAGGATATCGAGCGGTGCGCACGACGGATCCACGACAGTCGCCTGGTTGATGCGGCACACGATCTGGCCCGCACCGTTACGGACCGAATCGATGGCGTTGTAGAAGCGCGACTGGAACTGGTTGTTGTAGAACTTCGAATTCGTGCGGAATTCGCCATAGTTCACCGAGAAGTCGTACTTCCAATCGTCGTTGAAGTTGCCCTCGGCACCGACAACGATCCGATACGTATCACGGCGATCCGCCTCGTCGCGCGTCCCCAGGTCGGAATTGTTGCGGTTGAGACGGAAATACTCGGAACCGGCGGGCATCAACGAGCGGATCGTCGCCGCAGCCTGAGGATTGAGGAACGCGTTGTCGAAGGCGATCGGGATACCACCGGCGAGATACGTCTCACCTTCGGCATCGGCGCCCTGCGTTCCGCCCTGGTTGAACGTACCCGTCGCCTGCGCGAAGCTCTCGACACGAACGAACTTCGCCTCGAAAAATGGCTTGAACGCGTCCGACACGTCGTAATGGCCGATCAAATTTGCGACGTAACGCTTTAACGAAGGGTTCAGCGTACCCTTGTCGCGCAAGGTAGCGCCGCTGCCGTTCTGATTGTTGTTGTTACCGACGGGCCGCAGGTCCGTTCCGTAATTATATTCGGACAACGCGCCGGTCGGACTGAAGCCGAATACGCGTGGCGCGCCGTTCGCGCGACAGGCTCCCGCGACGTCGTTGCAACCGAGTAAGTTACCATTGGCGTAGGGAATGAAGTTGCCGCCATTGTCATAGCCGAAGCTGCGAATACCGTTCAGGAACGTGCGCTGCGGCTGGCCCGACGCGTTGGTCGCGACGCGCTGGAACTGGCTGCGACCGGCGTAGATGCCCGTCAGTTCGGGGCGGTCGGCATAGGTAAGCAGGTCGGCCTGATTATACTCAAGGCCGAGCGCGATGTTGCCACGACCCTCGGCGAAATTCTTGCCGAACGTGCCCGACAACCGGTACGTGCCGCGGTTGCCGCGGTCGGCGATCCCGCTCTGGGCGTTGAGCGACACGCCGTCGAAATTGCGCTTCAGCACGAAGTTGACGACGCCTGCCATCGCGTCCGAGCCATAGACTGCCGAGCTACCGCCGGTGACGATGTCGACGCGGTCGATCAGATCGGTCGGGATGGTGTTGGTATCGACGAGGAACTCGCCGGTCGAACCCGTGATGTGGCGGCGGCCGTTGACGAGCACGAGCGTACGCGATGGCCCAAGGCCGCGCAGATCGAGCAGGTTGATGCCGGCGGTGCCGATGAACTGCGTCGAGTTCGCCTGGCTGTAGGTCGAGCGCAGCGACGGCAGGTCGTTGAGCACGTCGCCGATGACGATCGCGCCAGTCCGCGTCAGATCGGCCTGGGTCACCGTCGTCACCGGGATCGGCGAATTGAGCGTCGGGCGCGCGATACGCGAACCGGTCACGACGATCTCGCCCCCCGCATTCGCGTCTGGTGCAACCGTCTGCGCTACCGCGCCAGTCGTCGTATCGGAGCCAACCGGGGCAGCGGTATCGGTGCCCGGAACCTGCGTCTGCGCGTCTACGGGCGTTGCCGTCTGCGCTGCGGCTGGAACCGCCGAGGCCAGTACGAACGCGACCGTGGACGCCGTAACGAACAACCCGGACTTCCGGATCGAGATGCCAACCATACTAAAGAACCCTCTGAACCTAAGCGTTTACTATGGGTCGGAAGGACACCTTTCCTGTCGGTTTTTCAATCCGGGTAGCAAAACATTACAAATATGTTGCAGAGCTGCAACACGGATGCGTAACGAAAATCCACGCCCCGTGGCGATGGGCATGGCTTTCCAAAGCCCGCCCCGCGCGTCCCCGAAAATCGATAGCGATCGGACCCGGATGGGCCGTCGACCGGGGCGCGGCGGAAACACCTGCCTGCCCGGCGGCGTTACGCCGAAGCTGATGCAGGCGGGGCGTCGGGCTGGCTGCTGCCGGGGTCAGGCAGCGCTGTTGCGGCGGCCGTATGCAAAGTACAACGCCAGCCCGGCGGCATTCCAAATCACGAAGCGCGCGAGCGTCGAGACCGGCAGGCTCGCAAGCAGGTACAGGCAACCGAGCACGGTGACGGTACCGACGACGTACGCGGCCGGGCAACGGAACAGCCGCGGCCGGTCCGGCGCGGTGCGGCGCAGGACCATCAGGCACACGCCGACCGAGATGAATGCGATCAGCGTGCCCGCATTGGCGAGCTCGGCGATCTCGTCGAGCCGGAAGAACCCCGCGACCGCAGCGATGGACAGGCCGGTCAGCAACGTGATCAGCGTCGGCGAGCCGGTCCGCTTGCTCACCTTGGCGAGACCGCGCGGCAGCAGACCGTCGCGCGCCATCACGAAGAAGATCCGGCTCTGGCCGTACATCATCACCAGGATCACCGACGGCAACGCGATCACCGCCGCCAGCGCGATCAGCTGCGCCGCGAACGGCTGGCTCAGCTGGCGCAGGACCAGCGCCAGCGGCTCGGGCGAATTAGCGAGTTGCGTGAACGGCAGCGCGCCGATCGCGCTGACCGCCACCGCCATGTAGATCACCGTGCAGACCAGCATCGAGCCGACGATCCCGATGGTCAGGTCGCGCTTCGGGTTCTTGGTTTCCTCCGCCGAGGTCGCAACCGCATCGAAGCCGTAGAACGCGAAGAATACGATCGCCGCCGCCGCCATCACGCCGCGCTGGTGCCCGTCAATATCGGTCGAGACGAAGCCGTAAGGCATGAACGGATGCAGGTTGTCGGCCTTGAACGCGGGCGCGGCGTAGATGACGAAGATGGTCAACGCGACCAGCTTGATGACGACCAGCACGATGTTCAGCGTCGCGCTTTGCCGTGTGCCGAGGATCAGCATCCCCATAACCGCGAGCGACACCAGCACCGCTGGCATGTTGACGATACCGCCACCGTGCGGGCCGACCAGCAACGCGTGGGGCAGATGTATCCCGATCGCCTCGATCCAACCGACCAGATAGCCCGACCAGCCGACCGCGACCGTCGAACAAGCCAGCGAATATTCGAGGATGAGGCTCCAGCCGACCACCCAGGCGATACCCTCGCCGAGCGCCGTGTAGCTGAAGGTATAGGCACTGCCCGCCGCCGGGATCAGCGTCGCGAGTTCGGTGTAGGCGAGCGCTGCGCACGCGCAGATCACGCCGCAGATCACGAACGCGAGGATGACCCCCGGCCCCGCGCGCTCGGCTCCTACGCCGACCAGCGTATAGATGCCGGTGCCGACGATGGCGCCGACACCGAGCGCGATCAGATGCGGCCAGCTCAGCGTCTTGGCGAGACTGTGTTCCTGGCTATGGGCAGACGATTCGATCGATTTACGCGGTCCAAACATTACCCATCCCCGGAAGATATGATCGTTATTCGCGCGCTGTGTCGAACTGCATGCGCAGATCGGTGAGCGTCGATTGAATGTGGCTCGTCAGCAGCGTCAGCATGCGCACGTCGTCGCGTGCCAGCCACGCGTCGAGCAACTGCCGATGCTCGAGATGCGCGCGGTCCTCGCGCCCCGCCGGCCGCAGATGCGCGACGACATACCGTTCGGCGAGGATCGCGAGCCGCTCGACCATCTGCGTCGTCAGCAACCGGCGCCCTGGCCGGACCAGCGCGGTATGGAAAATCCGATTGCGGATCGCGACCTCCGCGAGCCGTTCGCTCGCCGCGCTGTCGAGTTCCTCGAACGCGAGCGTGGCGATCGCGCGATCCTCGTCGTTTGCGACGGTCGAGGCAAAGGCGGCGGCCTGCGGCTCGATGCTGAGACGGAGGGCGAAGATGTCGTCCGCCTCGTCCGCCGACATCGGCTGGACCGCATAGCCACGGTTCGCGTGGCTGGTGAGAAGGCCTTCCTGCTCGAGCCGGGCGAGTGCCTCGCGCAACGGAATCTTGCTGACGCCGAGTTCGGTCGCGAGCGCGTCCTGACGGATCGCGGTATGGCCTGCGAGCTTGCCGGTGACGATCTGCTCGCGAACGATCTCGAACACCTGTTCGGACAAGGTGCGGACGACGATACTCATGACGGGACGGCTCCGAAAACGGGAATACCGCACCGGCATAGCCGAAGTGTCATGAAACTTGGAAACCTTCCCAGAACGGATCCTCGCGATCGATCCAGATCGTGTTGAATCCGGTCGCGATGGCCGATCCTTCGATAGACGGGATGATCGCCGCGGTATCGCCGAGCGTGGTTTCGGCTTCGACCCGCCCGATGAAGCGGCTGCCGATATAGCTTTCGTGGACGAACCGGTCGCCGACGGACAGCCGGCCACCGTCCGCCAGATGCGCGAGCCGTGCCGACGTTCCGGTACCGCACGGGCTGCGGTCGATCGCCTTGTCGCCGTAGAACACGGCGTTACGGCCATCCGCGCCGTCGCTGCGCGGTACGTCGGCCCACAGGACATGGCTGACGCCGCGGATCGTCGGGTCGAGGGGATGGACCGGTTCGAACACCGCCCGGACCGCCTCGCGGACACGACCGCTGAGCGCGACGATCTCGGCCGCGCCCAGCGCGTCGAGGCCGGTATAGCGCCCCTGCGGCTCGACGATCGCATAATAATTGCCGCCATATGCGACATCGATGCTGAGCGGACCGATGCCCTCGACATCAATGTCGATCCCGCGCGCCGCGACGTAAGCGGGGACGTTGGTGATCCGTACCGACGTCACCTTCGCCCCCGACGTCTCATACGCGACGTCGATGATGCCGGCGGGCACTTCGATGCGCAGCCGGCCTGGTATCGCCGGCTGGATCAGCCCGTGTTCGAGGCCGAACGTCACCATCCCGATCGTGCCGTGCCCGCACATCGGCAGGCACCCGCTCGTCTCGATGAACAGGATGCCGATATCGGTATCGTCGCGCGTCGGTGGATACAGGAAGCCGCCCGACATCATGTCGTGGCCGCGCGGTTCGAAGCAGAGTCCGGTACGGATCCAGTCGAACCGCGCCAGGAAATCCTGCCGCCGCTCCGACATTGACGCGCCCTTCAGCAACGGTGCCCCGCCCGCGACGAGGCGAACCGGATTGCCGGCGGTGTGGCCGTCGATGCAGAAGAAGGTGTGGCGCATGGCTGTCAGGCCGAAGCCAGCACGGGCTCGGCGGCCGCAAGCGTCGGCCGCGTCGCCGCTGCCTGCTCGACCATCGCGATCACTTCGGCCCTGCGCGCACCGACCAGCGGATAGCGTGGCGGCAGAACCCGCTCGGAACCGCGACCCATGACCTGCTCGGCCAGCTTGATCGACTGGACCAGGTCATGCTCGGCATCGAGATGGAGCAGCGGCATGAACCAGCGATAGATCTCCATCGCCTTGGCATGATCGCCACGCTGGAATGCGTTGACCAGCTCGACCGATTCCCGCGGGAACGCGTTGGTCAGTCCGGACACCCACCCCTGCGCACCGAGGAACAGCCCTTCGAGCGCGACGTCGTCGAGGCCCGCGAACAGCACGTACCGATCACCGAAAGCGTTCTTCACGTCGGAGAAGCGCCGCGTGTCGGGTGCGGATTCCTTGACCGCGACGATGTTCGCGACGTCGACCAGCGCGGCAAGCACCTCGTTGTCGATCAGCGTGCGATACGCGGGTGGGTTGTTATAGAGCATGATCGGCAGGCCGACCTGCTGCGCCACGCCCTTGAAATGCTCGACCAGCTCGTGCGGCTTGGGCACATAGACCATCGGCGGCAACAGCATCAAACCGTCTGCACCGACCTTCTCCGCGGCCTGCGCATAGCGGACCGCGCGGCGCGTATCATATTCCGAGACGCCGGTGATGACCGGCACGCGCCCGGCAACGGCCTCGACGATCGCGGTCAGCACTTCGACCTTTTCATCATATTCGAACGAGTTATTCTCGCCCACCGTGCCGAGCGCGATCACCCCGGTCACGCCGTCGCGGATCAAGTCGTCGACGACGCGTTGGGTATCCGCGAGATCGACGGTCAGGTCCTCGCGGATCTGAGTCGTTACGGCCGGAAATACGCCCTTCCATTCGACAGACATTCGGTATCGACCTTCCTGTATTTCAAGATATATATCGTATACGAAAATGATTGATGCGGTGCAACAGGAGAATGACGTGGCGGCAATCGGACCGACGGTTGGAATAGTCGGCGGCGGCGTGGTCGGCCTGTGCTGCGCCGTGGCATTGCTCGATCGCGGCCACGCGGTGAGCGTGTTCGAACGCGACGCGGATTACAACGCGGCATCCTGGGGCAACGCCGGGCACATCGCGGTGGAACAGGTCGAGCCGCTCGCTTCGCCCGCCGCGTTGCGCTCGGTCGGCAAGCGGTTGTTCGGCGTGGGAGGCGCGCTCGCGCTGCCGCCATCGATGGCAGCGCACTGGCTGCCGTTCGCCGCACGGCTGATCGCTGCATCGACGCCGTCGCGGTTCGCCGCGGGAACGGCTGTGCTGACGCCGCTACTGGCCGGCGCGATGCCCGCCTGGCGCGCGCTGGTGGAGACGCTGGGCGCGCGGGACCTGCTGGGGGAGGACGGCCATGTCGTCGTCTGGGATACGCCGCTACAGGCACAAGCGGGTCGCGAACGCTGGTCCCGGACCGCGATCGGTACGGCACGGATCGAGGACGCCGAGCCCGCGTTGCTCGACCGGCTTGGTTTCCTCGCCGATCCGGTCGGCGGCGCGATCCGGTTCACCGGCAGCGGGCAGATCGATGACCTCCACCGCCTCGCCCTGACGCTGGAGGCTGCCGTCGAAGCACGCGGCGGCCGGATCGTTCGACAGGACGTGCGGCTTGCCGACGATGACGGGCGGATCGTCATCGCCGGACACAAGGTCGACCGCGTCCTCGTTACCGCTGGTGTCCGGTCGCGCGCCCTGCTCGAACCGCTCGGCTACCGCGTGCCGATGATCGCCGAGCGCGGCTATCATATCCGTGCCCGCGCCGACGGCTGGCCCGCCGACCTGCCGCCAGTGGTGTTCGAGAATAGGTCGATGATCGTCACGCGCTACGCCGACTGCGTGCAGGCTGCCAGTTTCGTCGAGCTGGGCGATCCCGATGGTCCGCCCGATCCGCGCAAGTGGGCGCGGCTGGAGCATCATGTCCGCGCACTCGGCCTGCCGATCGAGGCGCCGTTTACGCGCTGGATGGGCGCGCGCCCGACGCTACCCGATTACCTCCCGGCGATCGGCCGCTCGACCGGACGCGCGAACCTGTATTATGCGTTCGGGCATCAGCATCTCGGGCTGACGCTGGCACCGGTAACCGCGCAACTCGTCGCCGCACTGATGACGGGCGAGCAACAGCCGCTGCTTCGGCCCTTCGATCTCAATCGCTTCGGCAAAAAAGGACGGCACGTATGACCATCGGCGGATCCACTGCAGCCGACGAACTGGCCACCCTCACGCCCTGGGCCAACCCTGCGCCGCGGATCGCCGGGGCCGAACGCACCGTACGCCTCGACAAGGCGCGCGCGCTTACCGAGGCGGCGGGTGCCGACGCGATCCTGATCGGCGCAGGGGCGAGCCTGCGCTATTTCGCGGGCGTCCCCTGGGGCGCGACCGAGCGCCTGGTCGCACTGTTGCTGCCCGTCGACGGCACGCCGATCCTGATCTGCCCACGCTTCGAACAGGGTTCGCTTGAGGCGGCAGTCGAAATCGGCGCCGATCTGCGCCTCTGGGAAGAAGACGAAAGTCCGTACGCGCTGGTCGCCGACGCGGTCAGCGGTCGGCTGTTGCTCGATCCGCAACTTCCCTACGGCATGGCGACCGCGCTCGCCGCCACCGGTCTTGATCTCGGCGACGGCGCGTCGGTGATCGACGCGTGCCGGATGATCAAGAGCCCCGCCGAACTCGCATTGCTCTCGCAAGCCAAGGCGATGACCCTCGAAATCCAGCGCCGCGCCGCGCGCATCCTCCACCCCGGCATCGCCGCCAGCGCTGTGATCCGCTTCATCGACGAAGCGCACCGCGCGATCGGATCCTCGGGTTCGTATTTCTGCGCAGTGCAGTTCGGGCTTGCGACCGCCTTCCCGCACGGGCTTCCTGGGGACCAATATCTCGAGGAGGACCAGCTCGTGCTGATCGACACCGGCTGCCAGGTCGAGGGGTATCATTCCGACATCACCCGCACCTATGCGTTCGGCCAGGTCGGCGACGAGGCGCGCGCGATCTGGGATATCGAACACGAGGCGCAAGCAGCCGCGTTCGATGCCGTAAGCCCCGGCGTCCCGTGCGAGGCGATCGACGCCGCCGCCCGCATAGTGCTGGAAAAAGCCGGGCTCGGTCCGGATTACCGCCTTCCCGGCCTGCCGCACCGTACCGGGCACGGCATCGGCCTGTCGATCCACGAACCCGCCTATCTGGTCCGCGGCGACCGCACGCCGCTCGCACCGGGCATGTGTTTCTCGAACGAGCCGATGATCGTAATACCGGATCGCTTCGGGATCCGGCTGGAGGATCACTTCCACGTCACCGAAGGCGGCGCGGCATGGTTCACCGAACCGCAGCCCTCGATCGACCGCCCGTTCGGTTGAGAACCGGCAGCGCCTGATCGCCGCGAGGGGTCAGGCGAGTTCCGGGTCGGGTACGCCCATACTCCGTACACGTTCTTCGATCAGGTCGTAGAGATGGAGCACCGCGGGCGCGAGCCGGTCTCGCCGGCGGAGGACGTAGGAGACCGACGGCAGCGTCGGCAGCACCTGCCCAGTGATCTCGGGTAGCCCCTCGAACAGATCCGTACGGCACGTGATGCCGACCCCGCTGCGTACCGCGGCGCGCAGGACCGAAAGG
Organism: Sphingomonas sp. CFBP 13728; assembly: GCF_014841895.1. Classification (NCBI taxonomy): domain Bacteria; kingdom Pseudomonadati; phylum Pseudomonadota; class Alphaproteobacteria; order Sphingomonadales; family Sphingomonadaceae; genus Sphingomonas; species Sphingomonas sp. CFBP 13728. The sequence goes on along the minus strand of NZ_JACYUS010000001.1, from coordinate 42,348 downwards.
CTCGGCGTCTCGACCACCAGTTGATAGGGTCGGCCCGCTGCATCGAGCGCCGCGATCGCCGCATCCCGAAAGCGACACGGTCGTTCGAGAACCGCGAGCGGGATCGTTTCGCGCGCCGGTAGGCCGGCATTCCCGAACCAGCGCATCGGTTCCTCGCGGATCGCGGTCAGATCCCCTGCCACGCCCATGCCGAGGATGATGTCGAGCCGGTCGCTGTCGAGCAGGTCGAGCAGCTGCGGCGTGCCACCGACCCGTACTTCGAGCCGCGCGTCGGGATGCAGCGCCACGAGCTGCGCCAGCAAGCCCTGCAACAGCGTTTCGGCGAAATCCTGGACGAATCCGATCCGCACGGGTCCCGCCAGTGCATCGCCGGTGAGCGTGGCGACGATCGAATCGTTGAGCGCCAGCATCTCGCGCGCCAGTACCAGAACGTCGTCGCCCTGCGTGGTCAACACGAGCCGCCGCCCCTCTCGACGGAACAACCGGATCTGCAGCAGCTCCTCCAGGCGCTTGATCTGCAAGCTAATCGCGGGCTGGCTGAGGAACACGCGCTCCGATGCGCGCAACATCGACCCGCCATCGACCACCGCCACGAAACTGCGCAACACATCGATAGGGAGATTGAGGGCCATGCCGCACTCATAAGCCCAATCAATCAGGACAGTGAGCAAATCTATATTGATCGGATAGGAGTTAAGCTGTTGTTGGCGCCATACGCACTGGCATCCCGCCGGCGTCGGAGGCGACATGACGATAGCTGGACCGTCTGACAAACGACCACCGCCGCAACATTCGCGCAGATCGCAGCCCGTATCGGCGACCTACGCGCGATCGGCGGCTTCGAACCCCGGCACTCTCCCATGACGGCCCCCATCCCGCTCGCGGGTTCGACCGCCTCGTCGATTTCGCTCTACTTCGCCCCTAACAGTTCGGCATTCGCACCGCTCGTTCTGCTCGAGGAGGCCGATGCCGAATACCGGGCCGTCTCCATCAGTCTCGCAACCGGCGAGCAGCATGGTCCGGCCTATCGAGCGATCAATCCACAAGGCCGCGTCCCAACGCTCGTCGTCGACGGTACGCCGATTCCGGAGGTCGTCGCGATCGTGACGTGGATCGCGCATCGCTATCCGGGGGCAGAGATACTCCCCGCCGATCCCGTCGACCGTGCACAGGCCTATGCCTTGATGAGCTGGATCGCGAGCACGGTGCATGTCGCGCTGGCGCAGATACGGCGTCCCGAACGCTACGCCGACGATCCGTCGATCCGTGCCGCGCTCGAGGCACCGGGCCGCGCAGCCTTCGCCGCGGCGCTCGCCGATCTGGAAGCCCGATCGAACGCCACGTCGTCGCCCTACCTGATCGGCGACCGGTTCGGCGCGGTCGATGCCTATGCGCTGGTCGTTCGTCGCTGGGCGGACGGCCTCGGTCTGGATCGCACCGGTTTCGCAAGCTTCGCCGATCGCACCGACGCGCTGTTCGAACACGCATCGGTGCGCAGGGCCCGCAACCGCGAGACGCTCACACTCTCGGCCGCAGCCTGAAAGGATGGTGACGACCGACCTCGGCCGTCCCGAGCAGCGGGCCGACTAGCCGACCTGCTGCGCCTCGCACCGACACATACCTCGCCCCGCGGCAGCCGCCACGGGGAACGGAGACGCACGTCCGATCAACGGCGGCGCTCCCACCGCAAAATCAGGGATCATCAATGCACGCTCGCCATTATCAAACCGTTGCTTCGAGCCTTGCGGTGCTGATCGCCATGACCGCGTCCGGGATCGCCCAGGCGGCTGACAGGGCGAAGGAGCCGGCCAACGCCACGACCGCGCTGCCGTCACCTGCGGACGCTGCTGCCGACGCGCCCAACGACGACATCGTGGTGACCGCCCGCTACAAGAACGAGACGCTGCAGACCGTGCCGATCGCGATCACGGCGTTGTCGTCGGCGCAGATCGAAGCAGTGGGTGGGCAGACCAGCCTCAAGACGCTTGCCGTCTTCGCGCCCAGCGTCAGCATCCAGGGCTTCAGCGGCCGCAACCAGACGATCACGATCCGCGGCCTCGGCACCGACTCGGGCGGTACCAACGACGGACTGGATCAGGGCGTCGGTCTCTACATCGATGGCGTCTATCGACCACGCACGGGCACGGTCATCAACGACCTGCTCGATCTCGACAGCGTGCAGGTGCTGCGCGGTCCACAGGGCACGCTGTTCGGCAAGAACACCGTTGCAGGCGCGATCGACGTCCGCACCAAGCTGCCGAGCTTCGCGCCCGAGTTCGCGTCCGACATCACCTACGGCAATCACAACTACATGCGCGCGCAGGCGTCCGCGTCGGGCGGGCTCACCGACACGCTCGCGCTGCGCCTGAGCGGCCTGGTCAGCGCGCGCGACGGTCTGGTCTACAACACCACCCAGCATCAGGACTGGGACAATTACGAGAACGTCGCGGTCAAGGCCGACCTGCTGTGGAAGCCCAGCACCGCGCTGACCTTTCGCCTGACCGGAGACTATGCGCGCCAGACCGGCAATATGGGCTTCTATCTCTCCGGCCAGGTGCTTCCCACCACCCGCGACAACGGGGTGCCCGTAAAGGGGTTTTACCAGCACGCCACGGAGGTCGGCTACACGCCGATCGCAATCGATCCCTATCGTCGCCAGACCGATATCAACGGGTCGCAGGCGATACGAATGCCGAGTGGCGGCGTCACCGCGCGGATCGACGCGACGCTCGGCGGGCATACGCTGACCTCGATCACCGCGGGGCGCTTCTGGAAGTGGATTCCCAATTGGGACGGCGACCAGTTCGGCGCCGACGTGCTGGGTCAGGCAACCGTCGCGACGGACCAGAAGCAGTTCAGTCAGGAACTCCGCCTCACCTCACCGAGTGGCGGCAGCATCGAATACACCGCCGGCCTGTATTATTTCTGGCAACGCGCGGACCTGACGCAGGAATTGTCGTTCGGGAAGGACGCCGCCAAATGGTATCTTGGCGCCGCAGCACCCGATGCGCTGCTGAACGGCCTCGATACGTTCAGCTATCTCAACCCCTCGACCAACAGCTACGCCTCCTATGGGCAGGCGACGTGGCACGTCACGCCGAGCACCAGCCTGACCGGCGGGCTGCGCTATACCTATGAAAAGAAGGCGGGCAGTTACGATGCGGTACAGGTCGGCACGCCTGCGCCGATCTCCAGCCTGCCCGTCGCCTATCAGGCGACCGCCGCCGCGGTCCGCGCCGCCTATGCCCCGTCCGGCGGTGCGTACGAAGCCAGCCGATCGAAGGGGACGGTGTCCTGGCTGCTCAGCGCCAACCAGGACATCGGCGACGACGTCCACGCCTATGCCAGCTACTCGCGTGGCTATAAGTCGGCGGGGATCAATCTCGTCCGCCAGAGCGCGGGCATCAACATCTTCGTCGAGCCGGAAAAAGTCAATTCGTACGAGGTTGGGTTCAAGACGCAGTTCCTCGATCGCCGCGTGCAGTTCAACACCGCCTTGTTCTGGACGATCGACCAGAACTACCAGGCCAATCTCTACGACGTCTCGAACCGGATCAGCTATCTTGGCAACGCGGGCAAGGTGCGCAGTCGCGGCGTCGAGGTCGATCTGCGCGCCAGTGTCGCGCGCGGATTGACGTTCAGCGGCTCCGGCAGCTTCACCGATGCCAAGTATCTCCGATACACCAATGCGATCTGCCCGTTCCTGCAATCGTACCAGCCGTCGTGCGACATTTCGGGCCAGCGCCTGTCCGGGACCTCGAAATGGGCGGGCGCAGTGCAGGCCCGCTACGAGGTGCCGGTCAGCGATCGGCTGATCGGCTATACCGCCGCGGACGCCAGCTATCGCTCGTCGTTCTTCTCGGCGGTGAACGACGATCCGTTCTCACGCATCAAGGGCTATGCGCTGGTCGGCGCGCAGTTCGGGCTGCGCGCCGCCGACGGTCCATGGGACGTTTCGGTCTGGGGCCGCAACCTGTTCGACAAGGACTATCTGGTCACCTCCACGGTCAACGCGACCTGGGGAATCACGCAGGTCGGCGTCGGCGAACCGCGCACCTACGGCGTCACGCTGCGCACGCGCTTCTGACCGTGCATCTCCCTCTCAAACCTCAGGATACCGCCATGCTCGACCTGCGTCTCACCCGCCGGACCAGTTTCGCTGTCGCAGCGGCAGGCCTGCTCGCCGCCTGCACGAAGGCCACCGCCCGGACACTCGTGATCGGCGACCAGCGCGGCGGGGTGCAGGCGCTGCTCACGGCATCGGGCGAGCTGAAGGACGTGCCGTATCCGATCGAATGGGCGCAGTTCCCCAACGCGGCGCCGCTGATCGAGGCCCTCGCCGCGGGCGCGATCGATACCGGCGTCGGCGGCGATGCGCCGTTCATCTTCAGCCTGCAATCCAACGCCGGCGTGAAGGCGATCGCGGCGTTCCGATCACAGGGCCCTTCGACCACCATCCTGGTCCCCGGCAGATCGTCGATCCACGCGTTCGACGATCTGCTCGGCAAGCGCGTCGCCACGCCGCGCGGTTCGATCGGCCATCACCTGCTGCTCGCCGGCTTGCAGCGCGCAGGCAAACCGTTCGACGCGATCGACATCAAGTTCCTGTCACCGGCGGACGGTCGTGCCGCACTGACCAGCGGCTCGGTCGATGCCTGGTCGATCTGGGATCCCTATGCGGCGATCGGCGAACTCAGCGACGGCCTGCGCATCCTTCCGGTCGATCGCGACCTGGCGCCCGGGATCGGTTTCGTCTTCGGCACCGAAGCCGCGCTGCGCGACAAGCGATCGCAACTGGCGGACCTTGCCGCCCGATTCGCCCGTGCCCGCCGCTGGGCCGAAACGCACCGCGAGGCCTATGCGCGGATGCTGACGCAGCAGACCGGCGTGCCGATCGAGGCGACGCGGCGCTACATCGGCCGCAGCGTGAACGTACCCGTGCCGATCAACCCGGCACTGATCGCCGAGGAACAGGGCATCGCCGACCTGTTCCATGCCGCCGGCCTGCTCGCGAAGCCGGTGCAGGTCGCACCGCATTTCGCGCAACTCTGACACCCGACGGCGAAGGACCTTCCCATGACCAAGCGACAGTTGAAACTCGGGCTCGTGACGACCGGCGTCGGTGGGCCCGGCGACAGCAACCGGTGGCTCGATCCCGAGATCCCCGTGGATGCGAGCGTGAACATCGACTGGTATATCGATATCGTCCGCCAGGCCGAGACGGCGAAGTTCGATCTCGTCTTCATCGTCGACAGCCAGTTCATCACCGCGGATTCGCCGCCGCACTATCTGAACCGGCTGGAGCCGCTGACGTTGCTGTCCGCGCTCGCCGTCGCGACCAGCCATATCGGTCTCGTCGGAACGCTGACGACCTCGTACAACGATCCGTACAACCTCGCGCGCCGGCTGGCGTCGCTCGACCTGATCAGCAAGGGTCGCGCCGGGTGGAACGTGGTGACCACCGGCGATGCCGGCACCGCGGGCAATTACGGGCGCGACGAGCATTACGACTATGCCACGCGCTACGGCCGCGCGTTCGAATATCTCGATGTCGTGCGCGGGTTGTGGCGATCGTACGAGGACGGCGCGCTCGTCCGCGACCGCGACACCGGGGTCTTTCTCGACAAGACCAAGCTCCATGCGCTGAACCACAAGGGCGAACATTTTTCGGTCGTCGGCCCGCTCAACATCCAGCGTTCACCGCAAGGCGAACCCGTGATCTTCCAGGCCGGCGATTCCGAACAGGGCCGTGATCTCGGCGCGAAAGTGGCCGATGCCATCTTCACGCACGCGAGGACGATCGAGCAGGGCCAGGCCTTCTACGCCGACCTCAAGGATCGCGCAGCACGGCACGGCCGCGATCCCGACGCCCTCGTCATCCTGCCCGGCTTCACGATCACGATCGGCGACACGGACGAGGACGCACGCGAGATCCAGCGCGCGCACCGACGCGCCGACCAGAGCTTCGACCAGACGCTGGCAGAATTCGGTCGCGCGTTCGGCTGGCACGATTTCCGCCAGTACGATCTCGATGTGCCGTTTCCGGCGGCGGCGCTCGATCATGCAAAGACCAGCTTCTTCACGCAGGCCAAGCGCATCACCGAGATCGCGGTCGCGCGCGGTTTCTCGTTGCGGGACACGATCGAGTTCGTCCGCGATCAGCACACCGGGCCGTTCGTCGGATCGGCTGAAACGGTGGCCGCCGAGATCGCCCGCTGGTTCGAGGGGCGGGCGTTCGACGGGATCAACGTCCATGCCGGTCACCCCAGCCAGTTCAGGCGGTTCACCCAGGAGGTCGTGCCGCTCCTGCAACGGCGGGGGCTGTTCCGTACGCAGTACGAAGACACGACCCTGCGCGGCAATCTTGGTCTTGCCGCTCCGACCCTCAGCGCTTGACCCGTGCCGCCATCGGGGAATTGCCCTGATCCGCCGCCACCGAACTTGCCGAACGACCGGCGGCATCCTGGATCGTGCGGTCGGCGCCGGCCGCCAGCAGCATGTCGACCTGGCGCGTCCGGTTGAAGAGCGAGGCCATCATCAAGGCCGTCTGCCCGGCATTGTTGCGGGCGTTGACGTCGCATCCCGCCTTCAGCAGGCGCGCGGCGATCGCGTCCTCGCCCTTGAACGCCACGCCCATCTGCGCGGTATTGCCCTGGTCGCGATCCGGGCGGCAGGCGTTCGCGCCCTTGGCGATCAGCGCATCGACCGTCGAAAGCTGCCCGTTATACGCGGCCAGGATCAACGGCGTGAAACCGCGATCGTCATAGGCATTGATGTCCGCGCCGGCCTTGAGCAGCGGATCGATCATGTCGGTTCGGCCAAGTCGGGCCGCGTCGAACAGCAATTGCTGACGACGTTCCGGCGATGGCGCGGCAACCAGAGGCGATGCGGGGCGATTGGCAGGCGCCGCTTGCGGGGCGGCAACGGCGGCGATCGCCGCGAGGAATATCAGCATCGTCTGTCTCGTTTCTTGAGAGGCATGCGGCAGGGGGCACGGATCACGCCGCGCCCCCTGCCCCGCGTTCAGCGACGCGTCGTCTGCGCCGGGGTCTGCGCCGGGTTGGCGGCGCGGTATTCCGCGGCGGCGCGCGACACGTCCGCCATCGGTACGTTGACCGCGGTTGCGAGGCGCGTGCCGAAGTCCGGGTCGGCCTGGTAGAAGTAGCTGACCATGATCGTCTTCGTGCGCGCCGAGGTCACGACGTTCAGGTCGCCCGCCAGATTGGTGACGAGATCGGTCCGGTCCTGCGGCTTCAGCGCACGGTAGAACGCGCCCGCCTGTGCGAAATTGTCGGTCTTCGAGATCGGCTTGGCATCGACCACCGCGTCGACCTTGTAGGTCGACTGGCGATACCCCGCCGCGGTCGTCTTCGCGGCGGTCTGCGCCGGGAAGTAGTTCACGTCCGAAGACCGCGTGCCGTGATCGAGCGTACCGTCCTGGTAGTTGTTCACCACCGGCGCGCGCGGCCGGTTGACCGGCAGCTGGAGCGCGTTGGCGCCAAGCCGGTAGCGCTGCGTATCGGCGTACGAGAACAGCCGCCCCTGCAGCATCCGGTCGGGCGACGCCTCGATCCCCGGCACCATGTTCGACGGTGCGAACGCCGACTGCTCGGTCCATTCGAAGAAATTGTCGGGCACCTTGTTCAGCACCATCTCGCCGACCTTCTTGAATGGCACGTCGAGCCATTCCTTGGTGTCGTCGAACGGGTTGTACGACAGCTTGGCGAACTCCGACGCCTTCATCGTCTGCACCATCAGGTCCCAGGTCGGGAAATTGCCCTTGGCGATCTCGCCGTACAGGTCGTCGGTGAGGTAGTTCCACGATGCGGTCGCGACCTGTGCGCCGTTGAGGTTCTTCACGCCCTGGCGGCTGATCCAGCGGAACTTGGCGAAGATCGTCTCGCCCTGTGCATTGACCAGCTTGAACGCATGGACGCCGTTGCCGTCCATCGTCCGGTACGACGCGGGCGTGCCGAGGTTCGAATAGACGTGCGCGAGCATGTTGGTCGCCTCGGGCGTCGCCGAGAAGAAGTCGAAAAGGCGGTTCGGATCCTGCTTGTTGGTGATCGGCGAGGGCTTCAACGAATGGATCATGTCCGGAAACTGGATCGCGTCGCGGATGAAGAAGATCGGCAGGTTGTTGCCGACCAGATCCCAGTTGCCTTGATCGGTGTAGAACTTAGTCGCGAAGCCGCGCGGGTCGCGCATGCCCTCGGGGCTGCCCGACGGGTGAATCACGGTCGAGAAGCGGACGAACACCGGGGTCTGCTTGCCGGGTACGAACAGCGACGCGCTGGTGATGTCGGCGATGCTCGCGGTCGCGGTGAACTGGCCGAGCGCACCGGTGCCGCGCGCGTGGACGACGCGCTCGGGGATACGCTCGCGGTCGAACCGGGCGAGCTTCTCGATCAGCGTCGTGTCTTCGAGCACGACCGGGCCGAGATCGCCCGCCGCCTTCGAGTGACGGTTCTCGCCGATCGGCGCGCCGTTGTCGCGCGTCATCTGCGGTGCCGCCGTGCTGCCGGCATTGCCCTTCGCGTCGACGGTGCCGGCGACGCCGGCCTGTGCGAGCGGGGGCTTGCCGGCCGAGACGGGTGCGGCGGCGGTGGTCATGCGGGTTTCAGCCTGCGTCTCGGACGGTGCCACCTGCGCCGCAGCCGGCAGCGCGATCGCGTTCGCCGAAACGGCGGCAAGCAAAATCGCGACCGCAGCCGTGCGGCTTTCAAAACTCTTCATCGGAACCCCTTGTTTATGCCCGCGACATTCGCCGGCACGACCGCGCAGACGGCGCGTTGCGAGGCTCATGGTCGAGCGGCCCAGCCCGTCCAAACAGGGATTTGTGATCACACCCATCGAGCCCCTCACTCGATCCCGTTTCCGGATCTACCTGCGCTCCGCGACGTGACCGGCGTTTTCCACGGGCCCTAGCCGGCCGTGGGTGCCATATCGAGTTCGGCCTTGCTGCGCTGCCGCACGTCGCTTACGCTACCGATGTGACTGCCCACCGTTCCAGGACCGCCTTGATGGCGACTCTGCTAGCGTTTCTTGCCGTGCTGGGGATGAGTGCGCTCGGCGGATGGCATGCCGCGACGTTCCATATCGACGAGACGGCACTGACGATCTCCGCGGACCATGTTCACGTCGCGGATGTGATGGACGATCACGACGACAACGTCGTGCATGTCGCCGCGCATGCCGTCAGCCATGCATTCGGGATCCCCGCCAATACCGCGCCGTCGGTCCAGCTCGCCCGTGTCGTTCTGGCATGGCGGACGATCGACAGTATCCTGCCTGCGGGAACCGGCCCGACGTCACCGTTGCGCCCCCCACGAGTCTGAGCCGCGCGCGCCAGGAGGCGTGCCAGGATTCACTCGTGCAGGATGACAATGGATGAACGATATTCTCGGCCGGTGGCGCATGCGTGCGCTTGCCGGTTCGTTCGTGGCGCTCAGCGCTGCGGGCCTGGCGGGGACGGGTGTGGCGTGCGCCGATCCCGCGCCCCCCTTCGCGGTGCTTCTGCGCCAGACCGCGGCCTCGCCGAGGGTCGCGATCCTCGACGCGGGAGTCGAGCAGGCCGAGGGGCTCGCCGAACAGGCGCGCGCGCGGCCCAACCCCTCGATCAGCGTGTATGGCGAGAATTTCGGCGGCTCGTCGCCCTATGGCGGGTTCGGCCGGACCGAGACGACGCTGCAGTACAACCACCCGTTCGAGCTGGGCGGCAAGCGTGCCTCGCGGATCGAGGCAGGGCGGGCCGGCGTCGCCGCAGCGCGCGCGCGCGGCGTCGAAGGGCGTGTCGCCTATGCCTATGAGCTGGCCCGCGCCTATGCCGGCGCGGAGATCGCCGATCGCCGGATCGCACTGGCCGAGGACGAGGTCGAGGAAGCCACCGCCGACCTGAAGGTGGCGAGAGCACTGGTCGCGGCCGGCAAGGAAGCACGGCTTCGCCAGCTCCGCGCCGAGACCGACCTGAACGCGCTGCAATCCGACCTGGAGGCGGCGAAGGCCGGGCGGACCGTGGCGTTCGCGCAGCTGTCGGCACTGGCGGGGATCGAGACACCCTATACGAGCCTGTCGGAATCGCTGCTCGACCGGCTTGCGGCCCGCCCCTCGACCGGCCCGATCGATCTGCTCGCCACCGTCTCGGTTCGGGCCGCGCAGGCCGACCGCGATGCGGCGGAACGGCGGATCGTCGTCGAACGCAAGCGCGCTTTGCCCGACGTGACCGCGCAGATCGGCGTGCGTCGGCTCGAGATCGACAATGCGACCGCGGTCGTTGCGGGCATCTCGTTGCCGCTCGCCATCTTCGATCGCAACCGCGGCAACATCGCCGCCGCCGAAGCCGAGTTCCGCGGTGCCGAGGCCCGTGCCCAGGTCGTGCGGCTCGATGCGCGCGCGGCCGCCGGTTCGGCTCAAGCGCTGATCGACTCGGCCGATCGTCGGGCCGCCGCCGCCGACCGGACGCTCGCCACGGCCGAGGAGACATACCGGCTGGCCCGGATCGCGTATGAGGCGGGCAAATCGCCGCTGATCGAACTGCTCGCCGCCCGCCACGGGCTGGGCGTGGCGCGGGGCGTCATCCTCGACGCCGCCGCCGCCCGCCTCGACGCCCGCGCCGGCTTCGCCCGCCTGTCGGGCCGCACCATCACCGGAGACTTGCTCCCATGACCAAGACCCGTCTCTACGCCGGTACCGCCCTCGCCTTGGCGGCCGCCGCCGCGCTGGGGTTCGGCGCCGCACGCCTGACCACGCCGGCTCCAACGGCGCCTCCGACCGAAGCCGCCGCAACGCCGCCTGCGTCCGGCGATACCGTACCGATCACCGCGGAAGCGATCCGCATCTCCGAGATCGGCGTCGCCCCCGCCGCCTCTGGCGAGCTCGATGCCGCGATCCCCGCGTCTGCCACCGTCGAGGCGACACCCGATGCCGAGGCGATACTGACCGCACGGGCGGCGGGCACCGTCACGCGGATTCTCAAGCGGATCGGCGATCCGGTGCGCGTGGGCGAGACGATCGCGCTGGTCGAAAGCCGCGAAGCGTCGTCGATCGCCGCCGATCGCAGCGCCGCGTCGGCACGCGTGACGCTCGCCGGTCGCCAGTTGGTCCGCGAACGATCGTTGCTCGCCCAAGGCGTCAGCCCGCGTGCGGACTATGAATCGGCAGAAGCCAACCTCGCCGTCGCGCAGGCCGATGCGCGGCGCGCAAGTGCTGCGGCAGGTGCGGCGCGGGTCACCGGCGACGGACGATCGGTCGCCGTCGCCAGCCCGATCACCGGCCGGATCACCGCCGCGCCTGCCAGTCTTGGCCAGTATGTCGCGGCCGAAACCGCGCTGTTCCGCGTCGCCGATCCGCGACGTCTGCAGATCACCGCCAACGTTCCGCCCGCCGACGCGGGTCGCGTTCGTACGGGCGACCGCGTGGAACTCACCACCAACGATGGGCGGACGATCGCAGGACGGGTCCGCTCGGATACCGGCGTCGTCGATCCCGAGACGCGCGCCGCGACGATCGTCATCGTACCGACGGCCGTCATCGTACCGGCTGGGGGGGACGCGACGCTCGTGCCGGGGCAACTCGTCCAGGCGCGAATTTTCGCGAGCGGCGGTGCTACGCGGGGCGGCGTGATGGTGCCGCAGGATGCGGTCCAGACGATCGGCAACCGGACGGTGGTGTTCGTCAGGACTTCCGCCGGCTTCAAGGCGCAGACGGTCCAGGTCGGCGCACGCAGCGGTGGGCTCGTCGCGATCGTATCCGGACTCGCCGCGGGCACGCCGATCGCGACGAGCAACGCGTTCCTGCTGAAGGCCGAACTCGGCAAGAACGAGGGGGGCGAGGAATGATCGCGCGCATCCTCGGCCTCTCGGTCCGCGGCCGCTGGTTCGTCGCGTTCCTGACCGCGCTCGTCGTCGCGTTCGGCGCATGGCAGATCACCAAGCTGCCGATCGACGCGGTGCCGGATGTCACCAACCGGCAGGTCCAGATCAGCACATTCGCACCCACGCTGGGGCCCGTAGATATCGAGAAACAGGTCACCTTCCCGGTCGAAACCGCGCTGGCGGGAATTCCGGGGCTCGAAATGACCCGGTCGATCAGCCGCAACGGGTTCAGCCAGATCACCGCCGTGTTCACCGACGCGACGGACATCTATTTCGCCCGGGCGCAGGTGACCGAGCGATTGGCGCAGGCGCGCGACAGTCTTCCCGCGACCGTCCAGCCACGGCTCAGCCCGCTCGCCACCGGGCTCGGCGAGATCTTCATGTATTCGGTCGCGTATAATCACCCCGACGGCAAGGGTGACGAACACCGCGCGGGCAAACCAGGCTGGCAACCCGGTGGCGCGTATCTCACCCCAGAGGGCGAGCGGCTCACCACCGAACTCGAAAAGGCGGCGTATCTGCGCACCGTGCAGGACTGGATCATCCGTCCGCAGATGCGCGGCGTGGCGGGTGTCGCGGGTGTCGATTCGAACGGCGGCTATGTGAAGCAATATGTCGTCGAGCCGAACCTCAACGCGCTGTCGACGTATGGCCTGTCGGTCACCGCACTCGCCGATGCGCTCGAACGTGCCAACGTCTCGGCCGGCTCGAACTACATCCGTCGCGCCGGCGAGAGCTTCCTCGTCCGTGCCGACGCCCGGCTGAAATCGGTCGCCGATATCGAGAATGCGGTGGTCGCGACGCGCGGCGGCAACCCGGTGCGCGTCCGCGACGTCGGCCAGGTCGTGATCGGCGGCGCAGTCCGGACCGGATCGGGCAGCCTGATGGGCTCCGAAGCGGTCATCTCGACGATCCTGATGCTGACCGGCGAGAACAGCCGCGTCGTCGCGACCCGCGTTGCCGACAAGCTGGTCGCGATCAACCGCGTCCTGCCACCCGACGTCACCGCGCAGCCGGTCTACAACCGCTCGAAGCTGGTCAATGCGACGATCGCGACCGTCGAGAAGAACCTGATCGAAGGCGCGCTGCTCGTCATCGTCATCCTGTTCCTGCTGCTCGGCAATGTCCGCGCGGCGCTGATCACCGCAGCGGTCATCCCGATCACGATGCTGATGACCGCGGCGGGGATGAACGGCCTCGGTGTCTCGGGCAATCTGATGAGCCTCGGCGCGCTCGACTTCGGGCTCATCGTCGATGGTGCGGTGATCATCGTCGAGAACGCGCTGCGCCGCCTCGCCGAGCGGCAGGAGCATGAGGGGCGATTGCTGAGCCGCGCCGAGCGGATGGAGGAAACGACGCTCGCCGCGCAGGAGATGGTCAAGCCGACCGTTTACGGCCAGGCGATCATCTTCCTCGTGTTCGTGCCGCTGCTCACCTTCCAGGGAGTCGAGGGCAAGACCTTCGCGCCGATGGCGATCACGCTGATGGTCGCGCTGGCGTCGGCGTTCATACTGTCGCTGACGTTCGTGCCGGCGATGATCGCGCTGGTCGTGACCGCCAAGGTCAGCGAAACCGAGGTCAGGCCGATCCGCTGGTTCAAGGCCAGATACGCGCCGATCCTGGATAAGGCGGTCGCCCGCCCCGTGCCGTTCGTGCTGGGCGGCGTCGGCGTGTTCGTCGCCGCGGTACTGATGTTCGGAATGCTCGGCGAGGAGTTCATGCCGCAGCTCGACGAGAAGGACATCACCGTCACGAACTTCCGCGTACCCTCCGCCTCGATCGACCAGTCGACGCAGATGCAACTGCGGATCGAGGATGCGCTGAAATCGCTGCCGGAAGTGGCGCTGGTGTTCTCGAAGAACGGCAACGCCGATCTCGGCACCGATCCGATGCCGCCCAACGCGTCCGACACGTACGTCATTCCCAAGCCGCAGCGCGAATGGCCCGAGGGCGTGACCAGCAAGGCCGACATCCTCGCGCGGATCGAGGCGAAGATGAAGCCGCTGATCGGCAACCGCACCGAGATCCAGATGCCGATCCAGATGCGCTTCAACGAATTGATCGCGGGCGTCCGCTCCGACGTCGCGGTCAAGCTGTACGGCGACGATCTGGAGGCGATGACCGAACAGGGGGCAAGGATCGCCGCGGCGCTGCGGACGATCCCGGGAGCGGCGGACGTCCAGGCCGAACAGACAGACGGTGCGCCGACCTTCGATATCCAGGTCGATCGCCAGGCGGCCGGGCGCTATGGCCTGCCCGTCGAGGAGGTCGCGAACACCGTTGCCGCGGCTCTCGGTGGGCGCGAGGCGGGCGTGCTGTTCGAAGGCGATCGGCGGTTCGACGTCGTCGTCCGCCTGCCCGATGCCCAACGCGATGACATCGAGACGCTGGGATCGATCCCGGTGATGCTGCCGGCGGTGGACGGCCAGTCGGCACGCTCGATCCCGCTGCGTGAGGTCGCGCGGTTCCGCTATACCGAGGGACTGAACCAGATCAGCCGCGAGAACGGCAAGCGGATGGTCGTCATCCAGGCGAATGTCCGCGGCCGCGATCTGGGCGGATTCGTGACCGAGGCGCAGGGCAAGGTGGCTGCCATCACCCTGCCGCCCGGCATGTATACGCAGTGGGGCGGCACCTTCGAAAGCCTGCAATCCGCACGGCTCAGGTTGGCGATCGTCGTGCCGATCTGCTTCGTGCTGATATATGCGCTGCTCTACATGGCGCTGGGCGGTTTCGTCCCGGCAGCGATCGTGTTCAGCGCGGTGCCGATGGCGTTGGCGGGCGGCGTGTTCGCGCTGCTGCTGCGCGGCATCCCGTTCTCGATCACCGCGGCGGTCGGGTTCATCGCGCTGTCGGGCGTCGCCGTCCTCAACGGCCTCGTGATGATGAGCGCGATCCGCAAACGTCGTGACGATGGCGAAGGCGACGACGCGGCCGTCGTCGGCGGCGCCATGGAGCGTGTCCGCCCGGTATTGATGACCGCGCTCGTGGCGAGTCTGGGCTTCGTACCGATGGCGCTGGCGACCGGCACCGGCGCGGAGGTCCAGCGACCGCTCGCGACCGTCGTCATCGGCGGGCTCGTCACCTCCACCATCCTGACGCTGCTCGTGCTCCCGGCCATCACCGTGCTGGCGGCGAGACTGGTTCGACGAAGGGACAGGCTCGCCGAGGCCTGATAGCGTTCGATCCGACGAGCCGGGCACCTATCGAGCGGGATACGGCGTGGCGTCCGGTCCTGCCGCACCCGGCGGGAATCGCGCACGCGGCGCTTCCCTCGATCGAGCGATCGGGAATTCGGTGCTTCCAGAAGGCCTCCCCGCACAATACTGCGTATCGCTGCCGCGAGCCGCGGTGATTTCCGGGTGATCCGGTTTGGAGGCGAGCATGGCGAGCTTGGCAGGCGAGACGACGGCGGCCGTATCCGCAACGACGCGCGGCCCCGCCGCCGCCCCCGCTGCGACGGCGACTGCAACCGGGCGGTTGATGAGCATCGATGCGCTGCGTGGGCTCGTCATGCTGCTCATGCTGCTCGATCACCTGCGCGAGACGTGGGTCCTGTACATGCCCGTCAGCGATCCGGTCGATGCCCGGACCGTCATGCCCGCGCTCTTCTTCACGCGCATCACCAGCACGTTGTGCGCACCGGTCTTCGTCGCGCTGACCGGGCTGTCGGCGTATCTGTACGGCCAGAAACACACGCGGGCCGAAACATCCGCGTTCCTGCTCAAGCGCGGGCTGTTCCTGATAGTCCTCGAACTGACCTTCGTGAACTTATCGTGGCGCGCCGAACTGCCGTTCCAGTTCGTGTTCCTTCAGGTCATCTGGGCGATCGCGCTGTGCATGATCGCGCTCGCCGCACTGCTGCATCTGCCACGTAGGGCGATCCTGATGCTGGGGCTGGCCATCGTCGGCGCGCACAACCTGCTCGACGGGATCGTCCTGCCGCCCGATCACCCGCTCTACGTGCTGTGGGGCGTCGTTCACGAGCGATCGGTGACGCAGTTCCTCGGCATGACCGTCAAGATCAACTATCCGGTGCTACCCTGGATCGGCGTGATCTGCCTCGGCTGGTCGATCGGTCCCTGGTTCACGACCTTGGCCGCGAACGAGCGGCGGCGGCGGCTGACGATACTCGGCATCGCGATGGTCGTCGGCTTCACGCTTTTGCGGCTGCTCAACATCTACGGCGATACGCCGTGGTTCGTGGTGCCGGGCGATCGCCTGCGCACCCTCATGAGCTTTCTGGCACTGACCAAATATCCCCCTTCGCTGCTGTTCCTGCTGCCGACTCTCGGAATCGGCGCGATCCTGCTCGGTGTCTTCGAGAGGCTGGAAGGCCGGCGTGTATCGCGTTGGCTGTCGGTACTCGGCGGTGCGCCGATGTTCTTCTACCTCTTCCACCTCTATCTGCTGCGGATCCTCTATCTGGCCGCACTGGCGATCTTCGGACCCAATCACGGTGCGATCTTCGGCTTCGATTCGCTCGCCTGGGTATGGGTCTGTTTCGCGGCACTGATCGTGCCGCTCTATTTTCCGACCCGCTGGTTTTCCGCGCTGAAGCGGCGCCGCAAGGATATCTGGTGGCTGAAATACCTGTGAGAGACCGGGTGCGGGCGGGGCCAGACGGTCCCGGCCTGCGCACCCGCTTCGATTGCGTGAGGGTTTGCCGCCTGCCCCGCGTATGACAGGGAAAGATCCGGAGCATGCCATGAAAGATCCTGTCGACGCCTGCCTAGCCTCGATGGCCGCCACGCCGATCCCGGCCCGGTTGTCGTCGATCGAGACCGATGTGTTTGCCGCGATCGACAACGCCGCACGCGAGGATGCCGGACGACGCAGCATCGGCAGGCTCTCGATCGGTGCAGCACTCGCACTCGGCCTGGTAGGCGGCGGCGTGGTCGGCGGCACCGTCCAGCCTGCGATCGCCGGCCCGATGAGCACCGACTCGCTGGCCCCGTCGACATTGTTGCTCGGCCGATGACGGCGGCGGTGCGGCGCAATCTGCTGACGATGCTGCTTGCATTCCTGGCGGCACTCGCGGGTGTCGTGATCGGTTGCCGGATCATGCTGCCGCACGGCCATCGCGGGTCGGAGATCCACGCGCTGATCCACGCGAACATCGAACTCGATGCGCGGCAGGATGCTGCAATCGACGCGCTCGAAGCCGATTTCTCGGTCACCCGGCAACGCTACGAGGCGCAGCTTCGCGCCGACAACGCGCACTTGGCGTCCGCGATCGCCGAAGAGCATGGCAATGGGCCAAAGGTCGCCGCCGCGATCGACCGGTCGCATCACGACATGGGGGAGCTGCAGAAGGCGACGCTCGCGCATGTCTTCGCGATGCGGCGGGTCCTCCGTCCGGACCAGGCCGCGACCTTCGACACGGTCGTCGTACGGGCGCTGACCTCGGCCCCGTGAGCGCCGACCTCGATGCACTGGCGGATCCTGACCTCGTCTCGCTGTATCTGGCGACGCGCGCGCAGCCCGTGTTCGCGACGATCGTCGTGCGACACAAGCAGCCGCTCTACCGGCTGATCGTCGCGCAGGTCCGTGACGCCGACGAGGCTCTCGATCTGGTCCAGGAGACGTTCGTCGCCGCGCATGGTGCGCTGGCCCGGTTCGATACGACGCGGTCGCTCCGCGCGTGGCTTGCCCGGATCGCGATCAACAAATGTCGCGACTGGGCGCGGCGGCGGCGCGTCCGGAACTTCCTGTCACACATCCTCCCGCTGCACGCGACGCGCGATGTCGTGGACGACACCGTGAACGTCGAAACCGCGGCAATCGGTCGCGACACGCTGGCGCGGACGCTGGACGCGATCGGTCGGCTGCCCGCGGCGCTGCGCGAACCGCTGCTGCTGTGCACGGTCGAGGACCTGAGCCAGGCCGAGGCGGCGGAGGCGCTGGGGATCAGCGTGAAGGCGGTCGAAACGCGGGTCCGGCGTGCGCGCGCTGCACTTCCGACGTCCGCTTGAGGGCAGTGGAGCCGGGCCGCGTATACTCAGCATGACACTCACGCGTAAGGCCCAGCATGATTGACCAAGATCGCCGCCGTTTTCTTCGGAACGCGGGATGGGGTGTCGGCGCACTTGCGGTGCCGTGGCTGCCGGCCTGGGCGCAACCGGTGACGGCGGGGACGACGACGCCGTTGCCGACCGTCTCCGGCGATACGATCGCGCTGAAGGTCGCGCACCAGATGATGACGATCGACGGCAAGCCCGCGCACGGAATCGGTATCAACGGCACCGTGCCGGGTCCGCTGATCCGCCTGCGCGAAGGCCAGACGGTAAAGCTCGCGGTCACCAACGATCTCGACGAGGAAACCTCGATCCACTGGCACGGCCTGCTCGTGCCGTTCCAGATGGACGGCGTGCCGGGGATCAGCTTTCCCGGCATCGCCGCGCGCACGACGTTCACGTACGAGTTCCCGCTGATCCAGTCCGGCACCTACTGGTATCACAGCCACTCGGGATTGCAGGAGCAGATGGGCCATTACGGTCCGATCGTCGTCGATCCCGCGGGCACCGATCCGATCGCGTCGGACCGCGAGCACGTCATCCTGCTGTCCGATCACAGTCCGCTGCATCCGCACGCGATCTTCAAGAAACTGAAGCAGCAGGGTGGCTATTTCAATTACCAGAAGCAGACGCTCGCCGGGTTGCTGAGGGGCAAGGATCAGCCGCTGAAGGACCGCACGATGTGGGGCGGGATGCGAATGGACCCGACCGACGTGTCCGACGTCACCGGATCGACCTACACCTACCTCGTCAACGGGCACGGCCCCGCGGATAACTGGACCGCGCTGTTCCAGCCTGGCGAGCGTGTCCGGCTGCGGATCGTCAACGCATCGGCGATGACGATCTTCAACGTGCGCATTCCCGGCCTCAAGCTGACGATCGTTCAGGCCGACGGTCAGAATGTGAAGCCGGTCGCGGTCGACGAGTTCCAGATCGCGGTCGCCGAAACCTACGACGTGATCGTCGAGCCGGCCGCACCGATCGCCTATACGCTGGTTGCCGAGGCTTGGGACCGGTCGGGCCTGGCACGCGCCACACTGGCACCACGCGTGGGAATGATCGCCGCCGTCCCCGCGCTGCGTACGCGACCGCTCGCGACCATGAAGGACATGGGCATGGGCGATATGGCGGGCATGTCCGGGATGAAGGGTATGGAACACCACGCGGCACCCGCCAGTACGCCGGCCGCGACGTGCCTGCCCGAACATGCGGCGATGGGGCACTGCACGCCCGACGAACCGATGGGCGAAGGCGGGATGGCCGGCATGAGTCACTCTATGCGCGATTTCTCCAACGCACCCGGGTTGCCGAAAACGCCGACCGTCCAGACGGTGGCGCCAATGCCGATGGATCGCACCGGTGAACCGCCCCAGGGACTTGGCGACGTCGGCCATACGGTGCTGGTCTACAGGGATCTGGTCGCGCTGGAGCGCAATCCCGATCCGCGCGCGCCGTCGCGGCAGATGCGGATCCACCTGACCGGCAACATGGAACGCTATATGTGGGCGTTAGACGGCGTGAAGCTGAACGAGGTCAAGGCACCGATCCCGTTCCGTGCGGGCGAGCGCGTCCGTGTGACGCTGGTCAACGACACGATGATGGCGCACCCGATCCACCTCCACGGGCATTTCTTCGAACTGGTGACCGGACACGGCGACCACGCGCCGCGCAAGCATACGATCAACGTCGCCCCCGGCGGCACCGCGACGTTCGATCTTACCGCGGACGCGATCGGCGACTGGGCGTTCCACTGTCATTTTCTCTATCATATGCACGCCGGGATGATGCAGGTCGTCACGGTTCGAGCCTACGACGCACCGGGAGCAGCGGCATGAAGACGCTCCTGCTGACCGTGCCGATCCTTTTGGTCGCAACGCCCGCAGCGGCGCAGATGCACGACATGGCCGGGATGAAGATGCCCGGCATGACGATGCCCGCGAAGGGGAGCGCAAAACCGGATGTAAAACCGCACGCGAAGCCGAAGGCGGCTGCGAACGCCAGGGCGGTTGTGAAGGCCAAACCCTCGGGGAAACCGAAACCCATACCGCGAAAGACTCACGCCGAGGTCGCCAAGCCGATGGCGATGCCCGGCATGGACATGACGGCGCCGGCAGGACCACCGAGTTCGACATCGGCAGCGCCCCTGTCCCACGCATGCCTGCCTGAACACGCGGCGATGGGGCATTGC
Source organism: Sphingomonas sp. CFBP 13728 (assembly GCF_014841895.1). Taxonomy (NCBI): domain Bacteria; kingdom Pseudomonadati; phylum Pseudomonadota; class Alphaproteobacteria; order Sphingomonadales; family Sphingomonadaceae; genus Sphingomonas; species Sphingomonas sp. CFBP 13728. The sequence goes on along the minus strand of NZ_JACYUS010000001.1, from coordinate 22,270 downwards.
ACGCCTGCCGCACCGTCATCCGAGCCGGCACCGGTAGCGCCCTCCGGGACCGATCAGGCCGCCGGTGACGCACCGCCCCCCGCCCCGCCCACAACGCTCGCCGCCGCGCGGTTCTACGATCCCGCGACGATGGCGACGGCCAACCGACTGATGCGCGACGAGCATGGCGGCATGCGGCTCAGCCAGGTCATTTTCAACCTCGCCGAGGTGCAGGTCCGGAACGGCCGCGACGGCTATCGCTGGGACGGCGAAGGCTGGTTCGGTGGCGACATCCACCGCCTGGTGGTCAAGACCGAAGGCGAGGGCAGCTTTGCCGACAGGGTCGACAACGCGGAAGTACAGCTGCTCTATTCGAAGGCGCTGGATCCCTATTGGAACCTCCAGGCCGGCGTCCGCCAGGATCTCGGCGCAGGTGCCAAACGGACCTATGCCGTGGTCGGCGTGGAGGGACTCGCGCCGTACTGGTTCGATGTCGAAGGTACCGTCTTCCTGTCGGACAAGGGTGACGTGCTCGCGCGAGGCGAGGCATGGTACGACCAGCGCATCACGCAACGCGCGATCCTCCAGCCGCGCGTCGAACTGAACTTCGCCGCGCAGGACATGCCGGGCAGCCGGATCGGCGCTGGGCTATCGACCGCCGAAGTCGGTCTCTGCCTCCGCTACGAGATCAAACGCGAGTTCGCGCCCTATGTCGGCGTATCGTGGGAGCGTCGCTACGGCGCGACGGCACGCTTCGCTCGTGCCGATGGCGACGACACCGGCGGCATCGCGCTCGCGCTGGGGGTTCGTGCATGGTTTTAAGCGCGGCGGCGTTTCGGTTTCGAAGATTGGAGCATCGGAGCCGCACGCGAACGTCGAACAGCTATCTCCCATGCGGAACAGCGAGCACTCAACCACTACATAAAACGCAGTAGTGCCGGGCAAACCTTGCCGCGCACTCACTCCTCGTCTGGATACGGCCCCTTCCCGCCTTCCGCGATCAACTGATCCGTGCGCGCTTCGATGACCGGAACCGGCACCGATCCCATTTCGAGCATCGCGTCGTGGAACGCGCGGATGTTGAACTTCGCGCCGAGCTTGTCCTGCGCCTTTTTCCGCGCCGCCTGGAACGCCATCTGCCCCATGTAATAGGACAGCGCCTGCCCCGGCCACGCGATGTAGCGGTCCACCTCGGTCTCGATCTCGTGATCCGACAGCGCGGTATTGTCGTGTAGATAGTCCTGCGCCTGCTTCCGGCTCCAGCCCTTGGCGTGGATGCCGGTATCGACCACCAGCCGTGCGGCGCGCCATGCCTGATAGCTCAGCATCCCGAACAGGTCGTAGGGCGTCTCGTACATCCCCATGTCCTCGCCGAGCGTTTCGCAATACAGCGCCCACCCCTCGCCATAGACGGACAGATACGTGTCGCGCCGGAACGCCGGCAGGGCCTTGTTTTCGGAAGCGAGCGGCATCTGGAACGCATGCCCCGGTGCGCTCTCGTGCAGCGTCAGCGCGACCTGCGAATAGAACGGCCGCGACGGCAGGGCATAGGTGTTGACCAGATAGATGCCCGGCCCACCACGCCCGCCGGTATAGAACGGCGCGATGTCCGCGGGCACCGGCCGAATCGCGAACCGGCTGCGCGGCAGGTGGCCGAACCACTGCGATGCCTTGCCGTCGAACGTCTTGGCGATCCACGCAGCGCGGTACAGCAGCTCGTTCGGCGTCTTGGGATAGAATTGCGGATCGGTGCGCAGGTGATTGAAGAACGCCTGCAGGTCGCCCTGGAACTTCACGCTCCGCATGACACCGTCCATCCGCGCGCGGATCTTGGCGATCTCGGCAAGCCCGAGAGTATGAATCCGCTCCGGCGTGAGGTCCTGCGTGGTGTATTCGCGGAGCTTCGACTGGTAATAGGCCTTGCCGTCGGGGAGGTCGTACGCCGCCAGCGCCTCACGGGCATGCGGGATGTAGTCGGTGCGCAGGAACTTCAGCAGCGTCGCATAGGCGGGCACGACCGCCTGCGAGATCGCCGCCGCGCCCTCGGCCCTCAGCGCAGCCTGGTCGGCGGCAGGGATCGTCGAGGGGAATGTCTTGAACGGCTCGTAGAACGGCGACTCCACCGGCGTCTTCGCCTCCGCGACCTGCGCAACGCCGATATCGCGCCCCGTCAGAGTCACTCGCGCCGGTGTGAACCCGCGCGCGAGCCCCGCGCGCATGTTGCCGGTCTGCTGGTCGAAATAGCGCGGGATTTGCCGCATCATCGCGATGTAATTTCGATAGTCCTTCACCGACTTGAAATTGCCGCGCGCGCCCTCGGCGACATCGCCCCAGAAGCTCGTGTCCGCGGTCAGCGGCTTTTCGTAGTCGCGATAGCGTTGCTCGGCGAGCAGGGTTTCGATCTGTTGCGCATAGACGGCGTAATTGACACGGTTGGCCGGCGAGAGGCTGGCGGGCGCGATCGCCGCCAGTTGGCGCGACACGTCGGTCCAGCGCGCGAGACGGTCGGCCTGCGCCTTGGGGCCAACGTCCGGCAGGCGGGGCGCGGCGTTCGGGTTGTCCTCGCCCTGCGCAAACTGAAGTTGCCGCCACGCATATTCCGACGTGTAGAGTGCCTTGAACCGCGCATCCGCAGACGTCGCCGCCGCAGCCGCCTTTGGAGCCTTGGCCGGCATTGCCGCCCCCGCCGTGGAGCCTAGCGCAAGCAACAGGATCAGAGCCTTCATCGTCATTCTCCTGGAACCAGCGCCATGATGTCGCGGTACAGTGCGGCGGGTATAACCACGCCCTCGGTCAGACTCCGCGCCCGCGCCGCGTAACGCCGCTGCGACGGCAGGCGCGCGCCCTGCCCTTCGATCGCGCCGAACATCGCTTCCGCACGCGCGAGATGCTCGGTCACGGCACTGCCGAGGAACCCGGCGGGATCGATCGCGATGATCAGCTCGCCGCCGATCGGCGACCCGCCACGTGCCGCGTCCGCCTCGAGCGACTCCCGGCTGGTCATGTCGCCGATCAGCGGACCCGCGAGCAATTCCACCATCGCCGCCAGCGCCGAGCCCTTGTGCCCGCCGAACGTCCGCATCGCGCCGTTCAACACCGCCGCCGCCTCGGTGGTCGGCTGCCCATCTGCATCATAGCCCCAATCGTCGGGCACCGCCTTCCCCGCGCGCCGATACAGTTCGATCTCGCCGCGTGCGACCGCACTCGTCGCAAAGTCGAACACGAACGGTTCGCGCCCCGGCCGCGGCCAGCCGAACGCGATCGGATTGGTCCCGAACACCGGCTGCGTGCCACCGGCCGGCGCTACCCAGGCATGGCTCGGCGTGACCGCGAGTGCGACGAGGCCATCCTGCGCCAGCGCCTCGACCTCGGGCCACAACGCCGCGAAATGCACGACGTTGTTGAGTGCCAGCGCGGCGATCCCGTACCCTTGCGCCTTCTTCGCCAGCAGCGGTCGGCCGCGCTCGAACGCGAGTTGCGCGAACCCGCCGCCGCCATCGACGCGGACCAGGGCTGGCGCCGGTTCGCTCACCGCCGGATCGGCATCGACCGCGACGACGCCCTTCGCGATGCTGTTCGCCGCGACCAGCAGGCGGTAGATGCCGTGGCTCGCGCAGCCATCGCGCTCGCCCGCGACCATCGTCTCCCCCACCGCTTCGGCATGCGCGCGCGACAGCCCTGCCCCGAGCAGGACTTTGCGCGCCAGTGCCCGCACCTCGTCGAGCGTCATCCGCACGTCTTCGCTCATACGGCGGCACCCGGCTTGGTGGTCACGATCCGCACACCGAACACGGGCCCGGCGGACGATCGATCATGCGGCACGAACCGCACCTTCACGCTCGCCTTGCCGTTCGTCAGTGCGACCGGCAGCGGATAATCCACATCGAAGAACTTGCCCGGCTTGTCCGCCTGGAGATGTTGCGTCGCGACCTTCACATTGTCGACCAGAATATCGAAATCGCGCGCGCGTTCGTCGCCCCAATAGGTCGCCTGCAACACCAGCGGCCCTGCGCGGGTCTTCATCGCGAATTCAAAGAAACCGCCCGACCGCGCATCACGCCCATTCCGCCCGCGATAGCTGACCGGATACGAAATCTCCGACGTCAGCGCATGATCGCGCTCGGGCTGCATCTCGCCCAGATGCATCACGTCGACCGACCGTGCGGCGATATCCTTCAACCGCGCCTGTTCGGTCAGGAATGCCGCCTCCTCGGTCTTCCACGCGGTCTCGCTGAACCGCTTGAAATATACCGCGCTGCGCCGGTCGTACTGGCTGTAGAACGGGACGAAGTTCAGGTCGCCGGGCCGGATGATCCCGTGCGTCGCGTAGGTCGCGTCGCCGGTCGCGGTCGGCGTGAACGCGGCGAGCAGGTCCGCACCGACCATCGCCGGATCGGCTCGCTCCCACCTCACGTTGGTCGATCCGAGATCGGCCGCCATCACCATCGGCCCGCGCAGCACCGCGACCGTATCGACGTCGCCCGGCGCGCTCTCCAGCCGCAGGTCGAGCGGCACGCTGATCGCGACGACGTCGCCGGCCTTCCACCGCCGCTCGACGACCGCATAGCCCTTCGCGATCACCGGCACGACCGTGGTGCCGTTGACCGTCACCGTCGCGCGCCCGTTCGCCCAGCCCGGCACGCGCAACGCGATCGGAAAGCGGCCCGGCCTGCCAAGCCTGGTCAGGGTCAGTCGCGATTCCGGCTCGTAGGGATAGCGCGTGTCCAGCGTCAGCACCGCGCCGCGCGCCTTCCACCGCCCCTCCGCCGGGATAAAGAGATTGACCAGCAGCGTATCGCCGCCCTCCCAGAAGATCGCCTCGCCGTGTTTGGCATGGCTCTCCATGCCCGTACCGACGCAGCACCAGAACGCGTCGTCCGCCGGTGTCGAATACTCGCGCGCCGACCCCGTCATTAGCGGCGTCATATAGGTGAAGCCCGCATTCTTCGGGTTCTGCGCGGCCATGATATGGTTCAGATGCGCGCGCTCGTAATAGTCGAACATCGCGCCGTCCGGCGCCCAGCCGTATAGCTGCTGCGTGAGCTTCAGCATGTTGTAGCTGTTGCAATGCTCGCACGTCTGTTCGGTGATGTGCGTGGCGATGCTGTCGGGTTCGGAGAAATACTCGCGGTCGGCATTGCCGCCGATCACATAGCTGTGGTGCTGCGTGACGGTATTCCAGAAGAACCGCGCGGCATTCGCAGGCGCGGGCTTGCCGGTCAGTTCGTGGATCCGCGCCAGGCCGATCAGCTTCGGCACCTGCGTGTTGGCATGGAAATTGGCCAGCTTGTCCTCACCCGCGACCATCGGATCGAGCATCTTTCGATCGTAGAGCCGTTCCGCCACATCGAGCCAGCGACGATCCCCGGTCCGCGCCGACAACTCGGCGAAACTCTCGTTCAGGCCGCCATATTCGCACCCCAGCAACTGCTGCATCTGCGCATCGTCGAGGGCTGCGAACACCCTTGCGAAATACGCACCGAGTCCGGTCGCGACAGCCAGCGCCTGCGTGTTGCCCCACGCCGCGTGCACGTCGAGCAACCCCGCAAACACCTTGTGCACCGTATACAAGGGCGACCACGAGCCGTTGAGATCGAACCCGCCCGACTTGATCTCACCGCGCATCACCTCGGGGAAGATCTCCTCGCCATCGACGACCGTCCCGTCCTTACGCTTGCGCCCCAGCGCGCCGATATACCCCGTCCCGCGCTTGGCCTGCGCCCGTGCCAGTTCCGCGACGACGTACTCGGCCCGGACACGACATTCCGCGTCACCGGTCTGCGCATGCATCAGAACCAGCGCGGTCAGGTAATGGCCTAGCGTATGCCCGGCGATCGTATCGCTTTCCCATCCGCCGTACAGTGGCGCCTTGGCGGGAAGCCCGGCATAGACCATGAAATTGTGCAGCAGCCGATCCGCGCTCAACCGCAGCAGATACGCGCGATTGACCTCGACCGCGGTCGCGTAGACGGATGGTCGCAATCGTACCGCGGACAGCGGCAGGGGCTTGGCCCGCGACGGCAACAGCGTCGCCATATCCTTGCCGAACGCCTGTTCGCCCACCGACAAGAGCGCCACGGCCGTCGTCCCCATCAACACATCCCGGCGGCTCGCAAGCATAATCATCTCCATTCGGATATCGTATACTATACATTGAAGTGCGGGGTGCAAGAGCCGACTTGCCAGCTTGGCCCGAGCATAGCCCGCCTGACGCTCTCCGTCAGCGCAGACCTCAGCCTGCCAAAACAGCATTCCACGTTGACGCAGTGCAGCATCGCACCTAACAGCCCGCGCTCGCCAATACGCTAAGCCTCACGAGGCGCAGCCTAGCTCAGCGCTGGAGGCGCCGCGTGACAATGACCATGACTTTCGCCGATCTCGCCCTTGCGCCATTTTTGCTGCAGGCGCTCACTGAAGAGGGCTATGTCAGCCCGACACCGATCCAGGCGCAATCGATCCCGATGCTTCTGCAGGGTCGCGACATGCTCGGTATGGCGCAGACCGGCACGGGCAAGACCGCAGCGTTCGCGCTGCCGCTGCTGCACCGGCTTGCTGCCGATCCTCGGCCTGCACCCAAAAATGGAGCCCGCATCCTCGTTCTCGCGCCAACGCGTGAGCTGGTGTCGCAGATCGCCGCCGGCTTCGAGAACTTTGGCCGCCATCTGAAGCCGCGCGTGACGACGATCTTCGGTGGCGTCAGCCAGTTCCACCAGGTCAAGGCGCTCGGGGCTGGCGTCGACATCATCGTCGCGGCACCGGGCCGCCTGCTCGACCTGATCGACCAGGGCCTGTGCGACCTGTCGCAGCTCGAGGCGCTGGTGCTCGACGAGGCGGATCAGATGCTCGACATGGGCTTTGCCAAGCCGATCGAGCGGATCGTCGCGACGCTGCCGGCGGATCGCCACACCTTGTTGTTCTCGGCGACGATGCCGAAGTCGATCGCCGCGCTGGCCGAGAGCCTTCTGAGCGATCCGGCAAAGGTCGAGATCGCCCCGCCATCGACCACCGTCGACCGGATCGAGCAGTCGGTGATGTTCCTCGATGCCGCCGACAAGAAGGCCGCGCTGCTGGCCCTGTTGCAGACGCCGGACATGGGTCAGGCGGTCGTCTTCACGCTGCAGAAGAACATCGCCAACGAGGTTTGCGCCTTCATCGGCGAGGCCGGCATCACCGCCGAAGCGCTGCACGGCAACAAGTCGCAGGGTCAGCGCGAGCGCGCGCTCGACGCCTTCCGCGCCGGGACCGTGCAGGTTCTCGTGGCGACGGATATCGCCGCACGCGGGATCGACGTCGACACGGTGACGCATGTCTTCAATCACGACCTGCCCAGCCTCCCGGAAAGCTATGTCCACCGGATCGGCCGGACCGGTCGCGCAGGCCGCAGCGGTTTTGCTATCACGCTGTGCGACGCAGAACAGCGCGCCTGGCTGCACGACGTCGAGCGCGAGATCGGTCGCACCCTGACCGTGCAAGACGATCACGAATGGCATTGCGAAGTGGCGCGCCACTCGACCAAGCGCGCGCCGGTACTGGGCGGTGGCCCGGTCAAGCAGGTCAAGCCGACGAAGGAGCGCGTGCGCAAGGTCTGGACCGAGGAAGAGAAGATCGCCGCGCGCATGGCGGCGATGGCGTAATACGCTCTTCGGCGGCCATTCGAGCTGCGGCGCCTGCCGTAGCAGGCCGTTAGATCTCGACCGCGAGGCGAACCGATACGGTACGGGGTGCGCCCGGATAATTGGTCGTGCGCGCCACCGGCTGTTCGATGTAGAACGTGTCCGCGACGTTCCGGACGATCAGGCCGAGGCGGTAGCGGTCCGCGATCCGGTAGTCGGCGGTCAGGTCGACGCGCGTATAGCCCGGAATGCTGTAGGTGTTGGCAAGGTCCCCCTCGCGCTCGCCGACACGCGTCGCACCCGCGCCCAGCATCATACCTGCCAGCGGGCCATTGGCGACGCGATAGGTGGTCCACAGGCTGGCGCTGAATTCGGGTACGCCGCGTAGACGGTTACCGACCGCGATCACGCTGTCGCGCGTTACCGTCGCATCGAGATAGCCGGCGCTGGCGATCATTCGCCAGCCCGGCAGTATCTCGCCGCTGAGGTCGATCTCGGCACCACGCACGCGTTGCTGCCCGGTCACCACGACGAAGCCGCTATTGTCGGGATCGGCGCTAGACACGTTGTTCTTGGTGATGTCGAACACCGCGGCGGTGGCGATCAAGCGGCCGTCCGCCGGGGTCAGCTTGATGCCGGCCTCGTATTGGCGGCCGGTTTCGGGCGGGGCAGAGCCGCCGCCGAAGATGCTGGCGCTACGTGGCCGGAACGAGGTCGACCAGTTGCCGTACACCGCGAGCACCGGGTGCGGATGCCAAACGAGACCAAGCCGCGGCGATGCGCGCCGGCCGTTCTCGACGGTGCGGGCGCTGTTGTCGACGGTCGTCTGGTCGACATCGTCCCAGCGCACGCCCGCGAGAATGTCGATCGTGTCGCCGATGCCGATCTGGTCCTGGACATAGCCTGCGCGGTAGCGCGCATCGACCGCGATCGTCCTTGCCGGCACGAATGCGCCGGGTTGCGCGTCCTGGACCGGGTTGGCGATGCTGATGCGCGCCAGCGTCGCGCGTGCCTCGCTGGTGTCGCGGTGTGCGTCGACATATTCGAAGCCGGCGAGCAACAGATGCTCCAGCGGACCGGTGCGGAAGCGGACCAGCGCCTCGCTCTGGCTGGTGGTCGCAGAGACCTGCTGGACCTGCTTCACGCCGCGACGCAGAACGAACAGCCCGTCGGTGCTGAGACCGGTGAAGTCGGCGACCGTCCGCCCGCTGTCCCCCGACTGGCGCGAGACGATCTGGCGCAGCGTCAGCCAGTCGGCGACGTCGTGCTCGATGCGACCGCGGATGGTGTGCGAGCGCCCGTAGTTCTTCGACCAGGGCTCACCGAAGCTGCGCCCGACCGGGCCCGCGACGGTGTTGCCGACGACGACCAGGCCGCGGTCGCCCGGGCTGGCCTGATAGGTGTAATCATAGTCGATATCGGCGCGCGTCTTCGTACCGGGACGCCATGCGAGCGTCGGCGCGAAGAAGACGCGGGCGCCGTCCGCCTGGTCATCGCGAAAGCTGCCGGTCTCCTGCCCTGCCATGCTGACGCGCGCGGCGAGCGTGTCGGTGAGCGGCCCGGTCACCGACAGCTGTCCCCGCCGCAACCCGAAATCATTGGCCTGCACCGCCGCCTCGAGTCCGAATTCCTGCGAAGGGCGGCGGGTGACGATGTTGATCGTGCCGCCCGGCTCGCCGCGCCCGTAGAGCACCGATGCGGGGCCCTTCAACACCTCGACCTGCGCGACGTTGGCGAGATCGCGAACCGTCTCGGTGAAGTTCTGCGCGGGGCTGAGCAGGATGCCGTCGATCGCGTAGGAATTCACCTCGAACCCGCGCACCATGAACAGCTCGGAGCGATTGCCCTGCGTGCCGCCCTGCTGGACGTTCGACACATTGGCGACCGCATCGCCGAGCCGCGTGATCTGCTGTTCGTCGATCACTTCGCGCGGGATCACCTGGATCGCCTGCGGGATATCCTCGATCCGGGTCTGCGTGCGAGTGGCCCCGGCTGCCTGCTCGGGACGGACGCTGTGGCGACGCCCGGTCACCAGGATCTCGTCGAGCAGCGAGCCGTCCTGCGCCGCGGCTGGAAATGGTGCGAGCGCGGCAAGGAGACTCGAGGCAAGCAAGGCGTAACGGACGTGCATCAATAGATATCCCGACGGTACAAGGAGGTGGCGATCATCGTCTCGACACGATCGTCGCCGAGGATCGCCCGGAGTGCGGCATCGACTTCGCTCGCCATCCCGGCGAGACTGCCGCAGACGTAGAACGCGGCGCCGCGGTCGGCCCAGTCGACGATCCCGGACGCGTTCTCGGAGAGCAGGTGCTGGACGTACCGACCGCACTCGGCGTCGCGGGAGAACGCGCGATCTATCCGGGCGAGCGTCCCACGGCCGAGCAGCCCATCGAGTTCGTCTGCGAACGGCCGGTCATGGCCTGCGCTGCGTTCGCCGTAGAACAGCCACGCGGCGCCGCCACCGGTCCGCGCACGGTCTCGCAGATGCGCCATCAACCCGGCGAGCCCGGTCCCGTTGCCGATCAGTACGAGTGGCGTGGCCGGGTCCTCCGGCGCGGCGAACCCGGGGTTCGCGCGGATGCGAACCGGGATCGGATCGCCGATCGCCGCGATCTTCGTGAGCCAGCCCGAGCCGATCCCCAGCCCGCCATCCGCCGCAGGACATTGCCGCACGAGCAGCTCGACCATCCCGGACGCTGCGATCGATGCCACCGAATAATCACGGTGCGGCAGCGGTTTCAGCGCGTCGGGATCGACCATGCCATCCTCCGGCAGGATCGCGGTGGCGAGTGCGTTGCGCAACGCGGCATCGTCGGTCGCATCGCAGGCCGCGAGCACGCGGTCGATCCGCGCGGGATCGTGGCGCGGCTGGATTTCTGCGATCGCGCCCGGTGTCCAGTCGGCGTCGGCCGGCGCGGCCAGGACGACGCGGTAGACCGGCGCACCCGGGCTGCCCGGATTGACCAGCGTGCGTTCGACTAGCGGCCACGGCGCATAGGCGGCGGGCTGCCAGTCGGACTGTGCGGCATCGGCACCGATCGCGTGCAGCTGTTGCTGCCAGTGGCGCTCGCCGTCGGGATCGTCGCCGTCGAGCTCGACCAGGTCGAACAGCCGCCGCGCGCCGCTGGCATGCAGCCACGCATCGACGCGGTGGCCGAACGCGCAGAAATCGACATATTCGCGGTCGCCGAGCGCGAGCAACGCATAGTCGACGCCCGACAGATCGGCAGGCATCGCCATGACCGAGCGCTCGAACGCGTGCGCCGAATCGGGTGCATCGCCCTCGCCATAGGTCGCGACGACGAACAGCACGGTGCCGGCTGCACGCAGATCGGCAGGCGACACCGCCGCCATCGCGCGCACCGTCGCCTGCGGGAACGCGGCGGCACTCAGCCGCGCGAGCCGCTCCGCACCGCCGGTCTGCGAGGCATGGACGACCAGGACGCCCGTGCCGTCCTCCGCCTGTCCAGACGTCATGACCGCCGCCAGCGCACGCTTGCTGCGGCGGCGCGCGAGATACAGCAGAAGCCCGGTCACCGTGAACAACGGCATCGTCAGGCTGGTCAGGAACAGCGCGATACGCCCCGGCAGCCCGAAGAATGCCCCTGTATGGAGCGGATAGATGTTGGTCGCGATCGTCTCGCCGATGCTGCGGTCGTCATAGCGATCCGTTTTGAGCGACGCGCCGGTGGCGGCATCGAAGCGCAGTTCGTCGGTCATCCGGTCGAACCGCGCGCCTTGCGGCAGGACGCGCATCGTCACTGGCTTGTCCCCGGTCGGCAGCGTGACGACGACGCGGTCGTAGTGCGCGCCGTCGCTGCGCAGGAAACTCGCCCAGGCGGGTCCCATCGGCAGCGACGGGCTGGTCGGTACATCGTCCTTGCCGCGTTCAGCGGTGCGGCGTTCGGCGGGCGCGCTCTTGCCGGTCAGCGCATACCGCACGCCCTCGCGGTACCAGCCATAGGACCACCACAGCCCGGTCAACGCGCTCAGCAGATAGAAGGCGAGCATCCACCCGCCGATCACCGCGTGAAGCGCACGGTACAGGTTGCGCCCGGTCTTGCGCAGGTCCAGCACGAACCACGCACGCCAGTCGAGCGGATGGCGTGGCCAGCGCAGGTACAACCCCGACAGCGCGAAGAAGATCAGCGCGATCGCCGAGAACCCGGTGATCTGCCGGCCGACGCCGTTGCCCGCACCCGGCAGCGCCAGCCAGCGGTGCAGATTCTCGATCGTGCGGAAGACGCCGGCGCCGGTCGCCTTGCCCAACAACACGCCGGTACGCGGATCGATATAGCTGCGATCGCCCAGTCGCTGGCCTTTTTCGGGCGCGAAATGCACTGCGGCGGCACGCGTCGGATCGCGCTCGATCGTCACGTCCTGCACGCGCGCACCATCGCGCTGATAGGCAGCGGCGGCGGCCAGCGCGTCGGGAGACAGAGCGTTCGCACGTCCGGTGGGCGCTGCGATTCTGACGACACCGGGACTGAGCGCTGCCATGATCTCGTCCTCGAACGCCATCCCGGCGCCCGTGACGCCCATCAGCGCGAGAACGAACCCGGCCGTGATGCCGAGGAACCAGTGAACCTGGAACAGGGCGCGCCGTACGGTCACGTCGCGGCGTACCGGTTTAGAACTACAGACTGCATACACCCCCGATTCACGAGCGGGCGTTAGCAGTTATTGATATTGGTTCTCAACCGCAGATGAAGATTTTTTCACGATCGTCCGTATCAGGGTGACGAGGTTGCAACGTTCCACCGCTCGCGAACGGGGGTGCGCTCATTTTTGCAACGATACACGCAATTCAATGTGGTGGATCGGTCGGATCGAACCGGGCATCATGCCCGCAATGTCCCGTCCCACCCTCCTGCCGCCTCTTATAGTCGTCTCTCGAACCCCGCGAGATGGCGGATCCAGGGCGATTTCGGCACGTCTCGAGGCACATAGGCGATGACCTTGCTCTGGGTCCGGCACGTGATGCATTGCCTGTCGGGCGCGCCACGCGCCGGGCACGCGAACACCGCGACACCAAGTACATCGGCCGATCACGTCGACCAGGATTCGCTCGCCCTTCCCCGCACCGATGCCGAGATCGCGCTAGCGGCGGCGGGCATCGATCTGGTCATACCGGACGCGTGCGTGGCCGGCGTCGTCGCAAACCTCGCCCTCCTCGACACGCACGCCAGCAACTTACGCGACGGAAGCCGGGAGACCGGTCGATGATCGGCGCGGTAACCATCGCCCGCGACGTTCGTGCAGGCCGGATCACCGCGAGTGCCGTCATCGAACGCTGTCTCGCCAATCTGGAGAGCAAAGATCGTCGCCTCGGTGCGGTCACGCGCGTCCTTCATGATCGTGCGCGTCAAGAGGCGCGGCAAATCGACGACGAAGTCGCGGCGGGGCGGGATCCCGGCCCGTTGGCGGGCGTGCCGTATGGCGTGAAGGACCTGTTCGACGTCGCCGGCCTGCCGACGACCGCCGGTTCGACGATCTACGCTGACGCTGAACCCGCCCGAGCCGATGCCGAAGCGATCCGCCGGCTGCGCGAGGCCGGGGCCGTTCTGGTCGCGACGCTCAACATGGACGAGTTCGCCTATGGCTTCGCGACGATCAACGCGCGGCATGGGACGACACGCAATCCGCACGATCTCGATCGGCTCGCGGGGGGATCGTCGGGCGGATCGGCCGCAGTGGTCGCCGCCGGGCTGCTGCCTTTCGCGCTCGGCTCGGACACCAACGGCTCGATCCGGGTGCCGGCCAGCCTGACCGGTGTCTATGGGCTTAAACCGACGCATGGCGACCTGCCGATGGGCGGTGTGTTTCCGTTTGCCGAGAGCTTCGACGATATAGGCCCGTTCACGACCTCGGTCGCCGACCTTCGTCGCGTATGGGAGGTGTTGCGGGGGAGTGCCCCCGCTGACGATCCCGACCAAGAGTTTCGTGTCGGGCAATTGGGCGGTCGCTTCCTGCAAAATGCGGATCCGGACCAGCTGGCAGCGATCTCCGAGATCGCTCCCGACGCGCGCGTGGTCGACCTCCCCGACATCGCCCGAGCGCGGTCCGCGGCGTTCCTGATCACAGCGTACGAGGGCGGCACGCTGCACCGCGCGGCGCTGGCAAAGGTTGCGATGGCGTTCGATCCAGCCACCCGCGACCGCCTCCTCGCCGGAGCGCTTATCCCCCGCGCGCTCTGCGACGCCGCGCAGGACTTTCGCAGGTCGTTCGAGGCGATGATCGTCGATCTTGTCTCGGAGCATGACGTTCTGCTCGCCCCTGCCGCGCCGTGCGTGGCGCCACTGGTCGCCGATCCGCGCATTACGATCGATGGCATGCTGAAACCCGCGAGGTCGGATCTCGGCATCCACACGCAGCCGATCAGCTTCACCGGCCTTCCCTCGCTCAGCGTGCCGTTGCGGAGGCCGGGACGGTTGCCGCTAGGGCTTCAGCTGATCGGGCGGCCCAATGGAGAATCGACGCTGTTCCGTTTCGCCGCCATGCTGGAAGACAGGGGGGTGATCGGAGTGTCTCCGCCGCCCGGGGTTTGGGGAAAAGACGCATGACAGCAGCAACGGGTCGACTCGACCGGTACTTCAGCCTGACCGAACGCGGTACGTCCGCGCGCACCGAGGTGCTGGCCGGCTTCACCACCTTCCTGACGATGGCGTATATTGTGCTCGTCAATCCCGCGATCCTCGGCCAGGCGGGCATGCCGATCGCCTCGGTCGCGGCGGCGACGTGCTTTGCCGCGGCATTCGGCTCGATCCTGATGGGCTTCGTCGCCAACACGCCGCTGGCGCTGGCGCCGGGCATGGGACTGAACGCGTATTTCAGCTTCACGGTGGTGCAGCAGATGGGCGTGCCGTGGCCGGTCGCGCTCGGCTGCGTCTTCCTGTCGGGGGTCGCGTTCCTGATCCTGACGCTGACCGGCGTGCGACAGCTGATCGTCGCCGTCATCCCGATGCACCTGTTCGCCGCCGTCGCTGGCGGGATCGGGCTGTTCATCGGCTTCATCGGCCTGAAGAACGCGGGCATCGTCGTCGCCAACCCAGCGACCTTCGTGGCACTCGGCGACCTGAAGGCACCCGGCGCGGCGCTGGCCCTGTTCGGTCTGCTCCTGATCGCCACGCTCAGCGTCTGGAAAGTGCGCGGGGCGATGCTGATCGGGATCGTCGCGACCACGCTCGTCGCCTGGATCTTCGGCCAGGTCACCGTGACGCCCGCGCCGTACAGCCTGTCCGCGCTCACCGGCACCGCCTTCGCGCTCGACCTGCCGGGCGTGTTCGGTCTTAGCAGAAAGCACGGCCTCGGCCTGCTCGAGATCCTGTTCGTGTTCCTGTTCGTCGACCTGTTCGACAATATCGGCACATTGGTCGCGGTCACCAAGCGCGCCGGGCTGATGGACGCCGCGGGCCGCATCCCCGGCCTCAACCGCATCCTGATGGCCGATGCGGCAGCGACGATCGTCGGATCGATGGCGGGCACCAGCACCGTCACCAGCTATGTCGAGAGCGCGGCGGGCGTGCAGGAGGGTGGGCGCACCGGGCTCACCGCGGTCGTCACCGGCATCCTGTTCCTGCTGACGATGTTCGTCGCGCCCTATGCGCAGATCGTGCCGCTCGCAGCGACCGCGCCCGCGCTGATCATCGTCGGCGGGCTGATGCTGCTGCCACTGACCGAGGTTCAGTGGGAGGATCCGCAATCGGCGATCCCCGCCTTCCTGACGGTGGCGATGATCCCGCTGACCTTCTCGATCGCCAACGGCCTCGCCTTCGGGATCACGGCGCACGCCGCGCTGAAACTGCTGCGCGGCCAGGCGGAGCGGAAGGACTGGTTCCTGTTCCTGCTCGCCGGCCTGTTCGTCGTTCGCTTCGTCTGGATGAGTGCCGCCGCATGAAGATACTCTGCCTTGCCCTGCTCGCGATCGTCGCCACGCCCGCGGTTGCCGAACCGCTCGACGCCACCCCGCGCACCGTCGTGATGACCGCGTTCGCGCCCGAGTGGGAATCGCTCGCGCACTCCGTCGACACGCCGAAGACTTACAAGATCAACGGCCTGACCTTCCTCACCGGCACGATGGCGGGCAAGCCCGTGCTGTTGATGCAGAGCGGCGTCAGCATGGTAAACGCAGCGATGAACACGCAGCTCGTGCTCGATCGCTTCACGGTGCGGCGGATCGTGTTCTCGGGAATCGCCGGCGGCGTCGATCCGGCGCTGTCGATCGGCGACGTCGTCGTCCCCGAACACTGGGCGCAATATCTCGAAGTCTCGTTCGCCAGGAAGGCCGGCGATGGCTGGACGCCGCCCGAGACGACCGATGCGGACGCGCCGAGGAACTACGGGATGATGTTCCCCCGCGGCGTCCGCGTCGGCAATGCGGCCGAGCCGGCGCGTCGCCACTACGCCTTCCCGGTCGACCCGGCGATGCTCGCCTTGGCGCGGAAAGTCGCATCCGGCGTAAAGCTGCGGCGGTGCGTATCCGGGGATGCGAAAGCGCCCGGCTGTCTCGCGGAAACGCCCAAGATCGTCGTCGGCGGCACCGGGGTCAGCGCCGGCGTCTATGCCGACAACGCCGAATTCCGCACCTATCTGTCGCAGACCTACAAAGCGCCTGTGCTCGACATGGAAAGCGCCGCGGTGGCGCAGGTCGCCTACGCCAACGCCGTCCCGGTGATCGTCTTCCGCAGCCTCTCGGATCTCGCCGGCGGCGATGCGGGCGCGAACCAGATGACGGTGTTCATGGAGCTTGCCGCAGTCAACTCCGCCGACGTCGTCCGCGCGTTCGTCGCGGTATTGCCCAACTGACATGACGCTCGCCACCATCAGCGGTGCGAACGGGATGGTGACCGCGCCACACCATCTCGCGGCAGAGGCCGGACTTGGGGTGCTGAGCGACGGCGGCAACGCGGTCGAGGCGGCGGTCGCGGTCGCCGCCACGCTGGCGGTGGTCTATCCGCACATGACGGGGATCGGCGGCGACGGCTTCTGGCTGATCTGCGAACCGGACGGCGAGGTTCGCGCGGTTCACGGCTGCGGTGCCGCCGCAGCCAAGGCGGACCTGTCCCTCTATACCGGCCTCGACGCGGTGCCGAACCGCGGTCCGCTGGCGGCGAATACGGTCGCCGGCACGATCTCCGGATGGGCCGCGGCGCTGGAGCAGGCTGGCGGCACCCTGACCCTCGACCGCCTGATGCGCGACGCGATCGACCATGCGGAGGCCGGCGTCGCCGTCACCACGGGCGGCGCGGCGATCGCCGCCGCGAAAGGCGACGAGCTTCGCAGGCAACCCGGCGCCTATGCCGCGATCTTCGAACCCGAAGGCCGTCCCCTTCGCGCCGGTGATCGCCTGCGCCAACCGCTGTTGGCGGAGACCCTCCGCAGCCTCGCGGCGAACGGGCTCGACGATTTCTACCGCGGCGAACTCGCCTCACGGATCGCGACCGACCTCGCGGTGCTCGGCAGCCCGGTCGGACTCGCCGATCTCGCCAACCACCGCGCGACGCGGCCGGCGCCGCTGACCGTCCGCATCGACGGCGCGCGTCTCTACAACACCGCGCCACCGACGCAGGGAATCGCGTCGCTGCTGATCCTGGCTCTCTTCGATCGGCTCGCAGCGGCGCAGGGCGACGGGTTCGACCATATCCACGGCCTGATCGAGGCGACCAAGCAGGCATTCCTGTGGCGAGACCGGCATTGCGGCGATCCCGGTTTCATGACCGACGAACCGCAGGCGTTGCTCGACGACGCCGCCGCGCTCGATGCGCTGGCCGCACGGATCGACCCGACCCGCGCGCTCGCCTGGCCGCAGCCGCCACAATGGGGCGATACGTGCTGGTTCGGCGCTGCCGATGCCGAGGGCCGCGTGGTCAGTGCGATCCAGTCGACTTATTTCGAGTTCGGGTCGGGCCTCGTCCTGCCCGGCACCGGCATCACCTGGCAGAACCGCGGCAGTTCGTTCCGCCTCGCCGAGAGCGGCTGGAACGCGCTGAGACCCGGCCGCCAACCGTTCCACACGCTCAACCCCGCGCTCGCCCGCTTCGACGACGGCCGGACGATGGCCTACGGCACGATGGGCGGCGAAGGCCAGCCGCAGACCCAGGCCGCGCTGTTCACCCGCTACGCGCGGTACGGCAGCGATCTCCAAGCCGCGGTCAGCGCGCCGCGCTGGCTGCTCGGCCGTACCTGGGGCGAACAGAGCACGACGCTCAAGATCGAGGACGGCCTGCCCGACGGCCTGTACGCAGCACTCGCCGAAGCAGGCCACGACGTCGAACGCGTCGGCCCGCTGACGCCGATGATGGGCCACGCCGGTGCGATCGTCCGCCACGCCAATGGCCGGCTCGAAGGCGCGACCGATCCCCGCAGCGATGGCGGCGTGGCGGCATGGTAAGCGCCCTTCCCCCCGGCGGCGCCCGCGCCATCGCCCGCTGCGACGAACTCGGCGTCGCACCGTATAGCGACCTGCCGGACAGCCTCTACCGCGGCTATCTCACCCCCGCCTATCGCGCCGCGCTCGACCGCGTGGGGGCATGGATGGTCGAAGCCGGCATGCAGATCAGGATGGATCCCGCCGCCAACCTGATCGGGCGTTACGAAAGCCTCACGCCCGATGCGCCCGCGCTGATCATCGGGAGCCACATCGACAGCGTCCGCGACGGCGGGCGGTACGATGGTCCGCTCGGCATCATGCTCGGGATCGAAGCCGTTGCCGCGCTGCAAGGCCGCCGCCTGCCCTTCGCGATCGAGGTGATCGCGTTCGGTGACGAGGAAGGCTCGCGCTTCCCCGCCGCGATGCTGACCAGCCGCGCGGTCGCCGGCACGCTCGACGCCGCCGCGCTCGACATGGTCGACGTGCACGGCGTCTCGGTTGCCGAAGCGCTTGCCGAAATGGGCCTGGACGTCGCCGAGTACCTCACCGCCGCCCGCCCGCGCGGCGCCACGCTCGCCTATCTCGAAGCGCATATCGAACAGGGCCCGCTGCTCGAAGCGGAGGGCCTGGCCGTCGGCACGGTCACCGGCATCGCCGCGCAACTCCGCTACGAGATAACCGTCACCGGCACCGCGGGCCATGCCGGCACCACGTCGATGCCGCTCCGCTGCGACGCGCTCGCCGGCGCGGCCGAGATGATTTTGGCGGTCGAAACGATCGCGCGATCCGCGGCCTCCGATCTGGTCGCCACGGTCGGCCGCATCGAAGCATCGCCCGGCGCGGCCAACGTCATTCCCGGCAGCGTAACCTTCACGCTCGACGTTCGCGCAGGGGACGCGGCCCGACGCAACGAGGCCGCCGCGGACATCCTCGAAGCCATCCGTGTGATCGCCGCTCCCTCCTCGTTCCCCCGCGAAGGAGGGGGCCCAGGGTTACAAGCGATACCGTCCGTGGCTCCTGTTCCCCCGCCTTCGCGGGGGAACAGCGGTTTTGCGCAAGATGGTGGCGAAGGACGCAACCTCGACGTAGCGATCACTCTTATCCACGACCTCCCCGCCAGCCCCTGCGACCCCGCCCTCATGGACCTGCTGGACGCCGCCACCGCCGCCGCAGGCCAACCGATCCGCCGCCTAGTCTCCGGCGCAGGCCACGACGCGATGGTCATGGCCGCGCTCTGCCCGACGGCGATGCTCTTCATCCGCTGCCGCGGCGGGATCAGCCACAACCCCGCCGAACATGTCGACCCCGCCGATGCCGAGATCGCGCTGGCCGTCATGTCCGGATTCATCGACAGACTGGGAGCGACCCTTGATCCTGCTTGACCCCCTGTTGTTCGGGGAAATCGATCCTCCGCAGCGTCTGCTGATGGGCCCCGGCCCGATCAACGCGCACCCGCGGGTTCTGCGTGCGATGGCGGCGGACCTGCTTGGCCAGTTCGACCCCGAGATGACCGCCTATATGAACCAGGTCATGGCGCTCTACCGCCCGGTCTTCGGCACGACCAACCACTGGACGATGCTGATCGACGGCACCGCGCGCGCCGGGATCGAGGCGGCGCTGGTCAGCCTCGTCACGCCCGGCGACACCGTCCTCGTGGTCAATTTCGGCCGCTTCGGGCTCCTCCTCACCGAGATCCTCGCCCGGATCGGCGCGGTCGTCGAAACCGTCGAGGCACCCTGGGGCGAGACCGTCCCGCTAGACGCGATCGCAGCCGCCATCGAACGCACCGCCCCCAAGGTAGTCGCCTCGGTTCACGGCGATACCTCCACGACGATGGCGCAACCGCTCGAAGGGCTCGGCGCGCTATGCCGGGCGGCTGGCGCGCTCAGCTATGTCGACGCGACCGCCACCATCGGCGGCATGGAGATCGCGACCGATCGCTGGGGCATCGACGTCGTCACCGGCGGCTTGCAGAAATGCCTCGGCGGCCCGTCCGGCTCGGCCCCGATCACGATCTCCGACACCGCCGCGGCGCACATCGCGGCACGCCGCCATGTCGAGCGCGGCATCCGTCGCGACGACATCTCCGACGGCGCCGGCCCCCGCATCGGATCCAACTATTTCGACCTCGCGATGATCATGGATTACTGGTCGGACAAGCGCCTCAACCACCATACCGAAGCAACGTCGATGCTCTACGCGGCAAGGGAATGCGCAAGGCTGGCGCTCGGCGAAGGCCTCGACGCGCGCTATGCCCGCCACGCCTCAGCCGGCCGTGCCATGACCGCCGGCCTGCGCGCCATGGACCTCAGGGTCTTCGGCGATGACGCGCACCGGATGACCAACGTGACTGGCGTCTACATCCCCGACGGCGTCGACGGCGAACGCGTCCGCACCGCGATGCGCGAGCATTTCGAGATCGAGATCGGTACCGCGTTCGGACCGCTTCAGGGCAAAATCTGGCGGCTCGGCGCGATGGGCTATAACGCGATGAAGCATAAGGTGCTGCTGACCCTCGCCGCACTCGAGGCATGCCTCAAAGTTGAGGGCTATTTGCTCCCCGACGGCGAAGCGGTGAAGGCCGCGCTCGAGGCCTGGCACGCATGACTCCCGCGCGCGACCTGATCGGCTACGGCGCCACACCCCCCGATCCGCGCTGGCCCGGCGGCGCACGCGTGGCCGTGCAGTTCGTCATCAATTACGAGGAAGGCGCCGAGAACAGCGTCCTCAACGGCGACGCCGGTTCCGAGGCGTTCCTCTCCGAAATGGTCGGCGCAGCAAGCCACCCCGACCGTGCGATGGCGATGGAAAGCCTCTACGAATATGGCGCGCGAGCCGGCTTCTGGCGCCTCCGCCGCCTGTTCACCGAACGCGCGCTTCCCGTCACGGTCTTCGGCGTCGCCAAAGCGCTCGAGACGAACCCCGCCGCAGTCGAGGCGATGCTCGCCGCGGATTGGGAAATCGCCAGCCACGGCCTCCGCTGGATCGACTATCAGTCCGTCCCCGAAGCCGTCGAACGCGCGCACATCGCCGAAGCCGTCGCGCTCCATACCCGCCTGACCGGCACCCGCCCGCTTGGCTGGTACCAAGGCCGCACCTCGCCCAACACCGCGCGGCTCGTCGCGGAGGAAGGCGGCTTCGCCTACGATGCCGACAGCTATGCCGACGACCTGCCCTACTGGGTCGGCCGGCAGTTGATCGTCCCCTACACGCTGGACGCCAACGACATGAAGTTCGTGAGCCAGAACGGCTTCACGGAAGGAGACCAGTTCTTCCGCTACCTTCGCGACACGTTCGAGCAACTGCGCAGCGAAGGCGGGCGGATGATGTCGGTCGGCCTCCACGCACGCATCGCCGGCCGCCCCGCCCGCGCGCTCGCGCTCGGCAAGTTCATCGACCACGTCATCGCCAGCGGAGACGCGTGGGTCGCACGCCGCATCGATATCGCCCGCCATTGGATGGAGGTGCACCCCGCATGATGATCGACGACCCCGTCCTGCTCGCCGAAGTGACCCAGGCGTTCGAAGCCTATGAGCGCGCGCTGATGGCCGACGACGTCGCCGCGCTCGACGCGCTGTTCCACGCCGCGCCCACCACCAACCGCTACGGGGTCGGCGAAGTCCTGTACGGCATCGACGCGATCCGCGACTTCCGCAAAGGCCGCGGCGGGTCGCCCCAGCGCAAACTCGGCCGCGTCGCGATCACCGTCTATGGCGATGCGTTCGCCACCGCCGACGCCGAATTCCACCGCGAAGCCAGCGACCGCCGCGGCCGCCAGACGCAGGCCTGGGTGAAGTTCGCCGATGGCTGGAAAGTCGTCTCCGCGCATGTCAGCCTCGAAGGGACGACGCATTGACCGCCGCGGAAGCGTTCGTCGCGCGCCATGCCGCCCTGTTCGAGCACTCGCCCTGGGTCGTCGAACGCGCCGCCGAACGGCTCCCCTTCACCGACGTGCACGCCGGACTGATGGCCGCGGTCCACGCCGCAAGCCCCGAAGACCAGCTCGCCCTGATCCGCGCGCATCCCGAACTCGCCGGCAAGGCCGCGATCGACCGCACGCTGACAGCGGCCTCGACCGCCGAGCAAGCCTCTGCCGGTCTCGACCGCCTGACGCCCGCCGAGTTCGACCGCTTCCAAGCGCTCAATACAGCCTATCGCGACCGCTTCGACTTCCCGTTCATCATCTGCGTCCGCCTGACCGACAAGGCGGGCATCCTCGCCGCGATGGAGCAACGCCTTAGGGTCAGGACCCATTGATGTGAGAGGCGCGATCTGATTCAGGCTCCGTGAGGAGAGCGTGGATGAG